>NZ_JAGFVL010000039.1 GCF_017599345.1 Gracilibacillus suaedae
TTTGTAAAGAAGATCGCTTTACAAAAGTGGATCTTCAGATCACGCTGATCCCACAGGAGTCGAAGTGGACGCCTACGCTAATTAATGCTCTACAACGAATGTACTCGCTGACATTCCAATTTTATTACACAGGTTAAGAAAGCTCGAGTCGTTAGCAGTCACAAACGTTGTAGAACAGTTTCATAGCGGAGGCCGTCCACTTCCACTCCTACGGGATGATTTTCGACTAAGATCCACTTTGGTAAGCGCTCTTTGCTTACCAAAGTTAGCTTAGGCGAAAATCCCGTGGAAAGGGAAGTGGACAGCCGCAGCGATGGTTTCCTGTACAAGCTATTTCAAAATGGCTACTCTGCTTACAAATGCGTTGATACCGCGGATTATATACTTTCCTATATTATGAAAAAAACAATCCATCAATCAATTCTTTTTGACTGATGGATTGTCTCTATTCTACCAATAAACAGATTACATTTTTAAACCAGTTTGATATAAAAAGTCTACATTTTTGTAGACAAAGCAAAAAATGCTCACCTCTAAGGCGAGCATCTATTTATTACTATTAACCTTTATTTTTATTATACACATCAAAACCAACGGCGATTAGTAATACTAAACCTTTAATAAATTGCTGCCAGTCAATACCGATACCGATTAGTGACATACCGTTGTTCATTACGCCCATTACAAGACCACCGACGATCGCACCGATTACAGTACCAACACCACCAGCCATGGATGCACCACCGATAAATACCGCTGCAATCGCATCGAGTTCGAGCATATCACCAGCTGCTGGAGTTGCTGAATTTAATCGAGCGGCAAACATTAAACCGGCTAAAGCAGCAAGCACACCATTGTTTACAAAAACCCAAAATACTACTCGTTTCGTTTTTATCCCGGATAAGTCTGCTGCCTTTTTGTTTCCACCAGTAGCATAGATATGACGCCCCATTACGGTGTTTTTCATAACAAAGGTGTAAAGCACAATAAGAGCAAGCACAATAACAAGTACTGTTGGTATCCCTTTATTTTGTGCTAATTGAAAAGCAAACCAATTAATCGCAAGTAATAATAACGCCAATTTTGTAATAGTTATCCATAAAGGGGCTACTTCAAAATTATAATGCAATTGTGTTCTTCTTTTATTAATTTCTAAGTAGACCAATACCAGCGATAAAATTACAGACAACACAATGGTAAAAATGTGTAGATTCGCTCCGCCAAATAAATCAGGAATAAATCCACTACTTATACTTTGAAACGAATCAGGAAACGGTGCTAAAGATTGCCCATCTAACAACCATAAAGTTAGACCTCTAAATACAAGCATTCCTGCCAAGGTTACGATAAAGGATGGTATCCCAACATATGAGATCCAAAAACCTTGCCATACACCAATTAAAGCACCCGCTATAATAGCAAGAATCACCGCTAACCAAACCGGAACATTCATATTAATAATAAGTACACCAGCAATAGCTCCAATAAATGCAACAACTGAACCTACTGATAAATCAATGTTACCAGTAATAATTACTAAAACCATCCCAACAGCTAAAACAAGAATAAAGCCATTTTGTAAAATTAGGTTAGTCAAGTTTAGTGGTGTAAAATTAACCCCGTCAGTTAAAAACCAAAAAAGTCCCGTGATCAATACAAGTGCAATAATCATTCCATACTCTCTAAGGTTATTTTTAAATAAATTAATTAACGTCTGCATTGCGAGTCCCCCCTGTTCCAGTCATATAACGCATGACATTTTCTTGATCTGCTTCGTCTCTATTCAATTCACCTGTCAAGCGCCCTTCATTCATTACATAAATTCTGTCTGATAGCCCTAGTACCTCTGGTAATTCCGAAGAAATAACGATGACCGCTAATCCTTGCTGAGCTAACTCGTTGATCTGAGTATAAATTTCAAATTTTGCCCCAACATCAATACCTCTTGTGGGTTCATCCAAAATTAGAATATCGGGTTCTGTAAAGATCCATTTACTAAGAACAACTTTCTGCTGGTTACCCCCACTTAAGTTACCTGCCAGTTGTTCAAGTGTTGGCGTCTTAATATTTAATCGCTCTCTTAAGGATTGTGATTCGATTACTTCTTTATTTTCATCGATCACACTTGATTTGGAGATTCTCTGTAAATTGGATAATGTAATATTACGTTTTATATCATCAATTAAATTCAAGCCATATGTCTTACGATCTTCTGAAACATATGCAATGCCCTTTTCGATCGCTTTACTTACTGTATTGACTTCAATTTGTTTTCCATCCTTATATAATTCACCACTGATTTTCTTACCATATGATTTCCCAAAAATACTCATAGCCAATTCTGTTCGGCCAGCCCCCATTAATCCGGCTATGCCCACAATTTCACCTTTTTTTACGTGAAAGCTGATGTTATCGATGATTTTACGATCCTGTTGTTGTGGATGATATACATTCCAGTTCTTCACTTCAAAAATAGTCTTACCGATAGTAGGCTGACGATTAGGGAACCTACTTGTTAACTCTCGACCTACCATCCCCTTGATGATTCTTTCTTCTGATATCTCTTCTTCCTTTGCATCTAAAGTTTCAATTGTTTTCCCATCGCGTAGTACTGTAATAGAATCAGATACATAGGATACTTCATTTAATTTGTGAGAGATTAATATCGAGGATACTCCTTGCTGTTTCAACTCCAATAGTAATTTCAGTAAGTTCTCACTATCTGTCTCGTTCAACGCTGCGGTAGGCTCATCTAGAATTAGCAGTTTCACATTTTTCGATAAAGCTTTAGCAATTTCCACTAATTGCTGCTTCCCTACACCGATATCCATTACAGGTGTTTCTGGAGAATCTTTTAGGCCCACACGTTCTAACAATTTCTTAGACTCTGAAAATGTATCTTGCCACTTCATAATCTTGTTAGATTGACGTTCATTACCAAGAAAAATATTTTCAGCAATAGAAAGGTATGGACTTAACGCTAATTCCTGATGGATTATAACAATCCCTAAATTCTCACTTTGCTTAATATTTTTAAATTCGCATTCCTGTCCTTTAAAATAAATTGATCCATCATAGGTTCCATATGGATAAACACCACTTAAAACTTTCATTAATGTTGATTTCCCTGCACCATTTTCTCCGACTAATGCATGTATTTCTCCCTGTTCCACTTGCAAATTAACATTATCTAAAGCTTTTACACCGGGAAAAGTTTTCGTAATTTCACGCATTTCCAGTATATAATCAGACATTAGCTCCACCACCTTTAATAGCTCTATAACATTGAATTAGTGGTGACCTCAGACCACCACTAATTCATTTCTTTATGATCTGGCTTATTCTAACTCGTCTTCAGAATAGTAGCCACTATCCATGACAACTTCCTGGTAGTTATCAATATCAACAGAAACAGGCTCTACAAGATACGTAGGAACGACTTTTTCGTTATTATCATAAGTTTCTGTGTCATTCACTTCTGCTTCTTCACCATTTAGAATAGCCTCTGTCATATCAACTGCCACAGCAGCTAAATCACGAGTATCTTTAAACACAGTTTGTGTCTGCTCACCAGCAATGATTGATTTAATAGAAGCTAATTCTGCATCTTGACCAGTAATAACTGGTAACGGAAGGTCATCAGAACCGTAACCTACACCTTTAAGTGCTTGAATAACACCACGGCTAATGCCATCATAAGGAGATAATACTGCATCTACTGTTTCATCTCCTGAATAAGAACTGCTAAGAATATTCTCCATACGGGATTTCGCAGTATTTCCATCCCAACGCATTGTTGCTGCTTGTTCAAATTCTGTTTGTTCACTTTGAATAACTAATTTACCTTCATCAATATACGGTTGAAGCACACTCATTGCACCATCCCAGAAGAAGTAAGCATTATTATCATCTGGGGAACCACCGAATAATTCAATATTGAATGGTCCTTCTTCGTTTTCCAAATCAAGTGCTTCTTCGATGTATGAGGCTTGCAATACACCTACTTGAAAGTTATCAAATGTTGCATAGTATGTTACGTGTGGCGATTCCATAATCAAACGGTCATATGACACCACTTGAATACCTTGGTCATTAGCCTTTTCTAATACATTCGTAAGTGCTGTACCATCGATTGATGCAATAACAAGTGCTTCTGCACCTTTTACGATCATATTTTCAATTTGTTCGATTTGTTTGTCTACATCGTCTTCTGCATATTGTAAATCTGTTTCATAACCTAGCGCTTCCAATTGTTCTACCATGTTATTCCCATCATCAACCCAACGCTGAGAAGATTTTGTCGGCATTGCTACACCGATTAAACCACCATCTGCAGACTCGCCACCATCATCTGAATTTCCACCTGAAGTATCATCGCTACCACAGGCAGCTAAAAATAAAATAAGACTCAAGAAAATTGCTAAGAAACTAAACTTCTTCATAATTGTAACCCCTTTCAATTTTGTGTTTTTTATCTTGCCTGATTATAAATGTATCACAAACCACATTGTAAGCCTTTACATAAATTTAATCAGTTTTTATAAAAATTTAATGTGAAAGCCATATTAGTTCTAGTTCTTCTTAATTTGGAACTCTTCTTGCAACTTTGGGGCTCTTCTTGCAACTTTGGGGCTCTTCTTGCAACTTTGGGGCTCTTCTTGCAACTTTGGGGCTCTTCTTGCAACTTTGGGGCTCTTCTTGCAACTTTGGGGCTCTTCTTGCAACTTTGGGGCTAATGGCTGCACTCAAAGTAGTACTTTGAGGCAGCCATTAGCCACCCCTTACAATTGATGTTTGTACTGTTTCGGTGTCACACCAATCGATTTTCTAAATGCTGTGCTGAAATAGTGTTGTGAATCATACCCTACTAGTTCGGCAACTTCCCGGACGCTGAGATCTGTTGTTCTCAATAAATCTTTTGCTGTTTGCAAACGCATTTGCGTTACAAATTTCACGTAAGATACCCCTAGGTCTTGTTTAATCATTTTACTAAGGTAAACGGTTGAAACATGCAGTGATTCTGCGATACTCTCTAGCGTTAAGTGTGAATCACGATAGTGTTTGCGAATATATTGTATCGATTGTTTAACTAGTGGGGAAAGTTGCATATATTTATTTAATTCTTGCTTAACTTCAGAATATTTAGCAGGAATGCTTGAAAATTCCACTTCTATTTGTTTAGCATAGACATGTTGCGCAAGTTCCTCTTTTATAAATTCTTCTAGATGTAACGTCAAATCTGCTGGAGTTTGTTCCCAAATGAGAATAGAAATCCAATGAGTGCCTTCTAAAAATATGGCATGCACATACTTTTTCATGTCCTCTCCCAGTAACTGTTGTATCGCTTCTAATTGTTGCTTCCGCTCCTGCTCACTAAAAAAATGATGCTCAGCTTCGCCATCAAGCCATTTCATAACAATCAACGATTGGGGTTCCGTTTGGGGGAGTTCTAAAAATTTCAATTGATTTTTCACTTCCTCTTCCCCTACGACTTCCGTCATCCAATCTAGAAAGAAGCGATTTCTTAACTGCTTATGATTCCTTTTTACTTGGGAAGAAGCTTGTTGCAAATAGTTTTCTTCTTGCTTTTTCTGATCTAACTGTTGCCTTACCGCTTCAAGAATATTAGCTAATTGATTAGGGTTTACCGGTTTTAATAAATAATCCTCTACTTGAAGGCGAATCGCTTCTTGAGCATATTGAAAATCATCATATCCAGAAATCACTACCATACGACAATCATGTAATTGATCTTTAATTTTCTTCATTGCCGTAATGCCATTCATGATTGGCATATTCAAATCGATTAATAACACATCAACCTCATGTCGGATAGCTAAGTTAACTGCCTCTTCTCCATCTTCAGCTTCTGCTACAACTTCCATATTAAAATCACCCCAATCAACGGAAGACATGATTCCATCACGGATGATAAATTCATCATCCGCTATTAACACTTTCCAATATTCCATCTTGATCACTCCTCCCTCTCCTCAACACTGTTATTCATAATTGGCAATAAGATCGTAATAGTTGTTCCGGCATCTTCTTGACTTTCTATTGTCAGGCCATAATTAGGTCCGTGTGTTAATTGAATTCTTGCTTGCACATTCAGCATGCCGTATCCTTTTTTATTCCTTGTTTCTTCTGGATTTTCAGTTTGGGTTATCGATTCAGCCAACGCTTCTCTCAGATCGCTCAATTGTTTTGGGCTCATTCCTTTTCCATCATCACTAATCTTAATAAGTAAATTTTCATCCGAAGAATTGGCTTCAATATTGATATGTCCCGCTCCTCGTCGTTCTTTAATTCCGTGATAGATTGCATTTTCAATAATTGGTTGCAGAATAAATTTTAATATTGCTTTATTTTTGATAGACTCTTCTACTTTAATATCATAATTTAACTTTTCACGGTATCTGGTTTTTTGTATTTTTAAATAGCTTTCGATATGATCGATTTCTTCAGCCAATGTAATGATATCTCGCCCCTTACTCAAACCGATTCGAAATAGCTTAGCTAGTGATTCTACTACTTCTGCCACATCATCTGCCTTTTGTTTTCTTGCCATCCATTGAATCGTATCCAGTGTGTTATAGAGAAAATGCGGATTGATATTCGCTTGTAAACTACGAAACTCTGCATCTCGTTTTTGCCTTTCCTGTCTTTCTGTCAGATGCATTAAACTATTAAGCTTCGTTAGCATCGTATTAAAACTTTTGCCTAATAGCCCAATCTCATCAAACCTTTTCTCCTTGTATCTCACCTTTAAATCTCCGTCTTCTGCTTTCTTCATAAAAGATACTAGCTGAACAATCGGTTTCGAGATCGAATGTGACAGAAAATAAGATACCGGAATACCAAAAAACATAATGATAAAAATAAACATCACTAAGTAAAAATTTATTTCACGCAAGCCAAAAATGGTTTCCTCTGTCGGAAACACCCCAACTGTGACCCAATTAGCAAAAGGAGAGCGCTGATAAATAAATTGAATCTTCTCCCCTTTGATCGTTTTAGAGAAATCTCCTGATTGCTGTTCACTAACCCAATTAAAAGGTATTTGACTCACAATTGGTTGGTTAGGCTGGTAAATATTTTGACCTTTATCATCAATCACCATTAAATATCCGCTTTTCCCTAACGTAATATCTTTTACTGTTTCTGCAATGGCTCTTCGTTTTAAGTCTATTAATACTACACCATGAACTTGTTCAGTAAATGGATCTATTACTGCTCTTACAACAGTTATCACATCATCATTCGTATAATCTACGATAGAATTCAACCTTCTGCCATCTGGTCGACCAATAATCTTAAAGATACCATTATTGTTAACAGCTTCTTGATACCAAGATGTTTCCGTTAAATCTATGGTAGATGGAGTATATAATTCATTACTAACATATTCACCTTGATTGTTTATCACCATTATTCCTGCTACCTCTGATGATACAGTTGTAAAATTTCGCAAGTACCGTTGTATATCATATTTATTATCAGATAAATCCGTATCTTCACCTTGACCTAGAAATTGTCCGACATCTTCGTTATTCGCAATCATATAGGTATAGCTTTGTAGATTACTAATGTAAAACTCGAAAGATTCGTTTACTTTACCAATTAGTTGCATTGTATTGTCATTAACTTGTTCTTCCATTACACGCTCAACCGTCCAACTAATTAACAAAGCTAAACAGAAAATTGGCAATATACTAATTAATAAAAAGTGTGATATTAGTTTATACCGAATTGGAATATTATTAATTTGTATCCAGCGCTTCACTGAGCATCCATCCATTCTTTAATCAGCAGGATAGTAATCACTTACATTTTCTTTTGTTACAACTGTTATACCTGTATCAACATAACGTGGCAGATTCGTTTCTCCATTTAAATCACCTGCTAAACCATGTTGAAGGTGAAAGAGAAACTGCAGGGACCAATAGCCCATTTCCCATGTACCTTGCGCCAGCGTTGCTGAAATTACGCCTTCTTCAATCATATCTAGTGTACCCTTGTCTGTATCAAAACTTATAATTTCGAGGTCACCTTTTCTTTGTTGGTCTAATACTGCTTTACCTACGCCAACACCACCATTAGCCTCTGAAGCAAAAATGCCTTTAATATCCGGATGTTCTCTCATTAATTCTTCTGAAACTTCTTTAGAAATCATTTGGTCCCCTCGACCATTTTTCACTTCAACCACTGTCATCTCTGGGTATTCATTCTTAATTGTCTCTCGAAAACCTTGTGTCCGTTCTAAATGATTTAGTTGATTGGGGTGTGTCACGACACCAACTTCACCAGATTTGTTTAATAACTCTGCCATTTTGTGTGCCGCTGTAACACCAGCATAATGGTTATCCGTCCCTAAAAAAGCATAGGCCTGACTATCTGGTGCATCGGCATCAAACATGACAACAGGAATTCCGGAATCTACTGCTTGGTTAATGACAGGGTTTAATGCTTCAGGATCCATCGTCGAAATGGCTATTCCTGAAGGATTTTTGGCAATGACTTGTTCTAGCACCGTAATTTCTTCATTCACATCATATTGTGTTGCACCACGATATTCTACAGACACATTGAGAGCCTCTGCCGCATCCTCAAACCCCTTTAGCGGCCGCTTCCAGTAATCAATCCCTGCTTGGAATGTTACCATCACATATGTTTCATCAATCGTGCCCCTCAATTCATGTTCAGACCAATCGTTATTCGTTGTTTCACTTGTTTGATACTGATATACATACAAAACAAATAGTCCAATTAAGACTATATAAACAAACAGTAATTTTTTCACTTTTGTAACCCCTTTCAATATAAAGCATAGGGTATCTGCTAAAGGATCTAAACAGATGATTTTTTTCCTATATCGATTGTACTAAAATTGTAAAGGATTAAAATCTATTCTTCAATAACAATTTTATACATTAATGAGGCTAGGACAAAAGATAGGAAAAATCCGAACATGAATGTCTGAATACACATACCGCTTCGGCAAAATACTTCGCTTTCCGTAGGCACGGCCCTAGCTAACAGTGTGAAGAAGAACACTTCACACTGTGGATCTCCAGCTCGCCTGCTCGTCATGAGGAGTCTACGTATTTTGCCTAAGCTTAGTTTAGATCCAAGATGTTCCCCAATCGGATCTCCCCGGGCAAAAAAATTGATTTACTTTTGTTCTATCAGTTGTGTCGTTTGCTTGGTTTTCTTCATAATCGTACTCCGTTTTTTCTTTTATCATATCTTGAGCAGGCAGCGATTGCAAATTCACCTTTTATAGAATCATTGGGCACTATCACCCTTATCGCTATCTTCATAAAAAAGAGCTTGGATCGAAATCCAAACCCTTCTACACCTTTTATCCACGTACTAATTTATTCCGCATATTGTTAGACCAAATTTCTACGATCAGAATTAATATGACAAGCCCGATTAATATCGAACCAACCTCATTCCACCTGTACGAATTCATCGCAAAGATTAACGGTGCACCGATACCACCTGCACCAACAAGTCCAAGAATCGATGCTTCCCGCAAATTCATATCAAATCGGTAAATCCCAATAGATAAAAACATTGCCGTTAGCTGCGGAATGATACCAAATCTGATTTTCTCAAATGTCGTACAACCTATCGATGTCATGGATTCAAAAATGCTCGTATCCAAGTCTTCTATTGCATCAACAAAAAGCTTTGCAAGCATACCAATTGAAACAATAGCAATCGTCAATACTCCGGCAAATGGGCCTGGACCTGTTACCCGAATAAGCATTAAACCATATACCAATGATGGAATCGTACGAATAACAATCAGCAATAACCTCGTTATCCATGATATAGGCTTCGGAACAACATTAGATGCAGACAAAAAGGCAAGCGGAATAGCTAAGAGTACCCCAATAATCGTTCCCAAAAAGGCAATTGCAATTGTTTCCAGTAATAAATACATGACACCTTGTGTTGTGAAATTCAACAACAAGTCCAAATCTGGTGTAACTATTCCTAGAAGGATATTTTTAGCGATTGTCCATCCACTATTTCCCATACTTTCAAAATCAATCACAAAAACAGAGCCAATTATTAATCCTATTAATATAGCAGAGATGATATAGATATAAACATTGCTCCGTGGTTTAGCATATAATTGTTTTTCGATAGCATTCATCTTAAGTCAAGCCCTTCATATCAACTTTTTCCTGAAATACTCACTAACTGTCTCGATCAAAAATACCGTAATGGCTAGCATGAGTAATACCATCCCAACGCTTGCATAATCTCGCCAGCCTAATCCTTCGTTTAAGAGCAAACCGATTCCGCCGGCACCAACATAACCTAAGATTGCTGCATAACGTACATTTCCCTCGAAACAAAACAAGGAAGTAGATAAGTAGTTTGGTAGAACTTGCGGAAATATCGCATAACGAAAAGCTTGCACTCTCGTCATCCCGATTGACTCCATTGCCTCAAAAGCATCCAAACTGGCATTTTCAATTTGCTCATATAATAATTTACCTACATACGCCAATGTAAATAAAAAGATCGCTACCGTACCAGCTAACGTCCCTAACCCAAATATAAAAGTCGCAATCAGTGCTGAAACTAATGTTGGCATTGTCCGTAATATGCTCAAAAATAGCCTCGCAACCATTACCACTACCTTGTTCTTTATCATATTCGTAGCAGCTAGATAAGCAACAGGTATCGAAACAAGGGAACCGAGAGTAGAACCAAGTATGGACATCATAATCGTGTCCAGTAATGGTTGCCATATACTCGGGAAGTAATCCCATTTAGGAGGAATCATGTCATTAATAATAACGAAAAACTCATGCCCCCTTTTTACTAATACATTAAAATCAAAATTAGTAAACCTGATAGATAAAAAAGTTCCCAGCAGAACAATGATGAAAAGAAGAGGTGTCCGGGATCTTTTTTCCAAAACCGTCTTACCATTTGGTAATACTATTTTTTCGGGCGGGAAAATTTTATCAAACATAGACACCTTCCTCATCCATCTCTTGCTTCACTTCCTCTGCTTTACCTTTATAAATATAATCTAATACTTCTTCTGTCACGTCATGAGCAGGTCCATCGTAAACAATTTGTCCTTCTCTTACACCGATAATGCGATCCGCATACTCCAGCGCTACCTCTACATGGTGAATATTCAGAATCACGGTCATGTCCATATCTTGATTAATACGCTGAAAGTCATCCATTACTTGCTTAGATGTGACTGGGTCTAATGAAGCAATAGGTTCATCAGCAAGGAGGATATCTGGATTTTGAGCTAACGTCCTTGCCAATGCAACACGTTGCTGCTGACCACCAGATAACTGATCAACACGAACATATGCCTTATCTAAAATGCCAACTTGATCTAAGGCAGTCAACGCTTTTAATTTATGCCTTTTACTAAATAATCCTGTCATTTTTCGCCAAAAAGGTAGTTGCGGTACAAAAGAAACTAATACATTTTTAATAACTGTAGTACGTGTGATTAAATTAAAAGATTGAAAGATCATCCCAATCCGTTTACGGAAATTGCGAATTTCTTTCCCTTTTATTTTCCCAACATCGGTACCATCTACAATAAGAGATCCATGCGTAATATCATGCATTCGATTAATACATCGGATAAGCGTTGATTTACCTGCTCCTGATAAACCGATAACCGCCACAAATTCTCCTTTTTCGATCTTCAAGTTAATATTTTGTAATGCTTTCACTTTGTTTGGGTATACTTTATCTACGTTCGTAAATTCAATCATTCTATCGCCTTCCTTGTGAAAAATGAGAACATCAAAAAATGATGTCCTCATTTGTCCTTCAATATTTTCATAATAAGCAGAACATTTTTTAGTCTAAAGACTGGACCATTTCTTGCGCTTCACGTTCATTGTCATAGTCAGAATCTTGTGCTTCTTGATAACCTTCATGATTGTAAATTGAAATAACTTCTTGCCCTTCTTCTGTTTCTGCAATATTCAGAAATGCTTCTTGAATAGCAGCTTTTAAGTCATCATCCATTTTTTCAGAGTTTTTACTTACACTGATTGTGTCATTGTAAATACCAGGGGTTACGCCAATTACATTTGTATCATCCCAGATGGTTCCTTCTCTTTCAAAATCAGACTGCCATGCTTCCTCATTATCTCGTCTAGCATCTGCATATGTTACCATGACATCAATTTGTTCCTCCGCCATTTGTGCAAACGCACTACCATATGAATCTACTTGTACTTTATTTGGCAGATCTGCAATCGTTAGATCAAAATTTTCATTCAACCATAATGATGGATAAATATAGCCAGCTGGAGATGATGACGACATTACTGCCCAGTTAGCACTTTCCATATCTTCCGCTGTAAGCTCTTCACCATTGTTTACTTTATTTGCTAGTTCCTGTCCTTTTTCAGAAGGTCCAGCAATCATTAAAGCACGGTAGTAAGTTACTTGCTCTTCACTCGGTTCTGTAGGTTTATTTTCGTTCCAGTCAATTGCTTTATCTGAATCAATGCTTAAGCCTGCTCGAGTTGCTGTTAAAATAACTTCTGCACCATCATCATACAGTACATATGTACCACCAGGAATAAGCCCAATATCTGTTGTACCTGCAGATAGTGCTTCACCTACTGCTTCATAATTAGTACCAACATCAATAGCAACTTCACCGATATCATAACCCAAATTTTCCATTTCTTCTGTCAATAAACCTTTCAAAGGTTCTGTAGCTGTTATAATTTCATCTGGTTCACGTGAAGGTACAAAACTAATAGACAATGAATCAATCGACTGTATTTCTTCTCCCTCTGTTGCGTCGTTATCTGATCCTGTATTATTTTCTGTTTCGCTTGCATTCGCTTCGTTTGTTGTATCTTCTTCGCTATTATCACCACACGCTACTAAAATAGCAACTAACGCTATTACTAATAAACACCATAGCTTTTTCAACATAATTCCCCTCTCTAATATTTAGAAAAATTCGAGCTATCTATAATGGTAAAAAATAAACATTAATATGGTATTAATTTCTTGTAAAAAAATGTATAGTTATTGTAAATTCAGAATAATAGCTGCTAACTCAACATAAGCTAGCAGCTATTAGTTATTGCACTATTCATCCATTATAGTAAAATCATCTACGTTAATACGTTCCCCAGATGTTCCACCGACAACAATTCGGAATCTAACCGTATTTGGTTCATTTACTTGAATCGTCTTAGATGCAAGTGCGCTTCCACTACTATAGGGACCAGCGACACTTGTCCAAGTTTCTCCTCCATTTGTAGACTTCTCTAAGCTCCAATTTGCTCCACTGTCATTACCAAAATTGGCATGCTCCACCTTCACACTCGCTGCTCCATTCACATCAAAGTTCATCGAAATGGTTCCATTAGCACGAATGCGACTAGCTTGTGTACCGTTTTTCTTATCAGAGGATAAAGATCCTAACAATGCATTATCAAAATACCATGAACCGGATGCTAATGTTACATCATCTGCTGCATATGCTGCTTTACTGCCATTGTCAAAGCTTTCTATGACTCCATCCACTGGTTCACTTGGTTCATCACTATCCACATATCCATAGGAACCCTCTTTAAAAGTTGAACGATCCCACCACTTATAATCACTTGCTGGCTCACTCCAAGGCTCTGACTCTGGTTCGGTTGAGTTTATTGGGTTTTCCATACTTAATAAAGAGGTTTCCTCATCTAAGTCTATACCTGCTAACTGATCAAATGATGAATAGTCTTCTTGCTCAGCTAACCAATTAATTAAATTAACAAGTAAAACATGATTATCTTGATCATAGAAGCCATCATATGTTCTTTTCGTACCACCTGTTTCTTCTCTTTTATATTTTGGAGTAATATCTTCGACTGGTGAAGAATCACCTATCACTGCTACTTTTCCTAAGTTGTATTTACTTATCGCTACATATGGTCCTTCATCCACTCCACCGCCATTATATACACCTTGATCTACCGAATGAGACCACGCCTCATTTGTTTCCTCTATATATACAATCCCTTTGGCTTTATCTGGATCCGTAATAGCAATTGTCGATCCAGCATGCATTGTAATCGTATTAACATTATCCGTAATGTTAAATGACTGAGAAGGTGGAACGATAACATCTGAATAAACATTACCTAATGCATTGTAACGTATTCGCATACCAAAATGATCACTTAACCAATCAGAACTTGAAACGTCTTGCATATAAAAAGAATCCTCTTCCTCCTGACTCATGCCTAATGTAGGGTCTGACCATGCACCACGTCGATATCCATTAAACACCTCCGAAGAATCCCATCTATTCTTATTACGATCTGCATTATAATGATCTGCAATGAAAAAAATACTTCCACCTTGATCCACATAATCTACCATAGCCTCTTGTTCTTGTTCAGAGAAAGGAATATTTGCTTCTGGTATGACAAACACATCATAAGCTTCTAAATCACTTAAAGTAAATCTTCCTTCTTTCCGCAACTCTTGGACATAGTATCCTTCTTCCGCAATTGCTTCAGCAAAATCAGAAAACGCCCCATCAATTACCCAATCTGCTGCACCTGCAGTCTGTGCATGTGTGTTATCAAACAATACAGATAAACCATTTGCCGAACCACTACTAGGAGTTATTTCCGGAGCAGGATCTAATGGTCCTTCAGCATCAAGTGTTGGGGTAAAAGCTACAAAAAGACACATCAATGCGACAAACAAGTAAGTCCATTTTTTCAACACTGTTATCCCTCCTATTTTTTACCGTCACTTCACAAACGAAACCCATCTATTACTTTCCATTTAAATCTATCAGACAAATATTGTGATAATATAAGGACAGTGTTAATATTTGGTTAATTATAAATAAATGATGGATTTTCACGAGATCGAATAGTATAGCACTTTTAGAATATAAACATTTATAGAAAATGTTTGTATACTTGTTTAGCTAATGTAAGAATGTACCTTTTCCTTACGAAGTACGAATAAAAAAAAAGCCCAGTAAAAACCGGACTCAACAATAAAAATAGTTACAAGCAAACCATTTAACCTTCATATTCTTTCTCAATATGTTTCGTACTTCTTACCGTATCAATGTGGCGAACCATACCTTCGATTTCTTCCCGTTTATCTTCTAAAAATGGTGGTAAAGATAGTTTTTCCCCTAAGGTTTCGTAAGGTTCATCCCCAATAAATCCCGGACCGTCTGTCGCTAATTCAAATAAAATTTGTGGTGCCACTCTTGTATATAAAGATTTAAAGAAAAAGCGATCGACATATCCTGAAGTTTGGAAACCAAAGCGGCGATAATGCTCATCCCATTGGTGTAGTGTTTCGAGATCATCAATCCGAAATGCTGCATGATGTACAGTTCCATACCCTTGGCGTGCCATAGGTAAAACAACATTCTCTTCCACAATAACCTGTGCACCATTTCCTCCCTCGCCAACTTCAAATAAGTGGTACGAACCATCTTTATCGACTTCCGTAAACAACAATACTTTTTCCATAACTTGCTTGAAATATTTATAATCCTGAATACGAACAAAAATGGGACCTAATCCAGTGATCGCATACTCTAATGGAATAGGACCATCTTGCCATGGTGTACCAGATGTAACCCCTTCATTATTTTCATCTGAAATTAACTGATATTGCTGATCATCAAAATCAACAAAATTAATTACTTTTTTACCAAATTGCTCTTTTATGCCACCATGTTTTACCTCTAGCTTATCAAATCGTTTAACCCAGTATTCAAGGGCAGCATCTGAAGGAACGCGAAAGGCAGTACGAAAAATTTCATTTGTACCATGAGAACCTTTTGGGATACCAGGAAAGTCAAAGAAAGTCATATCTGTTCCCGGACTACCTTTATCATCTGCGAAAAACAAGTGATATGTTTGGATATCATCCTGATTAACAGTTTTCTTGACTAATCTCATACCTAATACATACGTAAAAAATTTATAATTCTCTTCTGCACTGCTTGTAATAGCTGTTACGTGATGAATACCCTTCAAGCTGTTCATATTATCATCTCCTATAATTAGGGATTATTATTTCGAATTCGAGATAAATATAACAGAATGGATATGAAAAATCAATTTAAAAACTCGCAAGTCTTATTAACATTTTTTTATCCTTAGTATATTTAATATTTTTTATTCATCAGAAACGGCTAATATAGTTGTTCAAATAAAATTTTTCCTGGATACAGAGAGGTAGATGTCCTCCCCTTCAGTAAAACCTGAATCATACAAAATTTTCAGCTTGCGAACTCGGATAATAAACAAATCTGCTTGGGCTGTATCAGGATTTGTTGATTATACCATGTTAATCAACAAATCTCCCTTTACAGACCTTGCATTTTGTTCTTTATACCTTGTTAATCAACAAATCTCACTCGACAGACCTTGGATTTGTTCTTTATCCCTTGTTAATCAACAAATCCGTCTCTTTTTTATCTTGATTTGATTAATTTATCGATAAAAGCTATTTCTCCATTAATTGCTTTTTAAAAAGGTGATGGCATCATTGCCATCACCTTTTCCACCAATCATCAAACACTGTAACAGGTTCTTCCCGTTTATGACGTGTTTTCAGGAACCAGTTTTCAATTGTTTCTGCATCTTTATCTGACACTTGATTTCCTTCTAAATAGTCATCAATTGCATCGTACGTCACACCTAAAGCTTCTTCATCCGGTAATTGCGGGCGGTCTGTTTCTAAATCTGCAGTAGGCGTTTTCTCATATAGACGCTCTGGACAACCGAGCATTTTAAGGATTGCTTTTCCTTGGCGCTTATTTAAGCGATATAATGGTAAAATATCTGCTGCTCCATCACCATATTTCGTAAAGAAACCAGTTACCGCTTCTGCAGCATGATCTGTACCAACTACTACACCATTACATGCAGCCGCAATATCATATTGCACCTTCATTCGTTCACGGGCTTTCGTATTTCCTTTGACAAACTCGCTAATATCGCCAATCTCCTTCTCAACTGCTGCTTCACTGGCATCAACAGCCGCCTTAATATTCACTCGGACCGTTCGACTCGGCTTAATAAAATCAAGGGCAACGAGACAGTCATCTTCATCAGCTTGCTCTCCGTATGGTAGACGGACTGCGATAAATGTATATTTTTCTTCACCTAGCTCTTCATTCAATTCATTAATTGCTGTTTGACAGATGTATCCTGTTAAAGTTGAGTCTTGACCACCAGAGATCCCTAATACTGTACTTTTCAGAAAAGAATGTTTCGTTAAATATGCTTTGACAAAGTCGACACTACGGCGAAATTCTTCTTGTGGATCGATCTCCGACTGCACCTTTAAAGTTTCAATAATTTCTTTTTGTAAAGAACGCATATATATGTCCCCTTTCCGTTATTCAACCTTCTGCTTTACTTTTGCCTTAATATCGCGAATCAAGTTCATTTTATTCTCCCAGCATGCTTCACTTAAATCAACTGGATACTCTTCCGGTTTCATTGTTCGTTTGTACTCTTCCCATAAAAGTTTCATATTGCTAGCTGTGTAATTCTGGATCTCTTCTAAGGGTGGGCTTTGATATTTAATGTTGCCATCTACGACAACATCCTCATGTAGATCCACAGCTGTAAAATTAGTTACAAACTTACTAATATAGGTATGCACTGGATGGAACATTTTCAACCGCTCTTCTGCTTGTGGATTCTCATCCTCTAATGCGATATAGTCTCCTTCTGAGTGACGATTTTCATTATTAATGATCCGGTAGACCTTCTTACTTCCTGGTGTTGTAACTTTTTCCGGGTTAGCAGAGATCTTAATCGTATCAATCATTTCACCATCTTCTTCAATAGCTACTAATTTATACACACCACCTAACGCCGCCTGATCATAAGCCGTAATTAACTTCGTACCAATGCCATAAATATCGATTTGTGCTCCCTGTGCCTGCAGGTTTAATATCGTATACTCATCTAAATCGTTAGATGCAATAATTTGAGCATCAGGAAAACCTGCATCATCTAACATTTTTCTCGCTTTCTTTGATAAATAGGCCATATCTCCACTATCTAAACGGATACCCTGGAAATTTATTTTATTACTAAATTCTTTTGCAACACGAATGGCATTCGGGACGCCAGACCGTAACGTATCATAGGTATCAACTAGAAAGACACAGTTTTTATGTGTGCTGGCATATTTTTTGAAAGCGATATAATCATCGCGATAAGCCTGCACCATCGAATGAGCATGAGTTCCGGCGATTGGTATCCCAAAAAGCTTTCCAGCTCGCACATTACTTGTAGCAGAAAAACCACCGATATACGCTGCTCTTGTTCCCCAAATGGCTGCATCCATCTCATGTGCACGTCTTGTTCCAAATTCCATTACGGTACTATTGCCAACCACATGTTTAATCCGGGCAGCTTTTGTTGCTATCAATGTTTGGTAATTCACAATATTAAGTAAAGGGGTTTCTATTAATTGCGCCTCTGCTAAAGGGGCTTCAATTCGCATTAAAGGTTCATTCGCAAAGACAATCTCCCCTTCTTTCATTGATCGAATCGTACCCGAAAACTTCATATTTCGTAAATAATCGAGGAAATCCTCTTCATATCCACCAATTTCTTTTAAGTAGGTTAAATCACTTTCAGTAAAACCAAAATTCTCAATAAAATCTAATACACGATCTAATCCCGCAAAAACCGCATAGCCATTATCAAAAGGAAGCTTGCGAAAATACAATTCAAATACGGCCTTTTGATTTGCCTTACCATCACGCCAGTAGGTTTCTGCCATATTGACTTGATACAAATCCGTGTGCAGCATCAAGCTATCGTCTTCATAAGTCATTGTTGTTCTCCTCCAAATTCTGTTACTTTCGCTCCAAAAGTATGTTCAGTCTTTCACTCTTATATCCAATAGTTGTCATCATTTTCTTTACCTATAGTTTAACCCTTCCATACACTTATGTAAAAAAGAATACTTATGAAAGAACCTATTTAACTGTTAATTATAACAAAACGATGAACAGTTGTCAGAAGAATTTTACAATGCTGATCAATTTGATAAGATAGAGAAAATGAGTACATAGGAGGGGTTGGATGACAAAGAAAGTAGTCCTAGCAGGTGGCACAGGTTTTATTGGCCAGTATTTCCAACAAAAGTTCGAAACACTCGGGTATCAAGTAATCTTAATCGCAAGGAAAGCGCCTGCCATTAAATGGAATGATCATGAAAGAATGGTTGATGCTTTAGAAAATGCTGAAATACTCGTTAATTTAGCAGGAAAATCCGTGAATTGCCGTTATCATGAACAGAACAAAAAAGAGATTCTTCAATCTCGAACAGGTACTACGAAATTGTTAGGTGATGCCGTAACAGTTTGTGAAAATCCCCCTAAACTTTGGATCAATGCTAGTACGGCTACGATTTATCGGCATGCAGAGGATCGACCGATGACAGAAACAGATGGTGAAATTGGAACAGGCTTCTCTGTTGATGTTGCAACGAAATGGGAAAATACGTTCTTCCATTGCAACACACCAAAAACGCGGCAGGTAGCATTAAGAATCGCTATTGTATTAGGCCCTGATGGCGGTGTTATTACGCCTTATAAAAACCTAGTAAAATTTGGCCTGGGTGGGATTCAAGGAAATGGTAAACAAATGTTCAGTTGGATTCACGTCGAAGATCTATTTCAAATTATTGTATTTTTGAACAAGCATGAAGAATTAGAAGGCGTATTTAATTGCTCATCTCCTAATCCGATTCCAAACCATCACTTAATGAGAACATTACGAAAGCAGTTGAACCGACCTGTTGGTTTACCAGCACCAGCTCCTTTGTTAGAATTAGGAGCGGTCTTTCTACGAACAGAAACGGAATTAATTTTGAAAAGTAGATGGGTTATACCGAAAAGATTATTAGATGCCGGCTACACCTTCCGTTTTCCAACAATTGAACAAACAATAAAACATATCATTTAAAGATGATTTGATAAACATCAGTACTGTTAGTATGTTTTTTGCTGATAATCCGCTATACTAGAAATAGTTGTTTTAGTTTCACTAGCCCCCAATTGAGGAGAAGTCTCACTTTAAAAAAGGTAGGAATCGTGCATGTCGGATCATAATGAAAATATTACGAGAATTGAATTAGACGGAAAAGAATACATATTAATTGGAACTGCTCACGTATCAAAGCAAAGTGCAGAGCAGGTTAAACAAGTGATTGAACAGGAACAGCCTGATTCCATCTGTGTCGAGTTGGATAAACAGCGTTATCAATCAATAGTCAAAGGCAGTAGCTGGCGTGATATGGATATATTCCAAGTAATAAAAGAAAAAAAAGCTACCTTATTACTGATGAATCTAGCTATATCCTCTTTCCAGAAACGGATGGCGAAACAATTTGGCATTAATCCAGGACAAGAAATGATTCAAGGAATTGAATCAGCAGATGAAATAGGTGCAGAATTAGTATTAGCAGATCGAAATATTCAAATCACCTTCGCGCGCATTTGGCGAAGTATTGGTCTGAAGGGGAAAATGATGCTTTTGACACAAGTATTAGCTGGCGTTTTTTCTAAAGAATCAATCTCGGAAGAAGAGCTGGAAAAAATGAAAACACAAGACTCGATTGATAGTGTATTGCGCGAGTTTTCGGAAGCTTTTCCCCGTCTCAAAAAACCATTAATTGACGAACGAGACCAATATTTAGCACAGAAAATAAAAAAGGCACCTGGGGAGAAAATTGTGGCAGTTTTAGGTGCTGCCCATGTTCCTGGAATTACAAAGGAAATTCAAAAAAACCATGACCTAAAAAAATTAACGCAATTACCACCAAAGTCGAATGTACCGAAGATTATTGGATGGTCTATTCCCTTAATTATTATTGCGTTAATCGCTTATACCTTTTGGTCCAACCCTGTAGCAGGTTGGCAGCAAATAGTCAGTTGGTTAATTTGGAACGGAGGGTTTTCCGCATTAGGTGTAACCTTGGCGTTAGGTCATCCTTTATCGATTTTAACCGCATTAATAGCTGCGCCGATTACATCACTTAATCCACTAATAGCTGCCGGTTGGTTTGCTGGTTTTGTACAAGCACTAGTGAAAAAACCTCATGTATCCGACTTTGAAGCTTTAGCAGATGATGTTCACACAGTAAAAGGCTTTTGGAACAATAAAGTTACTAGAATACTGCTGATTATTGTTTTCGCTAACCTTGGCAGTACACTAGGCACCATTATTGCAGGAACAGATATTGTTCGATTATTTATTAGTAATTTATAGGTAAAAAGGACTTTTCTTTGCGAAAAGTCCAATTTTTTTCATTATAACTAGAACGTGTGTTCGATTTTGTGGTATACTATAGACAACCCTCTACATAGAAAGGGGGTGTGGAATATGGAAGTGGTGCTAACCATTATTGGATTAGCTGTTGGTATCGTGGTTGCTTGTATCAATTTAGTAACGGCGATCATGAATTTTAAAAGACATAAGAAAAAGGATCACCGCTCTGCCAAGCGACGATCCGATTAAAAGCCACACGAGTGTGAGGATTATTCCTCGCACTCACTCCATATTCTACTTTCATTATACAAGAAATATGTATGATATGTAAACGAATATTATTCATCGTTTCCTGTCTTTTGTAATGTGGCACGATATTCTTTATGACGGTCTTTATATTTTTGCGAAGTTTGTCATATATGCAATAAATCAGTAACAAAATGTCATAAAATTCGTGTTCCCCAAAATTGTCAACAGCATATTTCAATTATATTTTTCTATTTTCACTATTTTTTTCCTGATACCTTTTTAATAAAACGGCTTGATAAACAAATTCCATTATTGTTTGTAGTAATTGGTAAAATAATCCACGATTATTACAAAAATCCTATGCTATGATGTAGTCGTACAAAAAAGAACAAGGAGTGGATCACTTTATGATAAAGAAACTATCAATGTCGCTTCTATTAATTGGGGCGATAGTAATGACCGCAGGCTTTTCATCTAATACAACACTATCTGCTAAGCAACATGTGCAAAGTAATAGTTTTCAGTATGTTTCAGCAGAGAAATTCTCTGAATCTACTATACAAGAGCTAATAGATAAATGCTTCGGTAATGCCAGTGTTGAAGTAGAGAAACAGCCAGAACAGAACGAGAATGAAAAAGAAGCAGAACAACCAGAAAAAGAGCAAACACCTGTTGAAGAGCAACCGGAAGAAGCACAACCAGAAAATAATAACGAAAATGAAGCACCAGTAGAAGTACCGGTTGAGGAAGAAACACAACAAGAAACACCTGCTAAAGAAGATAATGCCCAAGAAAATACAGAAGAGCAAGAACAAACAACTGAGAATAATCAGAACGCTGATATTAGCGAATTTGAACAAGAAGTTGTTGCATTAACAAATGAAGAGCGTCAAAAACAAGGATTGCCGGCATTGGAAATCGATGCAGAGTTAAGCAAAGTGGCTAAACAAAAATCAGAGGACATGGCTACAAATGGTTACTTCAGCCATAACAGTCCGACTTACGGATCTCCTTTTGATATGATCCAACAAGCGGGTATCGATTACCGCACTGCTGGTGAGAATATTGCTAAGGGTCAACAAACACCAGAAGAAGTAGTAAATGCTTGGATGAATAGTGAAGGTCACAGAGCAAACATCTTAAATGAAAACTTTACTCATATCGGAGTTGGATATGTAGAACAAGGGAATCATTGGACACAACAATTTATTGGTAAATAAATAGCGGGAGTCTAATCCCGGATGAATATCATTAAACACCTAGAGATTTTGTATATCTCTAGGTGTTTTTTTAGGCTTTCCTCTTAAAAAAGCTCCCTAACAGATAGAAGCAAATACCGATTAAAATGAGCCAGTATACCTCGATCGTT
This sequence comes from Gracilibacillus suaedae, assembly GCF_017599345.1. Classification (GTDB taxonomy): domain Bacteria; phylum Bacillota; class Bacilli; order Bacillales; family Amphibacillaceae; genus Gracilibacillus; species Gracilibacillus suaedae. The sequence continues at coordinate 22,930 of NZ_JAGFVL010000039.1, forward strand.
ATGGACGGTCCGAAAGACGGCATAAAGTAGAACAATGCTAGAAAAGTACCGAATGGCAAAGCGCCAAAGACTATGCCGGTAAACAATAGCTCAAAGATTTTTGATACATCCTTAAAACAAGTCCAACTAATATATCGAATAAAGGCATAAACAAGAATAAACGCAATCCCCAATGATAATAGCGTATTAATAGATATGGTTCCCACATAATATGTTTGACTAGATTCTAGTAGACCAAATCCATAATGAAAAATGACACTAACTAAACCATTTAGAAATGTTGCAACACCTAAAAAGTAAAATACTCCCATAAAAAACAGCATTATCAACTTCTTTGATATCATTTGTGGTAATTCACCAACGATTTCATTGGCATACTGTTTCGGGTCATCGCCAAACAACTCAGAAGCATCTCTTCCTTCCTGTTGTAAAATTAATAAGTGATCCAGTAATTCCATTAATACTTCTTCTGTTTCTGTCTCCGACTTGTTATAGGACAAACGAACATACATCAACATATCTTCATATATTTTCTTATTTTCTTTGTTCAGTAGCTTTCTCTTCTCGTTATTCTCTGCAATTAAGCTTTGCATTTAGATTTCCTCCTTACCTCTTAATAATTGATCAACTGGTTTCTTTACATTTTCCCAATTCTCCCGAAAAGTCAGTAAAGATTCCTGTCCTGCATCTGTTAATCTGTAATACTTTCGATTCGGTCCACTTGGTGATTTTCTCAATTCACCTTGAATTAATTTTTCTTTTTGCAACCGTAATAAAATGGGGTAAATCGAACCTTCACTAACATCTAAACCTTGATTTTGCAACTTCACCGCCAGTTCATATCCGTATACTGTTTCTCTAGCAATAATTGCTAAAATACACCCTTCTAGTATCCCTTTCAGTAATTGACTTCTGATTGCCATCCGATCACCTACCTTGTATTGCAAGTTACTTAATCAAATAAAGAACAAGAAATAGTATCTTGTTATACAATATAGTTATATTATATCTGACTTCGTTTTCTTTAGCAAGAAAAAACGGGTATCCTTATCATTAAATGCTAAGTGGATCTGCGATTGTTTTAGTGGCCATTGTGAAATATATCAACTGTATAACCACCACTTCGGCTGCCCACTTCCCTCCCTTCAGCTAACTTTTTCTAGCAAAAACCGCTCGAAAAAGTGGATCTTCAGGTCAAACTGGTCCCACAGGAGTGGAAGGAGGCTACTAAAAAACATATTATGGAAATTATATCTCCCACTTTAATGGCTATAAATGCATATTAAAAGGGGAAGTATTGGAGTATTCTCCACTTTTTTATGTTATTTCCGTTAAAATTTGGGATTACATGTTCAATGTTTAAAAATTAGTGGGGTTTTTCAGTAGAATCGAATGGAAGTGGGCGGCCTTCGTTTAATGTTGCTCTACAACATATGCCAGAGCTAGAAATTTGGATTTAGTATCCCCATAAAGGCGTTAAAATATGGCATTGAAATCTCTGCAAAAAGTTGTGATACCAATGTCCTACCTCACAAGCAAAAGCTCCTGAGAGATATCTCAGGAGTTTGATGACGGTTGTAAAATGTATTCTAGGATCTCGTGTAATTCTAGACGTTTTACTTGGTTAATCTCTATTTGCTGTTGTTGTAATTCTTTTTCTAATTCAGAAAATTTATTCGTTACAATTTGAGTTGGGCTTTCTTCTATTTGCCACACCCTTATGTCATCTTTGAAATGATCAGGCAAATCGGATAACCATAGTCTTGCCCAGCGATTTTGAATCTCATCCTTTTCAAACATATCTTTGATCTCGCCATCATCTAACAAGCAGATATAATCACACAGTTGCTTGACTTCCTCCTGCAAATGAGTAGCCATGACAATGGTGTGTTGACCATCCTCCATAAACTGCGATAAATCTTCACGCATTCGTTGTTGGGATATCAAATCTACATTAGCTGTCGGTTCATCTAATATTAAAAGCTCGGGATGATGTGCCATTGCTAAAACAAATTCTACCTTTTTCTTTGTACCCATTGAACAATGAGCGAATTTCTCTTTCCGGTTAATATTATACCGATTAATTAACAAGTGGTAATAATCTTGATCCCAATTGGTATACCAATGCCCTACTAGTTCGGCTAGTCCGTCAACTGTTAATTGTTTAAATGCCTCGTATAACCCGGCACCGGCAAATCCAATTCGCTCTTTCACTTCAACTTCATACTCATTTATATCCATTCCTAGTACTTGAACACTTCCATTGTCAGGATTTCTTAACTTCATGATCGTCTGTAATAACGTGCTTTTCCCTGATCCATTCGATCCTAGTAATCCTATAACCATACCTTTCTCCACTTTCAGATCAAGTGGGCCCAGTTTAAAATTATTATATGTTTTTACTAATGATTGAATCTCAACTGCGAGGTTCATGGACGATCATCTCCTCTCTCAAGATCATCAATTGCTTTATCACATATTTCTTTTAGCTGTGTGAGTGAATATCCCATCCATTTACTTTCTTCGATCGCTTTCTTCAATATGGAATAAACAATCTCTTCTTTTATTTGATCCTGGGTATTCGACTCCAAGGCCTGTACAAACGTTCCTTTCCCTTGCACTGTTTCAATAAACCCTTTACTCTCGAGATCTTGATACGCCCTTCTTGTTGTGATAACACTACAAGATAAATCATGTGATAAAGCACGAATGGAAGGTAGTGCCGCACCTGCTTGCAGCTGACCACTAACAATTAGCCTTTTAATTTGTAGTTCAATTTGATAGTAAATCGGTTCCTTACTATCATCTGATACTACGATTGGTAGCTTCATCCACACTCACCTTCCATCTACAGATAATCTCTTTCCGAGAGTCTTTTATTTAATAACTTTGCCATTATCATAACTCCCAATATACCGCAGGCAAGGGAAACAATCACTGGAATAACAGGTGCTCTTGTTAGAAGTAAAATGGTCGCATTTACAATACTAGTATTCCAGACTTGATGGACAACAAATAAAACAAGAATTAAAGAAACCATCAAAATAAACGAATAAATATATAATACTTTTCCATTTGTACCAGATTCAATATATGGATTCAAACTACCTATTACTAACGCATAACCAATCCAAAATAAAATGAAAGATAAGAATTGATGATACTCAAGGTGAATGAAGAGCGAATTTGGCACACTTATCGTTATCGTTAAATAGAATGCTGCTGAAAACAGTACAAATATAAAGAGCATAAATAATACTCGACTTAACGACAGTACCTTAGTGGAAACAGGTAATGAACGATAAACGGCCAACCTTTTTCCGAATGGATCTTCTTTGATAGCTCGAAGGCTTATATACGGTCCCCACATAAAAAGTGCGGACAAACATGGTGTAAATCCAAGAAAGATTGCATCAACAAGAATACTATCAATATAAACGGTATGATCTTCAAAAACTAGACGGCTACCATATATATCTGCACCTTCAAACAAGTTAATTATATTTAAGTAAAAAGTTGGTGTAATAATTATTCCGATAAAAATCGTGGAAAGTAAAGTCAAAATAATTCCAGGAATTTGCATCTTTAATTCTTTCTTCGCTATCCACCAAGAATCTTTCCACATCATATATCCACCTTTCCCTTATTGCTCTTCGAAAAATCTTTCAATAAATGGATTTTCCACATTCATGAATTCAAACCCTAATGTTGCCAGTATCCCTAATAATAAACTCCAACCAACAATACTTATCGTCATCCATACGGTTACTTGTCTCTTGGTGCCACCAAACACTAAACTTAAAAATGCACTAAGATGACTGCCGATCAAAAATGGGCCGATTAGCGTTAGACCGGGTAGCCCATATTTTTTCCAAATATTCTCTGCCCTTGTAGCTTTTTTGTTCGATTGTTGATTCTTTTTCTTCCTCCACTGTTTTATTTTGTTAATAAATAAAATGACAACATAAACAGTCAAAAGATTCCCCAATATAGCCAAGATAAAGGTCGGAATAGGTGATAACCCTGCCACTACTGCTATCGGTGTAAGATAAATAGCCTCAACAAGAGGTACCGCTGCCAATAAGAAAACCAAAATATACGCCCAAATCAATTCCATGAATTCCATTTTTTCACCTCAAACTGTTATAGTGTTTATATCAATATATACAGTATAACATTTTTTGTTTCCAGTCAAGACCATTTTTATTATTTCTGCTTTTTCTTGGAGATTTGTTTATTACATAACATAGTTACTATCCATAACAAAAAAAGCTGACCGGAGGCATTTGATAACCTCGGGTCAGCTTGCTATTTCCTTGTAAACTATGCCATTTCTTCCTGTACTTTTTCTTCTTTCTCTACTTGATTTTTGGATTTCCAAAGTTGGCCAATTTCTTCTAGTGTTTTGTTCTTTGTTTCTGGAACGATTGTCATCACAAAGATGAAGCAGATAACGTTAATAACCGCAAACATCCAGAAAGTGAAAGAACTACCCATGTTGTTAATGAGTACTGGTGTAAATTGACCGATTGCCCAGTTAGCTCCCCATAAGAAGATTGTCGCGATCCCTACCGCTTTTGCACGTAAATGGTTCGGGAAAATTTCCGGAATCATAATCCACGGAATAGGTCCCATGGACACACAGAAGGAAGCGGTGAAGCCTGCAATTAAAATAATCAATATTACGCCTGAACTTGCTGGTTCAAAGTAGAAGACACTTCCAATTAAGAGCATAAAAATTGCCATTAAACTAGAACCAATTGCCATCAATTTCTTTCTGCCAAGCTTATCTATTAAAAAGATCGCTAGAATTGTAAAGACAACTTGTACACTACCAATAATACTTGTCGCTAAAAATTCTGTATTGTTTTCAAAGCCTACACTTCTGAAAATATCCGGACCGTAGTAAGTAACTGCGTTCATACCGATTACCTGGTTAAATAGTGCAAGGAAAATCCCTACGCCCATTGCCATTCTTAAACCTGGCTTTACAAGTTCTTTTACAGAACTGCTTTGTTCCACTTCAATAGAAGCTTTGATCTCTTTTGCTTCTTTCTTCGCAACCTCTTGCCCATTAATTCGTTTTAAAATATGAAATGCCTCATCGTCTTTTCCTTTTTGAATAAGGAATCTTGGGCTCTCTGGAATAAAGAATAAAAGGAATAAGAAAATAATCCCCGGAATTGTTCCATATCCTAACATCCAGCGCCAACCAAGTTCTAATCCCCATTCATGTGTACCACTATTTGCTACAAAGTAATTAATGTAAAAAGTAGCACAAATACCGAAGATCGTGAATAGCTGATACAACGAACCTAAGCGTCCACGAATAGCTGGTGGAGCACATTCACTGATGTAGGTAACCGATAAAGCGGATGCAAAACCGATTCCCAGACCACCTAAAATTCGTGCTAATACTAATGTTGTTACATCTATCGCAAAAGCTGAACCTAATGCTGAAATGATGAAAAAGATTGCTGATACCATCAATAATTTCTTACGACCCCAACGGTCACTTAAAAATCCAGATAACGCAACCCCCGTGACACCACCAATCATAACACATGAAATCACCCAGCCTTCCATTGCCGGACTTAGATCATATAATTCCTGTAAATAGCCGATTGCACCGGAAATAACAGCGGTATCAAAACCGTATAAAAGACCTGCCATACCAGCAGATGCTGCAATTAAAATAACATACCAAAGTGAATGTTTCTTTTTCATGATAAATCCCCCATTATGATAAATTTGATATCGTTTTCTTTTTAGCTAAGTTATAATCTTTTTTGATCCGCTTTCATTGCGTAATAAAGGTTTATAACTTTAAGATATTTTTAATTTATCATGTATACACTTTCATAGTAGCCTCATCATCTTCACTTTTTTGTTATTTGCTAGATTATTTTGTTATATGTTGCGGAATTCAGACGAAATGTTAAATGCTGAGTGAAAATCCTCGCTTTCTAGCATTTTTCATGAGTCTTCATCAAACGACAAATTCTCTACTTTTAAATATCTCATAAAAGCAGATGATCCATAATAAAATGAGTCTATGATCATGGTGTTAGCATCTGTTAACCCCCTAAACTTATCCTTATGTTACTTGAAGTTTGAAGTGGGAGTCTTATAGACGTTTAGCACCGTGATAAGTAATTCAAATACAAAAAACGCTATCTTATCCATTTTTGAAAGGATAAGATAGCTCTTACTCTTATATCTTCTAACTTCTACTCTGCTTCAAGATAATTATTATAAGCTTCTTGATTTATTTCAATGTAGCGATCCACACCTAGTGACTCCAATCCAGCAATATAATCATCCCAATCTTCTTCAATGCTTTTCTCTCCAGTTATAAACTGAACAGAGTTTTGTTCTACATTATCCAAGATATTGGTTTCAAGGGTTGCTAGTTCATCTTGTACCTCTTCAGAGTACCAAATCGCCCAGAACGGGAAAATTTCATTAGGTTCTAAGCCTTCATATAAATATGTTGCTTCTTGGAGACGTCTTTCATAACCATCATCTGTATAAATATCTTCTGCTTGAACCCAGCCATCACGGTATTCTCTTGGTTGGAAGTATTGAGCACTGGCACCCCATGAGTTATTAGTTGGTTCTTTAGGATGCAACTGCTTTAATATAGGATCCATTTCTTCATTTATAGCCAAATCACCTTCTTCAGGCTTTACCCAATCCTCTCCTTCTACACCAAAATGAGCCCTAGTCGAACCTTCTTCTGTAAACATGTAATCTAATAGCTTAATCGCCTTTACCTGTACTTCCTCGCTTGCTTTGTTAGTAATAGCAAAAGTAGCTCCTTGAACAACGGAATAGAAATACGTAGAATATTGATAATATGTCCCTTCTATTGGTGCAAGAGCATCGTAGGCATATTGATTCTCATTATCCACAAACTCCCACGGATGCTGTGCAGTTGCCGCTCCTAATATCATATCATCTGCATTATTACCTAATTGCTGATAAGCATCTCTATTTTGAGTAAAAGACCCTGAATCTATTAGTCCTTCTTGATACAATGAATGAAGATACTCTAACCCTTTCTTCCATTCTTCCTTATTTGCAACAAAATCTACTTTACCATTATTTACAATTAACCTTGTCTCAGAATCATCATATATAAATCCATTCATTAAATATGGAATAACAGAATGTGACGGCGATGCTGCTGATCCACTAAGAGGAATCTCATCAGCTTCTCCATTCCCGTTCGGATCTTGTTCTTTAAATGCAGTTAACACGTCTTTAAATTCTTCATGTGATTGAGGCATTTCTAAATTTAGTGTTTCTAGCCAATCAGTGTTAATCCACATTTTATTTGGCCATGTACAATGGAAACACTCTTCTAATTGAGGAATTCCGTATATATTGCCATCGGGAGTAGTCGCTATTTTTCTAAATTCATCATATTCTTCTAATACAGCTTGGAGGTTAGGTGCATGCTCTGCAATTAAATCATTCAATGGAATTAGAACACCTTGTTTGCCATAACGCAACAAGTCGTTTGCTTTAAACTGATCTACCCATTCTATAAGAAAATACACATCTGGATAATCTCCACTAGCCAGGGAAATTTGACGCCTTTCGTTAGCTGCTGCAGAATCCCAGGAAGTAGTTTCGAATTCAAAGTCTATCTCAAATTCCTCTTCTGCAAACTGTGTAAATGAATTCGTTTCTAAATCCATGTTGTCTCCTTCAGGCATAAAGACAGTCATTTTCGTTGCAGTATCTGCTGAATCAGACTCATTTCCTTCTTCTGATACTTCCTCTTCTGGATTACAGGCACTTAATAAAATAACACTTACCAATCCTATACTTAAAAAATTCCAAAGCAATTTTTTCAATTCCACTCTCTCCCCTCTTAAATAAAAAATGAGCAGCAACAGACATCTTAAAAGCTAGAAACACTCTATTATCCTTTTACCGAACCTATTAACATGCCCTTCACAAAATACTTTTGTGCAAACGGATAGATAACAAGAACTGGTAGACTAGAAATAACAATTAATGAATATCTCATCAAATTAGCTAATTGCGTTCTTCTTTGCTGTTCAGCAACATCCATGTTTGCGCCAGAATCACTTTGAACAATTAATAATTCTCTCAGCTCTAATTGCAAAGGAAATAATTCCTCTGACTTCAAGAAAATCATTGCATCAAAATAACTATTCCATTGATACACAGCATACATTAACGCAAGTACAGCGATAATTGGCTTGGATAAAGGTAACACTATATACCATAAAAATTTCAGACTGCTGCATCCATCCATTTCACTTGCTTCAACAAGTTCTTCAGGTACACTTGATTGAAAAAAAGTACGCGCAATAATAATTTGCCATACCGCCATTGCCTTAGGAATTAGAATTGCCCAGGGAGTATCTAACATCCCCAGCTTCTGAACTACAAGGTATTCTGGGATCAGTCCACCATAGAACAACATTGTAAACAAAATAAAAAACATCAAGATAGTTCTTCCATAAAAAGATTCTCTAGAAAGTGGATATGCAAAAATTACTGTTAACACTACTGCTATTACCGTGTATCCAATAGTGTAGAGAATGGAATTTCGAAAGCCTCTTAATACGTCAGAATTTTGCAAGACTTCTATATATCCTTCCAATGAAAAGTCCACCGGCCATAACCATACTTGCCCTGATGTTACCGCTTCCGGACTACTAAGTGACGAACTCACGATATAAATCAGTGGATAGAGCACTATGAGCATCACGATACAAAGAAAAGCATAGACTGCCCAAAGGAAAATTCGATCTGTAAATGATTCACGTATTGATGTTGTATTTTTTTTCATACATTCACCCCTTCTACCACAATCCATTTCCTGATACTCGACGAGCTATCGCATTAACAAGTACAAGCAGGATAAGATTGATGATGGAGTTAAACAATCCGACCGCTGTACTAAAACTAAAATTGGCATTAATAATACCCATTTTATAAACATAAGTCTGTAAAATTTCAGAAGTACTTAAGTTTAGTGGATTTTGTAATAGATACACTTTTTCAAACCCTATTGCCATTAGATTTCCAACACTAAGGATTAATATAATTACGATAGCTGGCATTATCCCTGGAATATCTACATTCATTATTCGTTGAATTCTTGAAGCGCCATCGATTTTAGCTGCCTCATATTGTTGTTTATCAACACCAGCAAGTGCAGCTAAGTAGATAATTGCAGAATATCCAGTCATTTGCCATGCATCAGACCACACGAAAATCGAGCGAAACATATCTGCTTGGCCTAGAAAATCAATGGAATCAAATCCAAACAATTCGAGAAATTCATTTATAATGCCTGACCTAGGAGACAGCAATAATATAATCATAGATACGATAACAACTGTTGAAATGAAATAAGGTGCATACGTAAACATTTGTACCGACCGCTTGAATATTCCATTCTTAATCTCATTTAATGCTAAAGCTAAAATTATAGGTAATGGAAAAGTAACAGCTAATTGATATAAACTAAGAAATAAAGTGTTCTTAATAAGATCCCATGCTACAGGGTTACTAAAGAAATTCTCAAAATGCTTTAGTCCCGCCCAAGGACTGCCCAAAATTCCTTCAACTACATTATAATCTTTAAAAGCGATGACGGCCCCGAACATTGGTACGTATTTAAAAATAATAAAATAGAGTATTGGCGGGATCATCAATAAATATAGTTGCCAGTGCTTGCGAAAACTTCGCTTAGCAAGGTGCCATTGTGATACTTTCTTCACTTTTGGTTGAGCCCTCGCTCGATTCATCTCTACAGTAGAATTCAGCTTTAATCCCTCCTTATTAATATGCAGACTATCGCTCCCACTAACAGGAAGCGCTTACAAATAAATTAGCACTTTTTCGAACTAATTCAAACGGACAATTAAAATGAATACGTACATTTCAAGAAATAAAAAAGGTACAATATTAATTTAAGGGTACACTTTTGACTTTTTTTGATGAAAGCTGATAGGACAGGCATTTGAATGAAAGCTAAAATAAAATCTGTACCTTATACAGTACAGATTTTTTCCCGCTTTTATAAGCATTCATCTACATTGACCTCTCATTGTATTTCTATATTGATTTGGCGTAACATTATTTATTCTTTTAAACGCTCTTCTAAAAGAATGTGCACTGTTGTATCCTACTGTCTCAGATATATCGACGATTGTCTTATTAGTAGTTGTCAGTAAATCCATCGACTCGTTTATGCGAATTCTTTCTAAATACTCATATATATATTCACCTGATTCTTCTTTAAAGATTTGTGAAATATACTTCTCAGGACGCCCAAAATATTCAGCAATCATATATAAATTTAGTTCAGTACAAGGATAATTCTCCTTTAAATACGCTTTGATTGCATTTACAACTGAATGATTCGTTTCTTGGTGGTATCTTTTGACCATTTCACAATATTCATCAATTACTTTGAAAAATAAGTCTTTTATTTTATTCATATCCTCAACTCTTTGTATATCTAGAAGTTTTCTCCAGATATATTCTATAGCATTCTCTTTGCGTATGGTATATTGTTCAAATAATTTAAAAAAGGTCCCTTTTACTTCATAAACGAACTGATCAATCATATCCGTTGGAAGACACCTTTTAGACAGATTCTCTTCAAAAAGTTCATGAATAATTTTTTTAGATTCTGTTACATCTCCTTCTTTTAAATTTTTTAAAAGTCGAAATTCATATTCTAATGGATAGTAAAATACAGTTGATTCCTTCATCAATTCGTCATACCAAAATAGACCTAAACCTTGATCCGAAATAACAGCAAACTCAACAGCCTGCTTTGCCTCATTATAAGAACGGCTAATATCTGATAAAGAATGGAATGAATTCCCTAATCCCGCTTTTAACGTAATACGGTATTCTTTTTGGAAATACTTTTGTAAGGATTTAAACATCTTTTCGACTTTTTCAGCAAATTGACCTCCTTGTTCTTGATCGTCTATAAAAATATATACTAATTTATCTGAATGCATATTAGTCAAATAAAACCGTCTGCATATTCTCATTGATTCTTGTTGGATTACTAGTCTAATCGCATGTAATTCCTCATAAATCTCACTACTAGAAATATTTTCGTATCCTTCTATCTTTAGCACACAAACATACCCATTGTCCCCATTTAAATGTACATCCACTTGTTTCGCAAACTCTTGTAAATTACCATTTCTTACGGTTAACTCCCCTGATAATAATTGCTTCAAGAAAGCATCTTTTAATAATGGTTTCTGTTCCGCAAGTTGAGCTTGTAAATCCGTATTGGAATTAATCAGCTTAGAAATATTGCCATGGAGGAAATCATAGTCGTTTTTTGTATCCAATTCTGTATAATCCTTTAGAATTCTCATTAATTTATTAATTGGGCGACTGTTTCTATATGCAAAAAATAAGGAAATAATGAGTCCAATGATTAATGTACTTCCTGTGACGCTCCAAGTAATATATTTAATTGGTAATGCTTCCTTTACTAATGTTTCGTTTGGAATACCTGCAACATAAACCCAACCATTTTTGCTAGAGTGACTGAAAATTAAAAGTGTGCCGTCTTCTAAATATTGTTGTTCACTTCCTCCCGTAATCAATGGGGCAATATTTTCAATTTTCTCTTCTTCAATTCCATTTGCTGCCATGATATTGAAGTTCTCATCTGTAATAAAAGACCATCCATCTAATTCATCAGAAATTCCTTCTAATAAATCGTTCAATTTATGTTCTTCTATTGGTACAACAATGGAACCCATATAATCATAAGAATGATCTAATGGCAATGATTGAATATACGTAATGACATTTGTTTCTGTTTCGTTTTTTACATACGGCTTATTAGGTAATAATACAAATGGATGATCATTTCTTAATATCTCTGATTTCCATTCTGAAAAGGTTAAATCAAGGTAATGATTTTGCCGGTAAAAATGATGTGGTCGAAAATAGACAGAGCCTGGAATGACAATAAGATCAGTACTTTCGAGATAAATGTAGAAATCCTCTAGAAACTCATTGGTTAAAGCATACGGAGATAAATCTGTTGCCAACTGCTTTACACTAGAAACAATCTTGCTTTTATCTTTTACATTTTTATTGAGCAAAGTAATTAAATCCTGGTTTGCTGCAAGCTGTCGGACAAATCGCTCAATTTCTGTTAAGCGTTGTTCCAAAATAGCTTTGCTCTGGTTTAAAACTTGTGTACTATTTATAATGGAATATTTTTCTGCCGTTTGTATGGAGACACTATAAGAAATGATACCTGTTAACAAGGGAATTATCAGAATAATAATATATGAAGTTAAATATCTTCTAAACACTGATGAAGATTTCGGTCTTTTCATAAACTTCCTCCTTTCACCATTCTCAACATATACTTAAAGCCGAAATTCTAAGATTCCGGCTCTCGTAATGACTATTCTTTTTTTCGATAAGGTGAACAAATCGCTTTGACACTAATCTATCGATATCTTAAATACAACTGGCTTATTACTAGTAATCTTAGTTGTAGTGATTTCCAACGCATCAGTTTTTCGAGTCCATTTAGGTTTTTCTTCTGTTCCTAAAATAGAAATATCCTTAATAATGCCATGGAAATGAGGGAGCTTGGAGGCATCTTTTTCGGCTAGAGATTTTATCTTTATTTTACCGTCTGCAGGAAACTCTAAAACGGTTGCATATAAATAGGATCCATTAACAGTAAAACGAATGTCTTCTGAAGTGAATACCTTCGATTTGCCGTCCGTGAACTGTCCTTCTTCGATAACAGTTGGACCTTCACCTGACTTACGCCATACTTTACTTCCATAAATGGCTTCCCCATTTACTTCCAGCCATTCGCCAATCTCCAATAATATTTGCTTGTCTGCTTCTGGAATTGTTCCATCAGCTTTCGGCCCAACATTCAATAATAAGGTACCATTCTTACTTACAATGTCGACTAAATCACAAATAATTTCTTTCGCCGTTTTATAGTCATTATCTTCCGTATAACACCAAGAATTTTTAGCTACAGACGTATCTGTTTGCCAAAAATATGGTTTCTGTTCTGCAAATTGTCCTCTTTCCATATCTACAACAGCAGTCCCAAACATAAAAGCATCATGTTTATAATTAATCGCAACTTCCATTGCCCATTCTTTCGCACGGTTGTAGTAATAAGCAGCGAACTTTTTTAAATAAGGTTTCACTGAACTATGTTGAATCCACCAATCAAAATAAACAATTTTCGGACGGTATCGATCGACAATTTCACACGTTCTGATCAACCAATCTTCTAAGAATTCTTCTGATGGAGCAGCACTAAATAGGTCATGGTGATCAGGTTCAGGCATAGCAGCCCAATAAAAATCGCCACGTTCCAAAGGTTCCTTGATATCACTATCAAACTCTTTGCCATGCCCCATAAAAAACCAATGTTCAATGCGATGTGAGGACGAACAGAGTGGAATGTTTCTTTTTTCCAGGGATGCTCCAAGTTCTCCTAAGATATCGCGTTTAGGTCCCATATTATAAGCATTGTATTTTGAGACTTCACTTCGGTACATTTGAAAGCCATCATGATGTTCTGCTACTGGCATGACATAACGGGCACCTGCAGCTTCAAATAGCTGTGCCCATTCCTCCGCATTAAACTTCTCAGCTTTAAACATAGGAATAAAGTCTTTATAACCAAAATCAGTATGCTTACCATATGTTTTGATATGGTGCTCGTATTCTTTAGACCCTTGGATATACATGTTTCTTGAATACCACTCATTTCCGAAGGCTGGAACAGAATAAACTCCCCAGTGAATAAAAATACCGAATTTAGCTTCGCGATACCAATCAGCTAACTTATAATTGGACAAGGAATCCCAAGTTGCATCAAACTTACCATCTTGGATAACTCGGTCGATTTCTTCCAAATACACTTTTGGTTCAACCATAATTTTATCTCCTCTCTTAAAAAGTATGCTCAGTTAATAGCTTGTCGGCGTGATAATATACGCTTTACCGTTTTGTGTTGGAAAACGATATTTACCTTCTGCAATTTCTTCTAACTCCACTGACTTTAAACTATCCTTTTCTTTAATAGTCCCTATCACACTTAAAATACAGTCCTCACCTGAAAGCGATACCAACTTTACGTTGCTTAGCTTGCTGTTCTGCCAAGTAATATCTACTTCAAAACCACCTCTAGCTCTTAATCCTTTGACTTTTCCTTCATTCCAAGTATCTGGCAATGCAGGAAGGAAACGAAGAACTCCTTCATGTGATTGTAATAACATTTCGACAATTCCTGCAGTTACACCAAAATTTCCATCAATTTGAAAAGGAGGATGTGCATCAAATAAATTGGCATATACGCCACCTTTATGGTAGTTCTCTTGGCCTTCTTCATCCACTAGTCGAAGTAAATTTCCAATTAATTGAAACGCCTGATTACCATCTCCAAATCGTGCCCATAACCCTACTTTCCATCCTAAACTCCAACCCGTCCCGCCATTATCTCTCCTTTCTAGTGATTTTTTGGCAGCCTCAAAATATACTGGTGATGAGGCTGCTGTAAGTTGTCTTCCTGGGTATACCCCAAACAGATGGGAAACGTGTCGATGAAAGGGATCCTCATCTTCAAAGTCTCGATACCATTCTTGTAATTGTCCATGTTTTCCTTTCTGCATAGGATATAATAAACCTTTTACTTCAGCGAGCTGATCACGAAGTATTTCATCCGTTTTCAATATTTCTGCAGCTTCGATACAATTCGTAAACAAATCCCAAATCACGGACATATCCATCGTAGTAGATTTACTAATGGCTGATTTTACACCTTGATGGATAAATTTATGTTCAGGAGAAGTAGAAGGGCTGGTATGAAAATAACCATCTTCCTCTTTTACTAACCAATCAAGGCAAAACAAAGCAGCATCTTTCATTATTGGGTAAGCTTTTTCACGTAAAAACTCCTTATCTTGATTGAATGCATAATGCTCCCATAAATGCTGTGACATCCATGCTCCTCCCATTGGCCACATTGTCCAAACTGGATCACCATGTCCATAATCTCCTACAGGTGATGTCAGACACCAAATGTCTGTATTATGATGTGCCACCCAGCCTCTTGTGCCATAATTCTCTCTAGCAGTAATTTTTCCGTTCTTCGATAACCTTTCTATATGTTGCAGAAATGGAAGATGGCATTCAGAAAGATTAGTAGTTTCAACTGGCCAGTAGTTCATTTCAGCATTAATATTTAGGGTGAAATTACTACTCCATGGTGGTCTTGTCGACGGATTCCAAATTCCTTGCAAATTAGCAGGTTGGGTTCCTGGACGAGAGCTCGTAATCATCAGGTATCGTCCGTACTGAAACAATAATTCTATTAAACCAGGATCAGACGCCCCATATTTCGATATTCGTTGCTCTGTGGACATCCCTTCTGGGGCTTTAGTTTCTCCCAGCTGTAAGCTTACTCGATTAAACATGGAACGATAATCTTCCATATGTCTAGTGCGTAACGCTACATAGGCCTGTTCCATTGCTTCCTCTAAATGGAGTTGTGGCTTATTCCCCACATCTGCTTTAGGAAACGAATCAAAACCATTAAAGCTTGTTGCGGCTGAGAAATAGAACGTTGCACTTGTAGCTTCCAAAAGATGCATCCCGTCATGGTCAACAGTCAAGCTACCCGAATCATGCGTAACCCCTAAGCACCCTTGGAATTTCATTGCTTTTGTTGTATTGATATCTCCATAAACAATCGGATTATCTGTTTTGTAATAATTAGGATCTACCTTTTCTGGTGCAAATCCATCTATGATGAATTGTCCTTGATTATTTTTCGTTTGATACCTTAATGAACTGTGTAATCTAGCGTGTACATTTAACATACCAGGTTGATCTGCTGTAAAATGAAATACTGCTACTTGATCCGGATAAGAAATAAACATTTCTCTGGTAAATTTCACTCTCCCAATGCGATATTTTACTTGAACGAGACCATTTTCTAAGTCCAGTATTCTCTTATAGTCTTCTGCAACATCACCATGTTCAAATTGAAGAAACAGATCACCGAACGGTAAATATGATTGTGTATATGGGCCCATCATCTTTCTGGCTAATTGATCCGCCTCTTCAAACTTCTCCTCTTTTACTAGCTGTCGTATTTCGGGCAGTATTTTCTTTGCACCTTGATTATTCCCATCACGAGGGTAACCAGACCATAATGTATCTTCATTTAATTGTAAATGCTCCAATTCTATTCCACCGTACACCATTGCTCCAATTCTGCCATTGCCAATTGGCAGCGCATCCGTCCATTTAATTGCTGGTTTACCGTATTGTAGCTTCAATCAAATGTCCCCTCCTATAAAATATAATTTTTCAAACAATCCATTCACTATTTCCGCTTGGCCATGTCTTGTTATGAACAGGCTTTAATATTTCCAGTACATCTGCTAGTAACTCTTGATCAATTGGTTCTTCTGCCCATTTTATATTTTGGGTAATGTTCTTCTCGCTTGCTGTACTTACTAATGTAGTTGGAATTCGTTCATCTTGAACCGCATACTGAATGGCTAGTTTTGCTAAATCTTCACCGTTTCGCTCACAGAATGCTGCTGCTTTTTTGCAAGCTGTCCTAATCTCCTGGTCAGCTGGATGCCAATCAGCTACAGGCCTTGAGCTTAATAATCCCATTGATAAAGGGGATGCGTTGATTAACCCTACATTTTTTTGCTCCAAAAGTGGAAGAAGGAAGAAAAGCGACGTATCATTTAAAGAAAAATGACAATAAGATAAAATAACATCTAATTCGGTCTTGGAGAGTACTTTTTCAAAAACTGTTAATGGCAATCCAGACACACCAAAGAACCGAATCTTTCCTTCTGCCTTCAATTGTTGTAATGCCGGAATACCTTCCTCCATCACTTCATCATATGATCCAAACTCAATATCATGGAGAAGGAGAATATCTACATAATCTGTCTGCAATCGATCTAGACTTTCCTCCAAGCTATTCATGATTCTTTTCTTCGTAAAATCAAATAATTTTTCCCCGTAACGCCCCGCCTTGGTAGATAAAATAAATTGATCACGTGGTATGTCTTTTATCGCTCTACCAAGAACTGTCTCTGCTTTTGTTAACCCATAATAAGGAGAAACATCGATCAGATTAATCCCTTGATCCACCGCTGCATGAACAGACTTAATTCCTTCCGATTCATTAATATCTCGAAATACAGAACCAAGTGAAGATGCTCCATAACTAAGAATCGATACATCTAATCCTGTTTGTCCTAGTTTTCTATATTTCATCCAATGCCTCCTTAATTTTATAGAACCTCAGCGCATTCTCACCGAAAATAAGTGCTTGTTTCTTTTCTGACAGTTGATCTGGTAATGTCTCTTTTAATAGTTGATAGACTTCATCATAGCTTGCCGACAATAAACATACTGGCCAATCACTTCCATACATAATCCGATTAACACCAAATGTCTGCACAATATGATGAACATAGGGAATAAAATCTGTTTTTTGCTGATTTTTATTATCTGCTTCGGTTACCATTCCAGATAATTTACAATACATATTAGAATGTTTTGCAATTTCTTTCATTTGGCTTTTCCAAGGTTCTAGCTTTCCCTGTGCAATGTCCGGTTTCGCAATATGATCGATCACGCCTCGTATCGATACTTGGTTCAACAGTTGAACGACAGCAGAAAGCTGCCCAGAGTGGACTAGCAAATCAACTGGAAGATCGATTTCTGCAAGATAAGAAAAAGCATCGATATACTTAGGGTCTAAAATTATATTTTCATCTGGCATATCTTGAATCATTATCCGTACCCCAACAAATTTAGAATGATTTAGAAATCGCTCTAACTGTTCCTTATAAGCAGGGTCCTCAAGATCAATCCAACCGACAACCCCAGCAATGGTTTCTGATTCATCGCTAAGCGAAAGAATAAAATCTGTTTCTGCTATGGTTGGTGCTGCTTGCACAACAATCGTTTTATCGATATTGTTCTTTATTAAATGGGGAACTAAATCTTCTTCATGAAAATCACGGTAAAGAGCTGGAGTTTCGGGTGTAATCCAACCATAATCATCTCTATTAATCTTCCAATAATGCTGATGTGCGTCAACTCGCATCGATTTTATCTCCTTTCCCATTAGATATTCTATTCAGAAATAACACCTTTTTTCAAAATAATATTTGCGTAAGTGCTTTTCTTCAGTCCCTCCATTTATTTAAAATAATCAACTTATAACTCAACCATTGCTTTAATGACATTAGTCTCTGGCTTTAACCATTCTTCAAAGTGTTCTATTGTCTGATTAAAACCAGACCGATTTGTGATGTATTCGCTTACAATAATCTTGTTCTTTCTAATGGATTGAACAACATATTCAAAATCAGACTTTGTTGCGTTTCTACTCGCCATTAATGTCAATTCTTTCGAATGAAAAGCGGGATTTGAAAAGGTTATATCTTCCTTTACCAGCCCTACATAAATTAATTTTCCACCATTTGCAGGATAATGGAATGCGTCTGTCATTGATGTGCTATTTCCGGTAGCATCAAAAACCACGGTAGGCATGTCTCCATTCGTTATTTGCTCTAAGGATTCTGAAGGAGAGTCTAATGCATTTACAATGTAGTCTACATCGGCCCAATCACGGCAAAATTTCAATCTTTCCGTATTGATATCCATCGCTATCACTTTGGCTCCCTCTATCTTTGCAAACGCCATTACCCCTAACCCAATAGGGCCAGATCCAATCACAAGGACACATTCATCTTTTTTAATATTAGTTCGTCTGACAGCATGCGCACCAATACTAAGTGGTTCTATAACTGCCGTTTGATCTAAGGACAATCTTTCAGTCTTAATAAGATGATCGTATGGCACTGAAACCTGTTCACACATGCCACCATCAATATGAACACCTAACACTTTCATTTGTGTACAGCAATTTGTTTTTCCATTGCGGCAAGCGATACACTCCCCACATTCTATATAGGGAATAACTGAAACTTGGTCTCCTTGTTTTAAATCAAAGGGGTTGTCTTCAATAGATTCTATTACCCCAGCTAACTCATGTCCCAAAATTCGTGGATATTGAAAAAAAGGTTGATTCCCTTTAAACGCGTGTAGATCTGTACCACATATTCCAATCCGTTTAATATTAACTAGCGCTTCCTGTTTTTTTGGTTTCGGTGGATCTGTATTTTTCCACTTAAACTTCCCTGGTTGTTCACAGACCAGACTTTTCATATTAGCACCACTCCTATATAGAGAGATTATATTTATCATATCAGCAGTAATTTGAAATAAAAATTGCATTTTTTGCTTTTTTTATACTCTTTTTTGATATAAAATAGCGATAGGTGATCAAGATGAAAACGGTTAATAAATTCTCTGATTCAAACGAACTCTTTCCTTATTCCTTTTCTTACAAAAGTAGTAAAGAGCCGCAAAATGAACTGCCAAACCATATGCATGACTTTTATGAAATCATTTATGTTCATGGTGGAAAAGGCGTTTTCTTTATTCAAAACACCTTATACAAAATGGGGATAGGGGATGTTTTTATCATTCCAAATGATACGATTCATCACGCCAAGCCTGATAAAAATGATTTAGTGACTTCCTCTGTCATTTTCTTTAGCCCAGCACTTATTCAAACCATTTCTACTGATGAATCCTTTTCCTATTTATCTTTAATCAAAGAAATAAAAAAAGAGAAAGACTATAAAATACACCTTTCTGAAAAGCATCAAGTTAAATTGGAGCAATACCTTGCAAACATACATCAAGAATTGAAAGAACAAAAACTAGGATGCTCACACGCTTCCGTGTTAATTACTCATCATATATTATTAGAATTGTCTCGCCTTCGTGCAAATCAGAATACAGAGCCTTCCGTAAAAAAAGATAACAATCGTGACTGGATAAATGATATCTTTTCATACATTGATCAACATCTGCAACATAACATCTCCCTGACTACTATAGCCGACGAAGCCCTCGTCAGCCCTGCTCATTTTAGTCGAGTCTTCAAGGATATTACTGGTATGGGATTAACAGTCTATATCAACAAAAAACGCATATTTAAAGCAAAGGAATTATTAATCACTACGAATTATACGATCTCTTATATTGCAGAAAAGTGTGGATTCGAAAGCATCCCACACTTCTACCGGACTTTCAAAAAGTACATTGGTACAACACCAGCTCATTTTCGCAAGGAGAATGTATCCAAATAAAGTGAGACTATGATCAGTGAAAATTTTGACCTCCACTGATCATTAGCAAAACTTATCAGGATGTTTACTTCTGTTATCCCCAACTTAGCTTCCTTGCGTTAATTAAAGCTTGAAGTGGGGGTTACAGACGTTTAGCACCGTGATAAACAACTTATCAATTCCGTGCAAAAAATTCTCACATCCGTCCTTTTTCATGAATACTGCTTTCGATATTCACTCGGGCTCAGTCCAGTCTCTTTCTTAAATACTCGACTGAAATAATTGGGATCTTTATATCCAACTGTTAATGCAATTTCTTTCAATGATATTCGATCATCTAATAATAAGTCTTTTGCTTCGGTTAATCTAGTTTTTGTTACGTATTCAACAAAGGTGATTTGAAAATGCTCTTTAAACAGCTTACTCAAATAGTATGAGCTTAATCCGACTTTCTCTGCTATCTCTTCCAGTGTTATATTTCGCTGATAATGGGCTTCAATATATTCCTTTGCCTGCATCAACAGACCATGAACTCCAGTTGAACGCCATTCACGTATCTGCATAATAATTCTTTGCAAGTGAGCCTTGGCAGCTTCCCTGATCTGTGTCGCTGTTTCAAACTGTTCAAAGCTCATTTGAATATTCCGATCCAGACCTAGCTCTTTCGTCATTCTTGTTAAGACAATAAAAAAGTTTTCGATTGTCTTTTGGATGATTCGTGCTTGATAACTAGCATTCTGTTGTACCGATTGGAAATAGCGATCAAATAAAAACGTCGCCTGCTGAGTATCTCCTTTTTTAATGGCTTCTAGTAATTCTTTCTCTTCTTCAAAATGGATCCGTTCTTTTCTTTTTTCAGCCATTTGTTCCGTATAGACTTGATATTTAGCGCCAGAGTGGTTTTGTACTTGCTCTAAAGCATATAAGGCTTCTTGATAGGACCTGGAAAAGTCCTGTAAATCAGCAATAACTGCTCCGACTCCAACACAGAGCTGGCAATCGCGTAAATCACGCTGAATATTCTGTATAACATCTCTTGCAAACTGATCCATTCGATAATCACCATACTTAACGAAAACTGGGACTTGATAACCTGTCAGCGGTCCAACAAAAACATCATAAGGTAACCTTGATAATCCGTCTTTGAGTGTGCGATACCAGTTACTTTTCTGTTCACGGTCAGGTCTAAGGATCTCTGACTGAAAAGAAAATACCGCGGCAAAGCCCTTTGTATTCTCGACATCTAGCCATTTCGTCCAATCTTCTGCGTTGAACTCATGGACATGATCCATCATCAGCGTTAAGATAAATTCCATTTCTACCAATGCACTTGCTTGTTCTAATCGTTCATTTAGCTCATTTTTTTCAGATAGTTCTGCAACCATTCGATCGTAAGCTTCTAATACTTCTGATACTTTACTCGGCTTTAACAGGTATTCTTTTATACCAAATTTCATCGCACGTTTAGCATATTGAAAAGTATCGAATGCGGATACCATAATACATTTTGTTTCCGGTAATGTCTGAAGAATTTGTTCAATTGCTACCAAACCATCAAATTCTGGCATTTTAATGTCCATAAAAATAATATCAGGTCGATGTGTTGTGGCAAACTCAACTGCTTCTTTACCATTTTTTGCTTCTGCAATAATTTCAGCATTTGATCTGTTTCGTTCTAAAATCATCCGGATGCCTTCTCGTTCAATTGCCTCATCATCTACAAGCATAACGTTGATCATTTTGTCACTCCTTTCGTAGCTTAATGGTTACTTTGGTTCCTTTGCCAACCTCTGATCGAATAGACACTTCACTTTCTTTATCAAATAACTTGAGGCGATCGATTACATTTCGCATGCCAATCCCTGTCGAATGCCCTTTTCTATTCGTTTCCGTATTCTCATCCACTGTTAATAAGCGATCAATCGTTTCCTGATCCATCCCTACTCCGTTATCGGTTATTTCAATCCATACTTTTTCTTCCTTTTGATAAATGGCAAGGGTTATTTCTGCACCGTCTGCCATTTCCTCAATACCATGCATGAAGGCATTTTCAATAATAGGCTGTAGCGTCAGGCAAGGTATTGGGGTTTGTAAACATTCTTCCTCGATATCCTGATCGAATGTCACCCTATCACCGAACCTCGTTTTTTGTATGAAAAAGTATTCCTTCACGATCTCTACTTCATCTTTCAAATAGGTTTCTCTATCTAGACTACCGATATTATAACGTAACAACGCTGAAACAGACGAGATTAAATCACTGGTTCGTTCTGCTCCCTCAATATACGATGTTTTGGAAATCGTATTTAATGTGTTAAATAGAAAATGAGGATTAATTTGATTTTGCAAGCTCTTCAATTCCATTTCCTTTAACAACTGAGACATCCGGGCTTTTTCTTTCATTTCCCGAATCGCCTCGACGATATTCCACTTCATTTGATTAAACGTTTCTGTTAAAATTTTTAGTTCATCCTTTTGAGGCACAACGACATCTTCTACAGTATAATTTCCCTGCGAAATTTCCTTAGCAGCACCAGTTAGGCGTTCAATCGCCCTTGTAATGCCATTAGAGAACCATAAGGCAAACAAAATACTAAGGATGATCACCGAAATAAAAATAGCAGTCCCCATATTTTTAGAATATTTAACACGTTGGTCCTCCAGTTCAATTAAATTCTGATAAACAGTAAGTTCTGAATTAATTAATTCTAAGGTTTTCTCATGAATATAAGTTGCACTATTATCTGCTTCATTCAAATAATAGGAATATTGCTCAATATCATCTTGTGCTACACCTTCCGCAGTTAAATCAGTTAATTCTAAAAAGCTTGTTAATAAATGGACATAGTTTTTCTTATCTATACTTTCTTCAGCAGCTATCTCAAATTGCTCTTGTAATTCGTTTAATTGTTGCTTGTCCTCCTCATAATATTGGAGATTTTCATCTGTTGGCTCATGCACATAAATTTGCAGTGATTGATAAGTCTGATCTGTAATATTTGTTATTTCATTTAATAAAAAATAATGAGCAGAACGTTCATCATGTAATTCAACAATTCTTTGCGCACTTTGTTCACGAATAAAAAATAAAATAATCACTAATAACAGGATAGCAGCGAAGTATATGAGTAGTTTTGTTCTAATCCTAATCATCAATATCCTCTTTTCTAACTACAGATGCATTCGTATGGTAAACTTCCTGTACTTCTTGATTATTCATCAAATCCAGCATTAACTCCACACTGCGATTTCCCATTTCATATGGTTTTTGTCCAATTAATACATCCACTCTTTCCTCTTTCAAAAGTGCAATATTCGCTGGTAATACATCGAAGGCAATCATATATAGGGATTCTTCTACTCCCAACGATTCAGCAGCAGCAACCATACCAATCCCATCTAATGCACTTGTTCCATATAACGCGGTAATATCTGGATAATCACTTAACATATTGTGCGTCTTCTCTTCCGCAACTACTCTCGTAATATTCGACTCTTCAATCGCAACAATATCAATTCCTGGCTCTTGTTCGACAACATCTCTGAAGCCTTCGACACGTAATTGATGATGAGCGTTTTCAAAACTACCTGTGATAATCCCAACAGTAGCTTCACTATTAGTATCTTTAAGCAATGCCTCACCAGCTAGTTTTCCAGCTTCATAATTATCCGTTCCGATATAAGTTGACCGCTTACTTTCCGGTGCATCGGTATCAATCGTTATTACCGGAATCCCCTGATCTACTGCTTGATTAATAACTGGTAAAAATTCATCATTCAACGCTTGTACAATAATGCCGTCCACTTTCGATTTCATCGCAATGTCGAGAAGCTTCAGTTGTTCTTCTGGATTGGAACGTCTTGGCCCCTCATACTCGATAAACACATCATATTTTTCCTCCATATCTTTTGCCCCTTCACCAACTAATCGCCAGTAATCATGATCCATTTCTTCTCCAATCAGAGCAAAATGATAGGTTGGCACCTGTTCTTTCGAAGTCGCATCAGTAATCTTGGATTGGAATGCTTTAGACTGTATATAAAAATATATCGAAAAGCTCACCGCTATAACAAAGCATGAAATTAGGATAATATTCATTAACTTACTATTTCTCATGTCACCCTCCTGTGTTGCAATGATGATACGAATTATAATAGCACACCAATTCTGAAACGAAAACCAACTGCATCTAAGTTTAGTCGTCCTAAATATGGGAATCGTACATTATGTAAGCACTATACTACGATTGGAGGTAGAATCATGATTGATCCAAAGTACCAAAAACTACTGGATACTTTACACATTTGCATGACGAAATGTAACCATTGTTTTAATGCGTGTTTAAAAGAAGAAAATGTCGACACGATGACGAAATGCATTCAACTTGATCGTGAATGTGCTGAATTTTGTAGTTATTTAGAGGCAGCGATCACAAGAAATTCACCATTTATCGCGCAATTAGCTACAGTTTGCGCAGAAATTTGTCAAACGTGTGGGGAAGAATGTAACCACCATCATCATGATCATTGCCAAAGATGTGCTGATGCTTGCTTCCAATGTGCAAAAGCTTGTAGAGAAGTTTCCTAACATACCATCAAGAGAGGAGTAGTGCCATGCCTTGGGATACAAACGATTATCCAAGTTCATTAAAAAACTTAGAAACATCGGTAAGAAAAAAAGCGATTGATATCGCCAACGCGATGATCGACGAAGGATATAAGGAAGGACGAGCTATTCCGATTGCAACTGAACAGGCAAAGGAGTGGTATGAAAACGCATCTGATAAAGAGATTCAACAAGTTTTACAAATGAGTGACGAAGAGCTTCGGAGTCGCGATGAAGATGCACAAAATAGTAGACCCGAGCTATTGGAAAAAGGTGAGCACGTCATTCCACATGAAAATGGCTGGGCTGTAAAAGTACAGGACGCCAAACAAGCTTCTTATGTTTTCGACAATAAACAGGAAGCTATTGAGAGAGCAAAAGAAATTGCCGCTAATAAAGGAACTGCTACTATAATCCATAAAAAAGACGGTTCCATTCAAGAAAAAGTAACCTGAATAATAGTTTCATCACTTTAGCACCGGGTATCACATTAATACAACCTAGAGAAAGGAGTGGATCATTCATGGCCAACAACCAAGGAAAAAGCGGTGAAGAAAGAACAAATAAAACTAACAAAGAATATGGCCGCCAAGGAAAATATGCAAAAGGTAATCAGAAAAATAGCGTAAATGACGATAATTAATAGAAGAAGGCTGACCAGAGATATCTCACACCATTTGGTCAGCCTTTTTCTCGATAGTTAAATGAATGAACTTGAATAGTCGTAACCTTCCTTTGTCAATTCCACTTGTTTACCACCAGGTACTTCCACAACCCGTTCATCAACACGTAACCAAACCGATTGCGCTGATGGGTTGTAGACAAACTGGCTATTTGCTGAAAAATGCAATCTCCTAAATGCTTTGATATAATCAACAATTTCTATATTGGTTGCATACCAGATATCTTCTTTGTCTCCAATAAATTCGGAGAACTGTTCGATTAATTCCCAATTATCATCATGATCAAATTCATAGCTATGTCCCCACACATAAAACATATATAAATATTGTTTTTTATGTAAGGAAACAAACTCTTCAGCGAGTTGTAAAAGGTTTTGGTTATGATGACACGTTGGATTCCATTCGATAAAATCATCTGGTATTCCAAAATTTCCTGTGCTATTCACTGTTCTCGCATATTCAATCCCTAAATAAGGTAGCATTTCCTTGATAAATGAATGATAGGAACCGTTTGGATAGGATAGACCTCTTACTGGATAGCCAACCAGTTCTTCTAGCTTTTTACGGTCTTCCATCACTTCTTCTATTAGCTGCTCTTTCGGAGAACGTGCAATGGTAGGGTGTGTGACTGTATGTGCTGAAACTTCATGTCCCTGATATAATGGCGCTATTTCTTCTGCTATAATTCTGTCTCCTTCTCCAAGTAGGCCTGAATTCAAGTGAAAAGACCCTTTAATCCCATAACGATTAAAGATATCGACTAAACGTCTGTCCGCCACTTTCCCATCATCATAGCTCATTGTTAATACTTTGCATTTCCCTTTTGGAAAAGTCATCACCACTTTTGGCATTTGATTCATCCTCCTTTTTAAATCGCTTCCATTCCTATTGTAACGTATGTAGACCGATATATCTGCTATTTAGACCCGATCGAAATGCGTGTCCTTAAAACCACTAGAATACTTTAATCCATAGCCCACCATTCGATCCATCCCAATATGTGCCGTCCAGATTAAGCTGATCGCCAATAACAAATCATGAAAAAGAAAACCGATGACGACACCACCAAGCGAAAGAACATACGTATGAAAAAGGTTATAAATAACGGAACCGATCTTGTTATTAATTAGATATCCAAGCATCGCGAGATCTGGAGCCAATAACAATAGTATCAGCATTATCCAGCCAAATGAGAAATAAAAATAAGCATAAAGACTTAACGCAAAAACAGCCGCTCCTTCTAAATGTAACAATAATTTATTCACAGGACACCGCCTTCTTTTTATCTTACGACCATTCTACTACAAATCATGATTAAGAATGATTAAAATTACGTTAATTTTGTCTTATAATAGTACTAGATCACTATTTTCTAAAAAAAGGGGAAAACAAATGAACTTTTCGATATTAAACAATCCGTATTCTGTTATTAAATTAGCACCGCAAGAAAGCATTCCAACTCACCTGATGCAAAGTGATGAGCTTTTTTCCGTCTCCTATACGGAAGAAGAATGCTCGATTGTTTGTAATAGTAACATAACGTTTGATGATCATATTGTTATCGATAAGGAAGATGGATGGCGTTGTTTAAAAATTGAGGGAGTGCTTGATTTTGCGCTTACAGGGATATTGGCCAACATAGCGACCACTCTTGCTAATCATGACATTAGCATCTTTGCTCTATCGACATTTAATACGGATTACATTCTGATCAAAGAAGAAAATTTGGAAAAAGGGATAACCGTGTTAACAGAAGCTGGACATCACGTAAGCAATGATCCTACGGGATGATTTTCGACTAAGATCCACTTTTTCAAGCGGGTTTTGCTTGGAAAAGTTAGCTTAGTCGAAAATCCCGTGGAAAGGGAAGTGGACAGCCGCAGCGATGGTTTCCTATACGGTTTATTTCAAAATGGCTACTTTGATAACAAATGCGTTGATACCGAGGATTATATACTTTCTTTCCTTATAAGAAAGAAGAAGAATTATACACTCTCTTCTTCCAATACCCTTATTTTTATAATTCTTTCCCATTCGTTTCAATCACATTTTGATACCAGAAAAATGATTTTTTTCTGCTGCGTTCCATTGTTCCACTGCCGTCATCTTGTTTATCAACATAAATAAAGCCATAGCGCTTAGACATTTCACCTGTAGATGCACTTACCAAGTCAATACAACCCCAAGCAGTGTATCCCATTAAATCAACACCATCTTCTATTGCTTCTCCCATGGCGACAATGTGGTCACGCAAATAATCAATTCGGTAATCGTCACGGATAGATCCGTCTTCTTCTACCACGTCTTTCGCACCAAGTCCGTTTTCAACGACAAAAAGTGGCACACGATAACGGTCATATAATTGATTTAAAGCGATTCTCAAACCGATTGGGTCGATTTCCCATCCCCAGTCACTTGCTGTTAAGAAAGGATTTCTTACACCAGACATTATGTTACCATCCGCTTGTTCTTCGTCGGTTTTTTCCTTTTTCTCAGTGCGGGACATATAGTAACTAAAGCCAATATAATCAACAGTATGTTCTTTAATTAGTTCTAAATCGCCTTCTTTGATATCTAACTCGATATGATGTTCTTTGAAGTAACGAGTCATAAACGCAGGATATTCACCACGGACTTGTACATCTGCACAATAATAGTTAAAAAGACGCTCTTCTTCTAGTGCATGCATAACATTTGTCGGATTAGCATCATATGGATAAACTGGCGCATATAAAATCATACAACCAATTTGTGCATCCGGAATAATCTCATGACAAGCTTTTACCGCTAAGCTGCTTGCAACAAACTGGTGGTGAAATGCCTGGAATGTTGGCGTATATTTATCCTCTTCCTTTTGGATCGAGAAGCCGAGCCCCATAATTGGCATGACTAGCCCACTGTTAATCTCGTTAAAAGTCATCCAATATTTCACTTTGTTTTGATAACGTTCCAAAATCGTTTTGGCATAACGCTCAAAGAAAGTCACTACTTCTCTGCTTCGCCAACCACCATAATTCCTTACTAAATTAACCGGCATTTCATAATGAGATATGGTCACAACTGGTTCAATATTGTGTTTATGCAGCTCATCAAACACCCGGTCATAAAAGGCTAGTCCTTCCTCGTTCGGTTCTGTCTCATCACCGTTAGGAAAAATTCTCGTCCAGGCGATGGACATTCGAAATACTTTAAAGCCCATTTCTGCAAACAGCGCAATATCTTCTTTGTATCGGTGATAAAAGTCAATAGCCTCATGATTCGGATATATATATTTCTCCGTATTTACTTCAAAGTTAAAACCGGGTTCTTTTAAAATATTGAGCCGGCCTTTTCCACCTGGTAATACATCCGCTATATTTAAGCCTTTATTTCCTTCATGGAAACCACCTTCAATCTGGTTAGCTGCAGTAGCTCCACCCCACAGAAAATTTTTTGGGAATTGATACATTTTTGTTGGCATGACACAACCTCCTATTACCTTATTATATTTGCATTATAGTTTGGATCATAAGTAAGGTAAATATGAATCGACCTTTCTGTTGTTAATAACAACTTTCGTGACATGTTTCATCAATGGCACAACCTGTAACATATTCAATGAGTATGCTAAAATAAAAGAAAGACTTTGTATCAAGAAGGGACTCTACCTCGATGTTTACCCATGAAATGATTGCTTCCTTTAATGAATTGGAATTAACACTGTATAACTATATATCCAGAAACAGCGAGAAAGTAGCTTATATGAGAATTCGTGAATTAGCGGATGAAACACATGTATCAACAGCAACGATTTTACGCTTCTGTCGTAAAATAAATTGTGATGGCTTTTCCGAATTTAAGGTGAAATTAAAAATGCACTTAGAAGAAAACAAACGGACAGTTATCAAAAGTCCTCAGCATTCCATTACAGAATTCTTTGAAAGGACACTAACCGGTGATCTAGAGGAACAGATGGATGAAGCAGCCAAATTAATAGCAAAAGCAGAAAGTGTAATTTTCACTGGGATCGGCAGCTCCGGTATTCTAGCAGAATATGGAGCAAGATATTTTTCCAGCATGGGGAAATTTTCGGTCTATATCAAAGATCCTCATTATCCGATTCATGCTAAATTCCGCTATAACAGTGTAACCATTGTACTTTCGGTATCGGGAGAAAATCCTTTTACCGTAACTCAGGTTAATCAACTCAAACAAGAGGGCAGTCAGATTATTAGCATAACGAATAATAAATTGTCTACAATTGCAAAAATATCAGATGTAAATCTTGCGTATTATGTTACAGAAGAGTGGTTCCAAGATTCCAATGTCACCACACAAGTTCCAGTGGTTTATATTTTGGAATCTATAGCACGAAAAATAAAGAAGACATAAGGACGATGTCTTTTCCAAAGTAAATAGTCAGCAAAGTTAGCCCTAATAACACAAGATTCTCAACAGTACCACCAGTTTTCGTTGTGAATGGAAATCTTACTGTCATGTTTACTGGATAAAGTAATTTTATTCCTTGTTTTGTCATAGAATCTAGTAGGAAGTGGCTGATCATTCCAATAGCGATACCTATAACCAATGATCTATTACTAGTTATTAGCGATAATAAAAATCCAACTAACAGTAAAAATAATAGACTATGAGTAAAAGTTCGATGACCAAATAACGCATTAATCAATTTAGACAGGAGTGGAAATTTTCGGCCAATTTTACTTCCCCCATGACATATGTCTGGTATTAATCCCCCTATAGCTCCTGCAAATATAAACCAAGCAGGATCATAATCTGTAAAAGTGGCCATCACAGTAGTTGCTGCGATCCCACCCATAATATGTGTTTTTCCTGTCATAATATTACATCTCCTTTTCATGTTGCGGATAAAATTATGTAATGAAGGCATTTATCATACCATATCGATTCTTTTCTATCAAGAATATATGTTCGCTATTCATTTAATATCTTTTATAATTTAATCATTTTAGGGAGGATAGTCATGACATTCATTGTATTTTTTCTAGCGGCCATCATAGTAATTTTTGCTGCCATTCAATTAAATAAATATGGAGACGTCATTAATCAAAAATCAACACTAAGCGGGGCTATGATAGGAACCTTTCTAATTGGCGGGGCAACAAGTTTACCTGAGTTAACGACTAGTTTAACTGCTGTCTATATTGACAATGCCGATATTGCCGTTGGAAATATGTTAGGTAGCAATGTGTTTAACGTTTTGATTTTAATGGCATTTGATCTTATTTATCGAAAAAAGAGAGTATTTAATAGAGTAGAACAAAGCACACATCTCCCGGTTGCAAAAGCCGGATTTGTAATGACTGCCTTATTAGTCATTGCCATTCTTTGGGACAACTCTCCCAGCTTTTTTCATATTGGTTTCGAGATGTATCTACTGATTATTCTTTATTTATTTGTTGTGAAGAAACTCGATCATGAGGAAGAAGATATTGAGGTAACATCTGATTTAACATTAAAACAAGGAGTCATTCGTTTTATCTTCGCCGCGATTATCGTCTTTCTTGCTGGTAGTACTTTAACTATTTCCGGCGACGAAATTGCTGACCAAACAGGAATGAACTCCAGTTTTGTCGGAAGTTTTTTAATTGCTGCGGCAACCTCTTTACCTGAATTAGTCACTGTACTTGTAGCATTCCAAATGGCAAAATACTCTCTTGCTATTGGTGCTATTTTAGGTAGTAACCTATATAATCTGCAACTACTGGTGATTACAGACATCTTCCATCAAAAAGGTGCGATTTTAAATATGACAAGCCTATCAAATGCAATGACAGCTTTACTTGGACTGATGATGATCTTCTTAACTATCTATGCATTACAGCGATCAATAGTCAAAAATGTAATCATCTATGCATTACCATCATTAACAACTATTGCTCTATATTTTATCGCTACTTACATCATGTTTTAATGCCATCACTCTGCCCTACTTTTATACATCTCGATCCATTCATTCACTGTTATTTTGGTGGATAGTTCACCAAGCAACTCGAAAGGGACTTTTTTAGGATTTGTAAATCGAATACAGCTTTTACCCATATTTAATTGAGTGGACATGTGATTAGAATATTCCTTTTCAAACCAGTCTAGCAATTCCTCATCAGCATAGATGCCCATATGATAGACAGCCAAATGTTTCTTTTGTGCTGCAATACTAATAAAAGGGAGAGGTGTACCTTCCTGGACATGGTATCCTTTAGGAAATGTTGCCAACGGAACAACGAATGAAGGCATGCCATATTGCATTTCAAGTGCAAAACCATCTGGAATATTCTCATCAATCACATGATAAAGTCTAGTAAACGGTTCGTGCCATTTTTCTTCTTTATCTTTTAAATATGCATGAATGATAGCTTCTGACATCAATACTCCTCCTCATTTTTCTTTCTATTGTAGCACAGAAGAACAATACGTATAGTGGAACTATATCTTATAGAAGTTTGGATGGGATTTTGCTAATTTTTGTCCCTAAGACTAATTCTTATGGACACCTTTGCGATATCATTTTTTGTTTTGTCTATAAGCAATAACTATTGGATAAATAAAAAGATTTACCATTTCTCTAGCATTCATTATGAAATACTTGAACAGCTTGACCACCGCTCCGGCTGTCCACTTCCCTTTCCGTGGGGTTTGCCCTTCAGCTAACTTTTTCGAGCAAAAATCGCTCGAAAAAGTGGATCTTCAGGTCAACCGATTCCCACAGGAGTGGAAGTGGGCGGGCCTTCGCTAAGTATTGCTCTACAACATATGTTAGAGCTAAAAACTTGGATTATTATCCCTTAAAAGCGCTAAAATGTAGCATTGAAATCTCTATAAAAGTTATAATACCAATGTTTATATCCTTCCTTACAAGAAAGAAAGGATAGGCTTAAACCTACCCTTTTTGTTTATTCTCCGTTCGTTACTTCTGGACTTTCTGTTTCTGCTTTAGCTAAACTATCCTTGATCTTGGATTCGTTATTGGATGCGACATTATCTAACATCCCTTTTAAGTCAACACCAGATACATCTTTTAATGTTTCTGGTAATTGACTCATTAATTTAGTTACATAATTACTCATTCGCGTTGCACCATCGCCATCGCCTTTTCCATTATCAACAACTGTCACCTTGTCAATAGAACGAACAGGTTCAGCAATTTTTCCAGCAAATTCAGGAAGCATGTTGATAATCATTTCGAGTATCGCTGCCTCGCCATATTTCTCCATTGCTTCGGCAATTTTTTCTTTCGCTTCTGCCTCTGCTAAACCTTTTTGACGGATAGCATCTGCTTCGGCTTCCCCGTCCAAGCGTATTTGTTCAGCTTCTGCTTCAGCTTTTTTTACGCGGGCAACTTTGTCTGCTTCAGCTTTTTGTTCAGCCGCATAACGCTCTGCCTCTGCCTTTTTGGAGATTTCCGCTTCATATTGACGTTGCTTACGAAGTACTTCTTTTTCGTCGATTTCAATTTGTTTATTTTTCTCAACCAATTGGATTTGCATTTCTTCTTGTTTAACTTGTTGTTCTGATTTTGCTCCTTGTAATTTATAAGCCATATCCGCTTCTGCTTTAGCCGTGTCTTGATCACGCTTATAAGCTGCTACTTTGAGTTCTTTTTCTTTTGTGGATTCGGCAATTTGCGTTTCGCTTAATAGCTCTGCACTTTGACTTTCGCGTTCTGCTGAAGCTTTTTGAATACGTGCATCTCTCATCGCGTTTGCTTCAGCAATTTGGGCGTCTCTTTTGACTTCTGCAATACGCGGCTTACCTAGTGCTTCCAAATATCCATTTTCGTCTTGCACATCTTTAATGGTGAATGAGACAATTTGCAGTCCCATTTTCTTTAAATCAACAGCCGCTTGCGTTTGTACCTCTTGTGCAAAACGTTCTCGGTTTTTGTAGATTTCCTCTACTGTCATCGTTCCTAAAATCGCTCGCAAATGACCTTCCAATACTTCTTGCGCCTCTTTGCGAAGTTCGGAATCGTCTTTCCCTAGGAATTGCTCCCCTGCTGTCGCAATTCCTTCTGTTGTACTTTGCACTTTGATAATCGCAGTTCCATCCGCCATTACTGGTACACCATTCTCGGTGTAAACATTCGGTGTAGAGATATCTAAACTATGAGAACGTAAGCTAATGTTTTCTTTCTGCTGGAAAACCGGCAGGATAAAGGCACCGCCACCACGGACGATCTTAATGCCTCCTCCATCATCTGTTCTGTGTACGTTCTTGCTCCCTAAAAAACTACCTGTTACGATCATAGCATCATCTGCGCCTACTGTTTTATAGCGAGCTGCAAATAGAATCGCAAATGCTAGGATAACCGCAACGACAACACCTATAACAATCAAAAAGTCCATTCTTAGCCTCCTAATTAAAGTTCATCTAGTTCTGAAACATATAAAATCTGATCTTCAACCTTTACAACAACAACTTGTTGTCCTTGCTTAATAATCGTTTGATCAAAGCTTTTGGCAGTTTCATTTCGACTACCGCTTGTAGAGGAAATAAATACTTCTCCCATACCTTGAGCAGGAATGGTGGTAATCACCTCACCAACTTGCCCTTCTAGATCATGAATGGATATAGAAGTAGAGGACTCAGCATTCGACATCGGAATCACAAGGAAATAGTAAATAAGTAAATATGCTCCTATGCCTATTAATATACTAATAAGTAAGACATAAATATCGTTTAAAGAAGAATATTTAGTAAGTAAAACACCTGCTCCTCCAATAACAGATAAAGTACCAAAAACTAGTAATGGATTAAAGAAGTCTCCTAAACTATCAAATACACTATCTAAGATTCCATCTAACACATGACCTAGTAACAAAGAAAAAATGGCAACTGCCAAACTCCCCCATAGTATCCACCAATAAATATCTAGTACTCCAATATGTACACCTCCTGATGAATGACTTATTAATATATACGTATCAAAAGGTAAAAAGTTCCCATTTTTTATAAAGAACAGGAACAAATTTATGTATATTTCTTGATATTTTACCATATTCATACGATTAGCACCATCTTTCGCCAGTAATCTTCAACAGTTATTGAAAAAACTTTTCTTTATCTTACATGAACCCCATATGATATGCTAAAAGTAGAAAATATCGATAAACACGAATAAGGGAGTTTATTAGTATGATCACGTTCGAGAATGTATCCAAGCAATTTACTGATGGTACAACAGCTGTCGATAGGGCGAGTTTCTCCATTGAAAAAGGAGAATTTTTTGTACTGATCGGCCCTAGTGGCTGTGGAAAAACGACGACACTGAAAATGATGAATCGACTCATTCCACTTTCAACAGGTACCATTTACATCGATAATAAGAGAATTAGTGATTATAACATTCATGCATTAAGATGGAATATCGGCTATGTCCTCCAGCAAATTGCCCTTTTTCCTCACATGACAATCGAAGAAAACATTGCTATTGTTCCAGAAATGAAAAATTGGGACAAAGATGACGTTCAAAAACGCACAGATAAATTATTAGAAATGGTCGGCCTCGATCCTGATACATATCGCGACCGCCAGCCACATGAACTTTCAGGTGGTGAGCAACAGCGAGTGGGAGTTATTCGTGCCTTAGCGGCAGACCCAGATATTATCCTAATGGATGAACCATTTAGTGCATTAGATCCAATCAGCAGAGAAAAGTTGCAAGAAGATATCATCGATTTACAACAAAAAATCAATAAAACGATTGTATTTGTTACCCATGATATCCAAGAAGCACTTAAGCTTGCAGACAGAATCTGCATCATGAAAGAAGGAAAAATCGTGCAGCTCGGTAGTCCAAAAGAAATCCTGACTAATCCTGTTAATGATTTTGTCCGTGACTTTATAGGTTCTGCTAACAGCATTGACTCCACTTTTCATTTAAAAGATATGATGCAACCTGCAACTGATGGAAAACCGGCTATTACAATTGACGCCTCCGCTTCCCTTGAAGAAGTATTAGATATGTTATCCAAGGAAGAAACCATTTACGTTACATCAAAAGGGAAAACAGTTGGACAAGTAGATCGACAAGCATTGTTACAATACTTATCCTCCTCTTTCAAAGAAGGGCGGGGAGAATATGTCTGATTTCTATGACGTGTTCCAAAACAGACAAACTCAAGTATGGCAAGCATTATTGGAACATATCCAAATATCGTTCATTGCCTTATTGTTCACTGTATTCATTTCGATTCCAGTCGGTATCTACTTGACCAAAAAGGAAAAAATTGCAGAAACTATTATTGGTGCTACCGCGGTTTTACAAACCATTCCTTCCTTAGCTTTACTCGGTCTTTTCATTCCATTGTTCGGAATCGGCAAAGTACCGGCAATCATCGCGTTAGTCATTTATGCGTTGTTACCAATCTTGCGCAACACATATACAGGGATTAAAGAAGTAGATAGTTCCTTAATCGAAGCTGCAACAGCAATGGGAATGAATCCATCAAAAAGACTGATGAAAGTAGAACTCCCTCTTGCAATACCGGTCATTATGGCTGGGATCAGAACAGCAATGGTCTTAATTGTCGGTACAGCAACACTTGCTGCTTTAATAGGAGCCGGTGGTTTAGGAGATATCATCTTGCTAGGAATCGATCGCAATAACACATCTCTTATTATCATAGGTGCCATACCTGCTGCACTTTTAGCCATTGTTTTTGACTTCTTATTACGGAAGATGGAGAAATTTTCTTTCAAACAATCCATCGTGACGATTATTCTGATTATCATTATTTCTTTACTTTTTATCATTGTGCCAAATGTAATGAAAAATAATCAAGATACCATTGTCATTGGTGGAAAGCTAGGTGCTGAACCGGAAATATTAATTAACATATACAAAATATTAATTGAAGAAGAAACAGATCTACAGGTAGAATTAGAACCCGGACTAGGAAAGACTTCCTTTTTGTTTGACGCATTGCGATCAGGAAGCATTGATATCTATCCGGAATTTACTGGAACAGCATTATCGCAATTTTTAAATGAGACTGCCTCTAGTAATGATGAAGAAGAGGTATATCATCAAGCACAAGATGGATTATTAGAAAAATATGACTTAAAATTCTTACAGCCTATGCAATTCAATAATACATACACATTAGCAGTACCAAAGGATTTTGCCGAACAACATCATTTAGAAACTATTTCTGATTTGCAAGAAATGGAAAATGAGGTTCAGGCAGGGTTCACGCTCGAATTCTCTGATCGGGAAGATGGCTATTTAGGAATTCAGGAACTCTATGGAGTAAACTTCCCGAACGTTACCACGATGGAACCTCAACTTCGATATGCAGCTATCGAAGAAGGCGATGTCAATCTAATTGATGCTTATTCTACGGACAGTGAGTTAAGGAGATACCAATTACAAGTGTTAGAGGATGATAAAGGGCTTTTTCCACCTTATCAAGGGGCACCACTACTAAGACAAGAAACACTGAATCGTTATCCTGAACTAGAGGAAATACTTAACCAACTCGCGGGAAAAATTACCGATGATCAAATGCGTGAAATGAACTACCAAGTAGCCGTCGAAGGAAAGAGTGCACATGAAGTAGCACAGTCCTACTTAAAAGAAGAAGGGTTATAATCATGTTACAATTGAAGAAATAGTTGTGAAAGGTGATTGTTATGAAAAAAGTATTAGATCACATCGGAATTGCCGTTAGAGATTTGGAAGGAAGTATCGATTTTTATATAAAAATCTTAGGTGGAGAATTGATTGATCGTTATCGTAGTGAAGCAGTTGGTGTCGAGAGTGAAATTGCGATCATCGATATCGAGGGTGCTCGTACAGAATTATTGATGCCAACCAATAATACAACCTCTCCTATTGCTCGTTTCATTAAGCAAAAAGGGAAAGGCGTACACCATATCGCTTATCGTGTTGACAACTTAGATATAGCAATTGAGGATCTAAAGAAACAAGACATTCGCGTGATGGAACACACTAGACGAATCAACAAACACGGCAGACGATTAATTTACTTAAACCCTGCTGATACAGAAGGAACCATTATCGAATATTGTGATTATCCTTAAACAAGGATATTACATAGTGCCTGGTCCCAACTAGAAAAATGATAAAGGGGGGGAGACTGACAAGACAAGACGTTTAGCACCGTGATTAAAATATTGGACAAATACTAAATGGACATTACATGTGTCTTGATAGAAGGCGAGAACGCATCTTATGAATATAAAATGGAGTCACAAAAAAATTGAAGAGGCTAGTGGTAAAATTTCCTTCAAAAAAGGACTTTCCTTTTATCGTTCGAATAAAGTATATCTTGAGACTTTCACTGCTCATCGTTGCGAGGCAATCGTAGCCGGAAAAGAAAATTTCCATGTCACAGTTGAACAGGATGAAAGTGGCGGTATAAGTACAACATGTAGCTGTCCTACATTAGCTTCTGTCAAAAATGACTGTCAGCATGTAGCGGCTGTTTTACTGGCGATATCTGAACATCCACAAAGAGAGTCACACTCTTCGTCTAGTTCAGAAATTTCAAAAGGTCTAATGAATCTATTAGAAAATCAACCAATCCGTCCTAGTGCCCAACAGCCACGATTTGAAAGCCGCCAAGTACTTCCATTAGCTTTCACATGCAAACTTATTACCAATAATCAGGGACAATCCCTGTTTGGCATAGAAGTTGAAGTTGGTACTACTAAAGTTACAAATATCCGCGCCTTTCTGAAGCAGGTGAAAGAACACGGTAACTATCAGTTAACTAGTTCATTCACTTACAATCCAGAGTCGCATTGTTTTTCAACTGATACAGACGACATTATCCAACAACTGATCCAAGTGATGAATGACGAAACAGCATATGGTTATGATCGGTTAATAGATAAATTTGCATATAAGATAAGCGATCAGCTATTAGTTATTCCGCCTTCTCTCTGGAGACGACTGGTGCCTTTACTCACTAAAGCACCAGTTGTGAAATTATCAAATGGGAAGGAAATTATAGACAAACTCTACTTTTCCGATCATGTCACATTGCCATTATCGTTTTATTTTACCAAAACTCACAATCAAGATTATCTACTTACCGTTAAAGGACGAGATAAGATCGTTATGTTAGATGCTTATCAAGCGCTACTGTTTGATGACAATGTAATACAGATAAACGAGGAGGACTTTCAGTATCTATCTGAGCTCATCCAGATACTAGATACTTCTAAAACTAATCAGACTCCGATTCCGCCAAGACAAACAGAATTTTTCATTGAAAAAGGACTACCCATATTGAAAAGGTTAGGCCAAGTCCATTTACATGGTGCTGTCACTAATCAACTGAAGCAGACTCCTTTAATTATAAAATTATACTTGGATCGAGTGAGAGACCGACTGCTTGCGGGTTTGGAATTTCATTATGGAAATATCTTGATTAATCCATTGGATGATGAGCAAATCGAAACGGGATCGATTTTGATAAGAGATGAGGAGAAGGAACATACGATACTGCAAATGATGGATGACAGTCGGTTTACACAGACAGATAGTGGCTACTTCTTACATAATGAAGCTCTGGAGTATAACTTTTTATACCATATGCTCCCGAAAATTCAAAAATTAGTACAAGTATATGCTACAACTGCTGTGCGGAACAGGATCTTCAAAGAGAATCCGCGGCCAAAGATTAAAGTAAAGATCCAAAGGGAACGAACCAACTGGTTGGAATTCAAATTTGAAATGGATGGCATCCCTGACCAAGAGATACGCGACATATTATCGGCTTTGGAGGAAAAGCAAAAGTACTATCGTTTGCGGGACGGATCCTTATTGTCATTGGAAACAAGAGAGTTTGAAGAGCTTCAACGTTTTTTAAGGAGTGCTGCTCCGATCCAGGATCAAGAAGACGTGGTAAGTGGACTACATGTACCAGTCATTAAAGGAATGCAGTTACTAGACTCTGCTGATGATCAGGTATTCACATTTGAACAATCGTTTCGGCAGTTCCTACACAATATCGAAAATCCTGATAATCAGAAGTTTACAGTTCCGAATAACTTAAAGACCATATTACGAGATTATCAGACACAAGGTTATAAATGGCTAAAAACCCTTGCTATACATGGATTTGGCGGAATTCTTGCAGATGATATGGGACTTGGCAAATCGCTACAAAGTATTGCATTTATTTTGTCTGAGCTTCCTACTATCCGTAAGAAAAAACTTCCTATTCTAATTGTTTGTCCATCATCTTTAATGTATAACTGGCGTAGTGAGATAAAGAAGTTCGCACCTGACATTCAAGTGACTATTGTAGATGGAAATAGAACAAAGCGATCCCAAAAGCGGACAATGGCGTTGGAAGTAGACGTTGTCATTACTTCCTACCAATTGTTACGAATGGATATCGACTGGTATAAGAAACAAGCCTTTCACACTGTCTTCTTTGATGAGGCACAAGCCTTTAAAAATCCCGTTACACAAACAGCACAGGCAGTAAAGAAGATACAAGCTAGTAATCGCTTCGCACTAACTGGTACACCGGTAGAAAATAATCAAGAGGAACTATGGTCGATTTTCCATGTCGTCTTTCCAGAACTATTTCATGGATTGAAGGAGTATAGTAATCTCACGAGAACGCAAATTACTCGGAGGAGCAGACCCTTTTTACTTCGTAGGGTGAAAGAGGATGTCCTCTCAGAGCTACCAGAAAAAATTGAATCAAGGGAATCTGTCGAACTGCTACCAGATCAAAAGAAGCTTTATGCCGCTTATTTGGCAAAACTTCGTCATGACACCTTAAAGCATCTAGACCAGGACACATTACGGAAAAATCGGATCAAAATCCTTGCTGGCCTGACACGGTTACGACAGATCTGCTGTCACCCTGCCTTATTTGTAGATGGGTATAAAGGAAGTTCTGCTAAATTTGAACAGCTAAAACAGATTTTAGAGGAATCGAGGCTAGCAGGAAGAAGGGTATTGATTTTCTCACAGTTTACGAAAATGCTTGAGTTAATAGGTAGAGATCTAGCGATTCAAGGCAGGTCCTTTTTGTATCTGGATGGGCAAACCCCGTCAGAAGAACGTGTCAAAAGATGCAATCGATTCAATGCAGGTGAATGCGATTTGTTTCTGATTTCAATGAAAGCAGGTGGAACAGGCCTTAACCTGACTGGTGCTGACACGGTTATTTTTTATGATACTTGGTGGAATCCTGCTGTGGAAGAACAAGCAGCAGACCGTGCCCATCGTATTGGGCAGACGAATGCCGTACAAGTCCTCAAGCTTGTTGCCCGTGGTACAATTGAAGAAAAAATGAATGATTTGCAAGAACAAAAAAGATCCCTTATAGAAGAGATCATTGCTTCGAAGGAAAAAGCATCGTCCACATTAACAGAAGAAGATATTCGTGAAATATTGTTATTGTGAATTTTTGCAAGGGGTGTGAGGGACAAGATACCTGACCCCCGTCCCATTCTAGTTACCTTTCACCTTACTTTTATAGTCACCATACAATAAGAGGCTTAGAATGAAAAGAAACATGATCATCATAAGCGGTATGATCCATAATTGACTTTCCTCCATCTTCCATCCTGCTATCATAATCGATACCGAAATAATTGGAGCGAATATATAATAAGACTTCGCTTCATAAAACCAGCCATAAGGGAAAAAATGGGCTCCTGTCACGATAGCAAAAAAGATAATCATGTCCTTAGGGCTTTGCATAAACGCCCAAAATATAATAGGAAAATACATAAACTGAGCTAAGTTTAAGAATAACCCTAACATTCCTAGTGGATTATCCGCTAATTTCCAATCGGCTTTTACAATAGCTGAAACACCTAATGCCAGTGGAAAAAGGAAAGCGCTAAGAAAAAATAAGATGATATTCTTTGTTTGAATTGGTATCGTTTGTGCATAAATGATAGCAATCGCTAGCCAAATAATCGTTGCCGCCATAATAAAAGCAATCCCGTTCTTCCCTTTTACAGCAGCATCTCGTTTCCATTCAGAAATATTCAATTTTTTAACCTCCAGCACTATAGACATTAGCTTGGTGTGTGATCTTCTGTTGGTTAACTTATTATACCATGTTAAAAATAACATACTTCATTTTTTTATTGTTTTAATCCTGCTAACAAATGCTCCAGAACAACCATCGCTTCTCCTATTACCTCTTTCTGATCAATATGCTCAGCAATCCATAGAACCGCTTCATTCATTGCTCCTGATAAGCAATGTGTCATAGCTTCAATGGAAATCGGCTTTAGTAATCCTTGTTCCTGCATTAACTGTAATTGTTCTTTCAAAGAACTCATCGAGTATTTTTCGTCCATTTTCCGAAACACATCCCAGCCTAAAACGGCCGGTCCATCAATCAAAAGGATACGTTGATTGTGGGATTGCACTGCCCCTTCCAAAAAAGCTCGACAACCACGGATCAGCTGCTCCCAGCTGTCATTCCCTCTTGCCGCTTCTACTTCTACATGTTCCCCCACTTCCTTTTGAACAGTTTCAAAAACAGCAAGAAAAAGCCCTTTTTTATTTCGAAAGTGGTGGTATAATGCCCCTCGAGTTAAGTTCGCTTCTTTAACTATCTCTTCTAATGCCACTTTTGCATAGCCATACTCTGTAAAATGATATCGGGCAATTTTTATCAAGTTATCTATTGTCTGCTCCGTTTCTAATTTGGTTCTTCTCATGCTGTTCCACTCCTTACTTCACTTTTCGCAATAACTCTAGTGCATGCTCATGTTCTGATTTTACCAGAGTTCTTAATCCGTTTTTAATTATTTTTCGATTCACATGATGATTGGCTTTCATCAGATGATGCAACCATATTAAAACTTGTTCCGGAGATTCTTTCGTTAAATCATTCAGATGATTGGCTACTGATTTTTGCACATAAGGAGAAG
This sequence comes from Gracilibacillus suaedae, assembly GCF_017599345.1. Lineage (GTDB taxonomy): Bacteria > Bacillota > Bacilli > Bacillales > Amphibacillaceae > Gracilibacillus > Gracilibacillus suaedae. Next base: position 65,394 of record NZ_JAGFVL010000039.1, read on the forward strand.
TATCATGAAGCAAGCTTTTAAGCAAAGATAAATTGTTTTCAAGATTATTCTTCAGTGGTGGCATCTTTTTAGCCCAAGGCAGCCTTGGGCGTGTTCCTTCACTGACTAATCGCCTCACATGTGGGTTGGGATCTGTTATCCAATCTTGAAGATAGTTCATGGAATGATCGATATCTGCTATTAGATATGGACGGATCGTATATTCAGCTGTATGTCGTTTTGTTATTTCATATATTGCATAGAAGGAAAGATCAAAATACGCCAACCCATACTTTTCAACAAAATAGGCTACCGGCATTAGGAAATATCCGTTGGTAAACATTCCTTTTTCTGTTTTATTTTCCGGTCCGAGTATCTTTAGTAAGATAGCGATAGCTTCCGGATAGTCTGATGGGAGGTTTTGTTGCAATGCATCCGCAAACACCTCCACTCTAGCTTTCAATTCTTTATTCGCTACCTCTCTGGTTACTAACTCTATAAAGACCTTGTGGTTAAAGTTAGGATAAATCGGGTGAATTAATTCCGCTAAACGAAGGGCCAATTCTTGATCAAAGTAATATTTTAAAGGGACATAATTGCCCATTACACTTCATCCTTCCATGCTTCTTCTCTATACTGATCTTGAAACGATTTATCAGGTGGAATGACGGTGATTACATCAATTAAGATACCATTTGGATCACTTGTAATAAAATGTCTTTGTCCAAATGCCTCGTCGCGTAATTCAAGGTGTAAAGGAAGTCGATGTTCTTTAATCAGTTTCTGATAGACTTGATCCACATTGTCTACCTCAAAATTAAGGATTAACCCTTGCACTGACTTACCAAACGATGATGGTACTGTTTCATGGCTAGCTTGAAGAATTGCCAATTCATCACCAGTCTCCTCCTGTTTCAAACTCATGTACCAATCCGCTTCAAACACGACAGAGAAACCAAAAAACTTTTGATAAAATTCTCCTGTTTCCTTTACCTTTTCCGTCATCAATACCGGATAAAAACTGCTTAATCTCATGATTCTCACTCCTCTTTTAAATTTGAATCCATTTTAACATACACACTGTATGTATGTTAAATGATATGCTATACTGTAAATAAGTGTTATGTATAGAGGAGAGTGACTGATATATGAAAGCTTTGAATGATTTGCTTCAACTAGATGCCTTAGGGCAAAAGGCGTTGCTCAATCAAAAGGAAATATCTGTCCTAGAACTAACCGATTTTTATATCAATCAAATCGAGCAATTTAACCCCATTTTGAATGCGATAGTCACAAAAAGTTTTGAACTAGGGCGAGATCAAGCAAAAAAGATGACGACATCAGAAGGGAAGGTTGCAGGACTTCCTTTTTTAATAAAAGATTTAAATGCGGTAAAAGGAATTAGACAAACAAGCGGGTCTCGAATGTTAAAGGATTTTATCGCTCCAGAAAGTGATGAGATCGTTAATCGTTTTGAAAATGCTGGACTTATTTTTCTAGGAAAAACAAATACACCTGAATTGGGTTTTCTACCTACGACAGAGCCTCTGCTATTTGGGGCGACTAAAAACCCATGGGATTTAGAACGCTCACCAGGGGGATCAAGCGGTGGTTCTGCAGCAGCTGTTGCAGCTGGTTTAATTCCTTTTGCACATGCTAATGATGGTGGTGGATCGATTCGAATTCCCGCCTCTGCCTGTGGATTGTTTGGCTTTAAGCCAAGTCGAGGAAGAATGCCCTATCCTGCTTATATGAATCATTTCTCTATCAACCACGCACTTACTCGTTCTGTTAGAGATAGTGTAGCATTATTGGATATTTTAAATGGCGCCGGAGACCACCAACTGTATCCTGCTTTTACTTCAAAGAAAAACTTCTTAGAACGTGTCCATGAAACACCTAGAAAACTGAGGATTGCTGTTCAATATCAAACAGATGAGACTATTCATTTTGATGAAGAGACTAGAAAAAACATGGAGAGCACCGTACAACTAGTAAAGGAGTTAGGGCATGAAGTAGTCGAGAAAATGCCGAAAATCGATTTCCAAGAACTAGCCAAACATTTTATTAATATTTGGATGGGGAGTGGATCTGCTGTTATCAAGCATTCTGGATTAATGGTCAGCCAAGAACCTTCTTACCAGAACCTAGAACCGTTAACTTACGAAATTCTAAGACACGGAAAAGACTTATCAGCATTAGAATATGAGGAATCCCGAGTATATATCCAGAAGGAAGCTCAAAACATCTTAGCCTTTTTCCAAGATGTAGATGTATGGATGACACCGACTATGAATCAATTGCCAACAAAACTTGGAAAAGATACAACCCCACCAAAAGATGCATTTGAACAAATGATGAATAACATGTTAGACTATAATCCATTTATGCCCATTGCCAATGCAACGGGACAACCGGCAATGAGTGTCCCAACTCATTGGACAAATGAAGGAATACCCGTTGGAACGCATTTCTTTGGTAGGCTTGGTGAAGATCAATTATTGCTCCAGCTCGCTTCCCAGATTGAACGAGAAAAACCATGGTTTCACAACTATCAAAAAATTAGTGATAACATATTAGGAGGGAGGTGACCACCCTCCCCTATTTTTCACTCCTTAACAGATCCAGAAGTTAAACCAGATACGATCCGCTTTTGGAATAATAGTACTAAGACAACAATCGGGATTGTGACGATAACTGTTGCTGCGGAAATATCGCCCCACGGAATAGAAAATTCACTTTGATACATAGATATCCCTACTGGAACAGTTCTCCATAAATCATCACTATTAATAGTTAAGGCAAACAAGTACTCATTCCAAGCAGCGATAAAAACTAAAATCGCTGTCGTAAATATGCCCGGTGTTGCTAATGGGAAGATAATTTTACGAAATGTTTGAAATGGGCTTGCACCATCTAATTTTGCTGATTCTTCTAATTCGAACGGAATCTTATTAAAAAAAGTGGCAAGCACCCAGATCGATAACGGTAAACTAATCGTAATATACGGGATGACTAATCCGATATAGCTATTACGCAATCCTAATTCTGTCACTAAGTTAAAAATGGGTGATATAATCGCAATTTGCGGAAACATCGATGCTGCGAGTACAACTCCTAAAAATAATCCTTTCCCCTTGATTGGCAACCTTGTAACAGCATAGGCTGCAAATGCAGCACATCCAACTGCTAAAATCGTAGTTAAACTTGAAACGACAAAACTGTTTAACATATAGCGCAATAACGGTCGATTCGTCAATGCAGCTTCATAAGATGATAATGTAGGACTCGTGGTAAACCAACGGAATGAAGTAAAAATTTCACCAACTGGTTTTACCGAAGTCAAAAAAACCCATATAAATGGAAACATTACTAAAAAAACAAAGATAGCTAAAAATAGATAAAAACCAATACCAGCTCGTTTTCTCATCTCAGTACCCCCTTCTATTTCGTACGTCCTGCGAATAAATCGGAACCAATTAATCGAACATAGATAAAACTAATCAATGCCACACAGAGAAATACGATAACGGATAATACTGAACCCTCACCAAAGTTCTGCTGTGAGAACAAGGTAACGTATGCATACACGGAGATCGACTCTGTGGCATTCGCCGGTCCACCACCAGTTAACACATAAATTAAGTCGAAAACTCGAAACGCATCCAATGTTCTAAACAATAGAGCAACTAAAATAGCTGATTTTAGTAAAGGTAGTGTAATCTTAAAGAATTGTTGCCATTTATTTGCACCATCGACATTACTAGCTTCATACAATGAATTCGGGATCGTTTGCAATCCAGCAAGTAATAATAACGCCATGTATGGTGTTGTTTTCCAAACGTCCGCAAATATAATGGCAAACATACCACCATCAGAAGTGGACAATAGCCATGATGCACTTGGTATAATATTTAACTTCTCAAAATAATGGGCAACGATCCCAGTTTGGCCATCGTATAAAAACCCCCACATCATGGCAGCAACCGCTGTAGGTATTGCCCATGGAATTAATACAGAAGCACGCACGATCCCTCGTCCTTTAAATGCTCGGTTAATCAGTAAAGCAATTGCTAAACCTAAGACAAGTTCAAATCCAACAGAGACAACGGTAAAATAAAACGTATTCCACAAAGATTGCCACATACGTTGGTCTTGGAAGTATTTAGTGTAATTTGCAAAACCAATAAAATTTGATTCTAAAATATTATCACTTGTCCCTGCAAGTAAGGATCCAGTTTGTTCGAAACTTTGAGCTAACTGTTCATTGTCAGTAGAGTCCGCTATAGACAAGAAATCTGCCGATATATTCTCCAGAGCACCCCGATAATCTGCGGCAAAATCATTATCTACCTTGGTATATTTGAGCTCAGAGTCTGATATGGGCTCAAAGTTCATCAACATTTCATCTATCTGTTCTATTTTTGCATTAATTTCCGCATCACTTGTTAATTCCTGATGATAACCTTCGATCGCTTCCCTTGCTTGCTGAACAGCTTCTAACTGATCACCCTCAGCATTACCTTCTAGATCACTAAGCTGACCATCGATATAAAAGTAATTGTCAACATAACGTTCCAAATCAATATTAGCGTTCAACATTTTTTGTGACCTTGTCGGATCATTAAGGCGATAATCAAATAAACTGTTATAAAAAGACTGTGCAACCGGCCATAAAGTGACAACGATAACAAGTAGTAACGATGGTAAAATCATCGCATAACCTAGCTGTTTTTCGTTAAGTTGAAATTTTTTCACTTTACCTTCCCTCCCCTTCTATCAAACACACCTTACGAAAGATGTACTTGAAAGAAAAAGCAAGATGAGTTCACACATGCCCATCTTGCTTTTTTAGTTCGATTTGATACAAATTAGTCTCCCATTGCTTCCTCCATTTTGGATTGCATATTTTCTGCAGCTTCCTCTGCTGATTGATCTCCAGTTAATACTTTAGATATTTCAATTTGCATGATATCTGAAATCTCCGGGTAAATCGGTGATACAGGACGTGGTACCGCAGATTGTAAAACATTCACAAATTCAGGGTTTGCAAATAACGGCCCAGCTTCTTTTACTTCCGGATCTTCATAAAGCGCTTCCAATGTTGGCGCGCGTCCTCCATGGACCGCAATGATTTTCTGCCCCTCTTCACCAGTCATAAACTTTAAGAATTCCCATGCTTCTTCTGGATGTTCTGAATAACGGTTAATCATACCCATCCAGCCTCCTAAAGTGGCTGCATGACCTTCGTCACCTGCTGGAAGTGGTGCAATATCTACGTTACCGACAATAGATGAACGCTCCTCATCATTTGACGATGCTTGTAAATATGGCCAGTTACGAGCAAACACCGCATCTCCTGCAATCCAAGCATTTTCTGTTTCTGTTTCCATAAAGTTCAAAATATTGTCAGGAACAAAATCTGAATTCACAACTTCCGTTAATTTTTCTAGTCCTTTAACCGTCTCAGGACTGTTTACAACTACATTATTATCATCATCAATAACTTGCCCACCATAAGATGCTATAAATTCAATATAGTTACATACTAACCCTTCATATTGTGCAGCTTGCATCAAGTATCCAAATTCTGTACCTTCTTCTCCTTGCAGCTCACTCGCTTGCTCTATCAATTCATCCCAAGTTTCGGGTGCTTCCTCAACAATATCAGATCGATAGTAAAGCATCCCAGCATCTGTGAATTTGGGCATTGCCCATTGCTTGCCATTAAAGTTTGCTGCTTGAACAGTACCTGGGAAATAGGCATCCATATCAATGCTATCTCTTTCAATAAAGCGATCTAATTCTAATGCATAGTTTGCTTGTGCAAATTCTGCTGGCCAGATAACATCTGCATCAAATACATCTACTTCAGAACTTTGTGAACTGAACATGGTTACGTATTGATCATGTGATTGACCTGTATCTGCCGGCATTTCTCTGAGTTCTACGTTAATATGGGGATGTTTCTCTTCGAAAGCTTCAATGACTAAATCAATGGCTCCTGTCGTATCTACACCACGTGCATAAACGATGGTAACCTCTTCTGAAGCGCTTTCATTTCCTTCACTGGTTGTTTCTTCATCAGATGTACCTTCTGTATTATCTGTTTCTGATGTACTTTCACCATTACACGCCACAACAAAAATAGCCAATACTGAGATAATACCTACTAGTAAAAGTCTTTTCATCTGTTCCATAACAGAACCCCCTATTACAGATTTTCGATTTCGTTTAACCTTTTGAAATCGATTACATTTTGATTTTATATGAACTGTATATACAAGTCAACAATTTACGAAAATAAATTATCTTAATTTAATCGGCGGAAAAAGTTACACCGAAACTTTTAAGTAGATTCTCTTATAATTAATTCATGGTCTAATATGACATCTTCTATTTCCTCGCCTCGAATTTTCTTTATTAGCATATCTACTGCTATACTTCCCATTTTATACATTGGTTGTGCAACCGTTGTCAATCTTGGAAATGTCATATTAGTAAAATCAATTTTGTCAAAGCCAACGATCGCCATCTCATCGGGAACATGGACCCCTTGTATATTTAATTCCTTTAACGCACCAATAGCTAATACATCTGATACAGCAAAAACTGCAGTAAACTTCCCTGCCTTGTGACTCAACAGTGACCTCATCACCTGTTGACCTGCTTCAAACGTCACATTATTTGTTTTATAAATCCAATCATCCTCAAATTCTATGTCAAATTCTTTCAGCGCTCTCAGAAAGCCTTTCTTTCGTTCGCGAGCGTAAAGAAATTTTTCATCACTATTGATCAAGACAATTCGCTTATGCCCTTGTTTTAAGAGAAACTTTGTCATCTGGTATGCTGCCAGTTCGCTATCAATTGTTATATAAGACAAACTTTTATCTTTGTCATACTCACTACATTGTACAATCGGAAATTGTCTAGCCAATTGTACGAGTTTATCCTTATCTATCGTGGGATCCATTGTTATAGCTCCATCTGCTAACCGATTTTTTAATAGATCAAAATAGACACTTTCCCTTTCCGTTTTAGAATGCGTTTGACAGACTAATATATTATACCCGTGATCTAGTGCAGTCTCTTCTATTCCTTCGACTATTCGCAAGTAGAAAGGGTTTGATATTTTCGGTATCAAAACAAGCAACATTCTACTTTCAGAATTCCTGAGATTTCGACCTAAAATGCTAGGGGCATAATCTAATTCCTGCATTGCATCCTGAACTTTTTGTCTCGTTTTTTCTGTCACCGCAGACGGGGTATTCAAAACCCGTGAAACGGTCGCAACTGAAACACCTGCTTTTTTTGCCACGTCTTGTATAGTAGGCATAATACTACCTCCTTCCTAACATCATGAAGGTCACCATATAAATAAAAAATGAAGAATTCACCATATACGGACCTTGATTATCTATCAAAATGTAATCCATTACATATTTGATAACATTATAATATAGGTAAATATAAAGTCAATCTCTACCTGTTATATAACATTTTTTATCAAATAGGATGAAAATAGGACATTAAAATCAAATATCTATTCTCACTCCATTATAAAGAACCGAGATGAGTTTTCATACATTCTCGGTTCAAATCTTGCAACTTCCATTTTATTTTTGGTCCCCAGCAAGGATATCAAGCCATTTTATATCCGCTTCTAAGTGCAGTAATGCTCCTTCGATAAGCATTTTCATCGTATCATTTCCTGATTGCGTCATTTGCTTTTTTAAATGGGTTAAATGAAGGACTTCCTTTATCATCGTTTCTTTTTGTTTCTTGATCATTTTTTGTTTCTCATCGTATGCTACATGATCAGTACAGAGAAACTTAAAATAAAATTCGTCTTTTAACAATGACCGTCCGACCGGTTTTTCCAACCAATTCCAAAGTTCTTCTTTACCTGCTTGTGTTATCGTATAAAGCTTACGATCCTTTTGATCGTTTCCCGGAGACTCTACTGAAGCATCACGCTCCAACCGATCAAGAGTGGTATATACTTGGCCAGCATTGAGTGGCCACATTCCTTGAACAAGTTCTTCGAAACCTGTTTTCAATTCATAGCCGTGTCTCGGTTTTTCATATAATAATGCAAGCATAGAATGTTTTACTGACATGGTAATCCCCGCTTATTCATAGTTTATCGCTTCTTTCACTGGTATATGTGATGCTGTTCTGCTGTGGAGATTTCACCTGTTTCGTTATAGATCAAGAAGGCTAATCCAGCTTCTAGAATGAGTAAGAAGAGGAACAAAAATAAAAAGAATAAGCTATGTTTCCTCTTACCAAACAGATAACGCACCCCACCAAATAACAATATGAAGACAAGTGATAGTATTTCAGCGACAATAAAGATTTCCCATTGGTATTGGACAATAAAATTCAATTTTCCCCCCCTTTTTTATGGCCGATTGTAAAAAAGCCGAAAAAGTACTACATGTACTCTTTCGGCTAACTCCTTTATATTTTTATCTCTTTCAAGGCATCAACCGGGGTCATAACGTTAAACCCTTTATTTTTTAAGTGTGTGGCTGCCTGGTGCATGGAAAGCTGAGGAAATACTATCTGCCCTTGAGGTGGATTATTTTCGATATAGTCAATAATCACTTCACTATATGCGTCTTGCTTATTGGACATTAGTAGCGCAAAAGCATGATCAATGACCTCCACCTGGAAATCAGCTTTTACGTTTGGTTGCTGTTTAAGTCGATTAATAGTACCTTTCACCGTAGCGGGATTGGTAAAATATAAAGTTGCAGTTGGATAATCAATGAGAGACTTGAGAAATAATTCATCTATTTTCAATATGGGAGTATCATTTATCTTAGTTTCCTTTATGTATAGACTATAATTGGTACATGTGATTAAAATAGCATCTGGCTCAGCAGATGCCAACCATTCTAGTTGTGTCTGTACTCGTTTTTCAATCTGTTGAGTTGATTTATTTTTAATCGCATCAATAAGGCCTGGATCAACATGGTGAATTTGTTCTACGTTGGTACTTTTCAGTGCTGACTCTGTATATTCAATGTTACTATGGTGTGCGTGTAAAACTACTAGTTTAGCTTTTCTATTAAGATTCATCATGTTCAAACCCAACCTTCTAATGGATAATTCCGTTATGATACTCATTTTACTAGTAGTACCTGATTATTTCCAAGCATTATTCGGGAGATTCCATGGGATGTGGTGAAACAGAGTATAGCAGGATCTTACGGACACGATTACAGATTTTCACGATTTTGTGTCCATAAGAATCTACCTTATGGACACATGTTGACTTGTTTACTTTAAACTGTCTGTAAGACGTATTCTTGCAGACAAAATTTCTCACATTCCCCTCATACTGTCCATAAGATTTGTTTTTACGGACACAATTTTGCATATGGACTCTAAACTGTCCGTAAAAAATCTAAATTTCAATACAACAGCTTATATTTCAAGTGTGTAACATTTGAACCATCTGTAACTTCTTGAGATTCTAACTTTATTTGTTCTGAGCCAATTTGATCAAACAAGCGAATACCTTTTCCCATTAGGATTGGCGCTACATGCAGATGCATTTCATCCAGAAGACCGGCTTTTATACATTGCTGAGCAATACTTGCTGTTCCAATACTGACATTTTTACCATTTGCAGCTTCTTTCGCCTGTACAATAGCATCTTTAACTCCACTGGTGACAAAAGTAAAGCTTGTCTTATCTTCTTCATAACTTTCCGGAGCTTCATGTGTTACGATAAAAATAGGAACATCCTGAATCGGATGACTGCCACCCCAACCATTAACAATATCAAAAGTTCTCCTTCCTACAACCATCGCCCCTGTCATGGGAACTGGACCATCAAAAATTTCTTTGTTTGTGGCAGAAAGCTTAAAAAATTCATTGTAACGACTGGATTGATCACCACTGAACAACCAGTTTTGAATCAATTCCCCTCCTTCCCCTAGCGGCTGCTTTTGGTTATCATTCACACCTGCGATAAAACCATCAAGTGACATAGAAATATCAAGAATAACTTTTGACATTTAATTCACTCCTTCCCCTTTGTTTCTTTATTCTAGCATGTGAAATAGCTGAATATTTCTCTTATATTGCTAGACAAAAACTCAGTGAACAACAGAAAATAAAAGCAATTTAGAAGAAACCCATTGGTCTAAGAAATTGTATAATAAGATAGATTTATATAAAACATTTAATATAAAAAGGAGATGGGATTATGTCCAGTATCGAACACTTTCAAATTGTGAACAGTCCAGTTCAAAATGTATACGAGGTATTGACAACGGAAAAAGGTCTTTCCGAAATATGGACAAATGACTTAAATTTCAATAATGAAATAGGTGCGATTAATGTGTTTCGTTTCGGCGAAAGGGATGAAAGCAAAATTCGTGTAGAAGAGCTAATTGTTAATAAGAAGGTTGTTTGGAAATGCATTGAATCAGATGAACCAGAATGGATCAATACAACAATTTCCTTTGATTTGGAAGAAAACAACGAAAAAACTGAGATCATTTTCCGTCATACAAATTGGCAGGATATTACCACATGCTATCGTAGTTGTAATTACAACTGGGCTATCTTTTTATACAGTCTGAAACAATATTGCGAAGGTGGAAAAGGAATATCGTATCAAACAAGGAAGTTTTCATAGGGGGTTCTGCCCCCTACATAGAGAAGGCAGTAATTCAAATTCCTCAAGTATTCTAACTTTGTATCTTCGTTAATCAAATTTTCTCCCTTTTTTAAAGGTTTATAAATTTATAGCTGATCACCACTAAACAACTAGGTCGAAAGCACTTCTCATCTATCTAACATCTAGTCAAACGAAACAACAGTAGGTTGAATCATTGCTGCTCCTAAACCAGCTAAAACTCTAAAACATATCAATGCTAATAAGGAACCTGATATGCCGGTTACAAATGTTGCACCTGAAAATACAGCGATACCTGCTAATAACACTTTTCTTTTACCCATACGAGCGGGATATGCTTACCATTACTAATCCAAACACTGCATAAGATAAAGCATAAGATGTAAATAAGACCCCACTGAGTTCCATCTTTAAATCTAAATCATTACTTATTACTTGATTTCTGAATCTAATACTTTTGTTAGTTTATTTGTTTTTTGATGAAGAGTAAGGAAAAGCTGTACTTCTGCATTCGGATTATTTAATGGATGCCGCATATATGTTCACCACTTTTTAGGGAATTAATCCATTTTATTGTAACACCAAATAGTTAATCACCTAATCATATCAACCTTTTTATCCTTTTCAGAATCCGTTCTTCATTTAAGGAACAGAAACATACTCCGGCATGTCTATCCTTTTATATCAGTTATAAGGTCTGGTATTCCATCGGAAAAGTAATGGCCTTCTCTTTCTAACACTCTAGTAATAGCTTGTGGAAATTCGGTCGCGTAGTGATGGATGTGCGTAACCGGCACTACCATATCATCCTTGCTGTGATACAAATATATATGGGATATGTGTGGAAGGTTTGATGTGAAATTCTCTGCTAGGGTAAACTCCTCAGCCTGCCAGTCCTCCTCTTTTCCCCAGTATGGTGATGCAATTAAGAACAAACTAGAGACAACAGGCTTTACATCCATTTCCGAAAGATATTTTAATAAAACCGCCCCACCCAGCGAATGTCCAATCAGTATTACTTCATTATCCAAGTTAGCGAATATGTTTGTTAATGCTGCTTTCCATCTGGCATACTCAGGATTTTCTGGACTAGGCATCTTAGGAGATATCAAATGATAAGTATCACCAAGTTGACCTTGTAGATATTCGATTAAATCACTGCTTCCTTGCTGAGGACCCTGTGGCCCTGCACTATGGACAAAAAGTATTTGCTTTTTCACCTATTACACCTCCAGCACTATAGATCATGATAACTCGAATGATTTTGCTCCAATATTCGCTGCATTGTAAGAATCTGCCCCAAATGCATTGCCTCATGGAATAATCCAAGACTGGCAAACTCTTCAAAACGGTCGATCCCATCAAATGGTTCTGTTAAACGTTCTTGCACCTGTTCAGATGACATATTCCCGATTCGATTTACTTGATCTTGTAAATCTAATACTAATTGGTCCATGCTTGGTACATTTTGAGGCCAATCATTAGGTTTGGTACCTCTTCCAAACAACTTCTTATAATTATCTGGTAAGCTACTCTTACTTCGATGCGGGAAATTAGCAATTTCTTCTGCTATGACTAATACATGGCCAATCTGCCAATGAATCGTATTACGAAATCCAGGTGGCTGCAGATCAATCAAATCCTTCGCAATCGGTGAGATGGAATCAATAAACAACCCTCTCGTCAACTTATATTGATCAAATATTGTCATGTGCTTCCTCCTCCTTGGTTTAGTATTCAATCAAACATTAATGAGAGTATACCAAAGACTAACCAACACATTTCTTATTATTTGCTAGGGTTCTGCTCCATTTCATAAGTAAAAAACTCCGTTCACTTTTCACATGTGAACGGAGGTCATTAGCGATTTATAAAGTTAGTCTTACTAAATATTATTTGAAAGTATTTCTGCCAACCGATCAGGATAATCTGTAAAAATGCCGTCAACTCCCCACCTTATCATTTGTACCATATCCTCTTCCGTATTGACTGTATAAGTATGAACGTGTAAATCTTCATTATGAATCTTTTGAACGAGCTCTTGATCTAACTCTTGATAGGAAACACCTACTCCTGATGCATATTGTCGAATCTGATTGTAATTAGCGGACTTTGCTTCATCTTTATACAACAGTTGAATAAGCGGAATTGACTCATATTTTGCATGAATTTGTTCCAATGTCTCTGCACTAAAGGATTGAATGATGACTTTATTTTCTTCGATTAGGTGGTAGTCCTCTAACATGCTAAGAAATTTGTCAGTCATCACAGGATCTGGGTCTTTTATCTCGATATAATAATTGCTATGTAAACCGAAAGTATCGAAAATCTCTTCTAAAGTGGGCACTTCTATTCCAACATAATAATCGTCTACTTTTTCAGGATAAGCAATATTGAACCAAGTCCCAGCATCCAATTTTTTCAGTTCAGTAAGAGACATATCTTCAACTAAACCACTTCCATTTGTCGTACGGGAAACATCCTCATCATGCAGCGCAACTAACTCTCCATCAGCTGTCATATGTATGTCAATCTCTAAATAATCTGCATTCATCTGTTGAGCAGACTCATAAGCAATTAATGTGTGTTCTGGTGCATAGCCGGATGCTCCACGATGGGCGATATTCAAAATTTTGTCAGAAGATAAAGAAACGGGTGATACACTATTAACATTTCCCACCTTTTCCTCAGCCTTCCATAAATATGTTCCTCCAATTATCATTATCACAACAAAAAGTACGATGAAGCTCCATTTCCAAGTTGTCTTCACAACATCACCTTCACTACTCTAAAAATGTTTCTAACTATAGATCCAGAAAGGTAAAAACACCCATTTATTGTCTACAAAAAACACCATGATAATTCCTATGAGGACACCTATACTTGAAACCATTAAAATTTGAGCTTTATTTTTAATCCAACCGAACGTATAACCAACAGCCAACACGAGTGGTATAAATGTTAATCCTACTGTCAGTTGCCCTATAGAAAACCCCGCCAAGAAACTAAATATATAAATACCAATTGCAGATATCCAGTAATAATGACGTTTCCCGCTAATAGCTAAAATCACTGATATAAGTGCTACAATTAAGGAGGAATATGCGAAGACAGTATACAATAGCTTCACTCACCATAGTTAGCTTTTTATTCTATACCAATATTGATACGCTTCTGTAAAGCCTAGCTTTTCGTATAGCTTTAGAGCTGGTTTATTATGTAACATCACTTGAAGATATGCCTTTTCTGCACCATGGTTCTTTCCCCAATTTAGAATGGAAGAAACGAGTTCTATACCATATCCTTTGTTCCTATGCTCTTCACTCGTAACAATATCGTATAATCCTATCCATCTGTCTTCTAGCACACCCATTCCACATGCGAGCGTTTCTTCCTTCCTGTTAATCAAACGAACATAACAAACATCTGCATGGATATGGTTTAACATCTGTTTAAGCGTATACTGGTCCGTAACTTTTATATGATTTAATTCACAAAAATCAGTAAACCAATTATCATCTAATTGATTATCAATAAGAGCCTTGTTCGAGAAAGATATCTCTCTTTCGTCAAGCGATAATAATTGAACACTCGTCTTTCCAACAAGATCATACCCTATCCGTTCTAGAATGCTGTCTAATTGATCAGGGAAAACGTGAGTTGTTAGTTTATAGATAACTTTTAATCCTTTGCTTTGGTATACTTTTTCACATTTCTCTATCTTTCGGTTAATATCTTCTTGTGAATCATATAACGGATTAATAGAGTTTGCTCTTTTTGCATAACCATTGGAGAAGCGTAATACCCACCCATCCAAAAGTTGTGTTTGCAGTGAGGGGAAAGCATTCATGGATAGCTCTTCCATTTTTCGAATATCTATATGACTACTCATGTTTTACTATCTCCCTTGATAATATGAATCCACTAAATGGGTTGCGTATCGAATATTTTCATCAGGATAAGGAATATTCTTCAAGTGATAAACTTCTATAGACACTTCATGAAACAAATTCATGGTATTTTTAAGCGCTTTCCACACATCATCTTCTTCGTAATGTGCATATATATGCTTGAATTGGGAAACGAATTTAGTATCAGCCCATTCCTCAACAAAACGAAACGCGTGCCATGTATTATACTCCATGCCATTATTTAATTTTGCATGTATTCGAATAAAAGAGATAAGCAGGTGTTTCATATAACTATCAATTATTGATTTCCCTTCTAACAACTCAGCTCTCCGTAGTTTTTTTGCAGCTAGAACGGCGTGATACCAGAAATCGTGCAACATATTTTCTATTTCTTCTGGTATTTCATTTTTAATGAGGTTTGCTTTAATATTCTTTTTCAGGCGTGGTATGATATTATCCTTATCTACTAGTACTTTAGTTCCTTTGGAAAGAACACTTAACACTTGATGATGAGATTCCATCTCTGCAATTGCTGATATAGGAAAGCAAGCAAAGTCGACATCCAGTCCACCATCAAATAAAACTCTTCTTTCGATCCCTCCACCAACTGCTGTTTGTTCAAGAAAAGTAAGATAATACCTACCTATCTGAGCTAACCATTTGGTATGATGGAGTAATGAATTGGGATTGTCGGCAAATAAAACGAGATCTAGATCTGCATATTGATCAGCTGGCTTTTCTCGCCTTGCTCTTGAACCAACTATTATTGCTACTCGGATATTTTGCTCTCTTTCAGCAAATGATTGAAATCTCTCTGTTATGATATCGTATGTCAAATTAACCAAATTCATCCACCTACCATCTTTCTGTATCCTCTAGGTCTAGATCAGTTATTACTGTTTGGCATAGGGATATTTGTTAGAACTATTAACTATTATTTTTTCTCTGTTGGTTCCGCTCCCCATTTATGTATATAAGTTCCCTCATATTTCAACATTCGATCGATTAATTTTTTTGATTCATTTTCTATTAAAATAAGTTCTTTATATTCCGGTTTCACAAAGCCTTGCTCTATCATATGATCAAAAAGCGTCATAATCGGATCATAGTATTTATTGATGTTAAGTAGTGCACATGGCTTCTTATGGTAACCTATTTGAGCCCAAGTGAATACTTCAAACCATTCTTCTAACGTCCCTGTTCCGCCTGGTAATGCAATAAATCCGTCCGCATAGTCTGACATCATCGCTTTTCGTTCATGCATCGTTTGCACGACATGTAGTTCAGTCAGTTTCTCATGGGCAATCTCCACATTCTTTAACTTTTCTGGGATGACACCAATCACATTACCACCATTTTCTAAGACGCCATCTGCGACAGCTCCCATACACCCGACATTCGAACCGCCGTATACAAGATCAATACCGTTTGCTACTAATAGTTGTCCTAACTTCTTTGCCTCTTCTACATAAATCGGGTCTGTCCCCTTACTAGATCCACAATAAACTGCTAACCTTTTCATAACTATTACCTCACTCATCCATTATTGATTTCTTCATATATTACTATATTAAACCATATTCCAACTTATGCCTATTATAGAAAGAGCTATTACAACATTTCACTTTGAAATCAGAAAGTTATCTCAAGCATTGCTTTCATATCATCTAAAATATCTTTATGTGTGTCCACAGTGACAAGCGGATGATCAGAATTGTCAAGTTGATTATAGTTGAACAGAATCGTTCCATCCTCCAAAATTTGAAACCCATAATCTTCTTTTTGAATATTTGTACTCTCACCTTCAAAAAAGCCAAACATATAGTAACTATCATGATTCTCTAGTATTCTAATTAGTTCATCATTGTCAATTTCTTCTGCTTCCAGTCCTTCCACCGTAGATAACGCTTGTTTTATTTTTTCCGGATCTTCTATCAGCATCGCGAGTTTATCTGAAGTAAAATTATTTTCTACCTTTTGCACAAATAGCGTATTGGCAAAATCTTTATTCTCTATTTGAACCGTTTTTTCCTCAGTAGAACAAGCACATAATAGGATAGAAAGAATGACTAGTATAAAAGATACCTTCTTCAATGTTGAATTGCTCCTTCCGTGAATGTATGTACACATAAGACAATTTCTTGTCCCTATATTTTTTTCTATATTAAAGGAGACGATTTCATTACATGTAAGGTTTCATTTATCCATATTAAATTAATATTACAGTTTTATGTCTTTCATTGTTATATGTATCTTAGCAATTCTATCTTGATCTTAACACAAACTTATTCTGTAAAAAAAAGGGGGAAATAGATACAATAGATACAATAGATACAACTACATATATATGCCATCGTATTTTCAGAACTTATTTTAACTAAAGGAAGTGTATATTAATGAAAACAGAAAAGGAAAAAATGCTAGCAGGCGAAATGTACAATCCATCTGACCCACAATTATGGAGTGATCGAGAGTATGTAAGAAAATTGGTGAGAGAATATAATCATACTACGGAAAAGGAAACTAATAAACGAGAAAAGCTATTGAAAGAATTACTAGGTTCTTCTGGTGAAGGTGTATTTATGGAACCTAATATACGCTTTGATTATGGTTATAACACTTATGTTGGTAACCATTTTTTTGCTAATTTTGACTGTACGATTTTAGATGTTTGCGAAGTCCGCTTTGGTGATAATTGCATGTTAGGTCCTAACGTTCAAATCTATACAGCAACACATCCACTTCACCCTGACGATCGTAATTCTGGCAAAGAATATGCAAAACCAATTACGATTGGCAATAATGTATGGTTTGGTGGTGGAGCAATCATTAATCCCGGTGTAACCATTGGCGACAATGTCGTAATTACATCCGGAGCGGTAGTCACCAAGGATGTACCTAGTAATGTTGTCGCAGGTGGTAATCCGGCAAAGATTATTAAACCAATACAGGTGTAGCTGATTCATTTCAGGTATCATTTTTCATTCTCTACACACCACCAACTGGAAAAAGATAAAACCTGAAGTGACAGTCTCTTCAGGTTTTTTATATTATATTGTCAGCTTTTTGTGAATGAAGATATCCATCAGTTTATACACAAAGAAAAGGCCGAAAAAGCCAATTCCATATAACATGAATGTTACTTCAAGTACGATACTAATTAATGGCGGATCTGTAAGCACATTTGATATCACTAGCAATATGAGCGATGCGGTTATTCCTAACAACGCATATCCCCCTAAATAATAATGAGCATGCATGTTGAAAATTTGAGTGTTTTTGGATATGGAAGAAAACTCATTCACTTTAAATTCGTTTATAGCAGCTATGATCGCATCTTCTTTTGTCATCCCCTGCTCTATTAGATCTTGAGAATAGTCTTCTAGATATGCTTGTAACTCTAATCTTTCATCATTGGATAATACGAGATTATCAACAAATGCTTTAATATTGTTATTCCTTTTGTACATACCATTTAGACGAATATGACCAATATAATTGAACACCGCCCAAGCAAAGACAATTAAAAGGCTAATTGCGTAGGCAACTAGTGCAACCTTGGGCGATCCAGTCTGATGAAACGCTAGATCCATATATATAGTAGTGGTGAATACTAATATTGATATAAATAGTAGCCAACTATATTTTATGTCCTTTAGATAAAGTAATTTTTTGATGAAATGTTTCACATTACATTCCTCCACGTTGAACGATTTTAGACTAGTCTTTTTTATCCTACAAGAATAGGATGACAAGAACTCCGACTATCAAACAATAATAGGAAAAGTAGCCTAAATTACCTCTTGTCATGATATTAATAAACCATCTTAGAGAAAATAAAGTGGCAATGAAAGTGGCTACAAACGCAACCGCATATGGAATTATTAATTCCGAAAAATTTGGATCATTTACAATTTCGGGTATTTCCAAAATTCCTGTACCAAGACTTACTGGAATATAAAGTAAGAACGCAAACCTTAACGCTGTTTCCTGTTTCATCCCTACAAGCATAGCCCCTACAATCGACGCTCCTGAACGACTGATCCCTGGCGTTACAGCTATTGCCTGGGCAAAACCCACAATAATCGAATCTTTTATTGATAGATCTCCGTCGTATTTTCTACCCTTGAGGTTTCGAATCATCCATAATGCAACTGCAGTAATGAGTAAAGTAACACCCACAACTTTTGTATTGCTTAGCCATTCACTAATTACATCTCCAAACAGTACGCCAATGACACCAACAGGAATAGTAGCAATAATTAAATATACAATAAATTGAAAATCGCTCTTTTGCTCATACTTACGAGTTACAAGAAATTGCACACCATTTTTCGCTAAGCGAACTATATCTGTTCTGTAGATAACAAGAACCGCTAAGAGAGAAGCGAAATTAACAAATATTTCAAATGAAAGCCCGGTTGCTTCAATACCAAAAAGCTCTCGTAAAATGATAAGGTGACCGCTTGAAGAGATCGGAATAGGCTCCGTGATCCCTTGTGTTAAACCTAACAATAAATACTTTATCACTGTCCATAATTCTGTAAAACCTTCCATTATTAGATCCTCCTTCATTTTTCCTAAGGCAACATGCCCAAACTTTTAGCGTAATATAAACTTTTTTATATAAAGCGTTGTACTAACTGAGCCATAAGCTCCCAGTCTTTTTTATACTGGTTATACTGTTGCTGTCCCAGTTCAGTTATTGAGTAATATTTTCGTTTACCTCCTTGACTCTCTTTCCCCCAGTAAGAAGTAATAGCGCCGTTTTTCTCTAAACGTTTTAATGACAAATAGAGAGTTGCTTCTTGTATATTGAAGGAACCATCAGATTTATCTTTAATCCGTTTGGATATCTCGTATCCATATCCTTCCTTATCCTGCAGAAGTGAAAGTATAAGAAGATCAATAGTACCTTTCAGCATTTCCTTATTCAATGATCTACCCCCTACACAATTACCTTGTAATATTAAGTAATTTCAGTATACTGCACATTACTTAATAATACAAGGTAATTCCTAAAAATATAACCTATGGATACACTATTGGATTTCATAATAATAATAGATTTTCAATGACATTTTAGAATTTCAGAAAAAATATAAAGAGCTGCCACCTATTGGTGGCAGCTCTATTTTACTTCCTGTTTCGCGAGAGAAATTCATTCACAAAGAGCTATATCGTTCTTTCATTTTTAATAGAATCTCTTAAAACTTTCAAAGTGTTTCTTCCAATAAGAATTATCCAGACTAGTAATCACAACCCCATTGGAACTTGCATGGATAAACTTATTATCTCCTAAATAGATCCCCATATGAGAGATACCAGATTTATAGGTTCCTTCAAAGAATACTAGGTCTCCTACTTTTGGATTATTCACATAATAGGAACGATCATAGTATCCAGAACTGGAAAGACGGCGAATATCCATACCAGCTTCCTTGTAAACATAATATATGTATCCACTACAATCGAATCCACTTGGAGTTGCTCCACCCCATGCATAACCAGTGCCTTTCAAACCTGTCGCTACTTCAATAAGCTTGTCAACATTGTATTCTACATCAACAGTTGACTTGTCACTAGAACTACTATTCTTGGAAGAGGACCCACTGCTTTTTGCTTCTCCGATGTTTAATTTTTGCCCGATATAGATTGTATCTGAGCTTAAATTATTCCATTTCTTCAGATTGGCAACTGTCACACTGTGCTTTGCTCCAATATGAGATAGTGTGTCACCAGATTTTACAACGTACACAATAGAAGACCCAACACTTTGTTCTTTAGGTTTCGACTTAGAAGTGGAAGTGTTATTGTTTTTAGAACTGCTACTAGTTTTAGTAGGTTCTGCAACAACAAAAACATTTCCTGGATAAATTAATGTAGTATCTAAATCATTCCATTTCATTAGATCGTTAAGTGAAATACTATGTTTGGATGCAATCGCACTTAACGTATCTCCGCTTTTCACGGTATACTTCTTGGTAGAACTGGATTGTTCTGTTTGGCTACTCTCATTGTCTTTATTTTTAGTATTACTACTACTTGTATTACTACTACTTGAAGAGTTTTTGCTAGTTTGTAGAATTTGATTCGGATAAATGACATCTGAAGTGAGCTTATTGATGTCGATTAATGATTGTACATTGGTGTCATATTTTTGTGCTATCTTCCATAATGAATCTCCACTTTTGACTTTATATGATGCAGCTTCTGCTTCATCTGCACCTACCATTGCTGCTGCAATCGCTGCACCTAAGGTAACCGACATAACCACTTTTTTATTTGCCAATTTCCATATCCTCCTATTTTCTAAAAAATGTGGCGTTGATTTAAAATAAAGCTCGATTAATACACACGTATATTCATCTAATCGAAAAAGTATGGCATGACTTTTATACTAACACACGTGACTTTATTTTAAATCTACTTGAGGATATTATATCTTTTTTTAGAAAAAATTGATAGATAAATAGAGAAATTATTAAAAAAATTGTTAAACTTTCCCGAAAAATAGGAGATAACTAGAAATGAGCAGAAAGACTCACGTCAATTTCTGAAGTATGTGGCAGACCACTGTAATAATGAATCATCATACAGTGTAGTTAATCCCTTTATTCTCATCCCATATTCCACGGCTTTTTCGAATTTGCAAAATTTGTCCAATGTGATAGGCAATGTGTAAGTTTATGTAAGTAAGACTTTGTGAATGCCTTTCTATATATTCTTCATCACATCGTTTTAGTTCATCTATCCAATCTTTCATTATAGTAAATAATTTGTTCACCAGTAATTCCCAACTCATCTCGCTTGCCACACTAAATGTTGTCTTATTGTCTTTGACACTTACATCTTCAGCTATATCTTTGAATCGATTTAATTCTAATAGATTATAAAAGTATACGTGATGTACAATCTCCATTATAGAATGGGTAGAATTTTCACTTTTGTAAGAAGCTTGATAAGAACTTACCCCCTCTAGCGCAGTCTTCAAAGATACAAACCAAGTATCCCTGTTATAACAAGCTTCAAATTGGTTCAAAATAAATTCCTTTGTGTTCATTTTACTCACTCCTATGTTTATTTTACGCATATGATTAAACGGTAGTTGGTCCGACAAACAGGTGATAATACCCATTTAATGGTAAGCGTTAATCTGTTCTATGATATACTAACATATACAGACAAAATATATTATAGGTGGAGTAGGTAAATGAGTGAAAAACTGACAATTTATGATGAGAATCGCAATGAAATAGGCGTAGCAGATAGGGATGAAGTGCATAAGAACGGGTATTGGCATGAAACATTTCAATGCTGGTTCGTTGATAACCATGATGGTATAGATTATATTTATTTGCAAAAACGCAGCAATGATAAAAAGGATTTCCCTAACCTTTTTGACATAACTGCTGCTGGCCATTTATTAGCAACGGAAACTGTTGCAGATGGTGTTAGAGAAATAGAGGAAGAACTTGGGGTTGATGTAGATTGGAATCATTTACTATCATTAGGCGTTATCGAAGATCCCATTGAAACAAATAGCTTTTTGGACAGAGAGTGGGCAAATGTCTTTCTATACCGTGTAAAAGAAACCGATCAGTTTAACTTGCAACAAGAAGAGGTTGCTGGGATTGTGAAGGCAACGTTTCATGATTTCTATAATTTGTGCTTTGATCAGAAAAAGGAAATTAGAGTAGATGGTTGGGAAATAAATGAACTCGGGGAGAGAACCGTCATTAACAAAAAGGTAAGTTTAAAAGATATTGTTCCCCATCGAAAAGCATATTTCCAACAAGTTGTGAAGTGGATTGTTGATAACAAATAATAATTAGAATCACTGGACTTACTTAGCGGTTGTTGAGGAGGAAAAATGACACAAACTTATGATTTTCTCACTGAAAAAAGTAAAAAAATCCTCCAAGCATCCGGAGAGTTGCATGTGAGTCTTGATTAAAATCTAGAACATTCATTACTATTTTGATGTACCACAAATGTGATTACATTCGATTTTAATAGAACGGGTTTCTCATCACGTACAATCTGATATTCCAATGGTCTTACTAACTGTTTGACGACCTTCCATCCCTTATAATTGTTAGTTAACTTATCGATCATTCGGTCTGTTGTAAGGTTGACCTCCATTAATGCATCATGTCGCTTATTTGTTTCGATTTCAATCTCTTCTATTTCGGAATTGATGATAATGCAATTTATACCACCTTTTTTGGTACCTTGAGTCATCTGATTAAGAACTCTTTCCAGAATATTCTCGGAACTAACATGTTCTAAGCTTGATACCGCAACAATCACATCATATTCCTCTTCTTTTATGGAATATTGGTCAATATCGGCTTTTTCTGTTTCAATAATGTCTGCCACATCAAACTCTTTACTGTATTCTATTAATTTCTCTATTGCTGAATCTAGTAAATCAACACAAACAACTCTTCCACCTTTGTCTTTGATTTCCTCAGCAATTGGAATACTATTTCTTCCCACACCTGCACCCAAATCCAAAACATTTAAAGGAGCTTTACCTTCAAGTAATGCTATAGATTCCATTACTGACTTCACCGGTTTGTATAACCACGAGCCTTTCTCAAACAATCGATAATTATCGTAACAATGGTCGTGATACTTCTTTTCTTCCTTACGAATAAATTTTATCCTGTCCATTTACTCCCCTCCACATCTGTTATCGGATACAGGAAGTTATTTCTAATTACCTTACCTCTTTTCTATATAATATCAATAATTGGAGCAAAATGTGAAGTTACCTATATTTCGAACCGAATTCACTAAATCCTTTGAGTAAAATGAAAGGATAGCTTAAAATGAAATTATGACTAAGACTTCTTTTTAAATCAAAAATGAATACGATTACATTTAGGTAAGGAAATTTTCTAAAAAAGAAAGGGTTGGAATTCTATGTCCAAAAGTACCGTATGGCCAGCAGAATGGAAAAGATATAAAGATCGCTTTTCGGGAGTAACCATTACACAATTAACAGATTATACTGGTCACAGTCATCACCTCTATTTTACAGAAAACGGTTGGTACGATAATGGTAATAAGATATTGTTTTGCTCGGATCGAGAGAATAAAACCAATTTATTTAGCGTGAATGTATCCACTGGAGAGATTGTACAATTGACCGATCACGATACGACATATGGTAGTTTACCCGCTTGCTTACATCCAAATGGACAATTCGCTTTCTTCAGAAAAGAACATCAAATTATCGAAATTGATTTAATCACCTTGAAAGAAAGAGTGATTCATGAAGGAGACCCATCACTAGTTGGAGGTAATATTAACTGTACTGCAGATGGGAAATATATTATTACATGTCAACATGAAGATTTTAAAAACAAATTTCCAATTGATTTAAAAAATGGCTATGTAGGTCATCGTGAATTAATGGAAGCAAAGCCTTACTCGCAAATTCTTCAAATAAAGATTGAAGATGGTGAGTCTACCATAGTATTTGATGATCATAACTTCATCACACATATCAATACTTCACCTACCCATCATAATCTGATCACATTCTGCCATGAAGGTCCGTGGCATCTTGTCGACCATCGGATATGGGGACTTAATTTGGAAACAAAAGAAGTATGGAAGATTCGTGAAAGAAAGGAACCTCGTGAGATGGTTGGGCATGAATACTGGTATCCAGATGGTGAACATATCGGGTATCATGGGTTCAGGGAAAATGGAACTGCCTTTTTCGGAAAAATACACTATCGCAATACAGATCTGGAAGAGATAGAGTTTTCATTCCGCAATTGGCATGCACATTCTCACGGATTTTCGAAGGTTGTAATAGATGGTAGATCACCGCTCGATAAGTTAATTGTCTGGGAACAGGTTGATGGTACGTTTTCCAATCCAAAAATATTATGTGAACATCGTTGCAGTTTCCATGTACAAAAGGTACATGCCCATCCACAATTTAACCCAGATGGCACGAAATTGTTGTTTACTAGTGATAAAAATGGCTACGGGAATCTGTATTTAATTGATTTGCCGGAGCGTTTTGAAAGTTTACCAGATTTTGATGCAAATAATCATTAACTAACATAGCATTCATTTTGAAAATATTTTTACGAAATGAATGCTTGTTATTTTTTTTGGATTTAAGCAATTTATGGCTTCGTATAAGTAGCTAATTCAATGAAGCCAACCACTACCACACTTACGAAGATAAATAGAAATAAGCCGAGCGACCACCAAGCAAATGTATTTTTATACTTTAATCTTGTAAAACTCAATAGTCCAGAAATAACCCCTAGAACGGGAACAATCAACAGAAATACATTAGAAAACAACGGTAAACCAATGGACGTCATTAACATCATATTAAAATAGGCTAAGGTTAATAAGGCACAAATAAATGAGAATATGCTTAACCTTGTCTCTCGTAGCTTTGGTTTTTTGCTGTTACTTCGTTTTACCAATTCCATAACCGAACCTCCCCAATCGATATCGTTCGAATGGATTCGTTGTCTCTTAACTGTAAAATTTCTTTAGCAGGACCCGTAATGACTCCTCCATAGGCATGCAGCCCATGTTTTTCGATATAATTAATACGATAATCTAGATCTAACCATTTTGCATGCGCAATGTTAGTTGCCTGTTCTTCATATTCTTTAAGAAACACAAGACTCTCCATAAATTGTTCATCATTTGGCTCTCTCCCATTGTATGGAGACCATGCATCCGGATCTGGCTGGGCAGGATACCCAATTGGAGCTAAATAGCCTCCATCAAGACTTTTCCCTGATGCCTCTAAACCAGTGTCAATAGCATACCATCTCCATTCCACATCAACATCTTCTATGACCTCTTTGGCATTTTCAGGTTGGATTAACTCATCCAACGATACATATACTTCAGCAACTGTTCCTTCCGGGAGCCTTTCTAATCTATTCCATGCAGCCATATCTCGATTGGTTATGGCTGCTTCTGGATGATAGAGTTTTTTCGTATCATAATAAGGAATAGCTTCTGGCGGATTTTCTGATATATAATTTCTCTGAGGGAATTCGGCATCATCATATTGATAAGTTACTTCCCAATCGCCTTGTTTGATATCACTTTTTCCTACTCTTTTATATAAATCCATTGTAACTTCAAATGTAAATAACCCAAACGCTCTCTCGATATCCATTTCTTCTAAACTGACATTTGGTTCTGTTATATAAACGGTTTGAATCGGAACTTGGATAAGGTCTTCTGCCTTTTGATTCCATGCATAGTAAATATAACTAGCTAGTGTGAGGATCGGATAAATTAACAAAAGAATCATGATGACGTATGCCGCTAAGGAAAACTTTGCATTTCGCATGCTATTATTGAGAATCTTATTCACTTTTTCAGGTGGTAGGTCATCAGGCTGGTACTCAGCTTCAGCATCTAATTCCTCTGAGATAACTTCCTGATAAGCATTTAATTTTTCTAGATCTCTTTCGACTTCTTCCGCTTCTTCCTCTGTGAGATTTCCTTCATAATATTTTTGTAATTTATTTTTCCATTCATCACTCATTCTCGACACTCCCTTTCCTATAGAGCTGTCTAAGTTTCCCTCTTCCTCTAAAAATATGGGTTTTTAATGTATTTTCTTTTATAGCTAGAATTGAAGCTGCTTCTTTATAAGAAAACCCTTGTAAGTCACACAATACTATCGCTTTTTTCTGTATCGGCTTTAATTGCTCTAGCTTCCAATACAATTCCTCTTTGTCGGTATTTTTTTGCCATTCCGTTTCTACAGTATTGTCGGATGAAAAAGTTATAAAATAATCTGGTGGTTGATAGTCCATTTTTCTCATTCGCCTCTTATAGTCAATAAATGTATAGTAAGCTATTTTTATTAACCAGGATTTAAGAGCCTTTGGCGGACTGCTATCTAACGCTTGGTATGCTTTCATAAATGTATCTTGTGTTAAATCCTCTGCTAAACCCTTATCCTTACAAAGGGAGAGAAGATATCTATAGACATCATGGATATATAATTTATATAGTTGTTGAATATCCAATTTTTCTCCCCCCTTCACTAAACAAACGGATATTAAATCTTTAAAGTTGCACTTTTTTATATTTTTTCCTTTTTTTCTCTGATACTATGGAATTGTATTGTTTTTTTACCCGAACATATATAAGATAAAGATAGAGATGTATCGAAAGGGGAATTCTTCTACATGTGTCCAATTCTGTAATGAATGATGTATCAAAATAAATAACTGCTTATCCAGAACGCTAAAGGGATAGGTATGTCTATTTATTGCATGCTATTCATTACAGGGATGCGCGGTGTGGAGGTATGAATATCCATTGACTAAGCAGATCCCATGTGGATCTGCTTTTGTTATATGAGACTGTTACATCTCTATTGCCCCTTAGCGAGTATCCCTAAAAATCAGGGGGTATATAAAATGAGTCAGTTTCAACGTAAAGTGGCACTAATTACGGGAGCAAGTAGCGATAAGGATATGGGAACAGCTATCTGTCGTAAGCTAGCTGCTGAAGGTATTGATATTTTCTTTACGTACTGGAAAGCAAACTCCGATTGGAAAAAAACATTTCAACAAGAGATAAGAGAAATGGATGTGCGTTGCGAAAGTTTGGAAATAGACTTATCTCACGCAAATGCAGCTATTGAAATGCTTGATACAGTTACCGATAAGCTTGGTTTACCATCAATATTGGTAAACAATGCGGCCCATTCAACAAGGGATGGTTATGTACAATTAGATGCCAAAACGCTTGATGACCATTATGTAGTCAATATGCGATCAACTTTTCTCCTTTGTGTCGAATTTGCTCGTCTGTTTGAAAAATCTAATTTAGATACAGGAAGAATGATCAATATGACCTCAGGACAAGATCTCGGACCTATGACGGGAGAGTTAGCTTATGCAGCAACTAAAGGCGCCATTTCTAGCTTTACTAGATCATTATCACAGGAACTTGCACCATTGGGAATAACGGTTAATGCTGTTAATCCAGGGCCAACTGATTCAACTTGGATGACAGATGAAATAAGAAATACACTTTTACCTAAGTTTCCTATGGGGCGAATTGGTAGACCAGAAGATGTGGCTCGTATCATTAGATTTCTTGCAAGTGATGAAGCTGCATGGATAACAGGACAGGTTATAAATTCTGAAGGTGGGTTTATTAGAGGTTAATGAAATAGGCTAATTGATGAACTGTTTTAGATCACTCATTAGTATAGCCCTATTTGTCTATTTGCTTAATTAAATTCAATAATACAAAAAGCATCCATTTCGAAAAATTCGAAATGGATGCTTTTCATTTATCTTCAGAATAATACTTCTTGATTTATTAAAAGGCTTGTCGAAAATCTCTATTAGACTTACATATAATAGAGTAATCAATAGATCGACTTCATATGAGAGGTGGCGCCGAATATTAGTATTTCACATTTCAAAGTATTTACTGTAATGATTCGCACAATTGGGATTAAATGGTGCATTACAATTACTACACTTTTGATTTTGGATATATTCGTTTATTGTTAATTCATGAAAACAATTACCACAAAGTATTGCTTTTTCATTAAACTCTTCCTTTACCCAAATTTGTCGCTCATGGTCAGTACTTGCATCATGGCATTTATAACAAGGATAATAGCTATTACAACATTTAAACTTGATCGATACAATATCATTTTTCCCATGATAATGTTTACACCTACCTGCAGAGTCAACAGGGAATCCAAGTATCTCCATCATTACACCTCTTTTATGGCTTCTTTGTAGCATAATCAAATATTCTCATATTTTATTACACGATGCAAAAAAGTGTTGCTTAGAAATATCCAAGCAACACCACTTAAACAAACGAAGGTAATGGATCCTTAAAGGAATGATTCTCTTTTTCTTCTTCGGTTACTAAACACGCATTCAATGAATTAATAATAGCTTCCTTATCCATATTACTCCCAATAAAAACAAGCTCTGTCATTCTATCTCCTGTTTGTTCATTCCACCCTTCAAACAATGCAGGGTCCTGTGCCTTTAATTTTTCTTGTTCCTCTTCAGTGTAGCTAGCTAACCACCTACCTGCACCTTCTAAAGTTAACATCGATCCCGCTTGTGACAAGAGTCCTGCAACTTCATTTCTTGTCACTAACCAAAAGAAACCTTTTGCCCGAATAATTTCTGATGGCCAATTTTCCAACCATTGATGAAAACGCTCTGGGTGGAAGGCTTTCCTGCTTCTATAAACAAATGAACTAATACCATACTCTTCCGTTTCCGGGGTATGCTCCTCATTCAATTCCTTAATCCAGCCTGCTCCTTGACTTGCCTCTTCAAAATTAAAATGATTAGTATGAAGTACCTGTAATGGATCAATTTGTCCAAAGCTTGTCGGAATAATCTTTGCTTCCGGATTTAATTTAGTAAGCAAGTTGTTTAATTTTGTTACTTCACTGTCAGACAGCCTATCTATTTTATTTAAAACCATCACATTCGCAAACTCAATTTGATCAATTAGTAAATCAACAATACCTCTTTCATCATCATCGGAAACGTGTAATTGCCTGTCGATTAATAAATCCTCCGATTGATAATCTTCCCAAAACTGCTGACCATTGACAACTGTTACCATGGTATCAAGTTGGAAAAAGTTATTTAAGTCTATTCCTAATTCTTCATCATGATAGACAAAACTTTGTGCTACTGGAATAGGCTCAGACACACCACTTGATTCGATTAACACATAATCCATATCCAGTTTTGCCAATTTCTCTAATTCCACTACTAAATCTTCTCGTAGTGTGCAGCAAATACAGCCATTTGTCATTTCTACCATATTTTCTGCTGTTCTCACAAAGCCACCTTCTTTCACAAGCTTTGCGTCCACATTAATTTCGCTCATATCGTTAACGATAATCGCTATTTTTAATCCATGCTGATTTTTCAGGAGATGATTAAGTAAAGTTGTCTTACCAGCTCCTAAAAATCCGCTTAAAACTGTTACCGGTATTTTTTTACTCATTACTTGTCTTCCTCTCTATCCATATACACTCGACTAGGTGTAGCACCTTCTTGAAATAAATACTTTCCACTATAACCTTCGGTAGCTTGATCAACTTGCGCTATTACCAATTGACACACCCGCATACCGACTTTTAATTGAACAGGTACACGATTTGCGTTAAATAACTCTAAAGTGATTTGACCGGAGAAGCCCGGATCAATCCAACCCGCGTTTTGAATAAAAACACCAAGTCTTCCGACGGAACTTCTCCCTTCAACAAAAGCCGTTAAATGGTCAGGTAAACGAATTTGCTCTAATGTTGTTCCTAACATAAAAGTCTTTGGTGGAATCGTGACAACTCCCCCATCTGTTACTTGCATTTCATGATAACTTGCCGACTTGTCGACAGATAAATAAAGGGTAGACATGTCATCTACTACTAAGAAATGCTTTCCTAAACATAAATCAATCGACGCTGGCTGTATGCTTACATCCTTGTAAGGAATAATTGAAATTATTTCATCGTGTATGAATTGTTTAATCGTTTGTCCTGATAAAATCACCTATTCTCACCCCTAATTAAGAAATTCGCCAGTTAAATGGATTTCTAAATTTCGACCAATCTTCGGTCATTTCTGACTCACTTAACAAACAACGTTCCAATTCGCTCTTTATTTCTTCAACATCTAAATCCATTCCAATGAAAACTAGCTTAGTATGGCGATCTCCAAAATCAGCGTCCCATAAATCTTTCACTTCAGGATTATTCTTAAAAATTTCCTTTTGTTGGCCTTTTGGTAATGATGCTACCCAATAGGCTAACGGTTCAACCGATACTGATGGACCAGCTTGCGATAACAATAAAGCCATATCATAATGAGTCGCACACCATATCACACCTTTTATCCGAACAATTTCTTTTGGTAAATCTTGATACCAGCTCATTAATCGTTCCGTGTGAAAAGGCAGTCTGGATGTATACACGAACGAACTAATTCCGTATTCCTCTGTTTCCGGGGTATGATTCTCTACTCCAGCATTGAGTTCCTTCAACCAACCAGCTGATTCACTAGCTTTCTCAAAATCAAATAAACGGGTATTTACTATTTCTTTTGGATCTACCTTACTATGTTGGGTTCGGATAATTTTCGCTTCAGGCTGTAACTTACGTATGACTTTCTCTAACTTCTGTAGATCTTCCTCTTTCACTAAATCTGTTTTATTCAAAATAAGGACATTACAGAATTCAATTTGGTCAAGTAATAAATCGGCAATATTGCGCGTATCTTCGTCACCTACCGCTTGTTGTCTTTCTAGCAAGCTGTCTCCTGAACCGAAATCATGCCAAAAGCGATTAGCATCGACAACTGTAACCATCGTATCCAAGCTGCAATATTTCGTTAGATCAATTCCCATCTCTTCATCAATATAAGAGAAAGTTTGTGCAACTGGAACAGGCTCACTAATTCCGGATGATTCAATCAAAATATAATCAACAACACCTTTTTTCACGAGTCTTTCTACTTCTACCAATAAATCCTCTCGTAATGTACAGCAAATACAACCATTAGACATTTCTACTAATTTTTCTTCGGTACGGGAAAAGCCACCTTGTGATTGTACTAACTCACTATCTATATTGACTTCACTCATGTCATTGACAATTACCGCAACCTTTAATCCTTCTCGGTTATGTAAGACATGATTCAATAGCGTAGTTTTTCCAGCGCCTAAATATCCACTTAGTACAGTAACAGGAATCTTTTTCATTTATTACTCCTCCTTTTATAACGGTGTTAATCGTCGGTAAAACCCCACTGAGGGAAGTCATGCTTTAGGATAAGAAATATAGTCCTGCAGCAAGAAAAGCTGCACTAACGACACTTGTCAGCATTTGCTTCCACGCAATGGATAAAGCATTCTTCCAACTTAGTTCTCTACCGATAGTAAATAACGTAACAAGACAAGCTGATAGTGTTGATGCTAAGTAAACAAGCATAAATATTTGACTGATTGACATATCCATGAACAAACTGCCCTGCCCCTCATTTAAGACAAGTAATCCATCCTTTCTAATAAAGGAAAAGATCAATCCAGGTGCTACATCTGTTGGTAATGAAAATAGATATAATAACGGCATTGCAAGCCAACTAAAAATGGATAATATTCCTACTGTTTCTAGTACAGATGCAATCAAACAAATCAACAAGAAAATCGGCATAGCTTGAAGTAAAAATTGTTTAATCACACTAGAAACCTTCCACCAAAATGAACTCCAATTGATTCCTTGTAAATAAGGTAGGGGGGCAATTCTAGTTAGCTCGTTCGT
The DNA here is from genome assembly GCF_017599345.1 of Gracilibacillus suaedae. Taxonomy (GTDB): domain Bacteria; phylum Bacillota; class Bacilli; order Bacillales; family Amphibacillaceae; genus Gracilibacillus; species Gracilibacillus suaedae. Next base: position 97,285 of record NZ_JAGFVL010000039.1, read on the forward strand.
GGTGGTTCTGTTCCAAATCCTTGTATGAATAGCTCCAACTACAAAAAGGAAGAACAAATAAGGAATAAATAATAAAGGAGCATGTGCTGCATTGAAAATAGATAACGTTGCTCCTATTTGATAACTGCAGGCTGAACCAAAAGCAAGCATTGATACACAAGATACTCGGGTGCAGCTACTACAGCTTCTGCTTTGCATGACTGCGACAACGTTACAACCAAAACCAGTGATAACAGGAAGCAAATCTCTTCCTGTTAATCCAATTTTACGAAGCCATGGATCTAACGCATTTGTTAAATGCTCTTGTATACCTATCTCTTCTGTAATAGTCGTAGTTACGCTAATTAACAAGACAACAGGAAATGCCCAGAGAAACGAGTACCAACCTAAGGTAATGACTCCATAATCACCAACCAATACATTTGCTAAAAAGCCAGGTGTCTGCTCTAGCCATACAGTTATCGGTGTAAGCAGATACTGATCTGTAATCGGTTCTAGCCAACTGACAAATAAATAGGCTGCAAACACTGGTAAAGCAAACATAGACAGTATAATCAGGCAAGCTAGCATTGGTCCTACTAACCTCAAACGGAACACCGGAATCAGTTTATTAACTGGATTAGGTGTTGAAGGTAGAAAACGAAGAATACTTGCAGTAACAGCCCAACTTCGAGCATGCTCGATACATGTGATTACTTTTGCTTGTTCTGCTTGGTCCATTTTTCTAGCATTAACCCAAACAACTGGTAATTGTAACAACTCCTTTACTCTTTTTTGTTCAGCGTTAGAAGGCTGGTATTTATCCTGGTGAGTTGCTACAATAGCTACTTGTTTACCTTTCAAATTCAATTCTTTCTGTAACTGTATTAACTCCTCCTTCAGTTCCGTTGCTTTAACAACTAATAGAATAGTTTGATTCTCTTCTAAATGATCTAATGTCAGCTGTGTACTTATGCTGTCCATATCGAATTGAAGTCCTGGTAAATCTGTTAATCGCATATTACTGTTTAATTTACAGGACGCCGTGAGGGCCGCTATGGTGGAGCCTTTCACATTACTTGTCAGTGCGCGTTTTTCACCAGTCAAATGGCGAAACAAACCTGATTTACCAACAGATTCACAACCTACTAGCATCACATCTATTGGACAAGCAGCAGAAGACTGCACGCTTTCTAGCATTGACACCTCTCCCCACACATCGAAAGATCATCAAGATAGAAGTTCTCTCGTTTGTACTCTGCTAATATCGATAAATCTAAGCCTAACTGGCTACCAATCGTTTCTGCTATGATTGCAAATCGCTGACGAAATTTGTAAATATAACAGAAAATATGATCATCGTGGCGAAGTTCTGGTCCTGCTAAAAATAAACCAGGAGTCGTTTTAGCTTCATCTTTTTCATTGACTAGTACTTCGCCATGCTCGCCACGTGTGACTAGATTTTCGATCTTCGATGTACTGCCCGAGAAACCAGTAGCTAATATGGGCTTCTCTGCTGTTGAGTAAACTTTCCCTCTACTTGTATAAACGTCATAACCCGAAGACACTGACTCTATTCTTGTGACAATTGTGTCGCCAACCACCGTTAACAAATGGGAGCCTAACAAATGACGAACACGACTATATGTGTAAGGAGACAGAGCTATACTTGGATCACTATCATCAATTTCCCAAGTATTTGTTTTAGCTATTAAAGTAGTTTTCTTACCTAAACGTCCTAATTGGAATGCGGCATCCATACCACTTTCATAACCTCCGATGATAATAAAATCATCACCTTCTAGCTCTTGCCAAGATGGAATTAAACTATTGTGCACGCCAAGCTCTGCACCTGGGAAAGACTTTAAATCGGGATATTGATACTGCCCTGCTGCCCAAATAACATAGCGACTTTGATATGTCCCTTGGGTCGTATCTATCGAAAAAATACCATCTTTTTTATAGATTTGATCTACTTGTACTCCTTTTTCAATAGGAAGCGTAAAATGCGCTGCCACTATATCAAGATAATCTGCATATGCTTCACCAGTAGGATGTTCCATATCTAATGTGTAAGCTGGTGAAGTTTTCGGTACAATGGCATTTAAATCTGTCTGTCCAAACCCTTGCGCAGGAAACGAAGGGGTTATAAACCTCATTTCCTTAGGCCAACGCAGAAAAGATGCTCCTACTTCTTCTTTTTCTAATATCAAATAGGAAATACAGTTCATTTGTTGTAATAAAGCGGCGACACCAATTCCGGAAGGTCCAGCTCCTACAACGATGACATCATATATTTTATTCATTATTACCACCCCTCAAATCATAATGATTTCGATTTGCGTCGCAAAAAATTAAGCAAGACAATATTGAAAACCTCTCTCTAACTCCTGATAATCGAGATTCTTCCCAATAAATACTATCTCACTTTGGCGCTTTTCATTATTCGCCCATTTAAAACCTTCTGTACCTGCAAATAGCATATGTACACCTTGGAAAACAACTCTTTTATCCAGTTGCTTTATATGGAGCACTCCTTTATAACGATATAAATGTTCTCCCTTAAACTGCACTAAATAGGCGAACCATTTATTCACTTTCTCTAAATCAAGTGGACGTTCTTCTCGAAAAACAAAAGAAGTGACTTGATCATTATGATGATGGTGATGTCTTTCGGCTAATAGGCTTGGATCCATTTTTAATACATTACCTAATTCAAAGGATTTTTTCCCTATTAAATCTTGGCTTTCTACATCTGCATATGTTGTGTAAATTCGTTTTGCATGTGGATTCATGTTAATCAGCTGTTGTTCCAGTTCTTGCTTGTCATCTTCTGTGATCAAATCGATTTTATTTAATAGCAGTACGTCAGCAAAAGCGATTTGTTGCCCTGGTTCTTCTTCTTTTAGATGTTGCCAGATATGCTTGGCATCGACCATCGTAATCACACTGTCTATTTCGAATGATTTTGCTGTTTGTTCATCCATTAAAAAAGTTTGAATAACCGGAGCTGGATTAGCCATCCCTGTTGTTTCAATGACAACACGATCTATTTTTTCTTGTTCCATCAAATTACTTAATATATGAATTAAATCTCCTCGTACATTACAACAAATACAACCACTGTTTATCTCAATAATTTCTTCCTTTGTTGAAACCACCAAGTGACTATCAATGGATGTGTCACCAAATTCATTAATAATGACAGCAACTTTCTGTTCTGGCATGTCCTTTAATAAGTTATTCAGCAATGTTGTTTTACCTGCACCTAAAAAACCAGTTAAAATGGTTACCGGAATCGTTTGTTCTTTTGACAACGGAATTTCCCTCCTCTTACTATGTACAAAGGATTTTTGTATCAAAAATAAGACAGGGACAAAATTTAGATGCCCCTGTTACTTATTTTAATTCTCTCAGTTAATAAAGCAGTGTGGTTCTGACAGGACGATTTGCCCCATGATAACCTCTCTTACCAACTAGATTTTTTCACGCCTGGTATTTGTCCTTTATGAGCATAATCTCTAAAGGCAATACGTGACATCTTAAATTTCCGCATGTAACCTCTTGGTCTTCCAGTAATTTCGCAACGACTTTTTAAGCGAGTTGGAGAAGAGTCTCGCGGCAATTTACGAAGTGCTTCATAATCACCCTTCTCTTTTAACTCTCTTCTCAAGGCTGCATATTGTTCAACCATTTTCTGGCGTTTTTTCTCTTTTGCTATTTTAGATTTTTTAGCCATCTGATCTTACCCCTTTCAATAATTAGAATTTATCCTTTATATCAAAACAATTATAAATCGTAATGATTACGCCTTTTATTGCATTATAGTACATTTCATTTTAAATGTAAATAGTAATGATTACGATTTATGTTTCGTATGACTTCCGCTAATCTTTCGCGAATTGATCATCTTAATCGGTAACAGAACATGGCGTGGTATACTACAAATCTTTCTGGTACTCGTTGAGATTTGTCTATTATACCGTTTTTTACGACAAATCTTTCTGGATTCCACAGAGGTTTGTTTATTATATCGTTTTTTATGACAAATCTTTCTGACCTTCAGTTAGATTTGTTTATTATCTCTTCTCCCTTCATACCTTTCAGAAAAACTAAACAAAAAACCGCTCAATAAAATGGATCTTCAGGCCAAACGAAGTGGGCGCTCTTCGTTTAATGCGAACGCTACAACATTTGTCAGATCAGGTAACTTTGATTATTATTCCTGTGAAGTGCAGATATGACATAGGAAATCACTAATAGGGGGTATAAAGCCGATATGCTTTTTCTGTTATTCGTTATAGAAGAAAAGTATAGCGAAGGCCAACCATTTTGACTCCTTTAGTGTTAGCATACTCTTGGAAAGCGAACGGTCAGCTGTAGCGGTTAAACTTGCACTAGCTAGCTTTCAAAATAGCAACTCTATCTGTATAGCTATTCTTGCTTCTTAAAATATATGTTTTGAATCACCTTTTCCTATGATACTTGCTTATAAAGGTTGTAATATCAATGGTTATATAGTTTCTTTACTTATTATTAAAAAACTGCATCTTAAAAAGTCTCTCTTTTTTAAGATGCAGCTCTATATTCATCATTATTCTCCTAGAAAAGCTTCTTCAAAAATTCCCGTTAAATAATCAAGTGTGATTGGGTCACTGTACGTAGACGCATCTTGGTCTATTTCTATTACCCGATCGTTCTGAACGGCCGGGATATTGTTCCAAGTATCACTTTCCATAAATTCATTATCCTCGGATGTTTTTTTACTAACGACGATAAAATCACCCGCGTATTCTGGTAGAGCTTCTAATGACAACGTATGATATCCTTCTTCTAATGCATCTTCACTTACTTTTTTAGGCATGTTTAGATCCATTGCTTGATATAAGATTTCTGTACCTCGTGCCCAATTATCACCGAATACATAGAAGTTTTTCGCATCTACTTCAAACACTGTTACTGTAACGTCTTCCCCATATTCCGCTTTGATCTCTTCACCAATTTTAGCTGTACGTTGTTCGAAATCATCAACCCATTCCTGAGCCTCTTCTTCTTTATTCAGTAACTTTCCAATTTCCACCTGCTGAGACAGGTAATCAAGTTTTCCCCAAGTATATATAACGGTAGGGGCAATTTTCTCTAGTTCTTCAAGGTTTTCCATGTGAGATCCAGCAATGATTAGATCTGGTTCTTGCGCCATAATAGTTTCTGGCTCATTTTCTGAAACAGTAGCTACATCTTCTAATTCATCTGCAAAAAGCGGATTGGATTTTGTCCATTGGTCAACACCGACTAACTTTCCATCTAGCGCATGTACATTAGGTGCGTTAGTCAAAGCAACGATCCGTTGTGGATCTGCTGGAATTTCTACTGGTCCAGTCTCTGAATCATATGTAACCGTATCTGAAGATTCTTCATCTGTTGTAGCTGATTCCGCCTGATCACTTGATTCACTACCACAAGCACTTATTACGAAAATACTAGAAATTAAAATAATCATAAAGAAAAAATGTTTCATTTTCATGTTTCATGTTCCTTTCTATAAAAAACTATTATTATTTACTTCACATATAGATATTCTTTATTTTTTTCTTTAAAGCGGTCATTGTGAGAAGACACAAGTGCTACTTTTTGTGCTTCGGGATCTAGGTAACGCTTCGCACCATTCACAGCATTTGCAGCATCTTGGAAAGCTCCGGCAATAAGGTGCAGCTTACCGTCATGTGAGAGAATATCTCCAGCACCATATAAACCTGGAACATTTGATTCTCCCAGCACATTGCCTTTAATAAAATAATTATCTTTCAAATCAATTTGCAGGCCACTTTCATTCATCAATTGATGGTTGCGATTATATCCATGATTTACAAGAACCGCATCTACTGATAGAATGTCCGTCTTTTTTGTTTGATTATGAAGTAATACCACTTCATTAATCTGATCGTCACCTTGTAGTGCGGTAATTTCTGTATGCGTCCGATACTCAACATTGTTTTTCGCTAATTTTGAAACGTCGGCCTCATGTCCCTTCAATTGGTCACCTCGATAGATTAATAGAACTTTCTTTGCTATCGGAGCTAATTCATTAGCCCAATCTACAGCAGATGGCCCTCCACCTGATATCAAAATGGTCTTATTTTTAAAATCTTTAAGGGACTGTACACTATAGAACAAGTTACTATCTTCGAAAGTTGACGCTTTGTCGACATCGAGTTTAATTGGATCAATTACCCCTCCCCCGACTGCCATGATCACGGTTTTAGAATAATGTTTCTTTTGTTGGTCGGTTTCTAATTCAAATATTTGAGAATCTAGTTTATTCATTTTTGTTATGGTCTGTTGGAGCTCAATTGTCGGATCAAAGGTAAGTCCTTGTTCTATCATTTGTTCAATCAGCTCTGAACCTGTTACAGGTGTCATCCCGCCGACATCCCAAATCATTTTCTGTGGATAAACATGGACTTTTCCTCCTAATCTATCCTGTGCTTCAATCACCTTCACCTTCATTTCACGTAATCCTGCATAAAAAGCGGCAAATAATCCAGCGGGTCCTCCACCAATGATCGTCACGTCATATAACTCTTTGTTATCTTCCATTATAAATAACACCTCTCTTTTTTAATCTTTCGTTTTTGCAAGCAAGTATAAGAAATATGGAGCACCGATTACGGCGACAATAATACCTGCTGGAATTTCGGATGGCTGCATCATCCATCGCCCTAAAGTATCCGCAACAAGCAGCAATAATCCACCAACCATTGCCGAAATCGGAATAATATATTCGTGTTTATCCCCAACTAACCGTCGCGTGAGATGGGGGGCTATTAAACCAACAAAACCGATACCACCACTTACTGAAACACAAGCTGCAGCGACAATAACTGCTAATATTAACAGGATCCGCCTCTCCCTTTCCATATGTGCACCTAAACCGATAGCTGTTTCATCGCCAAGCGTTAAGATATTAAGAACAGAAGATTTAGAATAGATGAATGGAAGAAATACAAGTAACCACGGCAATAACGCAAGGACAAATTTCCAATTGGAACCCCAGATGCTACCCGCTATCCATGTAGCTAAAAATTGATAGTTATCCGGATCAAGTCTTAAAGTCAAAACAATCATTAATGCATCAATCCCAGCCGCAATCGCGATACCGGTAAGCACAAGACGAATAGGAGAAATTCCTTCATGACGTTTATAGGACAAGATATAAATTAATAATGCTACTCCTCCAGCACCAATAAACGCGATCATCGGCATCGCAAATACCGGAGCGTCTGATACAGTTGCGAAAAATGAAATGAATAGCATAACCGCCAGTCCTGCTCCCGCATTAATCCCGATGATGCCAGGTTCTGCTAATGGATTGCGAACAACCCCTTGTAATACCGCCCCGGATACCGCCAAACCCATTCCTACTAAAATCGCGATAACCATACGTGGCAAGCGAAAATCAAATAAAATTAACGATTGCTGTTCTGTACCTTGACCGAATAGAGTCATGAGCGTTTCTTGAGGTGATAACCGGATATGACCAGTATTTAAACTAATAAAGAAACAGACACTGATCAGGATAAAAATGATCAAAGCAGTTAATTTTACTTGTCTTTCTTTTTTTAGTTGACTCTTCGTTTTCCATTGTTTGTTCGTCATACGTGTCCTCCCCCTTTTCTTGCGAGATACAAGAAGAAGGGCACACCTAAGAGTGCAATTAGTGCACCGATTGGTGTTTCATAAGGAGGGTTGATAATTCTTGCTGTTAAATCTGCCAACACAACAAGTAATGCTCCTAACATCGCCGAAGCAGGGATAATCCAGCGATAATCATGCCCTACTAAGCGACGAGCAAGGTGAGGTACAATTAATCCAACAAAGCTAACAGCCCCAACTACCGAAACGGCCGCTCCTGCTAAAATCAAGATGAGGACAGCACTTAATAACTTGACCCGACCCATTCTCTCACCAAGTCCAATTGCTACTTCTTCACCAAGACTTAAGATAGTAATCGATCGTGATAAAGCAATTGCTCCTATTAGAGCAAGACATAACCATGGTGTCACCACTTTCAATTGTCCCCAAGTTGTACCTGATACACCTCCGGCATACCAGAACGCTAAATCTTGACCAATTTCGAAATAAAGTGCTATACCTTCACTTAACGCTCCTAACAAAGCACTAACAGCTGCTCCTGCTAATACTAAACGAATTGGTGTCAACCCATTTTCTGATAAAGAGCCAACACCGTACACAATCCCTGCTCCTAATGCTGCTCCTAAAAAGGAGAATACTATGACGTAGGAATAGGGTAAGCCCGGAAAAAAAGCAAAACATAAAGCCAACATAAAAGCTGCTCCCGCATTTAATCCAAGCAAACCAGAGTCAGCTAAAGGATTTCGTGTCATCCCTTGCATCAATGCACCAGACACTGCAAAACAACTGCCAACGATTGCCGCTCCAATAACCCTAGGTATTCTCAGCTCCCAGATAATTTGATGATCCACTAAATCAGGATTGAAATGAAATATCGTCCCCCAAACTGTTTTGAAGTCGATATCTGCTGCTCCTAGCGATATCGACAGTGCTAGCGAAAAAATGAGTAACAACGTTCCAACAGTTAGGATCAATATTCCAACTGTCGGACGAGCCGTGTCTTTCACTTTTTTTAATTGTTCTTTTTCGTCCATTTGTTCCTTTGACCATTCCATCTATTGATAGTTCCTTTCTTTTATGCACAGATAAAGTGTGACTATCATCAGTTGGGGTTTATCCCCCCGCTGATCATTAGCGAAACTTGTCAGAATATTAGGTTATCCCTATTTATCATTGTGTTACTTAAGCGGGAGGCTTACAGAAGATTAGAACCATGGGAAATGACTCATACTATCTAACTTTGCACCCCACACTATGCTCACATAACTGATATGATAAACAGACCGGATTTGCACTGTACGGGCATGAAATTAATTCTGCATCAATCTGAAAAACTCTTCTTAAATAATCACAAGTCATGACTTCGTTTGGTGCTCCTTCCGTTACAATTGCTCCGTCGCGCATTGCAATCATATAATCAGAAAAACGTGATGCGTGATTTAAGTCATGGAGAACCATAATAATGGTTCGACCTTCCTCTTTGTTTAAACGTTGTAATAATAATAAAATGTCTAATTGATGAGCTAAATCTAAATAGGTAGTCGGTTCGTCAAGTACAAGAATATCGGTTCCTTGTGCCAATGCCATTGCAATCCACACTCTTTGTCTCTGACCTCCCGACAAAGCATTGGCGGGCTGGTCTCGCAAATCATTCAAACCTGTTACATCCAGAGCCCAATGAATATATTCATAATCTTGTTTAGATAATCTACCCATCCGCTTACGATGCGGAAAACGTCCATAAGACACCAATTCAAATACGGTTAGTCCGCTAGGTGCTTGTGCTGTTTGAGGTAAAATCGCCATACGTTTAGCAACCTCTTTAGTATCTAATGTATGGATCGCTTTGCCTTCAAGGAAAACAGCCCCCTCTTTTGCTTGCAACACACGTACAATGGTCTTTAACAATGTAGATTTACCACATCCATTAGGTCCGACAATAGTAGTGATCTTGTGTTTAGGCATAGAAACACTTAAATCTTTGATAATTAAGTCATTTGAGTAACCTACACTGATATTGTTGACATCTAAAGCATCCATGTTACATCTCCTCACTTTTCACTAGATTGAAAGAAATCCACCAGTAAATCTAATTGATATTCCAGTGCGATAACATCTTGAAAATAGAACGAGTCTAGGTCATATTCATAGACCTTTCCTTCTTTAACAGCAGGTAATTCCGTCCATAGTTTGCTAGATTGGACCTCTGCTTTTCTGTCTAATCCCTGCTCTCGCACACCCATCAAAATATAATCTGCTTCACCTAAATACTCTGGTATTGTTTCTTGGGAAATACTTGCCCACCCCTCAGCTTCTGTTACTTCTTCTACATTCTGCGGTTGTTTTAATTCTAATTGGTTATATAAAATTTCTCCTCCGCGTCCGTATGTTTTACCGAATAAGTATAAATCTTTATCCGTAACTTCAATAATCGCTACCTTCGTGTCTTGATCTAAAATCTTTGAAAGTTGTTCTTTCTTCTCCTTCACTTTTTCCTGGAACTGTTCTAATCGTTGTTCGGCTTCTTGCTCTTTATTTAATATGTTGCTGATTTCAAGTAGGCGTTCTTCATAATCAAGCGTTCCGTATGGAAGTAAAACCGTTGGAGCGATTTTAGACAATTGTTCGTATGAATCTTCTGCATATGTAATAATCAAATCTGGATTTAAACTTGTAATTTTTTCTAACGAAATTGCTGTATCCTCTCCGACACTCTCAACCCCATCTAACTGATCCTGATAATAAGGTGCATCCAAGACCATTGTTTCCGATACTCCTACAGGTTTAACTCCTGCAGCTAATACATCGCCAACATAATCTCTGACAGCAACAACTACTCTTGAAGGTTCGAGTGGTATCTCCACGTTTCCTTTTTCACTTTCGTAATATCTGACACTTTCATCCTTGCTATCTTCTTCATTGATAGCTGAATCTGCTTCATTCGAGTTACAGGCGCTTAGCAAAACAACAAGCAACAGGCACAAGATTACGAGACTATTATTATTCCGTTTATACACTACTTCTCCTCCAAACTCGATTCGACCAATATTGATAATCATTATCAATTAAAGAGTATATACTAATCCCTTAATTTTTACAACCCTTGACTATATTTAGCTATAAGAAAAACTGAGCAAAAACCACTCGAAAAAGTGGATCTTCAGGCTAAACAATTCCCACAGGAGTGGAAGTGGGCGGCCTACGCTTTATCCATGTTCTACAACATTTGTCAGACTAGACAACTTGAGTTATTATCCCTGTGAAAGTGCATGGTATGGCATAGGAAATCACTAATAGGGGTTATAAAACCAATATGCTTTTTCTGTTATTCGTTGTAGAGCAAAAGTATAGCGAAGGCCGAGCGTTTCGACTCCTTTAGCGTTAGCATGATCTGAGGGTCCGCTTTTGCAGAAGTGAACTTCTCCTGTAAAAGTTAGCTAAAAGAGCATGCCCCTTGAAAAGCGAAGGGTCAGCCGCAGCGGTTGAATGACAACTCCTTTCATACTGGATAGCTATTCTTGCTTCTTAAAATATATGTTCTGAATCGCCTTTTCCTATCATACTTTCTGTACTTATAAGAAAGTGCAGAGTGCACGATTAGAAACGTATTTATATGCTTTCTCTATAAAACTATGAAAGCGAGCTGAATATTTATTCAGCTCGCTTGACCTTAACTTATTCAAAGTAATGGATTAATCCATTTGTAATTCCTTGTGCTATATCGTTCTGATAACTTGCTGTTTGTACGACAGACAGATCATGAGGATTTGATATAAAGCCTAACTCAAGTAAAACAGAAGGAGCTGATGTATTCCTAAGCACTTTGAAATTCGCTTGTCTTACTCCTCGGTCATGAAGGTCAACTTGAGATATCATGGCTGACTGTATAGAATCACCCAAGTGCTTATCAGCCTTATCAGCAAAATATGTAGCAATCCCATTTGCTGATATATGCAAGGATGCGTCATAATGAAGGCTAATATAAGCATCCGTATAATAGCTATTACTAATTCGGACACGATCATCTAAATAAACATAATAATCTCCTGACCTAGTGACAATGACATTGGCACCGGCATCTCGCAAGTGATCAATAACTTTTGTGGATGTCGGTAACACAACGTCTTTTTCTTGTACTCCATTGAATCCTATTGCGCCGGGATCTGTGCCACCATGTCCTGGGTCTACCACAATATTATATCCTTCTAAACTTTTGGAGTTTGAGGGAACCGTGTTGTTATTTGATGAGGCTTGCGATGTCTGAACTGTTTGTGTTACTTGTTCCGTTAACCAAGAAGCTATCCAGCCTGTCTCTGACCCATTTAACCTAACTTGATACCAATCATCTGTCTCATCCGTCACTTCAAAACTATCTCCAGATACTGCCGAGCCTATCGATTCATAGTTAGTACCTGGTCCACTACGGACAAAAATACTTTCGGATTTAATCGTAACATTTTTTGGTGTGTTACTTGCTTCGGTAGAAACTTCTGTACTAGAAGACGCCTGTTGAATAAGATGATGTTTAGCTACCCATACTTCTTCACCATCAAAGTAAGTTTGAACCCATCCGTATTTTTCCTGAAAAACTACTAGCTCGTCCCCTTTCATGAGTTGCGCCACTATTTCACCATTAGAAGAAGGCGCACTTCGAACGTTGAGAATCGATGAACTAACTTCATAGGATTCTGAACTACTAGCCATAACTGGTTGTAATAAAAAGCATGAGAGAATAGATAACGAAAAAATAAATACGAGTCGAGAAATTAGCCTATGATTCATTGAAATCCTCCTTTTTTCCCCTATAGGTAAGTTACTAAAAATCCCTCTTATTCATATGGTAGATTACCCTAAATCATATACTTCTATGCTTATCTAGCAAAAATAGATTATATTTACCTAGCAAATTCGAGGTGAAGGAGGATAATTTTACTAGTTCATTAAAAAATAATATTGCAAATAGATTGCTAGTCCCGTTATAATAATCGAGCCAAATTTATTCTACAAACTGATCTCCTATTTCGAAAAACATGGATCAAAATACGCTTTTCGACTATTCTATTTTGAGATTTGCTGATAGATACTTTTTATGCCCCCAAAATGCATTCCTTCATGATAAAGACAAAAGCTCAAACATTCTTTCACTTTATTAATCTCTAGCCCTGTCGAAGTGGTATACACTTCCTTAATGGATTCCTCTATTCTTTCTGTCGATAGTGATTCTACTTTTATTCGTTGTTCATTTAACAAAAATAGTAACTCTTCTTTCCCTGGGGCTTCTATAGACCAATCTCTAGGAGATGTCCCCGGCTTAAATAATTCAGGAAAATCAGTCGGTATATTTGTTTCTTCACCAGTAAGTTGAAAAGCAAATATTTCTGTGACGAGATAAATATGTCCCAAGTTCCACCTAATATTATTATTCATTGCTACAGGTATAACATCCAGGTACCTTTCATTGATATCTTTCACATAATTCAATGTACTGTTACGCACAAATTTAATCTGGTCAACAAGGTAATGACTCATTTACGGTCAATCCTTTCTTATGATTATTTATTTTTACTTACTTAAACTGTTACTTTACTGCTGACAGGGACAGGTTGTTCCTTAATCAATGTTGTAAGAATGACACCAAACACTAATAGAACGGCCCCTGACCAAAATGCAGTTTCATAATTTCCTGTCATTGTTCGAAGATAACCACCTAGAAATACACCTAGTGCTGCAAATACTTGATGGATAAACCAACTAAATCCCAGTATGCTTCCCATTGCGTTTTTCCCGAATCTATCACCAATGATTCCTGTTACAAGTGGAATAATCGGCATGGAAGAGACACCATACACGACAGCAAATACATATAGTTGCCAAATACCTGGTGATAATGCGAGCCATAAAAAAGCAAGTAATCTGACAACGTATAAAAAAACGAGTAAATTCTTTTTTCCTATTTTCCGTGTGAATTGTCCCGTCATCCACATAGAACATGCACTTGCTAAAGCAGCGATTCCCAGTAATTTTCCTCCCAGTGATTCTCCACCTCCTAAATCAACTGCAAAGCTTGGTATATGCATCGTTACTAAGTACAAAGTAAAACCGCATGTAGCAAATCCTAAAGTAGCTATCCAAAAATCGCTACTTTTTAAAGCTTCCATCAATGAAACACTTCTCGCTTCTGTATATAAAGAGGTTGAATCTCCATCCGGCAGCTGATTATCATCTGACGGATTATTCTTTACTACAATACATATGATTGGAACCACGATAACGAGCATGATAAACCCTAGCACGACAAATGCAGTTTGAAAACTTGTACTAGCGATTAAAAATCCGGTAAGCGGAAGCAGTATAAGTTGACCGATATTCATTCCCATCGAGCTTCTTGAAAGCATTTTAGCTCGCTTCTTAACATACCACCTAGATATTAATACAGAATTAGCCATGGAACCACAGCCTGCAAAACCTATGGCTGTAAATACACCATAATAAAGAAAGAATTGCCATAGTTGTGTGATCGTTGCTGAAAGAATAAAAGCAATACCCATTAACGCTGCACTACCTGTAATAACTGATTTGGGTCCAAATTTGTCGATCAACTTCCCCATAATTGGTTGAAAAACTCCCCAAATGATCATATTAAGGGACACAGCTAAGCTTAAAATCGCCAAATCCCAACCATATGCATCATTTAATGGAGCAAAAAATTGTCCTGCTGTTAAATTTAACCCAAATGCTCCCATTAATGTAATAAAGGATACTGCAACCATTTTTGTACCTGAAAAAGCATTGGTCATATAATCCCCTCCTTTAATTAACCCTTTAAAATGATATTAACTGGTTAATAATATAATTCATTATAATTAACCTGTCAAGTGTGATAAAATAGGTTAAAAAATAATAAAGGGGTTATTCAAATGGCAAATGAAGTAACTTTCCCACTTATATCAGGGAATATCTCCATTGATTTAATTAATACGGAAGTCGTTCGACATGGTATTCGACACGATTTGCTTACTAAACCAGAACATGTAATAGCCTGGTTCCATACATTAACAAAAGAAAATATCATCATGAATCAACAGTTTAATATGGATATAGAAGATTGGGCGGAGGATTCGTTACCTCGCTTACGTGAAATGCGTTCATTGTTGCGTAAAAGTTATGAAAACGTGGCGGACGGAGTAGAACTGTCTTCTGATTGGATCACTGATTTAGAATTATTCATTAAACAAGCTCCCTTTGCTTATCAATTGATAGATGGTAAATTAGTTCTTATTCCAGTAGGAGAACCTGCAAAAGCATTAGTATCCTTGATTGCACTAGATGCCTTATCCCTTATTGACTCAGGTCAATTGAGCTATCTCCATCGTTGCGCAAATCCGGAATGTGTCTTGTTATTTATCGACACCCGTGGAAGACGGAAGTGGTGCTCCATGAAAATATGTGGGAATCGTCATAAAGTAACCCGTCATCAACACAAAAAAAAGGAGAAATAAGAGCTAGGACTCCTATTTCTCCATCGAATTCTATTTCACAACATCACTAGAAAATGAATGATCAGCTATTCTTCCAACTGCTCCTTCCATTCCTCAGTTTATTGTACTTTTTTTCTTCTGGCAAATAGTCATACGATCCATTATTTTAATACTAAGAAGTATATTGAATTTAGTTAGTGCAAGTTTCCTTAATGGAGTCATTAACTGAATAAGACCTTTTATGTATGGTTTACTAAGACCTATGCATGATGTGTAAAGTTTCTTAAATGGTAGCATAGAAAGTAACAAGGTAAAGAGAGTAAAAGGAGGAAAATCAAATGAGTGAGCTAAACACGTTATTCCGTAGAAAAATCAAAGTTTCCACAAACGAAGAAATTACATTTACAGCCTTAAATACCATTCTTGAAAAAACAGCAACAACGTTTCCATTTGGAAACTTAAGCATCATTGCAAACAAAACGGAAGTCGTAACCAAGGAAAATTTAATCAACAAATTACTTATTCGTAACGAAGGGGGTTTATGCTTTGAATTAAATCCATTACTTTATTTTTTCTTGATTGAGAATGGATTTAATGCCACTTTAGTTCGCGGAGAGGTTTATAACGATGAAAAGCAGGACTGGTACCACTTTGGAAGAACCCACGTAGCAATTCTTCTACATCACGAAGAACAAACTTATTTACTGGACACCGGATTTGGTGGAAATCTTCCCTTAAAGCCTGTTCCATTAAATGGTGATACGGTTATATCCCGAAATGGAGATTTTCGAGTTCAAAGGCAACAAACTGAATATGGCAATAACGTGCTCCAATTCAAGCTAAGATATAAACATACTGACTGGCAAATGGGTTATACATTTGATTCAAATCATCCAGTGGCAGATATGATGGAATTAAATGAATTACAGGAAATCATTGTACAGGATGAGAGGTCACCTTTTAACAAATCCCCGCTGATTACTAAACTTACAAGTAACGGAAATGTAACGCTAACGAATAATTCATTCACACAATGGAGTCATGGAAAGTCAAAAAAAGAACAGATCGATGAGGCAAGGTTCAAACAGTTAGTACACCAGTATTTTGGCTTGCAAGTTCTATGAATAGTCATTACGGCTACTCGAAAATGGTGTAGCCTTTATTAAAAACCATTTTATCAATTACTCTTAGGCCTTAAGTTTTTTCACTTGATTTAAGTTATAATAAGACCAAAATGAAATGGTAAAGGATGGATGTTAATGACCAAATCGGATAAGGAGTTACTTATTCAGAAAGAAATCGCCGTTACCTTAAACCAATGTATAGATATGTATGAAATGTTAGAAGTTTCATTAAAAAAGCTATTAGAATTAATGGAACTTCAAACAGGGTGGATATTTTTAACCAATGAGGCGAGTGCTTATGAGCTAGCTGCCTATCAAAACCTTCCTCCTGTCTTTTTAGATGATAACTTTAACAGATTGACATGTAGTAGCGGTTGTTATGATTGCGCTTGCTTACAACTCTACTGGGAAGGAAACCTCCACAATGCAGTGAATAGTATCAAGTGCGTTCGCTTAGAAGAAGCAATACTAGAAAACGCTGGTGATACTCGCAACTTAAAGTTTCACGCCAGTATTCCTTTGACAATCCGTGGCAGAAAACTTGGATTACTAAATCTTGCTTCTTTAGAGAAAAAACGATTTGATCAGAAAGAATTGCTCTTATTAGAATCAATTGCATACCAAATTGGCACAGCTGCTGAGCGTATTCAACTATATGAAGCACAAAAAAAACAAGAAGTAGATTCCATAGCTCGCTATCTTGTAGATTACTATAAAGATATGGACCGCCTCAACAGGCAACTAGAGAAAGCAAGTAACCGCCAGGAACTATACAAAATGATTATAGAGGAGTTAAGTTCTCATTTTAAATTTTGGCCAAGGGTTGCTCTTCTTACAAAAGAAAACAATGAACTACTGTTACGTGCTATTACCCATGCTCAACATACAAAGATGTTAACAGAACAACCCTTTGCTCCACTTCCATCTATCATTCACAAGGCTTATTATGAAAAGAGCATTTCCCAAAGTTATCAACAATCTTTAAGTTATTCATCGCTAGAGACATGGGAAAACTGTTACACTATCGCTTTGCCATTAGAAACTAATGAACGGCAGAGCCACGCTCTAGGTGTTCTTTTACTAGGCAGAGAATCAGCAGTATTTACCGATCTAGAAATAGAAATGCTTGAAGTGCTCGCAGGTCTCCTTTCTATGGCTATCGAGAAAACATACTTGCAAGAAGAGTGGGAAGCTTTATTAGTTGAAAAAGAAAGAAACAGACTTGCTCGTGATCTCCATGATGCGGTAAACCAGAAATTATTCGCCCTTTCCTTGACAGCAAGAGGGTTGCAAAAGATCACAACAGATAGTAAAGACATGGTTACAGAGGCAATTTTAGATATTCAAAATTTGTCGCAAGATGCATTAAGTGAAATGCGAAGTTTAATATGGCAATTAAGACCACAGGAACTAGACAAAGAAATTGCCACATCCATCCAAGAATATGGGAGTAAACTTGGTCTACAATTAGAGATCCATGCTCCTGAAAATATCATGCTATCCGATAAGAAGGAGCAAGCTCTATGGCGAATCGCACAAGAAGCATTAAATAATATAAAAAAACATGCTAAAACAAATGAGGGAATCGTTCATATAAGGAAAACATCTTCTTTTATAGAAATGAAAATCTCAGATCACGGTCGTGGAGGAGCCGCTGAAAAACAACACTCTATAGGTATGAAAAGCATGAGAGAACGTGCGAAAGAAATCAATGCCAAATTTACGATTGAAAGCATCAGCGGGAAAGGAACAAGTATCACAGTAACAGTGCCAATGCAAAATGAGGAGGAAAAAGAATGTCTATAAGAGTACTGCTCGTTGATGATCACCTAGTCGTGCTGAAAGGGTTACGCTTTTTCTTACAAACACAATCACACATCGAGCTAGTTGGGGAAGCTCAGAACGGAGAAGAAGCCTTACAAAAGATAGAACAAACGCATCCAGATGTCGTTCTTCTCGATGTAATGATGCCTAAAATGGATGGAATCGAGACAACAAAACATATCATTAATAATTCTCCTGAAATAAAAGTGATTATACTAACTAGTTTTTCCGATCAGGATTACGTTTTACCAGCAATTAAGGCCGGAGCACATGGCTATCAATTGAAAGATGTAGATCCTGATATTCTAGTAGAAACAATCGAGGCTGTTATGGACGGCCAAAAAAAACTACATCCAGACGTGACCAATCAACTAATGACGCATATAACAGAAGATGAAAAAAATATCGATATGCTTACGTCCAGAGAAGCAACCGTTTTGAAGCATATCACCTATGGTCAAAGTAACAAAGAAATTGCTGCAGAACTATCCATTACTGAAAAAACTGTCAAAACACACATCACTAACATTTTTGGCAAAATGGAAGTGCAGGATCGTACACAAGCTGCCTTATATGCCATCAAGCATAAATGGTTTAATTAATATGATAAGAAGAAGCTGTCTATTAGTTCTACTAAAGAGCTTAAGACAGCTTTTTCTATTGAAGTTAAGAATTATTGCTTATATATATTTATTAAATCATACATAGATCTTCCATTTGCAAGCCTTTCAATTCCAGTTAAATAAGCCCCATTCTCTTCACACTCCCTTATCATTAACTCCCACACACATAATTCGTTTTTTAACTTCCCAAAAAATCAATTCTATACTACTTATCTACGACTATTTATGTAGATATTTTTTAGACAGTAGCAGGATGTGCAAAGCGTTTGAAATCAATATAATGAACTCAACAAGTCACTAGTTGACTGTTTGATCACTATATTTGATTGGAGAGATAAAAATGACTACTTTATTTATCAAAGCGAATGATCGACCAGCAGAGAAGTCCATCAGTGTAAAAATGTATGAACAGTTTCTTAAAAGGTTCCGAGAATCCCATCCAGAAGAAGAAATACAGGAAGTTCACTTATATCATACACCACTTCCACTTATAGGTACTTCCTTAATTGATAACAACAATCAAGCACCTCTGGGACTGAACCTTGGCTCCAGTAACTTATCAGCAGCTGACATTCAACAACAGCATTTAGAACAATTTATTGCTGCAGACAAAATCGTTATAGCGTTTCCGTTATGGAATTTAACGGTTCCTGCTGCATTGCATATGTATCTCGATTGTTTGCACCATCCTAGAAAAACATTCACATATACAAAAGAGGGTGTTAAAGGGCTATTAACAGATAAAAAGGCCATCATACTAAATGCCAGAGGTGGGATATACAGAAAGGATGATCCATCTGAAATGTCAGTGAGATTTGTACGTAACCATTTGAATTTTTTCGGAATAACCGATATTACAGAATGTGTTATTGAAGGGCATCATCAATATCCAGATCGCAGCGAAAAAATTATTCAACAAGGGCTGGAACAAGTGACTCGAACAGCGGAAACAATTTAGTTATATAGGTTTAAGAGACAGAAAGGTAGGTTTAAAATGAAAAGGAAGGAAAGAAAAACAAATCATATATCGTCTCAAGCAACTTGGCGCGAATGGAGCGGGCTTATCGTATTAATGCTTCCACTGTTTATGTTGGCAACAGATATAAGTGTATTATACTTAGCTATGCCATCGATAAGTGCCGACCTTATCCCGTCCAGTTCCCAAATGCTATGGATTTTGCATATTGGTGAATTTCTATCGATCAGCTTTGTGCTCACAATGGGGCGTCTGGCAGACCGGATTGGACGGCGCAAGTTACTCATTTTCGGTGTAAGTATCTATGGTATTGGCTCCGCATTTGCTGCATTTGCATTAAACCCAGAAATGCTCATTGCTCTTAGGGCATTGTTAGGTATTGCTACGGCAACCGTCATGCCAGCTTCGATGGCGTTACTGCGAAATATGTTCGTTGACCAAAAGCAATTTTCTTTCGCTATCGCCCTCTACATCAGTACTTTTTCTGCCGGTTCAGCACTGGGCCCGCCTCTTGGAGGGTTTTTAGTAGAGTATTTCTGGTGGGGAGCTGCTTTTCTCGCTAATATACCTTTTGCAGCATTGTTCCTTATGTTTAGTTGGTTATTGCCAACATATCGGGATCGACAAGCTAAAAATCCTGACCATGTAAGTGTTGCCTTTTCACTGGTATCCATATTAGGCGTGATTTATGGTTTTCAACAAATTGCTGAAAATGGCATTGCTACCACTTATATCGTATCAATTGCTGTTGGAATGATTTTTGGTTGGCTTTTTATCAAACGACAACAACAACTTACTGATCCATTGCTCGACCTAAATTTATTTAAATTTAAGACGTTGTCTATCTCCCTCCTTGCCATGTTGCTTATAGTGCTCACTTTTACTGCGCCTGATATGCTTTTTGCCCAATACTTGCAAGGAGTTACCGGTTTTTCAACAGCGATAGCAGGACTGCTTTTAATTTTTCCTGCTCTCACTTCCGTAATCGGAACTATGATAGCACCTGTATTAACAAAGTTTTTTCAAGTTTATATAGCAATGACTCTCGGCGTATTAGTAGCTATTGGAGGTGCATGTATCGTGATCATTGGTTCATCGATTTCTAATGTTCCTCTCTTGTTAACCGGCGTTTCACTGATAGGGTTAGGTGGAGGTCCGATCATGACCTTAGGTAGCGACCTAATTGTTTCTTCAGCTCCAATGAAACGAACTAGTTCTGCCTCTGCTTTAACTGATGTTGCAACAGGGTTCGGTAGCGGCATTAGCATTGCATTGCTGGGTAGTATCGCCACTATCATCTACAGATTCTCACTAAACAGAGCAGAGACTGACGGAGTCCCTAGTGAAGCCATGAATATTGCCTCAGAAAATATCGGTTCAGCAATGGGAATTGCAGATAGTCTTCCAACTGAAACAGGAATGCATTTACTTCATTTGGCACAAAATTCTTTTACGCTGGGAATGCAAGTGGTCTATGCCATTACAATAGTTCTAATGATTTTGACAGCTTTCTTTATCTTACGTCCATTAAAAAACAACGCCTAAAATTATACCTTAATAGATTTCTTTTACCAGAGTGGAGACATCCATTATCCTCCACTCTTCCCTTAATCCACAATCAGTTCCAATACCCATTCATATGCATCATAAAGCTTATCCATTTCTTCCTGCTTATGAAACGCCTCCTTATATTAGATGCAAATCCATTTCATAAAGAGCTATAAGAACTTGAAATTTACCTAATCAAGAAGAGAACAAAGGATAAGGCACCTTGTAACTTCTAATAAATTCCTGTGTTTTCAATCATCTTACAAATACTTCAATTTGTTAAGAAAACCTTTCCTTTCTCTTTATTTCTAGATTCGGACATAGAAACAGCTTCTTTTATATCTAACAAATCGTATGGATCGCCACTCGTATTTAATGCAATTTTCTCTTCTGTAATAAGGGTAATCAATTTTTTAAACGTTTGTTGCCAAGTAAGAATAGATATTCGTTGAATCCAATGGCGTAAATGAAATAACTTAACTTTAATCTCCGACTTTTGCGAAATTAATTTCCAATCTACTGGTTTACCCGATAATAGTCCAATTGTTAAGAAAGTACCATTCGGTTGCACACAAAAGGCTAGTTCTGTCCCTTCCGTACCACCTACTGAATCGATAACTGAGGTGACCCCCAAACCATTCGTTAACTCCATAACTGATTTATTTAATGATCTCTCTGTCGTATTTATGACAGTATATGCACCCATCTCCATTAACTTATTGGTATATTTGTCACTTCTCGTTACTGCAATCATACGAAACCCAATTACTTTAGATAATTGAGCAAAAATCCGACCAATAGAAGATCCACTCGCGTTGACAATTAAAGTATCACTTGACTTTAGCTCTAAAACATCCGTACAAACTATCCATGCAGTAACTGGGTTTATATATAATTGAGCAGCCACATAATCATCTATAGAATCAGGGACAGGCACTGCAAAATCAGCAGATGTTTTAACATATTCCTGCCATGTCCCCTCACCTCGTAATGGTAGAACACGCTTACCAATTAGTTCTTTCGATACGCCAACTCCTACATCTTCGACAACCCCAATCCCTTCATAACCAGGGGTAGCCGGTAAAGTAATCCTATGGGAATATGCACCCTTAATAGGAATTAAATCAGATGGATTTATAGGCCGAAGTTTCATATGAACAAGGATTTCCCCATTTAATGGTGGATTGACATTTTTGGATTCGATCTTCAAAACGTTTTGGGGACTCCCAAATTCGTAAAACTTAACACAATTGGCTTCCAAAATAATAATTCTCCTTAATTAAAGTTATACTTATTTAAGTCTATCATTTTTCTGAAGATAGTAGTTCAATTAATATACATGTACAACATCGTAACCCTCTTCTTCAAGTAAAGACACCTAATTTCCAAAATAAAAGGCATCATCCCACAATCACCATGTAAACTTGCCCGAAATCTTCCTCAAGGATGTTGAATCTGAGCCCCGCTAGAACGGAGCAGTTTAAATAAATTATTCAACTATTTTCACTCGTACTTCTTTACGTCCCCATTGGAGAGCATCGTCACGATTCGGAATGAACACATCAATAGCATTGCCATTTATTCCACCGCCAATATCCGCTGCAATGGCAACTCCGTATCCTTCCACTTCTACAATTGATCCAAGTGGAATAACACTAGGATCAACAGCGATCACTTTTGCATCAGGATATTGCTTTAAATCGAGCCCCATCTTTGTTACACCTGAACACCCATCACAATCTGCCGTATATGCTGTACTTTCTACAGTCAATGTTTTTCCAACAGCTGAACTACGCTTACTCAAACTATCTAACGCTGATCTTGTATTCGGTCCTGCAATCCCATCAACGGCTAAACCTTGTTGTTTTTGAAAGTTCTTGACTGCGCTCACTGTGCCGGAACCATAAATTCCATCTATACTTGAATGGTAGTGACCAGTCTCCTTCAGCTGATATTGAATGTGAATAACTTGTTTACCGATATCACCATTTCGTAAAACCTGTATGGCATTGTTTGTTTGCGGACCAGCAATTCCATCAACTTTCAAGTTGCGTTTACGCTGAAAATCCTTGACGGCTTCTTCCGTAATATTACCGTAATATCCTGTTGAGGTATGATACGGGAAAACTCCTTTCGTCATCAAGTAGTCTTGTAATTCAGCTACATCCGCTCCTGATGATCCATTAGCGAGTATACGATCCCCAACCGCAGCTTCTGTAATGATTGGTGCTAAGATCATCATAAGGAAGCTAGCAACCATTCCAATAAGTAGGTTCCTACATCTTTTTATCATAAAAAATCCTCCCCGTTTTCTCTTTCATAAGAGAATTCGAGAAGAAAAAAGATTTCTTGTGTGTAAAAAACAGATTCACAACGTTAGACCCTTTATCATCCATTATTTTGTAATAATGCATCCTATATGGTCTGCCTAAGGATAAGTATATCTCTACTATATCCCTATCTATTACCACTGTATGCAATTCGCCCTTATTCGTTATAATTACCTAGATCCATAGTTTTTCCACACTTTTTTCTCAATCTTTTCTTTGACTTGGGCTCATTACTTTATGATAATAGAAATAGGTAAGTTGTTGAATCAGAAGGGAGATTTCACAACCAACATGGAACATACTTCAATAGAAATGAAAGATATTAAGCATTGGAAAACAGAACTGGTACGATTTATGATGGCATATAAGTTCGCTGTAGAAGAAGTTAGTACAAAAATAAGTATATTACAGCAGGAATTTCAACATATACATGATTACAATCCAATCGAACATGTGAAATCACGCGTTAAATCACCTGAAAGTATTTTTAAAAAAGTGCAAAAGAAAAAGTTGCCTTTAAATCTTCCTGTCATTCAGGAGAACATCCGTGATATTGCTGGAATTAGAATCAATTGTTCATTTGTAAGTGATATTTACCGAGTAGCAGATATGCTTACTGAACAAAAAGATATTACATTAATTGAAAAAAAAGACTATATACAAAATCCAAAGCCAAATGGGTACAAAAGTCTTCACTTAATAGTACAAATACCGATTTTCATGTCAGACCGGGTAGAAAATGTTTATGCTGAAATTCAAATTAGAACGATTGCAATGGATTTCTGGGCAAGTTTGGAACATAAAATCTACTATAAATATAATAAATCTATTCCAAAAGCATTACGAGATGATTTAAGAGATGCTGCAGTTTCTGCTAATGAACTAGATGAACGAATGGAGAGAATCCATAAGGAAGTAAATCAACTCAAAGAAGAAGACCACCTTAATGGTAATGGGGAAAAGCCGGTGATTCTTCCTCCTGAATTTCTATCATTTTTAACGGATGATAGAGAAAAGTCATAATATGATTCTGAGCCTATGATAAGTTATCATAGGCTTTTTCTGACCCCTTACATAAGAAATATACGAAAAGGAGTCGATTTTGCCTACGCTTAGTTTAGGTTGTTCGGATCCTCGTTCTACCTATTTAGTTATGTTCCAGTCTCATTTTTTATTCTTTGACCTCTGTTGGTACTGCCTCTTTAACGATAATAATACCATCATATGCTTCGATTGGCGTCATCTTAATCGTATAAAACCTACTAGCGAATTTATACCAAAAGCTAAATTGGTCACCAATGTTAGCCATTTGTTGCTCATTGGATAAAATAGACTGTAATGCTTCTGATTGACTTGCTTCTTCAAAATCAACATAAAACATGTTTTGATTTATATCACTGAACGCGTCTACTAACTCGTTGTGATTAGTTATCTTATATACGTCCCGCTCTTTAGAGTTACCTTTTTTAGACTGAAATTCACTGGTGATAAAGTCTGTTCCTATCGCATAATATTGTGACCCATACTTCTCATCAAGATAACTCCCCATCGACTCGTATCCTGCTGGTGAAGCAGATGTTTTTTCGATATGACCGTTATGTCCAGACACAAGCACTTTATCATGCCCACGAGCTTGTTCAAACTTAACAATCCACTCTAGATTTTCTGCTAAGTACTGATCACGAAGATCAGCATATTGGTCTTCGTTTAAAAATAATGCTGTTCGTTGCTTGATCACTTGTGCATATTGCAAAGTAAATGCATATTCTTCATCTGACGATAACTGAACATATTCTGACTGTTTTTCCTGTAAGTCCGCTATGATTTGGTCCATATGATTATTTATCTCCGTCAGTTCTTGCGCTGTTAACTCTAGCATTCTATCATTTGTAGCATCCTCTAGTAATGAGCTATACTCCTTTGCCAGATCCGAATCTACTACTTCATAATAGTCGAGTAAGCCTTTTTTGCTATAGTCATATCTTTGCATATCATTTCCGTAAAAATATATCTTCTCATCGTTACTTACAGATGCATTATAATCATGCATCCATTGGACAAGATCAATCATCTGGTTTGTTTTATAAATATCATAATCAAGGGCATAGACTGCTTCTTGTGCTGTGCCAATACTATGTAAGATAAATTGATTGATTTGCTGCCCACCACCAAAATCCGCTTCAAGTACAAAAACCCGAACATTATTATTTTGAATCAGTGTTTCAAACACATCCCGCTTCATTTCTTGAAATTCTATATTTCCATGTGTTGCCTCACCTAATCCAATTATTTGCACATCATTTGGTATGTTTATGTCATTCACAGACTCGACGTATTGTGATGCATTCTCTAATGGCTCACCATTGCTACAAGCTGATAAAGGAATGAGAACAAAGAAAAACAGTATATATTTACATAACTTCATTACTTAACCTCACTTCATGATTAAATCGGTTTTCTCTGAAAATAAATATACCCACAAAGGAAAAAGATGAGAAAACTTCCGCCTACTACCGTTAATAATTGATCCCACGGAATGAAAAAAACATCGTCGGTACTTCCACCAACATACATCATCGAAAATGGTTGTGCCCATGGATAATACGGCCCGAACCGTTCTGAATTAACCGCTAAAATGGTCGGCAAAGTAAAAATAACATTCACAGCAAACGGTGCGGCAAAACTCTTGAATAAAATAGATAGCCATAACTGCAATGCGACTAATGGCATTGTCGCTACCCAGCCACCTATGATACTCTTCCAAACAATTGTTAATGGAAATGGATCTGTAAAACCTTTGATCACCCCTACTGCATAAATCGCTCCTAAGTAGAGTATTTGAATAAACAAAACTAATAGAACAAGTAGTAGATATTTTGTGAGAAAAACTTTTCCTCTTGTCACAGGCAAGGCTAATAATTGCTTCCAACCACCTTCTTGATGCTCATAACGACAGATAACACTTGCTAATACACCACTTATTAAAGGTAAAAACAAGGTCGCATAGGTGAAATTCATCATAAACAAGGGTGAATACCACTGGTTCATTTGTTCTCCAACATCTATTAAATTGCCCGTTAATCCAATAAACAAGCCAATGAGTGGACCAACAAACAAAATCAAGATAATTTTCGATTTGCGTAATTTAAACCATTCTGATTGTAAAATGGCTAACATTTATCTCACATCCCTTCTTTTAAAATCAAACATACCAATAATATATAACATGCTTCCAACACCTAATCCTAACCATACATTGATAGTCGGATCATCCCATTCGTTCATTAATGATGGCCATTTCCAAATCATCCAGTCTGGTAAAGTGAAAGCGGAATAAGCAAAAATTACACCGACTACACCTACCGTAATGGAAATTCCTTGATTTTTGCTGACAGTAGCAACCCATAACTGTAATGCTAGTACTGGCAACGCTGCAAAAAAAGGGAAGAAACTATATTGGAATACTTCAAGAAATGGAATCTCCTGATTAAAGTCTAAGAATAATCCAAATCCCAATGTGAAGACCATCAGTAAACAAGATGAAAGAAAGAACATAATCGAAAGAACTGTAAATTTAGACAAATAAACAGACATTTTGGAGATCGGTAATGCCACTAGCTGTTTCCAAGCATTTGTTTCATTTTCAATACTTGCTATAAAAGACGTGAGTATTGCAATCCCTAATACAATGGCAAGTGGCGTAAAGGCACTAATATTTTTCAGGTAATATCCCCAATAATCACTATTTTGTTGAAGTAAATACTCTTTCCTAACACCATAGTTGACCATCTGTAAAGCAATCACACCGACAGGACCCAATATTGTTAAAAACCACATACCTTTTCGCTTCATTTTCAACATATCTACCTTTAACAACCGCATCATCATCCAGCAAGCTCCTCCTTCGTCATTTGTAGGAAGATATCTTCTAACGACTTTTTGTCCTCTTCCACACGATATATGGAAATGCCTTGTTGCACGAGCAATTGAACTGCTTCTGCTACATGCTGATCGGTTTGATCTGATAAAAGGATATGTCCATCCTCCAACTCTGCTTTCATTCCACTTGCTAATAACGTACGCCATGCATGCTCATGCTGACTTACTTTCAATTTAATATACTGTCGCGCGAACATACGCATTTCCTCGATGGAATCTTGAAAGATCATCTTTCCTTTTGTAATAATCCCTACCGTTGTAGCAATTTGATCGATTTCCGACAAAAGGTGACTAGAAATTAATATAGTCATGCCATATTTCTCTGGTAAACTTTTAATTAATTCTCGAATTTCAATGATTCCTGAAGGGTCTAACCCGTTTGTTGGTTCATCTAAAATCAACAGTTCTGGTTTATTTAACAAGGCAGTTGCAATACCTAACCGTTGCTTCATACCTAATGAAAAACCCTTTACTTTCTTATTTGCCGCATCCTGCAAACGAACAGTTTTTAGAACTTCATCAATTCTCGTTTTCGGAACGCCAACTATTTTCCTAATAGCTTCTAAGTTTTCTTTCGCAGTTAAATGAGGATAATAGGAAGGATTCTCCACTAATGATCCTACTTTTTTTAAAATATTGATTCGCTCGCTCTTCAAGTCTTTTCCGAATATTGCAACCTTACCCGAAGTCGGTTTCATTAACCCTAGCAACATTCGTATCGTTGTTGATTTACCTGCTCCATTCGGTCCAAGAAAACCGTATATCTCTCCTTTAGCGATTCGAATATCAACACCATTAACCGCAAGTTCTTTACCAAATTTCTTTGATAGATTTTTTGTTTGAATAATATATTCCATTCTGATCACCTCACCAACTATCTTAACGAATGAAGGTTAAAGGGAAGTATAGGTAAAGTTTAAATTTTGTTTAAATTGGACAGAAAAAGAGATGACCCCTTTCATTTAGAGATCACCTCTTAAACATTTATTGTTTATCCTGTATGTTTTTCTTAATTTTGATTGTCGTACCATCATTACTAGACTGAATCTCCCAATCTAGTTGCATCCCTTTGATCATCATATCAACAATTGATAAACCTATACCTGCTCCTTTTTGATTAGAGCTGTCTTTCATTCCACTGCCTCGATCTCTTACAACAATTGCATCATAGCTATTCCTCGATTCTATTTTCAATTCTACGTATCGTCCATTTTTTGCATGACGTAATACATTTTGTAATAGATTATCTAATACCCGTCCTAACCATACGGGATCGACATGCCACACATTTTCACGTAAAGGCTCTAGTTCCACATTTATTTCGAAGCCTTCTTTTTCAAACACTGGATACCAAGTCGCTATTCTCTCTCGGGAAAAGCGAACGATATCCACCTCTTGTATATCCAATTTATATTTACTAGCCATCAGCAATGTATAAGACATCAAATTCTCGATTAACTTATCAATATCTTCAACAGATGATTGTAAGGCATGTATCGCTTGTTTTGCATCATTTGACACATCCTGTTTCGCAATTTTATATGTCTGTGCATTTATTTTAGTAAGGGGAGTTCTTAAATCATGGGATAAATTAGCAATAAGTTCGCGTCTTAATTGCTCCTCCTCTTGTTCACGCTTCTTACTCTCTCTTAATTCGTGCACCATTTGATTAAAAGTTTGTTCTAATTGACCTATTTCATCTCGTTTCTTTACATCGATTTGAATCGGTAATTCATCAACATCGCGGATCTCCATCGCTTCTTGTAATTGTAATAAGCGTTTGCGAATCCCTCGGAAGAATAGAAAAGAAATAAAGATAAAAAAGACTACTAAAAAAAGAGTTCCCACAAATAACCAACTAGCATAATTATCAAATGCGATTTGGGTTGATGTTTGAAAAACGTCTCGATTAATTTCAAACACAACAAAGCCGTCTGTATCCTCTTCACCAACAAAAGCAATCACAGTAAAAGGATTTTCCCCATATCGATCTTTTATAAATCTTGCAGTAAAAGAAGATGTCCATTCAGTTGGTAGATCATCTCTCTTTTCAGTTGCATCACGTAATATTCCACTTTGATCAACCCAAAACATCGATGCATCAGGGTATTGATTCTTCCACTTATCAAAATTCCTTGAAATGTCCTCTTCTGTTTCTAAGCTGTTCGCATCTTTGTGCCAATCTTCCTCAATTTGTTCATAATCCATTTCATCTGATGTATAGTCGGTTTCGAAATTATCAGACACTCCCGTTAATAATATAGCAATCATTACATAAGCGATTTGAACAATGGAAAGTGCCAAAACAATAATAAGCATATATTTAGCCAATAAAGATCGAAAGAAGTTTTTCATGCTCTCACCCGATAGCCAATACCACGAATCGTTTCGATAATAGTCGGTTTTGCAGGATTAACTTCTAGTTTCTCACGTAAATAGCGAATATGAACCATTAATGTTTTATCTCCTTCAATATAAGCCTCTCCCCATATACCTTCATATAGTTGTTCTTTTGTTAAAATTTGATTAGCATGTTGAAGAAAATATTGAAACAAATAAAATTGCTTTCCTGTTAATTGAATCTCCTCATTCTTATGCTTATCCATAATCCTCATCTCTTTCGGATAAACCTCTAAATGCTGTATGTGTAATACTTTGTGGTTTTTTTGAAACCTACGAAGCATTACTTCGATACGTGCAACCAATTCTTCAGGATGGAATGGTTTCGTTACATAATCATCAGCAAAACTCAACCCTTCCAGTTTATCTTCAACCGCTGTTCGTGCAGACAGCATAATAACGGGTAGATCTGCATTTTCTCGTTTTATTCGTTTTCCAATCGAAAACCCATCTAAACCTGGTAACATAATATCTAAAATCGCGATGTCCACCGTCGACAAATATTGATTCAATTGATCACCGGAAGTAAGCCATACTACTTCATATCCTTTCTCTCGTAAAACATCTGAAACCCAGCTGCCTATTTCTGACTCATCTTCTATGTATAAGACTCGGAACATTGTTCTCCCCCTTCCTATTTTACTTTAACATATTTTAGAAATTAAATAGGAGAGAATTATGAACCTCTCATCACGAAAGTAACGAGTTTTCTGGCAAACATTCATAAAATTTGGTTACAAGTAAAAGATTAGAATCTTTAATTTCCTAACTTTCCTATATAGTTTTTATGGTTAAAATAATTTGAAATATTTGGTACTATCAAGATGCAACATAGAAAACGCTTACAAAAAAAGGAGGAATTCGATGAAACGAAAGAGTATGAAGCTTCTTTTCGTAATGTTGGTTGGTTTTGCACTTACCATTCCTGCAGTAAATGTAAATGCGGCGGTCACTAGCAATGAAACTGGCACCCATGACGGCTACGATTATGAATTCTGGAAAGATAGTGGCGGATCTGGAAGTATGACACTCAATAGTGGTGGTACATTCAGTGCCGAGTGGAATAATGTCAACAATATTTTATTCCGCAAAGGCAAGAAATTCGATGAAACACAGACACACCAGGAAATTGGAAATATTTCGATAAACTATGGAGCCGACTATCAGCCAAACGGCAATTCATATTTAACAGTCTATGGGTGGACAGTTGACCCGCTCGTCGAATATTACATTGTCGATAGCTGGGGCGACTGGCGTCCACCAGGAGGTACGGCCAAAGGCACCATTACCGTTGACGGTGGCACCTATGACATCTATGAAACTACTCGAACTAACCAGCCTTCGATTATAGGGACGGCAACATTCCAGCAATATTGGAGTGTTAGGAGATCGAAACGTACGAGCGGAACAATATCTGTTAGCGAACACTTTAAAGCATGGGAAAACTTAGGAATGGAAATGGGGAACATGTATGAAGTTGCACTGACGGTAGAAGGCTATCAAAGTAGTGGTTATGCTGATGTGTATAGTAATACACTGACTATCGGTGGAAACTCTGGTGACGATGGAGGATCCGGCGGTGATGGCAGCCCTACAAGAATGGAAGCGGAAGATATGACGAAAAGCGGTCAGTATACCGGCAATATTAGTTCACCATTCAACGGAGTTGCTTTATATGCCAACAATGATTCGGTTAAATATACACAGTATTTTGCCAACGGAAACCATAGTTTCTCACTCCGTGGTGCTTCCAATAATTCGAACATGGCTAGAGTCGATTTAAAAATAGGCGGGGAGACAAAGGGTACGTTCTACTTTGGTGGAAGCAACCCAGCTGTCTATACAATAGATAATGTCAGCCATGGAACTGGAAATCAAGAGATTGAGCTCGTTGTAACATCTGATGACGATACGTGGGATACTTATATTGATTATTTAGAGATACACTAAAACCACTAGGCGACAAACAAAGGTTAGATTAAAATCTGATCTTTTTGCTTATCAAATCCCGGCAGGAAAGTTTCCGCCGGGATTTTTTTCAACTAAGCAAGTATTAATAATTTTTCTATTAAAAGACCCAAAAAGAAAGATTTCAACAATTAAAGTGAGACTACCATCTAGACGGTAAGCTGCGTGACGACTAATACGACAAGAGTTTATGTTAATACTCTCCTTTTTTTCGTGATATATATCGTAAGTTTAATTGTCTAATTTTAAAAACTTATGCTTTTCTCTAAAAATATATATTAAGATTTAGTTTGTAGTTCTAAATCCCAACGTTCTTCTATTAATTGTCTTCCCCACATAAATACTTCTGCTTTTTCTTCCGTTATTTCAAATCCCATTTTTTTATACAGTGGTCTAGCAGTTTCCATATCACTAACTGTCCAAAGAAAAATGCGTTCATAATTAGAGTGTTTACAGTATTGAATTAAAGACTTAATTAGTTGCGTACCCAATCCCTTGTTCTGAAATGATGGATTGACAAAAAACCACCTTAACTGCCCTACCTTTTCAGCGGCATTTACCAATCCAATACTACCCGCAAACTGACCATTACTTTCAGCTATCCAAATCCTCTCGATTTCAGCCTCAAATGTTTCATGGAGATATGCTAAAAAACTTTCATCCCATTTATGTACTCGGTTATAAAATTCCCATTGCTGCTCAATCATGTTCTTTAAATCCTCCGAAGTATAATAACTTCTAACAGAAATGGATTCCTCTGTTCGTTTTAAAGAGCTAAAAAGAATGTCTTGTATTGTATTCATTGAAGCGACAAGTTTTTGTTGCTGTTCTTGACCTAAGTTCTCCATAATATTATCTACTTGCTGGTTAGCCTTCTTCTCTAGTTCTTTGTAAATTTTTTCTCCGTGGCTGGTGACAAACAAATAATGATTACGTGCATCTTCTTTACTTTTTTGCTTGTAAATCATTTTTTCTTTTTCGAATTTTTTGATAATTCTACTTACATATCCACCATCTAAATTTAAGTTTTGCTGAATGTCTTTAGCCATACAACCGGAGGTATTATAAATTTCAAAAAGAATCCGAGTTTCTGTTAGAGAAAAAGGACTGTCGTAAATATGTTCATTTAAAAATCCAAGAACATCTGTATAGAACCTGTTAAATTTACGGAATGCAAGTCTACAATCATTTTCAACGTTTATCAAATTCACACACCTCTTTAATATCCCAATTTTCCTATATGTTATTGATTATTTATTCTACAACCAAATACTTGCCTAAGTCAACTATTTAATTTTGGTATATTTCTAAAAATTTTAAAAACTAAAATGAATATAATTTTAAACCATGTTACATTCACTTTGTACCAAATATGAAGAATAAGGAAAAGAAAGGACGAATGAATTTATGAAACCTGGATTGCCAATCTTTTTGTATATATGTACTGCTATAAATTTATTTTCTAATATAACTAAGCAAACTCAGCCAGATGCTCATAAAATTAGATATGGTTATTCAATTTCATGTTATTTTTTTTAATCCTTCACTCTCCAAACTCCCCCTTCTGTAATATGGAAAAACATAAATCAGACTTTATCACCTGCTCTATCAACCATTAATTTTAAATAGTTCCTGCCATATGTCTAGTTTTTCTTCAAACGTTTTATTATAACGACCAGGGATTGGGCTTGTTGAAGGTAATTTAGTCACTTTAATCTGCTCTTTCAAATCGGAAAAGTATTTACAAAACACTTGATAGGATTTCGTACCATTACAACCGATTCTTTGGATATTAGGGTATGTATCTAGCAATTCTTTTATTGGATTGGGTTGCGATTCTGTTATTTTTGAATCCAAACTACCTTCTCGATAGCAGGAGCCAATAGTATCCCACAGAGCGATTTGTTTATTACGCAAAAATTCAATTCTTTCTTCATAGTCATTAATCCACCCTTGCTCATAAATTTTAAATAATATCGGCCAGAAATGATTTCGTGAATTGCCATAATACTGCCGTTTCATCAAGGACTGCTTCCCAGGAATAGAGCCAAGAATAAGAATATGTGATCGTTGATCAACAATTGGATCTAAAGAATATATTTTCTCATTGGCCATAGTATCCCACCTTCTCTTAAAATTCACACTCTATATGTATATTTTTACGCCAACAATAAGCGCTAAGTTACAATAAACTTCTACCATATTTAACAAGTCTTATGATATCATTACCATAAAAAGACCCTATAGACAACGAAAAGCCAAAGGGTCATGTTCAATCATTTAAATTTTAAAAATCCGTTTAATAACCACGGGACATCATTTCTTGTTTGCGTTTCTCCAAAGTGGAGCCGGATTCTTTCCGATGCCATTCTGCGTAATATTCTTGGAACGATCAGAAAGCCTGCAATCGTCCAAATACCTAACACTCTTCGGGTGGACAAATAACCATGCCGTCTGCTTTATCTAACAACAACCTAAAAGATTGGACTTCTTCAGGATGAGCCTCCTCCTCTAAGCTTAATCTATGCTCCTTCTACAGTTAATCTTCTTACCTTTATCCCTTGACACCACCAGCAGTAATTCCTTCGACTAAATATTTTTGAAAGAATAAAAAGACTAGTAACTGCGGAATAATCGATGCCACAGACATCGCAAACATTGGTCCCCAAGCAGATAAAGATGAAGGATCAGAAAACATCTGCAAACCTAACGCAACAGTATATAGCTTCGTATCATTCAAATAA
The DNA here is from genome assembly GCF_017599345.1 of Gracilibacillus suaedae. Lineage (GTDB taxonomy): Bacteria > Bacillota > Bacilli > Bacillales > Amphibacillaceae > Gracilibacillus > Gracilibacillus suaedae. The sequence goes on from NZ_JAGFVL010000039.1 coordinate 131,871, forward strand.
ACTAGAGGTGTCATAAAATCATCCCAAGTCCAGTAGAAAGAAAAGATCGCAACCGTCGCTAAAGCAGGCATCGTTAGAGGTAAGATCACACGCCAAAATATCCCGAATGTACTACAACCATCCATATATGCCGCTTCATCCAATTCACGAGGGATACCACGGATAAACTGAACCATTAAAAAGATAAAAAATGGAATCCCACCAATAAATGCCGGCACAATTAACGGTAAATAAGTATTTACCCAACCAAGTTTATGAAATAAAATATATTGAGGGATTAACGTTACTTGTTGAGGTAACATTAACGTAATAATCATACATACAAATAATGGCATTCGAAATCGGAAGTTCACTCTTGCAAATCCAAAAGCAACTAGTGTCGATGAGAATAAAGTCCCGATCACAACCATTGTAGTTACAAATGTCGAATTAATAAAAAATGTGGCAAAGCTAAGATCACCGAACCCTTCCCACCCTTTTAAAAAATTGCCCCATCTAATTTCTGAAGGAATTAAGGATGCTGCATTGCGAAATATCTCATTTTCAGGTTTTAAAGAACTCGCAATTGTCCACAGTATTGGATAAATCATAAACAGGCCTAATATCCAAATTGATCCGTGATAAATAAGTGTTTTGAGATTTTTTTGTCTTTTCATCCTTATTTACCTCCTTCCGATTCGTAATAGACCCAGCTTTTAGCTGTACGAAAGATAAATGCCGTAAAGATACCACAGATTAATAATAATATCCATGCTAATGCGGATGCATACCCCATATCAAAATGGGCAAAAGCTTTCTCATATAAATACACAGCATAGAATAATGTACGATCCATTGGTCCACCTTCCGTAATCAAGAAGCTTTGCGTAAATGCCATAAACCCTTGAATCGTTTGCATCACTAAATTAAAGAAGATAACTGGTGATAACATAGGAATTGTTATTTTGATAAATTGGTGAAGCGGACTAGCTCCATCTACAGCTGCTGCTTCATACAATTCTGCCGGTATCGCTTTCAAACCAGCTAAAAAAATAAGCATTGGTGAGCCAAATTGCCAAACAACTAATATGATCAGTGTGGAAAGCGCAAAGTCAGGGCTCGTTACCCAACTAACCGAAGGAATCCCAAACAACGATAAAATATCATTAATCGCACCTTCTCGACCAAACAGTTGCTTCCACACTACCGCTATCGCTACACTTCCTCCAAGAATAGAGGGCACATAGTATAACGTTCGATACAACCCTACGCCTCGTCGTTTTGTATTAAATAACATCGCCACAAATAAGGCAAAAGCTAATTTAAGAGGAACACTACCAAAGACAAAGATAAATGTTACTTTTATTGCTTGCCAAAACCTACTATCATTAGTAAACATATTTATGTAATTATCTAATCCAATCCAAGTAGGGGGAGATAATAAATCATAATTAGTAAAAGAAAAATACAAGGATGCGATCATAGGTCCTATAATAAAACCTAAAAAGCCAATTAACCATGGTGCAATAAACGCAAACCCAATCAAATCGACCTTCCATTGTTTTTGCAGCTTACCACTGTTATATTTCGCTACATCAGCCTGCTCTGACATGTTCATACCTCCAACAATTAGGGTAGAAGCCATCTCATAATAAGATGACTTCTTGTTATACTTACCTATTGGTCTTTAGCTAATATTTCAGATGCTTTCGTTCTGAAATTCTCAGCTGCTTCTTCTGGAGTTACTTCACCATAATAAATCGGATCTTGTACTTCATTTGCAAATAATGATTCAATTTCTGTAGAACCTTGTGGATCTGGTGGGTCAATTTCCCGGCTGTACTCTTGTACTAACTCTACGTACTCAAACATTTTCCTACCTGCTTCAGATGCATTTTCCTTTAAGTGTTTACGAACCGCTCCTGCGATTGGCACTCCTCGTTCTGCATTCAATATTTCATTTGCTTCAATACTATTAGTAAAGAAACTAATAAATTTAGCAGCTTCTTCTTGTTGTTCTGAGCTGTCCGCTACAGAAAAGAATTGACCAGGCTTAATATAATGACCAAGTTCGCCACCTTCTAAACTAGGCTGAAGCATTAAATCTAATGGTCTTCCGGCTCCTGACTCAATGGCGGTGATTTGATTACTGTGAATATCCATGACGATAGCTGTTTCTTCATTTACAATCGGAAATTGTTCCACATTTGTACCGGCTGTCATAAACACATCAGGTGGAGCTGCTGCTCCCGATTCCAACATATCTACGGTAATCTGTAAGTAATCTACTAATAATTGATCATCATCATAACCAAGTTCTGTTCCATCTTCACTATATAACCATTGATCATGTTGTCTTAAGTAATGTTTAAATCCCATCACGCCTGCACCTGGATGTACACCATACACATTATCACCTAAGTTATCAGAAAGCTTTTTTGCCTTTTCTTTCAATTCTTCCCATGTATAGCCTGGCTCTAGTGAATCTATGCCTGCTTCTTCAAACATCGCATTATCTACTACAATCGCATGTGCGTTGGCACCAATATTCACTGCGTATAACTTATCATCTATGATTCCACCATCGCTATAAGTATCTTCCACATCACTTAAATCGAGATCAGCACTATCTACGTATGTGTTTAAATTTGCTAGCAGGCCTTTCCCAGCATATTCCGCTAAATATTTATAATCCATTTGGACAATATCTGGTAAGTTGCCACCAGCAGCTTGTGTTGCCATCTTCTCCCAATAACCATCCCACCCAGTAAATTCTGCAGTAATCGTTACATGTGGATTTTCTTCCATATATAAATCAATTACTTCTAATGTGCGATCATGCCTATCTTGTGATCCCCACCAGAGCATTCGTAATTTTACTTTATTACTACTATCTCCATCTGTTTCAGACGCAGAGTCACTCGAACTACATGCGACTAATAAACCACTCATAACCAAAACAAAAAATAGATAATACCCTTTTTTTGTCACGTGAATTCTCCCCTTTTTCATAAATTTTTTATAGTTTAATTACTGAAACCCTCTTTCAATACATGAATATTATTGATAGCATGATTCCCGATAATCATGACAATAAAGAATGTTAAACTTATTCCTATTGAGAATAATAGCTGTGGGAATGCTAAAGACAGATATAACACACCGAAAATCGCTATTGAAAAGCCAATTGTTTTGATAGGATTTAACATACCTACAATAAATGAATATTTAATATAACCGAAAAGACTTAGTTGATAATGTAAATAAGTTGGGAATATATACAATAACGTAATCATGAACCAAACAGAAATAATATAAAAACCTACACTCACTACGTGACTTCCAAAACCTTCTTGATCCATAAAAAACTGTATATCAAAATAAATAATGAAACCAATCGATCCTAGTACAATTGCTAATTGATTTACCTTCAAGAAATGCGATCTGTACGTCTCCCAAAATAGTTTACCTATCGATGGGACATGTTTTTCTGTTAATAGATGATGTTGTACTTTACAAACCGCCAATGTTGCAGGTATTACCCCAAATAGGATCATGCCGAAAATTGTAAAAAGGAACCATAACATATTTAAATAAACTAGTTGCAAGAGGTGAATACAGAAAATCCTTACAATATTCGTTACCTTTTCCATACTCATGGGCTAACCTCCTTTCGACAGTTGTTATTTTTTCTGTTATCTTTTAAAATGAATGAATAATAAATCGTTACGTTAATTATATTATGGCTTCACATATAAAAAAGGGGTTACAATTAATATTTCCACTAAAAAGTTAAGCGTTTACATTAAAGGGTGTCTCTATTTAAGAATTTCGTAGAAATAGATACTTTGAGATCGGGAAGGAGATGGAAAAAGTGTATAAAGTTTTACTAGTGGATGATGAGAAAGAAATTCGTTACGGTCTTAAAAACTATTTTCCATGGAGTCATCTAGGCTTTGAAATTGTTCATGATTGTGAAGATGGTAAAAAAGCGCTTGAATATATAGCCGATAACCCAATTGATGTTTTATTAACAGATATCCGAATGCCTGTGATAGACGGCCTTGGGCTTGCGAAACAGATTTATCAAAAACATAATCAGATTCATACCGTTATCTTAAGTGGTTATCGAGATTTTCAATATGCAAAGGAAGCCATGAAATTTGGGGTGGTCGACTATATTGTTAAACCAGGTAAATATGAGGAGATGCAAGAGGTATTCTCCCATTTGAAGAAGAAATTAGATACGTGCTTAACCATCCACTCGGCAAAAGCGACTGGTAATTATTCGGATAATATTATTGATACCATAAAGAAATATGTAGAGAATAACTATGCTGACATATCACTAGGAGATCTTGCTAATCTATGCAAAATGTCACCAAATTATTTAAGTACTTTTTTCAAAGAAAAGACAGGTACCAATTTTTCCTCTTATTTAACAGAAATCAGAATGAAAAAAGCGTTACAAATGCTAAATGACTTTGACTATAAGACGTATGAAATCAGTAATTTTGTCGGCTATAGTAATCCAAAAAATTTCACCAGAACATTCAAAAAATATTATGGCATAACACCGAGAGAATACCGACAAACAAGCAACCACCAAGCTGAAATACGATGAATAAAATATTAATTAAAAATATAATCCTCTTTTTATTTCCTGTTTTAATACCGGTATTCATACTCGGATCATTTGCTATTATTATTACCGACAAATATATGAAAGAATCAATTACAACCAATAACCTAAATCTACTACAGCAATTAGACCAACAAACAAGTCTCGTTCTAAACGACATGCACTTATTACACTTAGACTACAATTGGAATCCAGAAATAATTCTATCACTTCAAAATATACTAGATTCTGAGTATTTAACACTTCAACAAAAGCGAAACTTAGAATACGGTGAAGGCACATTAAGAAGAAAAGAAATTGCAACCCCTTATATTCATTCCATATATATTTATTATAAGAATGATAAAGATCGTGTACTCACATCTAGAGCTGGTGTTACCTCTATCAGCTCCATGCATGATACGGAATGGTTGGAAGAGTTTGATAGTTCCTCTAAGCGGGAAAAGTTATGGATGAAGACACGAAGCATTTCTGAGTTTTCATTTGAATCACCTGAGCCGGTTATATCGATTTACAAAAATATTTTCAAAACGAGCGCGCAACATGTGGAAGGTATTATTGTATTAAATATATACCAAAGCTATTTTAAAGATTTAATAAATGAATTAAATCATTATCAAGATCAAAATATCTTCGTCTTAGACGAAAACCAGCAGAAACTATATGAGAATACAACAAGCAATAGCATAGATCCAGCTGAATTAGATTTAACTAATCAACAGGATTCCTATTCAATAAAGTTAGATGGAAACACATATATTGTCCATCAACTATTCTCTGAGGAATATCAGCTTCGGTACATATCGGTAATTGAAGACAATATTATCTATTATATCCCTAATCAATTAAGATGGTTTACATTATTATTTGTTCTATTATCATTGATATTAGGAGCAACAACCATTTATTATTTATCACAAAAAAATGCAAAACACGTTCACAAAATTATCTCCACTTTAAATACCACTAGTGAACATGGAGAGTGGACGAAGAAATTGTCCTTTAAAGACAACGAATATCAACTTATTGTTCAAAGGATTTTAAAAAATTATGTAACCCAAAGCAATTTAGAAAAGGAACTGAAAGAAAACAAGTACCAGCTACAATCTGCTGAATTGTTAGCACTTCAAAATCAAATTAATCCGCACTTTTTGTCTAATACATTAACTATCATCTATTGGCGAGCAATGGCATTAACAGGTCAACCAAACAAAGTGACAAAGATGGTAGAAACATTAACAGATATTCTTCACTTTTCTTTACGAATCAAGCAACATACAGTGACATTAGCAGAGGAAATACATCACACACAGAATTATATTGACATTATTAAAATACGTTCAGACCATCCTATTTCTATTATTTGGGATTATGACGAACAGCTTTTGAATAAACAAGTACTAAAATTCATGTTACAACCGATTATTGAAAATAGCTTGTCACATGGGGTAGACAAATCGAATCAAGAACTAACTATTAAAATAAAAATTCGAGCTCTAGAGGAGAATATCCAAGTTACAGTTATTGATAGTGGAAAGGGCATTTCGAAAGAGAATCTGCATGCATTGCGAGAAGGTATTCCATCCGAATCATTGTCTACAAAGCATATCGGCTTAGCGAATATTAATAAGCGACTTGATCTAATATTTAATGGTCACTATACATTTATCATCCGTAGTAAGGAAGGATGGGGAACTTCTATTACTATCATTCATCCTATAAAGGATTGATCGTGTTTCAGAATGGTACTCCCTGAGCGTAAAATTCTCCTCTGGAGGGGCGATTCATCCCCCACTTATCACTGCGCACCTTAAAGTGATGGAAGAGGGGAATGAATCACCTGAAAAAAATGGATATGAAATAAAGTGGATAATAAACCTATTTTAGAAGGATACTTTGGTAATGTGATTTACAAGCCCTACTGTGAGATATGTGTACCTATTCAATAAGTTGGGAGTAAGTTAATCTAATAATTGAGCCAGGAGAACGAATTGCTTGTTTTAGTTAGAATAACTTCTTATTCTTCTTTTATGAATAATGTTAGTTGCATAAGGAATTAACTAAATTTCCAAAATCTTTAATATCTCTTAAATAATCATATCCAGTTGGATTGCCAATCTTATTGTACATACGTACTGCTACAGCTTTATATTCTGGTATAACTAAGCAAGCACAACCAGATGCTCCTAAAATTTGATAAGATTCTGCTGGCAGATTCTCGCCTAATTCGCTTTTAAGATAAGTATTTTCATTCTTAAACCAAAAAAATCCGTTTTGAGGTGTATGAAACATATCTTTTGGTGTTTGTATGGAAGTGGTGAATTCAAATAAATTTTTTGGCAAAACTTGCTTACCATGAATATTACCCTTGTTCAAATGTAAGTAGCCCCAGTGAGCAAACTCTCTCGCACTCACATACAAATTTCTTTCAAATCCAGTATCATTATCTAATCGAACTTTCGGTTCTTCTGATAATTCGAAAACATCAGCAACAAGGTTCATCTACTACTAACACTTCACAATCCACTTCTAAATCAATTTCTTTATTCCAAAACTGACACTTATGTCCCTCGATTGGTTTAAAGTTATTTTCCATTACCCATTGTCCAAGTGTATCGGAATTAGTTATTGCTTTCCAAACTTTGTTAATGGGGCTTTTAAATTGAAAATCTAATGATAAATCTGCCATCCGTTATTCCTCCCCTAATATTTTCTTTAAAGATTCCTTTATTTTTTAGTTTCAGATTAAGTTGATCAACGGCATAGGGATAATCACTAATCGTTTAACCCTTTCCCATCTAGAATTTTCTCTATATATTTTTCAATCCTCTCCACTCGTGTTTGAGATTTTTTTGCTTTAGAAAAGTAAAGCATATAGGCTCTTTGTCTTCCTGGTGTCAATGATTCAAATGCATTTTTCAATGCAGGCATTTCATCAAACTTCTTTTGTAATTCTTCAGGAACTGTCATTTCGGGCTTCTTTACAAAATTTACTTCCACGCCTGCTTTCTCCACTTCAATCGCTTTCTGAAGATATACTTTTAACGTAGATTCCATTGCATGAATATCTTGAATGTTGGTGAATCGAAGCTGTCGTTGTACTTGTGAGTTTTCACCAGGTTTGACCAGAATACCTTTAGGGTCATTTAACAAAACACCTTTGAAAAACATAAGTGCACAGTAATCTTTAAACCCTTGTATGATCACTACATTACTTTTCTCAAACGTGTAACACGGTTTGTTCCACTTTATTTCTTCTTTCAGATCACATTCAAGAATTATTTTCCTTAAAATCTCATATTCCTCTTTCCACTTTTTAGATTTACCTATGTATTCATCAACCTGAGGATTCAGGTTACTACCTTCCATAAAGAACACCCCTCTCAAAAATGTGTTTTGTACAATAAACAAATCAGACCTTTGTTAGCCATTGCTTTTTCTACTAGTAGGTTTTTTCCGTATCTATAAAGCATGCTACACTTTTTCAATTGAACTTTCATACTAAAAATCTAATATCCATTATTCCTCTAAAATATCTTTGAGTATCGCTGCTCGTTCACTCCAGAACTTTTCATAAAAGGACAACCAATCTTTTACCTCTTGTAAAGGTTCTGCATTCAGTCGATACTTTGTTTCCCTGCCTGCTTTACGGTTTGTTACTAAATTAGCTTCTCTGAGAATCATCAAATGTTTTGATACTGCGGTACGCCCCATTTGAAAGTGAGGAGTTAATTCATGCAAAGGTAACTCATCTGAATCTGCCAATAAACGTATTATCTTACGCCTTGTTGGATCAGCAATGGCTACAAAAACATCACGCTTTTCATCTACTTTTTTCAAAACGGTCCCTCCCAATACGATACCATATGGTGTCTTTTTTATTTTACGACACCCAAATAGTGTCATGTCAATTGTTTCTCTATATTTACTTATTTAATTCCTTTTTATCTTTAATCTATCTCTCAATTCTTCGTTCTTATAGCTAAACAACGGGACCTTCCGAGAATATTTTTAAAGTTTCTTAGCAATATAAATATTGATCCTTGGAAAGTGAGGTTAACTTATATATGGTTATAAATCGAAAGTACAAAAACTTTTTTTCAATTCTCGGCAAATGGGTAATTTCAGGCCTTATAATTGGTATAGTTGTCGGTTCTGCAACTACTTTTCTTTTAGAAATAAATGATTACCTAGGGAGTGTGCGAGAAAAAAGTGGATGGCTTATAGGTCTTCTTCCTCTTGGAGGAATTATCTTAGGATATATATATATGAATTATGGCAAGGTATATTTTAACAATACTTTAAATGACACTGCTGAACTAAATAATTTAGTGATAGACAGCGTTCATGGCAACAAGAAGATTCCAATCAGATTGGGTCCTATTGTTTACTTTGGAACGTTTCTAACAGTCTTTTTGGGCGGTTCAACAGGAAGAGAAGGTGCAGCTGTCCAAATGGGGGGAAGTGTAGCTGAAGCAGTCAACAGACTCTTTAAGGTCAACTTACTCGATACAAAAATTTATATCATGAGCGGCATAAGTGCTGGATTTGGGGCTGCCTTTGGGGCACCTATAACAGGTGCTGTTTTTGGAATGGAAATGACTGCTTTAGGGAAAATAAAATTGGAGGCATTCGTCCCTTGTCTTGTGGCTAGCTTTGTTGGTCACTTTATGACAACAGCAGTTTGGGGACATAAACACGAAGAATTCATTATACAAAATGTACCAGAGTTGTCTTTTATTACATTCATAAAAGTTATTATTTTGGCTGTTATTTTTAGTTTACTAAGTGTTTTATACTGCCAGTTGAGGCATGGTATACAAACGTTATCTGAGAAACTCTTTAAGAAAAATCATATGAAAAGGGCCTTTGTTGGAGGAATTATCATAGTTGTATTTACATTAATCATCGGTTCACAAGATTACAATGGCCGAGGCTTACAGATGCTAGAACAATCATTCACAGGAGACGTTCCTCCCTTTGCTTTCCTGGCAAAGCTAGTATTTACGGCAGTAACTCTTGGAACGGGCTTTGTTGGTGGAGAAGCAATACCTTTATTTTTTATGGGAGCAACATTAGGTAATACCTTACACATCTTCTTCGATCTACCTATATCATTTCTGGCTGCCTTAGGATTAATCGCTGTTTTTTGTGGCGGTGCTAATACCCCTATAACAGCGTTCCTATTAGCAATGGAGATGTTTGATGGAAAAGGACTAGAGTACTTTTTTATTGCTTGTTTAGTGAGTTATATCTTTTCAGGTCACCACGGATTATGGCCTTCACAACAAATATATGAACCTAAGAGCAGGTTATATAGCATTACAAATGCTGCAACTATTGAAAACATTGAAAAGAAGAAAAAGCTTTAAAAAATCAAATTATAAAATTTTGAAGTATTCTCCCCATTTTATTTTCAGGTAATCGTTCCTAACCTAGATAATGACTATTTTCAATTATGGAGAATAAGAGGGCGGATATCATTCACCATAATAAATAAGCATTCCATCTACAGAGAAACTGAAAAATTTTGTTAGATAAATACATTATAATTGCTTTTAAAAGGGGGATTTTTGTTGGATTTAAACTTTATATGGAAATCAATTGTGATTGTCATTGGTGGAGTACTTATTTTGCGGTTAGCCGGAAGAAAATCAATCTCACAGCTTACAGTTGCACAGACTGTGATGATGATAGCAGTTGGTTCATTAATCATTCAACCTGTCAGCGACAGGAACATTTGGATTACTATGTTGATTACTTTTTTAATGGTAATTACACTTCTTTTTATTGAGTATATCGTTTTAAAATCCAATGCTCTTGAAACTATTATTTATGGAAAATCACTAATTGTAGTCGAAAATGGCCAAATTAACGAAAGTAATTTAAAAAAGCTACGATTAACAGTTGATATGCTTGAGGTGCGATTAAGACAACAAAATATTAGAAGTATTAGTGATTTACAATGGGCTACAATCGAAGCAAACGGTCAGTTAGGCTATATGCTAAAATCGGATAAACAATATGCTACTAAAGAGGATATTAATATGCTGAAATCACTAATTATATCAAATCAATCTAATCCACCTAATGGGACCACACTAAATGAAGCAAGTAAGTCAGATGATATTTTTAATGAGGTGAAAAATAGAAAACATGTAGAAAAACCTAAAAAGAATTTGGATTAGAAATAAAGTGAGACTATGATCAGCGGGGGTTTTGTTCCCCACTGATCATAAGGAGTGTTAGGCGTCTGTTCGAGCCGTAGAGGATGCGATTCATTCTAATTCGATGCCAGGAATAGAAAATATTCCATCAGAAATGGAAGCACAAGTTAAATCGATAGTACCACTCGACCGTAACCAGATACAAACAGTGTGATAAGAAAGGTATCCCTTTAGTTCGAGTAAAAGAATATATCCTGTTTTTCCACATGGATAACATCTTCTTCATTTTAACTCCTCAAAACTTTTGCTTTTAACAAGTGAGTAGCCAATGAGAAATATTATAAATTGTATCGGGAATGAAAAAAGAGAATTCCAATCAATTGGCCTATATAATCCTAGCCATTGAAAAAATAGTTCGCCAATAAATGAGCTTAAAAAGGCATAAAAGATAGCTTTTAAGATAGGTGATATATTTGGCTTTATTTGTACAAGCACAAGGAAAATAACAGGAAGAAGACTTAAATCCCAAGGGAAGAAAGAAGGTAAAAACGGTATAAGTTCATACCTGTAATCCCAATAACCCAATTCCGCTCCAAAAGAATCCAGGAACATCGAGATAATTATGGTAAAAAAAGCGCCAAGTAATAAACGGTTCGTGGAATCCTTTTTTCTAAATTTCCACCATAACAGCCAAGGAATAATAGATAGTATCAAAAAAAGCCACCATTGCCAAGATAGAAGCACATACTCTATCCAAACTTCATGATCCTTTTGATTAACTACAACTAGACTTCTATAAACATCATCAATTTTTTTTGCAACGTCATCTGGAATAATCATTTTATCATTCCTTTAATGAAATTCTTAAATCATTCAATATTATAAGTTTAAACAAGGGGCTAGATTTTATTCCAATTCTCTCCAACCATTAAAAGATTCTCACCTTCGCATTTGTACTTGCTCACTCTCAATATAAATACGTACTCATAAGAAGTGTAGAAATAATTTCCTACATGAGTATAATGGGAATTAGCTCTAAATTTTTCTCTATACTACCAACGTGAAATCATCTCAATGATTTATTTAACTCCTTAAACATGGAAACAAGGCACTTCCATCGCTAGGAAGCACCTAAAAAATTAAATGATAAACGAAATAATTCAAGTGTACGACTTGCAATTGAAACTTTCGAACAAAAACCACAAAAAATTATTTATGCTCCTGGCGTTGGAGTGGCTCTGAATGCATTTACATGCTTGTCCATCACAACCTGTCCATCACTTCCCGAATCAAGAATCGTATTTTGAATCGATTCTTTTTCTATCAATACGGTTGTTACGGTAAGCCGCTCTGATGCTTCGGTAGTCAACAAAGCGTCTACTTGCGCAGAGAAACAAGAATCACTTATCTTGGCATGAACCTCCGTAGCAACAACATGATTATTAGAAATATAATTTCCATTACCCGAAACAATACGTATGATTACAGGTGTAGCACCTATTGGCTTGATGTTCTGAGTATTAACTACTTTAGAAAAGTGATTAGCAATTACAGAATTATTATTGCCACTGATATAGAGAAGACCATACAAATCATCTAAACCATTGTCTATTCCAAGAAAAGGTGTCCAAGGTTCATGGTCACGTAAAAAGTGATTTGAAGAAACCAAGTTTTCCGAACAATTCCCCTTGAATACCACCATTCCTGGATAAAATGAATGAAGTCTATTATTTGTGATACTGGAACGTGTCACACCATCAAAATAGATACTGCTCGCACCTCGTGGAAAAACATTATTCGCTGTAATTAAAAGCCCACCAAAATTTTGAGCGTAAATTGAATATCCTTTAAAACCGGCTCCTATCAAGTTATCGGTTATTTTTGAAGCCTGTCCCCAACCTCGTAGTTCAATACAGTTACCACATTCCGCTATGAAATTATCATGTATAGTCAGTGCATCTGCATGATAAATAGTAATTCCATGTTCTAAATACACAAACCCCATGCCTGTAATTCGAAATGAGTCACAAGCACTTGCAACATAAATACCCGTTTTCCCATTAGTGTACGTGTTTTCCGGAGTTGTTTTTCCTAAACCATCTTCAATAAAATGCAAACCATCAATACAAAAGTCGGCAAACTCTACCGAACTTATTCGGGGATTTCCACTTCGTTCAATATAAAATGCAGCTCCTTTATATTCCTCGTCATTTATTTCTAGGGGAATATCTACGAGTATGCGACTTCCTCCCGGCCATAATTCATGCAAATCCTCCCATTCATTCTCAGAAGTATTAAAACGGATACTCGAAGATGTAAACCCGTGTCCAGAACCCATAATTTTAAGATAACTGATGTCTATAACTACTTGACTGACAAGATGATAATCTCCCGGTGGAATATAGATAACCGCACCTGGCTTTCCGCCTTTATTCACATCAGTATCCGTTTGCCTGCTTTTAATATCTGCTATAATGCTGTTGATTACCTCACCAATATCCTCATAAGGATTACCGACAGGCCACTCTGTTACGTCGTAATAATTTTTACTAGCCATAAATAAATTCTCCTATCCATTTAGTGTGTTTGTTCATAAACTACTTTTTCCTTGATATAGCTGGAAGTAAAGCCTTACGAATTAGTGAAAAAGCCATTCGGAAGGGAGTCACTATCTTCTTATTCTTTTAACACCTTCAAGGCCAATCCAAAGTTGCCGATGGTTGCGGAACCGTTGTTTTCGATGCTTGGACGAACGATGAGTTCTTCTAAATCTGGCGTGGCAACGTAGTCATTGTTAAATTGTTTGAAATACTCGCGAACCGTTGGCATATCTGATTCTTGGAGGACAGAACCTCCAAAGACAATTTTCTCTGGTGCCATGTTCACGAAGGTATTGAAGGCAATTTGTCCTGCATAATAGGAGATAAAATCGAAGACCTTGTGATCTCGAGGGAGTTTTTCTCCTTTAATCCCCGTGCGACCTTCTAGCGTTGGACCAGCAGCAAGTCCTTCAAAGCAATGATTGCTGTGAAAAGGACAACCTCCCACATACGAATCTTCAGGGTGTGCGATAACCGTCGCATGTCCCATTTCAGCATGGGCAATTCCGCTGATAAACTGCCCATCTTGGAGAGCGCCACCACCGACACCCGTACCAAGCGTGAAATAAACCACCGAATTAGCACCACGCGCAGAACCCTTCGTATACTCTCCGTAAGCCGAAGAATTTACATCCGTGGTGAAATACATCGGGATATCAAAGGCCACTTTCAAGGTTCCTAAGAAATCAAATCCAGACCAATCCGCTTTAGGGGTATTCAGCACATGTCCATAAGTTTTCGATTCTACTTTCACATCGATCGGTCCAAAGGAACCAATGCCAATAGACGCTACCTCAAATTGTTTAAAGAAATTGATCACGTTTGCCAACGTTTCTTCCGGTGTTGTCGTTGGAAACTTTGTTATTTCCTTCACATTGAAATCGAAATCCGCCACGGCAACAACAAACTTCGTCCCTCCTGCCTCAATCGAGCCTAATAATTTCTCGGTCATTTCAACTTTGCTCCTTTTCTTTCACTCATTACTATGAAACGCCTCTAAGAGCATTACTTTTTTCATGGCCGACAGCGAATACAAATTTTGTACCACCAGACCACAATACATTCCATTCTCCTCTATTATTTCCATACTGATCTTAAAGACCATTTATCTGCTTTTAATACTTTTGCTTTCCCTTTTTCAGCAAATAAATCTACTTCGATACTAGAAGTGTGAGGATAAATCCTATTTGTTATAACTTGCTCACCATGATTCACAAATAACTCTATGGATGTAGTATCAAGAAATACTCTTAAGTTCAACTTTCCGTTAGTTTTAGGACTATAAGGCGCCTTATAAATTCCACTTTCTCCTTTACCAGCTGATGTTAGATCCACAATAATCTCCTCATTATTCGTATCTACTTTAATAATTGTTTTTTCTGATCTATCTGTAGAGCATCTTAAATGAAGACCAAAAACAGGTGAATCTGAATTAACTATATCAAAATCAATGCATAACTCAGTTGCAATTCCATCTAACTTAGGAAAGCTGTGCACTCCATTTATTACAATATTCTCAATGTGATGATGATTATGTCTCAAGGCTTTTAATTCTTCAATTGGTTGCTGTATAAAAATCCCGTTATGATTATAGGTTAATTCTCTAGGAATGGTCATAGCTCCAACCCAACCGTCTCCCTCAGATGGTCGTTTTGAAAACCACATGTCCATCCACCCAATCATAATTCGTCTTCCTTTTTCATCTATTAATGTCTGGGGGGCATAGAAATCATGACCATAATCCAAGAGTATACTTCTTTCTTGGGAGAATTTTGCGGTATTGTAATCCATCTCACCAAAAATAATAATAGGTTTTTCATTTTTCTCCCCATACATCGGTGACAATATAAGAACATGTTCTTTTTCTAATGGAAACAGATCTGGACATTCCCACATATCTCCTTGTTTACCATTACTTTCGGCCACTACTCCCCTATATGTCCAATTTATTAAATTGGATGATTGATAAAAGAGAGCCTTTCCTTTCCCGTCTTTTTTAGAACCTACTACCATATAATATTGATTATCATATTGCCAAACCTTAGGATCACGAAAATCTTTTGAACCATCTTTTGGAAAATGATCAATTACAGGATTTTGATTTTCCTTTGTGAAATTTATACCATCCTCACTTTTAGCTATACACTGAACTTGCATAGGATCACGTTCAATAGAATGCCCCGTATAAAATAAGTACAATTCATTATCTTTTTCGATAGCACTTCCTGAGAAACAGCCATGATCATCCATTGTACCAATATCATAATATTCAGAAGGTGCTAATGCCACGGGAAGATGTTCCCAATTGACTAAATCTCTACTTTTTGCATGCCCCCAATGCATCGGCCCCCATTTTGGAGCATAAGGGTAGTGTTGATAAAACAAATGATATTCACCATTATATTGGACAAATCCATTCGGATCGTTCATCCAACCTACAGGTGGCATCATGTGATAGTTTAATCGATATTTAGAGTTTTTTACCTTTTCTTGTTGTTGATTTATATAAATATTTGCTTTAATAGCTTGTTCACTATGATTATATGTCATAAATTTGTCCCCTCTACTTTGAAGTAATAATTAATCTTTCTATCCTTTAACAGATCCTAAGGTCATTCCACTTACAATATATCTTTGAACTAGTATTGAAAATATCATTACAGGTAAGCTAAAACTAACTGCAGCAGCTGTCATAGGACCAAGATCTAAGTTATATGCAGTTAAAAATTCAGAAATTCCGACTGTAGCTGTTTTAGCATTTGTACTAGTTAATAATAAAGCAAATAAAAAATCGTTCCATGCTAGCATAAAACAAAATATTGATGTAGTGGCCAAACCAGGTAATGACACTGGTAATATTACTTTTAAAAAAGATGTAAAGATATTACATCCATCTATTCTTGCCGCTTCATCAAATTCTTTCGGAATATTATTAAAAAACCCCATCATTAGCCATATTGCAAAAGGAACATTTATGCTTGTATAGGTTATAATTAAGGCCGCATGAGTATCAATTAATCCCATTGAATTAATAATGATATACATAGGAATAGCAATGCTTATCATAGGAATCATGCGAATACATAATGTGATTAAAAGAAATACATTTCCTAACTTCGATGAAAATCTCGCTAACCCATATGCTGCCAATGCGCCTAAGAAAACAGACAAAGCCGTACTAATAAAGGCTGTAATAAAACTATTAAAAAAGTAACTTAAGAATGGCATCTGATTAAACATAGAAATGTAATTCTCTATAGAAAATTCTCTTGGAAAAAAAGTTGGAGCATTACTTATTGCTTCTGAAGACGGTTTAATAGATGTAAAAATAATATATATATACGGACTTATAAATAACAGTGCTAGTATGGTTGTGATTAAACCTATAAACTGTTTATTATATTTCCTAATCAACTGAAACAGTGATTTTTTTTCTTGAGTTGTATTACTTAAAGATTCCATTTTACATCTCCTCTCTATTTTTTGTTTGCTTTAAACATACTTATAAGGAAGTAAGAGCTAAGTAATAATAGAAGAATGATAAATAGCACTGCCATTGCGCTAGATTCACCAACCTCACCATACCTAGTTAATGTTTTATACATATAGGTACTCAACACTTCTGAAGAATTAGCAGGTCCACCTTGTGTTAAAACCCAAACAATGTCAAATGTTCTTGCTGCATCTACCGTTCTTATTAAAATCGCTACAACCATTACTGGAAGTAAAGATGGTAATGTAATATAAAAAAATGTTTTGATTTTATTTGCGCCATCAATTCTTGCTGACTCATACAATGTAACTGGAATTCCTTGTAAACCAGCAAGCAATACCAGCATCATAAAAGGTGTAGTCAACCAAATATCAGCAATAATGGTCGATAATAGTGCTGTCCTATCATCTGATAACCATTGAATAGCATGCCTACTCGAAGTGATGTTAAAGTCATACAATAATTGATTCACAATACCAAATTGACTGTTCAACATAAATTTCCATATTAAACCAGACACTAATGGCGCAATCATTAACGGACTCAGTAAAATTGTTCTAACTAATCCATGCCCTTTAAAACCTGTATTTAATAGCATAGCGAAAAATAACCCCAAAAGTAGTTCAGCACTAACTGCAACAACAACATAAATCAGCGTGTTAGTTGTTGCTCCCAAGAAACGATCTGATTTAATAGATTCTATATAATTATTTATACCTACAAATGTTCCTGAATCTTGTGAGATCATATCTACTTGAAAGAAACTATCTTTTATCAAAAGCATCACAGGAAAAAGTAGAAATATAAGCATAAAAATCCCTGCTGGTGCGAAAAATAAAAAGGATATTTTCGATTCTTTTGTCATATAATCATTCTCCTTCTAAAATGATTTGATTGAGAAAAGGATAGGAAGTTAACCTACCCTTTTTTCACCTTTATGCTTAATTTACAATACCTTCGATTATTTCTTTTGCTTCATCTAAGGCCTCTTGAGCCGTGACCTCTCCACCAAGTACTTCTTGTACTGCCGGAATTAACGCTTCACTTTCAATTTCTTGCCATTGATCAGTTGAGGGGCGATTTTGAGTTTGTTCAGCGTTCAATGTGGTAGCCAATGGTGTTAAATGAGAATATGTTTCTTCTTGTCCATACTCTTCAAACACAGATTGTCTTGCTGCTACGCCTAAAGCATCTGCATATAATTCATTTTTATCATACATAAACTCTAAATACTTTTTAGCCGTATCCTTTTTGTTAGATGAAGATGGAATTACTTGATACCAAGGTCCCGGTACAACACCAATTCCTCCTTCACCCGCAATCATTGGAGCAGCTCCGACTTTTCCAGCTACATCAGACGTATTGGGATCATTTGCTGGTACATAGAAATGTCCCCACGCTAACATCATTGCTAAGTTTCCGTTATAAAATAATTCTGCTGTTTCAGCTGAAGCCGTTTCCAAAGTATTTTCTGGAACAAGACCCTCTGTTGAAACTAAATCATTCAACATATTTAATGCTGCTACATGATATTGATCATTAACAACCACTTCTCCATTATCATTCAATATCAAATTATCTGCTCCAGCCTGTGTTACGTGGTCTAACCAACTTGCTACTGAATCACCTGAACTCGCACCAAAAACAGTTGTTCCGTAAAGCTCTGGAAAATCTTCATTATTGCCAAAAAAGCTTGCTATATCTTTGTATTGTTCCCAGTCATCTGGTGGTGCTAATTCATACCCAAACTCATCTTCAAATGTACTTTTATTGTTTTCGTCTGCAAATAGATCTTTCCTATATAATAAGATTTTTGAATTTGTCCATGTCGGTAATCCGTAAACATTGTCTTCAATCGTTGCACCATCAATTAAACCTGGAAATAGATCTTCACTTATTTCCTCCGTTACGATGTCTTGAATAGGTTCTAATCCTTCATAAAGTGCTGGAAGCCAAATTGTATCAATGGTTGCAACATCAAAAGCGCCTGCACCTGTTGTTAATTCTGTTCTCATTCGATCATACACACCTGTATATGGTACAGATTCGATTACCACTTCATAACCAGTCTCTTCTTTAAAAGAATCACGTGTTTCTTCGGCAACTGTCTCTGCAGGACTTCCACCTTCAACTAGTACTGTCAATGTATTATCTTCGTTATTTTCCTCTACAACTTCATTATCGTCGTTATCATCTCCACATGCGGATAAAAATAATCCAACAAATAATAGAGTTATTAAAAATAATAATTTCTTATTCATATAATAAACCTCCCGCAAAATATTTTTAGACTTCCTATCTTTTATTTATCCCAAAGCACATGTACAGGCCGTTCCATTCCATTTCCTCCTAAAATTTTAATATAATATTTATATAAAAAAGCAAAAAGCTTTTTATGCTCGGTCATTTAATCGATTACGTAATCGATTAAATAATTAAAGTAAAAAAATCTTTTAAATAGATTTCCTTACTTTAAGTTGAGCTTTCAATTTGATATGATTCGCTTTTTTTTGATTTTTATTATTGATACGATTTAAAATACATTCAGCAGCCTTAAATCCGATATCAAAGGCTGGTTGGTTTACCACTGATAATGGTGGTGTAGTTATTTTAGTCCAATCATAATTATCATATCCAACCACTGCAATATCTTCTGGCATTTGCAAACCATTATCTTGTATACATTTAACTGCCCCCATCGTCATAATGTTATTTGCAATAAATAATGAGTCAATATTGTTACCAATAAGCTTGTCTGTTAATTCATAACCAGATTGAAAAGAAGAAAGTCCTAATTCAATAAACTTGTCGTTAAACTGGATATGATTATCTTTCAGTGCTTGTTTGTATCCTTCAAATCTTTCATTAGTTGTTGTAATACCTAATTCAGAACTGATAAAACCGATTTTCTTATACCCTGAAGTCACTAATTTCGTCACACCGTCATATGTTCCTTGGAAATTATCAACCAATACATAATCACCTTTATAATTAATCGGTAACCTATCTATCATTACTATTGGGAAGTGATTGTCCAATACTTCCTGGATATGGACAAAATCATCATTTGTTGGTGCTAATATTAATCCATCTACTAATTGGGTGTTAAACATTTTTATTCTATTTATTTCTTCTTGCATATCTTCTTTAGAGTTACTTAATATCAAGTTATATCCTTTTCTGTTTAAATTTGCTTCAATCCCTTCAGCAATTGACATAAAAAATGATTTAGATGTATCATCTTTTTTTACAGGAATTAAAAAACCTATTGTATTGGTCTTCGTACTTCTTAAGCTTCTAGCAGCAGAATTAGGACGATAATCTAGTTCCTCCATTACATGTACAACTCTTTCGGTAACTTCTGGAGAAACATATCTTGTTCCATTAATCACATGTGATACCGTTGCTGTAGAAACATTTGCTCTTTCAGCGACATCCTTAATTCTAATGTTTTTCTTTGAGTTATTGCCTGCCATTTCCCTCACCAATCCAACATCTTATATTGTAATCGTTTACGTAATCGATTAACCAAATTGTAATATTTCTTGATTTATAAGTCAATACTTTTTTCAAAATAATCCATCATTCTTTAATGTTTCTATATCCAGTAGCAGGTAATAGTATTGCAGAAGAAATAAATCTCAATGCATCGTATATTGGTTCAATTTTCAAAAGAGCGACCAACACAAACATTCCAAAATATATTACGAAAATCAGAATGGAGCGAGCAAAAGAATTACTAGAAAATCCACAACTTAAAATAA
Organism: Gracilibacillus suaedae; assembly: GCF_017599345.1. Classification (GTDB taxonomy): domain Bacteria; phylum Bacillota; class Bacilli; order Bacillales; family Amphibacillaceae; genus Gracilibacillus; species Gracilibacillus suaedae. Next base: position 152,516 of record NZ_JAGFVL010000039.1, read on the forward strand.
AAGATATTAGTGAACTAGTGGGTTATGCTAATCAATATTACTTTAGTGCAAGTTTTAAAAAATATTATGGTAAAACTCCCTCAGAATTTCGATCATAAATTTTATAATATACTGGTGCAGATAGTGGGTCAAAGCGGAGCAAAACTGACCTCTTTTAATAATCAATAGAATGATAATATATTGCCGAGGTTATGCAAAGTTCCTTTTTATTAATATTGTATAAGATGCATTAAACTTTTTATCATCTGCACAATTAAGGAAAATTTAAGTATCGCGGACTTTTGAGCAACTGAATAAGGATGTAAACCTGAGGATAGTTCCTCTAGAAATCTCGTCAGCAATTCCTTCCTCTAGACCATCCAAATAACAATTACCCAAAACCACTCTCCTAGGTATGTAGGAACGCTATCCACATAGATGAAGGTGAGGAAAGTGTGCCAATAAACAAAAATGATAGAAGGATAGTTACAGATAGGAGTCCCAAAATGATGATCCTTTTCCTTTATACACGGACTATTTAAAGTTCATAAAACAAATATCAGAACAGATAACCGGTGTTCACCCTTTCGGAATTTATAATATGCTAAGGCTAAGGCAACGATAGCGTATATAGCCCATACATGAATTCCTCCGTAAAAAAATACATATCTCATTGCTTCCTTCTGAGCAGCATTTGTGCCCCTTCAGCAAGAGGAGACTGGTCCCGAACCGTCCCCCTGTTTCACGCTAAGGTTGAAAAGCGTTCTTGGTCAATCTGCCATTTGAGAGGTTTTTGCTTTAAAAATCTTCTGAGTTCTTCCAACATATATTGTCCCATCCGGCCACATTCTGCTCCTTCGCTTCCTGCCAGGTGTGGGGTTAGCACAACATTTTTCATTGCGTATAAAACAGAGTTTGCCGGAGGTGGTTCTGGATTGGTTACATCCAATACGGCTGTTAAGTCTGGCCGGTTATGGAGGACTTCGATCATTTCTTGCTGATTAACGATGGCACCGCGTGCAGTATTAATGAAACTGGCATTCTCCTTCATCCTTCGAAAATGTTTACCTTCGATAAGATTTCTTGTCTCTTCTAACAACGGGGCATGGAGAGAAACAATATCACAATGTTCAAATATAGTGTCTATCGTAGTCGGTGTTACTTGATAATGTTCTGCCTCCTCCTTCGTCATAAAAGGATCATAAGCATAGACATCAAGATCAAAGTGCTTTAATAATTCGCACACACCCCTTCCAACCGTACTCATCGATATAATCCCGACCTTACTGCGAAAACCTCCACTTAAGTGATATGGTTTTGAAGGATAAGCACGATTCTCCTCGATCATCCTTACAAAATGCCAGCCACGTTTCAGGCAAAATAATATTTGCGATAATGTAAATTCTACTACAGGAACAGAATTCGCATAAACAGCGTTTGTGATCGTTATATTTCTTTTCCAAACAGCATCTGTGATAATCGCCTTTAAGGAACCTGCCGCATAAAAGAAAGCTTGAAGATTTGGCGCTGCCCTAAGAAAAGTCTCATCTAATTTTGGACCTCCCCATCCAGAAAAAATAACATCTACGTCTTTTAAAACAGAAAGATCTGACTCCACCTCCTCAGCACTCATCACGTCACGATCTATGTCAACAAGCTGACGAATTTCACTTCTGATCGAATCAGAATAAACAAGTGGAAAAGATTCTTTATTCATAATATAGATACCTTTCACACGATCCCCACCTTTTTTATTTAATAGATTGATAAATTGGAAAGTCTTGATCATTCCAAGCTTTTTTGCCTGTCCAGTCTTCTGCAGGCGCTTTCCAAAATGATGCATTTACATCAAGACCCAATGGCAAATATATAAAAGTAGCTAAATACAGACTGCCTGTCGATATGTAATGCTCTCCGATTGTCTTCTGATGTCCAGTCAAACCGATTGTCAACCAGCCGTTTTCATCAAACATATGGTGTGACTGAAACGTACGCCTAATGACAGCTGTTAACCCTTCTCTCACCTGAGCCTCATGAAGAGAAGGTGGTAATTTACAGAGAAGAGCCTGGTTGGCTAAATGATGAAAGGCTCCAAAACGATAGGCAAGTGACCGTCCAATTGGCGGGAACGTTCCTTCTGGAGAAATCAATCGTTCCTGATACAACGCATATTGCTTTGCTCTTTCAATCAAAATTTCTCGTTTCTCCTGCCATTCAGAATATTCTTCACCAACCACATCGACAATATCAACCAGAAACGGCTGAATCACATAACTATTATAATAATCGGCATGATAAGCAGGTCCATCACTGTAATGCCCATCACCTACATACCATTGTTCAAATTGTTTTAAGGCATAATCAATCCGCATTGGATCCCAATCTTTTTCCCCTATTCGGTATAAGCATGCTTCAATCATCGCTGAAAACAATAACCAATTTGAAAAGTGTGGTTTGTAAGCACGTGTCTGCTTTAAGGCAGTAATAACCTTTTTTTGGGTCGAGGGATCTAATTTCTCCCATAGTTGAGTTGGCGCACGCAGTATTGCTTGCGCAAAGAAGGCGGTATCAACTAGCGGCTGACCTTGATCCGAAAAATTCATATAATCAGGGGAAATCGGATCTACCGCATGAGCAATTCCCTGGCGAACTTTCTCAGCAAAACTTGCTTGTAATTTCGCCTCTTCCGGATCACCACACTCATGTTCCAGCCACAGACTGATTCCATTAATGGTACGGGCAAACGCCTCTAATTGCGAATAGTGCTCACGACCTGCCCCTTCGACTTCCTCGACAGGCATTCGCTTTTTCAATTCCCCAACACTTGCGGCGTCTATGACTGGTTTTACTATCTGTTGCATCGTTGTTATCCAATATTTTCGAGTATCCATGTTTCTGACTCCTTTTGCCATTATTTTTCATGTCGGACAATTAACTCTTTTCGATTTTTAATTTGTATCATCGCTCTGTAGGCAAACCACATAATAATTAAGCTTGAGGCACTTCCAACAAATAAAAAGAAGACGCCGGGTAAATAAAGTGTAATAATTAAAAATCCTATCAAATTTATCATTATTAGGAAAGTTTGCATTGGTGCAGATAAAGCAATTATAAAAGAGAATATTAACGATTCGATCAATCGCACATCATAATGAATATACGTTGGGAATACGTACAAAAAGATAATAATAACCAAAAAAGATACTACAAATAAAAAAAATAACAAAATACTCCCAAGAAATTGACCTAATACTTGTGTGAATTGCAGATTGAGATAAATTAACGAAAATAATAAAATAAATGGAATACCCAATATATTTGATGACTTAAAATTATTTTTATACACATTCCAAAAGTACGGCAATATAGCAAATGACGTATTGCCTCTTATCCATTTTCGCTCCACCGCAAACATAGCCGTTAATGCAGGAAAGAATCCACCAATAACTAACCCCAGTAGGCTAAAAAAGATCCATAATAAATTTAAGTAAGTTAGTCTTGTTAACCATACCATTGACCGATAAATAAAACCATCTGGATGCATAGCGATCATTCCTCTTAAAAAAGATTTAATTATAGTACAAAAAGGGAGGAATTACCTCCCTTTTTGTTTACCTTCATTTATCATGATGCTAAGCGTTTGTAAGCCTATTACATACTTTAAGTAAACTAAGGTGGTTGGAACAATTAACCCGTTGACAAGTTTTGTTAACAATCCATTGGAATCAATAATTCCCAAAGATTAAAGAGTATAGTATTACTTTACTCATTTGCGATTTTCTAACCATTCCATACTTTCTTCTTGCGCCTTTTCTAGTGCTTCTTGTGCCGACCTTTCACCTGTTAGAGCAGCTTCCACTTCAGAAGTTAGGATGAAACGAGGTTGAGAAGATGCCCAATGATATCGAGGAGTCGTATACGGTGTACTCATTGCCTCAATTGTTGGAGCCATTAGATTTTCAACTTCAGCATAGCTATCCCAGTTTTCTACAGCTTTTATGGAAGGATTTGCATCAGATTCTTCAAATATATATTGCTGTACAGTCTCACTCGTTGCAAATTTCATCCATTCCCAAGCTAATTCCTTGTTTTCACTGTCGGCAGCCATAGTGATAGGAGACCCAGCAAACATACCACCTATGCCGTCATCATTCTTGAATTCCTGAACAATACCAATTCTGTCAGTTAAGCCTTGTGCTTTGGCTTGAATAATTAATCCGGGTCCTTGATTTAACATAATGCCAATATTATTGTCATGTGTTAACCATTTTTCTGAACCTTGATTACTCACTAAACCTTCTGGTGCGTATTCTTGCATTTCAAGTAACCACTCAAGACCAGAGACCATTTCAGGACTATCGAATTCAAACTCAACTTCATCCCATGCAAAGCCTGTTCCCCATCGTCCATTTTGTCCTTCAGCAAGGTTAACTAATGTAAAAGCAGAAGACCAGTCACCTCGGAACCAGATTCCGTGGTTTTCCTCACCAGTTTCAGGATTTGTACCCGTCAATTGCTTTGCCTTTTCGGCAACTTCATCCATAGTAGGATAATCCGACAAATATTCTACTCCCCACTCATCAAATAGCTGTTTATCATAAGCAATAAAACGAGCATCACCTAAAAATGGTAAACCATATACATCCAATTCATCACTATCAGGTCCTAATGCCATCCAACCTTCCATCTGATTATCAATGAAAATATCGGTTGTGAACTCATCATCTTCATCTATCCAAGGTTGTAGCGGTTCAAGCAATCCTTGTGCTGCAAAGTCTGCGATACCAGGCATTTGATACACATCTGCGTCACCAGAAGTTAACATTGCTTGTGTTTTTTCCGTATACCCTTCCCACGGCATCAGTGTAAATTCGACAGTAGCACCAGGATGCTCAGATTCGAATTGATCTTTAATATCCTGTAAACCTTTTCTACTTTCACCAGTAGTTGGATCTGTTGAATCTTCCAGATCAAAGTCCCCGATCAATTGAACATTGATCGATTGACCTTCCCAATTCTCTCCACCTTCAGAACTTGCTTCTTCTCCATTACCATTACTTTCTTCATTCATATCAGAACCTGCATCAGACTCTCCACCTGTTTCATCATCAGAACTACAAGCTGTCATAATAACCATTGAAAATAACAACGCAATCACTAACCATAATGACCATTTGATTTTTTTCACTTTTTTACCCCCTGTTAATTTGTAGGTTGAATAGTTGACTGAAAGCTGAGTTATCTATTCCCCCTTTACTCCACTTAAAGCGATACTTTGAATAATGTATCTTTGTAAGAAAAGATACAATACTACGATTGGTATTATACTAACAGTGGCTAATGCCATCGTTAAACCACCTAAACTAGTACCATTCTCGAGTGAAAAACTTGCGAGATATAGTGGTACAGTGTGAAGCTCTTGATCGTTAAGAACTACTAATGGCCACATAAAATCATTCCAACTCCAAATAAAAGAAAGAATAACCATTGTTGCCGCAATCGGTCCAGCTAACGGTAAATAAACAGTAAAGAAAATACGAAATTCACCAGCTCCATCTATTTGTGCGGCCTCTCTAAGTGTGGTCGGCAATTGATCAAAGAATTGCTTACATAAAAAGATAAGCATCCCATTGATTACCGTTGGCAAGATTAATGGCCAAAAAGAGTTTAATAAACCAAAAGAGTTAAATAATGTGTATAATGGAATCAATCTTGGTTCCATTGGAATCATCAAAGTACACAATACTAAAATGAAAAGTAATCTTTTGTATTTAAATCTTCCTTTCGAAAAGGCATAACCTGCTAATAAGGAAGCACCTACCTGAAGAGCAACAGAACTTGTCGTTACTATTCCAGAATTAATATATGATTGAATCAAACGACCATTTTCGAATACAATTCCGAAGTTAAATGATGAGATTTCCTCTGGAATCAGTCGTGGTGGAAAAGGCATCGTAATATTTGCAGTTCGATCAAATCCTACACTCACCATCCATATAAAAGGCATCATTAACAGCACACCGAATATTAACAGGATTACGAACTTTACTGTTCCAGTTAGTTTGTCCATCGACTTTTGATTCATTTTCTTACCTCCCTTACCTCTACAGGTTCATTTTAGATACTTTTAAATTAATAAAAGTAAAGATTAAAATAATGATAAACATAATATATGTTGCTGCCGAGGCGATACCAAATTCAAATCCTGTAAAACCTCGTTCATAAATGAAGGCCCCCATGGTTTGAATTGACCGAGCAGGACTACCGTTCGGTCCACCAAGCACATACACTTCATTAAAACGTTGCAAACCACCGATCCAACCTGTGATCAATAAGAAAGCGAAAGTACCTGACATATTAGGAATTGTGATAAATAGCCATTGTTGTATCCGACTGGCACCATCAATTCTTGCAGCTTCATACATTTCAGGTGAGATCGCTTGCAAATTAGCTAAACAAATAATGATGACAAAACCAATCCAATGCCATACTGCTAATAGAATTACACCCCATTTGGAGGTAGACGGATCTGAGAACCATGAAGATGTTGGCAAACCGATAGCATCTAAAGCATAGTTTGCAACTCCCATCTCTGGGTGTAATACAAATTGAAAAATCATCGCAGCTGCTACAATTGATGTTACATTCGGTAAAAAATAAACAACTTTAAAAAAGTTCTGACCTCTTCGAACCGAATTAATCATAGAAGCAAAAATGAATCCTAATGGAATAGTTATTGCAATTTGGCAGAATGCAATAAAGAAAGTGTTCCAGACAGTATTCCAAAATGTTTTAGATGTTAAAACGAGTTGGAAGTTTTTTAATCCTATGAAATTTTCAATCGTACCATTCGATTGGAAAAAGCTTAATCGAAATGATTCTAATATTGGATAAACCATAAATAATAAAATACCTACAAAACTTGGCAACAAAAATAGATACCATGAAAAAGCGGATTTTCTCTTTTTCTTTTTAATAGTTTCTACATTTTCGTTAGACAACACGGATACATTCGTTCCCATTTCTGCTCTGTCTTTATTCAAGACTTTCCCTCCCATTCTAAATCAGCTTTTTCTAATACAACTAATTGTCCTACTGAACATTCTGATTTTATATAATACAAGGATATCGTGATTGAGAATGTATTACTTGACACTAGTTGCACTATTTATTAAAGCGGTTGCATAAAATTGCTCCCTTAACCAGTCGTGTTTTCGGCATTGACCTTTCTCTCATTTTATTACGATAAGCAGAGGGTGAAATTAAATAGCATTCTCGAAACTTTCGACTAAAATGTGAGGAGCTATCAAATCCAGCCTCTATTGCTATCTCTAATATCGATTTATTTGATTGCATTTCTAATAAATATTTTGCTCGTGCTAAGCGACGATGCACTAAATGCTGCATAATGGTCATACCTGTGATATCTTTGAATATTCTTGACATATAGTACTTACTTATATGAAGGGAACTAGCGATGTCATCCAATGAAATATCATCTTGAAAATGCTGGTCAATCCATGAAATAATACGATTAACATGACAACTCTTTTCATTATTGTCTGACGGAACACTATTTAATTTTCCTTTGCTTAATTCATATATTATAAATAATAATTCAATCAATAATGTCGAAATTTCCGCTTCCAATAAACGCTTTTGAATCTCCGTTTTATGATGATCTCTTTGCTGGATTTGTTTAATTTGCATTTTTTTAACCAGTTGCATTATTTTTTCATATACCACCCTATCCACATTTCGTAATAATGAATTCGATAATTCATCGAAAGGTGATAAGAGCTCTGGTGCATTCATTTTATCGAGAATCGGCCGAATCCACTCATCAGAAAATTCAATAACACTTCGTTCATATGGACAATTAGGTTCTGGTGAAGGTCCATGTAAACTCGAGCCATTCATAATAAATATGTCATTTTTCTGCAAATCAATAATGTCATCATTAATCAATAATTTGCAATCCCCATTGTGATAAAAATAAATTTCATAAAAATTATGAGAATGGACAAAAAAATCTTGTTTTTGAAAATCAACATCAACCATTCGATAGACAATATTAAACTTCTCAATTGACTCATATATGTTTTCCATGACCTAATCCCCCTCGTTTTATGCGTGCTTATAGATCACGAAAATATGATCTAAACATGTATTTGCTCGTGCTAACCCATTCAGAAAATCATTCCTCTGGCATTCAATAGAAATTCTTTTGTGGTAGCCAATTTTATCTAGCTGATTTTTCAAAGCACATACGGGTAATCACCTGTTCCTGGTGCCATTCTTCCACTATCAGCTACGTGCACATGCTGTAAATAAGACCTTGCTGTTTCGATATTTTCAAGGGGTTCATTTTCTTCCATCATATGATATAAATTTGCTAGAACTTGAATAGGTGGACGGTTCATTTTTCCTGCGAGAACAACTGCTTCTGACACACTAGTAATAACATTGCTTTCTTTTTTGTTTAATGGTTCGATAACGATTGTTATCCCTATTGGCTCTATCGAGGCTACTGAAAAACCCCACTAATTTTTAAACATTGAAAATGCAATCGCTGTTACTGTATGCATTTTCTTTATCGCTTATTAAAATAGTATCAATTTTAAAGATTCAATGTTTAAATCTTATTGCTCTTCATTTGACTGAAATTGCTCAACCTTCTGATTAAATACATCAACAATTTGTCTGAACTCTACTTTTCCCAACAATGCAACATCATTCTCATATTGCTCTAAAATGATTTTTACGTTATTATATACGATAATATTTTACTCTCATAAGATTTACATAACATAGTGGAAGTTTAAAAACACCTCTCAATCCAACCTTACTATCAGTTAATTCCACATATATGAATACTCTTTGGAAAACTTGTCTTCTTATAATAAGAGGTTTATCTCATAATTGGAATTAATGAAATTTTCGTGCTAAATAATGACACAATGATAAGACACAAGAAATCATTTGGTAGGAAAAATCGCATTCAAATTAATTTACACAAATTATTTAACAGTGTTGGCAATTTCTTTCTTAGCTCCTCTAACTCTACTGTTGTGTCGCTCTGCAATAAAATTCTCGTTAGATTTAACTAAGCTTCTATCATATTCCTTCAAAATCATAGCTAAAAGCAAAAATAGAATCTAATAAACTAGCTGTAAAAAATCATCAATCTTACAACCGGAATACTGAGTATCTGGCATTCTGCATGAAGTTTTTTGAAGATGCTTATTCACACTGGCGCGACTTCGGGTTCGCAAGGAGTAAGAGTAGGTAGGGCTTACGTTGCTTAAGTTAGAAAATTCCAGTGGAACATGTACCACGGTTAAGCGAAATTCCAATTTTGAATTTCCCACCCAAGTTTATCGGGATTAAAAATAATAAATCCTATGCGTTACTTTATCAATCACTGGAAGTAATGATTCCAGCAGATGATTCGGTCCGACTCCATTGCCTCTTATGTGAAAGGATGGATTACAGAGAACTACTACAGGCATACTCTAAAAGGGCGAAAACCGATTAGATGGAATTCAATTTAGAGATTATAAAACAATCATATAGTGTTTTAAAAGTAGATTACCGCCAAGACGAAGGAAAAAAGATGGATATCAGCATGATGAGGAAGAATGGGATTTTGATAATGGAGACCTTTTAATTGTATTGGATGAGAAAGAACAGATAAATGAGCTTAAAAGAGATTTTACAGTTTTCTATAAAAATCAATAGCTTTGTAAAAATTGTTTTAAACATAAAAAGGTAGAAAGTTTAAAAGAAAAAAGAACAAAACACTGGGGATGGACAGCTTGGGAAGGTTTACCAGATAACTCGATGAAGAAATTGCAAAATAAAATTCTTGTAGGAGTACCTGAACTATCCATCTCCTTTGTTTTCCATATTTTGCTAATCAAACTTATACTTCCATTATACGGCAATTCGCCTGAACAGCAAGTGTTTCTATGTAACAATGACCGTTTGTTGTTAAACAAACTGGCAGTTTTGTGTATTAAAATTTTTGGAAGGATTTATACAAAAGTAACATACAAAAAAATAATACTTTAACCTAATTAGACAAATTACAACACTTTTCTTTATATTCATATGTTAAGATTTACTAGTATCATAAAATAAAGTAGACCGGAATAAAAACTATCAATTACAAAAGAAAATATCATAGAATTCATGCTGACAACTAAAAGGAGTGTGTGTTAAATGGAAGAAGGTCAAATTATTAGAAAAACTTTGCACGGATTAAAACAAAGATTAAATAGTGATGGAACTATTACTATACAGCAAGAAGTTGGGGGTATTTTTGAACTTCCTTGTTCTTTTCAAAACCCAGCTACAAAAGAACAAATTGAAAACTTCCAATCCGAGCATGATTGGATTTTGCCAAAAGATTATCAGAATTTCCTGTTAGAACACAATGGAGCAAGAATTTTTGAGGACTTAGATTTATATAGTTTAGAGGAATTGATTACTTTTAAAGACCCCAACTTACCCGAAGGGTGCTTTTGCATAGCCAGTTTCTTAGATAATCGTATCATAATAGATACTAGAGTTTATAAAAAAGGAATTAATGATTATTTGTTTTGTTTGGATTCAGTAGATGGCTTTGAAGATGCAATAAAATTGAATGCTAATTTTGAATTATGGTTGGATCGTTTAATTATTGCACAAGGAGTAAAATACTGGGAATGGAAAGATTCTGATACTTTCTATTACCGTTGGAGTATTTCATGATTGTTATCACAAATACCCCCTCTTAAATTAAGAGGGGGTATTCTTTAATAATTTGTCCACCAAGGGGTTACTGTACCTCGATGAAAAGATTTAGGAAGCGGTATTAAATTGGCTGGGTCATTACTACCACCATAGGCTCGGGGAATAATATGATGAATTTCAATATTATCCCAACTTCTAATTCCATATTGAGCTTCATACCAAGTTTTATAGATTTTTCTTTCAGTAGGTCCCCACTTCACTCTTTGATCCACAGGTACTTTTTTGTACTCCGCTGAAGCCGGAGCTAATAACGTTTTACCAGATTGCTCATCTACATATGAAGGGTACCATACACCTTTACTGTTAGTTAAAAATGTACCTTCAACCCAAGTAGTTGTCTTAACTGTAGGTGGATTACCAGCCCATGTAGCAACTCCATTTCCATTATATTCCCAAAACAAAGTCTGATTTACATCATAATATGCCATTACATTTTGTCCAACATAAATTTGGGCTGTTGTCCATGTTTTACTCATTCTTTTATCGCAAGTGAAATCTTCTCTTACGTCACGGCTAGAACATAAATTTTGAGAAACTGATAATGTAGCGGGTTTGGTCCCAACTACTTCTGTCACCTCAACTCCTTGAGCGACTTGTCCATTACCTGCAAACATTGCAGCAGAAATTGTTACTAAACTTGTAGATTGGGTCTCTATTCTATCAAGTTGTTCTTGGGACTTAATTTCACCACTTTTAATATTTCCTTGCTTGTCGATAGATATATATTCTTCGGTTGTGTGAACTTTCTCCATACCGTCTTTTACTTTGTCTTCTAATGAAGACTTACCTATAGAAGAGTCATCGGTTTTCTCAACGGGTGCTAATTCAATTGTGTTATCTGATATACATATCTCCCATCGTTACCTGAAGACCTTTAAAATCTATATAAGAGAGTGGGCCATCATTTGTGTCGATTTTTGTATCAGGAGGGAGATACGTTTCCGTAAACGAATTATCTTCCCCAAGTGACTCGATGTATTGGTCTCGAACCTTATCGTAATCTTCAGCGGACTTCCAATTGAATGCAGGTTCGAAAAAGGACTTCGCCGATTCGGTATCCGTTTCAATCATCAACGGATCAAGCCCTGTTGCCTGTTTAACCGAAGCGTTTTTTTGCTCATTCAGTTCTGCTTGATGTTTCGCAATATTATTTTCCACGGTGTTAAGCTCACTTATCAACGACGCGTGTTTTTCTTCCAATTCTTTTTTTACGATCCTCTGGTTCCACAGGGAAATTCCAACAAATAGAAGAAGGGTAAACCCGCCTATCCCCATTTTAGTGGAAACTTATGGAGGGACACCCATTAATCTTAGTTACATTGAGGCTGCTTTAGGGGTTGGGATGCTCATAAGCACAGCAATTATCGGTATGATCAAAATACGCCGTAGGGGATTAACATCGATTGCAGGATTAATTGCGACATTAATAGTAGCTGTAGCTTTTAGTCAAATTCCTAATTTGTATATTTTAACAGCGTTAGCGTTCTTAATTGGATTTACCATGACATTTGTATCCATCCCATTTTTCGCCTCAGCACAAGAAGATACTGATCCCCGTATTATGGGAAGGGTCATGAGTATAGTCTTTTTAGCCATGAACGGGTTTGATCCGCTTGCCTATGCAACTGTAACTCTACTCGTTTCTAGAGGATTTGATATTCAATTAGTCATTCTGTCCTTTTCTATTGTTGGATTAATAATTGCTCTTTTCATTTTATGGAGAGGGCATACATTTAGAAGTTACAAGTCTAACTATTAATTTACTTTCAGGAAAAGGCCACTTTAGATAGAAGTGGCCTTTTTTAGGTTTTATAGATAAAATAAATACACTTGTTGCATAGTAATGGTCTACTACGTAATAAAAAAGACTTGTTCCACAGCCTGGCTGATTGTGGAACAACTTTATTGTAAAAGAAATATCTTTATTGCTACGGATCTATGACAAATTATGTTCGAAGTTGTGACATTTTATATTAGAATTCACAACTGTGTAATGACAATAAAGTTGTTTGTTTTTAAATCTGAAAATACGCATTACACCGTCCGAAAATGTGGACGGTGTAAAAATAAAGTTATTTAATTTTTGGTGTAATTGCTGAATAACAGCCCATAGTTTTACAATAAAGTCGTTTAAGTTGATGGGTTGTTCAACAATCGCGCCCCTTTTGCGGAAGATAATTTCACGGTTTACTTGGTTAAATTAAAGGACTTTATTTGCCCAATTCCTGAAGATCGTTCCATCATTATTATCAAAGAAAAAAGCCTAACGTTGTTCAATAAGATTAAAAAGTCTAGATGTTGTGCTTTCTAAGTTTTTACTTCCCAAACATTTTTAGCTAATATACAAAAACCATGCTTTGACATCGTCTAAAGCATGGAAATCTTTTAAACTAATATAATCTGCTAAGTTGATTTTTAGCTCATCCGTTTATTGAATTCATTAACCGAAAGAAGTATTCAGATTTATGAGTTTTATTTAGATTATACCATGAATACAATGTATCTGGTGCAAATACATCTAATTTTTCCAGTACTTCCTTCGTAAATTCCAGAGGAGCTACTCCTGATGCAGTAACCAAATTCTCACCAGATACTGCAGGTCTCATTTCATAAAATTTTTCTCCTTTATAATTAGGACAGACCATTTTAAGATAATCTAAGTCATTGCTTGTATGCTTTCTAGAATCTAGGTACCCAAAATTCGCTAGTCCCTCAGTTGCACCACAAATTGCAGCAACAATAGTCCCAAGCTTTAAAGCATCGCCAATTTTTTTCAAGATAGGTTGATGAAAATCTTCTCCCCAAGTATTCCCTCCAGGTAAAACTAAAAGATCTTTACTCTCAAGAGTACACTCATTTAGGGAAATATCTGGTTTTATGTTCAGTCCTCCCATCGTAGTAATGATTTCTTTATTAGCACCTACTGTAATTACTTTGAAAGGTGCTAAATCCCTTTTGAAATATCTTCCTGAGTTTAGTTCAGCAATTAAATATCCATATTCCCAGTCTGACATTGTATCAAATACATAAAGATAAACTTTTTTTGCTTGCATCCAATAACACTCCCATCACAATTGATATAGCATATTATAATATAACTTCCCTGACAGCTAACGTCAGGGAAGTTATCATATTTGATGAAATTTTATTAGATCTGACAGAACTTCAATAAGTCTTTTCTTAAGACTTATTGGCTCAACAATTTGAATTGATTTACCATACGGCAAAAGTAAATAAGGTACATATGTATACATCATATCTTTTTCAAGCAGAAATACTGCTTGATTTGAAGTCCGTTTTTGTAAATAATGTCCTAAAAACCAATGTTGGCAAATATCACCTAACGTCCTTGTATTTCCATTAATAACTATAGAAATAATCCCCTCCTTATCTTCTATAGTTGGAAGGAGGTTTTTCATAAAAAAGTCCCGTGCTGAAAAATTTTCTGGGCGGTTAAACTTATTTTCTGTTAGCATTAGACTTTCAATTCGATCTACTCTAAAGCTACGGATGTCATTCCTAAGATGACAAAATCCAATCACATACCACTTATTATTCCAATATATAATTCTGTACGGATCAACCAATCTATACTTTGATTGCTCTTCGCCACTTTTATGGTATAAAATTTTTACAGAGTATCCGTTAGCTACGGCCTGCTCCAACTCCTTTAAGAAAGGTTCCATAGAGAGGGAAGTTAATTGCCTTATTACTTCAAGGCTGGTTAAATGTTGGTTTATCTTTGTTTCCTGCTCTTGATTTGAATATTTGCTTAGCTTTGAAGTAGCCCTATTTAGCGCTTCACCTCCATAATATCCGGCTTCTTCTGCAAAAACAGCAGCGTGAAATAGGGAGGTTTGCTCCTCAAAATCAAAAAAAAGTGGGGCTTCAATAAAATTATTCAATAAAGTGTATCCACCGTAATGCCCTGTGTCTGAAATTATAGGTACACCACTTGTTGAAAGTGTATCAATATAACGATACACAGTTCTTATATTCATCTCTAACTTTTCCGAAATTTGTTTTGCAGTAACTTTTTCACCTGAACTAAGCATCCATAGAATTGCTAGCATATTGTCAATTTTAGGCATACAACTCCACCTCTACACGGAATTTATTTCCATTATATATGTTTAACTGCGATATTCTATAATCGGCCCGTTAATGGAATATCGTTATGTTATTGTTACCATAAAATCACCCTTTGGACAATGTATATCCAAAGGGGTAGAACGGTGCAACTTTTTTATAAACGGTTACCACGGCACTTAACATCATTTCTAAAAGTCAGCAATATTAATATATATAATTTCTTATCCTTTGAGCCCAATTCCCTGTAGTCTCATTAGAATGTCTTACCTTGTTATGTTGTTGATTTTTCAAAAAAGAATGACTCCAACTGCCACTATTAAAGACCAGGTTGGTCAATAATTCTTGAATATGTATTTCATTTCTATAGACCGACCCCGAATAATAGAAAAACTCACGTTTGATTACTATAATTGTAATCGATAACGTGTGTTTTTTAAACAACTTTATTTGTAATTAAAAGACTTTATTGTCACTCAACACATGTGAACTCTAATATAGAATGTCATTTATCGTATAATATCTAACTTAATATGTCATATGTTGTAAAAGCTCTAATGTAATATGACATTTGTTGTTTTCGGGAGATTTTAGCTAGTCTAATGAATTTTGGTAAAGGGATTTATAATAGCTTATCTTTTTGTTTTTAAACACACCAAAAAGTTGTAGCTTTGTAAAAAAGATTGATCAAAACAAGAAAGGGTGATCCGATTGAAAAAAATCAAAAACCATTTGCACTTTCTGCAAGAAAGAGATTGATACTAAAGAAATAAGCATAATAGTTGATAAAACAGGACTATTACTTGTAGCACTTGCTTATTTACTGATGACTTGCTTAATGAAGAAATTGATTAGAGTTATCAGGCTTTATAAAAAAGATTGGTTAAAACCTATGTTATCACTTATTGAATCAGCCTGTTTTTTATAAAAAAGTTTGATCAAAAGGAAATTTAAACATTGAAAAATCAATGTTTCACTATCGATTCAGCAGTAATTTTGATCAATCTTTTTTGAATACGGTACAACTTTTTTATAAACGATCAAACTTTATTACAAACCAACAGTAATACATGGTTATTAATTATTATTACTACAAACGCAGCAAGGGCATGGTAAAACACAAGTAGTATTATATCGGTATATAAAGAAATAAGGATTAAATAGTACCAGTGAAAATAGTTACTCATGGTTCATCTATTTAATTTTTTCAATTATGAATGGTGATTAAACAATTAAATAACGAAACCCATATAATGCTAAATTCGTCTTATTATATAAAGGGGGAGTGTATCTAATGAAAAAAAAAGTATTCATTACTTTTACTGCTATATTGTTAAGTATTTCAATAGCAGGGTGTGGCAATTCTGATATGGAAGGTATTATTTTAGAAGTAACAGAAAATGAGATATTACTTTCAAAGAATCTTTCTCAAGACAAGTATGAAGATATAAAAAATAAATCAATTTCAGAGATACAGGAAGAGGAAAAGGGTATTTCTTTAATTTCTTTAGCATATGACAATACAGAGGAATGGTCAAAAGGTGATGAAGTAAAAGTATGGATTGATGGAGATATACTTGCATCCTATCCTGAGCAAGCTAAGGCTAAGAAAATCCAATTTAAAAAATAAGTTTCTCAACAATTTACCCTTTTTTCCAAAACTTAAAACTTTGTTAAATTAACGATGTATAAAAAATGAACAAGAGCCAAATCCTATAGTATAAAGGGCTTGGCTCTTTGTCTTACTTCGTATAGTTGATGTTATATTAACTGAATTTGTATTTAATATTCATATCAAATTGATTACAAAAGTAATATCCAAAAAATCTAATCAAATAGCATATTTGTAAATCCATCACTTAACGGTGTAGCTAATAGTCTATATACTCCTGAAGTTGTTCTCCTTGATGTTGCTGCAAAAATATATCCCCGATTCTCACTCGTCATTCGATCAAACCATGAACCGGTTACACTAGATTGGACAAGTTAGTTAAGGTCAGATAAACTTGGTTCAAATAAAAGCCGAGGAGTTTTAAAATGACCAGAAGAATGAGAAGAAGCTTTTCCAAAGAATTTAAGGAACAAATGGTACAACTGCA
>NZ_JAGFVL010000040.1 GCF_017599345.1 Gracilibacillus suaedae
TTACTCGTTATATGTGTCAGGTAAATCATTCTCCAATAAAATAATCGCATCTTGCCGGTTTAATGCTTGTATTTGTGATATCGCATGATTTAAGTCTTTTGCGATAAACAATTGCTCTTCCGGGTAACCTTTTTCACGAAGACCATCCTGAATAGGTTTTGTCTGTTTTTCACCTACTAAAATCACATAGTCACACGCATCACTCGCATATTCACCAAATGCTTTATTATATGAATATTCCTTATCACCTAATTCTACCATACCTGGTGTCACCAATACTTTAAATCCTTCCATTGAGGAGAGTACTTCTAAAGCCATTCGGGAACCGGTCGGATTTGAATTAAAACTGTCATCAATTACTGTTAAATTACCGAAGCCTTTCTTTATTTCCATTCTGTGTTTCACTGCCTGAATCTTCTTCACACCCATTTGCAGTTTGGCGAGAGGTACTCCCATTTCCCACGCCACACTAATCGCAGCCAAAATATTATATACATTATGCTTACCTAATATCTTTGTTTCAAAATCTGCATCTAATGTTCCTGCTTTATTCGTCACTCTAAAAGTCGTTCCTTTTTTGTGAAAACGAATAGCAGAAGCTAAGTAGTCTGCTTCTTGATCATCGATTCCAAAATAAACTTTACGGCACTGATTTTTCGGGGTATAAG
This sequence comes from Gracilibacillus suaedae, assembly GCF_017599345.1. Lineage (GTDB taxonomy): Bacteria > Bacillota > Bacilli > Bacillales > Amphibacillaceae > Gracilibacillus > Gracilibacillus suaedae. The sequence goes on from NZ_JAGFVL010000040.1 coordinate 669, forward strand.
ACATAATGTTTGGATCATCACGATTGAGGAAAGCAATGCCGTCAGCAGGCAATGTTTCAACAATCTCATATTTGGTTTTTTTAATGTTGTCTAATGATTTAAACGTTTCTAAGTGCTGTTCCCCAATTGCTGTTAGAATCGCATATTTATGCCCTACTAACTCACAGATTTCTTGAATATTGCCAGGCTCTTTCGCCCCCATTTCAGCAATAAATACATCATGATATGGCTTTAAAGAGTTCCGAATAGTGATCGTTACACCGATTTTCGTGTTAAAACTGTTCGGTGTTTTTAACGTGTTAAAGTGTGATGACAATATCGTATCTAAAATAAACTTTGTACTTGTTTTACCGAAGCTCCCTGTAATACCAATTGTTTCGGTATTTTTCGCACTGTTGATAATACGTTTTGCATCTTGGTAATAATATGCTTTAATTCTATTTTCAATCGGTTTATTCATGAGATTCGCCAATAACACTACTCCGTATGTGAGAATAGAACCTAGTACAATCACTAACCCAGCATAGCTTAACGGGTAATCATTCCAAATAAAATGTAAGCTAGTTGCTAGGAAGAAAAGATAGATAATTGCAATAGTCGTAATCAGACGTTTGACACGTGCGGTCACAGCTAATTTTTTCTTTTCTTGTTTATTTCTAGGCACAAATAGACCTAGCAATACGATCACGAATATGAGCCAATTCCACGCCAAAAATAATAATAGTAGTGCGAAAAGAAGTGCTAACCACTCATGAACCGGTACAACTTTTGACCAATGCTCTGTCATCCAGCGCCATAATCGATTGTTAAAATAACTGTTTAATTGCAGCATGTGGATTGATTGTTTCACTCGGAAGAATACATATACCATCCATAATACACTGACAATTGAATATATAATCTGCATCATTTAACTGCCCCTTTATCCCCTTCTAAAAAGGTATCTACAATCACCGCAACAGGATGTTTTTGTTCTAATAACACGCTAATATAGTTTATCTACAATATGCTTCTTCCGAACTGTATATATATTTTATTGGTAACTCTTTTTTAATACTGGATTCCGCTTTTAGTTCGAAATATTTATACATCTCTTTACCTTAAATGTTTTTTTCAAAATCATTGAATAATTTAAATATCATCACTCGTTCACCAGTGCGAGAGCTTATATCAGTATGAAAACTTTTCACTTTCTCTCCAGTTATAGTCAGTATAATATCTTTAAGATCTTCTATACCTGATTCAACTAACTCTGAACGAGTTTTCTTTATCGTTAACATTCCTTCTTTGGTTTCACAAACGTTATATTCTGCTCGGGTTAAAATACCTTGTAGATTTACAATTACCATATCCCGTAATATATCTGTCTTTACCGATACAGATCCACGCCCAAGATAGTCCTTTTCCCATTGAGTAATTGCCTTACTTATCTCAGATTCATAAGAGCCTTTAGAAACTTTCACAAACTCATCTCCTAACGATCAAAAAAATTATCTATTCCATTTATATTTCTAATTTCTAAGACAACATTCATTCTTAGAAAATTGAATGTCCGTCTAAATTTAAAGAAGTTTCCAAATATATATTAATTGAAACGAATCTGCTTCTTCTAATTTAACAATGAATAACCTCTAATAACATCTCCTTCATTTATACCAACTGTTTTTGTTAGCTCTATTATTTTTGAATAAGGTGAGACTTCGGATTAGCCAGTTTTTACTAAAATCACTGTGAAGTTAACTCACCTCATCCCCCATTCAGCCTTTTTAGTGCTTAAAGCTTGGATTAGTCCTTGATAAAAGGACCCTAGCTTTGTATATAGTCAGTATTTTCTTTTAGGTGATTTTTTGTAAATTATTGTAAAGAAGCGCAATCTATTTTTTCTTGTCCATATCAAATAATACTTTCGTTGATTAAGCAAAGCAAATAATTTAAACCACTACCAATTTTTCCAACGTCCTTCTGGATCAATACTAGCAAGGCGAACCCATCCATTTTGAACTTTTTCGCGAAATACTGAATCATTTTTCAATAATCGTTCTACATATTCGCTAGGCGCTTGGATGACAATCAGCAAACGAAGAGGGGAATGATATGCTTCGTGATCTGATTGCATGACGGATTGCCAAGGTAGTCCAGTTAACAAGTCACTAGCATTTCCCTGCATAACACCAAGACCTGCTGTAACGGTTTGCGTTGCTTTATTTCCACTTCCATAATAATGTGGTGCTACCGTTGAAGCGTAATATTGAAGATTAATCCACTGGGACACTGTTCCTGGTCCAGCAATGATGTTTACTAGGAGGTCACCACTTTCATCTTGTTTCCAATCATAGTTATGAAGAAAGGCTCTACCTTCCAAATCACAATCCTGAGTTAATTCACGTTGACCAATTATAAAAGCAGCATTACGAGCTAATCCCCATTCAGGACGTATCTCACTCCAATCGTCTGCAAATCGGTGTGCCTCAGCCTTTGGATTTTTTAGTTTTGATTGGAAACTCGGTAATTGAGCTAAACGTTCTGCGTTTGCATTACGACTCACGGTCGGCATAATAGCTTCGATACGATCTAATGCTTCTTGTGCTGCTTTAGAGAGGTTAGGAACATAAATCCAGTGTAATTCATCCACCGTTGTTTTATGCTCTGCAGCTACAAAAACAGTGTCCTCAGGAATTTCAATTCCTCTAGAAGAAAGCCCTCTCCTTACCTCTGGAAGATTACATAAAGTAGCTAAAGCTCTTGCATTGAATCCACCTGCCGCACCACCACAGGCACCGCATTCGAGAGCAGCGGCATAAGGATTGTTTATACTTTGACTACCATGCCCACATATTACGACTAAAGGTGCGAACTTCTTCTCTGTTAGACCCATTAATTTTAGAGCCTGGTGAGCATAATTCAATTTCTCTTCTTCAGAGAAGCCAACAGGTAGATTCGCTTCTGTGTCATCTTCATGATCAAGCGAGAGCTTTGTATTAGGTTTACGTATCCAAGTCTCACGTAGATTACGTATGAATTGATTTGCTTTTCTTGGCACAAAGCTACGTGCTACCATTTGTAGACTAAGCCAAGGTCCACTTAATTCTGGTAAAAGTAAACTCGCTAGTACATTCTGTTTCATAGTTTTAAACGTATTGCTTAAGGAATTAACTGCTTGCTTACGTTGTTGGTATTTATCGAGTTCCCCTTCATCTACGTACTCTTTTATCTTATGCTGTGGGTTTAGTATAATTGGCAAGGATGCATGACTATGTTTACTACCTAATTCACTAGTTGCAATCGGTAACCCGAAAAAACCAGCAATTCCAATCGTTTCAAACGGACCTTCTTTTTCTAGTTGACGACGAAAAGGTTCTGAACGAACATCTATACAGAATGCTAATTGAGCTAATGTTGAATTATTCCGCTTAGTCTCACGTTGTTTATAGATTAACTTCTGACTTAATTGATCTGTGTGTGTTTGCTCCCAAGCTTCTAACCATATTTTTCGGCGCAGTTTCTCATCAAAGCTGTAAGCAAATAATAAATACTCATGCTGTTCAGCGGCTGACATCTGTAACCATTCCTCTATCGTAAGGCCGCCCCAATGAATCCAAGATGCTAACAAAGTAGTAAGCGAAACTTCACTCTCCGTTCGCTGATTACTCATAGGCAAATAGGGCTTTATAAGTGCCGACTCTAGGGAAATTCGAACTGCTAGATAGTCTGTTAAGAGAGCTTGTTCATGGCTCGATTGTTGGGAGCGCCAAAGCATCATGCCTGCCCACCCAGGTAACGAAAGTAAATGACCTTCAAGATAATTCTGTATCTCTGACTTAGGAATTTCCATTAGGGACAATGCTTCTTTTAATGCCAAAGGTGCCTCATGTGGCCAATCTTTTAGGTTTTTACGCTGATGTTTACTAAGTGCCGGATCGTGTTGAATGAGACGTCGCCACGCACGATAGAAACCTTCCTCCCGATGTGGCATTGTCCAACCCGCTTGAAATTCATCAAGATATACTTTGCACCACTTGATAACATGATTATCAAGCATTTTAATTAACTTCTCACCATCTTGATTTTTTATATATGAACACATTGGTTGTATGGAGAAATTCTTAATACTATCCAAATTCAGTCCACTAAATTCCTCTACCACTTTCTCCAATTTATGTGATGTTAAAAGGCTTGAAGGTAATCGATCTAATTTGAGTGCAGCCTGACAAAATCGCTCTGCTACATCCCTTGGGATATTAAAGGGATGGGTATCAAGCCAACGCTGTAGCCCCATTTTCACAAACGCTTCATCAATCTCACCTTTACTCTTTGCCGAAAGAATCATGGAAGCACTAGGATAGATATCAACATCTCGAGTATCTTTTAACCAATCTGCAACCTCTTCAAAAGATTGCTTTTCTAGTCCCATCCATGGATTACGTGCTGCAAACGTAGAAATAGGCCATAGTGGCGCAATCACCCGACTAGCTGATTCAATTATTGTACTGATGTCCATTTCTTTAAAATTATTATTTGTGTCTTTATTATTTTCATTTTCTTTTGTTAAAACGGATGATACGTCCATCACTTATTACCTCCTTGAGATAAAAATAGCTGCTTAAGGTAGTTTGGATGACTTTCTACTGATTTAGTTTTTGCTTCACCTAGTCGTATTAACCAAAGATAGAGTACTGAGTAGGTAATAGAAGAACGATTACGGGAAGCCCGTGCACCTATAGTACTACCAATTAATAAGAGGCCTACGACAATGATGACAACAAACATTGGAGGTTGAACACCTTGAAAAACGGTTGTATGCAACCACTCATAAAAGAGATTATGAATGATAAAATAAATGATGGCGGAGCCTCCTAAAAATGATAAGCCAGCAATACGACCAATTCTCCCCTCTCCAAAAGCCACGAGTTGTGTCCAAGAAACGGACAATGACCACGCTAGGATTAGCGCACTGATCAATTGATACCCATCTCCAGGAGCCATAAGCCAAAATGCAACACCTACTAATAAGGCTAATGTTCGACCAGCCAAGACCCATAAATAGGATGAACGTTCATTAATGCGAGATGATACTTCATAACGGCGTACTGCAGAACCAGCCAGTAAGAACAGTGTTGCTTTGAACAAACCATGTAAAACGAGATGAATAATAGCTGCTATATACGCACCTAGTGCACACTGAATGAGCATAAATCCCATTTGACCAATCGTGGATCCCACTAACTGACGTTTATAGTCAACCTGGACTAAACTAATTCCAGATCCAATCAAAACAGAGATACTTGCAAGAATAAGTAATACAATCGAAGCTATATCACCGTTAAATAGTGGTGAAAATCGAGTTAGCATAATCCCACCTGCATTTACTAAACCAGCGTGCATAATCGCAGAAACAGGAGTCGGAGCAATAACAGACTCAATTAACCACCTTTGGAAAGGCCATTGGGCTGCAGGAATTATTACTGCTAATACAATCAATAAATTAATCCCAGTTCTCTCCCATTGTCCAAGTTGTACTAAATTTTCATTGGTTAGAGCTAATGAAAACTGCCATTGACCTGTGGCTTCAAAAAGCCAAATCATCGCAAACAATAATGAAAACCAACTTAATGTAAATAAGCGAGCAGAAACCTTGGCAGCTTCATCAGCTACTTTCCAACTACGGTTTAACCTTATAAGGAAGGTTAAACCGACGAGAGTTGCTCCCCAAGATACAACCATTAAGCGAAGATCACCACTTAACCATGTAATAGAAGCAACACCTGTCGTGAATGTAAAAAGCATAAAATACTTACGATAAGAGCGATCTCCCATTAAGTAACGTACAGAAAAACGCTGAATGATTAAACCAATTGCAAGGACAAAGAAAACCATTAACCAAGCTAAGGAATCCACGTACCAAGGACCAACATTTCCATGCACACTAGTATTTGCAAGAGCAAATAAGGCAACTAAAGGAGGCAAAGACACGATACCAATGTGAATACGAACAAAACTCAATGGTACTCGTGGGTGTAAAAACAAGAGTCCGCTAAGCCCAGAGGCAATAAGCATAATAAAAAATAATGTTAAAAATGATGACATACTCAACGAATCTAACACAAAACATTCTCCCCTCAAAACAATATTAACGTATAAGAAATTTTTTTAAAAAGGACATTTCATATATCTTTCTAATAAGTCCTACATTTTATCTTGCTCCATTATGAATTTTTAAATAATTTGTGTTTATTCAAAAACAAAAGTGGAGAGACCCCGCATAAAACAAGAGCAACTTCAGAATAACCTAAGATAAAGAAATAATGGTCATTTTGCTGATGGTGACCTACCGTAAGAGAAGTCGTCTACTTTTTTGCACTAGGGGCTGATCGTTGCGATATTTATTCCGATATGGTAACCACGGCACAACATTTTAATTTCCTAGGAAATTAAAAAACCGACAATTTCAAAACTACAATGATAATCTAAAATCATTGAATCTTGAAAATTGTCGGTTTCACTTCAACTAACTTCACCGAAGTTTTTTGAAGAACTACCTTATTAAGGTGGAAATTAAGTTTAGTTATATTCCCACTTCTAATTAGAAAATCTGTTTAATCTAATACTTAAGCTATTATATATACCGATTTACTTTACCTTTACATTCTTATATTTAAAAGCTTTTTCATTCAATCAATATGGAAATATTAAAAGAATGCTAAAGCCCCAATTAATTAAGAAGTTAAAAATAAGCATCTGTCGATTATTAAGTTAAGTATAAATATATACTAAATTATAACATGTGTCAACAACAAGTCCTTCATCCTAGAAGTGTTTTCATGCTAAATTCCGTAATCAAACTCATCAGGATGAGCGCCAATTCGGTTATTGGCATCCATGCTTTTCATTTTCTCGATATCTTCATCTAATAATTCAAAATCAAAGATATCGACGTTTTCCTGTTGACGCTCCTTATTAACAGACTTTGGAATTGTAATAATTCCACTTTGATATTGCCAACGGACAATAATTTGGGAAGACTTTTTGTTATGCTTTGCAGCTAATTCCTGTAATATAGGATGATCAAAATAGCGAGCTTTACCTAATGGAGCCCATGCTTCTACTTTAATATCGTGTTTTTTACAAAAATCTCTGACTGCTTGTTGTTGTAGCTGGGGATGTAACTCAACTTGATTCACTACCGGAGTAACTTTTGCCTCTTTTAATAACTCCTCTAAGTGGTGTGGTTCAAAATTACTTACCCCAATTGCTTTCGCCTTACCATCATGATAAATTTCTTCCAGCGCTTTGTATGTCTCCGTAAATTTACCTGGTACCGGCCAGTGTACTAAGTATAAATCAACATAATCCATTTGCAGACGTTCTAAACTACGCTTAAATGCTGCTTTTGTTTCTTCATATCCTTGCTCATCATTCCAAACTTTTGTCGTCACAAAAATTTCTTCACGAGGAATACCACTATCTTTAATTGCCTGACCTACCCCTTCTTCATTTGCATAAAGAGAAGCAGTATCAATATGCCGATAGCCTAACTCTAATGCTGATTTTACAGCATGGTAAACCTCATCCCCTGGCTCCGCTTTGTAAACACCAAGTCCTACTGCAGGTATCTCTGTTCCATTGTTCAGCTTTAATGTAGTAGTTAAACTCATTCCTAGAAACGCCTCCTTTTTTTAATAAACCATTCGCTTCCTATTTTAATATGTTGTCGGCATTTCCTAAAGTAAACTGCTTAATTAGCCTGATTTTTAATAATGTCGATAACCTTTTCTTTCGCTTCACTGGACCGGTATTGATTCATTTTGTCTTTTATTTCAAATTTATCTTTTTTCAATTCTAAAAGTGAAGTAACCAATATATTAGTTGATAAATCTTCTTCCTCTAACACCTTCGCATAGCCTTGTTTTTCAAAAGATTGGGCATTGACGATCTGGTCTCCACGACTTGCTTGACGTGATAGCGGAATCAACAGCATTGGTTTATTTAGTGCCAAAAATTCAAAAATCGCATTAGCACCCGCACGCGAACAAACCATATCTGTAATCGCGAGTAAATCCTTCAATTCATCTTGGACATATTCATATTGAACATATCCTTCTTGCTCATACGTCTCATCGATATTGTCCTTACCACAAATATGGACAACTTGAAATTGCTTTAACAATTCTTCTAAGCCTTCACGTACTGCCTGATTAATCTTTTTCGATCCTGCACTACCTCCCATAATTAATAAAACATTTTTCTTGTTAGAAAAGCCGGTCATTTCAAAACCTTTTTCCCTGCTGCCAGTAAAAAGCTCTTCCCGAACAACAGCACCAATCCATTCTGCCTTTTGCTCTGGTAGATATTGTACGGTCTCCGGAAAAGTTGCCAACACTTTTTTTGCGAAAGGGATTGCTAATTTATTAGCAAGACCCGGGGTATAATCTGATTCATGAATCACTGCAGGTACACCTCTCATCCGTGCTGCTACTAAGACAGGAACAGAGACAAATCCACCTTTGGAAAAAATAACGGCAGGCTTCTTTTTGCCGATAATTCGATGTGCTTGCCATGTACCTTTTAGTACTTTAAATGGGTCCTTAAAATTCTCCTTGGAAAAATAACGACGCAGTTTCCCTGTGGAAATCGGGTGGTATGTCACCCCTTCTAACGGTTCAATTAAATCCTTCTCAATACCATTTTTCGAGCCAATATAATCTATTGTCCAACCTTCTTTTAAAAAGGCAGGGATAATCGCCAAATTCACCATAACATGCCCAGCAGTACCACCACCGGTAAAAATAATTTGTTTAGTGGTCATAAATAAAAACCGTCCTCTCTTTTAACAAAATATGTTATAATCCTTCTACGACTGTAAAAAGGAAGAATAGATATGTATCAAACAAAAACACTAAAAGAAAAAATAAGACTCTTTATGATTATACTGATACCGATTCTAATCACGCAAGTAAGTATGTATGCTATGAATTTTTTTGACACGATTATGTCCGGTAGAGCAGGGGCTGCAGATCTTGCTGGAGTAGCAATCGGCTCTAGTTTATGGGTGCCAGTACAAATGATGGTTGTAGGTATTTTAATGGCTATGTCTCCGATTGTTGCTCAGTTAACAGGTTCTAATGAAGAAGACAAAATACCTTTTACTGTACAACAGGGTATTTATTTATCAATTGGATTAGGTGTAGTTGTAACCTTGATCGGTGCCTTCTTGATCGATCCTATTTTATTATTGATGGATTTAGAAGATCGAGTACAGCATGTTGCGAAGTACTATATTATTTCGATCGGATTAGGGATGATTCCACTTTTTGTTTATAATTTATTACGCTCTTATATTGATGGACTGGGTCACACCAGGATTTCAATGGCAATCATTTTAATTTCCTTGCCTTTAAACATTTTATTTAATTATATATTTATCTTTGGTAAATTAGGTTTACCTGCTTTTGGTGGTATTGGTGCCGGGATCGCATCGGCATTAACATTTGGAGTCAATTTAATTTTATCAATTTTGATTGTCCATTATGTGCGACCTTTTCGCGGTCACAAAATTTTTCATCGTTTGATAAAACCATCTGTTAAAGAATGGTTCAGCCAATTAAGGCTTGGGATCCCGATTGGATTTTCTATCTTTTTTGAAGTCAGTATTTTCTCTGCGGTAACCTTTATGCTAAGTGTATATAATACCAATACGATCGCCGCACACCAAGCAGCGATTAATTTTGCATCATTTTTATACATGATTCCATTAAGTATAGCGATGTCCCTAACAATTGCCGTTGGTTTCGAAGTTGGTGCTAAACGAATTCAAGATGCAAAAACCTACTCTTATATGGGAATTATTTCTGGAGTAGTGATCGCTTTTCTAGCTGGTGGTATTATTTATCTAATGGACGATCAAGTTGCTCGTTTATATAGTGATCATCCCGAAGTAATTGAGCTTACTAAACATTTCTTGTATTATGCGATTTTCTTCCAATTTGCTGATGCCGTTGGTGCACCGGTGCAAGGAATTTTACGTGGGTATAAGGATGTCAACATTACCTTCTGGATGTCTCTCGTTTCTTATTGGTTAATTGGCTTACCTAGTGGTTGGATTTTCGCTAATTATACGAACCTGGATGCCTATGGATATTGGTTAGGACTAATCGTTGGACTTTCAGCAGGTGCGATAACGTTATTTGGCCGAATGTATTACCTGCAAAACAAGCTAGCAAAACAGGTGTAATTTTATCTGGACACTTTTCCCCATTATCTGGACACTCGTCAAAAAAGGTGTAGCTTGAGACAAGCTACACCTTCAAATTCATCACAATTAATCTCTCTTCGGTCATTTCTTCTATCGAATATTTCGGTCCTTCTTTACCATTGCCACTATCCTTTACACCACCATATGGCATGAGATCGACGCGATATTGCGAACCATCATTGATCATCAACCCGCCTACTTCCACATGTTTCGCTGCATAATAAGCTGTATCGATATTTTGTGTGAAAATGCCACCTTGTAAGCCATAATCGGATTGATTGATTTCCTGAATACACTGCTTAATGTCTGAAAAAGGTATGACACTTGCAATAGGTGCAAAAACCTCTTCACAAACTACGCGCATTTTTGGTTTGACATCAGTCAGAATAGTGGGTTGCAATAGTGCTCCTTCTCTTTCGCCACCAATAAAGATAGTAGCGCCTTTTTCCACTGCTTCCTGAATCCATTTTTCCGCCCGCTCAGCCTCATCTTCTGCAATCATTGGACCGACATCTGTTTCTGGATCAGTTGGATCTCCTATTTTCAAATCATACATATACCCTTTTAGTTTTTCTAAAAATAACTCCTGCACCTCTTCATGAACATAAATTCGTTGTACAGAAATACATACCTGTCCTGCAAAAGCAAAGGATTGTGCTGCTATTGTTTTTGCTGCTAACTCCACATCTGCTTCTTTATCAACAATCACTGGAGAGTTATTGCCCAATTCTAATATTAAACGATTCAAACCTGTTTCCTGTTTTAACTTCATGCCTACCTTAGCACTCCCAGTAAACGTGTAAAGAGCGATACGCTCATCTTTCATCATTTGACTGCCTACTGTTGAACCGGAACCAACGACTACTTGCAATAATCCTTTCGGTAAACCTGCTTTATCAAGGATTTCTGCTAATTTCAACGCTGAAATCGGGGTTTTACTCGCCGGCTTTAACACGACTGCATTACCGGCAGCAAGGGCAGGGGCTACTTTATGTGCAACAAGATTGAGTGGAAAGTTAAAAGGACTAATCGCTCCAACTACCCCTACCGGTACTTTGATCGTAAAAGCCATTCGATTTTCCGATCCGGGCGCTGCTTCAACTGGTACACCTTCCCCGTAAATTCGTTTTGCCTCTTCTGCTGCCACTAAAAAAGTTTGTGCAGAACGGTCAATTTCAGCTTTTGCCTGTTTTAACGGTTTCCCTGCTTCTTTCGTAATGATCATCGCCAACTCTTCTTTTTGGTCAACAATAAGTTGAGAAGCTTTATGTAAGATTTGATAGCGTTCGTATGGAGAAAGCTTCTCTTGTTCAAACGCTTTCGATGCACTCGTAATCGCTTTGTCTACTGCCTCTTCATCCGCTTTCGAAACACTTGCATATACTTCTTGAGAGTATTTATCTAATACATCTAATGTTTCGTTTGTACCTATCCATTTTCCATCAATAAAGAGTTGAAACTGTTGCATCTGTTTAACACCTCTGTTTTCAGATTTATGAATGTTATTCCACTTTCTTACTATTTTAAACGTTTGATGATAAAAAAAGAAGCCTCACTCATTATGAGACTTCTTTTAAATATTTATTCTACTGGATCATAGATAAAATAATCAAAATCAGCATGTTTGTTTTGACCTGATGTATCTTGACACTGCATACCTACAAACGCACCTGTAAAGAATCCACCGCCTTGGATATAATCATCTGATAGCTTGTAGGCTTCAAATTCAACCGGTACTGTATGCCAAGTTTCTCCGTCAAAGGAATAAGAATATGTGTAGATAGCTGTTTTTACATCCACGCGCAAATAAACATATTCAGCATCCTCAGGAATCTCCATTTCGTTTCCTTTGATCGGTTGTCCAAATGTAAAATTATCGCAAGTCATTAACTCTAAGATACGACCTTTTTCTTCATCCCATGAAATTTGGAACGATGTCCAATTCTCTGTATTATAGTAATTCACCAAACCAGCTGACTGTTGGAAATCCTCCGGCTGGAACGCAACTTTCGTTTCCGCTCTAAAATTAAAATGTTGCCAACGTCTTGCAATAAATGATTGAGTAAATAAAGAAGTAAGTGATTCTCTACCATATAAACGTAAATGGCCAGGATTATCTTTTAATGAAACGATATCTTCACCCAAAGGGATGCGTAAACTTTGGAAATGAAGGTTTAATTCTTCAGAATTGAAATCATCTTTTGTAGGATAATCAGGATCCCATTTTACTTCTTCGATATCTGGACCTTCAATTTCTAACGAAGGCTGGTTGCCACCGACAACATATGGCCAGTCATCTTTCCACTCTAGACGCTGAATTGCCGTTTCACGACCTAATGGACAATAGCCTCGAGGATCTAATAAAGGTTGTCCTTCTCTTGGTAAAACACGCCCCGTTAAATGGACAAGGATCCATTCATCTGTATGTGTTTGTACAATAGACGCATGTCCAGCTTTTTGCAACGGATTTCTTGGATACGGCCATGATGTAATAAGTGGATTTTCTGGATGTACTTCATATGGTCCAGTAAGCTCTTTAGAACGTGCTAACGTGGCACAATGGTCAAATTTTGTACCACCTTCAGCTGTTAATAAATAGTAGTAGCCATTCCACTTATATAAATGCGGTGCTTCAGTTAATTTAATATCAGTTCCTTTGAAAATAACTTGCGATTTACCAACAAGTTTCTGCTGCCTATGATCATATTCCTGTAAAACAATTCCGTAGAAATTATGATGTCCTACACGGTGGTCCCATTTCATGTTTACTAAGTATTTTTTACCATCATCATCATGGAAAAGAGACGGATCAAAACCTGAGCTGTTTAGGTAAATTGGATCTGACCATTCACCATCAATCGTGTTACAAGTTGCCAAATAGTTATGAGAATCTTTCCAGTTACCGTTTACAACTTTCACATCTGTGTAGATTAAATAGAATTGATCATCATGATACGATAACTGTGGTGCCCAAATACCACCTGAGTTAGGGTTACCTTTCATGTTTAATTGACTAAGTCTATTAAGTGGTCTTGACGCTAAACGCCAGTTTTTTAAATCTTTCGAATGAAAGATACCCACTCCCGGAAACCATTCAAATGTGGATACAGCGATATAATAATCTTCCCCTACTCTGCAAATACTTGGATCTGGATTAAAGCCTGTTAAAATTGGATTTTGAATTGTAGCCATTATTTCACCCCTACTTTGTTTTGTAAACGTTTAATTTTACAATCCATAGTATAGCATAAAATCAACACAAAGTATAATGGATAAACTAAGTTTTTGTGATTTTTTGTACAAGACTTATATACCCTGACGAAAACGAACATTTTTTCCTCATTGGGTCCATCTAATAAAGCACCCTTTTCTTTTGATAGATCAAGTGAAAAGAGGTCTAATTCAATATAATAATAAAAGAGTGGCATCTATCACCAGTCTTTGTGATGGATCCACTCTTTTTTATTTTATAATCTAATTTTTTCCAGACTTCATTATCCATCATAACAAATTATAAAAAAACAGTCTATATTTTTCGTTAGATATTTAATATAGTTTAGTTGCCGGCAAAAACTATGACAAGGAGTGTAATCCATTGAAATTCATTTGTCACCTCGATCAATCTGATTTGCAGGACTATGTAGAAGAAGTCTTCGGTACTAGTTATTTGGTTTCAAGTGTAACGAAAATGCATGGTGGTACACAAAAGGTAGTCTATAAAATCGAATGCAGTAATGGATTTTCTTGTGTTCTATATGTGTGGGATCTTACGATGAATTATTTCTCAGAAGAAAAAGCAGACGAAGATACAACGGAGCAATCCTATGGCAGTGATTTATTTGAATTAAACAATAAGTATTTAACACAACAAGGAATACGCACACCCACTCTTTATAATCTGAATAATGAAAAAAGCCGTTACTCTTTTGATTATGCCCTTGTTGAATATGTAGATGGACAAAAAGCAGAAGCTTATTTCCATCATCCTGATTCAGTGATTCAAGATAAATTGTTTCAGCGACTTGGGGATTTAGTGACTAGTATGCATGCCAACGAAAGATACACGTACGGTAAACTAAATCATAGTGGGGCCAACACGAAAAATTGTCATCTTTTAAAAATGGAAAATGCTAAAAGGCAGCTATCCTATGCCTCCCAATACATGGAGAGCATTCGAACCAATCACAGCAGGCTACTCAATACTTTACATCAGCTTGAATCAAGAATTGAACCTAGAAGTCGTTATGGATTTATACATGGGGAACTGGGGCCTGACCATGTATTAGTTAATGACCATTTAGAGCCATATTTGATCGATATAGAAGGGGCTTCATTCTTTGATATTGAGCATGAACATAGTTTTTTACAATTACGTTTTGGGGATTATTACCGTTATTTGAAGAATGATAACCTCGATCCTAACCGGATGTTATTCTATCAATTCCATCATCATATATCGTTAATTTCAGGTGGTTTAAAGCTGCTTCACAGGGGCTTTCCTGACCAAGAATTTGCGAAAGGGCTCACCAATCACCATTTCCGATGTGCATTGAAATTTATTGAAGGTTAAGAAAAACCGGCAAACTTCGCCGGTCCTTTATTAAATGCTAATTGGATTTCGATTACTTTGGTAGTAATGATGAAATATTGGAACAGCTTGACCACCACTTCTGCTGCCCACTTCCCTTTCCGTGAGGTTTGCCCTTCAGCTAACTTTTTCGAGCCAAAACCGCTCGGAAAAGTGGATCTTCAGGTCAAACAATTCCCACAGGAGTGAAAGTGGACGGCCTACGCTAAGTACTGCTCTACAACATATGTCAGAACTAACAACTTGGATTATTATTCCATAAAACGCTAAAATATAGTATTGAAATCTTTAAAAAAGTTATGATACCAATGTTTATATACTTTCCTTACAAGTAAAAAAGGGAATACATATTAGACATGTCTAATATGTATTCCCCCTCATTTTTATAATGGAACCGATCTTGATCCTCTTATAAGAATAGACCTGCAATTGTTGCAGATAGGATAGAACCTAATGTTGCACCAATTAATAATTTCATACCAAATTTAGAAACAGATGCACCTTTTTCACTATCAATTCCTTGTACTGTACCTGCAATGATACCGATAGAAGAGAAGTTAGCGAAACTAGTTAGGAATACCGTAACAATTCCAACCGTTTTTTCTGATAATTGACCAACTAATGGTTCTAATTCTAACATGGCTACAAATTCATTTGTAATAATCTTCGTACCCATAATACCACCAGCTTGGACCAGTTCTCCAGGAGCAATACCCATTAGGAAACCAATTGGATATAGTACATAACCTAAAATTTCCTGTAAGGTTATGCCAGCGAACACCGCTGCAATGACCCAGTTTACTAATTCTAAAGCCGCAATAAAGGCTATTAACATGGCTGCTACGATTAAAGCAATTTTACCTCCATCTAATGCACCATTCCCCATTGCTTCGAAAAAGCTTTTGGCTTCAGAAACATTTTTAACATCAACTTCATCATTTTCATCATCCACTTTCACTGGTGCAATAAGGGATGCAATAATAAGGGAACTGAACATATTCAAGGGAATAGCTACTAATACATACTGTGCCGGTAGCATTTGAATATAAGCACCGATAATGGAAGCTGAAACAGACCCCATCGCAGAGGCACTCACAATATATAAACGATTATTATTTAAATGATGGAACTGTGATTTAATTGCAATAAGTGCTTCAGATTGACCAAAGAACATACTGTTTACTGCATTGAAAGATTCTACTTTTGGTAATCCGGTAATTTTGGATATGAGCCAACCAAAATATTTAATAATTAATGGCAGGATTCTTAAATAAGTAAGTACGGATAATAAGGTTGAAAAGAAGATAATGATCAATAACACATTGAAGAAGAATACTGATGCGCCTTCTTCAATGGCAACTCCTCCAAGTACGAAGGCTACACCTTCACTTGCAAATTCGATTAGCTTATTAAATAAAGCAGAAATGCGATTGATGATAGCCTCACCAATTGTTGTCATAAACATAAACCATGTAGTTAGAATTTGTGCTAGTAGCATGAGTCCGATTCCAACAAAATTAACATTTTTACGGTCATTAGACATCGCGTATGCAATAGCTAGTACTATAATGACTGCTAAAATTCCTAATAAAATTCCCACAAAATTTCCTCCTTTAAAATAGACACTATTATTCCTACCTTACCCAATCACCTGTAGAATTACACCTTATTTTAGCATGAAAATGTTTTCTTGTGGGAGGGTAAATAAAAGTCTAAAAATTATGAAGATTGAAAAGATTTAGCTACTTGCACTAGTTCTTCTTCTGAAAGTGATTCTTCAGATGGTCGATAAATCAATTGATATGTAATACCATCTTTTTCCCAATATAATATTTGGGAATATGGTTGATCCTGATAATAGCCTTCCAAAGAATCACTTATGGAAATGGTTTTAAAATCACTTTCATCTTGATAGTTTTCTCCATTAATGAACTGTATGGTAAAAATATCGTTAGCTTCCGTAAACATGGTAATATCAAACGCTTCATTATCAAGCTCTTCCAAATAGAAACGATCCGTGACAAGTATCTCAGCAGCAATTGGAACATACGATGGTAATTCTGCGGTAAATTCGAGGTTTTCCATGGCTTTTTCTACTTCATCTTTCTCATATGAATAAAAGCCTTCAGGTATAGCAGATTGTGCATTACATCCTGCCAAAAATAAAATAGTTATGCTTGCTGTCACCACTTGCTGAAAAAACTTCATACTTGCCTGCCTCCATAAATTCATTAGTATACTATTAGACGATTAGTAAAAGCAATAAGTTTCACTGGAAGTAAACATCCAAATAATTTGTTAACTTTTAGCACTTATTATAGCATGTTTAGAAAATATTAATCATATCTGTCTAAAAACGTAAAAACGTCGACACTATTTAGCATCGACGTTACTTTTATGGAAGAAGTGCTTCATCGCGTAGAAAACATCTTCTCTATTTTTCAACACATATTGTTTGAACCGAGGATGATCAACATCTTTGAACGCTTGCATTAATGTGGAATACCGGTTATATTGATTAACTTCACCATAGCAAAACATACTCGCACTTTCTAATAACCGATAAACAGCTTCTAATGACCTTCGATTATCGGAAGTTAAGTTATCACCATCCGAAAAATGAAATGGATAAATGTTATAACGACTAGCAGGATACTTTTCATTGACGAGTTCTAATGCTTTTCGATAAGCAGAAGAACAAATCGTTCCACCACTTTCTCCTTTAGTAAAAAAGGATTCCTCATCTACCACCTTTGCTTCTGTATGATGGGCAATAAATTCCACATCTACTGTTTCGTATTTTTTCCGTAAAAAGCGAACCATCCAAAAGTAGAAACTGCGTGCCACATATTTTTCAAATTGCCCCATCGAGCCACTTGTATCCATCATGGCTAACACAACTGCTTTTGATTCTGGTTTTTCAATATTATCCCATGTTTTATAACGTAAATCATCTGGATAAATTGGAGCAAAAGATGGATTCCCTTCTAGAGCATTTCTTCGATAAGATGCTAACATTGTTCTTTTCTTATCAATGTTTCCTGTTAAACCTTTTTTACGTATATCACGAAACTCCACATCAGTTATCGTAATGTTATCTTGTTCTTTCTCCATTAAATTGGGCAATTCAAGTTGTGAAAAAAACGCTTCCTCTACTTCCTCAAAATCTACTTCTGCCTCATAATAGTCTACTCCAGGTTGATTTCCAGCTTTCTCACCTTTTTGTCCCTTTTTCGCTTTTTGTGGGTCTTGAGCAACGACATCTCCTACCTCGCTGTCTCCATCTCCTTGACCTACATGTTTGTTTTTAGATTGACTGTAGCGTATTTTATATTCGTCCAAGGAGCGAATTGGAATACGAATAATTTCTTTTCCTCGAGACATAATAATATTTTCTTCGCTAACAATATCTGGTAGCTTCTTTTTTAATACTTCCTTAATTTTGTCTTGATGTCGTTTTTGGTCATCAAACCCTTTTCGATGGAGGGACCAATCTTCCTCTGCAATCACAAAGTTACCATCAGCCATCGAATTCCCTCCTTCGCTTGTATTATTTTATTGTATGCAACGAAAAAGAGAATGATTAAGCATTTTTAACAGAAATTAAATGGATTATAATGTCATGATTTTAACAATGGTCCATAAAGAACTTAGTCTAGTATATACATACTGAGAACTAGTGAACGTTTGTAGAGCGGACATAGAGTGCGTTATTTGACGGAATAACTCCCGTTTTTCGGGTTCGGCGGACATTGAATCCCTTATTTGGTTCATTTCGACTTCCATTAGCTTTATTTTCAATGAATAGCGGAATAGATGTCCGCGACCACCCTAAAAACGGCACTTTTGTCACAAATAGCGGAACAAGTGTCCGCGATCAGCCCAGATTTACTTGAAAATCCACGTTACCTCGGAGTATATGTATTATGTGCTCTATCTTAAAAAGCACTCACCATTTAAAAATGATGAGTGCTGTTGATCTTAGCCTTCTAATAATAGATCATATGGATCTTCTAATAATTGTTTGACGCGTACAAGGAATTGTACTGCTTCTTTTCCATCTACGATACGGTGGTCGTACGATAATGCGATATACATCATTGGACGAACTTCAATGGAATCATCAGGCATTACAACTGGACGTTTTTGAATCGTATGCATTCCTAAAATACCAACTTGTGGCGAGTTTAGAATTGGTGTTGATAATAGCGATCCAAAAATTCCACCGTTTGTAATTGTGAAAGAACCGCCCTGTAAGTCACTAATTTGCAGTTCTTTATTTTTCGCTTTGGTACCTAAATCAGCGATTTGCGATTCTATACCTGCAAAATCTAAACGATCTGCATCACGTACTACTGGAACAACTAAACCATCGTCTGTTGATACAGCAATTCCGATATCATAGAATTTCTTCTTCACAATCTCGTTTTCTTGAATCTCTGCATTTAAGTATGGGAAATCTTTCAATGCACTAACTACCGCTTTAGTAAAGAACGACATAAAGCCTAGTTTAATACCATGCTTTTCTTGAAACTTATCTTTACGTTGGCTACGTAGTTTCATCACTGCAGTCATGTCTACTTCATTAAATGTTGTAAGCATTGCTGCTGTGTGTTGAGCTTCAACAAGACGATTAGCAATGGTTTGACGACGGCGAGTCATTTTCTCGCGCTCTACTGGTTTATCAAACTCTTCTTTGGAACTAGAAGCTTTTGCTTGATTATCTGCTTTAGACTTCTTATCTGCTTTTTTAGATTTCGCTGCGTTCTCGACATCTTCTGAACGAATACGTCCTAGTGGATCTGCCGGAGTAATATCATTCAGATCAATGCCTAACTCACGAGCACGTTTTCTCGTAGCTGGTGATGCGACAACTTTTTGTTGATCGCCTGCTTTTTTCGGTTCAGTTGCTTCCTTACTAGCTGGCTCTTCTTTCTTCGGTTCTGCTTTTTTCTCTTCCTCTTTTGCTTTTGGTTCTTCTTTTTCGTCAGAGCTTTCCGTTGAACCTCCGCTAGCTTCACCACTTTCATTTATCTTCGCAATGACTTCTCCTACTTCTACATCTTCACCTTCGTCTTTTACAAATTCAGCAATTACACCTGAATAATCAGCATTAACCTCTACATTAACTTTATCTGTTTCCAGCTCACAGATCGGATCACCTTTCTCGACGGAATCCCCCTCACTAACTAGCCACTCTGCTATCGTACCTTCCGTAATAGATTCTGCTAATTCTGGGACTTTAATTTCCTTCATTGGTTTCTCCTCCTTCAGACAGCTCTAATGCTTTTTGTACTATGCGTCTTTGTTCTGTTTTGTGTATGTGTGGATCACCTACGGATGGTGACGAACGTTCAGTACGTCCAACATAGTGTAATTCTAATTTTGTATCCTCAAGCATTCTGTAAAGCAATTCTTTTACAAAGTTCCATGCACCCATGTTACGTGGTTCTTCTTGTACCCAAACCACTTCTTTCAATTTAGGGCATCCATCAATAACCTCTTGAATCCTCTTGTCAGGGAATGGATAGATTTGTTCTAACCGAACGACATGAATATCTTCATATTTCTCCGGGCTTTCACTCATTTTGTCTTGAATATCTACCATAACTTTCCCTGTACCAATTAATAATCGCTTCGCTTTTTTGGATGTTAACTCTAAGCCGGGCTGAGGTATTAATGATTGGAACTTACCATTCGTAAACTCATCTATTGTTGACACTACTCGCGGACTGCGTAACAAGCTCTTGGGTGTTAGAACAACTAATGGACGAGCCGCTTCACTATCAACTAATGCCGCTTGGCGTCTTAACAGATGAAAGAATTGTGCACTGGTTGTTACATTAGCAACAATCCAGTTATTTTCAGCTGCCATCGTTAAGAACCTCTCTGCTCTTGCACTGGAGTGCTCTGGCCCTTGCCCTTCATAACCATGTGGTAATAACATCACCATATTAGAACGTTCATCCCACTTCGCACGACCAGACGAGATAAATTGATCAAAAATCACTTGGCCTGCATTGGCAAAGTCGCCGAATTGTGCTTCCCAAATAACTAATGTTTTTGGTGCTTTTACACTATAACCGTATTCAAAGCCTAGTACTGCAGCTTCAGATAATGGACTGTTGTGAATGTCGAATGTCGCTTTTGCTTCATCCAGTCCATGCATCGGGCAATACGTATCACTTGAATCCACATCATGTAACATTAAGTGACGGTGTGCAAATGTTCCACGTTCTGAATCCTGTCCTGTAATCCGAATTGGAATACCGTCTTGTAAAATCGAAGCATAGGCTAATGCTTCTGCTACTGCCCAGTCGGCTTTTTCATCTTTTTCAAATGTATGATGACGCTTAGATAATATTTTTTCGAGCTTCTTAAAGGATTGGAAACCTTCTGGTCTTTTTAATAGACCCTTATTAAGTGAAAGTAGTAAATCCTTTGGCACCGATGTTTCAATGTCACTCAATCCATTACGCAACGCCTGTGGTACTGGCAATGCTTCGGGATTTTCATTAACACTTTCCGTCATATCATCATAAATGCCTTGTAATTTATTAAAAACAGCTTCTTTCATTTCTTCAAAAGTATTTTCTGCTAAAATTCCTTCTTCTTGTAGTCGTTTAGCATAAACATTGGCACAAGTTGGATGTTGATCAATTGATTGATACAATTTCGGTTGTGTAGCACGTGGTTCGTCCATTTCATTGTGACCATAGCGTCTGTAACCGACTAAATCAATTAACACATCTTTTTGAAATTTTTTACGGTAATCATATGCTAATGTTGCTGCTGAAATACAAGCTTCCGGGTCATCTGCATTAACATGGATAATAGGTACTTCAAAGCCTTTCGCTAAGTCACTTGCATACCTAGTGGAACGGCCCTGGCGCTGACCAGTTGTAAAACCTACTAAGTTATTCGCAATGATATGCAATGTTCCACCTGTTCGATAGCCGTCTAACGCACTAAGGTTAAAGGTTTCTGCTACTACACCTTCGCCAATAAATGCCGCATCACCATGAATCAAAATACTAAATGCTTTATTGACATTTTGCTCTGGACTACCTTTTTGGAAACGAAAATCTTGTGCTGCTCTTGTAAAACCTTCTACAACTGGGTTAACAAACTCCAAATGTGAAGGGTTATGTGCTAATGTAATTTTCGTTGGAGATGGTTTCTCTTCCCCGACATCGCGTTTTGCACCAAAATGATATTTCACATCACCAGTCCATCCGTACGTAATCGCTCTCGAACCTGGTGAAGAAGGCACTAATTCCTTATCTGCTGACGGATGAAACTCAGAAAATAATTTATCAAATGGCTTACCTAAAATGTGTGTCAGTACACTTAATCTTCCACGGTGCGCCATTCCCATCAGTATTTCTTCTGTTTCATCATAGAAGGAATTTTGAACAATGCGGTCTAAAATAGGAACCATCATTTCCAAACCTTCAATAGAAAAACGTTTCTGCGCTACAAAAGTTTTTGCTAGAAAATTTTCAAAACCTTCTACATCTACGATCTTTCCAAGAAGTTCTTTTTTCTCCTTTTCTGAGAAAGGAAAACGATACTTACCAGACTCAATATTCTCTTGGAACCACAAGCGCTCTTCGTCATTGTTTACATGATCGTACTCAAATGAAATCGTTCCTGCATATTGAGCTAACAAATAATCAACAACGTCCTGCGCATTGTTCACCCCTTGAACAGTGGCATCCCAAACCCATTCAGACGGAATCGCTTCCAAAATGTCTTTACTAAGATTGTAATAGCTTGGATCAACAAGTGTAGTATCACTCATAATACCTGATCCTACAGAGTAAATATCAGCTTTCAAATGACCATAACGACGAATAGCCTCAACAAGCTTAATTGCTGAGGTTAATTGTTTCGCACTTATATCAGATGATAAGCCTTTACTGCTTGCTACCTCTGCTTGCTGTCCTTCCATTAATTCTTTTGGAGCTCCGTACTGATCAAACATTTCTTTCAGGGATGAATCGACAGAGTCTTTGTTTTCCAAATAAAGTTCATACTGCTCTTGTACATAGCCCATATTAGGACCGTAAAATTTTTTCCAGAATCTCTCACTGGATTCCTGCTGTGTCACGTCTTATACCCCCATTAGAAGTCACTTTCTCCTGCTAAACTAAACTCCCATCCAAATGTTGTAATGAGTAAAACATTACATCAATAAATATAACCTATTTTACCTAGGGAAACAACATATAAGTTACGATTTTTTGGAAAAGTTTATTAAGTATAAAAAAAGCTTAAAAAAGCTCGATTTTATGCGTTAAAAGGTACATTATGATCGTTCATGAGAATGCTTACAAAAAAGGGATATTACTTCACACTTTTTTACCATTCTAAACTTAATAATGTGCTATTGTTTATAGTTATTTTAGTGAATCTAAATCATTAATACGAGCCATGCATTTGTCACCGACTCTCTGATATGATTTACTTTTAAGATAGGACTATGGTAAGGAGGAAAATGTAAAATGAAAGAACAAGATAAAAATCCTATTAAAATAGCCAATCGTGAAGCACTCATTGGCGTCATTTTAGTAGTATTTCACTTTATCTGGTGGTTTGCTTTTGCTTATGGCTTAGGAAAAAAAGAACCTGCTGAGTATCAATATATTTTAGGATTTCCTGCTTGGTTTTTCTATAGCTGTATTGCTGGTATTATCATTATGTCCATTCTTGTATTTATTATCGTAAAATTCTTTTTCACTGATTTACCTTTTGATGATGAGGAGTTCGAACAATCATGAATTTAGTAGCATCTATCACATTATTCAGTTCCGTTGCCATTATTTTTTTTATTGGTTTATTGGCGAGCAGAACGACTAATACAAGTGCTTCCTTTATGGAAGATTATTATTTAGGCGGACGCAGCTTAGGCGGATTTGTCTTAGCGATGACAATGACTGCAACATACGGAAGTGCCAGTAGTTTTATCGGTGGGCCCGGGGTAGCCTACAATGAAGGGTTAGGTTGGGTATTATTATCTGTTATCCAGGTCTCCACAGGCTATTTCACCTTAATGATTCTCGGAAAAAGATTTGCAATCACCGCAAAAAAATATAAAGCGATCACGATGGTAGACTTTCTAAAAGAAAGATACCAATCCAAATGGGTTGTATTATTGTCTTCATTCAGTATTATAGTCTTTTTATTTTCAGCCATGGCCGCTCAATGGATTGGCGGAGGCCGATTAATCGAATCTATTACTGGCTTATCCTATCATTCTGCTTTGCTTATTTTTGTTTTAACTGTACTCATTTATGTTACATTCGGTGGGTTTCGCGCAGTAACTTTGACGGATTCCATTCAAGGAACGATTATGATTATCGGAACTGTCATCCTACTGGCATCGATCATTATAGCAGGGGGCGGTATTTCTTCGATCATGGCTAACCTTCGTGCTGAGAATCCTAATCTAATTACACCATACGGGGCAGATGGAAGCTTATCACCACAATACGTATCCTCTTTTTGGATATTGGTTGGTGTTGGTGTAGTGGCTTTACCGCAAATTGTGGTTCGGGCTATGTCCTATAAAAACACGAAATCATTTCATCGTGCTCTAATCATTGGTACTATTGTCGTCGGTGTTATTATGTTAAACATGCATTTAATCGGGGTATTTGCTCGTCCGATTTTGCCAGGTGTTGAAGTACCTGATACAGTAATCCCGTTAATTGCTTTAGAAGTATTACCAGCTTGGTTGGCAGGAATTGTGCTGGCAGCACCACTCGCAGCCATCATGTCGACAGTTGATTCCTTGCTATTATTAGTCAGCTCAACCATTGTTAAAGACGTCTATCTTAATTACATACAGCCAACAGCCTCTAAGAAAAAAGTTCGTACATTAAGCATGACCATAACCGCTATTTTAGGTTTGATTGTATACTTAATTGCAATTAATCCACCTGATTTAATCATTTGGCTGAATCTATATACTATTGGCGGGTTGGAAGCTGCATTTATTTGGCCGGTTGTAATGGGTATCTATTGGAAAAAAGGAAATAAATATGGAGCAATCGCGGCGATTATCACAGGCTTCAGCTCGTATATTTTATTTCAAGCCGTTTATCCAGAACCATTCGGCATGCATTCAGTTGTCTCTTCGATAGCGATTTCACTGATTGCCTATGTAGGGGCTAGTTTGAGCTTGAGAAACAAAGTGCTGTAAATTTATTGGACACTTTACAAAGAAGCTGGGACAAAAGGGTAATTAGATAGGAAAAATCCGAACATGAAAGTCTGAGTACACATACCGCTTCGGCAAAATACTTCGCTTTCCGTGGGCGATCTTGAGCTAACTGTGTGAAGAAAAACACTTCACACAGTGGATCTTCGGCTCGCGTGAATTCCCACAGGAGTCTGCGTATTTTGCCTACGCTTAGTTCAGATTGTTCGGATTCTTATTCTACCTATTTAGTTACGTCCTAGCCTCTTTCTTATTATCGATTCAACAAGCTACCAACATAACGCAACAGATCATTAGCAGATTGTGTATTATAGCCATACTCTTCTACTAAAGTTGCTACTACTTCATTCATTTTTTTCAACTGCTGCTCATCTGGTGTTTTCGTGGAAGTGGTAATTTTTACTACGTCCTTCAAGTCAGCAAATAATTTCTTTTGAATTGCTTCGCGTAGGCGTTCATGTGATTGATAATCAAACTTTTTGCCTTTGCGTGCATAAGCTGAAATTCGGATAAGAATCTCTTCGCGGAATGCTTTCTTGGCATTTTCAGAAATTCCTATCTGTTCCTCGATCGAACGCATTAATTTCTCATCAGGGTGCATTTCTTCACCTGTTAGTGGATCCTGTAATTTTGCTTTATTACAAAATGCTTCCACATTATCTAAATAATTGTCCATCAGCGTTTTGGCAGATTCTTCATAGGAATATACAAATGCTTTCTGTACTTCTTTTTTCGCCAGTTCATCATATTCTTTACGGGCAATCGAAATGAAGTCCAAATAATCTTCTTTTTGTTCTTTCGTAATCGAAGGATGATCATCCAAGCCATCTTTCAATGATCGCAATACATCAAGCGCATTGATTGCCTGCATTTCTTTACGGATAATCGTCGACGAGATACGATTGATGACATAACGAGGATCAATACCTGTCATCCCTTCATCTGAATATTCCTTTTTCATCGTATTTACATCTTGATCACTAAACCCTTCGACATCTTGATCGTTGTATAAATAAAGCTTTTTCAACAAAGTAACATTACTTTGTTTAGATTCTTTCAAACGCGTCAGGACTGTAAACATCGCTGCAATCTTCAATGTATGTGGTGCGATGTGAACGTCCTGGATATCACTTTCTTCAATCATTTTTTGATATATTCGCTCTTCCTGATCTAATTTTAAGTTATATGGAATCGGCATCACAATCATTCTCGAGTGTAATGCCTCGTTCTTTTTATTAGAAATAAAAGAACGATACTCAGATTCATTCGTGTGAGCTACTATCATTTCATCTGCTGAGATCAAGGCAAATCGACCTGCTTTAAAGTTACCTTCCTGTGTTAATGAAAGTAAATGCCAGAGAAATTTCTCATCACATTTGAGCATTTCCTGGAATTCCATCAGCCCGCGGTTGGCTTTATTCAACTCCCCGTCAAAACGGTATGCTCGAGGGTCTGACTCAGATCCATACGTCGCAATCGTAGAAAAATCAATTGAGCCGGTAAGGTCCGCAATATCCTGTGATTTCGGATCGGACGGGCTAAATGTACCGATACCAACTCGTTTATCTTCTGAGAAAAAAATCCGCTCTATTTTAACATCTTCAATTCTTCCGCCGTATTCCTCCTCAAGTCGTAGTCTGTTTAACGGAGATAAACTTCCTTCAATTTTAATGCCATACTCTTCTTCAAAATCTGATCTCAAATGCTGTGGTATCAGGTGCAGTGGGTTTTCATGCATAGGACAATCTTTAATGGCATACACCGCCCCTCTATCTGTCAACGTGTACTTCTCTAAACCTCTTTTTAATAATGTGACCAAAGTGGATTTCCCGCCACTTACCGGTCCCATTAATAATAAAATCCGCTTTTTAACATCTAGCCTTTTCGCAGCCGGATGAAAATATTCTTCAACCAATTTCTCTAATGCTTCTTCCAAACCAAATAATTCATGGCTGAAGAAGTTATATTTACGCACACCGTTTTCTTCTTCTACTCCTTCATCTTTTATCATCTGGTAGATACGGGAATGAGCAGATTGTGCAAGGTACGGTTTTTCTTTCAACAATTCAAGATACTCTGCAAATGTACCTTCCCATTTCAAGGCATCTTGTGTTTGACGATATTCTTGCACCCTTCTTAAGATATCCATAGAACAACCTCCCAATAATGTAAACCTTGCTTATGCTTCCAAGCATGATGTAATAGGTTCAGTAGTTGCCATATCTATATCTATGTGGGAGCAAGGCAAAAAATGAATCGAGTATCGATAAGAAAGCAGATTGATTTGTCAGGATAAGTAAGAGTCCAGAAACGTTTAATATTCACCAAAAGGCCTATAAGAAAAGCATGGAGAACTAATCTCCATGCTCAGTTACTTAATGTGGTTTTCGTATTTTTTTGATTTCATCTGCTACAAATTGCACTTGAGTTCCAACTATTACTTGGATGCTATTTTTACCTACAATATTAATTCCTGGTACACCAGTATTTTTTATTCTTTGTTGGTCAACGGCATCCATATCTTTAACGTCTAATCTTAATCGTGTCACACAATTATCTAACGTAACTACATTTTCATCTCCGCCTAATCCAGCATAAATTTCTTTGGCCATTGCGGCTATATCATCATTAGAAGAAGATTCCTGATTCACATTTTCGGACTGCAGCTCTACATCATCTTCCCGACCTGGTGTTTTGAAATTAAATTTCGTGATTAAGAAACGGAATAATGCGTAATAAATGACAGCGATAACTAATCCTTGAACAAGTAACATTAGTGGTTGATTAGCTAATGGTAATCGTGAGCTTAAAAAGAAGTCAACAAAGCCTGCACTAAATCCAAAACCTGCTGTCCAATTAAATGTAGCTGCCACAGCCAGGGAAATACCTGTTAACAATGCATGCACTACATATAATGCAGGAGCTAGGAACATAAAAGAAAATTCTAACGGTTCTGTTACACCAGTAAAAAAGGAGGCAAAGCCTGCTGCTAAAAGTAACGATGCCGCTGTTTTCTTTCTTGTAGTTTTAGCTGTATGATACATTGCTAATGCTGCTGCTGGTAAACCAAACATCATTACCGGGAAGAAGCCTGCCATGTACATACCAGTAACACCTTTTTCGCCTTCTCCGGACCAAAAATTCGCAATATCATTGATCCCTGCAACATCAAACCAGAAAACGGAGTTTAAGGCATGATGAAGGCCAGTCGGTATTAATAATCGATTGAAAAAGCCATATAAACCTGCACCGATTGCATCTAAATCTAAAATTGCCTTACCGAATGAAACTAATCCAGAATAGACAACCGGCCAAACAAAGAATAGAACGGCAGATACAATTAAACTAGATACCGCTGTCATGATTGGGACTAAACGCTTACCACTAAAAAACGCAAAAGCATCTGGCAATTTCACATGACTAAATCGATTATACATAATAGAAGCAACAATACCTGAGATAATTCCGATAAATTGATTTTCAATACCGCCAAATGCAGCATTCACATTTTCTGGATCAACACCTTGCAACAGTGCTACAGATTCCGTCGATAGCAAGGTCGTAATAACTAGATAAGCTACTAACCCACTCAATGCAGCAGAACCATCCTTGTCTTTGGACATCCCAAAGGCTATACCTACCGCAAATAGTATTGACATACTTTCACCGGAAACAATAGATTCACCAGCTTTAATTAAAAAGGCTGCTATTACATTTGCTTCCCCCCAACCTTCCGGGTCCATCCAATAGCCAATCCCCATTAATATCGCAGCGGCTGGCAATACGGCAACCGGTAACATTAACGATCTACCGATATTTTGAAGATATTTCATAACCATCATTAGTTCCTCCTATATTAAAAAAATTTAATTACTGTTTAATTCTATTAAGGTGAATCGTAATATAGCCGAGCTCTGATTCAGGAAAATAAATATCATACTTGTTTTGGATAATATTTGTTACTTCCTTGGTGCATTGATAAGCATCCGCAAACTTCTTTTGAATCATCGATAACATTTCATGATCTAATTCATGCATTTCATAGTGACTCACTCGAGATAAAGCAAAATGTAAATGGGTAACAAGCCTTTGATAAGATATATCATCTTCTCTATATGTCATCTCCATTTTCTGCATGATAAGTTGAATCATTTCTCTTACAATGGCAGTATGCTTAATCGTCTGACGGTAATCACCCCCTTGAAGCTTCATCGTATGAATATGCAGAGCAATATGAGCCGCTTCATCAATCGGAACATCTATATTATATTTTTCACGCATTCGCTGAACTGCCCATAAACCAATTTCATATTCATTTCGATACAATATCTTTATTTCATTTAAAAGCTTATTTTGGAGAAGAATACCATCCTGTATCCGTTCAATCGCGAATGAAATATGGTCTGTCAAAGCAATATGAATATGCTCACTTAACTTAGTGCCAAGATACTTTTCAGCATAGGAAATAATTTCTTCTGAAATAAGAAAATGTTCCTCTGGAATTCGATCCAACAGCTGCTGTAATTTTTCATTTTCCTTCATTACAAAAAGCTGTTCGACTTTCTGTAGGTTAATGACATCATTCTTTTTCTTACCGAATGCAATGCCAGTGCCAATCGCTACTTTTTCTACTTCTTGGTCCGTTACAAGTACAGCGTTATTATTCAAAATTTTTTTCAATTTCATTCCATCATCTCCATTCTTGGCAGAAGTCGTCATTCCTAACACTATCCACTAATCGTTAACACCGTTGTCTTCCCAGCTACACATTCCTTTTCTAAGGTTAGGTTATACTCGTTCTCATTTTGGTTACTATTAGTAATGACTATCGGAGTTATAATATGTTCTACTTTATTACGAATATAACCCAAATCCGCCTCCATTAACCGATCACCAACTGAAACATGATCTCCCTCTTTTACTAAGATACGAAATCCCTCGCCATCTAAGGAAACAGTTTCTAATCCAACATGGATAAGTATTTCCATGTCATTTGGCGTTTTTAATCCAATTGCATGCTTACTGGGTGCAATTTGAATAATCGTTCCTTCAATAGGTGCGACAATATTATCTTCTTTCGGTATGATCGCAACTCCTTCCCCCATCATTTTTTGACTAAAAACAGGATCCGGTACTTTTTCAAGGGGTACTATTTTTCCAGTAATAGGTGCTTTTAATTGTATAGGGGTAGAAGATTTTTTAAACAAGTTCTTAAACATTATTCAGTCTCCTTTTGCTATGATTTTCTTTCAAACAGAACAAAAAGCATGAAGAAATATTAAAGGGAGATATACCAACCTTTATAATTTCTCCATGCCTAATCTCATTAGTAACATGTGAGTCATGATTTAATTAGCCAATTCCAATTACATATAGATTACCACAAGTAGGTTTAGTTGTCTATACCTAAAATATATTAACTATATTTAGTTACTCTTGTTACAAAAAATATTATTCCACCGCCAGCTATTACAAGTAAGCCGATTAATATATAATGAAATTGGTTGGTCGCTGTATCTGGAAGACGTTGACTTTCCGTTTGCTCTTTTTGATTTTCGGTAGATGTAGTACTTCGCTTTTCTTTTTTCTCATCAGTTGTACTGTCTTTATCCGAGTTATTTGTTGACGTTCCTTCATCAGATGTTTTTTCATTCGAGTTTTGATCACTGTTATCTGTATTAGACTGATCATCTTCTTTTTCACTATCCTCTGTTTGTTCCTCATCAGGAGTGCTGTTCTCGAATACCCCGTATAAACTGAAATGAGGAACATCTGCCATAACGATTTGTTGTTCCTTATCGTACTCGACATCTATTTCTTGCTGTTTTTTACCATTCTCCCCCAATAAATAAACAGCTAATTGATCCCAATTTTCTATCTGGTCTTCATTCACTGTGAAAGTCAATGTAACTTGATGCTCACCAAAGTCAGCCATTACTTCTTCTCCAACTAATATCGTTAAATCATAAATAGAGCTAACCTGATTATCATGCTCACTGTTTATCTCCTTTGCAGCTTCGGCAAGATGGAACGTAATATTCTCTTCTGTCTGCAACAGTTCAACCGGTACTGCCATGGCAATATCTTTATAATAAATCACTAACTCATAGTCTTCTTGTAATTCTTCCAAAAGGGATGCATTGAAAACGATGCTTTCCTGATTACTTGAATTAGTATACATATACTGATTATCACTGATCTCTAGTTCAGCTATATCCTTAACCGTACCATCATCAGGAGGTGTAGGTTCAGGTGGTGTTGTGCCGTTTGTAAATTCATTAAAAATTACAGATAATAGTCTACTCTCACGATCTGCACTTAACTCCCAAATCATCGCTCCGCCAAGTTGACGGTTTTCCAGATAGGCGATTTTATCTGCTATCGAACGTTCATCATCATAGGTAATAAATTCGCCTGTTTCTTCATTAAATAAATATGGTACTTTGGAAATATCATTCCAATAAGCAGTATATTGCTCATCTGTTAATTTATTGGCCATAATATCATCATAATCATAGACCCCTTGTTCCCATGTTCCATCTCCTGCACCTTGACAGTTTTGATAATAACCACCATTAGGGCTATTCTCCGCATTATCACAGCCAGCCCATGAACGACCATAAAAAGGTAATCCCATCACTAATTTATTAGCAGGTACACCTGCATTTAAATGTCCTTCGATTGCTGTGTCTACATTAAATACATCTGTGTCTGGGACACCTGCGTCCATTGCAGTTGGATCAGCAAATAATGGAGCATTATGTGCACTGGTAGATTGCCAGCTTCCGTTAAAGTCGTAAGTCATAATGTCAATAAAATCAACTATTTCTGCAATTTTTTCCATTTCATTATTTTCTAGATAAGAAGGATTTGCACTAGAAGCAATCGCTAATTCATATTCCTTGCCGTCTTCTTCCTCTGCTTTGTCTAATTGATCACGTATGGTTTGTAATAACAAAGTGTGATTTTCTTTATCTTCCGGGCGGTGAACATTTCCTTCCTGTCCACCACTAACCGGGTATTCCCAATCGATATCTACACCATCCATTTCATACTTTCTCATAAAAGCAACTGCTGATTTTGCAAAAGTTTCCCTAGTATCTTCTGATGCTGCTATATGGGAGAAATTTTTCGAGAATGTCCATCCCCCAATAGATAATAAGGTACGTAGTCCCGGGTTTTCATCCTTTAATATAGCTAAACCACCTAAGTTTCCATAAAAATCTCGATCCCAATCTTCTAATTCCTCTTCAGTAAGTCCTAATACATTAGGATTTTGATAATCTGCCCACGGATCAGCGGATACTACTGTACCGTTTGTTACCCCTTCACAATCAGTTGTATCTGCATGACCTTCACCTTCCCAACAATAATCCGCAAATGCATAAACGATATGTGTTAATTTACTTGCATCAATATCTACCGCTTGATAATCTCTGCCATATGTTGACCATTGCGTATAATATCCGACAACACGATAATCATCTTCAGATTCTGATGCAGTCATTTCTTCTGTTGCTAGGAATAATAAACCAACAGCAACTATTACAATTGCGACACAACCTGATACTAACCACTTCACAACATGTTGACATTTCTCTTTCACTATCACTCTTTCCTCCACTCCTTTAATAGATTAATAGAATACATATTGATGTAAGCGCAATCTATTTTAGGAACAATAGATGAGATGACTATACCTCTATACAAGATTACAGAATTCATTATTTTATGTCAACATATTTTTAGGGTGATCACTAGCATTTTGATACGTAGCAATCACCCTTATTTAATCAGATATATTAAAGCCTATTTTTTACTAGATTTCTTTTCCTTTACCAAGAGCTTTCATCACATCAATTAGCCCTTTACCGAACCTGCTACCATTCCTTTCATGATTTGCTCTTGAAAAAAAACATACATAATAACTGTCGGTATAACAGCTATAGCCATTGCGGCCATCGTTAAAGAATAATCTGTACTGTAACCATCAGAAAAAATCGATAAACTAAGTGGTAAAGTTTTCAATGAAGCATCATTGATAAATACAAGCGCAAAAATGTACTCATTCCAATACCGTAAAAATGCTAATATAGCTACGGTTGCCATTGCAGGAACCGCAATGGGAAGCATGATTCGAAAGAAAATCCCCCAATAGCCGGCCCCGTCAATGACAGCAGCTTCTTCGATTTCCTTTGGTATGCTTGACATATAAGCAGTTATTAAAAAGATAGCTATCGGTAGTTCAAAGGCAGTATATGGCAATATTAATGCCCAATATGTGTTTAGCATTCCTATCTCATTCATAATCGAAAACAATGGTACAAGTGTACTATGAATAGGGATTAACATACCTAATAGAAAAAATAACATGATAAAACCTTTCCACTTAAAGGAGAACCGCGAAAGTACATACGCCGTTAATGCACCTAGAAATACAGTAAAAATCGTTCCGACAACTGTAACAACAGTTGAATTTATCATAGCCCCACCCAAATCGGCTAAATTCCAAGCTCTAACGAAATTATCGAATGTCCATTCACTCGGTAATGCATAAGGAAACTGAAAGAACTCATCTGTCGATTTAAAAGCACTAATAAACAGCCAGTACAGCGGATAGATCATGCAAAAAGAGAAAGTGATTAAAAAAACAGTTTTCATTACTTTTAATATTGATTTTTTCTGTTTAAAAACCGGGTTAAAGGATCTATTTGCTTCATAAACCACATCTTTTCTCATCTTAAATGCTCATCCCCTTCTCTTCTTTTCGTCTCATTAAAATTTGACTAATTAGGATTAGGATAAGACTAACAATAATAATCATAGTAGATACAGCTGAGCCATATCCATATCGATAAGTCATAAAGGTGTTGTTATACATGTAAGTTGCTAATAGTTCGGTTGATTGGGCAGGGCCTCCACCGGTCATTACAAATACTTGATCAAAAGCTTTTAAACTGCCTGAAATACATAATACAACTGCAACTTTTATTGTTGTCCACATCATGGGTAAAGTAATATAAAATAATTTACGAAACCCGTTCGCTCCATCCATTTTTGCTGCATCTTCTATTTCAGTAGGAATGTTTTGAATAGCCGCGATAAAGATAATTAAATAAGGACCAATGTAGTTCCATATAATAGGGACGGACACTGCATACATATTTACAGCTGGATCGGATAACCACGCTCTGGTCCATGATTCTAAGCCAAGCATTTCAAGTAACGCATTGACAATACCGAATTCTGGATTGTAAATATATCCCCAAATTAAACCAACTACAACCGTTGATATTACCATTGGTAAGAATACAGCAGAACGTACAAAGCGCTGAAATAATGTAGTTTTACGTAACAGAAGCGCTAATAATAATGCGATAGGTACTTGGCCAAAGACAGAAGCGACCACAATGATCATATTATTTTTTAAGGCTCGCCAGAAAATTGGGTCATTTACTACTTCTAAATAATTAGCCCATCCTATAAAACTAGGTTCATTCATGCCTGACCATTTAAAGAAACCATAATACGAAGACCAAAAAATTGGCACGATAACAATAAATGTATATAATAATAATGCTGGCAGTAACGATATGATAATCCAGTGCTTTGCTTTTAGTATGTCTTGCACTTTATCCCCCCTTTGTCAAATCTAACTAAACTCTTCTTATCTTTACTACTAACGCAAGAGCATTAAAGAGCGTGCAATCACATAACATGTAGCAGCCTCTATATATTTTGAGGTAATTAGCGTATGATTTACTCTTCTTCTAATGATTGAACCTGAGCTTGTTGCACCTTTTCAGCAACTGTTTCCAGATCTCCACCTAGCATAATTTCTTGCAGACCATTATTTATTGCTTCACCTGCTGCTGCTGACAAATACAAATCATAAACTGGTGCAAATTCTACACTTCTAGCCAAATTAAATGCCTCATAATATAAGGGTGATACATTTTCTGGTTCAATATCTACGTCATACATAACCATAGAATCACTTTCAGCAATGGCTTTTTGTGCCTCTTCATTACTCAAAGCATAAATAAGCTCTAACCCTGCTTCTTTCACGTTACCTTCTGCCTCACTATTCAACACAAATCCACCACCTGGTCCACCGGTTATCGTATTGGCTCTTCCTTCACCATCTTCTATCCTGGGTACTACTGTTACTCCAATGTTTTCAATCACGTCTTCTGATGCAGATGCTGCTAAGCTACTTACTGTCCATGATCCATTGATCATCATCGCTGCTTTTCCTTGTGCGAAATATTGCTCTGCTTGTGTATTATCTATACTATTGGCTCCTTCTTGATAAGCATCAGCATCTACTAACTGTTTAAAATAACCTAAGGCTTCAATAAATACAGGATCTGTGAATGAAGCTCCATCTTGTTCAACTGCATTCATGAACCACTCCGTTCCAGTTACTCTGTCAGCAATCGCTCCAAAGGTCGTGGATTGAGCAACCCAAGGTGCTTGATTCCCCATAGCAATGGGTGTAATATCCTGGTCATTAAAAGTATGAATCACATCTAAAAATTGATCCCATGTTTCTGGAACTTCTACTTCATTCGCCTCAAATAATTGCTTATTATAAAATAAATAAGAAGTGGATGACATACCGACTGGAGCTGAATAAGTATCGCCATTGTCTCCATATTCATACGCTTCTAAACCGGTTGGCAAAAATGAATCAGCCCAATCACTATGTTCCTCCATTAACGGAGTGATCGGTTGAATTAATCCACCATTATAAAATTGGTCTGTAAAACTACCGGCATAAGTAAAAAACACATCTGGTAGTTCCTGTGCTGCAGCTACCGTACTAATTCGCTGACGGTAACCATCCACTGGAATTGCCTCAGCTTCAACACTTATGTTTGGATTCTCCTCATCAAATTGGTCTATTAAATCACGAACTGTCCTAGCTCTCAGATCATCTCCAGCAAAGTTGTGCCAAATGGTCACCGTTGCTTCTGCCGATTCTCCGGTACTTTCTGTATTTTCCGTTTGGTCACTGTTGCATGCGGTTAACCAAATACTTATCAACACCATTAGAAATAAAAATAGATTTATGTTCCTCATTTTTCAAGCCTCCTTTTGGAATTAAGGTTATTTTATTGTAAGCGCTTAAAATTTTTGAGGGGGTAAATCAAAGTGAATAGGTGGAAAAAAACAAACTTACTTAAAACTGCTTGAACTCTTCTCATCTGGCATCTTTTTTTGCTCTATATTGTGAAGGGGTTTGCCCTGTCTCCTTTTTGAATTGGCTAGTAAAATACTTCCAATCAGAATAACCAACTTGTTCCGATATAGATTTAATTTTAGCGGGTGTATTCACCAGTAGCTCCTTTGCTTTTTTCAAACGTAATTCCGTAATTAATTCCATATAAGATTTTCCTATTCGCTTTCGTAGCATGTCGCTTAAATAGTTGGGATGTACATTGACAAATTGAGCAACTTCTCTTAATGAAATCGCATTGCCTAGATTCATTTCCATATATTGAATAGATATTTCAACGAATCCTCCTTCACTACTTACTAATTGGCGGTATAATTCTAGCATTCTAGTGAAAGTTGGGATCAGAAATTCTTTTGGCAAAGTCAGCCATTGATGAACAGGTAGAAGTGAAGGTAATTCATCCACTTCAACACCGACCGAAAAAGCAACCCGATGTATAAGCCTGATCATGGTAATATATAATGATTGGATCACTAACTGAATAGATTCCGGGGTAGCATGCGGATCTTTTATCATTTTTTCCACTAATTGTTTCATCCATTTTTCTAAATCTGTTGCATTACCACTGTTGATTTTTTTCATAAAGTCGTTTTCGTTTTTTTGGATAAATTCTGCTTTTGAAATCCCTTTACGGTCTTGCACGTCTTGACTAGTAATCATACGCCTATCTTTTAATATATTCTGATAACCTAAAAGAACTTGAGCTTTTTCATAAGACAGCGGTAAATCACTTATTTTTTCAACTACTATTCCCATTAAAAATATATAATCTAAGACAGGATATAGTTTTTGAATAGCCATATTTATAATATAGTCATCTTGGTAAACATCAGATCTAAAGGTAAGAATAAATGTTTGACCATTTAATTGAAACCACCATCCTTTTAAATAACGATTCCATATTTGCTCACATTCTATTA
This sequence comes from Gracilibacillus suaedae, assembly GCF_017599345.1. Taxonomy (GTDB): domain Bacteria; phylum Bacillota; class Bacilli; order Bacillales; family Amphibacillaceae; genus Gracilibacillus; species Gracilibacillus suaedae. The sequence continues at coordinate 37,893 of NZ_JAGFVL010000040.1, forward strand.
ATACAGAATTGTCTATTAATGTATCGATTATAATAATTTGATAGAATGTACGATCTGTCGGTGATAGTAAATCATGGAGATGATGCAATTCTACTTTCGTGACTTCCCCATTTAATAACTTGTTAACAGTATAGGACAGGGTTAACTGCGATTCAGTTCTGTCTTGACGAAGCTTTCTTCCATTTGCTTCTAATCGCTTTTTTACTTTTTGAACCGCTTCTAATATTTCTTCTGGACTACTATTTTTTAATAAATAATCACTTACACCTTCACGGATAGCCTTCTGTGCATAGGAAAATTCATCATAACCTGTTAAGACTATTACTTCTATTGGTAATTGTAGCTGCTGAATTTCTGATGCTAGCTCAAGTCCGCTTTTTCCTGCCATTTTAATATCTGTTAAAACAATTTCCGGTGCATATTGATGAATCTTATGGATGGCTTCTTCAGCAGAGGCAGCTGGCTCTAATATTTGATAACCATACTTTTCCCACGGTACTACTTGAGAAATAGCTTCGCGAATGATGACCTCATCATCTACAATTAATACTTTCATTTTATGAACCTCTTTTCTAACGAAACAACAAATGAAATAGTTGTTCCGTTATTTTTCTCACTATTAATTGTCAGCCTTGATGTTGAGCCATAATGCATAGATAATCTTAAATTAACATTACGAAGACCATAACTTGTTCCAACCACTTCTTCTAATTTTTCATCTATTAAGAACCATTCGTTTAATTCTTTTAGTTTTTCCTTTGATATACCGATTCCATTATCCTGAACATGTATACACAAACTATCCTGCTCCCAATACCCTGTTATACCGATCTTTCCTTGCTTGTTTTCGTTAGGCAATAAACCATGAATAATGCTATTTTCTATTAAAGGTTGTAATACTAATTTCAGCATATAATATTCCTCCACTTCTTCTGGAATATTTATGTTCAATTGAAATAGATTAGGATATCGTAATTGTTGGATTCTCACATAGTTATTAAGATGCTCAAGCTCTTGTTTTATCGTGCAATATTCATCACCTTTATTAAGACTGTATCTTAAAAAATTACTTAAAGCAGAAACCATTCTGGAAATCTTCATATCATGATTCACAAGTGCCATCCAGTGAATCGAAGCTAATGTATTGTATAAGAAATGCGGGTTTATTTGCGCTTGTAAGGCTTGTAAATCTATTTCTCTCTTACGTGCCTCATTTCTTTTTACTTGATCCAGCAAACGATAAATTCGCTTATTCAACTTATTATAGCTATCCAATAATAAGCCAATCTCATCACTTGAATGTAAGGACACCAACTTCAAACCAGCTGTTGGATCAGAAGTTTGTATAACTTCTGTTAACTTCGACAAAGGTCCAATCACTTTACGAACGAAAAACAACACTAATGCCGTGACTAGAAGAATTGCGATAATAATTGCCAACAAGGTTAGTTGTAAAAACTTTCGGTTCTCAGCGGTAAATTTCTTTGTAGGGATGATACTAATTAATGTCCAATCAACTTCTGGCACTTCACTAGATATAATTGTGTTTTCCATTCCCTCCATATTTGTTGTAAATGGGGTTTGATTTGCTTTTAACCATTGAGATAAATCTTTCAGATGAACATCAGAATTGGAACGATTACCAGCAGCTAATAAGATATCATCCTTTAATAAATATGTTGTTCCTCCCCACTCCAAATCTACAGCTTGTAGATATTTTTCCATAACTTGTTGGTCCAGAAAAATGCTCAAATAGCCAATTAGTTGGTAGTCATCCGTACTTCTTATCGGACGATGCAAAGTAATGACATCATTTTTATATCGAAAACTTTTTATAACGTTCTGTTTATGATTCACACTATATTCAGCTTTAGAAGATAAAGTTGAAAGGGTAGAAATATTCCGGTTTTTATTGAGCGGTTCAATTAAGATATTTGCAATATAGGATTTAGAATAAGTCAAATTAGATAAAAAACCATAGACATTCCACCTTTGTTGCACCGTGTTTTTTTTTGTTATTAAATATTGTTGCACATCGTCATTTCCAATTAAAAAAACTGACATATTATCAACATCATTCACAATAAATTCAAGAGATTTTTCTAGCTGGTCCAAAGAAGATTGGGCAGATTCCGTTGCTCGTTGTTTCGCAAGATGGTTTGCTGTGAAATAAGAAATAGTACCTAACAAACTAATTGGAATGAGTACAGCTAACAACACAAATACAATTAATTGATGCTGAACCGACTTTTTAAACCATCTATACAAGCTACACACCTCCGATACAGTCATCTATACCATTAATAGAATTTTAGTTGGATTATATCACCAATCGATTATCAAGTAAATAACTATATCAATTGCGTCATACATGCAGATAATATTTATAAATTTATCGTTTTATGTATAGACATCTATACTTAAAATTGATATTCTTTTGTCATAAGGGGTGAAATATATGACATATTCGTATGTATTACAGAATGTGAAATTCGCTACCGGGCGGAAAGTGGATATGGTGATTAGAAATGGTCGAATTGCTGAAATTACCAAGGCTGGAAAAGGAATAGCGCAGGAAAAATTCAATTATTCTGGCTGTTATGTGTCGAGCGGGTGGATTGACCTACATGTACATGCAAATAAAGCATTACATCCATACGGAGACGAAATAGATGAAATTGGTGTTAAACAAGGTGTAACAACCATTGTGGACGCTGGAAGTTGTGGTGCAAACAATGTAAGCGATATCCTTGATGCTGAGAAGGTGCATAAGACAAATTTATATGTGTTTTTAAATATTTCAGCTATCGGCCTTACGAGAATGGATGAACTATCTAATCTGAAATGGATAGATGAACAGAAAGTAGTGGATACCATTGCTAAATATCGCGAGAAAATCATTGGACTTAAAGCTAGAATAAGTAACAGTGTTGTGAAGGACAACGACATTATGCCATTACAAATCGCCAAAAAATTTTCTCGTCTTACCTCCCTACCATTAATGGTACATATTGGTTCAGCTCCACCAGCTATTAACGATATTTTAAGATTACTAGATCGAAAGGATATTGTGACACATTTTCTAAACGGGAAAAGCAATAATTTATTTGATCAGAATGGTAATCCACTAAAAGAGCTGCAACAGGCAATCCACCGTGGGGTGTTGTTAGATGTGGGCCACGGCAGTGCAAGCTTTTCCTTTCAAGTTGCGGAGTATGCCAAAAAGCATCAAATCTATCCTTTTTCGATCAGTACTGATATTTACCGGGAGAATCGGCAGAATGGTCCAGTGTACAGCTTAGCTCATGTAGCCAGTAAATTTCTCTATCTTGGCTACTCTTTGGAACAAGTCATCAATGCCATAACCATATACCCTGCCCAAGCTATAGGAATGCCTGAGTTAGCTACCATTGCAGCAGGTGAAAATGCTAACTTGACAATATTTAAGATGGCAAATAAAAAAACGGTTTTAGTTGATTCAGTTGGAGAAGAGAGAATTACCAATCAAATGATCGTACCTAAAGGAGTGGTAAAGGATGGCGAACTTATTACATGCTAAATACGGGCTAAAGCGAGTGATTAATGCAAGTGGCAGAATGAGTATTTTAGGGGTTTCGGCACCAAATGACAGTGTTATGGACGCAATGAAAATAGGAGCAAAAAACTATATCGAAATAGCTGATTTAGTAGATAAAGCAGGGAGCTATATAGCGGATAAATTAGACAGTGAAGATGCGGTCGTCGTTAATTCTGCTTCGAGTGGAATCGCGATGTCAATTGCAGCTCTGGTAACAAAGGGAAATAAGTTTGATAGTTTAAAACTACACCAAAAAGACATTCCAGAAAATGAAGTGATCTTATTTAAAGGACACAATGTTCAATACGGAGCTCCAATAGAAACCATGATTCATTTAGGAGGTGGAAGACTAGTAGAAGCCGGCTATGCCAATGAAGGTAGGAAGGAACATTTAGAAGAAACAATAAGCGACAATACGTGTGCTATTTTATATGTCCAATCCCATCATGCCGTTCAAAAAAACATGATAACGGTGGAGGATGCATGGGAAGTTGCCAAAAAATATGGCATTCCCTTTATTATTGATGCTGCCGCTGAAGAAGATCTGCAAAAATATATATCCTGTTCCGATCTTGTTATCTTCAGTGGTTCGAAAGCTATTGAAGGACCAACCTCGGGCATTGTAGCAGGAAAAAAACAATACATTGATTGGGTAAAAGTCCAATTATATGGAATCGGCAGAAGTATGAAAGTAGGAAAAGAAGCTATTTTCGGGTTACTTCAGGCAATTGATAATTTCTTTAACAAAGAAGATCATAGTCGAGAAGAACGAGACAGCCTTCAAGCCTTACATGTATTAAATGAATTGGATGGTGTTACCGTTGATATTGTCCAAGATGAAGCGGGAAGAGAGATTTATCGAGGGAGAATCAAGGTTAATCCAATCCAAGCAAGCATGAGTGCAGAAGAATTAGCTACTGCTTTAAGAATCGGAAAGATCGCTATCTACACTAGAGATTATGGAGTAAAGCAAGGCTTTTTCGATATTGATTCCCGCCCATTACAGGGAAATGATATCGAGATTATTGTTCAAAGAATCCAGGAGGTTTTAGGAGGTAGTTCATAATGGCTTCTATTTTTAATCACTTTTATCAAAATCGGGTTGCTTTAAATGTATTAGCCAACAGTATCGATAACGCGAAAGACATCTATCAAGCTGCTGAAAAACATGTACTAGTTGGTGTTTTATCTAAGGATTACCGAACAACAGATGAAGCTATACTGGCTATGAAAGCATATGGTGCAGCAATAGAGGATGCAGTCTCGATCGGACTCGGAGCAGGAGATAGTAGGCAAGCACCAGTAGTTGCTGAGATAGCAAAACAATATCCGGGCAAGCATATAAATCAAGTATTTCCATATGTCGGACAAACGAAAGCAAATACGGATAAGCAAGATTGTTGGATTAATAGCTTAGTAACACCTACTGGGAAGATTGGTTACGTCAATATTTCAACAGGTCCTATTAGTGAACATGCAGAAAAAGCGATTGTTCCTGTCAAATCTGCTATTTCATTAGTTCGTGATATGGGAGGAAAGGCACTTAAATATTTTCCGATGCAAGGTTTAGCGACAATAGATGAGTACAAAGCCGTCGCCAAAGCGTGTGGTGAAGAAAACTTTGCACTAGAGCCTACTGGCAGTATAGATAAAACAAACTTCACTGAAATATTGGATATTGCCTTATCAGCCAATGTACCGCAGATCATTCCCCATGTTTATTCATCGATTATTGATAAAGAAACTGGGAAGACCAATGTTGATGATGTAACCTTTTTACTACAACAAGTGAAAAAGCTGGTTGATCAATATGACTAAGAAAATCGCAGCCTTTGGTGAAGTAATGATGCGTATGCAAGTACCTGAGAATCTACTGCTGACACAAGCCAATTCTTTACAATATTCGTTTTCAGGTACAGGGGTAAATATTACTGGCAGTATCGAAAAATTAGGATATAAAAGTGCACTCATTTCAACACTACCAGCTAATCCAATTGGTGATGCTGCTATTTCTCATTTACAAAAGCTCGGCATTTCGACCGATTATATCGCCCGATCAGGTAATTATATCGGAATGTATTTTTTAGAGAATGGAATTGGTGCTCGGCCAAGTCGTGTAACTTACTCCAATCGTATGGAAAGTAGCTTTAATACCGCAAGTAAATCCAACTATTCATTTCATAAAATCGCTGAAGAGATCGACTTATTACATGTATGTGGGATAACACTAGCTATGAATGAAAATGTTCGACAGCAATTGATACTGTTAGCTAATTTAGTCAAGGAGCAGGGTGGTATTGTTCTCTTTGATTGCAATTACCGTCCTTCCCTATGGGGAGAAAACGGCCATATAAAAGCAAAACCATACTATGAACAACTACTGAACATTGCTGATATAGTGATGATGAATGAGAAAGATGCACTTTACACATTAGAATACCACTGTCAGCATCAAGAACGTGAAAAACAGTTAGAGGAACTGATTCCAAAAGTGGCAGAGGAGTACAACATAGCTATACTAGCAGGTACCCATCGAACGATTCATCATGATGACTCCCATTCTATTAAAGGCTATTTATATCAGTTAGGGAGATTTCATTATGCAAAGAAGGAACAATTTCGTGTTTTGGACCGTATAGGAGCTGGCGATGCTTTTGCAACAGGCATTATTCATGGAAAGCTCCAAGACTATCAACCGCAACAAACGATTCAGTTTGCGACCGCTTCATGTATGCTAGCACATACCATTGTAGGTGACACACCACTATCGACCAAGCAAGAGATTTTACAAGCAAGCAACCACCAAATCCGTGATGTAATTAGGTGATAACAACTGTCGGCAACAGCAATGAAATGTTGCCGACAGTTGCAGTTGGTGAAGTTGATGTAATTGATGATATCTTCTGCTTCTTTCTTCAATTCAATCACAAAAGATATAGTTTGTTAATGAACTAAGGATTTTAGGTAATAAGAAAAACCGGGAAAACCCACCCGGTCCTGTTCAAAGTAGTTATTTTGACATGATTAATAGTCGTAACAACCGCTTCGGCTTGCCCACTTCGCTTTCCAGGGGGCGTGTCTTCAGCTAACTTTGCAAAGAAGATCGCTTTGCAAAGTGGATCTTCAGATCACGCTGATCCCCCAGGAGTTGAAGTGGGCGGCCTTCGCTATTATCAGGCTCTACAACGCTAGCATGAAGTAACACAGCTGCTTTTATACTCACGGATAGCGGTCCATTGTAAAAAAAGTCAACCTATTCCTTCTGACAAGAATTGTTGCACCTTCTCATAGCGGAGACTAATTACGGAGACTCCTGTGGGAATAGCACGAGCCGAAAATCCACTTTGCAAAGTGTTTTTCTTTGCAAAGTTAGTTGAGGCTGTGCCCACGGAAAGCGAAGTAATTAGTCGAAGCGTTGGCAAACACACATAAAATATGTCAAAATAACTACTTCGTTAAACACGGTCATTACGCTGATTATATACTTTCTTACCTTTTAAGAAAAGCGCAGAGCGCCCGCTTAGCTTCCTTGTGTTACTTAAAGTGGGGATCTTACAGACGTTTAGCACTGTGACAAATACGGATTCAAAGATAATATTAAAAAGCATAATCGACCAATGATCTGGCCGCTTATGCTTTTTGGGGGTTCCATTGTTTTTTACTTTCATTCTTTTCCTTTATTCTTTTTGCTCTTAGGTAGATGAAATAATAACCTAGAAAACAGATGATTGCAGGCAAAATCCCACCATACAACACAAAAAATATGGGGTGTAGCCAGTATAAAATATAGAGACAAACACCTGAAACACCAATTACAGAAATGGTATAATGTGGAAAACCAATACTCATTATGATAGATTTTTTGATGGATGCAATAAATGTAAGATGATAATGTACACTATCCGCAAAGAAATAACTCGTAAATGCTAATAAAAACATAGTAAGAGCGAGGTAAATATAAGACAATCCGGAACCTAACTCAATCCCTGATAATTGATAATTATAAATCCAAACCAACCAAATAACAGTAATCGTTATCCCACCTACAAGACTGCGAGCATAATTTTGTTTATAAGTCTTCCAGAAATAAGATAGTAATCTATCATCCTTCTTATATAACACCCCTCTTCTTACTACCGCAAACATTGCATTAGTGGCAGGAAAGGAAATAAAGGGGAGTAAGAGTATGATAATGATAAGAAGCAAATACAGTTTATCCATACTGTTTACTGTTAATGTAGCCAGTACCATATACACGATTGGAAAATTAAAAATGACCCAAATCATATTTACCAGTAGTAATTTCATCATCCAATACGATATTTGATAAAACCTACCGATCATTCCCATCGATTCCATGATGATTTACTCCCCTTCCATTCAATCATTTATTCCCCAGCCATAATCGCTAGATTCTCTTGCCATTTTTCAGTTTGAAATTCAAGGAGTTGTTGATAACCTACATCTCGAGCCGCTGTTTCAGCTTCTGCCATAATCTGCTCGACTTCTTCATCGCTTTGTGCATAAACTGCTTTGGCACGAGCCTCCTCAAAAATTTCTCCTACACGTTGCTGGATAATCCCCTCCTCACTTTCGGGGATCGGACTTATATTTAAATATTGTGTTGCGTCATATTGTGTATCCCAAGTAATCGTATTTTGCCAATGTGTTGTCCAGTTACGATGTTCTTCAGGTAAGGTTTCTTCAAATTTAGCTTTCGCTGTATCTAAGAAATTTGAATTCCCATTCCATTGAAAATTAGCTGTATCTTCTTCCACTTTCGCTAAACCTTCAGGGTCTTCATAGTATTTTTCCGTAAATTGCGGGAATCCTTCTTCATCAAATCCATCCCAATATTCCCCCTCAGGACCAAATATGAGTGAAGCCTGCCCTTCAGGTCCTGTTAACCAATCTAAGAAAGCAAAAACTTTCTCTGGATCTTCTGCGCCTTTGGTAATAACGCTCACATTCCATCCCATCATGTTATAAGAACCTGGATAGATTTCATTTGGATCTAATCCTTTTTTATGAATCGGATGAATCATGAAATATCCTCCATCAGAATCTTCTTCCAACAGATTATAATGACCTGTTCTGGCATGGTCTGTCGGACTTGCAGAAGCGAAAACGGCTATGTTACCTGATGTGACTTTCTCAATAACCATATCCTGATCTTGCGTCAATGCATCCTGTGTAATTAATCCATCACGGAACAATTTACTAACATATTGTAAAGATTCGATATAATTCTCATCCGTAAAAATGGACGTTAACTGATCTCCGCTCTGGACCGCTACATTGTTAATGTTAGCCGGAGATTCTCCCTCGGCAAAAGCAGAATATAACACATTAATCCCTTGACCATCTATACCTGTTTCAAACGGAATAACATTTGGATAATTCTCTTTTACTAATTGTAAGTATTCATATAGATCTTCTGTAGTCTCTAATGGAGGAGATCCTAGATCTTCGTAAATTCCTTTATTTATGACATACCCTGCATTACCAAATGGGCTGGAATTATACCAGTTTGGAAATTGGTATAACTTGCCGTCATCTGAACGAAGCATATTAATACCTTCTTCACCAAACCAGTCTCTTAAATTCGTATATTTATCAAGATAAGGATCCAATGGTACAAGTGCTCCACCTTCTCGTAATCTTTCGACAGATGCTCCACGATCTGTCCAAATAAAATCAGGCAGCTCATCACCTGCAATCATCGTGGTTAATTTTTGTTCAGCATTCCCGCCGCCGTCAATCGCAGTTATATCTACTTTTTTATTCTCTTTGATCCAAGCAGTTGCTACATCATCCCCCCATCCAGGCATGGTGTACCAGTCATAATTGCCAAACATTGAAATTTCCAGTGGCTCCTCGCCTAATACAAATAAGTCATCCTCTTCACCTGCTTCGTCTGATTCGGAATCATTTGTCTCTTCTTCTACACTTTCAGTGGTGTCACTATCAGAACATCCAATAACAATTCCAACAGTTAATAATACAAGTAACAGATACCAATGAAATCTCCTTTTCCTCATACCCTTCAACCCCTTTTTAAAATTTTTATTTAAAGCACTAGCCTTAAACCAATTTCTTTGCACTACTCTTTCAATGATCCGATTAGTACCCCTTTCACAAAGTGTTTTTGAACAAACGGATAAACTAATATAATCGGAATTGTCGCTACCATCATCGTGGCCATTGATAAAGATTTCCCGGTAACTTTCGCTACATTGGACATGTGTGCTAAAGCTCCCGCATCGAGCTGACTCATTTGTGATGTTACAGTATTGGAATTCAATACTTGTCGAAGTAAAGTCTGGATTGGTATCAAGTTTTCTGAAGAAATATAAATACTAGGAAAAAACCAATCATTCCAATGGAATACAGCGGTAAACAAGGATAACGTTGCGATCACAGGTCCTGACAAAGGTAGCACAATCCGAAAGAAAATTTGCCAATTCCCACATCCATCTATCTTGGCTGATTCCTCCAGCCCTTTAGGCAGTTGTTGAAAGAAGGTACGGAAAATAATCATATTCCAAACTAACACAAGTGTTGGGATAATCATCGCCCAAAAAGAATCCATCAATCCTATCCCCCTAACAAGTAGAAAAGTGGGAATTAGACCACCACTAAAAAACATCGTTAACAAACAGAAAATCATAAAAAATTTTCTACCAATCAGTTCTTTTTTGGACAAGCCATACGCCAGAAGTGCGGTGACAAGAACAGATAGAAAAGTACCTATTACCGTCCTTAACACAGAGATCAAAAAAGCATTCAGTAATCTTTTATCCTGAAAGACGATTTGATAATTTTCCAATGTGAAATCTCGTGGCCAAAAAGTTACACCGCCTAGCATGGTGTCCTGCCCACTATTAAAGGAAATCACTAACGAATTCCAAAATGGATAGAACGTTACAAAGCCTAATAAAATTAGGAAAATATATATGCTGACTATCATGATCCGGTCACCAAATGTCGGTTTTATCATTTGTTCTTCACCTCTTCTCATTCTTTACCAAAGACTGTTGCCATTCCTACGAGCAATATAATTTGCTAAAGTTAACAAACCTACACTTATGATCGCTTTAAATAATCCAATTGCCGTCGCATAGGAATACCTTCCGCTTCCGATCCCTACCCGGTAAACATAGGTATCAATGACATCGGAAACAGACCGTAATATTGCCGAATCTCCTAAAATTAATAAATCTTCGAAACCAGCATTTAATAAATTTCCTACTTCTAAAATAAAGAAGATAATAATGATAGGCATAATAGAGGGTATTGTTATTAAAAAGATTTGCTTGAATCGACTAGCACCATCTAACGCTGCAGCTTCATAAAGTTGAGGATCCACTCCTGCAATTGCTGCAATATAAACTATCGAAGCAAAACCAATCGATTTCCATAGATTTGTAGAAACGATAATCGTCCAAAAGTATTCAGGGATTGCCAGAAAATTAATCGATTCATCAATCAACCCCGTTTTTTCTAATGCAATATTTAAACTGCCATTGTCTGTCGATAATATCGACATCGCAAATCCTGCAACAATAACCCAAGACAAAAAATGTGGCAAATAAGTGATAGTTTGCACTGTTCTTTTGAAGGCCATGTTTTTTACTTCATTTAACATAAGAGCAAGCATGATTGGTGCAGGAAAACATATCAAAATCTTCAATCCACTGATAACAAAGGTATTACGCAATATTTCCAGAAACCTTGGATCAGAAAAAAACATTTTAAAATGCTCTAGTCCAACCCATTCACTCCCCATCATTCCCTCAAATATGTCATAATTCTGAAAAGCCATTAACACACCATACATCGGTATATAGTTAAAAATAAAAATAAAGATCAGACCAGGTATTACCATCATTTGCAAGTCAAACTGACCAAAGTATCTCTTGAAAAAGCTTTTCTTCTTATTAACCTTTATACCTTTTGTGATAACCTCCGATTTCACACCCATTTGCCTCCTTATCCCATTTTTTTAAATCAAGAACGACTGTACTTACACACTCCTGGCAAAGTCATCGCATTTCTTACACATAAAAAAAAGAGAACATAAACTCCCAGACATTTCTAAGATGATTATGTTCTCGTTGATAAAATTTATTGGATAAGATAACTATACCAATTTACAGTGTGGAATGCAATCCTTTTTTGTGTTTTAGTTAAGAACGGATAAATTTATTGATTAGTTTTTCTTTTATAGGATTTTTTTACTAAATTTCTTCGTTACTATTGAATTAAACACTTGCATCCTCTATGATATAAAATGTAAGGGTTTTCTTTTCATGGTAGAAAAAGGAGGTGGAATCCGAAATTATTGAGGCTCTTACCCAATATTTTTCGCTTATATAGGTATAGACTTCTAGTATTATAATCAAGGAGGAGAAAAGATGAGTATAAAAATTAGTAATCTTAGTTTTCTAAAAGTCGCATTGATGGTTGTTGGATTATTTGGTGTGTCTTTAGCTTTCACCACGATGGTTTCTGCTCATGGATATGTTAGTAATCCCGAAAGTAGGGCTCTACTATGTGCAGATGGGGTTAATGTTGATTGTGGGGCTGTAGTTTATGAACCACAGAGCCTTGAGGGACCTGGTAACTTTCCTGAAGCAGGGGTAGCAGATGGACAGATTGCCAGTGCTGGAGGCGTCTTTCCTAAATTAGACGAACAATCTGAAAATCGTTGGGCGAAAGTTCCGATGTCAAGTGGCGCCTTTACCTTTGAATGGACATTAACTGCTGCACATGCATCATACAATTGGGATTACTATATTACAAAAGAAGGATGGGATCCTAATTCTCCGTTAGAACGATCAGATTTTGAATTATTCTGTACACATAATGATAATGGACAACGCCCTGATTTCACGACAACACATGATTGTGAAATTCCTCAAAGGTCAGGATATCATGTTATACTTGCGTATTGGGAAGTAGCTGATACAGCAAATGGTTTTTATCAAGTAATTGATGCTAACTTTGACGGGGAATTTGAGCCTGGAGATCCTGGGGAACCAGGTGAACCTGATCCGGAAAAACCTGGTGACACACCGGAATGGGATCCAAATGCTGTTTATTTAAATGGTGATCAAGTTTCTTATAATGGAAACGTTTATCAAGCAAAGTGGTGGACACAAGGAGATACTCCCGGTGAATCAGACGTATGGGAATTGGTAAGCGGGGACGCACCTGAAACGCCTGAACAGCCTGAAGTTCCAGAATGGTCCAGTACCACTGCATATAATGGTGGAGATCGTGTTTCATATCAAGGTGTCATATATGAAGCACTCTGGTGGACACAAGGTGAAACACCTAACACAAGTGACGTATGGATTGTCGTGAGTTGAGATTCAAAATACATTAAAAAATAACAAAACCTCCGAGGTATAATAAAGAATTACCCCTGTTTCAAAATATATGATACAGGGGCTTTTACACATCATAATTACCTGTTAATATAATAAATTACTTTTCTCTTATCCAAACTAACATTTCATTCTCACCTCTATTACTCCATGCGTAGTAAGGAATTGCTATTAATTCTTTTTCTATAAAGGATGGTAGAGCTGTTGTATAGAGTTGGTCTTGAATTTTTTCAGTATCTGTTTGGAAGCCTGTTCCTTTTACAATCATCAGACCATTTAAGAGGGAAGCATTAAAGTCTACTGAAAATGTTTGATTCGAATCTAGTTGGATATCTTGTAAATTTGCTCCATTATCAATTTCTTCCAGGCAATAGACGATTGGCCCACGTTGAAGTGCCACTTTACCTGCATTTTCACGTACAGCTGGATGTGATCTAACGGTTTCTACTGGCATATCTAGAAGTAATGTTACTTCATCATCTGGATGCCATTCTTTGTTAACTTTTGCATATCCTTTCACTTTTTCTACTGGATATTCCGTGCCATTAATGAACAGTTGGCTTTTTTTACACCAACTTGGAATTCTTAATGCCAATGTAAAGGATGTTGGCTTTTTCAAATCTAAACGAAAGTTAATATTTCCATCCCAAGGATAATTAGATTGTTGTTCTACGTTAACAAGCTCACCATCCATTATAAATTCAGTTTCACCACTAATATATAAATGGACATACAGTTCTTTCTGATTAGCAGAATAAATATATTGACCGAGGGAAGCTAATAATCTAGCAATGTTCGGTGGACAGCAAGCACAACCGAACCAAGGTTGTCTTGTTGTTTTAACTGAATTCATATCATGTCTACAGTTTGTTGTGTGTGGCCAAACTTCTAATGGATTCACATAGAAATAGCTTTTACCATCTAATGCAATACCACTTAACGCCCCATTATATAATACTCGTTCTAACACATCCGTATACTTAGAATCGGCCGCTATTTGCACCATACGTTGAGCCCACATGATTAGTGCAACCGAAGCACATGTTTCGGTATATGCTCTATCATTTGGTAAATCATAATCGACCGTAAATCTTTCTTGATGTGCAGATGAACCAATCCCACCAGTTACATACATTCTCTTATTAACGGTATTCTCCCAAAGGGCGTGACAAACCTCCAATAGTTCTTCGTCTTCTAATTCGCTTGCCAAATCGACCATACCACTATATAAATAGGTGGCACGAACCGAATGCCCTTCAGCTGTTCGTTGCTCTCTAATTGGTAAATGAGCTTGATAATAACTATAATCATTTTCAGGCTTTTCGCCACGATTTTTAGTTTCTTCATCAAAGAAATGATGTGGAGTTCTTCTGCCTCTTTCCTCGATAAAAAACTTACACAAATTGATATACGCCTCTTTGCCAGTTATCCTATATAATTTCATCAAAGCAAGCTCAATTTCAGGATGTCCTGGATATCCAGCAAGCTTTCCATCATCTTCTCCAATTACCTCTGTAATATGCTCAATTGCTTTATTGACGATCTGTATAATTTGGTCTTTTCCTGTTGCTTCATAATAGGCTACTGCCGCCTCAATTAAATGACCAATACAATACAATTCATGATCATCTTTTAAATTCGTCCATTTTTTATCTGGATGATTAACACTAAAATAGGTGTTGAGGTAACCATTTTCTTCTTGTGCTTCTTCAATTAATTGGATAACTTCATCCATAATCTCCTCCCATTTGTTACTTTTCTCCATATGAAGGGTGTATGCTACTGTTTCCATCCATTTGTACAAATCACTATCTTGAAAAACCATGCCATAATGCTTACCATTTGATCTACCAGCTGCTATTTCAAAATTTTTGACCGTTCGGCTCGGTTCAGCTCCAGGTATCCGGTCATTTAAAGCATTCCACTGATATGGAATGATGGAATCTTTTACAAGGTTTTGCCATGGACTCCAAAATGCATCCTTAATCTTCACTTGCGAAAGCTGAATTGGTGTCATCTTATTCATCGTTTATTCCTCCTCGTGTATGTTATAGATTAATAATTTTCCACCCCTGATCATGCTCTCTTTCGATAACGATCCGTGAAAAATCTTGATTATCTTGTTTGTATACATCCGCTATTCCCATTCGGTAAAACTTATATTCTTTTGGGTATGCTGCATGACTTTCAATAATCAATTGACCGTTCTTTTCGATAATAATTCCATTTACACAATGCACCGTGCCATTTTCTTGATAGACATATGTTGTTGTACCAAATCCTTTTAAATACGCTACTAACTCTTCTCCCATATCCCAATCGTCACCTGTTGCATTTCCAGCAAACAGTTCCGGATCATCTTCAAGAAATACAGATTGTCCAAAACGATTATGGGATAAGGATGGCTTATTAATATTGGGGTAGGCAACACTATAAGTCGAAGCTGCTTCCCCCTCTTTTAGCTCATTTAAAGTGGCACTTGCATTCCAGTCATAACAATAGAGGACAGCCATCATCGATCGGTAAGCTGCATGCAGATAAGCTGTTTTTTTACTTTTTTCAAAGAGGACGAGAGCTGAATGGGATACAAGCCCTCCCCATAAGGAATGAATCATATAAGATAATGCTTCCCACCAACGATCTGGATTTTGATTTCGAAAATCGTTACTTATACCAATATTCGCCAATATTAATTCACCATACTTCTCCGCAGCTTCTATCTCCCCATATATTGCTAATGATTCACTGGTTGGACCAAATCCCGCATTATCGAAGTGATGCTCTGTTATTGCTGATTGATAGGAGCCCACATTATTTACCAACCTCAAACAGAAACTTTGCCATAGTTCTTGTAGCCGATTCCAGTATTTCACCTTTTTTTGTTTTGCTAGTTCCGCTAATAAATCTTTTATAAATAGGTTAAAGACACCATTCATTTCTGTCTCATTTTTTTCTCGTTCACTTTGATGTAAATTCTTATCAAAACGAAGTATCATTACCTCGGCCGCCCACTCCAAATAAACATTGGGTTGATGAATTTTTAAAAATGTTGGATTGACTTTTGACAATAAGAAGAAAACATGTGCAATATAGTCAAAATCTAATGTACGATAAAAATCACCATGTATTTTCAATGGACTAGTTAAGTCACCATTTTTAAACCATTTATTTTTTATATAAAATACTGCACTTTTTTCCACTTTTTCTATTTGCTTCGGCTTAACTTCCGCTATCAAATTTTTTTGTAACAAAAAACATAACTTACCAAGTGACTCTCCTTGATTGGATATAGGTTTAAACCCAAAAGCGTTTTCATCAGTCTCTTCTTCAATAAAAGCATTTCGCTCTAAATAATTCGCTCGTGCTTCGATAAGACGATGTATGGGATTCATTACATTAAAAACAACGAAATCTATTTTTTCATTATCTAAAATTACCTCTAATTTATGCTCTCCCAAATCTTGCATCAAATATTGTATTTGATACTTATTTTCCGATAATTTCTTTAAATAATTAGTGATATCGATCGTCTTATCATAAAGCTTTAATACAAGCTGATGAATTGTAGTATTGCTAGGTAGCACCACTTCACCAATAAAATGTCTATCCTTCAATACAACCGGTGGATATTGAATAAGCGGTCGATCGCAATCTAAAAGGGTTTGCTGATATTCTTCAGCATGATCAAAAGCCGCAAATCGATATAACCAAGACTGCTTATTTGCAGCTGGAACGATAATACTTTGACCTAAACTGTCATAAATCCAATCACCTTGTTCTTTAGTTTCACTCGATTCTGCTAATATAAGCTGGTGAAACAAGGCTCCATCTAATGAAGGCGATACTTGCTCACGAAATCTATTCGTATATCGACAGAAAGTTCCGATATTTATCGTCTTGCCTTCTAAATTCAAAATAGCTAAATCGGGTCCATTGTTATCTCTCTTTTTGGCAATCAATCTAGTATAATCGTTTGAAATATGCGGGAATATCGCACAAGACTGCTGCATATTCCGATGTACATCTGTATCTCGAAACATAATATAAGAAAGAGCACACCACACTTTAAAATGATCAATCACTAATTCCTTTTCATTATGGTTGATAACTTGTATATGCCAATCAAAATAACTATTATCAGTTGCTGTATAAATATATTCTATAGTGAATCCAGCTTCTAAAAAGTCAAAATCCACCTTTAGTTGTTGCTTTGTCACATCTACTCTTGGTTCTATCCCCTGATTATCAAAAGTTTGGTTATTTATCTCAATCGAAAAATTCCCAAACAATTTCTGATAGTCCGGGTAATTATGCTCTTTTAAATAACTTTGATTGATAACCCAATTCATATGTGACTTGTCTTGATTAACAGAAAGAGAATCAACCAATCCTTTGTCGTTTACTAATGCTGTGAACACTTGGTTCGTTAACTTATACATATATTATCCCCCAACGTACATTTATATTGTTGTCTTTATTCTTTGATCGCCCCTGCCGTTAGTCCACTTATAATATACTTTTGCAGGATAACGGAAATTAACACAATAGGAATCGTTGCAACAATCGCGGCTGCTGTCATCTGACCCCAGTTTAATGAGTGCACACCTTGAAATTGAGAGATTGCAACCGGAACCGTTCGAGCACTATCTGAAGATGTAAATATTAACGCAAATAAAAATTCATTCCAGGATAATGTGAAGGCGATAATCCCAACGGTGATAATCCCTGGAATAGATAATGGTAAAACAATTTTCCAAATTAGCTTTGGAATACTGCAACCATCCATAATCGCCACTTCTTCTATAGCACTTGGTATCGTTCGGAAAAATCCAGTTAAAATCCAAACAACTAATGGTGTGAAGTAAGCAATGTAAGGTAAAATTAAAGCAAAGTACGTATCTATCGCACCAATACTTCGCAAAAAGCTAAACAGTGGACTGATAATAAAAATACCTGGAAAAATAGTCATAAACAATACAAGCATGAACAATCCGTTTTTCATTCGAAACTGTAGCCTTGCAAAAGCATAGGCGGCGGGTACACCAATAACTATACACATTATCGCTGTCACACTTGAAATCACTACACTATTCCATATATTTTTCAAAAAACCACTTTCTAATAATACTTGCAGATAATTTTCCAAAAAAAGTGTTTCAGGGAAAATCTTTACGTTATAGATTTCATTTTGTTGTTTTAAAGAGGTTAGGATCGTCCATAGGTAAGGAATTGTATTGATCAATATAATAGTCACTAATCCAATCCAAAACCAAACTTTTAACTTTTTATTCATCAGGAGTACCTCCTATTAGTTATACTGCTTATTCATGCTTCTTGTATAGAAGTAGATTAATATACCTACTAAAATTACCCCAATAACTGCCATAGCACCACCAAGACCGAAGTCTAGATATTGGAAAAATACTTTGTAATTGTAAAGGGTAAAGATTTCTGTCGATTCTCCAGGTCCTCCACCAGTCATGACATAGATAATATCGATAACATTGATCGTCTGTAGGGTAGTAAAGATAAGTCCCATGGCAATAAAAGGTCTTATCAATGGTAATGTAATATGATAATACTTTTTCCAAGCACCTGCTCCATCTATATCTGCACTCTCATATAATTCTCTAGATATTGTCTGTAACCCAGATACAATGATTAGAGTTAACAAAGGTGTTGTCTTCCACACATTTGTAATTACTACACTTATCATGGCATGGTCCGATGAAACGAGCCACGGAATATTTCGTTCGATGATCCCAATCCCTTCCAAGACATAGTTGATAATCCCGAAATCTGTTTCAAACATAAATTTCCAAGACTGTGCTGCAACGACTGGAGCAACGGCCCACGGTAATAAGATGGAAGCGCGGAATAATGAACGACCCTTAAACGCTTGGTTGGCAATTTGTGCGGTAATTAAACCTAGTATTAACATCCCTATAACACTACCAATAATATAGATTAAACTGGTTAGTAAAGAAGATACAAAACGGTCATCCTGCAAAATTTCAAAATAGTTACTTAAACCAACAAAAGTTGCCTGTGCATCAGGATCTGTTAATCTATATGATTGAAAGCTGTATATGATAGTCGTAATAAGCGGAATAAACACAATAATAATAATCATGGTAAATACAGGTAATAACAACATATAAGGTAAGAATCTATATCTCATGATTTACACTCCTTATAACAGGTACCGAGTGACACCCGATACCTGTTATTCTTATTATTCAAGCTCCTCAAGCTCCGTTGCTAATTGGTTTAGAGCTTCTTCCGGTGTTAAATCTCCTGATAACGCCTGATGAATATAGGACTGCGCAATATCAGATATTTTAGAGTATTGTGGATGTGATGGCCTTACTGAAGCATGTTCAAATACATCTAAATACTCTTCTAATTGAGGATTTGCTTCTAATACTTCTGGATCCTCATATAGTTTTACTCGAGTTCCTACTTGACCACCGCCAAGCAACATTTCTTTCTGATTTTCAAAGGATGTGAACCATTTGATGACTTCCCATGCTGTTTCTTTATCACTAGCATTTTTGGATATAGCGAAGTTCCAACCTCCGACAGAATTGGCTTTTTGCCCACCTTCAAATGCAAAATTACTAGCTACCCACGTTTTATCTTTTACCGGGGAGTCATCAGATTGGTTCTCAGAATACACATAACCCCAGTTTGGATGAAATAATACTTGTCCTTGAGTAAATGGAATTCTGGCATCCTCTGGTGTTGAATTACCAATTGCTGAAGGGGATACCACTTCATATTCCTCTATCATATCGACCATAAACTGAAGTGCTTCCACTGCCTCCGGACTATTAATCGTGACATTGCCATCTTCGTCGAAAAAATCGCCATTATTAGCATGTAAAAATTCAGTAAAGCTGACAATAAGTTGTTCAGCGCGTCCCCAGTGCATACTGAATCCTTGAATACCTTCCTCTTCTTGAATCGTTTGTGCAACCTCTACAGCCTCTTCATACGTTTCAGGTACTTTCAAATCATACTTTTCTAACAAATCCTTGCGATACCATAATGGATGTAAGTCATTAAACCATGGAACCGCCCATACATGTCCATCATACGTCATGGCATCAACTTGTCTTTCAATAAATTCTGATTGCATTTCTTCTGTAAACAAATCATCTAATGGCTCTATCCATCCTGCTTCTGCAAATTCAGCAGTCCATACGACATCCATATTCACAATGTCAAGATTTTCAGAGCCAGCCGACAATTGCGTTACAGTTTGATCATGCATTTGTGATGCGTCATTCGACATCTCTACAAATTCTACTTGTATATCATCATGTTCTTCATTAAATCTTTGACGTGCTTCCTCCATCATTCCATTAGGATCAGATTCTAGTTTTGCCATATGGATGGTTTGTACATCCGCATTATTTTCGTTTTCAGCTTCATTTTGTTCCTCATCCGCATTTTCATTACTACAAGCGACTAAAAATACTATTACAATTACTACAACAAAAAGTGAGAAACGTTTTTTAAAATAATTTTTCATAGTTAATTTTCCTCCTTTAATTTTGTACTCATGACTTTGAACAAAGGAAAAGCTCCAACATCACATAATTTGCAAACACCACCCCCTCGAATTAAACGTTTTCATTTTAGGTTAAACGTTTAATCTAAAATTAGTGTTTAAACGCTCTCGCGTTTAACTAATTTACAATTTAATCTAATTTTATTAGACAAGATTCTTTCTCCTCTTATTTTTTTTATTAATAATTTAATGGATTGCTGCCCCATCTCATTTAATGGTAGACTCACCGTAGTTAATTTAGGTGTTAAATACTGGCTGATCTCTCGATTATCAAAACCTATAACCGCTAAATCACCAGGAACGTCTATTCCTAATTCACTTGCTGCCTTTAATACACCACCTGCCATTAAGTCATTCATGGCTAATATAGCACTAGGTTTATGGTTAGTCTGTAATAAAACATGGCCTTGTTGATAACCAGAATTAAATTCCCAATCCCCATTAGTAATCCAATCTGGATTCCATTCTATTTGATTTTCTTGGAATGCTTTTTTAAAACCTTTTAATCGTTCAATAGTTGATTCAGAATTTTTAAATCCTGTAATTAGTCCAATATCTTTAATTCCTTCGTCGATTAGATAGTCCGTTGCATAAAAAGCCGCACTAAAGTCGTTATAATTGACCGATAAATCTTTTGGATTAGATGTATCACAATAAGTATATACAACAGGTATAGATGAATCTGGCAGTATCCCTTTTACATCACGTGAATGAATCCCAATATAGATAATCCCTTCAACTTGACTTGCTAATAAAACTTTAAACATTGGTGCTGCTTCTTGTTTACATATTTCGGAATCGGGATATTGCACACCGGTTTTTTTCTTCATACGTAAGTTCATTAGTAATATAGAATATCCATGATCTTCCGCAAAAGAATTTATTCCATCAATTATTTCTGGTGCATTAAAAACAGACAAGTCTTCGACAATAACACCAATCGTTTGAGATTTATTCATTTTTAAGCTTTTGGCCATTCGATTAGGAGCATAATTAAATTCTTCAGCTATTTGCAAGATTTTCTTTTTAGTTTCTTCACCTACTCGACCTCTATTATTGAGAACATTTGAAACAGTAGCAACAGAAACATTTGCCTTCTGAGCGATTTTTTTTAAACTAGCCATTTTTTCACCACTTTGATAAAACGTTTAATCTTTATAAGAAAATTAACATGAATTCGCTTTCCTTGTCAATAAATATTAGAAAATTAATCCTATTTCTTATCCTTTACTACCTTTCTTTCCGTTTTGCAGACTGAACAAAAAAATATTGTATATAAAAAAGTAGTTCAGTAAGGAGTACAAATTGCCTGCACTCCAGAACTAAACTATTTAAAGTGTCTTCATTTGTTTCAACACAGGCACACCATCAATCGGTACCGCTCCAATCGTTTTCTTATAAAACTCCACGGGACCAGCATCACCTATGATTGCATACGCGTAACCTTTAGCTCGTAATTGAAACAAGCTAGCCAACAACAACTGATAACCAATTCCTTGCCCTCTTGCACTTTCCTTCATTCCGGTAGGGCCAAAAAAGTTTCGAAATGTCGTATCATAACAGGCAAAACCTAATATATCTTTATCTTGGACTGCGATTAAACAGTTAGCAGGTACCTTTGCGCAAGCGACTTCACATTCACTTACCCAGTTTTCAGAAAAATGCTCTCGAACCCAATCCATCACTTTATGTTTTTCTGGTGGTAAAACCGTTCGAATTTGATAGTTTTGCGTCGTATCAAGTGAATCTTCGGATAATGAATATAAATTGACTAACATATCTGTCATTCTCACAGCCTCCTTAAAAACTTTAAACAAGTCGGTTTAATCATTTCATATTGATCAGGTACCGGTTGTAATGTACCATCTGAGGTAATTTTTAGTACTGTGATCATGTCACTATGCTCATTAGCAACCAACATAAATGCACCATCAGGCGTTACAGCAAAATTTCGTGGCCAACACCCTAGTGTTGATACCTCATCATGAAAGGTTAGCACGCCATCGGTAAACACTTGAAAAACGGTAATAGAATCTCTTCCCCTATTCGATACATATAGGAAATGCTCATCTGGCGAAAAGTGTATATCCGCACAATAATTATCTATCTCTTCGTCTTGAGGAATAGTAGCAATTTCCTGAATAAGCTCCATCTCTAACTTCTCTTGATTAAAGCGGTAGACTGAAACAGTAGAACTGAATTCATTTGCAATATAAATGAATTGCCGATTCTGAGAAACAACTAGATGCCGTGGTCCCTTACCTTGTCCTAAATCAAATGAATGAACATGATGTAAGCTTAGTTGATTGCGAATTATTTGAAATAGTGACAAGGTATTCTGACCTAAATCCGTAACTAAAAAAGTATTCTGATCACCTAATGGATAACAAGTATGTGGGTGTGAATGCTTACCTTGCTGAACCATCGGCAGTTTAATTGCATCACTACACGTTTCTATTGAACCATCCTCTTTTAGTGGGTGTAACGAAATATTCCCTTCCCCATAATTTGCGATTAATAAAAATTCCCCTTCTTCATCGGCATGGACATAACAAGGCCCTGATCCTTTTGTAAACTGTCTACCAAGTTCAATGAACTGCGAATCAAGCTGAAAACCCGCTACTTCTCCCTTATCCACCTCACTGACAGCATAAATGATGTCTAAATAAGGGTGAGGCGCTAAAAAAGAAGGGGAAGTAATCCCCTTTATCGTAGACTGCTTTTCAAATGAATGTGTTTTTGAATTGTAAGTTACCAAATGTATCGCTTCCTCCACTTCTTGCCCATATCCTCCAGCAAACATTTTATAGCTACTCATTTGAATGGATCTCAGTCCTTTCGAAAATTGATTAATAGATTGGTAATACGTGAAAAAACACATTTGGAGATGCCATCCGATAATAATAACTGGACCAGCCTAAACCGGTTGTTTTATCTAGATTAGCATTAAACGGTAGACGATCTTGTTCTAGTTCCTCAATCCTTTCTATCTCACCATTCAAATAGTCCATAATTCGTTCTATTGCGGTTTCTAAACGAGCAATAAGTCCACCATAACGAATATCGATCACTTCCCAGCCAAAAGGCTTATTAATGGTCAACCATTGCTTTTTATGTGCATTTCGCAAAACTTTAACCTTATCTATAATTTCAGGTAAGTCTACATCAGCTATTCGCCGTAAGGTCTCTACCTGTTGATCATCATACGTTGTTTTTAGCTTTATACCGATAGCAGCCTTTTGTGCTAATACTGCCGACAATTTCTCTGGTACTTCAAAAATAAAGTCAAGCTCTAAACGTGGGTCTCGTGACTGTTTTATCTTATTCTCCAATTGTTGATAATGAAGAGAAACGTCATGTTCCATCCCTTCTATATGTTTATCAAATAAGCCGAGAAGTACGTCTTGCCATAACAAAAATTTCGATGGATTTGTTTGGTCCAAGTTTCCTTTTACCACTCCCGGAATGGCATCTAAATCATTTAATTGTAAAAAGGTCTTCGCATCTAAACCAGTACAAAATTTAGTACGGGCATACCAATGTTCCTTATCAACAGTAGTTTGGAATTGATGTTCTGCATATAATTGTAAGCCAAGCATCGCCGAATAATAGTTATTTTCGTAACCGTCATCCCCCCATAAAGTAACAAAAACATCTTCTATACCTTCTTGCTTACATACCGATAGAGCCGCTTCACTTGTTTTTAATGATAGTCCATAATTCGTTGCGAAGGTATTCCAAACCCAAATACCACCAGCAAACGCAGGTGTTTGTCCCAATTGTTTATGTTTAGCAATCAACGCCTGATAATCTTCTTGTTCCGTATGATAGTAATCCCAATACATCAGCTTGATATTGTCAGGTATTTTATTTTTCATAACCTCTGAAATTTCCGTTGACATATCATACTGATCATCCCCAGAATTAGAAGCTAGCTTTAAAAACATGTCACTCCACATCATGACATCAAGCTCTAGTTTATCTGTTATTTCTTTTACCTGTCGTAAATGATCTGTCATCAAATCTATACGATCTTTATAGCCAAATTTATTTAAATAGATCCCTCTTCCTGATTCTTCGGCTTCATCCATTCCAATATGAATACGTTTAGTTCGGAAAGGTTGAGCAGCAGCGGTAATCATTTTTCGTAAAAATTCATATGTTGCTTCCTGTTCCACTAACAAAACACCTCTGGTATCCTTAAGGTGTGCTGCTGCATCCCACTTCAAAAACTCTTCTAAGTGTGCAAGTGTTTGGATACAAGGAATCAGCTCGATTCCAAATTGAAACGCATAATCATCAAGCTCTTGCAATTCTTGTTGTGTATAACGTCCTCGCATATATCCAAAGTAAGGAAAGTCTTTAACTTCATACGTATCTTCCATGTAAAGCATTGCAGCGTTAAATCCCATTAATGCCATTTTTCGAAGCATACCTTTGAATTGATCTACTCGGATCACGGCATTTCTAGACAGGTCAAACATCGGACCAATTGTTTGAAAATGTGGTGTTTCTTTCATCATAAACGTTGCTTGTTCTTCACTGTATTGGACAAATAAACCAATTGCTCTATAGACGTGATAGGCTTGACTATAAGAAATAAACCCTTCACCATTTCTGAACTCAACAACAGTCTCCTTACTATCACTCTTCTCTATTGTTAATGGGATACCGTCTTCATGGAGGGTAATATTAATTTCCTTCTGTAATTCTTCAATACCAGGTAAAAATGAATGAAATTCTCCTTGTAATAAAATATACAAATGGATCACCCTTTCTTTTTTGATTGTCTCTCAATCGTTACCCTTTTACTGCTCCAGATGTTGCTCCTTTTTCAAATGTTTTTTGAGCTACAAGATAGAAAATCAGTACAGGAATTACTGTCATCGCAATCGCCGCAGTCATTAAACCGTAATCTGTACCATATTGTGAACTAACATTAGATAATAGCACTACGATTGGTGCTACGCTTTCGTGTGATACTAATACTAATGAGGAGAATAAATCGTTATATGACCAAAGGAATACAAATATACCCACTGTTGCGAAAGAAGGTAATGATATCGGTAAGAATACTCTAGTAAACATTTTGAATCGACCGCAGCCATCCATTACAGATGCCTCTTCCAATTCCTTGGGGATAGTCGCCATATAACCACTGATAACCAAGATAGCAAAAGGCAAATTACCCGCAGTATGAGGAATAATCAGCGCAAGGTATGTATTGACGAGATCCATTTGAATCATCATCCGGTATACAGGAACAATCGTAGCAAATGCTGGGATTAATAAACTTGCGATTAACAACGCTTGCAATACCCCTCTTAACTTAAATTGCATTCGTGCCATTGCAAAAGCTGCTAATCCACCAATAAACAATACAAGTAGTACAACAGATCCAGATATAATAAAACTGTTCATATAACTCTTTCCAATGTTAACCGTTTCAAACGCATTTACATAATTTTGCATCGTTGGGTCAGTTGGCATTTTAAATGTATCCGTAATAATCTCACGGGATTCCTTAAAAGAATTCAAGAATACCCATGCTAAAGGAAAAATGGTAGTCATTGACCATAAAGTAAGTATGACGTAAATAAAAATTTTTCCTATTTTTGATTGAGTAAAATATCTTTCTTGAAACCTTTCCCAAAATGTTAAACGGTCTTCAGTATAAGAATGCAATGGCAAACACCTCTCTTCCTATTAGTATGTTACTTCTTCTTTTTGCAATAATTTGTTCGTAATAAACGCTAAACTTAAACCTAAAACAACGATTACCACTGCAATAGTAGCACCATATCCCATTGCCGTATCTTCAAATGCTTTCTGATACATATAGGTTCCTAGTACTTCTGAGGAACTACCCGGACCACCTCTAGTAATAATGTAAACAAGTTCGAAAATCTTTAACGTACCGGTAATGGCAAGAACAATACATGTTTTCAAATCACTCACTATTAACGGAATCGTCAGTTTAAACATCTTTTGTACACCGGTAATTCCTTCTAAAGCAGCTGCTTCATAAAAATCATTCGGAATCTTTTGAATAGCCGTTAATAAGATGACAAAGTAAAAGCCAACATAGTTCCAAATCGTTGGTATAGCTACCATATATAAGGATGATTGTTCGGTCAGCCATAACACTCTTTCTAAACCAAGATTAACTAAAATCTCATTCAGCAAACCGTTTCTGTAATTATAAATCAAGGTAAATAATAACCCGATCGCAGCACCGGAAATAACGATTGGAAAGAAAAAAGTTGTCCGATAAAAGCCCGCCCCTTTCGTAATTGCATTAACCATTATCGCTAAAACTAGTGCGATGCCTACCTGAAAAATCGTTACATACAACATTAACTCCAGCGAATTGAATAATGCTTCTCTGGCAATCTCATCACTCCATAACCGAACATAGTTATCTAGTCCAATAAACGTAGAGTTAAAGAATCCATCCGTTTTATAAAAGCTCTGCAAAATATTGTCCACAAACGGATAATACAAAAAGATACCTGTTATGACAAAAGCAGGCGTGAGAAAAAGAAAAACATATAGTTTATCACCTTTCATGACATCCTCCCTTCCAGATGAGCAACGAGGCTGACCCAGATACAGGGACAACCTCCTATTTGCTATCTAGTTATCTATTACTCTTCCATTGCAGCTGCTTCCTCTAATACTTGTTCACCAGTTGTGTTACCACTTACAATATCAGGGACGCTTGTCCGCACATGCGTAAACGCTTCCGGATAAATACGATCGTTAATCGGTAAAGCTACTGCTGGGGCGTCACTTACTAATTGATGACCTGCTTCCAGATAAGCTGGTAAATCTTCCAATGCACCTTTAGCTGGTGGTTGTCCTGTTGCTTCAGCAATCCGAACAATAATTTCTTCTGAAGTTAAATAGTTAAACAAATCTACAACGACATCACGCTTTGCTTCATCTTCATAGGATTTAGTACTGATAAACCATCCTTGAGATGCTCCACCGACAATCTCACCAGTTTCACCTCCATCAGCATAAACCGGCATCGGTAAAACGGTAACATCTTCGCCCATACCTGCTTCTTCCAATTGCCCCCAGAACCAGGAGCCTTCGAAAATCATTGCTGCTTGTTCCTGTTTAAATAATTCCTGTGCCATTGCTAAATCAATTGTAGCCGCATCAGGTGTAAACGCTCCCATATCTGCGTGTTTTTTAATGTTATCTAAACCTTCCGCCCATGTCGGATTTTGGTCTGCTAATTCTGCTTTATAATTTTCCATACCACCTGCCGCGAGTGCGTAGTGTTCTACTACATAATAAGAATCCTCTGTAGACGCTGCGATTGGAACAATATCTGTTTCAGCAAAAGCTTCAATTGCTGCTTCATATTGCTCCCAAGTAGTAGGTAGTTCAATTCCATTTTCTTCAAATAACTTCTTATTTACGAATAAGCCTTCATAAAAACCAGATTGTGGCGCAGCATAAATGTTACCGTCACTATGTCTTTGTTGTTCTAACATGGAATTAAATCCAGATAAGTCAATACCTTCCGCTTCTTCTAAGTTTACAACTTTACCTTCTTCGATAAGTCCTTCTGCATCAACTGTATTAAAATAGAACATCATATCAGGCTCATTATCAGAAGAGAAATCCGTATTTACTTTCGTTCGGATTGTACCAGCATCGGCTGATTGTGAATCATTTTCAATGCTTACATGTGGATGTTCGCTTACAAATTCGTCTAATACTTCCTGAAATACTTCACCAGCTGGATCCGTACCTGCCATTGTCGTAACCACTCGTAAATCAACTTCTCCAGATGCTTCTTCTGTATCTGTCTCTTCCGCACTTTCAGAAGTATCATCATTATCTGCCGGTGTTGAATCGGTTTCATTATTAGAACATGCTACTAAACCTATTAAAACAAACAAAAGTACTAACAACAGACTCCATTTAAAATGCTTCAACCTAACTACTCCTTTTCTATAAAGTTTATCAACAACTTATGTACAGTTGTCTATACCTAATATAGCTTGGCAGGTTTGAAATGTCAATACCTATTCTATAATTTTGCCATAATCAACCATTATTTAAATAAATCTGTTAGAAATCAAAACATACCAATCTATAATAGTAGTACATTTTTCATTAATTTAGATTTATTATTCTATCATACTATTGCTTAAACTCCTCCTATTTAATGATCTGATTTTTTGGATACAGTGAAACCATAATCAGTTGGGGTTTTACAGACGGTTAACACCGTGATAAATGTCAACATATCTTGTATATACCATTTGCAACCTTTTTGCAATAACTGTTCACACACTTTTTACAAAAAATATACCATATATCTTTATTAGGTATAGACAACCATACTTTAAACTGGTATTCTATGATTAACAACTTATTCTCTAAAGGTGTGATCATAATTGAATAGACAAAAGCTTTTGATTAAAAACATGAAAATTTATGCAGAAAACCGGAAACTTCATAACGGATTCATTAAAATCAAGGATCATATCATCGAAGAAATTGGTACATTAGACCAATTAACAACAGAAGAGGAATACCAAATCCTTGATTTTTCAGATAAAAATGTAAAGGCGATACCTGGATTAATCGACGTTCATATACATGGCGCCAACGGAGCTGATGTGATGGATGGCACGAAACAGGCATTGCGAACAATGGCTGATACATTACCGAAAGAAGGAACGACTTCTTTTTTAGCGACCACCATGACCCAAAGTAACGACGATATCGAAAGAGCGATTAAAAATGTCGCTTCTTACATGGGTCAGCAACATCCAGGGGTAGCAGAGATTATCGGGATTCATTTAGAAGGGCCTTTCATCAACATTAAGCGAAAAGGAGCACAGTCTGAAGAACATATTACAGAACCAAATATTTCACTGTTTCAAAAATGGCAGCAATTAGCGAACAAACAAATAAAACTTGTCACACTTGCACCAGAAGTAAATGGTGGAATGGAATTAGTTCAGCATTTAAAAAGCCAAGGCATTATTGCATCAGCAGGACATACCGACGCTACCGCTGACGAAATTAAGACAGCTATCAAACATGGCTTATCTCATATTACACATTTATATAACCAGATGCGTGGCTTTCATCATCGGGAACCAGGTGTAGTAGGTGCTGCATGGCTACAGAATGAACTGATGGTAGAAATGATTGCTGATGGTGTTCATTCCACACCTGAAGCGATTCAGACAGCTTTTGAACTCAAAGGGAAAGACAGATTACTTTTAATAACTGATGCAATGAGAGCTAAGTGCTTGCACGATGGTCACTATGACTTAGGCGGACAAAAAGTCAATGTCGTAGAACAAAAAGCTAGACTGGAGGATGGCACGTTGGCAGGCAGCACTTTAAAATTGGGTGATGCACTGAAAAATATCATTCAATTTAGTGGTTGTACTTTCGAGGAGGCAATCGCCATGACTTCCGCAAATGCTGCTAAAGAATTGGGTATGATAAACAGAAAAGGTACCATTGCCGAGAAAAAAGATGCCGATATCGTTTTATTAGATGATAACAATGATATCATTCTTACACTTTGCCGCGGAGAAATTGCTTACGAAAGGATGTAACAAAAGATGAAAGTAATTCGCACAACTAATCACCAAGAAATGAGTAAAATTGCAGCAAATATTATCCTGGATAGAATTAAATCTAGTTCACAAATCACATTGGGATTAGCTACTGGTGGGACCCCTATTCAAACATATGCCCATTTAGCGCAAGATTATCTGGAGAATAAAACCTCTTATCAGCATGTCATCACATTTAATTTAGATGAGTATATTGGACTTCCTAAAGAGGACCCTAACAGTTACCATTACTATATGGATAAACATTTATTCAGCAAGGTAAACATTCCCAGAGATCAAACATTCATTCCCAACGGGCTAACGGAAGATCTTGAAGCAGAATGCAAAGCATACGAGCAAAAAATCCAACAATACAACGGGATTGATTTACAACTATTGGGATTAGGTATAAACGGTCATATCGGGTTTAATGAACCTGGAACACCATTTGATCAGCACACCCATATCGTTTCCTTAACCAATTCAACGATACAGGCAAACGCTCGCTTTTTTGGAACGGTAGCGGAAGTCCCGAAAAAGGCCATCACAATGGGAATTGGCTCGATCATAGAAAGCAAAGAAATATTACTACTAGTATCCGGAAAAGAAAAGAATCAAGCACTAAACAAACTCTTGCATGGTAGAATTGATGAACAATTCCCAGCATCTATCCTAAACCATCATGAAAATGTTACCATCATTGCAGATGAAGATGCTATAATGAATACGGATATTTAATAAATTACAATGTGAAATTTAATGATATTGCAAGTAGAACACCAAAAACGACGCTAACTAAAGCAACTATTTATTTTAGTAATAAGATCGATAACAGAAAGGAGAAAGTCCAATGATAGATAAGCAATCGCCAATTCCTATTTATCATCAACTAGAAGAGCAAATTAAATCTAAAATAGAAAATGGTGAATACAAGCCGGGTGATGCATTACCATCCGAGCGAGAATACGCTGAACAGCTGAATATCAGTAGAATGACAGTGCGGCAAGCAATTACCAATTTAGTAAATGAACGCTATTTACACCGCATAAAAGGTAAAGGAACATTCATAACCGAGCAAAAGTTAGAACAAAACTTAAATGGACTCACAAGCTTTACAGAGGACATGAAAGCACGTGGTATGGAGCCAGGTAACAAATTAATTAATTTCGAAATCATCCCAGCCAATCAGAGTTTAGCCGAACAGCTTCATATACCGGAACACGCACCGATTTATGAGATAAAACGAATACGCTTAGCTGAGAATATTCCCATGGCTTTGGAGCGCACATATATTTCAGCAAACTTAATAAAAGGCATGACAGATGATATTGTGCAAAACTCACTTTATCAATATATCGAGAGTGAATTAGGATTAAAAATAGGAAAAGCAAGCCAAATATTTGAAGCTACTATTGCTAATGAAGAAGAAATTGAATATTTAGAA
Organism: Gracilibacillus suaedae; assembly: GCF_017599345.1. Taxonomy (GTDB): domain Bacteria; phylum Bacillota; class Bacilli; order Bacillales; family Amphibacillaceae; genus Gracilibacillus; species Gracilibacillus suaedae. Next base: position 69,484 of record NZ_JAGFVL010000040.1, read on the forward strand.
ATACCTGAGCATTCACCTGTCCTTTTCATGAAAAGAACGACACAACTAGAAAATGGCACGACATTTGAAGTTGTTAAATCCTCTTACCGTGCAGATCGATACAAATTTATGCTTGATCTAGAGCGTTAATAAGGAGCGTCGTATAATGGTTAAAACAGTTACAGAAGCGATAAATCAAAATTCGCTTGCTATCGATGAAATGGAAGCTATCGATATCGTCTCTTTAATGTTGGAAGAAGAAGACCATATTCGAGAAGGAATTAAAAAATCACTAACAACTATTGCTGAAGCAGTTGAGCTAATCGTCGACAGGTGGCAACATGGAGCTCGTGTCTTTGTTATTGGCGCTGGAACGAGTGGACGTATTGGGGTATTAGACGCTGTCGAGCTTGGTCCGACATTTTCAATAGACCCCGATCGATGGATTGCTTTCGTTGCTGGTGGAAAAAATGCCATGTGGGAACCACTTGAACAGCATGAAGATAATACTTCTGATATCGTTCAGGAATTACAACATCACAATTTTAACGAAAACGATGTACTGATTGCTCTCAGCGCGAGTGGCTCGACTCCTTATTCCGTAGCTGCTCTAACCCATGCGAAAGAAAAACAAGCTGCATCGATTTCAATAAGCTGTAATCAACAGACATTGTCAACTAAACTAAGTGATGTTGGCATCGAATTGATAGTAGGTCCCGAAGTAATCCGTGGCTCAACGAGACTAAAAGCTGGAACGGCCCAGAAAATAGCGATTAACATGATATCAACCGCAACCATGGTCAAGCTTGGTAAGGTGTATCAGAATGAGATGATCGATATGCAGCTAATTAATAAAAAGTTAGTAAAGCGCGCAGAGTCGATGCTAATGCAATTGACAAGTATCACGGAAAAAGAAGCACAAGCTTTGATGGATGAAACAAACCATGATGTAAAACTTTCTTTAATCATGGCCAAAACAGGATGCAATAAGAACGAGGCAGCTCAATACCTAGCGAAGGCAAATAACCATGTAAAGAAAGCAATCCAATTATATGAAATGGGTTAAGAAACAGCGTGAAGAGCCGAACGTAAAATCATCTAACTCTTCACAAAAAGTATAGACTTCGCTATAATAGAGAAAGAATAAAGTACATACGCAGTCGATTTTTCTTTTAAAAAGGAGGAGACTCATGGGAATCGCATTAATTATCGGTGTTTGCGTTGCATTTTTTGTGGCTATCTTCGCTGCGGGATATGAAGCGAAACAATAGGTAAAAGGCTTGCTTTTGGTTGAAAGCAAGCCTTTTAATTTGTAAGTTAAGAAAGCATAAAATCAGCGCAATGACTGCGTTAAGCGAAGTAGTTATGTTGAAATGTTTATGTCTATTTGCAACAATTCTTGTCATAAGTAATAGGTTGACTTTTTTACAATGGACAAAGTGACAATCGTTATCCGTGAGTATAAAAGCAACTGTGTTACTTCCTGCTAGTGTTGTAGAGCAGATCTTAACGAAGGGCGCCCATTTCCACTCCTGTGGGAATTGTTTTACCTGAAGATCCACTTTTTCGAACGGGTTTTGCTCGAAAAAGTTAGCTGAAGGCCAAACCTCACGGAAAGCAGCCGGAGTGGTGGTCAAGCAGTTGATATTATTCCATAATAGTCACTAGAGGAAGCGTAAATCTTGAGCATTTAGTGATAAAGGACTAAGCGAATTTTTCTCAGTTTTTCTTAAGTGTATGAACCGGATAAAAACGTAAAAACATCTAATTATGCAATTGAAAGCATTTATATCCGAATGCTTCCATTTTAACTGTTGTTTCTTCTTGTAATACCTCTTGATTCGAGAATAATTCTATCGCTTTTCTATTTGAAAGTGCCTCTATCTCAATATTTTTCGCTTGATCACTGTTATTTAATACAAAAATAAGCTCTTCCTCTTCTACTTGTTTTTGATAGACAACTGTATTTTCATCTATTATAAGAAAACAGAAATTCGCACAATTTCCAAAGGCAGGTACTTCCTTTCTCATCTTTATTAGGTTTTGAACAAAGCGGAATAACTCGCGATCTTGCTTTGACTCATCCCACTCCATGCATTTACGGCAGCCAGGGTCATCACCTCCTGTTATGCCAATCTCGTCACCATAATAAATACAAGGTGATCCTAGAAAGGACATTTGAAATACATAAAGAAGCTTGACTAGATCTTTATTACCTTCAGCCATCGTTAAAATTCGAGCCGTATCATGACTATCCAATAAATTAAATGCTGCTTCATTTACATTTTGTGGATACATATGCAATACATTTGTGATACTATCAGCAAATGTTTGACTATCCATTTGTCGGGTAGCAAAATATTCCACTGCACCATTAGTGAAAGGATAGTTCATCACCGCATCAAACTGATCCCCTTGTAACCATGGCATTGCATCATGCCAGATCTCTCCCAATATATAGGCTTCTGGCTTCACTTCTTTTACTACTTTGCGGAAATCTCGCCAAAACGCATGATCCACTTCATTGGCAACATCTAAACGCCATCCATCAATGTCAAATTCTTCAATCCAATATCGTGCCACATCTAGCAGATATTTTTTCACTTCGGGATTGGCAGTATTTAATTTAGGCATGGATGCTACAAATCCAAATGCATCATAATTGGGATAACCTTCTGCTTTTACAGGAAACTCCCATAAATGAAACCAATCTTTAAAACGTGAATCTTGCTGATTAGTTAATACATCTTGAAAAGGCTCAAAATAGTAACCACTGTGATTGAAGACTGCATCTAACATTACCTTTATACCTCGATCGTGGCAGTCTTTAACTAATCTTCGAAATGTCTCTTTATCCCCGAATTGCGGATCAATTTCAAAATAGTCCATCGTATCGTATTTATGGTTCGAATAGGCTTTAAAAATAGGCGTAAAGTAAATACCGGTAATACCTAAATCGGATAAATAATCCAGATGATTTATAACACCCTGAAAGTCTCCTCCAAAAAAATTAGTTGGGCTAGGTTGTTCACTCCCCCATGGTACGGTACCTACTGGATTTAGTGAAAAATCTCCATTTGCAAATCGTTCAGGAAAAATCTGATACCAGACAGTATCCTTCACCCAGTCAGGTGCTTGAAATATATCATTTTCATGTAAATAAGGCATACAGAAATAATTACCGATGTCAGAAGGAGCTGATTTAAAAAATCCCCTTTCGGTAAAAGTGACTTCATTCTTATGAGTATCAGTACAGCGAAAACCATAGCGAAGCCTACGAAATTCCGGCTTAACGGCTATTTTCCAATAATCTGTTTGAGAAGTTGTTCCAGATTTAATCATTTTTTTGGTTTTGGATTGCCATTGATCCTCTTTAAAGTCATATGGATCAGCAAATATTAGTTCAACACTCTCTATATCATCCTTTTTCGTTTCTAACATAATATCTACCGTTTCTTTATCTTTCGCGTAAACATATTGATTAATTGCTCTGTGTTTAATAGCTTCCATAAACATATTTATCCCCTTTTCTTTTTTCATTCTCTGTATTTCAAATGAAAACACCCCCATTATGGAATGGGGGTTGTTTTCTAAAAAGCATTGCCCGCTTCTGTTGTATATTATTCTTGCCATGTTGTTGTTACTGTGTCTGTACCTTGATCTGGCACTGTATAAGTATGATTGGAACCACTTTCCCAAATCACATTACCTGAAGCATCTTTCTTAATAAACTTGTATTCTAATTGTTCATTAGCAGGTACAGCAATATCATAATACCACTTTGGATAAGAATATATGACTTGATTGAAAAATGGTCCAATCGCTTGATCAGTATCCCAATTCCCTAATTCTTGGGTACTCCCAACGATATAAATATTACTTCCGTAGTCAGTATTTGCTTCCTCTACAGCAAATCTCACTGGAATAAGATGATTGGTTAAGACTTCAAAGTTTTCGTAAATATTACTTTCTACATTACCACTTGTCATGACTCTAATATCGTAAAGATCTGCAGTTATATTTGGAATAGTTATAACAATTTCAGAGTCACTCCATGCTGTAATCGTAGCACTATTATTTCCAAAGAAAACATCACCTTCAGTATCACCAAATCCTTCACCACTAATAGTAACTTCACTTCCGGGTTGCCCCACCATCGGACCAACATGGCCTATTTTAGGGTTATTATTGCTTTCTGTTACTTCCCACACTGCTACTTCATTTGGCTGTAAATCAAAATTAGATACTAAACCATTTGCGTTTACATCTATAGAATCGCCATTTAATAATCCATCTAATACATCACTATACGTTCCTTCTGGCAAGGAAGTATTCATATTTGTTATGGAGTAATTTGTGTCACCACTGTTAACAGCTGTCACCACTACATTATCGCCAAATTTCCTTTCATATATATAAACATCTTGATTGATCCAACGCTCAGTCGTATCCCCATATCCTAAAGCTATATTATTTTGTCGAAGATGAGCAAGTTTGCTAATAATTTGATAAGCATTTGTTGTTTTATCAAAACTAGGCATAGGTTTTCTGTTTTCAGGATCTGAATCCCCAGTTAAGTATTGTTCTGTTCCATAATATATCGTAGGGACTCCACGAGAAGTTAATAAAACTGCTAGTGCCATCTCTGTATTTACTTGAGAGGCATTTTCTTGTTGAAATCTGCTCATATCATGATTATCGATAAACGTTACTTGATCATTAACTTGTTCATAACTGTTGGATGTTTCCTCAATCATACTATGGTAATCCTGCCAGTTATCTTCCTCAGACATTAATACTGCTCTTATTTGTTGACCATACTGAAAATCTAAAAGGCTCATGCCACTTTCATTAGCAAAATAATGATTTTTAGGATCTACTTCATCTTGTCCTAAGAACCATTCTCCAAAAGTAAATACTGGTTGGTGTGAATAAATATGATTCATAAGTGTTTCTTGCCATCCTTGAGACATGTGTTTCACTGCATCTACTCTTATTCCATCGATTCCTTTATCTAACCATAATTCAATGGATTCTTTTAAATATTGGTCAATCACTTCATTTTGTAAATCATAATCTGCTAAGTCATAAAGGTTACGATAAATACTATCTTCATACGAGGAAAAATCAGTACCTCCATTATGGTGAAATAGTCCAAGTGTATCATTGGAGTAATTGCCGATTAAGCTACCTTTATCATAAATAGCGCCATTTTCAACATAACTTTCGTCTGTTTCCAAAGCTGGCGATGAATGATTTGGTGTAAAATCCATGATAATCTTTATTCCATTACTATGAGCTACATTCACCAATTCATCAAAGTCTTCGAAATCCCCATAAAATGGATTAGTTTTTTTGTAATCTCTTGCCCAATAACCATGATAAGAAGTATAACCTTCAGGATGCACCTCATAAACGTTTTCAACAGGTTGAGAAATCCACAACGCTGTTATCCCTAAGTCTGTAAAATATCCATCATTAATTTTTTCCGTAATCCCTTTCCAATCACCACCCATGTATTTGTGCAAATCTGTTTGGCTATAGAGTTCTCCCTCCGGGTTATTAGAAGTATCTCCATCATGAAAGCGGTCCGTTACAATTTGGTAAATAGTATCTTTGGCATAATTAACCTTGTTAACATCAGAGTTAGCTTGTAATACTGACGGTGAAAAGAAAATCATCCACAACATAACAACAAAGAGCGCAATCGATTTCGTTTTTGTTTTTAATTTTGTAAACAAATTATTTCATCCTTTCATTTTTTATTTTTCCTTACATCTATCCTCCTTTTCTAAAACAAACAACCCCGGCTTTGTATAAAAGCCGGGGTTGTTTGTAATAAATACAAAAGCAGTGCCCTCAATTTGTTTATTGGTATTTTTCATAGTTGTTAGCATTATTATTACAATAAATTGAATAGTATGTCAATACATTTTTTATTATGGAAAAATACATATAATGTAGGAAAAATTATTAGTTAATTTTTTCGAGAAAACGCTTGCTTAAATAATTGATCCTATGTATAATTAGACTCAATAAGCGCAATCGATTGCGCAAATTGTTAAAAAGGGGAGAAATTATATGAGAAACACAAAATTATTTTTAGCTTTAATTACACTGTTATTTGCAATCGTTATCATTACAGCATGTGCTCCAGACAGAGAGGAAGAAACAAATACAGATAATAATGATGGAAGTACATCAGAAGAGACTTCGGAAGAATCAAATGATTCTGCTCAAACAGATCAACCTGATGAACTAACAGTATGGGCAAATGATGAAGAAGAACAATTAGAAGCTATTGAAAAAATAGCAGCAGATTATGAAGAGCAAAATGGCATTACAGTTAATGTAGTACCTAAATCAATGCTAGAACAATTAGATGAATTATCATTGGCTGGACCTGAAGGACGTGGACCGGATTTATTCTTTCAACCACATGATCGAATCGGTGATATCGTTGCACAAGGATTAGCGCAACCACTTGATATTTCCACTGAACAGTTAGCTGACTACAGTGATGCTTCTCAAGCATCTGTACAGTACGAATTTGAAGAATCCACCAATATGTATGGCGTTCCTGCTGTGATTGAAACATACGGCATTTTTTATAACAAAGACATAATTGATGAGCCTCAAACAATTGATGACTTACTTACTGCATTAGAGGAACACACAGATGCCTCTCAAGATAAATTCGGATTTTTAATGAAACCGAACGACTTATATTTCTCTTATCCATTCTTTAAGAGTTCTGGTGGATACATTTTTGGCGGTGACATCGGTGAATATGATACAAGTGATATCGGACTAGCAAATGAAGGTTCAATCGAAGGTGGTGAACTCTATCAGTCATTCTTCGGCGATGGAAAAATACCTCCTTCTACCACAACTGATGTTATAGATGGGTTATTTACGGAAGGGAAAGTTGGGGCGGTTATTAATGGTCCATGGAGTATACCTAGTTATCAGGAATCATTAGGTGATAGTCTTGGATTTGTGCCATTCCCTGACATCAATGGTCAAGGAGCTCAATCACTTGTTGGTGTAAAAGCTTGGATGGTATCTTACTATTCTGACAATACTGAATGGGCAACAGATCTTGCATTATTCATGACAAATGAAGAAAATCAAAAACATTACTTTGAAGTTGCGGGGGAACTGCCAACTAATACAAACGCACTTGAATCTATTGATGATCCAATTTTTAGTTCATTTAGCCAACAAATTGAAAACGGCGTGCCGATGCCTAGTACTCCGCAAATGTCTCAGGTTTGGGAACCAATGAATAATGCATTACAGTTCTTAGCTGAAGGGGAAGATCCTTCTTCCGTACTTCCAGAAGCGGTAGAACAAATTAAAACAAATATTGATGCTAGTGGTGCTCAATAAAATGAGACTGCCATCAGCGGGGAATTTTTACCCCTACTGATGAATAGCGAAACTATCAGGGTTTAGCTTCCGTTATCTCTCACTTAGAGCTTTCTTACATTGCTAAAAGCTTAAAGTGGAAGGCTTATGGAAGGTTAGTATCGCGACAAAACATTCACCGGGAAGAAAATTATTTCTTCCCTCTCATTTTTTCTGTCCTATTGGGGAGGTAATCAAATTGAATCACAATACCAATAACAACTTTAAAAAACACAATCCTAACATTGCTACTGTATTATCTATAATTTTTGCAGGGTTAGGTCAACTTTATAATCGTAGATTTTTAAAAGGGACTATTTTTATTCTATTAGAGCTCGCTTTTTTAATAACGTTATTCGATACCATTAATTTTGGATTATGGGGATTACGTACGTTAGGTACTATTCCTGGTACAGATCACTCTATTCGATTATTGGTCTTTGGCGTCTTAGCATTAATTGCCACAATTATTTTGATCGTGCTATACGTAGGGAATGTGATGGATGCACGTAACCAGGCCAAAAAAATAAAAGATGGATGGAAGCCAAAAGGGCTTAAAGATACCATTATCGATTTTTATGATACTGCTTTTCCATATTTAATGACTGTTCCTGGGTTATTACTAATGATTTTTGTCGTCATATTCCCACTTATCTTTTCAGTCTTACTGGCATTTACTAATTATAATTTATACAACTCACCACCAAGGAACCTTGTCGATTGGGTTGGGTTTGAAAACTTTAAAGAACTTATTACTGTACCAATCTGGCAGGATACTTTCATTAGTGTTTTAGCTTGGACCATTGTATGGACGGTGGTTGCAACAACACTGCAAATAGCTATAGGTTTATTCTTAGCATTGATCGTTAATGATCCAAGAATTCGATTCAAGAAATTAATTCGTACCATTTTAATTTTACCTTGGGCAGTTCCAGCATTTGTTACAATTTTAATTTTCTCAGCTATGTTTAATGATGACTTTGGTGCGATAAACCGTGATATTATTATTCCTCTCCTCGGTGGAGAAGGGATTCCGTGGTTGAGTGAGCCATTCTACGCGCGGACAGCAATTATATTAATTCAAACATGGTTAGGATTCCCATTTATATTCGCATTGTTTACAGGTGTTTTACAAAGTATCTCAAAAGACTGGTATGAAGCAGCAGACGTAGATGGCGGATCCCGTTTTCAAAAATTTCGATTTATTACTTTTCCACATGTAATGTTTGCCACTGCACCATTACTAATCATGCAGTATGCGCAAAATTTTAATAACTTTAACATTATTTACTTGTTTAATGAAGGTGGACCTCCGGTAAGAAATCAGAATGCTGGTGGTACCGACATATTAATTTCGTGGGTATACAAACTAACCTTTGAAACGAACAACTATGCAATGGCGGCAGTTATCTCTTTAATCATGGGACTTATCATTTCTGGTTTTGCCTTTTATCAATTTAGGCAAACGAAATCATTCAAGGAAGAAGGTGAATTGTAATGAATCAAAAGCAAAAATCAAAAATTGAAGTAACGCTTATGTATCTTGTTATTCTTATCACTTCCATTATTATCTTTTATCCATTAGTGTGGACAGTGGGAATGTCTCTCAATCAGGGTACTAGCTTATATTCATCTTCACTTATTCCAGAAAATTTTTCATTGGAACATTATAAATGGCTTTTTAGTGAGGAAAGTGATTATTTATTATGGTATAAAAATTCATTAATTGTATCCATCTCAGTAGCTGCAGGCAGTGTGATCATCACCTCTTTGGTAGCATATGCTTTTTCACGTTACCAATTTGCTGGTAAAAAGAATGCATTATATATCTTCCTGTTACTACAAATGTTTCCTGTCATGATGGCAATGGTAGCATTATATATTTTTCTTAATATGATCGGAATGCTTGATACATTATCTGGATTGATATTGGTTTACCTTGGAGGACAAATACCATTTAATGCGTGGTTAGTTAAAGGATATTTTGATACTATACCACGTGAGCTTGACGAAGCTGCCAGAATTGATGGGGCTGGACATTTAAGGGTATTTTGGAGTGTTATGCTCCCATTAGCAAAACCTATTCTAGCAGTTGTTGCATTATTTAATTTTATGATGCCACTTTTTGATTTCCTATTACCATCAATCATACTATCAAGTCAAGATAATTATACACTAGCAGTTGGATTATTTAATTTTATTAATGATCGCTTTGCTAATAACTTCACTAGATTTGCTGCAGGTTCTATTTTAATAGCAGTCCCGGTTGCAACAGTCTATCTCTTCTTGCAACGCTATTTGATTTCTGGACTAACAGCCGGAGGAACAAAAGGTTAGTAACATTATATCTTTCGTTTTTTTAATGATATATCTTTGATATTAATACCTTATAACATATAATAGAAATATCAGACAATCATGCATTTTTAGAAAGCTAAAGGGTGAAAATTATGGCAGTTACAATAAAAGACGTAGCAAAAAAAGCAGGAGTAGCACCCTCAACGGTTTCCAGAGTTATAGCTGACAACCCTAGAATCAGTTTAGATACCAAAAAGCGTGTTCGAAAGGCGATGAAAGAGCTTGGTTACCATCCAAACATAAACGCCCGTAATCTCGCGGTACGATCTTCACAAGCAATTGGTGTCATCATGCCATCATCTGCTGATAAAGCACTGCAAAATCCATTTTTCCCTGAAGTTTTACGAGGAATTGGCTCTTTTGCCCATGAAGCAGAATATTCTTTATACGTATCAACGGGTGGTAATGATCAAGACGTATATGAAGAAGTACAACGAATGGTAAATGGTAACCGGGTTGATGGTATTATCTTACTTTATTCACGAATTGCTGATCCTGTACAACAATTTTTAACGGAGAAGAATTTTCCCTTTGTTATTGTAGGGAAACCTTCTGAACAAGAAAGTGAAATTACGTATGTCGATAATAATAACTTTAAAGCGAGCAAAGACTTAACCAATCACCTGATAGACATTGGACATCAGCATATTGCTTTTATCGGTGGTTCCACTGAATTAACAGTGACTGTTGACCGTCTAAATGGTTATAAGTCTGCCATAGAAGAAGCAGGCTTGCCATTACCAAATGAATATACGGTACATGCAGAATTTCTGAAGTCCGGTGGTCGTGATGCGGTCGAGCAACTATTTGCGTTGGATGAACCGCCAACAGGGTTGGTAGTAGCCGATGACTTGATGTCTTTAGGGGTTATTAATACATTAGAAGAAATCGGTCTAAGCTGTCCTGAAGATGTTTCCTTAACATCATTTAATAACCTTTATTTATCGGAAATTACCACACCACCTTTAACAACTGTTGATATTCAAATCTATCAGTTAGGTGTACAATCCGCAAGGTGCTTAATTGAAAAAGCAAAAAACAAGGATGAGCCAGCTAAACGTATCATTGTTCCTTATGATATTAAATTTAGACAATCGACAAAATCGATGACACCTGAAACTTTACGATAGTTGAAAAGGTATACCTGTGTTAGTAGGTATACCTTTTTTATATAGTAATCGATCGACCGACTACTGCTATTGTTGCTTGATTGCTATATGTTTGTTCCGCCTCTTTCAATATATTTTGGACATTGCCGAAATGAGGTAAATGAGTTAGTATCAGTTGTTTAGCGGCTGCTTTTTCTGCCAAGGCCCCCGCTTGTCGACCACTCACATGGCCTGGAATTTTCCCTTCATATTCCTGATAGAGATTAGCCTCCGAAACCAACAATTCAGCATGTTGACAAAACGGGATCAACGACTTTTCCCAGCCAGTATCCGCTGTAAAGACGACCTTTTTCCCTTTTGCCTCTAATCTTATTGCTAAACAGTATACAGGATGATTCGTCTCTGTTGTCTCTATTGTAAAAGGACCTATTTGTGACGATTTGATTATATTATATGCTTCAATATGTTCTTTATAAGATAGAGAGTGGTACTGTTCATCCCGATCATGCGCATATATAGCTAATGTTTTAGGTTGATCTGCTAATTGGTTTTGGATTAATTTTGCGTAATGAAGCGCTCCGACATCCGCAATATGATCATGGTGGTAATGGGTGATAATCACCGCATCTAATTGCTGAATAGATATGTAATTTTGTAACGACGCAAGTACACCACTACCACAATCTAATAACAGATGAAACCCGTCTTCCTCGATTAAAAAAGAAGATGTAGCACTATTTGCCTTCGGGTAGCCTCCCCAAATACCTAGAGGGATTATTTTCATGAGCTCAACTCCTTTTATAGAAATCAATTGGCTTCTGTTTCGTTTCAGTGTTAAACCACATCTTAGGGTCAGCTTTTGCTTGCTTATGTCTTCTAGATTCTGCTTCTCGAAGACACTTTTGCTCATTTTAGCTTTCTTTTGTCCTCGAGAGCGCTTCTCGAAGACACTTTTCTTCATTTTAGCTTTCTTTTGTCCTCGAGAGTGCTTCTCGAAGACACTTTTCTTCATTTTAGCTTTCTTTTGTCCTCGAGAGTGCTTCTCGAAGACACTTATGCTCGACTTCACACTTTTTTATCCACGAGATTGCTAAATTAGTTCGCATGTAAAAAAGCCACTAAAATATCCTAGTGGCTTTACTATACTAATTTTCTTCACTTTTATCAAAAATTCCCTTTGTCTGCTTCTCCGGCATTTTTCACAGCTGCTTCTCTGTCTTTGGCCATTTCTGCCACTGATTTCACTTTTACTCGTGTCGCTCCCTGATAATCTTTCGTTGGAATTTGTTCTTCTTCTGCTAATCTTTTTTCGGCCTGAGCTATCGCTTCTTTATACTGTGGTAACCATTTTTTTTCGGCAACTAACATTTCGTCTGTCATTTGCCAAATTTCTTCCGGGTTACAAACTGCACCGACTAGCGGGTCCATCATCATCGCTTGACGCAACAAATAATCATCTCCATGAACAGCTGCTTCCACTGCCAAGCGTTGAACGGAAATACTGACATTACAAACAGCTGCAGGTCCCAGCGGTAAATCCCCTATATATGGCATATTGATTCCATTGCGATCAACGTAACCCGGTGCTTCAATGATCGCATCATCTGGTAAATTCGAAATAATTCCATTGTTTACCCGGTTAAAATGACCTCGGTATACACGACCGGTTTCCAATCCTTCTAAAATATAGGAACCATGTTCTTCACCGCGATTTTCCTCTTTGTATTCAAAGGCCGGTTCCTTTAACCAATTTGGAAAATCTGTCTCAAACCAATTACGTCCTTCCGTACAAACGCGTAAATATCCGCCTGTTTCCCCGTTTATCCAACTGCTCAAATCAATCCACTCGTTAATTTCTTCTGGACGTTTGCGGTACCACGGTACATATTCACTCAAATGACCGTTAGACTCTGTACTAAAATAACCGAAGCGACGAAGCATATCTATCCGTACTTTCTCGGTATCCTTATACTCCGGGTGACTTTCAAATCCTTCTAATAAATCGCCAGTCCGGTCGACTCCATTTGTTTTTACTTCCATATACCATGTCTGATGGTTGATCCCTGCGCAAATGATATCAACCTCTTCTTTTTTCCTTCCTAATACTTCAGCTATTTGTTTATGCCCATTTTGTACACCGTGGCAAAGACCAATGGTATTGACTCCTCCATACTTGTTGCAAGCCCATGTTAACATTGCCATTGGATTTGCATAGTTTAACAGCAGTACACCTGGATCCGCTACTTCACTAATATCTTTACAAATTTCTAACATTTCGGCAATACCACGCTGTCCATACATAATTCCGCCTGCACTTAGTGTATCTCCGACGCACTGGTCAACACCGTATTTTAAGGGGATCTCCACATCATGTTTAAATGCTTCTAATCCACCAATTCTGACCACATTAAAAATATATTTTGCATCTGTTAAAGCAGTTCTTCTGTCTGTAGTTGCTTCAATCGTAATAGCTAGTCCATTTTCATCGATATCCCGTTGACACAGCTGTGTTACCATATCTAAGTTTTTCTGATTGATATCGGTAAAAGCTACGTCTATTGTTTGAAACTCTGGTACCGACATAATGTCACGAAGTAAGCCTCGGGTAAATCCAATACTACCTGCACCGATAAAAGCAATTTTAAATGACATGTTTCTACCTCCTTTTCGTCTTTAAAGGTATCTTAACACGAAAGGAGTGTAAGCGATTTAAATATTATCGTTTCTTGTTTAGTTTATGTGTAAAATTCTAGCTTTTTATATTTCACGCAAATGCTCTCGATAGGCTGACGGTGATAATCCTGTTTCTTTTTTAAACAAATTGCTAAAGTATTGGCTCGTGTTCACCCCAACATAATTAGAGATTTCTGTAACAGGAATTTCGGTATTGACTAACAACATCTTCGCTTTCTCAAGCCGTACTTTTGTAATATATTGATTAATGGTCATTCCTTGTGAACGACTGAAGATTTTATGTAAATAGCTAGGATGAAGATGTGTGATATTCGCAAGGCTTTCTACCTTTATTTCGGTGTCATAATGTTCATGAATATAAGTCAACGCTTTTTTAATATGCTGATTATCTGCTTGATCCTGATATTCACGTCGGTTGCGGTCAATCCACAATAACAATTGGACCATTAAGTTATCGATCAGTAGCTGATTGTTCTTAGCGTGATGATCTAATTCTAAAACAAGGTGTCGTAAAGTAAAAAATACCGCTTGATCATCTTTTAAGAGAAAATACCGCTCGCTCTGGTCAAATAATGATTGTAAAGATGGCTGTGTTTGAAAAAGCCGTTCAATGGATATATAAGGAGTAATTTTGTTGCTGTGAAGGATAAATTCGACATTTAACATCCGGCAAGGGTGATCTTTATCAATGTTTAAACGATGCTTCACATTGCTATGAATATAAATATATTGACCCTTACGCAGCTGCACAACTCGATCATCAATTTCAATCTGACATTTGCCATCAATTACATACATAATTTCAATTGCATCGTGATGGTGCAATTCCATTTCAAACTCGTGCCAGCGTTTATAATAATATGCCACAGCCTTTGGAAATTGTTCCATTCTCTTTCCTCCTTTGAAAAAAAGCCAGAAGATGATCTCCTAACTTTTTTCAAACTCTCCACTTACGTATATCTGTGATTTTTTCATCAAAAAAGGCAAGCACATCGTCGACCTCTTGTTTCAATAATGTTAAATCCGTTGAAAGCCAACGAATAAGAATTCCCTTACCATCGATATCGGTCATCCCTGCCCGATGGTGCTTCGCTTGTGACAACCGCTGCTGGACATCCCATTCATCAAAAGGCGGATTCGGTGATATATACCATATCGAAGCAACATATGGAAATGACTCGGTCATGCCATGATGTGCCAGCACTTCTTCATTTGCATTAAACTGGACCGGATCATAAGCTAAACAATGTTCTTCCGTCCAGATCTCCATTAACGAATAGTAATGATATTCAGACCCTTGATTTAAATGAACAATTTCCGACCAGACAAATTCCGCATCCCCAGTGACATTCACTTTGATATGCTGGCTAATATTACTATTATTTACTGGAATTATCTCTCGCTTATTAAAAAATAATAGTGCTTCTTCTTCAATATTACAGGTGAATTGAAGAGAATGATTTTCTCGAGTATCTTTTTCTGTCGCTGTGTCTAGTAATTTTATATTAGACGCTTTTTTCACAGTTAAATCTACCGAAATTGGATCTGTTGTTTGATTCAGCCCATCAATATTATAGGTCGTAAATACACGATGGCTCTGATCTGCTTTTGCAATTTTTAATGGTTGATCACCTTTATAGTCTAGAAGATTGACTTTCTGAAACCGTGCTTGTAACTGCTTATTCGATTCCATCATTACCTCCATTAAGATATAAATAATTTTGATAAAAGGTATTTATGCTGCATAGCGGATATTTCTAATCCGATCGCATTATTCTGCATATCTTTTAAATGTAGTGTCATCGCCAATTCAGTTGCTTGATCCACTTCTGCTAGTGCCTCTAATGTGGCTTGTTCTGCGTCTTTTGGTGCTAGTGGAATCGCCCTTACCGCATGTTGGATGAGATTTGTTAAGGAAAAATATAGATAGGTTTGAATCGTTGCAAACAAGTCAAACCCTTTTTCAAATGCGTAAAGACTATATACGATAACATAATGATTTAGTGAATCTCTATCCTTTATTTCTTCCGACCATTTGGATAGGATAGGTGACGATTCAATCGATAATAACCGATCAAGGAAACGACTCCCTGCTTGACGACTAGTCTTCTTTAACTCCAATACATTTTTTCTGGCATTATATATTTCGGCTAAATATAGAACTTGATCCCAATCATTTTTCTTAAGTTTTGAAAATAATTCTTTAATAATAATTGCATCGTTATATAATAAATAATTACCGACGTAACTATGGCAAAAGGAAGCCAGATCTTCCTTCGAATTTACTTGCTTGGATCGGATATACATTTCCATTCCAATTGCATGCGCTACCTGACTTTTTAAGAAAGATGAATGGTGCATATGTAATAAATGTAATAATTTTTGCGATTCATTGATACTCATCCAATCCCCCCCCATTTCTTTGTCTATTATATCATACTCATAAAGGTGGATTGATAATATCTTTCGATTGATTTGTTGCTGAATAGAGATTGTACTAAGAAAAACCGAGCAAAAAACGCTCAATCCTTATGACTAAACCTGCCCACTTCCCTTTTCGTGGGGTTTGTCCTTCAGCTAACTTTTTCGAGCAGAAACCGCTTTGCATAGTTAGTGGAGGCCGTGCCCGCGGAAAGCGAAGTAATTAGACGGAGCGTTGCAAATAGACATCAAACATTTCAACATAACTACTTCGTTTAACACGGTCATTGCGCTGATTTTATGCTTTCTTTCCATATAAGAAAAAAGGATACCACCTTGGTGATATCCCGCCTGTTAAAGCGACACTGTGTCCACTTCTTGCAAATATTTTTTCATATACTTTTTCACTAATGTAGCAGATTTCACTTTTAATTGTAATTGATCGGAGATTTTTATTTGGTATTTTTGTTGCACAATAGCTAGTTTTAATTCTTCACTATTGTGGCAATCTTGCTCGAACACATTCATGATACTACCATATTGCAAATATTGATGAGTATCACTTCCACCTACAACAGGTAAATCAATCTCTTCCGCTAATTCAAGTAATTCTTGGCGACAAGTCTCTATTCCTTTCGCATATAAATCCTTGCCATTTAAATCAAGCGCATCTAACCTTTTCAACTGTTCCCTAGAAACATTTTGCGCTAATGGCGTACTATCACGATAAGGATGTGCACCAATCTTTATCAGAGAATACCCTTCCGCAAGATCCATCAACAAATCAAACGGAATAAATTGATCCTCATCGATATAATCAGCTAATTGCTCACGAACAGCACAAACTTCCTTTCGATCACCAATTAACAAAATATGTCCGACTTCTTGTACATCCACCTCTATTCCTGGGAACAACTTCAATCCATTGACATCATAATAACCATCTAGATAGCTATAATGCTCATCTAAAAAGGAATAGATATCAAAGAATCGAATCGTATTAAAATGCTCCGTTAACGCTAAAGCTGTTAATCCATTCTGTTTCGCCTCTGCTACCATTTCGCGGAAATAATCCGGCATAAAACGAGATTTTTTTGAAATCTTTACATGACTGTGAAAATCAATAATCATACAAACACCTTCCTATAATAATATAAATAATGCTATGACATAAATAGCGGAACCTAGCAAAAATAAATAATCTTGTCGTTTCATTTTTAATGAAGCTAGTTTTAATTTCTTTACTTCAGGGTGATTAAACCCATACATACTTCCCTTTGTTTCTAACGCCTCCACGGTTGTTCGTGCCCTTTTAGCTGTCGATAACAACAATGGGTAGAAAGAAAGCATCGCAAGTTTAACAAAATATGCAATCGAACGGATATATAAGAATCCATGTTTTTCAGGAGCTTTCCCGCGCAAACGGAATGACTGAAATACATGATGATATTCCTCTAATAAAGTAGGTAACATCCGGTAGCCATAAGCAATACTAAAAGAAACTTGACCTGGCACCTTGATTTTGAGTAGACCATCACTTAATTTATCTGGGTTCATCGAACAAAAAACCGAGATACTTGCGAGCGAAATCGTCGATAATTTAACAGTTAAAACAAGCAGTGGTAGCATCGTTGTCCAATTACCACCAAAAAATAATGATACGACCAATAAGTAGCCACCTTGCCCTAATAAACCTAAACAGAGAATAAAAATAATTAATGGACTAATTTTCGCCATATATGTTGTCACCATCATAAAGAGGCACATACCAATCAATACACGCACATCATGAATAAACCACGGTACAATTCCAAAGAACAGGTACCAAATAAATAATGTTCTCGGATCCAATTTTGCTAAAAAAGTATCTCCGTTTCCATATGCCGTATTAAGTAATTCAATTTTCACTTGTTCTACCGACAACTTATCGGCAAATTTACGCGTATACTCCATCACTGACTTCCTCTCTTTGATAGCGCTCGATAAACTCCTGTACCGTATATGCTGGGTCTGTCCATTCTAATGATTTCGTAAGCGAAAAAACCTGTGGAGGCACAAGCCCTGCCTTTTCTAACAATCGGTAATTTTGAAATACCGAAGCACGATCTCCGTCATGAATGATTCTCCCTTCATGCATGACAATAATCCGATTAGCAAATTCACTGGCTAACTGCATATCGTGAGTAGCGATCACGACTGCTTTTAATTGTGTTTTAAAATTTTCCAGTAATTTGGTAATGTGTTTTCTCGTTGCAATATCTAAATTGGCGGTTGGTTCATCTAACAACATAATTTCTGGATTCATTCCTACCCCAATTGCAAGTGATGCTCTACGTTGCTGGCCACCACTCAATAGTCGGCTATCACGATCAGCAAGTTCAGTTAGCTCAAATTGTTTCAGTAATCTATCCACTTTTGTTTGATAATCTTCTATTTTACGAGATTTCATAAAAAATGCTACATCTTTCTCCACACAATCTTCGATAAACATTTGTTCAGGGTTCTGGTGAATATATGTTACCTTTTCCGCTAAATATTCAGGAGGCACATCTCTTGTATTCTCTCCATCAACAATTACTTCACCAGCCGCAGCCTTTACTAATCCTGTCATCAAACGCATAAACGAAGATTTTCCTGCCCCATTATTACCAACTAACGCGATATAATCACCTTCATGAATGGTGCAGTTAATCTGATGTAATACTTGTTTCTTTTCTCTTGTGATTGTTTTATAGGAAAAATCGACATTTTCGTATGACACAATGGCTTGCTTCTGCTCCCTACTGGAAATATATGTACTTTCTTTTGGTTCTGTAGTGGAAAAATGAGACAAACCTTCTTCTAACGTAACAGGTAATCTTCCGTCCATTCCTGTTTCTCGTGCAACTTGTGTAACCTGTGGTGGATAAATCTGGTGTGCAAGTAATCTATCAACTTGATTTAATGCTTCGGCAACTGGTAACGTGAACTGAATGGAACCTTGATCCATCAGCACCACTTTCTTCGCGTAAGAAGCAACAAATTCCGTATGATGTTCAATGACAATGATCGTCTTACCGTGCACTTGATTTAATTCCGTTAAAATATCATAAATGTCTTTGGCATGATGGGGATCAAGTTGGGCGACCGGTTCATCAATAATTATAATGTCAGGATTCAATGACAGTACACTTGCTAATGCTAATAGGTGCTTTTGCCCACCACTTAACTGCCATATAAAAGCATCCTTCTGCTCCTCTAGGCCGACTAACTTTAAGGCATGGAGTCCTCTTTCACGAAAATCAGGCAGTCCGTAGTGCAGAGGAGCAAAAGATGCATCCTCTAACACTCTCGGACTGACAATCTGATTTTCAAAGTCTTGATAAACATAGCCAACATGCTTGGATAAATCTGCTACTTTGTAATCCGTTGTTTTGTAGCCATTTACTGCCACTTCCCCAGAAAAATCGCCAACGTAATAGTGCGGAATTAAACCATTCAACAGCTTACACATTGTTGACTTACCACTACCATTTCCACCTAATATTGCAATAAAATCCCCTTTTTTAATCGATAATTTGATATTATTTAAGACTGGATGTTCGGCACCTGGGTATTGAAAGGTGACGTTTTTTATTTCGATTTGAGATGTCATGATGGAATCTTTTCCTCCTGTTGATCAGCCGCGTTTGTTTTTGATTTTTTCTTGATCATAAACGTAATCGTAATAATTGCTATTATTAACGCAACTCCAAGACTTATCCAAATAAACCAGTCACCGAACATTTCCAGGAAATCTGCTTCCCATTCGACATTAAAGCCTGATTCTGAAAGATATTCAAATAGAAAAGCTGCAGCAGCAAGAAAAATACCTGTAACGATTAATCGTGGACCAACGATTTCACCTAATGAATAGCGGTCATTACGATCACGTGGTTTCATACCTAATAGCGGTTCGATTTTTCCATATAACCTTGGTACTAAATATAAAGTTGGTAACAAGGCAAATAGAATACCTGAGAACAAGACATCATTAAGAAAAGCGACACCTTCCACAACTACAACACTTTCTGCTAATCCTGGTACAGCTTCCAACTCTTCGACGCCGACCCAAACTTTTAAAATATCGACCATTGCGCTAATCGCCTGATGAATAAGCACCCCTAAGATGGCAGCCGTTCCGACTTGTGCCTTGTTTTTGGGGTCACGTACAAATGTGCCTGCTACATACATCGCTAATGAAAAAGCGATAAACTTCTCTAATTCACCAAAGCCGCCGAATTGGCCGAGCATCAACTCACCGAAAATTACTTCTCCTAAGGATGCACCGATCGCAGCATATAACGGGTGGAACAAAATACATAATGTTAAAGGAATAAAGGCAAAATACTCAATCGAAAATTCGATTGGACCAAGGTATGCACTAGGCACCAATTCCGTAATCATATTCGAAAGACCATACAACGACATAGATAAAATAAAGACCATCATTTTTTGTGACTGTGTTAGCTTATAACGTTGATTTAATGTTGCCATTTTTTCTACCTCCTTTATTTGATTATCTTCATTGTAAAGAAGGATTATTAATCTATTTTGCGAATGAAGTTAAGAGAATGTAAATTTGTTAACTTTTATTTTCATAATGTAAATTTTTTATCATAATCAGCTATATTTAAGATTCATTTGCTAGAATACAAACGAGGAGGGATCATATGCTACCATTTTCCATTGAAAAAGATCGGTTAACACCTAGCCAAATGAAAATAGCAAATTACATTTCTAAGCATTTGCAACAAGTATTATTATCAACAGAAAAGGAAATTGCTCAAGAGATCGGAGTAAGTATAGCTACCGTTTCCCGCTTCTGGTCGATAATTGGCTATCACAATCTGAAAGATTTTAAAAAACAGATGAAAAAGAAGCTAGAAGTATCTCCGGCTGGTAAGATTAAACGAGTATCAACGCAACCATCACATTACCTGACGTTAGAAAAAAGTCTGTCACTACTGCAAGAAACGTTCGATAATATGGATCAAACACGCTTTCAACAAGCACTTGACCTACTTTATCGGGCCAATCGTGTTTACATATTTGCTAGTGGACCTTCAAAAGGGCTAGGTGAATTACTAGTTTATCGAATGAAACGTTTTGGAATATCGATTCACTTAATAGAACATCAAGGAAATGAATTGTTAGAAGAGTTGATTCACTTTAAACGAGAAGATGTTGTGATTGTTTTTGCTTTTGGAAGATTATTGCCTGAAACAAAGGTCATATTAGACTATCAGCGAGAAATTCATTACCGAACTGTTATGATTACCGATCAATTAGTAGCAGATTTCACTTCACTATCCACTATTACTTTATATGCTAGTAGAGGAGATGCAAATGAATTCCATTCTATGATAGCACCTACTATATTAGTGGAAAACCTGATACTTGGATTAAGTTTAAAAGACCACGAAGATAATATTGAAAGATTGGAGCATTTATCACGATTAAGAAAAAAGTACGATAAAGAACTTCCAAGATAAAAAATAAACAAGTCTATATTCCTATAATTATAAAAATATATTGTAACTATTTACTTATTTATTTATACTGAAAGCAATAGAATATTATTACATACATAGGAAAGGAAGACTATAAACATGGACCTTATTCAAACGATGAAACACAATGATACCAAGCGTAAGAATATTTTAATGATAAGCATTCTAACGATTATGATGAGTGCAGGACTTATATTATCGTTCGCAACGAATCAAACTCTATCAGCAATCTTCTATGCAAGTGAGCTACTAATTGCTCTGATACTATTTTTTATATTGCAAAAAAGGCTTAATAAACCTGATATATTACCTTTTTTACTCGTCATTATGTACTTCAGTCTTATCTTTATTTTTATAGCACTTCAAGGTGCGAGTGCAACAATTTTTATTATTGTACTTTTTCTTAGCTTATTTTCAGGTATTCCAATGAATAAGAAAGTGTTTTATACAGGATTTGTTATCGGACTATTTGTCATAGCATATAATTACTATGAAATGGATAAAACAAACGAATTAATGGTAGATATTTTTCTATACACGTCACTCTCTTATTTGCTAACTGGGATTATTTTTCACTTCATTATTAAAATGGCGAATTACCAAATGAAACAGCTTGCCGACTTGTTACAAAAATCAGAATTAGATAGTCATAATAAAGAACAACAAGGACAAGTCGTCGAAAAATCGATGACAAATATCTTGAAAAAAATGGAACAGGTCAATGACAAATTGCAAGACAATGTCAAAACACAAAATGATCTAAATGCTACCATTCATGAAATCTCTCAAGCTAGTCAATCACAATCAGAGCAAATTTCTGATATTTCCAATGCCACTAATGATACTCGGCAAAATATTGATGTCGTCGAACAGACTTCTCAGCACCTTTATGACGAAGCTTTACAAGCGAGTGAATTAACATTGTCTGGCAAAGAAAAAATGGATACATTAAATGAAAATAATCATGTCCTTGAACAGACAATTGGTGATTTAAGCAGAACCTTTGCTGAATTAACCGATAAAATCAAAGAAACAAATGGTTTTGCTGACAATATTAAAGAAATTACCGAACAAACCAATTTACTTGCCTTAAATGCATCTATAGAGGCAGCACGTGCCGGAGAAGCAGGGAAAGGATTTGCCGTTGTAGCAGATGAAATAAGAAAGCTCGCTGACTTAACAGGTGAGACAACCGAAAAAATCACAAGCAATTTATCCGCATTAAATGATACTAACGACTCCGCGGTTGCCCAGATGGATAAGAGTATGCAAAATTTTGTCGACGGTATGCAAACGTCTGAGGAAGTAACTGGCTATTTTGAAAGACTCACGACAACGATGGGAACATTAAATGATGCGTTACAGAACTTTTCCCAATTAGCTATGCAAGTACAGGAACAATCAAACGGTGTAGATGGGTCCACTAATGATTTAGCAGCGATTATCGAAGAGACTTCTGCTAGCTTAGAAGAAATGAGTTCAACGATTACCACCTTAACCGAAAGCAACCAAGAGTTGGCTGAATTATTAGATGAAGCAGTCGAGGACTCAGAAACATTAAAGAAACAGTTTTAAGATTTAGAACGATGGAACAATAAAAAGGATAGAGGAGCAAATTATTATGCTCTATCTATCTTTTTTTGCATTTTAAATATCCTAGCAATTTGTTCTTCAGTAATATTTGAAAATTGTGTTCTAGTTGATTAATAACTAGTTTTTGGCACTGTGAAGCATGATTTTGGCTGAACTTAATATTCCTTCTATCTTATTAAATTTTATATAAGTGTTTTCCGCATGATAAAGTCCGTTTGTTCCTCGTCACCCATATAAAAAGAGTGGATCCCAGTTTGAACAAACCCCATTCTCTTATAAAAAGCAATAGCATTTTCATTTTTTTCCCATACACCTAGCCAGATTATCTTTTTATTTTTGGCGATGGCAAGTTCCACCGCTTTATCTAACAAATGTTTGCCTAGCCCAAGTTTCTGAAACTTACTCTTTATATAAATCCTTTCGATTTCAAGTGAATCATCATCCATTTCTTCAGACTGCGCATCATTGGTATTGATCTTTAAATACCCAGCAATTTCATTATGAAAATAAACAAAATAGAATTGCGAAAAAACATTGGATAATTCTTTTTCTAATTGTTTTAAGTTAAATGCCTTTTCCAAATAAGCATTCATATTTTCAGGTGAATTCTGATGCTTAAATGTCTCATTAAATGTTTCAGAACTAAGTTCTTGAAGTTTGTACAAATCTTCAAAAGTACACTGTCTGATATTGATCGTCATTTTCATGTGTCGCTCCTTTAATCAGTAATCCCTCTTGTTCCCTTTTTTAACAAATTCCCAATCTCTTTCTATATTTTCTCTTACTCTTTGAAGAAGGTTGGAAATGGTTTCTATCTCTTTGTCGGAAAATCCGTTTAATGCAACTGTATTGGAATAATCATTTTCTCTTTTGATAAAAGGGTAAACATTTTCCCCTTTCTCTGTTGGAAAGAGTTTTTTTATTTTTTGGTTATGATTGTCTGCATTCTTTTCAATAAAACCATTTAATTCAAGTTTTTTTATAGCGCGTGCTGCTGTTGTTCGATCTACTTTTATCATTTCAGCTAGCTTTTCTTGAATAATACCCGGGTTTTCACATATTCGCACAAGATACAAATACTGCCCTTTTGTAAGATCATATTCTTTAAACTCTATATTACTTATAGAATCTAATGCCCTTGCTATCATCCCGATTTCACGAAGAATTTCCTTCATAATTAACTCCTTAGCGCTTATTTTTTGTTGTAAATGCAATAAAAAATATACATACTTAACTTAACTTATTTTTATTGCATTTGCAACAAAAACAGAAAACTACTAATCACTTTGCATCTCTTACTGACTGCTACTCTTCCAAATTTGTGCTATATTTATTGCTAAGGAGAGGATTACATGACCAAGATTCTGATTGTGGAAGATGAAGAAAAGTTAGCACGTGTATTAGAACTTGAATTAGGCTACGAAGACTACCAAACTACGATTGCTACTGATGGACAGACGGCTTTTCAACTTTTACAGGAAAATGATTATGATCTTGTTTTATTAGATATCATGCTACCAGGGTTGAGCGGATTTGAAATTCTCAGGCGCTATCGCAAAGCGAATACTACTACACCAATCCTTCTATTAACCGCTCGAGATGAAGTACATGACAAAGTTTCTGGCCTGGATTTAGGAGCTAATGATTATATAACCAAGCCATTTCAAATAGAAGAATTGTTAGCAAGAGTACGAGCTCATCTACGACAGGCCGGACCAGCTACGTCCCAGCAAGACCAACTAAATTATCAAGATTTAACGATTGATCTACAGTCACGAGATGTGACAAGAAATGGGGAAACGATCGATCTCACTCCTCGTGAATATGATCTGCTTACCTTCTTATTACGGAACAGAAACCAAGTCTTCAACCGTGATCAATTGCTGGATAAGGTATGGGGATTTGATTATGCTGGAGATACTAATGTTGTCGACGTCTATATCCGTTATATTCGCAATAAAATTGATAAACCATTCCAGAAGGTAACCATTCAAACCGTGCGAGGTGTTGGTTATACCATAAAGGATGTTAAACAATGAAACTACGAACGAAAGTACAACTTTTTCTTAGTGGATTTATGGTCCTTGTTATTTTTCTCATCAATAGTGCTGTTTATGTTTTATATGAAGATCGGGTTAGTGATAATGAACTGAATCGAGTCAAGGAAGATGCTGAAAGTATAATGGAGGCAATAGTAAAAAGCTCAACAGTTGCAATTGAACAGGAGAATTTACTGACAGCATTTCTTCCTGCAAATGGTATTATCCGTATTATTGATGAAAATGGAGAGCTTATTGAAAATGCCAGCACAGAGGATCGATTTAGTGAATGGCCATTTTCATATTCACAAACAGAAAAAAGTCAGATAGCTAAAGATGAAAATAAAACTCCCTATGCACAAGTTTTGATGCCCATCATTTGGGAGGATGGCTCAATAATTACATTACAAGTTAATGAAGCGTTGTACTCCATGGAAGATTCATTACGTACACTTCGTCTTGTTTTATTTCTTACAGCGGGAGTCATGCTCTTCCCTGCATTATTTGCCGGGTATTTTTTGTCGCGCTATATTACCAATCAAATTCAGACACTAACATTAGAAATGAGGAAAAATCCGAAGAACGGAAAATGGGAGAAACTCGCCATTAAGAAGAAAAATAACGATGAGATTAGTGAAATGCAGCAAGCTTATAATGCCATGATCGATCGGATCGAGGAAAATAGACAGAAGCAAGAACGCTTCGTTTCTGATGCTTCTCACGAACTTCGCACCCCTATTTCTGTCATTAAAAGCTATACAGAATTATTACAACGACGCGGAAAAGATAAACCGGAAATTTTTGAGGAAGCAACGAATGCCATTCTTTCGGAATCTGATCGGATGCAGCATTTAACAGAACAAATGCTTATTTTAGCCAAAAATGAGGATCAAGAAAATTTATTATTTGAGCAAGTCAATATCAGTCAGATTACACGTGACGTCATTCGGTCATTATCTACCGCTTATCAACGTGAAATTAAATTTTATCATGAAGAGGATCAAGACATCACCATAAGTGCAGACCGTAGGAAAATTCATCAGGCGATTTATATTCTAGTTGATAATGCATGCAAATATAGTGAAGACATCGTCATCGTAAAGATGCGAGATAAACAGCAACTGTTATCGATTGATGTGGTGGATAAAGGAGAAGGTTTATCTTCAGAAGATCAGGAACATGTTTTTGACCGGTTTTACCGTGTTGATAAAGCTCGCAGTCGAAAAGCCGGTGGGACAGGTCTTGGTCTAGCTATTTGCCAACAAATTATTCAGGCACATGGAGGAAGTATCCATATCACGAGTCAAGTGAATGAAGGGTCAACCTTGACACTTACATTACCAAAATGAGATTATTTTTTCTCATCAAATTCTCATTTTTCTCTCATGGTCTACTCATAGTGTTTGGATAAACTATACGTAATAAGAAAAATCGGCACACCCCCGCCGGTCCTTTATTACTTTAGTAGTAATGATGAAATAGTTGAACAGCTTGACCACCGCTCCGGCTGCCCACTTCCCTTTCCGTGGGGTTTGTCCTTCAGCTAACTTTTTCGAGCCAAAACCGCTCGAAAAAGTGGATCTTCAGGTCAAACGATTCCCACAGGAGTGGAAGTGGGCGGCCTTCGCTTTATACATGTGCTACAACATTTGTCAGATCAGGCAATTTGAGTTGTCATCCCTGTGAAAGTGCAATGTATGGCTTAGGAAATTACTAATAAGGTTTATAAAACCCAATATCTTTTTTCTATTATTCGTTGTAGATAAAGTATAGCGAAGGCGACCGTTTAGAAACGTAGCGGCTTCAGAATCAACTGAGATAAAGGAATTACGGTGAGCAGAGCCGATGATCTTCTTTGTTAAGGGCCGCTTTATTCACAGGGGGGGAATTTTATAATTTTCCAGAACACAAGAAATGAGGAGTGATCATGGATGAAAAAAAAGCTGTTATATCCCTTAATTCTAGTTATCGTAATCGGTGGTGTATTTGTCATTTACAATTTCACTTCTTCTCCTGCTGATGCCTATTTATCAGAAGAAGAAGCAAAAGAAAAAATATCGAAACAATACTCCGGTGAAATCGCAGAAATAGAATTAGAAGCGGAAAATAACAAAAAAATATATAAAGTAAAAATCAAAAGAACAGATCGTGATTATGAGTTAAAAATAGATGCAGAAACGGGAGAAGTATTACTGTTAAATGAAACATCTGTAACCGAAAGTAACAACTCTACTAGAAAGGAGGTTACTGCAGTTGATGATAATATTGAACAAGAGGATAACAGTAGAAATAACCATACAGAAGATCGTGATGATAGTAGCACTGAAGAAACTAAGCAGCAACCAAATAACACATTAATTTCTGCAGAAGAAGCAAGTGATATTGCATTAGATCAATATCCAGGTGCGGAAATTATCGATTTTGAACAGGATGAAGATGATGGAAGATACCTATATGAAATCGAATTGATAACTGACAAAGAAGAAATTGATTTGGAGATTGATGCATATACCGGTTCCATTATTTCCATTTCTAAAGATGAACTTGATGAGGACTAAAGCTATTTGATAAAAAAGACACTATGTCTCACCAATGATAAATTTTTTCCTTCATCACGCTTATGACGGACACTTTTCTCTCACTTCCTTCTTTTTTGTCCTTCATAAGAAAAAACTGAGCAAAAACCGCTCGAAAAAAAAGGATCTTCTGGTCAAACAATTCCCACAAGATTGGGAATGGGCATCGCTAAGACCTTGTCAAAAACATATGTCAGACCTAGCAACTTGGGTTATTACCCCAGTGGTGCTTATTATCGTTCAACATACGATAGTATCACGAATTATATGCTTTCTTATTTTATTAAAAAGATACCCTTCACCAATGGAATGAAGGGCATCTTTTAAGATATTCGATGTAATTGCTTCTTTTAGCAAAAATGGCATCAAACAAAAGCAACATATAATCCATAAACTACTAACAAATAAACTAATGAACTTGCAAATAAGAGATTGGCCCATTTTTTTACTGATGGTGTTTTAAAGCCGATAACTCCAATGATTAACCAACCAACATTTAGTAATGTGATAAGGACATAAAACAAAGTACTGAATCCACTCAAAAACAAAGGAATAAATAGCAACAACAATATATAAATATTAGTCCTGCGAATTGTAGTCTTGAAACCACGTACTACTGGTAACATTTTCAATCCTGATCTTGCATAGTCTTCATACTTACGAATGGCAATTGCATACGTATGTGGCATTTGCCAAAGAAACATAATTGCAAAAAGACTTAGTGGAATAGGGTGAAACGCTGAACCTATTACCCCCCACCCCATCAATGGTGTAACTGCACCTGATAAACTGCCTATATGTGTATTCCACGTTACTTTTCTTTTAGTCCAAATTGTATATACAACAACATACGTATACCAACCTACAAAACCATAAATGGCAACCTCTAAATTAATTAAAAGTAACAAAAATTGCCCAATCAAACTCAAAACTATTCCCATTATCAGAATCGTACGTAAAGAGATAGAGCCAGTGACAGTCGGCCTATTTTTAGTCCGTTCCATTAATTTGTCAACATCTGCTTCTAACCAATTATTTAATGTTAAAGCACCTGCAACCAACATTGCACTGCCGATCAGCAGCAATAAGAAATCAACCGAATAGTCATCGAATCTAATATCATAATAACGCGCGGCGATCATAAATCCGAGTACTGTCGGTAACACATTCGCAATTAATACAAATCTTTTAAATAAGTATTTTAATTCTGTCAAAACACTAACCATTCCGTGAACTCCTTAAACCTTCTTTATATAAACGTGCCAGCTTGAACCAGTTCCAATATTGTGAGCTTTAGCAAATGAACCTTGGTTGATCGCCATTGCCATATTATCCAACGAATTCACATATAATACTGGCTCTCCAATTTGAATAGCAGCGAATGAGCGACCAAACGTCATCTTATTTCGGTATACTCTTCTCGTATCATGGAGAATTTCTATTTCGACTGCTTCACCATATTCAATATTTAATTCGAAAAAAAGCTCTCTACTAATATTAGTCCACAAATTACCAAAACGGACATCCAATATATCAATCGTCCCGCTTATCATTTGCTCCTCAAGCTTTGGCTCATAAAACGGCAGACGTACTATATCCTCTATTTGTAATTCTGGTCCAATATTATCAAAAGAAATCACCCCTGCAGCTATTCGAGCTCCTGTATAGGCATAAATATCTCGACCATGAAAAGTATGAGAAGCTCCTGACTTTGGTAACCGATTGACCTCTTCATCAATTTCTCTGATTTGCTTAATGCCAATTTTATTATAAATATGTGTTAACGTACCATTATCTGGTGTAACAATATATTGATTATTCTTTGTTTTGACAACCACACTTTTTCGTTCTGAACCGACTCCTGGATCTACAACAGATACAAAAACAGTATTTTCTGGCCAATAGGACACTGTTTGTAATAATCGATAGGAACCTGACCAGATATCAAACGGTGGTATATCATGAGTATTATCAAATATGTTAACGATTTTACTTACACTATGCGCAACACCTTTCATTGCACTTACTGCTCCATCTTCTAGTCCGAAATCTGATTGTAACACCAATGGATTCATCATCATGATTACCCCTTTCTATGCTTAGCACCATTATACTATTATCTAGCAATGAAATGAAAGAATATCATTTGAATCCTAAATACTTGGTGCTTGCATAAAAAACCGACACCCACTATCAGGTGCCTGCCTTTCTTCATATAATTAAAATGCTGGCCAATCATTACGCCAGTTTACTTTTCGGATTTGCATACGAATGACACCATCGGCATCCCCATCATAATAATGATAAACCATAAAATAGTCGCCATCTTTCTTGATAATATCTTGCCCACCTGGACCAATTTGATTATCCTGGCTATCTAATATAATATCACCACCGCCTTGCAGTAACTCCTCCCCTTCGAAATCTAGATATGGGCCAGTTACAGCTTCAGCACGACCTACCGCTATTTTATAGGTACTATCTACACCATTACAGCATGAATCCCAAGAAGTTAATAGATAAAAATAACCATCTCGTTCAAAAATAGCCGGTCCTTCGATGGCATTGTGCTGAGTTGTAGCTTGTCTGGAAGCAATTTTCGTCGGTTCTCCATTTAATTCCTTCATATTATCTGAGAGCTCTTGAACTGCAATCCCACCAAAATGAGAGCCATAAACCATCCACCAGCTACCTTCTGCTTCAAAAACCATTGGATCTATTGCGTTATACTCTGTTTCACCAGGTGCTGACGTTAAAATCGGTCCATGGTCTTCCCAGCTAGCTATATCGCCTGGTGTAGTCGTACTAGCAACACCAATTCCGGAATGATTCGTACCAAAAATGGACGCTGCATAATAAAGATAATATGTATCATCCTTTTCTACAACATGCGGAGCCCACAGATGTGCAGTATTATACTTAAAGATCCATTCTGGCACCGCAATTTCGCCCATCGCTTCCCATGGACCTGCTAAGGATTCCGTAGACTTTCTCATGAAGATACCTCCAGGATCTTCTGTACTTCTTGCTACACCTGTAGATACTACGAAAAATTCACCATTTGACTCAAATATCGACGGATCATGTACTGGATCATCAATCCCTAATGCAGGATCATAGTCACCATAATCCCCACTCATTTCTAACAAACCATCTTCATCACTATTTGATAAACCATTTAATTCATCATCATAAAGACTAACTACTATTAATATACCTAACGCTATTATAATAGCAACCCACATACTCCGTTTATTCAAAACAAAATCCACCTTCCTATGTAATTGTCCGCACACATTATAGCATAAAATTAACCATAATGTATACGTTTGCAGATAAAGGTGGATTAAATTAATAAATTAGATATCCATATAATTTCCATTATTATCAATAAATGCAAACGGACTCGATTTCCATCCATTCTCTATGAGACTATATATATTATCTGCTGTATCATCGGGATCTTGTGGCGCCTTCTCACCACCCATATCTGTTTTCATCCATCCTGGATGGACAGATACAACTTCCACTGGTTCATCCTTTAAATATACCCTTAATTTTTCAGTAAGCATATTCAAAGCCACTTTTGTCATACCATAAGGATAGTCGCCACTATAAGCATTGGTAAGACTTCCAGCTTCGGAACTGATATTAATAATCGCTTGTGTTTCTGCTACATGTTGCCTAATACCAATTCGTAAAACAGGAAGAAAATGTTTCACTACTCGCATTGGACCTAAAGTATTCACATCAAATGCTTGCAGTGCGGCATTCATATCCAATTCTTCTATCGCCTTTTCCCGTTCGTTTAAAATAGCTGCATTATTTATAATCACATCTAAATATTGATCAGTCAGTTTCACTGCTTCAGCAGCTTGCTTGACTGATTTTTCATGCGTGACGTCCATATGAATAATCCGAAGTTGTCCTTCATAAGATTCTTTTAAATTTTGTAATTCTTTTATGTGTTTATCCGCTACAGAGCGAACAGTAGCAAAAATAATATTGCCTTTTTTCAAACCACTACGTACTAAGGCTAAGCCTAAGCCTCTATTAGCTCCTGTAACTAAAACTTTCATCTTTTCACCCCATTCTTTATTGTTGAAAACCCTTACATATATTTTATCACAATCTCCTATCTATTTGGTGAAAAACTAATAAAATAGCACTACTGTTGACACGATATTCTTAATTATCAGGCCAACAGCAGCACTTGTTTCCATTATTCACTTTTTATTTCTGATCACCTTCACACCCTCCATTAATACCACACTTCCGAGTGCTAATGCGAAGGCAATTAATCCTTGATTCCAGCCAAATTCAGCTGGGATATGGAACACTTCTCTTGCGAAAGGCATAATGGTAATCGAATATAGTACAAACCCAATTACGACAGCTCCTAATACATATTTATTTTGGAAAAACCCCGCACCAAAAGCAGTCTGCACATTTGATCTTGCTGGGAAGGTTTGTAACGTCCTCGACAGAATAAGGGTGGTAAAAGCCATTGCTACCCCCATTTCTTCTGAGTGTTGTAACCCAATATAATGAGAAATGATAACTGCCACCCCAATTAATAGCCCTCGAATAATGACGGATCGTAATGTTCCTTCAGCAAAAATCCCCTCATCTATTTTTCGAGGTTTACGCTTCATAACGTTTGGTTCTGATTTTTCCATCCCTAAAGCAATAGCCGGCAAAGAATCATTAACAAGATTAATAAATAATAATTGTAATGCTGTAAACGGATTAGCCCAATTCATAATTACTGCAAACAAAATCGCAATAATCGCCCCTAAATTTCCGGCGAATAAATAAGCTATTGACTTCTTGATATTATCAAAAACGGTTCGTCCCACTCTTACAGCTTTCACAATCGATACAAAATTGTCATCAGTTAAAATCATTGCCGCAGAATCCTTCGCCACATCGGTTCCACTCCCCATTCCAATTCCGATATCAGCCTGTTTTAACGCTGGAGCATCATTGACCCCATCACCTGTCATCGCAGTAATTTGGTCTTTGCGCTGCCATGCTTTCACAATTCGGATTTTATTTTCAGGTGAAACACGGGCATATACAGAAATATGTTCTAATTTCTCGTCTAATTCTGTGTCAGACATATTGTCCAATTCTTTACCAGTAACAGCTAAATCACCTTCAGCCATTAATCCGATATCCTTACCGATCGCTTCTGCGGTTGTTTTATGGTCACCTGTGATCATGACAGGTTTTATACCTGCTTTTTTTGCTTCTTCAATTGATCCATAAACTGCATCTCTTGGTGGGTCCATCATTGCTGTAAAACCTATTAAAGTGAAATCTTGTTCATCATCTAATGTGATCTTTTGATCTTCTTCGATTTTTTTATATGCAAAAGCTAAAACACGTAAAGCTTGCTTGGAGTAACGCTCATTTTGATTCTCTAAATGTTCAAGCCATTCCGAAGTTAATTCTTGTTCCTCACCGTTAACGAAAATAGTACTTGCACGGTCTAACATTACATCTGGACCGCCTTTGATTAACATCAACCGTTCTCCATCAATCGTATAGACAGTCGACATCATTTTCCGATCAGAATCAAAAGGCAGTTCTGCTTCACGCTGATATTTATTTCGTAATTCTTTATATGACAGATTTTGCTTTTCCGCTAATCGAATCAATGCAATTTCTGTCGGATCTCCAATTTCATTGTTATCTTCATTAATATAGGAATCATTACAAAGCACTAAGATTTGAATGAGTAATCGTTCACTTTTTGTCCATTTTTCTTTACTGAACGGATCCTTAATTTCTGGTAAATAGGCTTCTGTAACGGTCATTTGATTTTGGGTTAATGTTCCGGTTTTATCGGTACAAATCACACTCGTAGAACCAAGTGTTTCTACTGCCGGTAAACGGCGAATGATCGCATGTTGTTTTGCCATTTTATTAGTACCAACTGATAAAACAATCGTCACAATGGACTGCAAAGCCTCAGGAATAGCTGCAACCGCAATAGCAACGGAGAACATTAAGGCATCTAATATTGCCTTCGTCATATCAACATCAGTATCATTAAACCAAATCCGACCAACCTGTACGGCAAAGATAACGATACAAATAAGTAAAATCGCAATCCCTAATTTCTTACTGAAAGAATCCAGTTTTCGTTGCAATGGTGTTTGTTTTGTTTCCGCTGTTTCAATCATTTCGGCAATTTTTCCAATCTCAGCTTTTTCGCCAGTTGACGTTACCACGAAAGTAGCTCGACCATTCACTACTAGTGAGCTGGAAAACACCATGTTTTTCTGATCGCCGATTGATACTTCCTCTTGAATCGGTTCGGTGACTTTTTCTACTGCATCGGATTCACCTGTCAGCATACCTTCATTAATTTTTAATGATTCAGCTTCCAAAAGACGACCATCTGCCGGTATATAGTCTCCTGCCTCGAGCAAGACAATATCACCTGGTACTAATTCACGTGCCATTATGGTATGACTTGTACCGTCACGAATCACTTTAGCCTCTGGTGCAGACATATCCCGGAGTGCATCTAGTGAACTCTCCGCCTTCTTCGTTTGCACCACACTGATAATGGAATTTAACAAAATAACGATGAAAATAATGATTGATTCTATTAATTCACCGAGTACTAATTGCACAATTGCCGCCGCGAGGAGCACAACGACCATTGCGTCTTTAAAGCTTTCTAAAAATAGCTTCCATGTCGGTACTTTTTCTTTATCAGCGATTTCGTTATAGCCTTCCTGTTCAAGTCGGTTGTTAACTTCGTTGGCTGTCAACCCATTCGAAGGTGATACTTCCCATTTTTCTAATACTTCCTGCTTCGTTTTTTGATAACTACTCAAGATGGATCTCCTCCTGGTTCGATCGTAATCAATACTTTTTCTATACGATAGTCGGATATTTCTACTGCTTCAAATGTCAGGTTTTTATACGCTATGGATGGTCGCTCCTCTGAATTTTGCGGAATGTATCCAAGCTGATGAACAATAAATCCATTCACCGTCTCGAAATCGTCGTAAGGTAACTCCATTTGGAAAGCTTCCTCCAATAAATAGAGATGAGTCGTGCCCTCCACCTCATATTGATTCGTATTAACTTTTTTTACACTGCTAGCTTCATCTTCACCAGGTAAATGATGTTCACTTAATATTTCCCCGACAATTTCCTCGATCATATCTTCCATTGTAATAAGGCCATCAATTCCTCCATATTCATCCACGATCATCGCAATATGAATGTTATGCTTTTTCATATCACGAAAGGCGATATCAATTGGCTGGGACTCCATTACATAATAAGGTTTGCGTAAGAGGTGATTCCACGGATGATTATTTCCTTTTAAATAAGGAAACATGTCCTTCATATGTAAAATACCAATAACATGATCGATACCCTCCTCATAGACAGGAAAACGAGTAAAACGTTTATCATTAATGATATCTAAGATTTCATCGATACTTGACTCGACATTAATGGCTGTAATATCTGTTCTGTGTGTCATAATATCGGAGACGGTTTTATCATTAAACTCAAATATATTATGAATCATCCGCTTTTCATCATTTTTGATCGTTCCACGTTCACCACCAATATCTACTAACATTCTTATTTCTTCTTCATTTGCCTCTTCTTGTTTGGCATGGGGATCTACTCCAAACAATTTTACGATTAAGTTCGTCGAAAGATTCAATATTTTAACAAATGGATAACTAATTTTAAACAATATTGATAATGGATTAACGGTTTTATATGCGATGGTTTCTGCTTTTTGTAAAGCTAATTGTTTCGGTACTAACTCCCCAATTACCAATGTAAAATAGGAAAGTAGTATCGTAATAGTAACAACAGCGATTGTTTTTAGTAATGATAAAGCGACCGGTATACCGATAGACACTGACCATTCCGCTAAAGGTTCCGCAAATCGATCAGCAGCAAACGCACTTGCCAGAAAGCCTGCTAAGGTTATACCGATTTGAATCGTTGCTAAAAAACGGCCAGGTTCCGATAATAACTCCTGCAATTTAACTGATTTTTTATCTCCTTGTTCCGCTCTTTTCTTTATTTTATTGTCATTCAAAGCAACTAGTGAAATCTCAGAAGCCGCAAAAAATGCATTGATTAATATTAGTAATACAAGAATAATAAAAGATAATACCAAAATACCACCTTCTCTTTGCCAGTCTTATCATTGTTATACCCAAAATAAACGGTAACAAGACAATTTTTTTGATAATACATGATTAAAAAATGTTAAATTTGGATGAAACCTGTTACAAAATATGTCATAATAGATTATGTTAGAAAATTTATTCTTAATATGTGATAATAAAAATAATTTAATTAGTACTCAGAAAGTAGTTGGTGGAATTATGCAGTTAGAAATAGATAAGTCGTCTTTACCGGTGTATGAAGCATTAGCAAGCCAAGTTAGATTAGAAATTATTCAATTATTATCGAAAAATAAAATGAATATTAAGGAACTATCCAGTGTTTTAGGGATCAGTAGCCCGATTGTGACCAAACATATCGAGAAGTTAGAAAAAGCTGGTATAATTCGAACAGAAAAGATACCGGGGAAATCCGGGTTACAGAGAATCTCCATATTAAAAGTCGACCACATCGAAGTCAATTTCCCTAAAAAAATCTACCATTCGTTTGCTACATATGAAACGTCAGTACCTATTGGTCATTATACAGACTATCATGTCGTACCTACTTGTGGCTTGGCAACTAGTAAAGACTTTGTTGGCCCAGTAGACCAAACCAAATATTTTATGGATCCTAAACGGATAGACGCACGAATATTATGGTTTACTCAAGGATTTATTGAATATAAAACTCCGAACTTTTTACAAGAAGAAGATCAATTACAACAGATGGATATCAGCTTTGAAATCTCATCGGAGTTTCCATTTTCAAACGAGGTATGGCCATCTGACATTACTTTCACTTTAAACAATATCGAGTTAGGAACATGGCAAAGTCCTGGTGATTTTGCGGATACTAGAGGTAAATATACCCCTGACTGGTGGCCGCACAACATTAACCAATATGGGTTATTAAAAACGATTCGTGTCACGTCACATGGTACCTATATGGATGGGGAACCTTTGTCAGATGTAACCATTCATGATTTAGACACTACTGTAGATGGATGGAAATTCAGAGTAGAAGTAAAAGAAGATGCCGAACATGTCGGTGGAGTTACATTGTTCGGAAAAGAATTCGGAAACCATGATCAGGATATTAATTTTAAATTGTATTATATTTAATAGTTAGCTATTTCATAAGGGAGTTTGGAAAACAAGAACCCGTTTCCATATTTATTGGACGGGTTTTTTGTTATTGAAAATTATATATTCCATATTTATAGTATGTCGCGAATTACTATCCTTCTAAAACTTTTGTCTTTTTAAAGTGTAAAAAAAACAGCTTCACAACGGCTTTTACTTCCTTTAAAATAAAAGTAGAAGAATGTCGAATTATGAAATGAAAAAGAAAATGAGGGAACAGTGATGAAAAAAACAGTAATCATTGCAGATGATTCGCGATTTATGAGGCAATGGCTTAAGCAGAAAGTAGAACAACATTCTTATCAAGTTGTCACGGAAGCCTCAACTGGTCTAGAAGCAGTTAAAGCATATCAACAATACAAACCAGATATTATCATCTTAGATATCGTTATGCCAAAATCGAACGGATTAGATGCCTTACTAAAAATCAAAGACTTAGATCCAAACGCTAATGTCATCATGGCCTCTTCCCTCGCCACTCACGATAACGTTACAAGGGCATTACACTACGGAGCCAAAGACTTTATCATTAAACCACACTTTCATAACTTGATACAAATTATGGATAGTATCTTCGATTAGCAAGGCTCTTGAACTATTTAATGTAGAGCGGACATTTAGTGCCTTATTTGTTAGAATAACAACCTTTTTTGATCTTGGGCGGACTTTTATTCCCTTATTCGGTCATTTAAATTAATATTAGCACTATTTTCGATGAATAGCGGAATAGATGTCCGCATGCACCCTAAAAATGGCACTTTTGTCACAAATAACGGAACAAATGTCCGCGCTCAGCCCTAAAATAATCTATGTTTATGTTACTTCGTAGCTTGGAACAAAAGCGCAAACGACACAGCGACTTCACGGTGAGTTAAGCTTGGCATTTGTCTAGCCAAGCTTCCTCACTAAAATAATTCGTAATAGCTTTCTTGTCCTAAGTGCTGAACATATTTGTCCGCCAATTCTTTTAAATCCGTAGATTCTTCTAAAAAGAGCCACTGATCATCTTTTTCACCCGTATAAGATTTACGTTCTACTTGAAAAGCTCTCGTGTCTTTGTCCAATAATGTAAAGCATAACTGCGCATCATATGTTTTATATTTCGGGTCTGATAATGCCTCAACAATCAAAGGATTCTCATCAAACGGAACCGGATTTTCGTACGTATACAAATAGATACTTTTTTGTCTGATATCTAACTTATAATCCTTAATTGGACTATTATATTCCATACTCTCGTTAATTAACTGCACTTCTTCATCAGTTATTTTCCGCCTTGACTTTTTCGTTAAAAATACCCTTCCATTCGGGTGTTCATATATTTCATAACCTTCTGGAATGCTATCAACTGAAGTATTAGAATCATCTTTTTTAAAATAATAGGACGGGTTACCTTTATTCGTTTTCCTTACATGTAAATAGTACTCATCTCCACGAAAGTTCGTATATTTCACTGCCATCTTTACACCACCTTTAGTTTCATCACCGATACATAATCTCAAGATTTTACTTTCATTAGTATAACAAAAATCAGATTAAAGTGAAACTTTGAATAGAAACATGTTTACAATTGAATAACATTTAAATAATGTGATTTCGATCACAAATAACTTCTTATCCTTTTGTTACAGTAAAAGTAATACAAGTAAAGGAGGATCAATATCATGAGAGAGTTCCAACTAACTGATACACCTGCAGATATTGTCAAAATATACCCGAAAGCAAGTGATTTTTTTAAAAAAGAAAAAATTGATTTTTGTTGCGGCGGTGACCAACCTCTTCAATCTATTCTCGATAAGAAAAAAAGACCTGTTGATGGCAAACAACTTATCGGATCGATCAATAAATCCTACCAAGCATGGATAGATGCCGGCAATAAAGAAATCAATTGGGATGAAGTCTCTCCTTCAGAATTGGTGGACTATATTATGCAACATCATCATCACTATTTACATGAAGAGTTAACACCACTTAGCCAGTTTGTTACAAAAATATACCGAGTACACGGTCCGCATCATCCGCACCTTGAAGATTTATATAAATTATTTCATCAATTCAAAATGGAAATGGAAGCTCATATGATTGAAGAAGAACGTGATTTATTTCCGCTCTTTGAAGAATATGATGTAGAGCCTAGCGAAACATTAAAGGAGCACATTTTCCAATTGAACAAAACGATGATCGAGGATCACGAATTTGTAGGTGAAATTATTCAACAAATGAACGAAATAACCAACGACTATACATTACCAGAAGGCGCATGTAATTCATACAGGATCACCTATGCTAGACTAGCAGAGCTAGAACAAAACACGTATCAGCATATACACTTGGAAAACAATATACTCTTTAAGTCGATTTCATAAAGTAAGCAAGAACTGGAACATAACTAAACAGGAAGAACGAGAATCCGAACAATCTGAGCCTAGCGTAGACTCCTGCGGGAATTCACGTAAGCTGAAGCCGCGCCCACGGTATAGGATAAACTGCGAAAGCAAACTTTGGGCAGATGTTCGCTTATGCCCTTAGGGTAAAAGCGAATTATTTTGCCGGAGCGGTAGGTGTACTCAGATATTAATGTTCGGATTTTTTCTTATCTTTTGTCCCTGCGACAATTCCCGAGGAACACTTCCAAATTATTGTATTGATTTATGATAATATAGTGTAATAATGATCCATATTGGGAATAGTTTAAAGAGTATTATTCTAATGTAATTAAAGGAGTGCTTATGCATGGAAATTAAAGTATCAGATCAAGCATTACAATGGTTTAAAGACGACGTAGAGGTAAGCGATGGAGATACAATTAAATTTCAAGCTAAATATGGTGGCTACAGCCCAATACATGAAGGCTTTTCATTAGCCTTTGCACTAAATGAACCAATGGAAGATACGATTACAACAACTGAAAAAGATGGCATTACCTTTTTTATTGACGTAACAGATGCATGGTATTTTGAAGGGTATAATTTAATTGTCGAATATAATGAACAACTAGATGAAGTTGCGTATGATTATGAAGAAATTCAGTAGAAGAGTGAGGAATTCCCTCACTCTTTTTCTTTATCTAAATTTTCCTACCTCTCGAACCAATTCCAACGAAACAGGAGGAAATTATGTTAAAATAAAGGAAGACTTAACAGGAAGGTAGCGAACTTCATCGCTTGCTTGATGAATCTTGAAGTGGAGCCTTACGGACGGTTAGCAACGTGATAAAAAGGAACTTATTAGAATGTTAAGTATAATTTCTCTATACATATTTTATAAAGGAGGTTTTAATCGATGGGGAAGCAGGAGTTCCGTAAAGCGATGAGCAAATTTGCGACAGGAATTACTGTCGTAACATCGGAATTGGATAATGAGATACAAGGAATGACAGTCAATGCGTTTATGTCTGTATCTTTGGATCCACAACTAATCACTATTTCACTAGATTCCAAAACGAATTTTTACCAAAATGCCGATAAAATTAAACGATTCGGCGTTAGTATCTTACGAGAAGAACAACAGGAAATATCCATGATCTTTGCTAAACAAATAGAAAAGGAATATAAAGACTTTACAAATTTAGATGGTATACCTGTCATTGATCATGCACTCACTACATTGGCATGTTCGGTTGTCAATACGGTTGAAGCAGGTGATCACTTACTGATTATTGCAGAAGTAGACGAAATCAAATTAGACGAAGGTAATCCAATTCTTTATTACAACAGTACATATAAAAGAATATCGGATAAATAGAGACGGTACGGAGGATAGTCATGGCCATTCTTGCAATCTTACGAAATAGTGCAATATTACCTAAAAAAGAAGCTATGTTTTGGCTAAATCGAGTAAGTATGAGGGGTACACTCGTTTATCTTTTTCTTATATTCTTTATTAGCTTCTTGCCTAATGTCATTTTAATGATAACAAACTTTAAACAAGGTCAATCTCACATTTCTTTTAGTCAATTTCTATTACAAATTATTGTCTTTTATCCATTTTTTATCATGTTTATCGTTGTTACAGGGATTTCCATATTAGCAACCGGCTCATGGATACTAAAAGCCTTCCTGCAGCGCAAATTAGCATATCAACAATTATGGAAAATGACTTCCTTTGCGTTACTTTGGCCATTAATCATTTATCACCTGTTATTTTTCACACCACTACCAACTTCCATTGCTTTTTTAGTTGGGTTAGTGTTGTTATATATACTCATCTATCAAATGATTTTGATTTACCCAAAAAAAAGAAAGTGAGGGAGTTTCATTGGCAGATAATGAGTGGAAGATAAGCCATAGCTCAACTACACAAGTAGATCGGTTTAAAATAACGATCGATGAAGTATTACTTGCAAATGAACAGACACAGAATTTTTCGTATATTGAATTTCGTGATGGTGTCTGTGTTTTGGCATTAACAGATGATAATAAAGTGATTATGTTAAAACAATATCGCCATCCATTACAATCCACTGAACTAGAATTTCCTGCAGGTATGATTGAAGAAGATGAAGAACCTCTTTACGCAGCAAAACGGGAATTACTAGAGGAAACAGGATATCAGGCAGAAGAGTGGCAATCTCTCGATTATTTCTATCCATCTCCTGGTTCCACAACCGAAAAAATCCACTTATATCTAGCAACAAAAGCAACAAAGATAGATGACCAATTCTTAGACGAGCTAGAAAACATCGAGGTTGAAATAGTAAGTATGAAAGATTTTTGCAAACTGGTAGAGCAAGGGATTTTCCGCCATGGTGCCGGTCTTGCTTGTTGGGCTAGATATTTAAGTATGTCTTTCAATTAATTCTTTTTTAAAAAAGCTTGATCCATACTAGTGTCTGCAAGAATTGATTTAATCATGCAGACACTTTTTTATAAATCGTCCATAAGGTTAATTCTTAGAAACACTTCTTTGAGAGCTAAACAAAAAAGCTAAAGCCTTTTTCAGACTTTAGCTTTTGATCATGTCCCTCACTTTCGCTACTTCTTCATCAGGAACTATGTAATAATAAATACCGTCGATCGTTGTTCCCGATCCTTGTACTTGATAGCTTGTGACATTTTTCCTTGTATCAGTATAACCATTCAGTAGTGACTTCACTGCATTAAAATCAAGACTGGTAGACATGTTATTACCCATTATGTCAATCAATTCGTTCACTTTGGTAACATTTGCTACACTGGCACCTTCATCAATTATTGCTTGTATTACATTGCGTTGGCGTTCTGTTCTTCCAAAGTCACCAGCCGGATCTTGCTTTCTCATCCTTACATATGCAAGCGTCTTTTCTCCATCCATTTCAACTGGACCTTTTGTAAATTCATATTTGTTATCATTCCACTCTATCTCATTGTCAACAGTAATCGTTCCTAGCTCGTCCACCAACTCTTGTAAGCCTTCCATATTAATACGAACAAAATAATCAATTTCAATATCCAGAAAATTTTGAACAGTTTGTACGGCCATATCAGCACCACCGAATGCATAGGCATGATTAATTTTATCCTCATTACCCCTACCGACAATCAGTGTACGAGTATCTCGTGGAATACTAATTAATTGCATCTCATCTTTTTCTGGCTTTAATGATAATACCATTAAAGCATCAGATCGACCTGAATCATTCCCGCGCTGATCCACTCCTAATAACAATATGTTTAAAGGTTCAGCATTTTCCGTTTTCTCTTTAACTTTTTCCATGTCGATCGATTCTACCGGATCATGCATTTTAGTATTGAATGTATCCTCCACATTATTCACAACCGACCAAACATAACCACCCACCGCTAAAATAATAACGAACAGAATAATAAGGGGGGTTAATATCCACCATTTTTTTGAT
This sequence comes from Gracilibacillus suaedae, assembly GCF_017599345.1. Lineage (GTDB taxonomy): Bacteria > Bacillota > Bacilli > Bacillales > Amphibacillaceae > Gracilibacillus > Gracilibacillus suaedae. The sequence goes on from NZ_JAGFVL010000040.1 coordinate 112,335, forward strand.
TTTCTTCGATTTGATCTTGTCTCCACTCTCAATCAACATCCTATCTGATTTTCTAAATGATCTTCCATCATTATAGCACAATAAGACCACAAAAAGGAAACTCCTTTTGCATTTTTATGGCAATATATCTCATTTTTTGTATAAGTATGTCAAAGAAATTGATTAATCAGACACAGTGATTAACGGAAATAATATTACTTTAACGTTAAGTTGTTTATTAATAATAATTTTTTATATCATTATAAAAAAGATCACAAAATGGAAGGGGAATATGGTCTGGCATATAATTTTACGATGGCCGGAATGAGCTAATCACAAAAGATGTAATCTCACAATTAGAAAAGAATGCTACTATTCAATTAAACTATCAAAACACAACTGTCACTATTCCTGTCCAACTTTTACAATCGTATATTGTTCTACCAAAAAACAGATTTTTATAGCTAACCTCGAATACTTGCATTCCGATAGCAAAAGGCAGATAATGATAACAGGAAGTTTTTCAAAAATGGAAGGAACGTGTCAAAATGGGGTCTACTCATGAATTTTCAGTAAGAGAAGAAATTGCTAATTCTATTACTCATGGAATTGGAATGGCGTTAAGTATTGCCGGGTTAGTTATTTTGATCGTCTATTCATCACTATACGGTACAGTATGGCATATCGTTAGTTTTACTTTATTTGGCGTTACAATGGTACTCCTCTACACATCCTCTACTCTGTTGCACAGTCTCCGAAAAGGGAAAGCAAAAAATGTCTTTGAAATATTGGATCATTCATCGATCTATTTCTTTATCGCCGGTTCCTATACTCCCTTCTTATTAGTTGTTATTCGCGGATGGGAAGGTTGGACATTATTCGGCGTTATTTGGGGACTTGCGATTGGCGGAACTATATTTAAAGCCTTCTTCGTTAAAAAGTTTTTATATTTTTCCACGATACTGTATGTATTGATGGGCTGGCTTATTGTATTTGCTTGGCAGCCACTGGTAGAAAATATGCATCCTAACGGTCTCAAACTTTTAGTTATCGGTGGTGTATTATACACGGTTGGTGCTATTTTTTATGTATGGCGTGGGTTTAATTATCACCATGCATTATGGCATTTATTTGTTTTAGCAGGATCAATTGCTCACTTTTTCGCTGTTTTGTTATATGTATTGCCTATTCAATAATATGAAAGAAGCTCCAGTAAATGGTGCTTCTTTTTTTATCTATATGTGTGCATTTGATCACATCATTTCCATAACAGGAGCGATACAATATCATTAACACCTTGTTAAGGAGGTACTATATTGACTCGACAACCACCGTTTTTTAAACCTAGAGACTATCATAAAGACCCTTTTATTGTTATATGGGAAGTTACACGTGCTTGTGCATTGAAATGTCTTCACTGCAGAGCTGATGCACAATATCACCGTGATCCCCGCGAATTAAATTTTAATGAGGCAAAGCAATTAATTGATCAAATCCAGTCTATGAATAACCCGCTTCTCGTATTTACTGGTGGTGACCCACTGGAACGTGAGGATTTACTGGATATTGTCCAATATGCTGTCAAAAAAGGCGTTCGAGTCTCCATGACACCATCCGCTACCCCTAATGTAACTAAAGAAGTGATGCAAAAAGCGAAAGAAGTCGGATTATCTCGTTGGGCATTCAGTATTGATGGTCCAAACAAAGAGGTACATGATTTCTTCCGGGGCACAACTGGCTCCTTTAACCGTACAATTGAAGCTATTAACTATTTACACGAACTTGGGATGCCACTGCAAATTAATACCGTCATTTCTCAATATAATATCGATTACTTAGAAGAAATGAGAGCATTAATGGAACAATTAAATGTCGTGCTCTGGAGCGTATTCTTTCTTGTACCTGTTGGGCGTGGACAGGATAAAGATATGATTTCACCAGTTGAACATGAGAAAGTATTCCGCTGGTTATACCAAGTATCAAAGACAGCAAGTTTTGATATTAAAACAACTGCTGCACAACATTATCGCCGTGTTGTGCTTCAGCAAAAAGCAAGAGAACAAAAAATCGAAAAAGATGATATCGCATTTCAGAATGTCTTATCAGAAGGTGCAACAGGTACAGTGGATGGATTAGGACGAGCGCCCAAAGGTGTCAATGACGGGAATGGTTTTATTTTTATTTCTCATATTGGAGATGTCTATCCAAGTGGTCTACTCCCTGTCAAAGTAGGAAATGTCCGTTTGCAATCATTACCTGAAATTTATCGGGAATCACCTATTTTAAAACAGTTACGCGATCCAGATCAATATAAAGGAAAATGTGGCATTTGTGAGTTCCGTCATGTATGTGGAGGGTCTCGTTCTCGAGCTTATGCAGCAACTGGAGATTATTTGCAAAGTGAGCCGTATTGCGTCTATATACCTCGGGCGATGCGGAAGAAGGATAAACAAGGTAATTTTTTATAGATTATTCATGATTTCAGCAATGTCATATCTCATCACTATCAAATTTGTTTTCATCACGTTACTAATCGTCTGTAAGCCCTCCACTTCAAACTTCAAGTAACACGAGGATAGTTTAGGGTTAACAAAAGAGTTCCACTAATGCTTAGTAGGGGCAAAACCCCCCCACTGAGATCTGTGATAAGGCGGAAAAGGAGTAGAAAAGTCGTGAACACAATCACGGCTTTTTTCTTTTACTATTGATTCATTTTGCTAATTAAATCTCACAACATTTTCATCAGTTAAAGCACTCCACTGTTCACCATTACTCTTAGATAGCATATTTTCCCCTGTCTCTTTGCTAACTATTAAGAGAAAACTGAATGCCATATCGCTAGTTGCATCAGGCATCTTTTTTCAAAACACCTATTCCAGCTAATATTACTTTTGCATCATTAGTTAAAAAATTTAATGCTTCTTTTTCCATAAAAAGATTAGGCTTTTCTTTTATGACTAACTTAATACCTCTAACGTCGAATTGTTCAGCATACACGTTGACAGCTCTAATCGAAGCTAATTCTTTCTTATCCAAACTTCTATAACCAGATTCCTGACGCTTGATCATAAAACTTAAGATCTCCCGAGCGTTATGATTTAATAAGTGCCTTTTTTCTTTTAATATTTCAAGGTTATCCTCTATATAACGTCTGGATGTCACTAAGTCAAGATTCTCTGTAGCATGATTGATACTTTTTATAAGTTCACTGAATCTCATATCCATCCTCCTGATTTAAATTCAAGATAACTATATCATATATAGGTATTTTCAACCATATTTTTGTTGAAATTAATCTTTTTTTGTCGAAAAACATCTCTTAACCTAGCAATTTCAACCCGACTACCGCCAATATAATTAAAGATAAGAAAAAAATTCTCTTTGCACTTTTAGATTCATTGTAAAATAAAATCCCAACAATAGCTCCGCCTGCAGCACCAATTCCGGTCCATATCGCATACCCCATGCTCATCGGAATGGTTTCTAAGGCTTTAGACAAGAACAAAAAACTGAAAGCAAAACCTGCAATCATAAAACTAAATGGTGTCTTTGATTTTTGTCTATGCCACTGATTCATCATGATTACTGCTAACATTTCAAATAAACCTGCTATAATTAAAAGTATCCAAGCCATTAGTTACTTTCCTCCTTTGGTTCCGATGTCGATTTTAGGCCAATAACACCGATCAACAGCAGCAAAATTAGTGCAATTTTAGCAAGACTAAGTTCTTCATTAAAAAAGAAAGCTCCAGCAACTACCGTCCCAACTGTTCCTAAACCTACAAAAACGGCATAAACCGTTCCGACTGCAATCTTTTCTCCAGCCATAATTAGAAAATAAAAACTAATAATAATGGCGATAACTGTACCAATCCACTCCAAAATATGATCGGAGTGTGTTAAGCCAATTACCCATAAAACTTCAAATACTGCAGCGATTATCACTTTTAGCCATTCTTTTAACATAGCAACTTCCTCCTTACTTTTTTCACGAAAGAATATTTTGATGTGCAGTAAAACTGCCTTTCATAAGAACAAATTCCACCCCAAAGTGTACTCAAAAAAAAGCCTAGGAGAATGAATCTCCCAGGCTTTTATCCCTCCGTGTCACAGTAGTTACTGTGTGTTTTCTCTCGGACCAGTCCAACTTGTGTTGCGGAACCCTAGAAAACAATTACCCTATTTTATTGTTAATTATTGTATCATCTTTTGATTTCTTTTTCTAACAATTACTAATAATCCGATCCCTAATCCTAACAATAATCCACTTGCTAACAACCAATTAAAGATGTTAGTTGCAGTGTCTGGTAAATCAATACCTCCTTTTGATTCTTCATCAGCCGCTAATACACCATAAGTTGAGAAGTGATCTACTGTTGTAGTTACGACACCATCGCTTACGTCACCACCAATAAGCTCCCAACTATTAGTTGCTTCATTATAATAATAAATCGCTACATTTTCCGCATTTTCGTCATGTCCCATGATTAATTGGAATTCACCAGTATAATTTTCAAAACCTTCTGGGAAAGTAAATTCAAACGTATATACATCCCCCGCAACTTTAAGGTCTCCTAAGTTTTGAGGCTGTGCTTTTTCAACAACTAAAGTCGTTCCTTCCGGTAAATCGCTTGGTAAAATCACTTTAGTTGGTGTATCGGCAATAGCGATTAGCATATCTGCAGCTACTTCTATTTCTTCACCTACTTCAACTTTCATTTCTTTCGTGTCATTTCTTGATTTATTATTATCTTTATTCTCATCTTCTGGGGTTTCCGTTCCTTCACTATCACCATCTTGTTCAGATTCATTACCAGGTGATTTATGATCATCTCCAGGATTATCTGGTTTTTCACCAGGCTTTTCGTCAGACCCGTCACCTGGTTCTTTATCTGAATCCTCATCTGGATCTTTATCTGGTTCTTCTATCGGATCTAACGCATATGGATCCCAGCCTTTTAATACATTTTGTACGGTCCAGTCGGCAGCTTCTTCATCTGTTAACTGTCTACGTGAATCATTGATTACTGCTCCTGGTCCTTTATTTTTATACTCATATAAACGTGCATCTTCAGGCTGTAAGCCACTCATTGATGTCCAGCCTTCTGGTTTGATATGCTCACCAAGTTTACTTTCCATGATGACAACACTGCCAATTGCATCCGGGTTGCCACCAGCTGGCCATGGCCTGCCTAAATATACAGTTTCTGCAGGTGCATCACTCGTAAATTTACTGTCGACAAATAACATGCCGTGTTCTTCTGAAATTAATGTACTGGCTGCGGTTACATAACCATTATTAGAGTCTGAGCCTCGATCCAATGAATGAATAACAGAATCTTCAATGACAATACTTGCGCCGCCAAAAATAAAGTCAACATCCCCTTCGATATAGACATCCCCATAATACTGCGTACCAGAATGAGCATATAACGTATCTTGATTTCCGATAAAACGGACATCATTGAAATATTGACGATCACCACTGGCATATACTGCTACAGCCTGTTTCCCTTCGACATCAGCACTTTCATCAAAGGAATTTTCCAATGTTAGATTTTCGATACGAAGATCATCAGCCCGTAGATAGACACTGGCACTGCCACTTGTCCCAAGCGTTCCACCTACACCATTGTCACGACCAGCATAATTATCATACGTAATGATCGTATCGTTTTTGCTTTCACCTAATAAAGTAATAAATGGTTTATTCGTTGGAATAGTGACTACTTCTTTGTACGTACCATCTTTAATAAAAATGGTGACAGGATTACGATTGTTTTCCGGAACTGCGTCAATTGCAGCTTGAACAGTCTCATAATCTCCTGATCCATCCTGTGCAACAACTAAATGACTTTCGATCTCATTCATTTCTTTTGTTTGTCCTTCCAATACTTTAATATCATCTTGTACTAATGTTCTGCCATTTACATCAACAGAGTCGGTACCTGTTACTTGAACAAATACTTTATCCGTATAGTCTCCTGTCGTTTGCATAATTTCCAACAGCTGTGTTGCCCAATGGCCTCCCCAGGAATAACCGTCTCTTCTTTCCGCTTCTATTTCCATGATATCATGTTTTATCACACCATCACGGCCAGAGAATATCGGTTTATTCGTACCGATTTCATAGAAACGGTACCACGCAGTTGAATTCGAATCTTCTACAAAGTATTCATTGTTAGGATCACCGCTGACATATCTGGTATTTTCCAATTTCACTTCATCAAACCATTCTAACGCTGCTAATACAGCTTCATTAATTTCCTCGGTCTGTGGTTGAGACATTAAATAACGAATAATCCCGACTGACTCAGATCCTGAGATGGAAGGATGCTCATATGAACGAGCTTCTCTTGGTTCATACGTATATGGATCATGCTGTGCACACCAAGCAGTTAATTTACCATCCACTTCAATCTGTGCATTTAAAATATAGTCAACAGCTAATTCAATCGACTCCTGTGATTTGATTACATACTCTTCACTGACCAGATCAGAATCAAATGGATAACGTTGTTCTGCCACTAAATCCAATAATTCCAATACATTAATCATTGCTTCATCATTGAAGGTTACGTAGTCAGAGTAGTTGCCCCGTTCAGGATAAACCTGTGCAAAGCCTCCTGTTTCATACTGGAGCTTGAATAAAAACTCTAAACCTTTTTCGATGCTTTCCTTATATTTAGGATCTTTCGTTTCTTGATACACCTCTGCTAAATATTGCAGCTCTGAAATGGTCGCACCATTATCAATCGTACCTAATTCAACACCATCTTCTACCCACTCTGATCGTGATTCTTCACCATCCCAAGGACGAGTATAAATGTGTGACCAGTTTTTCGTCCATCCACCGTGATCCATTTGCCATGTTAATAGATTATCTGCTTCTTCTACAGCCGTATCTAAATCACCGGAGAATCTTGTTTCCTCAAATTCGACTGGATACTCAGCATACTCGTTCCATTCGTCTAAACTATGCATCACAATAACTGTTTGACCAAATTGGTTAGTAGCCGTTGCCGCCTTGTCCATATTTAAATTTGTAAATCCTGGTGCTAAAAGCTCCCATCTTCTCGTCGGAGCTACTACCTCAAGATCAGTTGGTGTAAATTCTTCAAAGTAGCCGTTTAATGTAACAACAAGTAGATTGTTAGAAACAGCGTGTACACCAGCAATATCGATGGTTTCACTTTCATTTTCCCCTTCTACTAATGCTACTAAATCTTTTGCTTCACCCCACGTTACTTGTTCACTTTCTGACTCAGTAGTTTGATCAGATACTGACTGTATAATTTGTACCGCTTCAGCACCTGTAATTGTCTCATCTGGGTTAACATGATTATCACGCACTAAGTGATTGGCATACCCTAATCCTTGAGCAGTCTCTAAGACATAGGAGTACCATTCTTCCGTAGATGTTTCCCAAACAGCTTCTTGCTTACTCAATCCTTTAAATTTTTCTTCATGAATATAACCTAAAGCCTGATTCACTAATGCAAAAAATTCTATTCTGGTAATTGCTTCGTCATTCGCTGGAAGTTCGTTCACTACGATGCCTAATTCTTTTAGTTTTTTCAATTCAACTCCACTAACCACTTCTTCTATATCAACTGCTTCGACTTCTATTGGATTTTCGTTGTCTGCATCTGATTTATTATGCACACGCAAATGGTCAATGTTTGCTCCACCGCTTGGTCCGACTCCAGTAGCCCGAATCGTATTATCACCGGCCTGTAGTACTGCCTTCGCAGACGTATACTCCCAATTCGCCCAGTCACCTGTCGGATCAAATGCAAGTGCTTCTTCGACTACTTCACCATTGACTTGAATTTCTGCTGGACGCTGATCTGTACCACCGTGTCCATAACGGAAGTCTAAGAAATACTCTCCTTCTACCGGAACATTGACTGTCCACTCCACCCAGCTTCCAGGAGCGTTAGGACTATAATCGATAAAACCGTCTCCAGTAAAACCGACATGTTTATTATCAATTATCACTGTATCCTCTTCTAATTCCGCTTCTTCCGCTTCATATATCTCATCATATTCCATAAAAACACGTAAGTGATCAATGTTCGCTCCACCACTTGAACCGACACCTGTTGCACGAATAACATTCTCGCCTTCTGTTAATGCTGCTTTTGTAGAAGTTTGTTCCCATGCTGTCCAATCACCTGTCGGGTCAAAAGCTAACTCTTCTTCTACTACTTCACCATTCACCTCGATTTCAGCAGGACGAAGATCTGTACCACCATGAGCGTAACGGAAATCTAATGTATACTCCCCATCTGCAGGCACATCCACTACCCATTCGATCCAGCCACCTGGAGCATTCGGAACATAATCAACAAAGCCTGTACCGGTAAAACCAGCATGTTTGTTATCAATAATCGCATCATTAAAATTTGCATCTTCCGCTTCATAAATATTTCCACCAACAGGTCCTGATGGTTCTTCTGGTTCCTGTGGCTCTTCTTCCTCCGGTTCTTGATAAAGATCACCTGAAATTTTTAAGTCATCAATATGGTGTCCATCTGTTCCACTGTTAGGAGTGAAGCTTTCCACAAAATTAACTTTTTCTGCCGGTTGATTAAGCTCAGCCTCTTCATGCACTAGCTCATCATCAATATAAACATTGGCATGCTGAGCGTCCAAATCAATCTCCACTGTCACTTTATACCAAGTTTCTTCTTCTACTTCTACTAACGGATGATATTGATCACCTGTGCGATATGTTATAGACCCATCTTTTGTTTCAATTATTACCGGTGTACTATCACCTTTTATCCTCATCACTTTGGTTGAGCTGGTATAGTTTGGCTGCATAAATAACACTTCAAATGTCGCTACACCGCCAAGATCCTCCACTGATTTACTTAAAATAACATTTATATCATCACTTGTATCATCAAGGAATACACTCTTATTCTCCTCAGACGGCACATCGACTACCGTTACGGTTCCTCCACCTTCTGATCCATCAACATTTGCAGGAACCTCACCTGTTACATCATCATTAAAATCTGTTTCAAAAACAAAGTCTGCTTCCGGTGTTTCCGGTGGCAGTTCTACTTCCTCTAATTGTGAAATACGAAGATCATCAATATAATGTCCCAATTCTTTACTTCCAGGAGTAAATGATTCCATATAATTGATTTTGGATGCATCCTCGTAAAATGCTGCCCCTTCTACTTTTAACTCATCATTGACATAAGTATCAACTGTTTTTTCTATTAAATCTACTTCAACTTTTAGGTCATACCATTGATTCTCTTGCACCTCAACTAAATTTTCATAAGAATCATCACTGTTTCGGTAGCCAATATAGCCATCATTCGTTTCAATAATGACCGAGGTACCGTCACCTTTAAGACGCATGACTTTTGATGAACTTGTATAAGTTGGCTGCATAAATTTCATCTCGATCGTTACTTGTTTATCCAAGTCATCAAATGATTTAGAGACTAATACATCATCACTCTCACTAGTGTCATTCAGATATACACTTTTATTTTCTGCATCAGGTAACGCTTCAACTGTGACTTCTCCCCCAGCTGCAGATACATCTAAATTTACTGGTGCTGTACCTGTTTCATCATCATTAAAATCATCCTCAAAGATAACAACGTTGTTAAAATCAGACTCAGCTTGTACCAGCGTGACTGGCATTGTAGAAAATACAGTCGTAAACGTTAACATAAAAATAAGGAATACGTTGATTGCTTTTTTACCATTCATCCATGAATCTCCCTTCTCTTAATTAGTAGCATGACATTTAGTACAGGAAATAATTCCCTCCTTCCCCTGTTATGCTTGATTACGGAATTGCTTAGGAGTTACATGTTGATATTTCTTAAAGCATCTTATAAAGTTAGATGCTGTTGAAAAACCAATTCGGGAAGCTATTTCTGCAATAGGTATGCTAGTTTGCCTCAGTAATTTCTTCGCTTCATACATTCTTCTTTGTAATATATATTGATGAATCGTCATACCAAACTCTTTTTTAAAAAAGTGACACAAATAATATTTATTAAAGTGTAACTTGCCGGCAAGATCCTCTAATTGCCAATTGGTATTCCAAAGACTGTTGATTTCTTTTAAAATCCTTTCTTGTGTACGAACTGGATTTGCCGCTGATTCTTGAAAAGTTCGCTCCTTTGAAGTTTGTAATGATCGACAGAAAAAGAGCAATAATTCTGATATATAAAGGATTAATGCATGTTGATGTTGCCAATTATTCGGGGACATATCTTCTTGTAATAGTTGACGAATAATATGATGAAAATTATCATATCCACGTTCTTCTATTTGCAAAAAGAAATGTGGTGTAGGCTGTTGATTTAATAGGCGTTTAAATGCTTGAAAGATCGGCTGTTCATAGCAAAATAAATCATCCTGAAACATGATCATCACGCGATCATATGCTTGATTATCTGGTAAATTTACCTTATGTAGCTTCTCACTATTAAACAAAAAAACATGACCTCTCTTCAAATGAAATACTCTTTCTTCAAAAATAAATTGTGCTTCTCCATTTCTCACCCATACGATTTCATAGCCTCGATGAGAGTGAAAATCTTTTGGTGTATGGTTATCCACCTTATGTTGGATCGTAAATGCTGGCATGTCCTGTTGTTTTTGCACGGTTTCTAGTTTCTCTATTAACACTCTTTCACCTCCGTCAATAATAGAAAACGTTTTCATTTTGTATTATAGCATAAATATTACCTATTCAAATAACGAAATATTGTTGAAAAAATATTCCGGGATTGCTATAACAAAAATGGCTAGAAATAATTTCTAGCCATTCTGTTGATAGGTAGTATCTTTCTGTCTTTGTAGATACCAATGCTGAAAGGTTTTGGCAAAATCTAGCGGTACATCATTGATAGTTTCAATTCGCGCTGGTATAGAACGATTCATCGTTGAAATAGAAGCGAGCTTGAAAAATCTCTGTAGTATCGATTGCGAATAACTTATTTCGATGACCCGTCTCCTTTTCGTAATAAACATTCTACTTGTTAATCCGCCATGCCACCATTGCAATTGGTCTTCCGAGATTAAATATTTCGTATGTAGATAATCGAGTATTCTATTCATAATAACGATCAATAATAACAACAGCGACAATAACCACCAAGCTGCATCAATTTGAAAAATAGTTGGCTTAAAATAAAATAGACCAGCTGTTACTACTATCCAAAACCAACTCGGTTTTAGTAATTTCATATATAAAGAAATCTTTGTTAATCGATTCATAGATTCCTCTACATAATAGTCTGGTAATAGTTCTTCCATTAATTGATAGGCTCGATTAATCGGCAGAAAAGGATATAACGAATTAACACTAACGACATAATCTTCCGCTTGAGTATTGGCAGAACTGATTAGTTTCACTTCCGCTAATCCAAAAATGCGTTTAAGTAATGTTTGTTCGATTTCTAACCCTTGTATCTTCTGTTTTTCTATTGCAAAATGTGTCTCATCTAATAAACCTCTCTCAATATAGATATGAGTAGCACTAGATGAAATGCGATATTTCCCATAACGAGAAAATGTTCTGATAATACCGATGATTATTGCAATCACAACGCCAACGACACTTAACATGATAATTAACCATCTGCTATTAATAATTTGATAGAATACACCTTGATAATGATCCGAATCAGGTAATAACGGACCAATAATATCATACAAACCCGTCACAATCGGTATAATTGCTAAAAAACTCAAAGAAGTAAAGCTTGCTTTTAGTAAATCCAGATTGGTAGGCTCAAAATGTGTAACAAGATCTGTTTCCACTTTATTTTCTGCTTCATTTACTTCCTGCTCTTGTTGAGTTTGTTCTGATTCTTTTTCTGATTCTTTCTCGTCCAACTTGGACATGTGACTTTCCTCTATATTGACTAATTCTAATAAAAAGGCAGCATGTTGATTCGAAACCACTTGAAAGGTAATTGCGTCATCATCACCATCCATCGCCGTCTCAAATGTAAGGGAAGTCAGACCAAACAGCTTGTGAAAAAGCGTAGTATGTCTAGTTACATTTTGAATTTTTGAAAAAGGAATCGTGCTTGTATGTTTGACAAAAAGACCTTTTTTGAGTTGAAAGGTACGATCATCCCACTCATATGTTTCCACAAACCAACTTACCACAATATAGATCAACCGTAATAGAACACCGGCAACAAACAGATAACGGCCATATTCGAACAACCAAAAGTCTGAATTTCTTTTCACAACAAATAATAGAATTCCCAGTATTAAACTATTTTTTATTAATTGATAAATTCGATATAAAATGGTTAAAGGATGGTATCTCATCATTCATCCACTTCCTTTAGCTTAGCAAGTTCAGCAATCTTCGCACGTAATTCCAGGGCAACTTGTTCTTCTAGAGCAGGGATAACGTGTGAAGACCCCATTGTCTCGACTTTAATTGAACGCAATTGATACACCCGCATAATGGGTCCTTGGCTAGTAGATACAGATTGGATTTTGGACATCGGAACGGTAACCCATTCTTTATTTATCACACCATAGCTTAATTGTAGATATTCATTGCTTATCTGATAACGCCAACTTCGATAGAGGTAATGAGGCTCAATGAACGACCAGATCGTACCAGCAACAGCAAATAGTAGAACAGCTATCAAGATCCAATTAGCCCATATTGGCCAGCCAAAGTAATAATCTAACCAAAATAATACTGCCAGCACGATAAGGCCAATGATATTACCTATCGTTTCAGATATGATTCGGGCTTTAGGAAACTTAGATGATAATCGATGTTCTAATTCATTCATACGGCAACATCCTTTGTTCTCATTTTCGGTTTGGACCTGAACGAAAGATAAACTACTATTTTCATCAACCTTTCTAATGGACCTTGTGTAAATCGTTCCATATACCATTTACTAAAAAACACTTGTAGTATAAAGATGACAATCCCTAGAAAAATAGCAAACCATACTCCTAAACGAGCAAATAATCCTATCCCATACCCGTAAAAAATAAAAGTACAGATCACGGTCTGTAGGATATAATTGGTAAGTGACAGTTTCCCGACTTGCTCAAACGCATATACAATCACACTTTTTTGACAAACGGTATACAAATAGGCAAACAAGAAAATGTATCCGACAGCCAAAACAATTCCACCGACCTCACTAAAAGCGATCATTTCTGAGAAATATGGGATAAGCTTCAGCAGTAACCCAATCGGTATCAGCCAGAAAAATGCCTGTTTATATCTATTTTTATTTTTTTCAAAATGATGGAGCCATTCTTTTTTGCCAGCATAAATACCTAGTAAAAAAATCGGTAAAAACACTACCGGGGTCAGCAATAAAATGAACAATGCCTCGATTTCTCCAATTTCTAACGGATCTTCATTATTACGATGGTGTTGGATTTCATGGTAAGTACCAGTTTGATAAATCGGCAATGTCTCTTCTAAGTAATTATTAATAGTCGTGTCACTATAAAGTGCATGTTCTTCTTCTGAACCGACAGGAATATTCATTAATAGCAGAAGTCCGAAGAGAATAGCAAACCAAACGAAAATAGTCTTAGCTTTTCTCTTTACCAAAAATAATAATAAAAGTCCTATTAAACCGTAAGCTAATAAAATATCCCCTTCCCACAAATAATAGCTGTGCAAATAGCCAAATACCATCAACATCAAAAACCTTCTCAACAAATACCTTTTGACCGGTAATCCCTTGTTTTCCAAATTGTTCGTCATTAAAACAAGTGAATAGCCGAAAATAAAAGCAAAAATCGGCATAAATGACCCTTCAATAAAAAGGTGAGTAGCATGAAACCCTAGCATATCAATGGCTGACAAATCAAAAAAGCCAATTTCATCTTTTCCATAGATTCCGTATTGGAAGATTAGTAGATTGGCTAGTAAAATGCCAAACAAACTAAAGCCTCTTATTGCATCAATTAGTGAAATTCTCTGTGATCGTACCATTCTTGTAGCTCCTTTTCGTCTGAATCCATAATTTTCTATTTCACTATAACGGATTAATTATGTAATTTCAATATTTTTTTATTGTTTTTCGATAATTTTTTGTTGTATAATAAAGTGAGACTATGGTCAGTGGGGGGGCAACCTTCACTGATCATGAGGGAAACTTGTCAGGATGTTAGTGTCTATTATCTCCCACTTTACTTCCTTGTGAAGCTTGAAGTGGGTGTCCGTGATAAATGAGACATCCTGTTAACTGAGGAGAGTACATAATGAATACAAAAATTTTATTTAAAGTAACATACCTGATATGCCGAACTTTATTCGTTCTAATTATTCCTATAGGATTATTCAGTGTTCTATATCATATTGCATTTTTATTTTTCCCAGATTCCGGATTTGCTGAATCCTTTGGTGAGTTCGAACCGACTATTAGCTATTTAGCGATTGAATTTGAAACACAACCTGATATTTTTATAAACACTGACTTGAAATTTTTATCTTTTATTTGTGAGATAAGTTTATTTATACTTGTATTAGGGGTTTTACGAATCGGTGATAAACTTTTTAAAAATATTTATAAAGAGAGTTTATTTATGATGGACAATGTTAAACTCTTTTATATGATGGGCATATTCATTCTCAGCTTTGGAACTATTTTCTTTTATACGGAAGGTCTTATCTTTAACAAAACCATCGAAGCTTTACATATTACCAATGCTACCATTGGATTTTCCAATTTGTCTTATATCGATACCATTTTCACTGGTATTGCTTGCCTGTTAATAGGGGCTGCATTGAAGGTGGCTGTAAAAGCAGTAGAAGAGAACAAATATACAATTTAAAGTGGGCGATTCAATGATTAGAATAAAATTAGATGTGATGATGGCAGAACGAAAAATGTCTTTAAATGAATTATCAGAAAAAGTCGGCATCACAAAAGCCAACCTATCGATTCTAAAAAATGAGAAAGGAAAAGCAATTCGTTTCAGCACTTTGGATGCTTTATGCAAAGCACTAGATTGTCAGCCGGGTGACTTAATGGAATATATAGATGAGTAGTGCTTTGTGCTATAAGAAAAAAGACATCATTTTACTCACGTATGGGATTTGACTCTTAGTTTGAGGTTGGCACTAATCGTTACTCAATATCTTGAAAAATGCTAAGTGGATCTACGATTGTTTTAGTGGCCATTTTGAAATATATCAATCACATAACCGCCACTCCGGCTGCCCACTTCCCTTTCCATGGGGGTTGTCCTTCAGCTAACTTTTTTGAGCAAAAACCGCTCAAAAAAGTGGATCTTCAGGTCAAACAATTCTCACAGGAGTGGAAGTGGGCGGCCTTCGCTTTAATCATGGCAGTTTTTCTTTTCTTTATTTAATCATTAGAGATTTTTCTTTTTTGTTGTCTGATAACAACAATGGCCATTCCTATTAATAACAAACAACCACCTATAAGTAAGAATGTATACATATTTGTTGCTGTATCAGGTAACTTATTGTTACTCTTTTCTTCCTTAGGAGCTGAATCTGATTGTTCTTTGTCATCAGAGTCCTTTTCATCAGCAATTGGAGAATTATTATCTCCCTCTTTTCCATCTGATACATTTTTATTTCCATCCGTGTCTTCTTCTCCCACAGCTAAAGCCGCTGAATCCAATACTGTAAATATACTGAAATGATCTGTCTCTGCGGAAATCCAATTATCAATTAGTGTGCCACCGACCTGATCCCACTTTCCGTCTTCCTGATTCCAATGATAAACAGAAGCACTTTCATTTGTTTCAGCTAATTGAAAGGATAGTGTCACTGGTGTCTCGAAATTAGAAACCAGTTGATCACCTTGTGTAAATTCAAGCTGATAAATGTTTGTCAGTGTAGATTGACTGTTTTCGAACTCATTCTGATCTAATGTTTCAATCAACAAAGAAAGGGGTGCTTCATCAGTGAATGGTTCAGCATTAAACGTTACAATAATATCTCCTTGTTCTGTTGTAACGGTAATACTCTTATCCTTTAATTGCTGTACTTGCTCCTGTGTAAAACTAATTTCATTCACTTCTCCATTATCCTCAGGAACAACCAGATTCAATGTAGCATTTTCATCTAAATCAGCAATATCTGTTTCAACCATAAAGGTATTATCAGTTGGTTTCAATTGCTCACTTACAGTGGCTAATAGTCTTTTGACAAACACCGTATAATTTGTAACAGATCCATCTTCTGCAATAACTTCCACATGAATTTCATTGTTACCTTCCGCTAGTGCAACTGATTCAGATGGATCTTTTCCATTGACAAGCACATGAGCATCATCTGATTGTGTGAAGCCTGAGAATTGGAGTTCATCTACTTCGTTTGGAACTTCTAATTGATATTCGAACTGTTCTGGTGAAAATGAAGGATTTAACTCACCAGCATCTACCGTTAATTCACTTAAAAAAGAATTAGAGGATTCTCCTAGTTCATAAGCTGCAATAGTACCACTCACTTCATGGGCAGCTAAAAGAATTGGCTCTCCTGTTGGGCTATCGTCGTCTTGAATAAAGGTTAAACCTTCAGGTGCAACATCACCACTTTCTTCCGTTACATCCTGATCAAGTCCTTGAAATAAACGGGAAGTGAAATAACTATCAAAGCTTGGTGAAGTTGGATTGGTCATATCATATACCATGATACCACCTTGTCGCTCTAATCCTGTAAAAGCATAAGTCTTTCCATTTACTTCACCGGTTATCACACTTTCTGGTTCTACACCTTTATCATCACTTCTTGATTCGAATGTATCTTCATCATTGTTGCTATGGAAGTAGTCAGGTTCAAATTTTTCAATTATGTCTTCAAACTCTGATCCACTGTCATAAACTAATTCTAATGTTTCTGTATCCCATACAGAGAATGAACGTCCTCCATAACCATAGATTGCTTCATATTTTCCGTCTGCATTTGTTGGATGAGAAGTAGAAGTCTTCAATCTGCCTAATTGCTCATCATCAAATAGGCCTTCTTTGACCATTTTGTCCAATTCTTCTTGATCATACCCTTGGTAAAGATCTGCATTTAATTGATACTCATCCTCCAAGTCCTTCACACGTTTTTCCTCTGAGAAACCATCCCAATCTTGAGCATCCCCTTCATTTGCTGTTAACAAATAATTTTTACCATTGATCTCCACTATATCCATTCCGTCCGGTTGATAGATTGATAATACCGGCCAATTACGAATATTGATCTCATCATCTTTATCTGATGCGTCTAATTTGTTTTCAGGTAAAGAAAAGTCCTTATACCCTAAACTTTTTACTGTAAGAAATTCTCCTGATTCGATGTCCAATTTTGCAATTGCATTAGATTCCTGCAGCACCACATAGCCATATTGACTTACATCATCTACGACGACATATTCTGGCTCCAAGTCTTGTGCATAAGAACTTTCAGGATGTACTTTTCTAACACCTTCCTCGATTATCTCATCTGAAAAAGTTGCCGTCGTCACTGTTAAATTGTCACCTTTATTTACACCATTAGAAACATCAATGATTGATACCGTGCCTTCCGGATTTACTGAATAATCTTCACTAGGCTCACCCTCATTTGCTACTAATACATTATTGCCATCAGGTGTAATCGTAACCATATCTGGTAAGGCACCAACTTCAACTGATGTTAATATCTCACCCTCTGTTGACATAAAAACAACATGTCCATTTTCCACTTTATTTGTAGCTGGGACAGATACAGCGATAAAATTACTATCTGGTGCAATAGCTACACTCGTTAAGTCTCCTGCATCAACACCAAAATCACTGAGCTGAATCCTTTTCTCTAACTGCATGTCCGTTTGACCCTCGGCAAGTCTCGACAAATCAATAATATCGAGCGTTTCTTCATATCCATTCACTGAGTAGGCTAAATATGTATTCGGATCATATGCAACGATTTCTGTTCCACCTTCATCAATTGGTACTTCACTGGTATAACGACCTAGCAGTTCCACAGCTAACGAGTCTTCACTTTCTGAATGATAGGTAACTTCTGAAGATGCGGCAGTCATGATCGGATTTACTGGTAGAAGAAAAGAAATAAATAGAATAGCAAGCGCAAATTTTTTCATCATTCCACTCCTTTTTCCATATTCTCCTGCCATTCTACTTCTTTATCATTAATGAAATATGTTAATCATGTTAATAGTTTGTAAAAATTATGCTTGTATCCATTCATGTCTCATTTTTACATGAAAATAGCACTTATTTTTGATGTATTCGCTAAAAAACTGATGTGATAGATTTATACATAAGAAAGCGCTTTCTAATCTATTTTTGGAGGAATTAATATTGAAGAAAAAATTCACTTTAACTATGCTTATCTTTGTTGTTCTGCTTAGCATTACTTCCATCACTACATTCGCAGAAGAAACCCCCACCGAAGAAATCAATATCCAGACATATGCCGAAAACATGCAGCCAGGTTGGAATCTTGGTAACACGTATGACGCTGTTGGTGAAGATGAAACAGCCTGGGGAAACCCTTTTGTTACAAAAGATCTAATTAAAAAAATCGCGGATGAAGGATTTAAAAGTATACGCATTCCGATCACATTTGATCAACGAATGGCAGAAAGTGGCGACTATCAAATTGATGAAGATTTTTTAATTCGCGTTGATCAGACCGTACAATGGGCTTTGGAAGAAGATTTATACGTGATGATTAATATTCATCATGATTCATGGATTTGGATAGAATCTGGAATGCAAGAAAATCATGATCAAACGGTAGAACGTTTTAATGCTATTTGGACACAACTAGCAGATCGTTTTAAAGATGATTCAACGAAACTAATGTTTGAAAGCATCAATGAACCTAGATTTTTGGGAACCGAGGAAGAGAGCCAGCAATACTTAGACGAATTAAATACTCACTTTTATCAAATTGTTAGAGAATCTGGCGGGAATAATGATATTCGACCATTAGTGTTACCTACTCTTGATACCGGATCAGAACCTGAAAAAATTACTGCTTTATATAATTTCATCAACAGCTTGGAAGACCCCAATATTATTGCAACTGTTCATTATTACGGTTTTTGGCCATTTAGTGTCAATATTGCTGGTTATACACGATTTGAACAAGATACAAAAGAGGATATCCACGCTACATTTGATCGTGTGCATGATACCTTTACGGCTAACGGGATTCCAACAGTTATTGGTGAATATGGACTACTTGGCTTTGACGTAGATACAGGTGTTATCCAACAAGGCGAAAAATTGAAATTCTTTGAATATATGCTTCATTATGCCCAGGAAAAAGATCTGGTTCATATGCTTTGGGATAACGGCCAACACTTAGACCGTGATACATTGGAATGGTCAGATCAGCAATTTTTTAATATGGTACAAACGAGTTGGCATACTAGATCTGCAGTTCCCAACGATAACTTTATTTACTTAAAAGAGTCAGAGGAAATTACAGATAAACCAATCACGTTTGAACTGCATGGCAATAATTTTGAAGAAATTTATCTGGCTGATCAACTATTGGAAGAAGGGGGCGATTATCAAATCGAAGCAAATACAATCACTTTCTCTAAAGAATTATTAAGCTCTCTTATAACGGAAAATGATCTTGGTACAGTTACTACTCTAACGGTAACATTCACTGGTGGTGTCGATTGGGATATTGAGGTAGAAGTCTATCAAACACCTGAATTGGAAGAGACAGAAGGAACAACATCAGAGTTTCTGATTCCTACTCGTTTTAACGGTGATCAATTAGCAACAATGGAAGCATATTATCAAGACGGATCTTTTGCAGGCCCACAGAATTGGACAGCTTTTAAGGAATTTGGTTATGCTTTTGCCCCTGATTATGAAGAAGGATTTATCGAATTAAAGGATTCCTTTTTTAATGAAGTAGAGGATGGAGAAGTTGACCTCACCTTCCACTTCTGGAGTGGTGAAACAATTGACTATACAGTTGTCAAAGATGGGGAAAGTGTTACTACATTATTAGAAGAAGAACCAGTTGAAGAAGAGCCAATCGAGGAAGGGGTAGAAGAGGATGACCATACACAAGAGGAATCAGTCGAAGAGGAGGAAACCACAGTTGACGAAGAAAGCAAATCAACTGATTCGACAGACGATTCCAATCAAGAAGATACGTTCACTGCTGAATCTGAAGAAAATAATACCAAATCAGAAGATACAACTGATCCATATCTAGCACCTGACCATGATGAAAACAACCGCTTACCTGATACAGCTACTGCTCAATTTAATTATATGGGTATTGGTTTAGGCCTGGTATTAATCGGGGTTGGAAGTTTGACTTGGTATCGTAAGACAAAAGTTAAATAAGAAAAACCGGCAAACCCACCCGGTCCTGTTCGAAGTAGTTATTTTGACATGATTAATAGTCGTAACAACCCGCTTCGGCTTGCTCACTTCGCTTTCCAGGGGGCGTGTCTTCAGCTAACTTTGCAAAGAAGATCGCTTTGCAAAGTGGATCTTCAGATCACGCT
>NZ_JAGFVL010000041.1 GCF_017599345.1 Gracilibacillus suaedae
TTACTCGTTATATGTGTCAGGTAAATCATTCTCCAATAAAATAATCGCATCTTGCCGGTTTAATGCTTGTATTTGTGATATCGCATGATTTAAGTCTTTTGCGATAAACAATTGCTCTTCCGGGTAACCTTTTTCACGAAGACCATCCTGAATAGGTTTTGTCTGTTTTTCACCTACTAAAATCACATAGTCACACGCATCACTCGCATATTCACCAAATGCTTTATTATATGAATATTCCTTATCACCTAATTCTACCATACCTGGTGTCACCAATACTTTAAATCCTTCCATTGAGGAGAGTACTTCTAAAGCCATTCGGGAACCGGTCGGATTTGAATTAAAACTGTCATCAATTACTGTTAAATTACCGAAGCCTTTCTTTATTTCCATTCTGTGTTTCACTGCCTGAATCTTCTTCACACCCATTTGCAGTTTGGCGAGAGGTACTCCCATTTCCCACGCCACACTAATCGCAGCCAAAATATTATATACATTATGCTTACCTAATATCTTTGTTTCAAAATCTGCATCTAATGTTCCTGCTTTATTCGTCACTCTAAAAGTCGTTCCTTTTTTGTGAAAACGAATAGCAGAAGCTAAGTAGTCTGCTTCTTGATCATCGATTCCAAAATAAACTTTACGGCACTGATTTTTCGGGGTATAAGACATAATGTTTGGATCATCACGATTGAGGAAAGCAATGCCGTCAGCAGGCAATGTTTCAACAATCTCATATTTGGTTTTTTTAATGTTGTCTAATGATTTAAACGTTTCTAAGTGCTGTTCCCCAATTGCTGTTAGAATCGCATATTTATGCCCTACTAACTCACAGATTTCTTGAATATTGCCAGGCTCTTTCGCCCCCATTTCAGCAATAAATACATCATGATATGGCTTTAAAGAGTTCCGAATAGTGATCGTTACACCGATTTTCGTGTTAAAACTGTTCGGTGTTTTTAACGTGTTAAAGTGTGATGACAATATCGTATCTAAAATAAACTTTGTACTTGTTTTACCGAAGCTCCCTGTAATACCAATTGTTTCGGTATTTTTCGCACTGTTGATAATACGTTTTGCATCTTGGTAATAATATGCTTTAATTCTATTTTCAATCGGTTTATTCATGAGATTCGCCAATAACACTACTCCGTATGTGAGAATAGAACCTAGTACAATCACTAACCCAGCATAGCTTAACGGGTAATCATTCCAAATAAAATGTAAGCTAGTTGCTAGGAAGAAAAGATAGATAATTGCAATAGTCGTAATCAGACGTTTGACACGTGCGGTCACAGCTAATTTTTTCTTTTCTTGTTTATTTCTAGGCACAAATAGACCTAGCAATACGATCACGAATATGAGCCAATTCCACGCCAAAAATAATAATAGTAGTGCGAAAAGAAGTGCTAACCACTCATGAACCGGTACAACTTTTGACCAATGCTCTGTCATCCAGCGCCATAATCGATTGTTAAAATAACTGTTTAATTGCAGCATGTGGATTGATTGTTTCACTCGGAAGAATACATATACCATCCATAATACACTGACAATTGAAAATATAATCTGCATCACCTTACTACTCCTTTATCCTCTTCTAAAAAAGTATCTACAATCACCGCAACACGACGTTTTTGTTCTAAAAACACGTAATGACCTGCATGCTCAATTAAAGCTAATCCTGCATTCGGAATTAACTTTTCCATAATTTTCGCATCCTGTACAGGCGTTGCCGTATCATTTGCACCCCAAATTAATAATGTTGGTGCATTAATGTTGGGCATATGGTGCTGCAGATCCTCGTTAACTACTTTACTTAATGTTTGCTGCATCACTCTAGATGCATTTTGATAATCCGAAGATCCAGCTTTCCCACGGTACTTAGCAATAACATCCTCTTTATAGCGATTTAAAATTGGTAAGCTTAACACTTTTTTCAGTGTTTTATACGTGTACACTTTTACATAATAATCTGCTTTACGCTTCGGTTTTACACCAGCACTGCCTATTAATATCATTTTATGTACATTATCCTGGTGCCGGTCTGCATATTTTATGGATACCCTTCCGCCAAAAGAATGACCGATTAATATCGGATTGTTTATATCTAACTTTGCTAAAAACTGCTCAAAGAAATCTGTGTATCTGCCTACACCCCATGCTTCAGGTGGTTCATCACTTTGACCAAAGCCAGGAAAGTCCAAAGACGTAACCTGAAAATGAGCACTTAAACTATTTTGTAAATCCTCAAACAAATCGAGGCTCGTTCCCCAACCATGCAGCATAACGACAGGGCGACCCTCACCAGTTTGTTTATAATGTATTTTTAATTGGTCAATTTCTGTAAACACGAATGAACGCTCCCTTATTAATCTCAACTTATAATTTTCGAACATTACTTCTACTATATGACGCAAAAATGCTATTTAGAAAGAAAAATTTCACATCCTTTATCATACCATAAAACAAGACAGAGGGACAGATTTAATGTACTGATATCAGCCCATTAACCTGTCCCTCTTATCTACAATAAATTTGCTTTGATTAATCTATTCCTTATCATAATTCCAAGCCAGCTTGCAAGAATGGCTTTGATGACTCCAACGATTAGGAATGGATATACGCCTGAAGCCATTGCCGCACTCCAGCTTAATTCTGCCACGAATTTAAGCTGAGTCATGCCAAATACCAGTGTAATAAACATTCCTACAATATTTGCGATCACTGCCATTCTTAAATTAAAGGACGTTTTTTCTAAAAAGAGTCCCGTTATGTACGCAGTGGCAATAAAGCCAAAAATGTAACCTCCTGTTGGCCCGACTAAAACTTGCGGTCCTCCAGATAAACCGGAGAATACTGGAAGACCGATCAGACCGATTAACAAGTAGCCAAACATCGAAAGCGCACCAAGCTTGCTGCCGATAATAGTTGCTGTTAAACCTACAGCTAATGTCTGGCCACTGAATGGTACGATCCATAATTGTACCTGTAATTGTGCTAAAATAGCAGTAATCGCCGTGAAAATACTTGCTAAAATAAGTGCTCGTAGTTTACTAGATTGCATTTCCTTCTCCCTTTCGTTAACCATAACATTTTAAAAGTTAACACAAAACATCTCGAGAGACAACTATATTTTTCAAAGAATATTTTCGTAAGACCCTCCCATCTTAACCTTTCCTGCGTTCTCTTAGGCCAACGACTATTCCTTGAAATTTTTAGTTCTATTTAATAAATAAAAGATCATAAACTAGGAACAAGGGGTGAAAACGAATGACTATTCATGTTGTCCAAAGTGGCGAATCCTTATGGCAAATCGCAAATCAATATCAATTTCCGGTTTCTGCTATTGTTGAAGTGAATGGTTTGTCTAATCCAGATACCATCATTCCTGGCCTTGCCCTTTACATTCCTGATAGAGTTAACAGTCAATTTAGACCTTATATAGTCAGAAGAGGAGATACGCTTTGGCAGTTGGCTAATCGTTTTAACACCACAATAGAAGCGATATTACATGCAAACCCCCTAGTTGGCCCAGAGCAATTAAACATTGGCCAAAGACTCTTGATTCCAACACCGTTGAAGCCTCAAATAGAAACGTTAGGATTTATTGTTCCATACTCACCACAAACTATTTTACCTATTCTTCGAAATTTATCTGATATGCTTACGTATTTAGCAGTGGTATCTTATTCGTTTACTACAGAAGGCAATGCCTATATGTTATTAGACGATACAGAGATAGTTAGAGAAAGCAACCGGCTAGGTGTCACCCCGCTTTTAATGATTCGTAACTTTTCATCGGAAGATTTTGATGCAGAGTTAGCTGAGAACGTGTTGGCTAATCCCGTTTATCGGAGAAATTTAATCGATAGTTTATTACAGTTTATTCATGAAAAAGAATATGGCGGAGTTTCGTTGGATATAGAATTTATTCCTCCTGCACAAAGAGATAATTTTAATACATTTTTGAATGAATTGAAAACTGCTCTCGGTACACTTGTTCTACATGTTAACGTACATGCAAAAACAGAAGACTTGCCAACAAATCCAATCGTAGGAGCTTATGACTATCAGGCAATTGGAGAGATTGCAGACGTGGTAGCTGTTATGACCATTGATTACGGTTATCCAGGCGGTCCACCTGATCCGGTAGCACCGTTGTGGTGGATGTATCAAGTTGTTCGGTATGCAACAAGCTTAATGGATTCTCGTAAGGTACAAATTGCTTTCCCTTTGTATGGATATGATTGGAGAGTAACCGACAATACGACAGCTGCTTTATCAGTAATTGGTGCCCAAAACCAAGCAATCTCTTCCAGAACAGTGATTGCATTTGATCAGGTAGCTGCCTCGCCATGGTATCAATATTGGGAGGAAATGGAGGAGCATATCGTTTGGTTTGAAGATATCAGGAGTTATCAGGAAAAATATAATTTAGTCGATCAATATCAATTGTTAGGTGTAACATACTGGCAATTGAATTTGCCAGCACCACAGAATTGGAATTATTTAAGTAATCAGTTTATTATTACATAAACGACTAAGTCTGGAGGGGCTTTCCGCTTCCTTTGATATCTGGTTCTGTTCCTTGGATAATTCGCGTTC
The DNA here is from genome assembly GCF_017599345.1 of Gracilibacillus suaedae. GTDB lineage: Bacteria > Bacillota > Bacilli > Bacillales > Amphibacillaceae > Gracilibacillus > Gracilibacillus suaedae. The sequence continues at coordinate 4,609 of NZ_JAGFVL010000041.1, forward strand.
TTCATTGGATATCTGCGTTTAGCCAGGGAAGAATGATGCTTTTTCCAAGGCAAAAACACGACATCCATTTGATGTTCGTGTTTTGAAGTAAATCGAGTACTTCTGTTAGTCTTTTTGTATTAGTTCTAGAGTTAATTTCTCCAGAAACAAATTTCTTTTATTCCGTCTGTTCTTCGTCATTGTCTCCATCCATATAGCTATCTGACACTTGTTCGTGTGTTTCGGCTAATCCTTTGCTCATTTGGTCATTTCGTTTATAATCTTCTACCTCATAATTTCGTTCTGCGATTTTGGAATTCTTTTTTGGATCCATACTATCACCTCACCTATAGCATGAACCCTCTTGTCAATTATATACTCTTTTTGTTGAATTGAATTAATTTATGTTCGTACTGATATTGTTTTTTCAGTTGTTCGGTTTCCTTATAAAACTCTACTAATGCTAAATAAGCTTCTTGTTTGATCTCTTGATCATTCACTTTCTCAATCGTTACAGCACCAAGTTCATAATATTTTTCAGCTTGTTTGATCTCCCCTATTTGATAATAGCTATAACCTAGTCTAATTGCGGTTAATCCTTTCTCAGTGCGGCAATTAGAGCCTAGCTTCTCATAAATCGAAAGTGCTTCATGATAACGTACAATTGCATTATCTACGTCACCTTGCATTAAAAAGTTATAAGCGATTGCTTGTAAGGTATTGGCATACGCTAATGTTTGCATTTTATCTTGTGCTTCTAGACCTTGTAAAAAGGCAGTATACATATCGAATGCTTGATCATATATTTCTTGTTTGGAATAAATTTTTCCTAATGCATATAAAAACTGCATGCGAATCTTTGGATATTTATCTGATAATGGTAAACCCGCTTCTAAAAAATACTTTGCTTTTTGATCTTCGCCCATTTTTAACGCAATAGTACCTAGTTTAGAAAACAGGAACACGACAAGAAAATGTTCTCTCTCATACTTTTGATTGATAATCTCCAAGGCCCGCTCATAATATTTTACTGCACGTGGAAATGCTTTAAGATTTTCTTCAATCTCCGCAAGCAACATAAATCCTCTTACAAATAACGGATGCTCTGTATTCACCAGTTTCACCGCTTGATCAATCACCCGTCGAGCTTTTTTTAAATCAATGTGAAAGTATATCTCTCCTGTTTTCATCAATAGCGTTGCTTTGCCCTGATCTGAAAGCAAGGTGTCTTCTCTAACGATGATGTTATCAAACAATTGAATCGCTAGTTCCGGTTGTTCCAAAGCGACATAGATATCAGCTAACTGATCGGTAACCTTCATTACCATTGGATCAACTGGTACTAACTCTTCCAACAATAGTTTTCGAGCTTGTTCCATTTGGGTATGTGCCTGATGTAATTCTTCTTCTTGATAAAACTGCCAACCGATCCGTTGATAAATAAGTGCTATCTCTATATTACTTGCTTGTTTCTTTTCAAGATATTGCAATACCTTTGCTAATGTCATTCTTGCTTGACCGAATTGCTTAAACTGTTCATCCAATTTGGCAAAAGCAAGATGTGCCTGCAACCAGATCTGCTCTGCCTCCTCATCACGATAGCGGTGCTTCATAGCTTGTTGAAAATGATGAGAAGCTAAGGAATATTTCTTCTCTGCCTGATAAAATAAAGCTACTGTGTAATGAAGAAATAGAAGTTCCGCATTAGACAATTCCTCTATTTTTTTCAACTGTTGTTCGATTTCCATCACTTCTCGTTGTACGAGATGGTGCTGACCTTGTTGCATTTTTTTGATTATGGCTTTTGCTTTTTGCTTCCATTCCATTTTTTATCACACCTTTTTAAGCTTTTCGAACTTGTTTCTTGTAAATCACATAACTTCTTGATAGGTAGCGCAATGGGAAACTAAAAACATGCACCATTCTGGTAAACGGCCAAATCGATGCAAAAGCATAGTTAGCAAGCAGGTGAATTTTAAACCAAACAGGGACTTCCGCCATTAAATGCGGATCTATACGAAATATAAATAACCCTCTAAACCATGGTGCAATCGTTGTTCGATAGTCAAACCCATGTGAATCAACATTCAAAAACGTTGCTGATAAACCTGAGACGACAACAATTAACAAAAAGAATAAGACAGCCCAATCTCCTTTGGATGTTGTTTTTTTAATTCGTTTCACACTTAACCGACGATAGCAAAGCAAAAAAAGGCCGATTAATGCTGCAATACCCGCTGGAATACCAAATAGAAGCGCGATAATGTGGTATTGATGCTCGGTAACCCCAAATGACTCATAAATGGTTACAGGGACTAATATTCCGAGGAAATGCCCTCCTAAGACAAATAGCATTCCCCAGTGAAACAAAGTGGAGCCGATTTGCAAATGTTTTTTCTCTAAAAATTCACTTGATTTGGAAGACCAGCCAAACTGGTCTTTCTGGTATCGATAAATATGACCGCCAATGAATATTGTTAACACGATATAAGGAAGGATCCCCCACAGAATCCAATCGATGGAAGCACTCATTGTTCTGCTCCTTTCTACATTTAACCTAGTTGATTATTAATTAATTGTTCACGCATCGATTGCATAATTCGCACATCTTCTAATGACAATGATCTTTCTTTTACAGTAAGAGCTTCTTCCTGCACTTCCAGACCATCTATTTTCACTAATTCGATCATAGCCTTTAATAAAAATTGATAGTCACTTTCGAATGTGACTAACTTGTTTTTCGTTTCAACAATCGCTGCAATATGCTTTGCTAATAACTCAAGCCGTACTTCTTGACTTACCTTCGCACAAAATTCAAGCATTAAAGGCAAATAGTCAGGAAGTTCTTTTTCTGTTACTTCAAATCCTGCTGATTCATAAAATTTCTTCAGCTTTAACAGTTCTAATCCTCTTTCTTTTTGTTCCCCAAGCTTTAAATAAGTCATATATAAATTTGAAGTTTTGCCGAAATCGAATACTTCGATATAATGTTCCACCCATTGATCCTGATGCCAACCAGCAATAGTTGTGAGGAAAGCGGAGAGTGGCTTTTTAACCGAAGGCTCCCCAATATCTGCCACAAATGCTTGTGCGTCTGCAACCGCCAATCTATGCTCTTCTGTTGGATAACGAAGTAAAAAGCTGATTACCTGGTAGGTTGATGATATCACTTCATGTTTCATACTATTTCCCTCCTTAGGACAAGACGCCGCAACTACCTGGACCACCGGCAAAGTCAAGGCCACATGCACCTTGATCCTCATATAAATCCCGAACATCTTCACGGTGGCTTTTTGGAATGACAAAACGATCGTCATATTTGGCAATCGATAATAAACGGAACATTTTTCTTGTTTCTTCTTTCGTTAAACCTAATTCCTTCATAATCTCTTCATCAAAGGTTTTCCCTGTTGTTTCTGCTCGCATAAAGCTTCTCATCATCGCCATTTTTTTCAAAACAGTACGAATATGCTCGATGTTACCTGCAGTTAAAAGATTCGCAAGATACTCAATTGGAATACGCATATCGTCAATGGCAGGGAAGATATCGTCAACATCTGCGACACTGCCTTTTCCTTCAATCACATTCATCACAGGACTAAGTGGTGGAATGTACCATACCATTGGCATTGTGCGGTATTCGGGATGTAAAGGTAATGCGATTTTCCAATCAATGATCATCCGATAAATAGGTGACTCTTGTGCTGCCTCAATCCAGTCATCATGGATTCCATCTTTTTTCGCTTGTTTGATCACCTCTGGATCATTTGGATCCAAGAAAATCTTTAATTGTTCTTCATATATTTTATCTTCATCTTCTACAGAAGCTGCTTCTAATACACGATCTGCATCATATAACATGACACCGATATAGCGGATACGACCAACACATGTTTCAGAACAAATCGTCGGCTGTCCATTTTCAATCCTTGGGTAACACATCGTGCACTTTTCTGCTTTATTTGTTTTCCAGTTAAAATAAACTTTTTTATATGGACATGATGTTACACAATGACGCCATGCTCGGCATGCATTTTGATCGACTAAAACAATACCGTCTTCATCTCGTTTATACATCGCACCTGATGGACATGAAGATACACACGGTGCATTAATACAATGTTCGCAAATTCTTGGAAGGTACATCATAAACACATCTTCGAACTCAGTTTTGATTGATTCTTCCATTTGCTCGACATTTGGATCACGTAAACCTGTTATATGACCACCAGCCAAGTCATCTTCCCAATTCGGTCCCCATTCCAGATCCATAAACTCACCAGTGATAGCAGATTTCGCACGAGCTACCGGTTGATGCTTACGCTCTTCGGAATTCGTTAATTTTTCATAATCATAGTTCCATGGCTCATAGTAATCATCAATAGTTGGTTGATATGGATTGTAAAAAAGGTTCATAAGTCGTTTTGTTTTGGAACCCGATTTTAATTTTAATTCTCCCTTGCTGTCTAACTCCCAACCACCTTTATAATGGTCCTGATCTTCCCAGCGTTTCGGATAACCGATACCAGGCTTTGTTTCGACATTATTAAAGTACATATATTCTGCACCCGGACGATTTGTCCAGGTGTTTTTACACGTTACGCTGCATGTATGACAACCAATACATTTGTCTAAATTCATGACCATCCCGATTTGTGCTTTAATCTTCAAGCCAATCAACCTCCTCTAGTTTGCGAATGACCACATGTAAGTCTCGTTGATTTCCTGTCGGTCCATAGTAGTTAAATCCGTAGCTCAGCTGACCATAACCACCAATCATATGAGTCGGCTTCATATGGATTCTAGTTGGGCTGTTATGGGTACCTCCACGATTTTTTGTTAGGTTCGTACCAGGTACGTGAATATGACGATCTTGTGCATGGTGCATAAATGCCATCGTGCTTGGAATTCGGTGTGAAACAACTGCTCTGGCAACAACCACACCATTACGGTTAAAGCATTCAATCCAGTCATTATCTTCAATACCAGCCTCAAGAGCATCATCTTTATTCAACCAAATAGTGGGACCGCCACGGAATAAGGTTAACATTGGCTGTGCATCATAATACATACTGTGAATCGACCACTTATTGTGTGGAGTCAAATAATTTAATGTAATTTCTTTTCCTTCCACTGGAGGACGATCCTTCTTAAATGGAGTATGATGAAGCATTGGTTTATAAGTTGCCATCTCTTCTCCAAATTCTTTCATCATTTCGTGATCGACAAAGTAAGACTGTCTTCCGGTTATCGTACGGAACGGAATTAATTTTTCGATATTGGTAGTAAAAGGTGAGTATCTTCTGCCGCCTTTCTCCGAGCCACTAAATGCCGGAGAAGTAATCACTGTTTTAGGTTGTGCATTAATTTGCTCAAAGGTAAACAGTTCTTCCTCACGTTCTTCCGCTAAATCTTTCAGTTCTAAGTTTGTTTGTTTCTCTAATGCTTCCCATGCTTTGACGGCTACTTTACCGTTTGTAGTTGATGAAAGTCGTAAAATGGCTTCACAAGCATCTCGAGCATCGGTGATATTTGGTAAGCCTTTTGATATACCTTCATCTTCTACCTGACCAATTGCATGCTTTGCTTGTTCATATTCTTGTTCCATGGACCAGTTGATTCCTTTACCACCATAAGGATTCTTCGCAATTTTATCGCCCAGTGAAGTGAATTTCTTATACAGTTGTTTATAATCACGTGCTACAACATGAACATTGGGCATTGTTTTACCTGGAATTGGTTCACATTCGCCTTTCGACCAGTCTTTGATTTCACCTAATGGTTGTGCAATTTCTTGTGGTGTATCATGTTGTAATGGGCTTGTGACAATTTCTTTAAATGCGTCGAAATCTACTTCTTCTGCTAAATCAGATATTCCTTTTGCTAATGCTTTGAATATATCCCAATCCGATTTTGATTCCCATGGTGATGAGATTGCCGGATTGAATGGATGTACAAAAGGATGCATATCTGTACTGGATAAATCATGCTTCTCATACCAGGTTGCTGCTGGCAAAATCACATCTGAATAAAGACCGGTTCCTGCCATCCGGAAATCTAAGTCGACCAATAAATCCAACTTTCCTTCTGGTGCTTGATCACGCCATTTTATTTCTGATGGTCGCAGGCTGTCTTGATCATTATTTAATAATCCATGATCTGCGCCCAACAAATGTTTTAAGAAATATTCATGACCTTTTCCGGAACTGGATATGAGATTAGCTCGCCAGACGAAAAGGGTTCTTGGATAGTTGAGCGGATTATCTGGATCTTCGATAGAAAATTCCAGTTTTCTTTCTTTTAATTGGCTCGCCACATATTTGCCAATCTCTTCCTGCGTTTGGTTACCAGCTTTCACTGCTTCTTCGTATAGATCTATACTATTTTTGTTAAAGGTCGGGTAAGAAGGCAGCCAACCAAGTCTTGCTGCTAACACATTATAATCTGCCGGATGTTCATACCTTGCCTCGTCAACCGTTTTGGCTGTTAACTCATTGATCGATGTTTCTTCATAGCGCCATTGATCCGTTGCAAAGTAGAAAAAGGATGTTCCATTTTGTAATTTCGGTGGTGCTTGCCAATCTTTTGCGGTTGCTATCGTGTTCCATCCTTCAGCAGGGCGTAACTTCTCCTGACCGACGTAATGTGCCCAGCCACCTCCGTTTACACCTTGAGCACCAACCATAATCACCAGGTTGACAACTGCTCTGTAAATCGCATCGGAATGGAACCAGTGATTAATGCCTGCTCCAACAATGATCATCGAGCGACCATTCGTATCAATCGCATTTTGCGCAAACTCGCGAGCCACCTTGATAACGAGATTTCGATCGACACCAGTAATTTTCTCTTGCCATGCCGGGGTAAAGGCTTCGACCTCATCATAGGATAAAGCAACTTCACCACCGATGCCTCTGTCAATCCCGTAATTAGCGAGCATTAAATCATAAACCGTTGTAACATATTCGATATTTCCGTTGATAACTACTTGTTTCACCGGGATGTTACGCTTCATCGTTGATCTTGTATTTGCATCGAAATAAGCAATCTCTACTGTTTTGATTGTATCCTCGATGCCTAGAAAGCCAAGAACCGGTTCAATTTTTTCCCCATTCCGTTCATCGATTAACTTCAGATTCCATTTACCTTCCTTATCCCAACGAGTACCCATTGTCCCTTGTGGTAGAGCGAAATCCTCTGTCAGAGCATTATACATTAACGGCTTCCAATCACTATTGGTAGTTTCTAGTGCTAGATCCTTCGCATGTAGAAATCGGTCAGCTATATAAGTATCTCCTTTTTGTTTTAATTTTACGGTAAAAGGAAAATCAGTATATTGTTTGGCATAGTCTTCAAAATATGGCGTGCGATTTTTTTGATAAAACTCATTTAAAATCACGTGCCCCATTGCCATCGCGACAGCACCATCTGTACCTTGTTTTACTGACATCCAATCATCCGCAAATTTGGTCGATTCAGCATAATCTGGACTAACGGATACTACTTTTGTTCCTTTATATCTTGCTTCTGCCAAAAAGTGTGCATCTGGTGTACGGGTTAGTGGTACGTTTGATCCCCAGGTCATAATATAACCGGAATTGAACCAGTCAGAGCTTTCTGGTACATCTGTTTGATCTCCCCAAATTTGCGGGGATGCTGGTGGTAAGTCGGCATACCAATCGTAAAAACTTAGCATTGGTCCACCGAGCAGTGACATAAAACGGCTTCCTGCTGCATGACTAACCATGGACATTGCAGGAATCGGTGAGAAACCAACATTACGATCTGATCCATATGTTAACGTAGTGTATAATACAGATGCCGCTACTAATTTAGTGACTTCCTGCCAATCAGCACGGACTAAACCACCTTTACCTCGAGCACTTTTATACATTCGGGCTTTTTCGGGGTCTTCTACAATACTCTGCCATGCATCTAACGGGTTGTCATGTATTTTTAAAGCTTCACGCCATAGCATTAATAATTTTTTTCTGACATAAGGGTACTTAACGCGCAGCGGACTGTAAATATACCAAGAAAAGCTTGCTCCTCTTGGGCATCCACGCGGTTCAAAGTCTGGCATATCTGGTCCAGTAGAAGGATAATCAATCGATTGACCTTCCCAGGTTACAATTCCGTCTTTCACAAATATATTCCAACTGCACGAACCGGTACAGTTGACACCGTGTGTAGAGCGAATCACCTTGTCGTGCTGCCATCTTCTGCGATAGACATTTTCCCAATCACGATCGCCTTCCTGTAATTGACTATGATTGTTAGCATATTTTTCCTTTGGTTTTAGATAATTCATACGTTGCCATATTGGAGATTTTTTCTTTGGCATGGTTGATCCCTCCGAGTTCCCAATCTCTATTGCTTATGTTCATTAAATCACGAACACAACAATGCAAGGTGTGAACAACATCACACCAGACCGTGACGATTTTGTGACAAACACTGAGATATCAAGCTTTGGTAAATTTTTATATATTTTGATTGAAAATGTTGGAAAAGTCTAATCAGTTGAAGTAAATATGCAAAGGTGGGAGTCTTACTTTCCTATCTTTTAGTCTATAAAACCAATTCATCTAAGAAAGCGAAAAGAACCATAGCGCTTCAGAATCAACTGCAATAATAATTAGTTTCACAAGCAAAACTTCTAAATGAAACTGTAAGATTTCCCTGTAAAGTTGGATTGACAGGGAAGTTTTCCGTGTAAAAAGTTAGTTTATGATAGTTCGATGTATGCTTTACTTACCTCTTTTAAAGAGATAACTTGTTTATTATGCAGCTGTTTATTGCGAAATGGGACTTGTTTATTGCGAAACAACGCATCTTTATTGCGAAATGGCTCTTGTTTATTGCGAAACTCTGCTTCTTTGCAATATAGAACTAGTGCGACTAGTTTTTTTACGCTTACGTTGACATCTCCGTTTATAGTTCCTTACCATTTAATTGTTACGGACACAACTCCATAAGAAAATCCTACAGTAACAAACTGCAGGATTAACATTACGAGTTATTCAGTTCCTTTCCAAATCAGAAAAAGAGCTTGTTATATTTCTACTGGAGTTTCCCAATTCTGTGATACAATCCTAATTTATATATTCTAGAGTTCATGTTGGAAAGATACTATCTACACAACAGCTTCTGTTTCACAATGTCTGATAATAGTTCCATCCCCGTTACTTTACTAACATGGATCACTTCTTCTGGAATCGTCGGAGCTTCTACCCAATTAGTTAAGATATTTTCCTGGCTCGTCACGTAAGAAGGTTCAAATCGAACACCTTCTTCTCCATCAAAAATAGCGGCATAAAAAATATCTGATTCAACAATATCTTGAAAGAAGTGACTGCCATAGGATAATTCCGGCATAAAACCTTTTTCTTGCGAGGAGACCTCACAGATAGCAGACACATGCTGAATTTCTGAAAAGTGAACAGGAACACCAAGTGATGGTGTAGACGTACCCCATCGTCCCGGACCAATCAGAAAAACACGTTCATTTTTGAGATCTCTTGTTATTTTACCTATGGTGCGTGCCACACTGTATTTATCTTGTTCACTTAAATGGAGGTAACCATCCATATCTACATAAATACAATAATCGATCGGAATACGTACATTACCTCCCATAAAGTTACCTTCTGTCTGTATAAAACAGGCTTCTTCAGCTTTGATTACTGGTATCTCAATTGATTTCCCTAATCCTTTTGTTTGTAATGGTCGACACTGGACAATATTAACCTTAAAGTCTTCTTTATCACGGAAATTGGCGGTAAACTCTACATCGACAGGATAATCATAAACACGCGCTATTTCTGCCAAAATTTCTCTCATCACTTCTGGAAATGTAGAATTTTTTAATAAATTTTTAAAGTCGAGAATATATGGTGTCGGCATATTCTTATAACCTAAATCCTTCAAACGAAAAGCTGTTTCGGTATCAATCGACGCAAATAAATTTCGCTCAACATCCCAAACATTGGCTATTGCCTCATCAACCTTCACACTTGTCAATTGATTTTTCGACATCGATAAAACGTCCACTCCATGCTGCGAAAATTTCTTTAAATCATCCATATGCATCAACGGCTTCCGTGTCGGCTGATCCAATGTAACAATTTTGGCATAGTCATCCACAGTTCGGTCAACTGCTCTAGTACCTAACCCGAACACTAAACGAATCATCCCAGCATCCATATCAACACTTTTGTCCCATACGTACAGATTGGAGGAGTTACCTACCCCAGCAACATGTGGGAAAAAGTTATCTTCATAATGATCACCAGATACTCGTTGAATCAAAATTGCCATTTGTTCGTCTTTTTCAAATAACCCTCGATTCATTCGATATTCCAGTGCATCTTCATTCATTGTACTGGAATATACAGTACGGATTGCATCTTCTAGTGCCTTATAACGCTCTTCCGGTGTGCCCTGATTTACACAAAAGACGCTATCGTACTTTCCGGCAAATGCATTTCCGAAGTTATCCTCCAACAACGAACTGGAACGAATAATAATCGGAGATTGGCCGAAATATTCGAGCACCTGGACGAATTGTTCTTTAATATTGGCAGGGAATTCTCCGTTTAGTAATTTCTCTCGTAGTTCTCTTGCATACTTATAATATCCTTCTTTTGTTTTCTGTTTAACACGCAATTTCCACCCGCCATTTTGCACAATATAGGTATAGAAAATATCAGATCCAATATAAAACGAATCATGTGCTTCCATATATTTTGCAAAACGATCCTTTTTGTCTTCTTTTAATATTTTTCGGGCTAGCAGCATCCCGACACTTTTCCCACCGATAAATCCAGTACCAACCTCCCTGGACGCAATCGTCAGAATATCTTGTAATGTAAAGTATTGGTCACAAAGGTCAAACATTCTCGACTTTTCACCAATTAACAGAGTCATCAATAATCTTTTTGTTTTTTCTTGCGTCGCTTGGTCTTTTTGCAAGTCGTCATGTGCTCTTGAAAAAATAACATCCCAATAATCCATCCGTTCTTCCACACGATTGATATTAGAAAATAAAGCAGATGCCTCTGCACTTGCTGTAATACTTTTCACCCGCTCATCTTCGATTAAATGAGGAAAAAACATCGTTGGGGAGTAGCGTTGCCATACTTTTAACGGATGAATATAGTGCTTGCCATCCACTTCATACAAATCTAACAAAACTTGTGTAGTTTCACGTATTCGGGCAATTGTTGCATAAGTATGAACATTCCGGTTAATCGCAAAATAAGCTACCGTATCTAATTCATATAAATAAGGACAGCACACTTTGAAAAAGTTGCCGATCATTAAATCCGAACACCAACTTGATAATAAATCCGTCAAACTATCGAATACATAGAACGTTTTTAATCCTTCATTTTCAATTAATCGATGAATTTCGGTAGCAAAGCTTTCAAATCCTTTTTTAGCATCCACATTGTATTGTTTAACTCCTTCTCTTCCAACCAATGGTTCATGTTTACCGAAGCGTACATAGATAACTTTACGACCATCTTGTAAAGCTTTATCAACATAGGGAGTAATAATATCTTGATAAGCATGAATGTTATCAACTTGCCATACTACATTATCGCCTAGTCTTAACGAGTCAATCGTCTTATCGAACCCAGGAATTCCTGTTGATATTTTTAATTCCATTTCCATCTTAATCACCAACCACTTCTTTAAATACCTTTTTGAACAATGTATATTCTAATTATAACATCATATCATCATAATCCTATATCGATTAGGCATTAATACATTCCAATAAGTTGATAAGAAAAGTGGGTGTGTAGTACTTATGGGCCTGCTCCTTCTGGTGTGTTAGTATTGATATATTTCTGTAATGCTCTCTGATCGTACTTTATTCTTTCCTTTATTTCATCATTTATATTTTCAATTGCTTCACTTGTAATAGATTTTCCGCCGTGGAAATCTTTCATCGCTACATCCCAAATGGATTTAATGTCTTGATCTAAGGATTGAGGTTTACCTGGAACCTCTTTGTTTAAGGCTTTCCAGTATAATTGCTTTAAATCGGTATTAATAAAATATGGATCATTTTCGATATCTTCATACATATATAACATGTCATCAGCCATCTTTTTGGCAAATTCCCATGCCAAGTCCTTATGTTGACTGTTTTCAGAGATGGCAATAGACATACTTGCCTGCTTGTCCACACCTGCTAACTCAAAAGGTAAAGTCGTGATTCCCCATTTTCCATTTTGCTCTGGAACCCACTCCTGTAAATGACTTGTAACGTAACTTGCCATTTGAAACATCACTAATTCATCATTTTGAAATGCTTCTCTTCCCCTTTCATTCCATATATTAACATATGGACTAAGATCTTTTTCTGCTACCTCTGCTGCGATATTAAAAGTAGTAATAAAAGGCTCATCATCCCCTAAATACTCGAATTCTTCGTCTAGAAAATAACTGGTTCTTAATACCGTTTCTAGCAACATATGCTCTGAATCTAAAATATAGTGACCATTTTCTTTGAGGTCTTGAGCCATTTCCAGCCAATTTTCATAGTCATTTATATAATTTGACAGTTCTAGTGGATTATTAGGGTAGCCATATTCACTTAAAATATCTGCACGATAATAAGTAACATAAGGGAAAAACAATAATGGGACGGCAAATATTTCGGTTCCATCTTTACTTTTATAATGATTTAACAAGCTTTCTGGTCTTCGGGCAAAAAAACTTTCATCATAATATCTATTTTCGTATAAATTTTCAAAGCCACCTATACCAGCAAATTCGCCCAAAGCATAATCAGGTAGAACATATAGATCAGGTGTTTTACCAGCTAACATACCTTGACGATATTCCTTGATTAGATTATTTTCATTAAATTTATCAATTATCTTAATTTCAACATCTGGATACATTTCTAAAAACTCTGGTAATGAATCTTCAAAAATATTATTATGCGTCCAAATAACCAACTCATTAACTTGCGCAGACTCCTCTTCTACCTCAGCCAAGTCATTACTTAGAGAAGACTCCTGAAAGGGCTCAAAACTTGATGAATGACAACCAACTAAGATCACTACACTTGCTATCACTATCCATATTGTAAATTGTTTCAATCATTTTCCTCCCCATATGTCAATTCGTGATGACGTTTTTTCTCTTCATACATTAACGAATCAGCATGATGCAATAAGGCATCTGAAGTCTTCCCATTATCAGGATAAAAACTTATGCCAATACTGGCTATCAGAGTTATTTCTGTTTTATTAATCATTAACGGTTGCTTAATTGCTTCTAGTAATTGATTGCATAACCACTGTACTTCGTTCTCTGTTGTTAAATTTACAATTGCCACAAATTCATCACCAGCTAAACGATAAAATGTAATAGGCTCTCCTCGTTCAAATCTCTTTAACCGTTTGGCAAATAATTTTAATAACAAATCTCCGCCACTATGTCCAAGGGTATCATTGACTTGTTTGAATTTATCTAAATCAATAAATACAATCGCAAATCGATCTAGGTTTTCTTGTTCCTCTAACCTCTCTGTTAAATCGATATGAAATGAATAGCGATTTGGCAAATCTGTTAATGTATCAAAGTGTGCTAAACGATATAGTTTTGACTCTGATTCTTTTAGTTGATTTGTCCTTGCAGTAAGTAAGTCATTTTTCTTTTTAGCATCAGCAAACATTGCCTGCAGCTGGTTAGCTACTTTTTCAATGTTTTGACCCAACTTTGAAAATTCATCAATCGCCGTATCTTTCCAATAAAAGGTTTCTTGTCTCTTCATTTTGCCTGGCAAATCACTCGTCATTTGTGTCAGGTGTGATAAAGAATTCGTTAATATTCGATTCACTAACATACCAAACACTAACGCTATAAATAAGACAAGCAATACGAACAATAAGTAATCAATAAGATTTGTAGCTAATGCTATTACACTACTCCTGATAGGAATAATTAACCATGTCCGTTTGTTTAAAAAGGCAGTATCCCCTATATAATAACCGTTATACCAATCAGACAGAGTTTGGTGATTGGATGGAAGCCAAATAAAACCATTCGAATGAATCTCTTTAACAAACCCTACTTCCATATCTAAGCTAGCACTTAATTTATTCTCATTATTGGTATCAAGCCATACTTGATCACCTTGATCCATAACCAAGACTCGTTTGTTTGAAGTTCCGATAAACTCGTCTAATATCGATTTGATTCTAGCTTTTTCTAATGCAGCGTCTAATTCATAATTTTGAATGTCAGTAGAATCCATTTCAGCTATCTTCCGTTGTAATCTCTCTTCCAGCTGTTGATACTGAAGGTGATACTCTTGATACATATCGTTTTCTATCGCTCTAGCATTAACTAAAATGATGATGAGTAATGGGAATACAGCGGAAAAAATTAGTATATGAGAAATCACCTGACCAAAGTATAACTGGTTTTGTGTAGGAAACCAGCTTTTAAATTTGGAAATGAGCGGAAGATAATCACATAACATATCTGCAACTAAAGCAGAAAACAAAGTAGCGGTAATAACCTGAAGGATCATAAAATTAGTTAAACTCTTTATACCTTCCAAAACCTCCGGAAACAGAAATTCCATTATAAAATATATAATAAATAGGATGATTGAATAAGCAAAACTCCACGTAAAAAGATCTTTTCCTATCTTAGTATATAATCCTCCAATGATCAGTACTTCCAGAATACTAATGAAGACAAATGAATTGCCAATATGAAGAAAATGCGTAAGTAGACTCATACAAATGGCTAATAAAAGTGCAAAACGGAAGCCGAATAACCGAATGGCTGCTAAGTATAATACCGGAGCAAAACATAAAGCTACACCAAAAATTAATGGAACAGCATATATTTGCGCAATGACAGATACAGTTAAAATGAATATAAACAATACTATTTTTTTACTCATTACATTGCGCATATGTTTGTCTCCTCATTCAATTCACTCTAGTTTCAGATTTAAAAAAGCTATACAAAAAATGTATAGGTTTCCTGTAGATTGTAGCAGGTAACCCAGCCATCATCGTGATTTTTCACCTTAGATCTGTGGTTTTGCGTCTCTATTTTTCAATAGATTTGCCTTTTCTATTAGTACTATTATATCACAAAAGTTAACATGATTTGTACAGAACATAAATCTATTTTCCTATAATCATATCGTAATCTTTCGATAATAATCAATACAATTCAGAATTAACTTAATGAAGACGATAAATTCAGGAGATTAATCATTTTCTTTACTAATCATATTATACAATAATTTTTAACTTAGTTTTGATCAACAAAAAAGAGTAACCCTTTTAAGATTACTCTCAGCATTTTAATCAGGCAATTTAGCATCATTACTCAGATACTTCAGTTTCATCCTCCCAAGCAAGCATGCCACCTTCCATATTGGTTGCTCCAATTCCATTCGCTTCTAAATATTCAGTTGCTCTTCCACTTCGCGCTCCAGAACGACATACCATATAGTAGTGTTCGTCTTGATTAAATTCTTCTAAACGGTCTGGTATTTCTCCTAATCTTATATGTTTTGCTCCCGGAATTATACCTTGTGCCACTTCATCATCTTCCCGCACATCAATGATATTTAATTTCTCGCCATTTTTTAATTTGTTTGCCAATTCTGTTGCTTGTATCTCCTTCATGATTATACCTCCAATAATTTATACTTGATATAGCATTATACGCTAGTTTACGTATAGATTAGTATGTGATCAATCTCTCATTGAATCATACCATTATTACGTTATCTTTTCTAACATTTAATCTAGCTTCCATACTATTAAGAAAACTGTCACTATCCTTATTTATAAAAAAAGAGACAGACATGTAAGTCTATCTCAACAATATCTATACAATTTTAAACTTTTGAACTTCTTTTTGTAATTCCTCTGCTAATCCATCTAATTCACGAGCGCTTTTTGATACTTCTTCCATTGAATGATTGGTTTCTTCAGCTGAGGCTGCTGTTTCCTCAACAGCAGCTGCAGATTCTTCACTGACAGCTGCAATTTCGTCGACCGATTTATTCATTTCTTCACTATTTTCATTTACTTCTTCCAAGCTTTTAACCATGTGTTTTACACGATCTACCATATCTGTAATGGACTGATTAATTTGTGTAAAGGTCTCACCAGTTCTCTCCATTTGTTCTGTACCTTTTTCTACTTCTTGAAAGCCAGATTCTAAGGACTGAGCCACTTGTGCTGATTCCTCCTGAATATTCGCTACAAGTCCAGTTATATCAGCAATAGAATCTGTTACTTGCTCAGCAAGCTTTCTAACTTCATCTGCCACTACTGCAAATCCTTTACCTGCATCTCCTGCTCTTGCTGCTTCAATGGCAGCATTCAATGCGAGTAAGTTTGTTTGTTCAGCTATTTCTTTAATAACAATTACAATTTTATCAATTTCTTCCGTACGTTTATCTAAGCCTGATACTTTTTGGTAAGAATCTTGTACCATTTGATAGATGGTTCTCATTTGGTTAACAGACTTTTCTAGTTCCGTACGGCCACCTTGACTTATATTCATAACATCCTGTGATTCATTTGCTACTTGATTACCTTGATCCGCTACTTCTTTCACTTTTCGATTATATTGATCAACCGAACCGGAAAGATCAGATGCAGAATTTGCCTGTGATTCACTTCCTGATGATAATTCTTCCATAGTAGCAGCTATTTGTTCACTACCTTCACGTACCTGATCAGCCGATTGATTTAATGTACTGCTTTGCTGCATCACACGCCCAGTGGCTATCATCACCTGATTAACCATTCCATATAAGTTATCTTTCATTTGATTCATGGCATTTGCTAGTTCAGCAAACTCATCATTACTTCTTACTTTAACTTCCTCTCCCGTTAAATCACCCTGTGCTAAACGGTTCAATTCCTTCTTAATTGTCGAAATATTATAGTTTATCACTCTAACAACTAATGTAACAATTGCTATACCGGCAATAATAGCAATAATACTCGTAATGAGGGTCGATGTAATTAGATCCTGACGCATACTCGTAGCAATTAGATACATATCAAAATCGATTGCACCTACCCCTATTAATTCATTATCATTTCCGTAAATCGCCTTCGCCAACGTTATCGTCGGCTTCCCAGAAGCAGTATCAATATACGGCTCTGTCCATATGACATCCTCCGGTGATTGGATAGCTTGATTATACCAATCAGTTGTGGTCGAATCATAATCATTTAAATTCACTTCAGTATCAGGAATATTATTTAAATATAAGGCCCCATCTGTCGTACCTAAATACAAATTAATAATATACTCATCCTTATCAGCTTGCTCTGTTAAGTAATTTTCATAATAATTTGTCAATTTGGGATCATTCACTGTGGGCATATGTGAATAACTCGCATCTTGGAGATCAGAGGCGGAAACCTTTTCATAGTTTAATTCCTCTGATTCTGTTAAAGAAGTTAGAAACGCTTCATATTTATCAAAGGTTTCTTGATATTTTGGTGAGATTTCTACAATATCATCTTTTTGTATCATTGCCTTTTCCAATATCTCTGTCTTTTCATAGGCTATGTAACCCACAACCCCCATCGGAATAATTAATAGTAAAATCATAATTGCGGGTAATTTGTATTTAATTTGCTGAAACTTCTTCATGACTGTCCCCTTCCTCTTGTAGTATATAATTCCTCCTTATATTTTACCATTAAATTAGATCCATTACTATATGTAATAAATAAACATTCCTAAAGAACTAAAAAACTACACTTTGATTTAAGTGTAGTTGGTCATTTATATGCAATGACAATACCAATTGGTTTATGGTCCATCTGTGAACCTTCCTTTGGTTCTATTAAAGCGCCTTTTTGATAGAAGAACTTCTTTTTTGGGAACTGATCAAACATGGAGACAAATTCATTTTCTGTCATTTGATGTACATGAAATGGTGAACCGCATGGTATTCCCTTACCTTCACCGAATGGAGTTGATAATATCAATGTTCCACCAGGCTTAAGGAGTTGATAAATATTTTCCATAAATTGTTCTTCATCTTTAATATGCTCTATTGTTTCAAAACTTAGAATAACATCAAAAGTACCTAATTGATCAGGTAATGTGGGCTCTGTTACATCTGCCAGCCTGAAATCAGATATCGGGTGATAATAATTTGCTTTTGCGTATTGAATTACATTAGGATCAATATCAACACCGATAATTTCATCAAGTTCATGTTTGCATTTTTTTGCAATTACATGCGCTCCATAACCAACACCAGTTGCAAAATCCAAAGCTCTACCATATATATGAGGCACTGAAAAATGATAACGAGCTAAATGTTCTATTAATAACTCATTTGTAATGTCCATCTTCTCTGGTATTACACGTTCTCCCGTATCCTTTAACATTGTAATCACCGCTTTTTTTATTTCTTATCAAGCATAACATATTATGTTTATTTGTTAGAATAGGAAAGGAAAATAGTTTGACTCTCTATTACACTCCCCCTCTTTCAATATTTAATAAAAAAGAGATAACAGGTATAAGGTAAACCTGCTATCTCTAAGTTACTTCACTATTAATACTGGGCAATGTACTCGTTTGGCGATTTTGTGACTGACACTACCTAGTATCATCGTTTGAACTTTATTTAATCCACGGCTTCCTACTACAACAAAATCATATTCATTTCGGTTCGCAAATTCGACAATTGTAGGACCTGGTTCACCGTGCACTACATGTGTTTCACATTCAAGGCCAGCTTCTTCAATTACTTCTATAACTGGCTGTAATTTTTCTTGTCTTTCTTTTTTTACATCATATTTATCTAAACCGTGTAATACATCTTCTTTTGATGTTTTACCATCTACTGCATAGACAATATCTATTTTACCTTGATCAATCTGAGCAACCTTTACCGCATGAGATGCTGCTCGAATAGAGTGATCTGATCCATCAGCTGCTAATAATACCTTTTGATACATCTCTACACCTCATTTATCCATTAATGACCTGAAGCTTTTGATAAGCCGCCAATTTTTTTCTTCAATTGTTTACTTTCTGCATTTAAACCTGTATAAGTTACTTTAACATGGTTCTGCTCAAATTTCGACTCAATTTTGTCTAAAGCTCCAATTGCAGAATCATCCCATAAATGGGCTAGACTTAAATCAATTTCAACCTCTTCGATTGCTTCATTAAAATGGAATTTAGCTACTAAGTCATTAACGGAAGCGAAGAAGATTTGACCATCTACTTTATAAACCTTTTTCTTACCCTCAACAGCTACAATTTGGGTCACTTTCACTTTTGAAATCTTAGCTGCAAAGAAGATGGCACTTAAAAGTACACCTGCTAATACACCTATGGATAAATCATGTGTCACCACTACAGTACCAACTGTAATCACCATCACAGCAGCATCTGATCTAGGTACTTTATGGATATTTTTCACAGATGACCAATCAAAAGTACTAATAGATACCATAATCATAACACCGGCAAGTGCAGCCATCGGAATTTGAACTACAATATTTCCTAAAACAAAGATTAAAAACATCAAAAATACACCGGCAACTAATGCAGATAATCTACCACGTCCACCTGATTTAACGTTAATGACGGATTGACCGATCATCGCACATCCAGCCATTCCTCCAAAGAATCCTGATACAATATTAGCAATACCTTGTCCACGGCTTTCTTTGTTTTTATCACTCTCTGTGTCTGTCATATCATCAACAATATTAGCCGTTAACAATGATTCTAGCAAACCAACAATGGCAAGTGATAATGAATAGGGAAAAATAATAGCTAACGTTTCAAAATTTAACGGAATATCAGGAATTAAAAAGACCGGTAATTCTGAGCTTAAGTTACCTAAATCACCGACAGCACGTACGTCAAACCCAAAATAAATGGCTAGAGCCGTCACTACTATGATTGCTACTAAAGTAGACGGTACAGCTTTCGTTAGTCGAGGAAAGATATAAATAATTGCTAGAGTTAAAGCCACTAAGCTATACATTACCCAACTTTCACCTTCAAAATGTTCCAACTGTGAAGTAAAGATGAGAATGGCCAGCGCGTTAACAAAGCCTACCATTACCGAACGTGGTACGAATTTCATCACTGCCGCTAATTTAAAGACACCGAACAAAATCTGTAGTACACCAGTCAAGATTGTGGCAGCTAGTAAATACTGCAAACCATGTTCAGCTATTAGTGTAACCATCAACAACGCCATAGCACCTGTTGCCGCAGAAATCATACCAGGTCTGCCACCTACAAAGGCAATCACAACTGCTATACAGAACGATGCATACAATCCTACCATCGGGTCAACACCAGCGATAATCGAAAAGGCAATAGCCTCCGGAATTAACGCTAACGCTACTACTATACCGGCTAGAACGTCTCCTCTGACGTTTCCAAACCAATCTTGTTTAATTTTTGCTACGTTCATGAAGCACCTCTTTCTAATTTTTTTGGCTTCTCTGATCCCCTCAGAGAAATTTTCCGAAATGAACAAAACGAATCATACCACAATTCACAAAATCGACAAAACTTGAAGAAAACGTGAACATCCATTTCATGCTTTCATTTTCGTGTACATACTCTTTCTTTCTTCTATTTATACTAAACCAAATAAAAAGTTTACTTTTTCATGTATTCCTTTTCAATTAGAAAATATATCTAACAAAACAAAAAACTGACTTTTATAAAGCCAGTTTCATAGATACTCCGCTTTATTTGGTTTTTTAGCAACTAGTGCACTTAATACACCAATAATCGGAAATATAAGTGATAAAATAATGATTGGATTATAGCTGCCAAACGCGTCATATCCAACCCCAAATGGTAAAGGACCTAATGAAGACCCAATAACACCCACAGTGACACCGACACCATTTATACTTCCTATGTATTTTCTCCCAAAATAATTAGGCCAAATAACATTTAAACCAATCCGTTCTAAACCACCAGCCAATCCCCATAAAACACCAAATAAGATTGCTAGCAAGAAATTATCTGTTACTAATAATAGAAGTAATACAAAAAACTCTACTATAAAAATGGCTAGTAACACATAGTTAGATTTGATTTTATCTATAATATATCCCGAAGCAAGTGACATCGGAATACCTACAAAAGCCATTAAACTTAAAACCATTGCTGCTACTTCAAGTGATAAACCATTTGTTTTGAAAATGGAGGCAATATGAAACGTAATACCGGTATTGACCATGGCCGGGATACCGACACAGATTAAAATAGCCCAAAAAGCATTTGTTTTCATTGCTTCTTTAAGTGTCCAATCCTCTTCTGCTTCCTCAATAGTTGGTGCTAATGGATTCCCGCTATTACTTTCATTTGTTCTGCTAAAACCGTCAGGCTCCAAACCGACCATTTCAGGTTTATTTTTCACACCGAAAAAGGCTAAAGGAACAAAAAACGCAAGTAATAAAAGCCCCCAAAATCTCCAGGCAACTTGCCAATCCCATGTTTGGATTAACCATGTATTGACAATCGGAAATACCATAGCACTGGCAAAGGAGAAAAGTGTAACTAAACTGAAAGCACGACCTCGTTTCTTAATAAACCATTGTGCAACAAGTGTATTCGGGATGAGCGACATACTTCCCTGTCCTAATAATCTGACTAAAAAGAATCCAATTGCTAACATCCAGATAGATGTGATTATACTGTTAAAAAAACAAGCGATAGCAAATAATGTACCAATCGTCACCATCATAAAGCGTTGTCCAAACCGATCAATAAAACGCCCGATGAATATCATTAACAGACCAGCTATTAACGTTGCTACAGAGTAAACGCCAGACACCTCAGAACGTGTCCAGCCAAAATCGTTGATATACTCGTCAATAAACTGTGAATTGGAATACGTTTGACCAGGTCCTGAAAAAAAGATACCAAACCCGCCAATGATTAGGATAAACCAACCGTAATAAATTTTGTCAAAAATTCTTAGTTTAGAAAGCATGGCTACACTCCTAGTTGTAAAACGCAATCTTCAAACAATAATATCTAACCACACCAACGTATCACATGCAAACGTTTTGATTGATCAGATTCCTTTTCATAAGAAAAACTGAGCAAAAACGCTCAGCCCTTATGAATAAAAGCTATAGATTTACCATTTCTCTAGCATCCATTATGAAATACTTGAACAGCTTACCACCACTCCGGCTGCCTACGCTAAGTTCTGTCTACAACATATGTCAGAGCTAAAAACTTGGATTATTATCCCATAAAAACGCTAAAATATAGCATTGAATTCTCTAAAAAAGTTAGGATACCTATGTTTATATACTCCCTCTATATACTAACGTATTCTCTTGATTACTCTGTTTTTCTTAGAATTTCATCTACATATCAAGGACTACTTCACATCATAACTGGAGTCAACCAAATCATTTAGGGAATGATGGTGAAAAAGGGTGTACTTAATAAGCCATTCTTTCTGTTTTGAAAAAAATGGTAATTAGTTGTGCTATGATCGCACTCCATTCCCACAGTACTCATGGCGACAAACCCTCCCATATCTCACAGCGTCTTTGCGCATACATTCCTTCGTTCGGTCTATCCATGAAGTGGGGCCGGCGATGCTTTCCTCCAGGGTCATTGCCCGATCGTATATAAGTTTGCCGGCTGCTCCGTGGCTTCAGATGTTGTGTTTGTTTTCTTGATGTCATTCATGTGTTTCTATTTAAGATAATCTTTCATTCATACGCTACTATCGTCTGTAGTCTTTCTTTCACTACACTCTATTCATTGCACGGCTTGATGTGGAGAGGTGGGCATGATACCCTGATCCAACAGAGCCAATTTTTTACCATTTGATTCCTTGGCGAGGAGATCATGCCCATAGAGGCTCCATGTCAAGCCACTTAGGTATAACTGTCATTCCATGAAGAGAACATTACCAAATCTTTTGTTATACGGCATCTTTTAAACGAAAATGTGGGATATCCTGTAACATCTTTTCTGGACGAAAGGCTACTTGTTTCTTTCCAATGGCAAATAATACACGAATTAACTTACAACATAATGCAATTAAGGATTGTTTTTTCTTCAATGGATTTTCTTTTCTTGTCGTAAAATATTCATGTATTGCCTTAAATGCAGGATTGTGATTCACCAATGGCAGAATGACTTTAAACAACAGAGCACGTAATTTCGGGCGCCCTCTCTTCGTGATGATGGTTCTGCCTTTCCATTTACCGGACGTGGCCAGTTTCAAATTTAATCCTGCCAATTTAATGATTTGTTCAGGATGCGTATAGTTGCTTATATCGCCCACTTCTGCATAGAATGATGCGATCGTTACCTTGCCAACCCCTTTCATATCATCCATTTCTTTCACGCCTGGGATGGTATCTAGAAACTCCTCTACCACTTCCCATGCCTCTTCTATTTTCTCTTGAAGCAGGACATATTGTTCCATTAATGTTTTCAGTTTTAACCTAGCTAGGGTTTTTCCTTCTTGTATGCCAACAGAATGTCCGGCAACTTCTTTTAATTGTCGGATCTTTTTCAATCCCACTCCTTTTTTGACTGCTTTACGAATTTCATGCAAGATGGTAATGTCCTCTGTTTGGACGATTTCATCCGGAAACAATCCCATCTTGAGGACTTCCAAAGAGGCTTTTCCTTCCCAGTTGGAAAAGACCGTTGTATATTCAGGAAAATACCGGTCAATCCATTGATGAACACGACCTTTTACTGCTTGAAAATCCTTTATTAATTGCTCGTACAAATTCATACCTTCTCGCAGTTCTGCATAGATACCTTCTGGTAAATTCGGTTCCGAATAACGCCCATCTTGGATGAGACGGGATATTACTCTGGCATCTTTTACATCATTTTTGGTTGGTGAATTATCATCCAATTCTTTTGATTTCTTGACATGAGCCGGGTTGACAACAACGACTTTTAGCTGTTTTCCTTTTAACCAATAAGTTAAAGGTAACCAATAATGTCCCGTTGGTTCCATCCCCATGATAATATCCGTTTTTTCATGCTGGACGCATAATTCATCTTTCCAACACATGAGGCTCTCAAAGCCTTCCCATGAGTTATCAAAGTATAAAGCTTTTCCAAACTGTATGCCACGAAAATCTTGCGCACGTGCAACGTGTTTGTTTTTGGCGATATCAATCCCGATAATTAATGTTTGTTCCGTTACTTGTGATATTTTTTCATTTTGTTTATAATACATAATAGTCCTCCTTGGTTCTAATTAAGGGTCCTTTTCGCTGATCAGCTTTGGACACCTCGTATCATACCAAGGGGGTATTTTTTATTCAATACCCATTTTGCTTTATTACAGGAATGCTTTCCT
>NZ_JAGFVL010000042.1 GCF_017599345.1 Gracilibacillus suaedae
TTCAATTGTCAGTGTATTATGGATGGTATATGTATTCTTCCGAGTGAAACAATCAATCCACATGCTGCAATTAAACAGTTATTTTAACAATCGATTATGGCGCTGGATGACAGAGCATTGGTCAAAAGTTGTACCGGTTCATGAGTGGTTAGCACTTCTTTTCGCACTACTATTATTATTTTTGGCGTGGAATTGGCTCATATTCGTGATCGTATTGCTAGGTCTATTTGTGCCTAGAAATAAACAAGAAAAGAAAAAATTAGCTGTGACCGCACGTGTCAAACGTCTGATTACGACTATTGCAATTATCTATCTTTTCTTCCTAGCAACTAGCTTACATTTTATTTGGAATGATTACCCGTTAAGCTATGCTGGGTTAGTGATTGTACTAGGTTCTATTCTCACATACGGAGTAGTGTTATTGGCGAATCTCATGAATAAACCGATTGAAAATAGAATTAAAGCATATTATTACCAAGATGCAAAACGTATTATCAACAGTGCGAAAAATACCGAAACAATTGGTATTACAGGGAGCTTCGGTAAAACAAGTACAAAGTTTATTTTAGATACGATATTGTCATCACACTTTAACACGTTAAAAACACCGAACAGTTTTAACACGAAAATCGGTGTAACGATCACTATTCGGAACTCTTTAAAGCCATATCATGATGTATTTATTGCTGAAATGGGGGCGAAAGAGCCTGGCAATATTCAAGAAATCTGTGAGTTAGTAGGGCATAAATATGCGATTCTAACAGCAATTGGGGAACAGCACTTAGAAACGTTTAAATCATTAGACAACATTAAAAAAACCAAATATGAGATTGTTGAAACATTGCCTGCTGACGGCATTGCTTTCCTCAATCGTGATGATCCAAACATTATGTCTTATACCCCGAAAAATCAGTGCCGTAAAGTTTATTTTGGAATCGATGATCAAGAAGCAGACTACTTAGCTTCTGCTATTCGTTTTCACAAAAAAGGAACGACTTTTAGAGTGACGAATAAAGCAGGAACATTAGATGCAGATTTTGAAACAAAGATATTAGGTAAGCATAATGTATATAATATTTTGGCTGCGATTAGTGTGGCGTGGGAAATGGGAGTACCTCTCGCCAAACTGCAAATGGGTGTGAAGAAGATTCAGGCAGTGAAACACAGAATGGAAATAAAGAAAGGCTTCGGTAATTTAACAGTAATTGATGACAGTTTTAATTCAAATCCGACCGGTTCCCGAATGGCTTTAGAAGTACTCTCCTCAATGGAAGGATTTAAAGTATTGGTGACACCAGGTATGGTAGAATTAGGTGATAAGGAATATTCATATAATAAAGCATTTGGTGAATATGCGAGTGATGCGTGTGACTATGTGATTTTAGTAGGTGAAAAACAGACAAAACCTATTCAGGATGGTCTTCGTGAAAAAGGTTACCCGGAAGAGCAATTGTTTATCGCAAAAGACTTAAATCATGCGATATCACAAATACAAGCATTAAACCGGCAAGATGCGATTATTTTATTGGAGAATGATTTACCTGACACATATAACGAGTAAGAAGGTATAGTTTCGTAAAAGAAAGGTTATAATAATCGTTTCAACATATTATAAGAGTCAAAATTCTCCTATTTATTTAAAAAATACAAAGTGCATCTTCAGCAAATATGGTATAAATGGAATTACTAAATAACTTTAAATACTACTTTGCAAGGTGCACTTACCTAATATTACAAATAAAACTAATGGTTTTCATACTATAGCACCTTAGACTTGGCTATGGAACTAACAGATACGTCGACCATTATTAAAATTAAAAGCAATATATGAAAACTGATGGTTGTTCACCTGTTGATTCAAGAACATATTATTGGAGTAGAACAATCGCCTTGACTATGACGGTTTAATGGATGCTTCAATACATCTTTCCGTGCTTAACTCCATTTGATATCATGACACCTCCCCATATTAATATCCGATATAAAACAAAATAAGATTTCATCCAATTAAAATGATATAATACAAATAACAGACTGTTCTTGATGAGGTGTAATATGAAACATTCGAATGACAAAGAATGGGATATTATAGATGAAGATTTGTATGAAGAGATTGATTCGGAAGAAATGTATGAGCTGGTGCAGGAGGAGCGCCAAAAGCTGAAAGAAAAAGAGAACAAAGAAACAGACCAGAAAAAAAAGCCGCTTGTTCCAAGATGGGGAATTTGGCTGATTGCAATTGCAATGTTTATTCAAGTCATTGCAATCCTTCCACAAACTTTTTCGATCCCAGCTATTGAGTTTATTCAAACATCTGCACGCTTAATGCAGGACGAAACCGTACAACAATATCGTGAAGCAGTTGTTGTTATTGAAGGAGAGGACAATAAAGGAACTGGTTTTGCAATATCAGAAGATGGTTATATCATTACTAACTATCATGTAATAGAGGACCAGCCAAGAATTACTGTCGCTTTTCAGGAAGAAGGTCTGTATAAAGGTGAAGTAATAGAAACTTACCCAGAAATGGACCTTGCTCTATTGGATATAGAAGCGGAAAATCTTCCATTCTTGGACCTAAGCGATCAAAATAGTGAAGATCAGCTGGATAATGTTCTATTTATTGGCAATCCACTACGTTTCAATGGGATTGCTAATGAAGGAGACTTAATTGGAAAGACACAACTGTCTTCTTGGGAGAAGCCAGTCTATATGTTAGATGCACCAGTTTATCGGGGGAACAGTGGTAGTCCGGTATTGAATGAGCAAGGTAAAGTTGTTGCGGTGGTTTTTGCGACACAAAAGAATGGGGAGCACGGCCGAGTAGGGTTAGCCGTGCCGATAGAATATTTGAATATCAATCAATGACTCATCTAGACTCTCAGTTTTACTGGGAGTTTGTTTATTACCTTGAAAAAAGGGTATATGTATTTTTATCCGCAAAACATTTAATTAGGAAAACCTTACTTTAGCTCTCTTCGTTCAAAATAGGTTCAAATGAACTATCCATCATGATGAAATTTCTGTGAACATTTTATCATGATAAGTAAATATGTCTATTTTTTGAAAATAAAATTTAATGAATTGTAATTGAATCATGGTAGATAGAAACAAAATTTTCTTTTATTCTGTATAAAGTGACAAAATAAACTGGTGAAAATATACTTAATTTTTATAGATAACAGACAAAAAATTATAAATACAATACGAATTTATAAAGGACTGGTGGTGCCGAATATGATAGAAAGCCAGTTAATCGATAGAGAATATAGATTAGAAGACCAAATTGAATTGATACAGCGAGGTGATGAGCATCTACGTAATGATATAATTGAAGCATATCAACCATTTATTGCAAAATGCGTTTCCGATGTATGTAAAAGATATATAAAAAAACAAAATGATGAGTTTAGTGTCGGTATGATCGCTTTTAATGAAGCAATAAAAATGTATTCAAGGGAGAAAGGCTCTTCATTTCTTGCATTTGCTCAAGTGATTATTAAACGCAAAGTAATTGACTACATTCGGAAAGAACAGCGGCAATATATGTATCCTGCTTTAAATATGAATGATGAGGATGAATTGGAAGAAAGTCCGTTACAGATATCAGAAGCCAAAAAAATATTTGAACTGGAAGAAGAGTCTTGGAATCGTAAGCAAGAAATTCTCGAGTTATCAGAACATTTGAAGAAGTTTAAAATCTCGTTTAAAGAACTTACTGAAATATCACCAAAACACCAAGATGCGCGTGAATCGGCAGTGTATGCTGCGAAACAATTAATAAATGACCCAGATTTAAAAGGATATGTACTACGTAAAAAAAGAGTACCGATTAAAAAATTATTAAACCTTGTACCTGTCAGTAAAAAAACATTGGAGAGAAATCGTAAGTATATATTAACGGTCTTTATTATCCTTACAGGTGATTATGTATATTTAAGAGAATACCTTAAGGGGGTAGATCTGTGAAAAAAGGAATAATTGTGGAACATAAATCACGATTTACAATCGTGATGGACAAAGATGGTGTGTTCCACAAAGCAATACCAATGAAGGAAAAAGATATTGGTATGGAAACCTTGTATCAACCAAAAGAATCCATCTGGCAATCATTTTTTCTTTTTTTTAAAGGAGAACCTATAAAATGGCAAATTGTTCCTATGGTGTTGATCTGTTTACTGCTGATAAGTCCATTGTACATATGGGTAGCAGATGAGAAGGCATATGCAGTAGTTAGTATTGACATTAATCCAAGCTTAAATATTACGATTGATAAAAACTACCATGTGCTGGATGTTGAACCGATGAATGATGATGCTAAGCAATTGATGGATAATTTAGAGGTTAAAAACCGTACTATAACATCGTTAACAGATGAAATTATTAACATGATAACATTGGACAAAGCAGAACAAGATGCTGGTCGTCCTGTTTTAATGGCAGTAAGCTATTTAGATGGCGATAAACAGGATCATCATTTTGAAGATGATTTAGGTAGTTATTATCAACAACTTGGATATCAAGTGGCCGTTTATGAAGTCTCAGAAGAGTTTAGAACACAAGCAGAAGCCGAACATGTATCGATGAACGAGTTAACAGCACAGTCGTTAGAGGTAAGCGAAGGATCAGATGTCAAGCAAGTAGCAACTGAAAATGATACGCCTAAATCTTCCTTAAATACTGAGGAAAGAGAACTAATTGAAAATTTTTATAATCATAATGAGCAAGACCAAGAGGAAGAGGCTACTCAAGAAGAGATCGAAATTGATGAAACGAAACAGGAAGAGAATGAAGAAGGCATAGAAGAAACTAATCAAGGCCAATCGAAAAAAGAGACAAACGATCCTGTGATTTTACCTGCTAATGCAAGTGAACGTGCTAAAGAACAAATATCAACGAATAATGATAAAAAGAAAGATAATATCGGTCAAAAAGTGAGTGAAAAGGCAAAAACAAAGAGAGACGATAAGGGTCAAAGTCAAAAGTCAAAAACAAAATCAAAAGGAAAAAAACATACTCTGAACAAACAGAATGACAATCATAATAAAGATAAAAAATCAAAAGCTAAACAGGATAACAGGTCGAATAAAGCTAAAGTTAATCATAATAACAAATCAAATAAAAAAAATAAGAAAAATAAATCGCTAAAAAAACATCCTGGTAAAGGCCATAACAAGTAAGTTTTAACTGTCATCATAATAAGAGGTGACAGTTTTTAGCTTCCATCTGCTTTTAAACAAGGCTTGTCACAGTTTAAACTTGGTGACAAGCCTTTTTTACATAATAATACGAGCTCCAATTAGGAGTGTATCTAAGTTCAACGTTTTTGCTACTGCGAAGTAAGGCTCATTTGGCTGACTAATGCATGGTCAATATATTGCATTAGTTGTTCATGAGAATTGATCAGGTATTCCTGTGAGCTTGGGTAGTGATAAGCATGTAAAAATTGTTCAATTTTTTTGGACAGTAAGTCATCCTTAGTACGGACCATTAATACAAGCAAATCATCCCATTGCCCCCATAACGTATAATATAATGCTTTGTCGTAGTCGATATTCAACAGATAATCCCCCTTTTCATATTTGTTGTATACATTTTAGTTGGGGAATCATTAATTAGTGTGTGCGGTTTACAATGAAAAAGTCTAAAGAACTGTTGGTCTCGTTACCAAATATTATTTAACATAAGTCAATCTGTTTCTATCCATACTATTGATGATCATAAAAAAGGAGGGAAACAGATGAAGTTATCAAAGCCTGCTTTAGCGCTGACTTTCGCTACCACATTAACACTTGTAGCATGTGGCGGAAATGAATATGGCCAGGAAAATGGAGAGTATAATGGTAATCCTGCACAACCGATAGGATATAATCAAACATCTAATGATCCTGCGAATGATCGCGCTAATAATAGAAACCAAACAACAGATCCAGCTCGTGGTCAAGATAATATCAACCGAGATACACGAGAAAATGACAATAACCAATTCATGTTTGATGGCAGAACGAACAGAGATGCCGACAATATGACTAACACTAGACGTAATGGTACTAACTATGATGTAGCAGATGAAGCTGCTGAACAAATTCAGTCTCAGGTTGAGGAAGTTGACCGTGTTTATGTATTAACAACAGATAATAATGCCTATGTAGCGGCATCTTGGGATAAACGAACAAATAATGATAATCCTAACCGAAACAATGACGAATTAACAGAAGAAACAAGAGAAGATATAACAAATTCAGTTAAATCTGTTGACAATGATATTGACAATGTCTATATTTCAACAAACCCAGATTTCTTTGATTTAGCAGATGAGTATGCAAATGATGTAGACAGAGGCGAGCCGGTAGAAGGCTTTTTCAGACGTATTGGAAATATGATCGAAAGAGTTTTCCCGAATGATGAAGAATAATTAAGGATGAGCAAGTATCTGCGGATACTTGCTCTTTTTTTCTTGTAAGGAAAATATAAACATTGGTATCACAACTTTTTAGAGATTTCGGTGCTATATTTTAGTGCATTTATGGGATCCAAGTTTTTAGCTCTGACATATGTTGTAGAGCAGATTTTAACGAAGGCCGCCCATTTCAACTCCTGTGGGAATAATCGAAATCCAATTAGCATTTAATAAAGGACCGGCGGGGTTTGCCGATTTTTTATCCGTGTCGTATTTTTGCATATTAAAGGTATTTATGCTATATTAGTATCAATTCCGATAAAACAGAGTAAAATAGTATGGATTAACATAGATGGAGGAGTTTACCATGGGGAGAGAATTTTTGGAAGTGTTTGAAGAGTGGGCTTCTACGTATGATGATGCAGTAACGGGTCATGACCCTCAGTATAGAGATGTATTCGAAGGATATGATACAATATTAAGTGAAGTTGCGCAGTTGGCTGAAGGTACAGTAATGGAGTTCGGTGTCGGTACTGGCAATTTAACAGAAAAAGTGTTAGCAAAAGGATTACAGGTGATTGGTATTGAACCATCAGCTCCGATGAGGGAATTAGCGAAAGAAAAATTACCTCAATTAGATTTGTATGAAGGTGATTTTCTTAACTTTCCATTACCAGATAAACCAGTGAATACGATTATTAGTACGTATGCTTTCCATCATTTAACGACAGCTGAGAAGAACCAGGCGGTTGCTAATTTTTATTCCTTGTTAGCGGATGGTGGACGCATAGTTTTTGCTGATACGGTTTATGAAAATGAACAGGCAGAACAGCAAATTAAACAAGAAGCAAATGAGAAAGACTATTATGATTTACTGGAGGATTTAAACCGAGAATACTATCCTCAATTAGAGGATATTCGCCAGCTTTTTGAACAAAATGGTTTTCATTTTGAAGCGAAACAACGAAATAAATTTGTTTGGTTATTTGTAGCGGGAAAATTTGAAGAGGAGTGATTGGAAGATGACTAAAAAAATGAATGTTGAAAGCTTTAATTTAGATCATACGAAAGTAAAAGCACCGTATGTACGGCTTGTAGGGGTTACTACAGGACAAAATGGGGATAAAGTTTACAAATATGATATTCGCTTCTGTCAGCCGAATAAGGACCATATGGATATGGCAGGATTGCATTCGATTGAACACTTAATGGCAGAAAACATTCGCAACCATATTGACAATGTGTTAGACATCAGTCCAATGGGTTGCCAAACTGGTTTTTATCTAGCTATTCTAAACAATGACAGTTTTAAGGATGTAGTAGAAGCGTTAGAGAAAACCTTGGAGGATGTAGTAGAAGCGACAGAAGTACCAGCATGTAATGAAGTCCAATGTGGCTGGGCAGCTAACCACAGCTTAGAAGGTGCAAAAGACATCGCTAAGAATATGTTAGCCGGAAAAGACGAATGGCACATTGTGTTTGCTGAGTAAAAGAGGGATAAGGATTGGCACTTTATAAAAATATACAACAATTGATCGGAGGTACACCGTTAATGGAGTTATCGAATTTCAAACTCCCAGACGGTGTACGACTTTTTGCGAAATTAGAATTCTTTAATCCTGGCGGCAGTATCAAAGATCGTTTAGGAATCAACCTGATCGAAACAGCACTGGAATCTGGTGAGTTGCTGCCAGGAGGAACGATTATCGAACCAACCGCTGGTAATACAGGGATTGGAATTGCTTTAGCTGCTGTTAATAGAGGATTTCACGTTATTTTTGTTGTTCCTGAACACTTTAGTCAGGAAAAGCAAGTATTAATGCAAGCTTTAGGAGCAGAAATTGTCCACACTCCTAGAGATGAAGGGATGGGTGGAGCAATTGAGAAAACAAAACAGCTGCTTTCAGAAATCCCGAACAGTTATGCCGCGCAGCAATTTGAAAATCGAGCAAATCCAGAAACTTATTACAAGACAATAGCACCAGAAATTGATGAAGATTTAAATGGTAAGGTATCAATTTTTGTTGCAGGTGCAGGAACAGGCGGTACCTTTATGGGATCTGCTCGTTATTTCAAAGATAAAAATCCAGAAACAAAAACAGTAATTGTGGAACCTGAAGGATCGATTATTGCTGGAAGTGAAGCAGGAGCACATCGAACGGAAGGAATTGGTATGGAATTTTTACCAAACTATATGGATCATACATTATTCGATGCAATCCATACGATCGATGATGATGATGCGTTTGATATGGTAAAGCAACTGGCAGAAAAAGAAGGCTTGCTAGTTGGAAGCTCATCAGGAGCAGCAATGGTTGCCGCCTTACGAGAAGCAAAAAAGGCTGAACCTGGCAGCAACATTGTTACCATTTTTCCAGATAGTAGTGAGCGATATTTAAGTAAAGGTATTTATCACGGTGGTAAGCGTTCGTAATCCTTCAAGTCTTTCAAAGAAGAAATGTGAAGGATAAGTTTCGATAATATAAGTGGGGAACAACCTTCCCTTTGAGGGAAAATCTCACATTATACGTGTGATTCATAGGAGGAATAGTTATGAAACGTAAAACAAAAATGGTACATGGCGGTATCACAGGTGATGATAGAACTGGTGCTGTATCTGTACCGATTTATCAAGTAAGTACGTACAGACAACCAGAAGCAGGCAAACACACTGGTTACGAATATTCCAGAACAGGTAACCCGACACGATATGCATTAGAAACAGTTACCGCGGAACTAGAGAATGGTAATGCAGGCTTTGCTTTTGCTTCAGGAATGGCTGCAATTACAACTGTAATGATGTTACTCAAAGCTGGTGACCATGTCGTATTAACAGATGATGTATATGGTGGAACCTATCGTTTAACAACAAAAGTGTTGAATCGTATTGAATTAGGACACACTTTTGTTGATACGAGTGATATTGAGGCGGTAGAAGCAGCGATTCAACCAAATACGAAAATGCTATATATTGAAACACCAACTAACCCATTGTTGAAAGTAACCGACTTGAAAAAAATGAAAGAAATCGCTGATAAGCATCACCTTTTATTAGTGGTTGATAATACATTCGCGACACCTTATTTGCAAAATCCATTAGACTTCGGTGCAGATATTGTCTTACACAGCGCAACGAAATATATCGGTGGACATAGTGATGTTGTTGCAGGACTTGTTGCCGTAAATGACGAACAACTTGCAGAAGAAATTCACTTTATTCAAAATTCTGTTGGTGCTGTCTTAGGTCCACAGGATTCATGGTTATTAATGCGTGGTATCAAGACATTGGGATTGCGAATGGAAGCAATCGAGAAAAATGCAAACAAAATTGCCACATATCTTGATCAACATCCCAATGTTGAGAAGGTATATTACCCAGGCTTAACATCACATGCAGGACATAATGTTGCTGAACAACAGGCTGAAGGATTTGGTGGTATGATCGCATTCGATGTCGGCAGTGGCGAAAAAGCGGATCAAGTACTGAGCAAAGTAGATTATTTCACGTTAGCGGAAAGCCTTGGAGCAGTCGAAAGTTTAATTTCGATTCCAGCACGCATGACACACGCATCAATTCCAAAAAATCGTCGTGAAGAATTAGGCATTACCGATGGATTAATTCGCCTTTCCATTGGAATTGAGGATGTCGATGATTTAATAGAAGACTTAGCAAAAGGTTTAAACTAACAATAAAAAACACTTATCACTTGTTTCAGGAGGTAAGTGTTTTTTATTGCGAAATAACGTGGACTCCAAGTCAATCTAGGCTGAGCGCGGACATTTGTTCCGCTATTTGTGACAAAAATGCCGTTTTTAGGGTGGTCGCGGACATCTATTCCGCTATTCATCGAAAATAGTGCTAATGGAAGCCGAAATGAACCAAATAAGGGATTCAATGTCCGCTAACATCGAAAAACAGGTGATTTTTAGTCAAATAACGTACTAAATGTCCGCTCAATCGCAGTATGTATCGGACTGTTTATTCTGTAATAATTTCATATCCTTGTTCTTGTAGCATTTGCACCGATCTTTGCAGGCTAATAAAATCGCTAGCTCCATCTTCCATCATTACCCCTGTTAATCCCGCAATTTCATCTGGGTCGGCTGTTTCGAAGTCTACTTTTGTTGTCTCTACTATTTGATCATCTTGATAATCAATGCTATGTGATAAACCTTCGATATCTTGATACTGAGCCACAGTTTGTTCGAACATAGCTTCCGCTTCCTCTTTATCAGATATTTCTAATAGATTATAAGGAATAATCGTATCTCCTGTTTGTTTGATAACTCGGTCCCCTTCAGCTTTATAAGCGATTTTAGAGACCATGCCCTCTTGTTCAAGTTGTAGCGTTACATTGTTTTCACCATCGGGATCAATATCTAATTCAGAAGAAGCTGTATCGTTATCAGTTTCCATTGTAGCTTCGTTTAAGTCCTCGGTATCTGTTTCCTCATCATTATTTTCAGTTGTTTCTGTGCTATCACTATCAGCTTCCCTATTATCTCCGTTACTGTCTACGTCATCAGAATTACAAGCAACAAGTGTAATACCGATAAGTAATGCAAGACAAAACATCATCCATTTCTTCAATTAAATCTTCCTTTCTTTTAAATTTAAGTAAAATATTAGGTGAACAAACACAATGATAAATTAAATATCTATTTTTAGCAACAATTTCCATCTGCTTTTTGAGAAAAGCTTTCTTTTTTACATGAAACTTTTTTAATGAATGATTTCCCCATTCCATGTTAAACTATGGAAAGGTAGAAGGGAAAGGAATGTGATCACGATGAAAGAAGTAATTAAATACCTTGAGAAATATAAGGATCAACATTTAGAAGAGCTTCATAACTTTTTACATATACCAAGTGTCAGTACAGATTCCACTCATAAAGAAGATGTCAAAAAAGCAGCTGAGTTTGTAGCCGATTATTTAACGAACGCAGGTTTTGAAACCGTTGAAGTTCAAGAAACAAAAGGACATCCACTTGTATATGCTGAATGGATTGGCGCCGGAGAGGACGCACCAACTGTTTTATTTTATGGACATTATGATGTACAGCCACCAGACCCGCTCGATCAGTGGGAAAGTGAACCTTTTGAGCCTGAAGTTAGAGATGGAAGGATCTATGCTCGTGGTGCCAGTGATGACAAAGGGCAAGTTTTTATGCACCTTGTAGTCTTGAAAGCATTTCTACAATCAACAGGCTCATTACCAATCAATGTTAAAGTTTGTGTAGAGGGAGAAGAAGAGATCGGCAGTGCCAATCTCTATGACATTCTTCATGAACAAAAAGAAAAATTTCAAGCTGATTTTGCGGTCATTTCTGACTCAGGTATGGTTGCTAAGGATCAGCCTACGATTCTTTATGGATTAAAAGGTTTCACTGGGTTGGAATTCACCATAAAAGGACCTGACAATGATCTGCATTCAGGTCTGTACGGTGGTGCAGTAAAAAATCCTGCAATGGCAATGGCACAATTGTTAGCTACAATGAAAAATGAAGAAGAAGTCGTCCAAGTTGCTCATTTTTATGATCAAGTTGAACCTTTATCCGATGAGGAACGTACTTTAATTAAGGATGCCCCAAGTGAGGATTACGAAGAGTCTACTGGAGTAAAAGAAACCGTTTCGGAAAAAGGCTATACAGCTAAAGAACACACGATGGCAAGACCAACCTTAGAAATCAATGGTTTGTATAGTGGTTATCAGGGAGAGGGAACAAAAACGATTATCCCGTCAACTGCTACTGCTAAACTAACGTGTCGTTTAGTACCAGGACAGGATCCGGAAGAAATCCAGGATTTATTAGTAAGGCATTTGGAGCAACATGTGCCAAAAGGTGTGGAGTTAACGATTAAACGTGAACCTTTATCGGCAAAAGCATATAAAGTGGATCCTGACCATCCGTTAATTACGAAAGCAGCGGAGAGCTTTGCAGAAACCTTTGAAAAAGAAGCAGTATATGTTAGAATGGGAGGCTCTATCCCTGTTGTAGAATGGATTGACTCAATTTACCAAATTCCTGTAGTATTGCTGGGATTCGGAACACCGGATGACCGCTTGCATTCACCAAATGAAAGCTTTCCAGTTGCCCATTTCGATAAAGGAATGAAGACGATTGTCCATTATTGGGAGAAAGTTAAAAATCTTAAACAATAAAGTGAGCCTATGATCAGTGGTGGTCTTACAGACGATTAGCACCGTGATAAACTAGTATAAGATTTATAACCTTTTCATCATAGGTAATGGAGGAAACTTAACATGTCAATCTTTTGGATTGTTTTACTATTGATTACAGTGATGGTGAGCCATTTATTCTATACACGTTATGTACCTATTAAAGGGATACCGTGTGTAGAGATAGATAAGAAGCGAAATCGGGAAAAATTAATGTTGGATATTCGTGATTATCAAGAGGCAGACAATGATAAAGTAGCAGAAGCGGTTGTAATTCCAATCCCATACCTAAGAAGACATTTTCAAGAAATTCCTTCTAGGTCCGTTCATATTGTTGCTTCCAACCATGTGGAAAAAAATTTAGCAATTCGTTTTTTGAAACAAAAAGGGTTTGAAATTACTGGCTATACCCTTACGAAATGTAGATGTAAGAAAAAGATTGGAAGATTAGCATAATTTAAAATAAACCTTGCAAGGATATAAAATAGGCAAGGTTTATTTTTATGCATTCTTGTAAAATAATAACGTAGGAAATTGTACGTCCGCAATATCTAGACTCATCACCTAACATTTATCTTGGTATAATTTGCCCTCTGATTTCACCTGCAGGATTTTGTTCAGTATGGGCATTAACATAAGTTACTTTTTGTTCCATTAATTTTAATAAATCTTCTACTGTTTCTATACCAACATCATTTTCTACAATATCGTTATCTGTAATATTTCCCGTAACAACGCCTCGTTCTGTCGATATGCCATGTTGTTCCTCAAGCGTTTCTAAGTCGGCACCAAATAGAAACACTATTACAGGTCCATTTTCACCCCGTCTGCCAAAATGGATATGAGCCTGAACCAAGTTTTTAATGTCATAAACTTCTAATGTGAATTTTATTTTAGTTCTGTTTTTATTAACTATAAATTTTGCTGAACCAAAAGCATTTGTGTTAACGGGAGGGACTTCATTTCTGCCTTTCAATTTGGCTACAAATAGTCTTCGCAAGTTACTCACCTCACTTTCCATGCAATTAATACAGTTTATGAAGGTAATGTAGATTAGTATAGGTAGTTCACTAAAAGCATGCTGATGTATCAAACTATTTTTTATGATAAAATAGTCGTAAATCTATAGTAGTAAAAGGGGAATATCAGTGAAAACATTTCTAAAGAGAAAGAAAAAGGTCGTTACTCAATCAAATGATCAGCCATTAGACGTAATATTAGATGTAGAAAAAGGTAGTTTGTACGATAGACAATTACAAATGATTGATTTAACTAAACAAGACCTCATTACCCTTAAAAAGATAAAGCCTTGGGTCGAGGAACATATTGATGGAATTGTAGCACAATTTTACAAGAACCTTGAGCATGAAGCATCTTTGATGGAAATCATTGAGGATAACAGTACAAGAGACCGCCTAAAACAGACATTAACCAAGCATATTCAAGAAATGTTTAATGGCACGATCGATCAATCGTTTTATGAAACAAGAATGAAAATTGCCAACATTCACTTTCGCATCGGTTTACAACCGAAATGGTATATGTGTGCCTTTCAAGATTTATTAAATTCATTAATGGCTATTTTTAATGAAAAAATTACAGATAAAGCTTATTTTTATCAAGCAATTGCAGCAACATCGAAAATATTAAACCTTGAGCAACAACTTGTGTTAGAAGCTTATCAAACTGAAATTCAGCAGGTACATGATCATCAGGAAGCTGAGAAGGAAAAATTACATCAACAAATTAATGCAACATCTGAAGATTTAGCGGCAGTTTTCCAACAATCAAAAGCATCCACAGAACAGCTAGTACATCAATTAGAGGATATTTTACAATACGCTCAGCAAGGAACCTCCACCTCTGAAAATGTTGAAAAAACATCTCAAGAACGCAGGCAGGACCTTCAATTACAAGAAAAACAGATGGAAGAAATGGAAGAAAAAATGCAAGGTATCAAAGAGGAAAGTAGTAGTTTGGCAGAAATATCGCATCAGATAGAATCAATTGTTAGTATGGTAACAGATATTGCGGAGCAAACGAATTTACTTGCATTAAATGCTGCAATTGAGGCTGCTCGAGCTGGAGAAGATGGAAAAGGTTTCGCAGTTGTTGCGGATGAAGTACGTAAACTTGCAGAACAAACAAAGAATTCTGTCAGCAATGTAACTGGACTAATCGAGAAGACTAATACACAGGTAGGGAAAGTGATAGGATATGTAGATGAAGTCCAAGTCTCCGTTACGGACAGTACTCAGAGCATGAAGACTATTTATCAATTTTTTGAAGAATTAGTAGATAAGATGAATCAATCAAAAGGTCAGAATAATACCATTGAAGCAGAAATTGAGAAATTCTTTCATAAACTGGATGACGTGAATCATTCCTTTGGTCAGATTTCTACTGCCATTGAAGATTTAGTAGAAATGACCAATAACAGATAGGACACCAAATCTCATAATGGGTGTCCTATTTTCGAACACCTCTCATATATTATAGTGGAGGTGTTTTGTTTGAAAGCTGAAGAGAAAAAGAAATTGGAAAAAGCAATTCATGAAATCACCGAGATTGCAGAAGGATTTGGTCTGGATTTTTACCCGATGCGCTATGAAATTTGTCCACCAGAAATATTATATACATTCGGTGCATATGGGATGCCGACGAGATTTTCACATTGGAGCTTTGGGAAACAATTTCACCGGATGAAACTGCAATACGATCTTGGGTTGAGTAGAATATATGAATTGGTGATCAATTCAAATCCGTGTTATGCTTTTTTATTACATTCCAATAGCTTGATTCAAAATAAATTGATTGTAGCTCATGTATTAGCACATTGTGACTTTTTTAAAAATAATGTACGGTTTCAAAATACGAAGCGTGATATGGTGGAAAGCATGGCTGCGACTGCTGAGCGCGTGGCGAAATACGAGAAACAATACGGAATCAAAGAAGTAGAAAAATTCCTTGATGCGGTACTCTCGATTCAGGAGCACATCGACCCAACCTTGTTAAAAGCACAATTAGATTGGCAAAAAAATGAGGAAGAAGAGGAAATGCCGCAGCCTAGAAGAACAGAATATGATGATTTATGGGATCTAGACCAGCCTTCTTCCAATTCGGGGCAATCAGCTAAAAAGAAAAAGTCTTTTCCCCCTCAGCCGGAAAAAGATATTTTATTATTTATTGAAGAGCATAGTAGAGAATTAGAGGATTGGCAGCGCGACATACTAACAATGATGAGAGAGGAAATGCTTTATTTTTGGCCGCAATTAGAAACGAAAATTATGAATGAGGGCTGGGCGACGTACTGGCATCAGCGAATTGTAAGGGAGTTAGAGTTAACAAGTGATGAAACAGTGGAATTTGCATCTCTCAATGCCGGTGTTGTTCAACCATCAACAACACAGATTAATCCTTATTACCTTGGAGTAAAAATGTTTGAAGATATCGAGGAACGATACAACAACCCTTCTGAAGAAATGAAACAGTTTGGAGTAGAACCCGGTTTAGGGAGGGAAAAGATATTTGAGGTGCGCGAAATTGAATCAGATATCTCATTTATGCGCAATTATTTAACGAAAGACCTGGTAGAAAAAGAAGATCTGTATCTTTTTCAAAAACAAGGGCCAGAATATAAAATAGTCGATAAAAATTGGGAAGAAGTACGTGATCAATTGATTTCCACCAGATTAAACGGAGGTTTTCCTTATTTGACAGTTGTTGATGGTGACTATATGCGAAACGGAGAATTATATATTCACCACCATTATGAAGGTGTAGAGCTTGATGTCCGTTACTTAGAGAAAACATTGCCATATATTTATCAATTATGGGGAAAAGATGTCCATCTAGAAACCGTAATGGAAGATAAAGAATGTTTATTTTCTTGTAATGGTACAAAGGTGATGAAAAAATTTATCTCATAAAAGCAGGAATTAAAAGAGGGCATGTAGAAATATAGAATCAGTATTAATTACTGGTTCTTTTTTTTGCTCATAAGAAAAGTATAAAATCAGTGCAATGACTGCTTTAAGCAAAGTAGTTATTTTGAAACATTTGATGTATATTTGTAACGCTCCGACTAATTACTTTCTGCGGGCACGACCTCAACTAACTTTGCAAAGCGATCTTCTTTGCAAAGTTAGCTGAAGACACGCCCCCTGGAAAGCGAAGTGGGCAAGCCGAAGCGGTTGTTACGACTATTAATCATGTCAAAATAACTACTTCGAACAGGACCGGGTGGGTTTTCCCGGTTTTTCTTAGTCATATAAGGAAGGGGTGAGGAAAAATGAATATTGTGGTAAAAGATGAAATGTCAGTAATCGGGATTACAATTACTCGGGATTGGCAAGGGTTGATCCGTGATATGCCAGTAAAGTGGGAAGAATTCAAAAACAGATTAGTGAAAATAAAGCAGCGAAAAACGGATATCATGATGGATATAAGTCTGGAGAAACATGAGAGCAACTATACTCAGTGTATTTGTGTAGAAGTAGAACAAGATGCTGAAGTCCCTGAAGGAATGGAGAAACTAGTGATTCCCTCCGCGAGTTATTTACATCACAAGCACGAAGGTAGTTTAGTTTCCATTGCACAGACCTTTGGTGAGATGTATCAATATGGCAAAAAACATGAATTGGCTTTAGAAGATGTGAAAATAGATATTGGCTATACGATTCAAGGTACCGAAACATCACATGATTTGTATATAAAAATAAAAGAACAATAACTGCCTAATTTTAATATGGACAAATTACCTAACCTCGTACCTGACATATAGTGTTAGTGACAGGAGGTATAAACATCATGGGACAATATTATCCATCTCATCCATATATGTATGATCAATATGGGAATGTGTACGCAGACTATAGTCAGCTCCCTCAAAGGGGCTATCCTGGTCCAGGGCAAGGAGACGGCCCTTCTGCTCCACCGCCATTTGGACCACCCAATATTCAACAGGGGCCACAAGGTATGCCACCACCAGGCCCACCACCTGCACAAATACCACAGCAAACACAGCAACTAGGTGATGGACCACAATTGTATGCAGTTGATCCTGGTTCTATGAGAGGCTGTTTATATCGATACACGTATGTTTGGCTCAGCCGCTATAACTCATTTTGGTTTTATCCAACGTATATCGGCAGACGGTCAGTTGCCGGATACCGCTGGACAGGATTTAACTGGGTATACTTCGGAATAGATACAGAAAGAATTCAATCCTTTACATGTGTGTAAAAAACAAAAGAGGCAGAGAGCTAAATAGATAGTGCAATAATCCGAACAATCTGAACTTAGCTTAGGCAACATATGGCGCGGAAGCCGTACCCACGGAAAGCGAAGTGTTTTGCCTATGCGTTAAGTGTGTTAATGTTCGGATTTTTCCTCTTTTGTCCTTTTATCTTTCAGTGATGGGTCGCATGATCAATTGATTGCTGTAATATTTTCATCACATGTTCATCGTCCTGAGAATAATAAATGGTCTTACCATCACGCCTGTATTTTACTAGGCGTAAATTTTTTAAAAAACGTAATTGATGGGAGACATTTGATTGATTAAGATTTAGCTGTTCTGCAATGTTTGAGACCGACAATTCCTGATTAAATAACAAATGTAAGATCCGGATTCTGGTCGGATCAGCCAATGCTTTAAAGGTTTGAGATACTAAAAAAAGTGTTTCTTCGTCTAATGGTTGATAGTTTTCATCTGACATGACTAAGCCCTCCTGTAATCAATTGCAATTGTTTTCATCATCCTCCAAATCTGCATGCCTACCTTCTATTTGGATGGTTGTATGATGAATCGCAAAGTCATCATGTAATACATTGGCAGCCTTTTTTAAT
The DNA here is from genome assembly GCF_017599345.1 of Gracilibacillus suaedae. Lineage (GTDB taxonomy): Bacteria > Bacillota > Bacilli > Bacillales > Amphibacillaceae > Gracilibacillus > Gracilibacillus suaedae. The sequence continues at coordinate 18,433 of NZ_JAGFVL010000042.1, forward strand.
AGCAGGTCTCGATCGATATGTTCCTCTACAACCATATGACAGCTTAACGCTGGAAAATCTGAAGTAATCGTCCAGACGTGTAAATCATGTATATTAATGACACCGTCTATTTGGACCAACTTATTTTCAATTTCTTCATAAGATAAGTAACTAGGGGTACCTTCCATTAAAATATGAAAGGAATCACGAGTGACCCGATAGCCACTAATCAAAATAAGTACCGCAACAATAATACTTGCAATCGGATCAGCCATATTCCAATTAAAAACCATAATTAAGAGTCCGGCAATAATTGCCCCAACAGAGCCTAGTAAATCGCCGAATACATGTAACAAGGCACTGCGCATATTTAAGTTACCCTTCGTATCACCACCACTCATTAATATGAAGGCAACACTAATATTAACGATAAGACCGATTATCGCAATCCAAAGCATCATCGGACTTACATTAGGAGGTTCAAGGAAGCGATGATAAGCTTCATAAAAAATGTAAATAGAAATGGCTAGAAGTGTGACACCATTAATAAATGCTGCTAAAATCTCAAATCGTTTATAACCGTATGTTTTCTGGGCATTAGCAGCTTTTTCGCCTAATTTAAATGCAAATAAACTCAATCCTAAAGCAAAAGCATCACTCAACATGTGACCAGCGTCAGACAATAATGCCAGGCTATTTGTTAAAAAGCCACCGATAACTTCTACTACCATAAACGCCGTAATACATATAAAACTGATCAGCAATGCCTTTTTGTTGTTGGTATAATGATGATCATGACTATGACCATGTTCATGATGATGTCCCATACGATATCCTCCTCAATATAATATATGAACATATATTCATATTATAAATTGTATCAAGAAAATGTGCAAGAAAACCTCGAGTGTCCAGATAATGAGCTAAAGTGTCCAAAAAATAGTGACCGGAATGATCCGATCACTAAAAAGGTAGATAAGGTAATAGGGTACCACCAATTAAGCCAATTATAACAACCAACCAGGATGGCAATTTCCAAAATGCTAATAAACTAAAAAGAATAGCAGCTAAGATAAAGTCTTTCGTTTCTAAAATAGTACTTGTCCAGATAGGCTGATAAAAAGCCGCGATTAACAGACCGACAACGGCCGCATTAACACTAACCAGGGCTCCACGTACCGAAGAGATATGGCGTAATGCATGCCAGAAAGGTAGGGTACCAATAATGAGTAAAAAGGCTGGCAGAAAGATAGCTGCTGTTGCAAGTAGTCCACCTGGAATCCCACCGATGACTGTACCAAGGTATGCGGCAAAGGTAAAGAGTGGACCAGGTACCGCTTGTGCAGCCCCATAACCTGCTAAAAATTCTTGTTCTGTTATCCAGCCAGTTGGTACAAATTCTTGCTCTAGTAACGGTAAAACCACATGTCCGCCACCAAATACAAGAGCACCTGAGCGGTAAAAACTGTCAAACATCGCCAGCCATTGCCAATCAATTATTTGGCTAGCTATCGGAAGTGCTGCTAATAAGATAAAAAATAACGAAATACTAATAATAGCTGTTTTCTTAGATAAGCTTAAACGTACGCGTGCAGGTTGTTCTTGCTTCTCTTGTTTTTGAAAGAATAAAATACCAATTACTGCAGCGATCAAAATGATGATTACCTGTGTCATCGTTGTTTGCAATAAGAGCATGACGGCTACAGCGCTTAACGCTATCGCTTTTCGTGGCAAGTCCGGTGTTAATTTAGCACCCATTCCCATAATTGCATGGGCAACAACAGCGACAGCAACAATTTTTAAACCATGAATAAAGCTTGCATCATAAAAAGAAAACTGATGTAACGCCAAAGCAAATAAAATAAGCACAATGACAGATGGTAAGGTGAAGCCAAGAAAGGCGAGAATACCGCCTAATACACCACCACGAATGATTCCGATTCCAATCCCTACCTGACTGCTGGCAGGACCAGGAAGGAATTGGCACAATGCAACTAAATCTGCATAGGCTTTTTCATCGAGCCATTTCTTCCGGCGTACGTATTCTTCGTGGAAATAGCCGAGGTGTGCAATAGGCCCGCCGAATGAGGTGAAACCTAATCGAGTTGCAATCCACAAAATGATGAGATAATCGCGAACTGTATATTTCTTTGTAGTCATATAAGCCTCCTTGAAACCAAATTTCTCTGTAAAGTATAGCAGTACAGATATATATCGACAAGAATTGATTGGTAAAGTTTTTGTTAAAGATTGGAGCGTTAAGGAAGGCAAGGATGGTTAAAATTGAATAATAATGATCATCACAGCTAAGATAATAATAACACTGCTGACAAATATAAGTGCATAGGTTTTCGATGTATGGGCAACTTGAATTTCGCTCCAGTTAACCGGTTCTATACCACTTGTCCAAAAAACAACGATAGCTGAGAAAAGAATCGCACTTATATTGACCATTAAAAGAATCAATGGAGTTAGCGACTGTTGAAATTCTAGGGCTCCCAGCATCATTCCCAATACGACAGCAGGTGGTAATAATGCGACAGATACCATCACCCCAACAAGTGCTTCAGATACTCTTTTTGCAAATGACATCGCACCTGCAGTACCCGCGGCAAGCGCTACGACAATATCCATTAATTCAATGTTTGTCCTCGCCAAAAATTCATCACTATTAACTGGCAAAGGAAATATTAATCCGAAAATAATTGCTATTCCAACTGGAATCGCTAAACCGTATAAACAAGTTAGAATCGATTTTTTCATTAAATTATAATCACCTAAAGTTGCTGCAAAAGCAAGTGCGGTAAAAGGACCAATTAATGGTGCGATTACCATTGCTCCAATAACAATAGCAGGACTATCCTTAACAATCCCGGCTGTAGCAACCACAGAAGATAATAGCAGCATCCACAGATAATTGACACTGGAAGTACTGGATGATTGCACGACATTGTATAATTCATGACGACTGGCACGGGTAATTTCTTGTTGTTTTTCTTCAGAATCTTCTGTTTCGTCTTCTTCCTCGTCAATCTCAATTCTTGGTACATAAGTCGAAATATTATAGAGTAGTGCCCGTATATTTTCTTGACCACGGTCATTTACTTCCAGGAAATCTAAAATCTCTTCTGCATATTTTTTCTCGATTAATATTTTTACTAACTGTTCTTCTTCTGATATTTTCGTATACCATTTTTCGATGACATGGTATTCTTCGACTTCTTCTAGAAATCGTTCAAATCGATGGGCAGGGATATAGACTTCGATCAGTTGCAATTCCATGATGCTCGTCCTTTCCATTATGAGTGTGTAAACCAACCTTATGATCATATTTGGTGCGTTATATTGTAAAAAAATGCCCATTTTTCGATGCTGGTAGTTAAAATGGACAGGAAATTAGCTTTATGTTTGACGAACAACGGAATAAAAGTCCGCTTCTATATAAACTAAGGTATATTCTATCTTCTACTTGATGTAAAATAATTAATCATTTAGTTGTTCTCCCTTTGGCAAGCGTAAGGTGATCGTTGTTCCTTTATTTAATTCACTATCAACATGAATGTCTCCTTCATGCATTTCTACTAGATTTTTTACAATGGCTAATCCTAAGCCGGTACCGCCATTTGCTCGGGAACGGGATTTATCTACACGGTAAAAGCGCTCAAACAGGTAAGGTATGTCCTCTTTTTTAATTCCAATTCCTGTATCTTTCACCTGCATAATGACGTCATTACGTTCCTCTGTTACCGTTAATGTAATACTGCCTTTTTCTGTGTAGCGAACGGCATTTTCGACTAAATTGGTTAACACTTGATCAAGTCTGTTTTTATCTGCGAATAAAAAGACGGTACTGTCGGGTATGTCAAGATGTAAGGAAAGTCCCTTCTCAGAAGCCCTGAACTGTGAGCGTCTTATCATTTCTTCTGCTAATTTATTAATATTGATATCTTCTTTATTTAAATCAATTTTTCCTTCTTCAATTTTGGATAAGTCTGTGAGATCGTCCATTAAATTACTAATATGATCTGTTTCATTTTCGATAATTTCAAGGAATTCATCCCGTTCTTCTTTACTTTGATACATCTCGTGGCGAACGGCGTTGGCATATCCTTTTACATAAGTTAATGGTGTCTTCAATTCATGTGTAATATTCGAGAAAAATTCATTGCGGTTTGTCTGATAGCGTTCCAATGTTTCGGATAAATGGTTGATGGCATGGGCCAAAGAACCAATTTCGTCCGTCGCTTTATAATCTACACGTAAAGAGAAATTCTTTTTTTCTGCAATTTGTTTTGCGACTTTCTCCATTGCGATTAAAGGTGCACCTAATTTTTTCGATATAAAGAAGGTGAACCCTATTGCTAAGGCAACTGCTCCGAGACTTGCCAATATCACAAAAAAGATAATATTATGAATTGAATTACTAATAAGTCCGAATGAAGAGAATAAAACGACACTCCCTTGGATAGTATCCTGATTCGCGATCGGCTGGGCTACTTTTAAATAAGTTGTACTGTTAAACGTGTAATCTTCTACGATAGTTTCCCCGGCTTCTAGCTGTTTAATTTGCGGATTTGCGAGTACTTCATCGGTAATATCATTGTGCCAGTTAGTTTGCAAAACTGTTTCCCCATTTTGGTCGAGAATCACCGCACTTGTATCGGTCATATCAGCGAGGTGTTCCAATAGCTGAAGATTTTCTGGATCATCGATACTGTTTACTTGTGTGGCATATTTTTCTGACAGCTGTACAAGCTGTTGCTCGGTCTCATTCATCGAGTAGTTTAAAATAAGTTGTAAAATAATATACCCAAGTGGAATTAAAATAATAAGTTGTAAAAATAAGATGGTCGCTCCAAGCTTGAAAACAACACTATTAAGTTTCATCGTGATCCTCCCGATTAAATTTGTAACCAACACCCCAAACCGTTTCTATCGGCTGATCGGTAATGCCGGCTTTCTTCAATTTATCTCTGACATAACGTACATGTGAATCGACTGTCCGAATATCGACAACCTCATCTAAGCCCCAAATTAAATCCAATAGTTGTTCCCGGGTGTATACCCGGTTGGGGTGGGATGCCATTAAATAAAGTAAATCAAATTCTTTAGGACTGTATTTGACATCTTTACCATTAACTGCAACAGTGTGGGAAACAGGATCGATCTTTAAATCTTTGAACTGGATGATTGTTGTCTGCACTTCTTCTTTTTGAAAATGCCGGAGTTGCACATGAATCCTCGCTAACAACTCTTCCGGTTCGAAAGGCTTAACTACATAATCATCTGCTCCAATTGTTAGACCTTCTACTTTTTGAGAGGTTTCATTTAACGCGGTAAGTAAGATGATCGGCACACCTGGTTTAAGTTTTTTCATTTGTTTACATGCTTCTATACCGTCTAATTCAGGCATCATAATATCTAACAAGACAAGGTCAACCTCATGATGTTTTAACGCATTGATCGCTTCGTTGCCATTTTCTGCTTCTATCAGTTGAAAATCTTTTCTTAAATATAAGGTTAACATGGTTCTCATTTGTTGTTCGTCATCGGCAAGTAATATTGTCTTCATAGTTATCCCTCTCAAACTTCAATTTTGTCTCTACTCAAATAGTATAGAAAAATCCGCTATTAGTAAAATGGATGATGTTATCACGGTGCTAATCGTCTGTAGGATCCCAAATTCAAACTTCAAGTAAAGTGAAGATAACAGATGCTATCACCCTGCAGCGGATGTTCATAGTCTCACTTTATTTTGAACAAATTATGACATTTATAGCTTCATCATACTTTCATCACATTTAGCTGTCAAAATGTAAAACAGATGTAATTTTACTTATCAAACAAAAGGGTATGTAAAGTAATAGAAATGTTCTTTAGACGAAAGGAGAAACACCATGAATGCAATGAAGAAGCTCATATATGCTCTCACTTTATTGTTAATTCCTGTTTTGCTTGCAGGCTGTGAATCAAAACTGCTCGTATTTGATCCTAAAGGGCCGATTGCAAGAAGCTTAACAGATTTAATTGTGTATTCGATTATCTTTATGTTAGTCATTGTAGTCGTTGTTTTTGTGTTATTTGGCTACATTGTTTGGAAATACCGAGCGCGCAAAGACGATGGTGACTTCGAACCAGAAGAAGAAAAAGGAAACCATCTTCTTGAAATAACTTGGTTTACGATCCCGGTACTTATCGTTATAGCCTTAATGATCCCCACAACGAAGACCATCTATGAAGTGGAGGATGTTCCGCAAGGCTATGAAGAGGAAGAGCCGCTTGTTATTCATGTTACATCAGCGGATTGGAAATGGATATTCAGTTATCCAGATCAAGATATCGAGACAGTAAACTACATTAATATTCCAGAAGATCATCCTGTTCAATTTAAAATGACTTCAGCTGGAACGATGCAATCATTCTGGGTACCGGAACTTGCAGGGCAAAAGTATACGATGGCTAATATGCAAACAAACCTTTACATGGTAGCAGATCAGCCTGGTTCTTATTACGGAAGAAATACTAGCTTCAATGGTAGAGGCTATGCCCATATGGAATTTGAAGTTCAAGCACAAACTCGGGAAGACTTTAACAAATGGGTAAATGATGTGAAAAATACAGCAAATGAGCTATCAGAAGATACTTATAGTCAAATATTAGAGCCAGGTGTATTAGGTCGTATGACTTTTAATGGTACGCATTTAGACTGGATTGATCATGCACATGGTGGTTCTGAACAGTATATTGACCCGGAAAAATATCAGCTTAAGCACGGTGAACATGATGACATTCATCAAGATATAGACGAGGATAGAGAAGCCGATAGTACGGAGCAAGATACAGAGAGTCATGAACATGATCATGAAGAAATGGAACACAGTGATTCTGAAACAACAGATCACTCACATCATTAATAAGAGGTGGTGAACGACATGTCATTAGATGAATTTTTTGTTACTGGTGATCCTTTAATTTTGGCATCACAAATCGCAATTGGTCTGACAATGATTGGTCTAATTGCTTTAATTACGTATTTAAAAAGATGGAAATGGTTGTGGAACGAATGGTTTACAACTGTTGATCATAAAAAAATCGGGATTATGTATATTTTAGCTGGAGTGCTCATGTTCTTCAGAGGCGGTGTGGATGGTCTTTTAATGAAGGCACAAACTTCTAGACCAGAGTTAGATATATTGAATGCACAGCATTATGATGAAATATTTACAACACATGGTGTCATCATGATTCTGTTTATGGCGATGCCGATGTTGATTGGTATTATGAACGTCGTTATTCCGTTACAAATAGGAGCACGAGATGTGGCATTTCCGAAACTGAATGCTTTCAGTTTTTGGACTTTCTTTGCAGGTGCGATGTTGTTTAACCTTTCATTTGTTATTGGTGGTTCACCTGATGCAGGCTGGACATCTTACTTCCCATTAGCAGGTAAAGAATTTACGCCTGGCGTCGGAAATAACTATTATGCTGTTTCCCTGCAAATTGCCGGTATTGGTACATTAGCAACAGGTATTAACTTTATAGTAACGATAATGAAAATGCGTGCACCAGGTTTGTCATGGATGAAGCTACCAATATTTACGTGGTCAACGTTTATCACGTCAATTATTATTGTGGCAGCATTCCCGATCCTAACAATTGCATTACTTTTCATGACATTAGATCGATTATTTGGTACACACTTTTTCACTGTTGCAGCTGGCGGAGATCCGATGCTATGGTTGAACCTGTTCTGGCTATGGGGACATCCAGAGGTATATATTGTGGTATTACCGGCATTTGGTATGTTCTCGGAAGTCATTGCAACTTTCTCAAGAAAGAATTTGTATGGATATAAATCGATGGTATTTGCAGTAGCAGGTATTGCTTTCCTAAGTATGCTCGTGTGGGTACACCACTTCTATACAATGGGGAACAGTGCAGCGGTAAACTCAATCTTCTCCCTTACAACGATGATGATTGCGATACCTACGGGTGTGAAGATATTTAACTGGTTATTTACAATGAGGAAAGGTCGAATTGAATTTTCTACTGCTATGTTATGGTCATTAGCATTTATTCCATGTTTCACTATTGGTGGGGTAACTGGTGTTATGCTAGCTATGGCAGCGGCAGATTATCAATATCATAATACGATGTTCTTAGTGGCACACTTCCACTATGTATTGATTCCGGGAGTAGTATTTGCGGTATTTGCGGCATTATACTACTGGTGGCCAAAAATGTTTGGCTTCAAGCTTAATGAAAAAATCGGTAAATGGCATTTCTGGTTATTTGTGATTGGCTTTAATATGACATTTATGCCAATGTTCTTTGTTGGACTAGACGGTATGTCTCGTCGTATGTACACTTATGCAGAAAGTACTGGATGGGGTGCATGGCTAGGTTTCTCAGCTGTTGGTTCACTAGTGATGGCAGCTGGATTTGCAGCATTATGTTACAACATTTATTGGAGTTTCCGATATGCTTCCAGAAATGTAGGAAGCGATCCATGGAACGCTCGTACACTAGAGTGGGCAACTGCTTCACCTGCACCACATTACAATTTTGCGGTTGTTCCACAAGTCGAACAATTAGATGACTTCTGGTACAAGAAGAAAAAAGGTGAAACAGGTTTAAAGAAAAAAGACTTAAAACCTGTTCATATGCCAAGTAATTCATGGACGCCAATCGTTTTAGCAGCAGCATTTGGTGTAGTTGGATTTTTCCTAGTCTTTGAATGGTTTACGTTGGCAATTGTCGCTTCGATTGGTATTGTGATTGGTTTGATTGCTAATAGTTTCGATTACGATGACGGATATCATATACCAGTTGAAGAGTTGGAGAAGGAAGAAAGAGAGTGGAGAGGTGATTTACAATGACATCCCATACGACACCGTTAGAATATCAATCAAAACAAACTCAAATGAATATTTTAGGTTTTTGGATCTTTCTTGGTGCTGAAATTGTTCTTTTCTCCACATTGTTTGCTTCTTACTTCGTATTAGAGCATAACACAGCCAGTGGACCAGCTGGTCAAGACATCTTTATTCTAAAAGATGTCTTGATCCAAACCTTTATTTTGTTAACAAGTAGTTTTACCAGTGGATTAGCAATTCATTCGATGCGTAATCAGGATAAAAGAGGATTACTAATTTGGATGATTGTGACTTTACTACTAGGAGCAGGCTTCCTATATATGGAGATTAATGAATTTATTCATTACGTTCATGAAGGTGCAACGATTCAAACCAGTGGATTTACTGCTGCATTATTTACACTACTAGGTACACACGGAGCACACGTGACTTTCGGGATTATTTGGATTAGTTTATTACTTGTGCAGCTCGTTCGTCGTGGTATTACGGTACAAACATCAAGTAAGTTATTTATTGCAAGTTTATACTGGCACTTTTTAGATGTTGTGTGGATCTTCATTTTCACATTTGTCTACTTGAAAGGAATGGTGATGTAAATGAGTGCAAAATCTCAAGGTTTTCCATGGAATTTGTTAGTTGGGTTCATTTTGTCAATTGCACTAACATTACTAGCCGTTTTTGTAGCAATTTACACTGACTTTTCTAATCATGTAATTCTGTGGGTTCTCGGAGTACTGGCGATATTTCAGGCGATCATCCAACTCTTTATGTTCATGCACGTGACAGAAGGAAAAGAAGGAATTATTAATGTCATCAATATGGTTAATAGTATCATTCTGGCATTAATTATCGTCTTTGGTTCTATTTGGGTATTAACCTCAGGACACGCATCCTTACATTAAGCAATAAACAGGGGCTACCGAAATCACTTGGTTTTGGGAAGCCCCTTTCTTTTAGTTAAAACTGAAGTAAATTACAAAAGTTGATAATTAAACACTAGATAAAAACTGATCTACTTGTGCAATCCATTTATTGTCTGAATCTGCATGTATGGTTTGCCACCCTAGTTCTCTTGCGGGAGCCAAATTTTCCTTTTTGTTATCAACGAATAAAATAGGGCGATTGCTATCTAATTGTTTATGACAAATTTCATATATATCTTGTTCTGGCTTAGCTACACCAACATTTGCAGAAACAGTGGTACTAGTCAAAAAAGGGTGAAGCCGATTGATAATTGGTTGGAGCCATTCTGTTCGATGGTTACTCAAAATATGTATATCGCTTATAGTATTCCATTTTTCAATATGCTGGATACCTTCTAGTTCGACTAGACTTTTCTGCATAACTATTTGCAAATATTCTAGGTTGATTTTGGGGAAAGTATAGCTGAGCCATTGCCAAAAGTCACGCTCGGAAATATCACCTTGCCATAACTGTTTACGAATTTCTGTTTTATAAATGGCTCGTATTTTATCATAAGGAAGACCTGCCTGATTAACGAGTTCTTCCCAAAAAAGATCCAAATCGGTAGCAAGGACTCCACCAACATCTAATACAAGTTGAAATTTATTCAAGATTATATCTGTTCCTTTCTTCCATATGATATGATTAGCATCAGACATTCTATTCAAAGGAGAAGAGCCATGTTATTACGTAGAAAAGGACTACTATCATTCTTTATAGCACTTTTATTAGCAACGCCAATTACTACTTTTGCTCATGTAAAATGGTTTGCCGAAGTCGAGCCGGAAAAAGTTCCGATTGAGCAAATACTATCCCCATTTTTTATTACATTTGCAATTGTAGTAGCAGTTACTTTAGCTATTTTATCACAAGTAATGGATTATTTTTTGAAAATACCGTATGCAACGAAGGTAGACGAATTTCTTAATGGTATTCGCCAATATTCTCGTCATATTCTGAAATATGGTACAGCAATTGCATTCATTATTCAATTAGTTTCAGGAACAATGTTTGCTCCTGAGTTTGAAATAACAGCTTCCTGGCAAATAATAATAATGGGGATTATTATTATCTCCCTATTAATCCCTCACCATATCAGTACGAAAGTGGCTGCCTTTTTCATGCTAGCACTGTTTATTACGGTATGGCAAGATTATGGCTGGTTTTACATGTTGGATTATGGCTTTTATTTAGCAATTATTTTTGTATTATTTATTGGAAAAACAAAGCTGGAAGGCTGGGGGTTTCCATTCTTGTATTTGGGAACAGGATTAAGTCTTTGTTGGGTCGCGGTGGAAAAATGGGTGTACCCGGCTATGTCATTGGATATTGTCGTGAATCATCATGTACCAACCTTTGGCTTTGATCCAGAAGTTTTTATTGTAATGGCCGCTTTTGTTGAATTTGTGGTTGGATATTTATTAGTTGTAGGGATTTTAAATCGAATTCTTGGTTTGGTTGTTACACTGATCTTTATCTCCACAACATTACTATTCGGTATGACGGAAATTATCGGTCACGCGATGATTCACATTGTATTAATTATCTTTATTATTGAAGGTGTATCATTTTATGATCCGCCGATTCGTATACATAAGACAAAAGTGGATCAATTTGTCTTTGTGTTCTTAAACTTTATTTTGGTGTTAGCTACTTTTATCTTAATTTATTTCCGTTTTGCGTAATTTGTCGATTTACTTGACTTCTAATATCAAGTAAAATAGACGCTAATACGATTGCACACATTGTGTAGGAAAAGGGGCGAATATTTTGAAAAAAATTGCATGGATTACGGACAGCTCATGTGGTTTAGATAGAGAATATGCGGAACAACATGATATTTTCATTATTCCTTTAAATGTAATCATCAATGGTAAAACATATAGAGAAGAAGTGGATTTAACGAAAGAAGCTTTTTATCAAATGTTAAAGGAGCACGGTGACGATGCCAAAACAAGTCAACCTGCTTATGGTGACTTCATTACTTTATATGAGCGTTTAAAAGAGGAATATGATTTTGGTATAGCGATTCATGCTTCTAGTCAGCTTACCGGGACATACCAAAGCTCGATTTCCGCATCTGAGATGGTTGGCTTTGATGTGGAAGTGATTGATTCGAAAATTGGTGATTTTGCGTTAGGCAAAATGATACAAAATGGTGTGCAAATGGCAAAGAGTGGACATAGTGTAACTGATATTGTCCAACAATTAAGATCATATCCAGCATTTGCCCAGATGTATCTCATGCCGCAAAGTTTTGACCAGCTAAGGAAAAGCGGTAGAGTGAGTGCGGCACAATCTATATTTGCGTCATTATTAAACATTCACTTAATACTTGGCTTTGATGATGGAAAGGTTGTTGTCAAAGATAAAGTACGTATTAAAAAACGAGCGAAACGAAAAATGTTTCAATTATTGGATGATGCAATGGAGAAATATCATTTAAAAGAAATTTGTATATTACACGCGGGTGTCAAAGACCAAGCACATAAATGGAAAGATGAAATTGAAAAACTGCATGCGGAACTGAAAGTTAACATTCAAACCCTCGTTCCAGTAGCAGGTGTCCACACCGGTCACGGTACCATGTGTTTGGCATGGTTAAGGGACTAAACTATGAGCGTTAAATAGCTGCACGTTATCCATAAACTGCGCAGTAACTGGATATGGATTTGCGTTGTTCTATCCTGTTTTTTGAGAAGTGTTGTCATTCGCTCCGGCAGAATACTGCGCTTTCCATGGGCACGGCCTCAGCCTCCACGGAAAGCAAAAATCGCTTTCCTGCGGGGTCTTCAGACTCGTGCTGTTCCCATAGGAGTCTCCGTATTCTGTCTCCGCTAAGCGTAGTGTTCTGATTTTCGAAAGAAGAGAACTTTTGGTAGATATATTCTGTGAATTTCTTCTTACTTGATAAGAAATACACACTAAGCTGCGGAAAAATGCGACACTCCTGGGGGAACAGCGCGAGCCGAAGATCCACTTGGTGAAGTGATGTTCTTCACCAAGTTAGCTGAGGCCGTGCCCCCGGAAAGGGAGTGTTTTTCCGCAGCGACGAATGAGCACGCAACTTCAGAAGAATGGAAGAAAGCTCACTAAACAGAGTTTTCACTACTTCGCAGTATATATCTACTCTGTATTTAACAAAATGAAGGATCGGGTTTTTCTTAATTGGAAAAACTTGATTTTTGCGTTAAAGTAGTATTAGAAAAAAGTCAGAATGTTTAGATAGAGAGGACGAGCAACAATGGGACAAGGATTTGATACGAAATCTGTGCACGTAACAATGAAAAGAAAAGAAAGTGTACCAACAAAAGTAACACCGATTCATCAAACATCAGCTTTCACTTTCGAAAACTTAGAAGATATTGAGAATTTCTATAAGGGTGAACGAGAATATTTGTATACGAGAGTAGGCAACCCCAACACAGATGAGCTAGGTCATGCTGTAGCCAAATTAGAGGCAGCACCAGCAGGAATCGCTTCTTCTTCAGGACTGTCAGCAATCATGGTTGGAATTCTTTCAATTGCAAAAGCTGGAGATCATATTATAGCGTCTGAAGACTTATATGGCGGTACGTATGAATTGCTAGCAAATGAACTAACCGCATTTGGTATTGAAGTAAGTTTTGTCTCCTTCGAAAATGGTTTGGAACAGGATATTCGAGAAAATACAGTATTACTATATACCGAATCGATTACCAATCCGCTTTTACGAGTTGAAAATTTAGAAAGGGTAGTCGAAACTGCCAAGAAGCATAACTTGAAGACAATGATAGATAACACATTTGCCACTCCTTATTTAGTACAACCTTATGCATTGGGAGTTAATCTTGTTGTACATAGTGCAACCAAATATCTAGGTGGACATAGTGATATTACAGCGGGTGTATTAGTAGGTGACGAAGATTTAATTGCAAAAGCCAAAACAAAAATGGTCAATTTAGGCTCCAATTTAAGCCCATTTGAAGCATGGTTAACAGTAAGAGGTCTCAAAACATTAAGTGTCCGTATGGAGCGTCATGTAAAAAATGCAGCTAAATTAGCAGATGCACTAGCTGAACATCCAGCTATAGATAAGGTCTATTATCCAGAATTTGTTTCAGAAAAAGGAAATGGTGCGATTGTAACGATCGACATTACGAACAAAGCGGATATTGCAACTTTTTTTGAATCACTGGATTGGATTAAAATTGTAGCAACATTGGCAGGAGTAGAAACAACGGTGTCCTACCCGATTGCTACTTCCCATCGTAGTTTGCCGGAGTCGTCCCAAGAAACATTAGGTATTACTAAGGGGTTAGTCAGAATTTCTGTTGGTATTGAAGATGTAGAGGATATTATTTCTACAATGAAACAAGCTTTAGATCAATCAAAAAAATGAGGTGATCATTTGAAATATGCTGTTATAACAGGAACGTCAAAAGGTCTTGGTGCATCGATAGCAAAACAGTTAATGGAAGCTTCTGTTCATGTAATAGGACTTGCCAGAGGAAAAAATCAAGAACTGCAAAATGCTGATTTACCAGGAAGCTATAAGCATTATCAAGTCGACTTATCCGATATCGAACAAACAGAAGCAACATTTCAAAGCATCATTTCTTTTTTGAAGGAGCAGCCAGTGGAATCATTGCAATTAGTGCAGAATGCAGCATTAGTCTCGCCGATTGAACAAGCAGGGAAACAAGACATTGCACAGTTAACTAACCATGTCCATGTCAATCTATTAGCCCCAATGGTAGTGACTAATTTATGGTTGGATGCCTGGCGTGACACAGACTTATCATTAGTTATTGCTAATGTAACTTCAGGAGCAGCCAATCGATCCGTATACGGCTGGAATGCATATGGAAGCACAAAAGCAGGACTGGATCGTTACACGAATACAGTAGCATTGGAACAAGAAACATTAGGCACTGGTCATAAAATATTTCTATTTGATCCGAGTATTATGGATACAGATATGCAAGGTGAAATTCGTTCTGCAGATCCAAGTCAGTTTGTAGATGTTGATCAATTTAAAAATTATAAAACAGAAAACAAACTCCGTGACACGGATGTAGTCGCAAAAGTATTAATAGATCGTTTGTTAGATGAAGCTTCGATTCAGAACGGGGAGTATTACAGTGTCAAAGATATTTTTAAGTAGGTTATCACCCATTTTCCGTTATAACACTGACCAATTTCATTCCTCTTACATAGTTTATAAGTGTAAGTATTATAAGGAGGGATATAGATGGGTGCACAACAATATGGTTACGGCTCAGGTTTTGCGCTAATCGTCGTGTTGTTTATTCTCTTAATCATCATTGGTGCTTCTTGGGGATACGGCGCGTACTAATTTAACAAGAAAATAGGCTTTCTTAACAGCTAGCCTGACAAAACATGAACCCGTTTCATTACAAGAATGAAACGGGTTTTTAAAATATATTAAACTTGTCCATATTTCAATTACTCCAAAAGGCAAGAGTATTTTCTTACACATCTTTTCAGCAAAATATGATAAACTTTATAGAGATGAAAATTGGCAAAGGATTCAGAAAGGAAGTTTTAAATGATCACTAGAAAAAGTAAACGTGAAATAGATATGATGCACGATGCTGGTAAATTACTGGCACGTTGTCATAAAGAAATTGCAAAGCGAATTAAACCAGGCGTAACAACAAAAGAAATAGATGAATTTGTTGACTCCTTTTTAGCAGAACATGGCGCAACTCCAGAACAAAAAGGATACAACGGTTATCCATATGCTACTTGTGCTTCTATAAATGATGAAATTTGCCATGGCTTTCCACGTGATGAAAAGCTAGTGAATGGTGATATTGTGACGATCGATATGGTTGTCAACCTCAATGGTGGTTTAGCAGATTCTGCATGGACATATGTAGTAGGTGAACCAGATGAAAAAACAAAGAATTTATTAGAAGTAACCAAAACTTCCCTATATAAAGGTATTGAACAAGCAATGCCGGGAAATCGAATCGGTGATATTGGTCATGCTATTCAACAATATGCGGAAGCAGAAGGCTATTCAGTAGTTCGTGAGTTTACAGGGCATGGAATTGGTCCGACGATTCATGAAGATCCACAAATTCCGCATTTTGGTTTGGCTGGCAAAGGACCGCGTCTTAAAGAAGGTATGGTTATTACGATCGAGCCAATGATTAATGAAGGTGTATGGCAAAGTAAAATGGATGATAACAATTGGACTGCACGTACGGTTGATGGGGAACGTTCGGCGCAATTTGAACATACATTAGTGATTTCTAAAGAAGGGCCAATTATCTTAACAGATCAGGACCATATCGAAGCATAAGCTAAAGGGGAAAAAGTTGTAATGGACCTAGAGGAGAAACAGTTAATCAAGATGCAGGTAAGAGATGGATTCATTGCCGGATCACCAATTGTTGTGGGCTATTTACCGATAGCCATTGCTTACGGTGTTTTAGCGAAGCAGGCTGGGATGACATTAATGGAGCTTACTGGTATGAGTCTCCTTGTCTATGCTGGTGCAGCTCAATTTATGGGAGCAGGTATGATTGGTCTTGGTGTCAGTGCTCTAGAGATTATCATTGCGACGTTCGTTTTAAACTTCCGTCATTTTGTCATGAGCCTATCTTTTATTAACCAAATTAAGCATTATGCACGGAAGTGGAAATTTGGTTTATCATTGGGTTTAACTGATGAAACCTTTTCTGTTTCATCTATTTATAAAAAGCAGGAAAATCAGGCATATGGATACTTTTTCTATGGAACGATTATGCTTACTTCCTATCTATCTTGGGTTTTGGGCTCGTTCCTTGGTGGCATGCTCGGTGACATCATTCCTCAAAACCTAAGTCAGAGTATGGGTGTTGCGCTATATGCGATGTTTATTGGATTACTGATTCCCTCGATACGAAAATATAAACGGATTGCAGTTATAAGTATTGCTGCAATGTTGATCAACTATATAGTAAGCCCATACATAGGAGATGGATGGGGAATTGTAGTTGGTACTGTCTTAGGTGCATTTATCGGTATTTTCGTATTAGAGGAGGAGAAAATATGATGATATGGGTTATTATTATTGGAATGGCACTTGTCACAGTGATTCCCCGAATAATTCCTGCTTTTATCGTTGATTTTATTCAATTTCCCGATTGGGTGAATAAGTGGTTACAAGCCATTCCATATGCCGCATTAGGTGCACTCATATTTCCTGGAATTATGACAGTCATACCAGACCAGCCATATATTGGTGTCGTTGCAGGAATAGTGGCAATTTTGCTGGCTTGGCTCCGAATTCATGTTATTTTTGTTGTATTAAGTGCGATTTTAACAGTGTTTCTTTTAACCATTTAAATGTTAGGGTGTTAACACATGTATCATATTAGAAAAGCACGTATTGAAGACGCGCAAGCTATTGCAGAGGTTCATGTACATAGCTGGAAAGCTACTTATCAGAATTTAATCAATGAACAAGATTTATCCAATACAACAGTTGAACATCGGCAAATATATTGGGAAACCATACTGAAGTTACCGCGACAACAACAACCAGTAACAGTGATTGAGGAAGAGGGAGAAATTGTCGGATTTATTTCAGGAGGTAAAGAAAGAACCGATCGCTTTGGGTATGATGGGGAAATTTTTGCGATTTATTTATTACCATCCCATCAGAGAAAAGGACTAGGGAAACGTTTGTTAAAAGCTTTCGCGGAAGAAATGAAAGAATTAGGCTATCAGTCATTATTAATTTGGGTATTAACAAACAACCCAACTCATCAGTTTTATTTACAATTTGGAGCTGAGAAAATCGAGCAAGAGCAAACAACGATTGGCTATGGCACATATCAGGAAACAGCATACGGTTTTGTGAATATTGACTCTCTCTTAGCTAAAGTGAGACTATGATCAGTGGGAAATTTGACCTCAGCTGATCAATAGCAAAACTTATCAAAGCGTAGGTGCTTAAGGACGTTAGTACCGTTATAAATGAATTGCAAAAGGACTGTAACCTATTTAAATTTGGTTACAGTCTTTTTTAGTATATCTGCTGTTTGAAAAAAGGGAAAATGGCAAGGTGGAATTTGATGAAGGGAGGTTTATAATCTCCCCCCCTTCCTGTTATAGTATGTGCTAAAAGACATCATTGTTCTTCTTCATACGGTTCAATATGAATATGGGCATGTGGTACATCATGCTTTTCTTTTAAGTTTTCCTCAATACGATCTGTAATATCGTGACTTTCTTCCACGGTCATATGTGGTTCTACATAAATAGTTGCTTCAATCAAGGCTTGATTCCCATGCAATCTTCCTTTTACATCTTTAATCTCTAATACATCAGGATGGTCATGGATACTTTTTTTGATTTGATCTAATTCTTTTGGTTGAAACCCATCAGTTAGTGTATGTGTAGCTTCTCTAAAAATATCCCAGGCTGTTTTACAAATAATCAAACCTACAATTGCACCGGCTAGCGGATCAAGCCAGTATATTTGAAATTGGGCCCCGATAATTCCGACAAATGCCCCAATACTTACAAGTGCGTCAGATTTATTATCTTGAGCGGCTGCTTGAAGTGCGCTACTATTGATTCTTTTCCCCAAGCGTAAATTATATAGATATACAATAAACATAACAATTGCTGCCCCTAAAGCTGTCCAAGCTGTTAACATATCTGGCTGTGAAAAGTCGCCAGCAAGAATAGATTGGAGTGTATCAAATAGTACTTGGATACCAACCATCATCATAATGAAGGCAGCTATCAGTGAAGCAATCATTTCTGCGCGGAAGTGTCCGTAATGGTGATCTTCATCTGGTGGTTTCCGAGATATTTTTAAACCGATTAAAACAGCTACTGATGCGACAACGTCAGTAGCGTTATTTAAGCCATCAGCACGTAAAGCGGAGGAATTACCAATGGTGGCAATGACTAATTTAACAGTGGCTAGCAAGATATATGTGATAATACTAAGCCATGCCCCTTTTTCTCCTTCTTTGTATTTATGATATTGATCCATAAGCGTCCTCCGATGTTTCTTATAGTAAGATAAGCTTATCAAATGAAAGTGTTTTACGTCTACTTTTAGTGTTTCCCAATCGCTAAAAAAATTGCTAAAAAGCATTACCATACGTTTAAGATAACCATTTTCAGGGAAGATGTTTAATAACCATTAACAAAAAGTATTTTTCGTCATAAAATGGTATTCAAGAAGAGTTTAGAAAGGGAGGCGTGCTTCATGAAAAAACATAAGGTGAGTTATCAATTGAAAGTGTTCCATATGAATCCAAATTCGGTACTTAGAGCTAGAAGAGAGATTCCGTATGAAATTCGTTTAGCGTCACAGCTTGTATTGGACGATCTTTGTTTTACTTGGAATAAGGCACGCTTGGAAGAAGAAATAAACCAATCTATCGATGATAACAATAAAGAAACATTCAAAAAATTGAGTGAAACATATAACAGCTATATATGGGAATCATAAGCGTTTACCTCGTTCGTTAAATCGACGAGGTTTTTTATTTTACATAATCCATATACTTCGCAGTAACGATTTGCTCTCTTCCATTCTTCCTTTGAGAATGCTGACAAATCGCTCCGGCAGAATACTTCGTTGGGAACAAGTGCAACATCTAATCAAACAAAAATTACTTTCGTAGTGTTTTCTATGCTGTCTTGTGAACCTCACGGAAGGAGATATCCCCGGAAGCGCCGTCCTGTTCCGAGGAAAAAGTCTTCCCTTCCGAGGATAATCGACTATATCCATGGAAGGGAAGGAGATATCCCCGGAAGCGCCGTCTTGTTCCGAGGAAAAAAGTCTTCTCTTCGAGGATAATTACTTCAAACAGAATTTTCATTACTTGTTGCAGTTTGTATCTACTACACCTTTTTAACAGTTATTTTAATTCTCTCCATCTATATGGATTCTGTATAAAATATGTTATAGTAATAATAGTTGTCATATGGAAAGGGTTATAAAAATGAAAAAAGCTGCAATTTTTACCTTGCTAATAACTTTCTTGATTGGATGTCAACAAGAAAACTTTTTAGCACAACAGACAGAAAAAAGAGAAACTCAACATGATTATAAGGAAGAACCAGAATCTTTTGTCCAAGTGGAAGAAGAGGATGAAGAGCAAGGAGAAGAAGGTATAGAAGAAGAGCAGGAAAATGAACAAATCGATGAAAATAAAGATAATACACTGACAGTTATCGATAATCCTGAAAGTGTATCACTTGTTGTCAATAAACAGCGAAAATTACCAGACGGTTTCGAACCGGATGACTTAGTGGAGGCGAATGTTCCTTACCATGCAGCAGAAGGGGATCCGAAGCGTTTAATACGAAAAGTAGCAGCAGATGCACTGGAGGACCTTTTTGCAGCCGCAAAGGAAGATGGCTTAGAACTAGTAGCTGTTTCAGGGTATCGCTCCTATGACCGTCAGAAACAAATATATGAATATAATGTTGAAACAAAAGGTCAAGATCATGCGGATAAATTCTCTGCCAAACCTGGAACAAGCGAGCATCAGACAGGGTTAGCAATGGATGTTGCCTCAGCAGCATTAGTGGCTGTTTTGGAACAAAGTTTTATTGAAACAGAGGAAGGCCAATGGCTAGAAGATCATGCCCATGAACATGGGTTTATCATTCGTTATCCAGAAGGAAAAGAAGACATTACTGGATACAGTTACGAACCATGGCATTTACGTTACGTAGGAAAAGAAACAGCGACAGAAATTTATCAAGCACAAGTAACACTAGAAGAATACTTTGGTCTTTATCCTTAAACCAAGAAGATTTAGCTTCTTGGTTTTTTACATTAGCTAGCGTATGATAAAACTTGATCCTGTAGATAAAGTTGGGTGTGTTAGTCGCTTGCGTTTTTGGTCTTATTCACCAAAAACACTAGCTTCACATAACCTATAGTAGCAAGCTCATTATGGGGTGATTTGGTGAAGCTGATGACAGGAATGCTTGTGACACGATATTCTTATAAACATGATATCGTTTTTCGTATCAAAAATATAAATGATGATAAGGTATTACTACACGGAGAAGATTTACGTTTAGAAGCAGATGCACCTGTTGATGATCTTCGTATTTTACCAGAAGAAGATATCAGAAAAAGACAGGATGAAATAAAAGAAAAAGAAGAGTATTCATATCGTCTTTTTCGTCAAGATTATCAACTAATGAAAGAAAAAAAAGATTATGAGCATAAAAAAATAGAGCCACGTAATATTCAACGATTTCAATTACCAGTAAAAGTACTACACATTGATGGTGATCGACTTTATTTAAAGAAATGCATTGAATTATATCAGCGATTAGGATTGCAAGTGCATGGTGTGTATGTGCAAGAAAAGGAATTACCCATTGAAATGGAAGACCTAGTAAAAAAAGTGCAGCCAGAGATTATCGTTATTACCGGTCATGATGCTTATTCAGAATCAAAGGGCAGTAAAAAAGATATGTCAGCATACCGAAATACACGCTTTTTTGTCGAAGCTGTACGTCAAGCGAGAGCATGGTCTCCCAATCTGGATCAATTAATTATTTTTGCAGGGGCATGTCAATCACACTTCGAATCACTTATTCGCGCAGGGGCTAATTTTGCAAGCTCACCAGATCGCGTCAATATTCATGCGTTAGATCCCGTCTATGTTGTAGCAAAAGTAGCCTACACACCTTTTATGGATAAAGTGAATGTTTATGATGTGTTAAAAAACACACTTACTGGTGAAAAAGGGCTCGGGGGAATGGAAACAAGGGGGCTTTATCGTACCGGTATACCTTATGTAGAGACAAAATAGTTTTGTCTCTATTTTTTTTGCTTTTTTTGATACAATATAAAGGGAAACTTATCAAGGTGTTAGGGAACGTTATCTCCCAACTTAGAGCTTTTATGACTTGGTCTAAATTTTAAGTGGGGGATTTTACGGACTCTTGGCCTCGTGATAAATGAAGATTACATAAGGGGGAGAATGTTTAATGGATTATCGTATTGAACGTGATACTATCGGTGAAATGAAGGTGGCAAAAGATAAGTATTGGGGAGCGCAAACACAGCGAAGTAAAGAAAATTTTCCAATCGGTAGTGAGACAATGCCAACAGAAATTATTGAAGGCTTTGCAATTTTAAAAAGAAGTGCAGCTATTGTAAATAGCGAACTAGGTTTAATGGAACAATTGAAAGCGGATGCGATTAAACACGCTGCAGACCGCATTTTAGCTGGTGAATTATATGAGCACTTCCCATTAGTAGTATGGCAAACAGGTAGTGGTACACAATCCAATATGAACGTTAATGAAGTGATTGCTTATGTAGGAAATCTGTGGTTAAAGGAACAAAATAGTGATGTTACATTACATCCAAATGATGATGTCAATAAATCACAAAGTTCCAATGACACCTATCCAACCGCTTTACATATTGCTGCTGTTCGTAAATTGGAGGACGTTGTTTTACCTGCATTAGCAACTTTAAAAGCAACAGTAAAAGAAAAGATGGAAGCGTTTGATGATATTGTGAAAATTGGACGTACACACCTGCAAGATGCTACTCCATTAACGTTAGGACAAGAGATTAGTGGCTGGCATCGCATGCTGGAAAAAACAGAATCGATGATCAAAGACAGTATTCCCTATGTGAAAGAATTGGCTATTGGTGGTACTGCTGTTGGTACCGGATTAAATGCTCATCCGGAATTTTCAGAGCGTGTAACAGCAAAAATCAGTGCATATACCGGAAAAGATTTTGTTTCTGCACCAAATAAATTCCATGCATTGACAAGTCATGATGAGTTAGTCTATGCACACGGAGCATTAAAAGGATTAGCTGCAGACTTGATGAAAATAGGTAACGATGTGCGCTGGTTAGCTAGTGGCCCTCGTTGTGGAATTGGTGAAATTACGATTCCTGCTAATGAACCAGGAAGCTCGATTATGCCTGGTAAAGTTAATCCGACACAAAGTGAAGCAATTACCATGGTAGCTACACAAGTGATGGGAAATGATACAGCGATTGGTATTGCTGCAAGTCAAGGTAATTTTGAATTAAATGTTTTTAAACCAGTTATTGCCTATAACTTCTTGCAATCTGCCCAACTATTAGCAGATAGTATGCTATCATTTAATGATCGTTGTGTTGTCGGAATAGAGCCAAACCATGAACAAATTGAGAAAAACTTAAATGACTCACTCATGTTAGTAACAGCACTTAATCCGCATATCGGCTATGAGAATGCGGCAAAGATTGCCAAAAAGGCATTTGCTGATAATACAACATTAAAAGAAGCTGCAGTTGAATCAGGCTTGTTGACAGCTAAGCAATTTGATGAGTGGATCAAGCCAGAAGAAATGACTTATCCAAAATAAACACGTTGGATTTGTTGCTAGAAATTGCTAACAAAATTAAAGCATATTGATCTCCTTTTTGTTCACAATATGGGGTACAGGAGGTGATCAAAGATGGCAACTAACAATTCAAATCAATTAGTTGTTCCTGGAGTAGAGCAAGCACTAGATCAAATGAAATATGAGATTGCACAAGAATTTGGTGTAAACTTAGGTGCAGATTCTACTTCTCGTGCTAACGGTTCTGTTGGTGGAGAAATCACAAAACGTTTAGTAACAATGGCTGAACAACAATTTGGTGGAAACCAACAACAATAATTGAATAATAAGGAGAAGGAGACGCTTATTTAAGTGTCTCCTTTTTACAGATTAAGAATTTATAAAAGAAGTTGTAAGGCAATGAAAAAAGTACAAAATATAAGTAAAACGAAGGTTAATAATAAGTCGAGTTTCATTGCGGAGGATAAATATGTATATTTGTTATCTATGTAATGGCTTAGAAAAAATGGAGCATAGATGTCCGGTATGTGATGCACATATGCTAGATGGAGGTAAGGTTGTCGATTACTATGATGATTATGCGCCTTATATTGAAATAAACGATGCACAATTGATTGATGGAGTACCTAATTCCAGTTCATCACATCAATGTGTTCACGTTGGAGTTTGTTCAGCTTGTAATTATACCGAAGAAGTTGTTATCCATGAGCATGAATTATCATGATAGTTTGAGTGAAGCAAATAAATGTTCTTCGGTTCATTGATAAGAGTACGAACGATCAGACTAGTTTTAACCCCCACTGATCATTAGCGAACTTATCTCAGTTACTTGAAGCTTGAAGTGGGAGTCTTACAAACGATAAGCACCGTGATAAGTCAATCTAGGAAATAGAAAAACCCGTTTCGAAGAACGAAACGGGTTTGATTACATTATTGAATGCGTTGTTCATTGTCTTTATCAAAGAAGTGGGATTTATGCATATCGAATGCTAAGTCGATTTTTTCACCACCGTGGATATCTGTACGAGAATCAACACGTGCAACGAACTCTTGACCATTTACTTCAGAATATAGATAAGACTCAGAACCCATTAATTCGGATACGTCGATCGTAGCGGTAATTTTCTTACCTGGGTTAGCATCTAAGAAGACAGGCTCATCATGGATATCTTCTGGACGTACACCTAGTACTACTTCTTTACCAACATATCCTTGCTCACGAAGAATTTTCATTTTTCCTTCAGGTACTTCTACTTTTGTATCACCAAGTGCAATTTTTCCTTCTTCTAATGTACCATTGAAGAAGTTCATAGCTGGTGAACCGATGAAACCACCAACGAAGATGTTGTTTGGCTTGTCATATACTTCTTTAGGAGCACCAACTTGCTGGATAACACCATCTTTTAATACAACAAGGCGAGTTGCCATTGTCATCGCTTCTGTTTGGTCGTGTGTAACGTAAATTGTAGTTGTTTGTAGGCGGTGGTGAAGCTTTTGAATTTCCGCACGCATTTGTACACGAAGTTTCGCATCCAAGTTTGATAACGGCTCATCCATTAAGAATACTTTTGCATCACGGACGATTGCACGACCTAATGCAACACGCTGACGCTGACCACCTGAAAGTGCTTTCGGTTTACGGTCTAAGTAAGCTTCCAAACCTAGAATACGAGCTGCTTCTTTTACACGACGCTCGATTTCGTCTTTTTTGAATTTACGAAGTTTAAGACCAAATGCCATATTGTCATATACGTTCATGTGTGGATATAGTGCATAGTTTTGGAATACCATCGCAATATCACGGTCTTTAGGAGCGACTTCATTCATCAATTTGTCATCGATGTAGAACTCTCCACTAGAAATTTCTTCAAGACCTGCAATCATACGAAGTGTAGTTGACTTACCACAACCAGATGGACCTACGAATACGATAAATTCTTTGTCTTTAATTTCAAGGTTGAAGTTGTCAACTGCTTTGTCTTCACCTTTTGTATAAATTTTGTCAATGTTTCTTAATGATAATTCTGCCATTGTATTCCCCTCCTAATTTGTTGAAAGCGTTTCATCTATGTCTATTAGTTTACTAATAAAACGTCCAAACGTAAATAGAAAGCGTGCACAAAAAAAGTCAGCCTATTTGTGCACGGTTACAAAAGCATGTCCATCAAGCAAAAAACTGTCTCATTTTACCATTTTGTGCGCATGAGCAGACATAAATAAACGGCAATAGCTCCATCGAATTGTTTCACATCTATCCCCGTTTTCTCAATGAACTTGTCCACACGGTACTGTAAACTATTACGGTGCATGTACATTTTTTTTGCCGCTAAGGTCGTATTGGAATTGGACTCCAGAAAGACCTGAACCGTTTTTAATAATTCTTCGTCACTTTTTACCTCATTAAGGATCGAATCCGTAATCATCTGTTGTTCTTTATCACTTATATCATGTAAAAATAGGTACGGAATCGCTTTAATATAATCCAAAACATCATGATTATGGCGTCTGGTTAAGTAGTAACATTTTTTAATCCATTCATAGAAATTTGGTGCTTGTTGAATATGATGTAATGTTGGACCGACAAAAAGCTTTATATTGATATAAAAATCTGTCGTCAGTACCTCGATAATCTCTGAATAGGATACAAAGTCCTCCATTGTTTGGATTTCTTCCTGAATGATTACTCCTTCATGATTGTTTTCCCAAAGGATCGAAGTCTTTTGTGGGAACAAACCATGGATCGCTTCTCGAAAAGATTCAGGATCAATCGACTCATCTGATAGAGAAAAATAAACAAAATGAAAGGCAGACAAATTAGCTTCTATCATTTTTTTAGGAATTTCTTGTTGAAATAAAATATCCATCCATAGTTTTTCACGTTCAGTAGTCGGTGGTTGACTAGCCTTATATGGCGTTAGTAATATTTCTAAAATTTTCGATTCTCTCTCCGTTAATTCATCTTTTGGTACTCCGATAATGTCATTTTCGTTTGTGACATACCATTTATACGAAATCGTATCCATTTTTGTCTCATTTGTATGCGTAACTAAATTAGGAAACATTTGTTGAAGTTGTTCTAACATGTTTAAGCCTCTTTCATTGAAAATCATTTACATCTATTATAACAAAGAATCTGTGCTATGAGCGTTAACTCCATAAAAATACACACACTTTTCAAAGAGTGTGTGTATTTTTACTCTCCGTCTGTTTCGGCGGGAAAGGCTTCTTTTTCTTTTGGCAATTTTCTCGCTTGTTCGATTTGCATCCGACCATATACCGAATGTGCTGTACCACCAGCCATTCCTTCATTAATCATACGGTCAACATCTACTTCATATTTCTCGCGGGAATCTGTCTGTTTTTTGGATGAAGGTTTTGCCACGATACTCCCTCCTCTAAGCATAGTTTGAACCAAAAGGTGAAAATCATTCAAAACTAGAGATAGAAGCTAACGAGAACTCAAATAATGAAGTGAAATAATCTTGTGTTTTAGTTGCAAGAGCAGGATGGTAAAATACTTGCCAGCTCGGCTTTGCCTGAACTTCTAGTAACCAGAGTCTCCGTTCCTGGTCGATACCGATATCAAAGCCTATCTCTCCAATCGTGCCAGGTAACATATTTTCTAACAGCTTGCTTAATACTATGGCTAATTCTTTTACTTTTTTTACGATATTTCTCCCTAAATTCAGTGTGTCTAAATTAACTATTTCATTCCCGATATTTTTTCTGCCATATAAAAAGGACACCTGCCATTGCTTCGTTTTGTTTGTATGAACTCTTAAATAGAAGGGATCTCCCTGATGTTGCATTAAATCTAACGCGTCCTGTAATACATATTGCTGGAAGCCGTTAGGGAAGAACGCTTGCTTAAATTGTTCAAGGTCTTGATAATATTGGCGACTGTTATAGTTGTGCGTAACAAAAAGAAGACCTCCTACTTCTTCTAAATAGAAATGATTGGTATCATCATCTTTCAATGACATAAGTGTAATTGGATGCTGGGAGAGTTTATGCCTAATGGTCTGGGTCGAAGGATGAAAAGTAGTATCAGGTAGAAGATAATTGATTCGTTCATGATTTATGATATCATCGTAAACTTGCCATTTGTTAAAAAAATCAGGATTAAATATAATAGAGTTTGTGGTCAAATGTTGTTTAATTTTTTGTACCTTTTTATGTGACTCGATTTTACGATTAGGTATGCGGTTGTATATGACAGGCGGTATATCTGTTTCGATCGTTTTCCACTTCTGTTCTTGCCAAACAACTCCTGTTAAGCTATTTGTTTGGGAATGAATGTGATGATAGGAGAAAAAAATTGTCTTAAATCCGTGTGTATGTCCGACACTAGCCATTTCCTGATATAATCTTTCATAGGATGTTTGCTGTGGCGAGCGATGGCTGAAAACACCGAAGAGATAGTTCATATGGCAGGTGTGTGTGTCGATATCCAAAATGATTGGTGCATGATTAATTAAATGAAATTGCTTCATGATCGAAGAAGAAAGGTAAATCGTATCCGATTTGTTATGGTGGCTTAAGATATCACAAGGAATGTTCTGTAAACCATGCTGAAGCATAGATATCTGTTTTAAGCGATAGTAAATCTCAATAGGGACAATCATTCTATTTTTGTCATTAGGATAGGCTATTATTTGGAATGTCTGTCGCATATGAGCACCAGCTTTCTTCATATAGGCTAATTCATTATATGCAACAGGAAAGAGTACTATACTTTTTACAAAGCGGAAAGGAGGAAAGAACGGTGGATAACCTGATTATAATACTATTCATGGTGGCGATAGGGAGTTTTATTGGTGGATTAACCAATTCCATTGCTATTAAGATGCTGTTTCGACCATATGAGGCAAAATATATCGGTAAATGGAAGGTGCCTTTTACCCCGGGTGTTATCCCGAAAAGGCGTGATCAATTAGCGAAACAACTCGGTCAATTGGTTGTTAATCACTTAGTAACGATCGATAGCATTCAATTAAAACTGCAGGACCAGAGATTAAAACAACAAGTACAACTAAAGATAAACAAAGAGTGGGAGCATTTTCTGGCCAAATCCATCACTATCAGCCAACTGTCAGATAAGTTTCAACTAAATCTAAATGCTGATCGTGTGAAAAGAATGATTGCGGATAAAGTCATGGAGCAAATGCGTAACTTTTTGCAAAAAAACCAACAAAAACCACTCAAGCATTGGCTTGGTCAGGTGATGGCAGAGAAGGAAATGGAAAAGGCATCCATTCTTTTGCGAGATAAAGGAATCGATTTATTAAATAATGAAGAAACTCATCAAAAGATAGAAGCAGTAATTAAACAATACGCTGAATCTAAAGGTTTTCTAGGAAGTATGATGTTATCGATGTTCAGTAGTGGTGAATTAGCGCTAAAAATCCAGCAATTAGTAACGGATTATTTACGTTCTGATGACGGAAGCAGATGGATCCAGCAAGCTGTCCAAAAAGAGTGGACAAACCTTTTACACCAGGAAATACAACTTATCGAACCATTGTTTGAAAAAGAAGAAACACAACAGTTACTGCACGGATTAATTCATGACAATATCCCAGTGGAAGAATGGCTAAACAAACCGATTCAAGAATTAATAACCCCTTTTTCCTATCCAATAAAGGAAAAGGTGCTACCGTTACTAGTCGAGCAGTTATTTAGTAAATTGTCAGATAGTGTACCGAATATGCTACAACATTTAGAAGTGGAGAAAATGGTCGAAAATCAAGTTGCGTCCTTTCCAACTTCACGGATAGAGGAGATCATTTTATCGATTTCTAGAAAAGAATTTAAACTAATTACTTATTTAGGTGCTTTATTAGGTGGGTTAATTGGATTAATTCAGGCGATTCTCTTTATCGTCGTTTAAATCTTTGTTATAGTGGTAAAGTACATGTAGGAACATATACATGAAGGTATAGCAACCTATGCATGACGTAACTATTTAGGAGGATTTTATTTTATGTCAAACGTTTATGACAGTGCAAATGAGCTTGAAAAAGCAATTCAAGAAAGCGACGAATTCAAGGATTTAAAAGCTGCTTATGATAAAGTAATGGAAGATCCGAATTCTAAGCAAATGTTCGATAATTTCCGTAACACACAGTTAGAGTTGCAACAGAAACAAATGCAAGGTATGGAAATTACCGAAGAGGAAGTTGAAAAGGCAAAACAAGTTGTAGAACTTGTTCAACAACATGATGACATTTCCAAACTAATGGAACAAGAACAACGTGTCAATGTTTTGATTAATGATATTAGCCGTATTATTACAAAACCATTAGAAGAATTATATGGTGCACAACAACAATAACGAACACATCATGAGTTGCAGTATTTACTGTAGCTCATTTTTATTTGAAACTTTTTGCCTGTTACTACCGTAATAATAATTGGAAGGAGTGAAAGAATGTGACGTTAAAATTAGAGAATGTTACGAAAAGATTTGGATCATTTACAGCTGTTGATGATTTATCGATCGAGATACCTGAAAAGAATATATTCGGTTTTCTTGGTGCAAATGGCGCAGGAAAAACAACAACATTTCGAATGATCCTCAATTTATTAGATCAAACATCTGGATCTATTACCTGGAATGGAGAAACAATCGATTACAGCAAGAGTGATCAAATTGGTTATTTACCAGAGGAGAGAGGTTTATATCCTAAATTAAAGGTTCGCGATCAATTAATTTATCTAGGGAAATTACGAGGGATGCAAAAGAAAGAAGTATTAGATGAATTGACTAGTTGGCTTGATTATTTAAAAGTTCCACAGTATATGGACAAAAAAGTAGAGGAATTATCGAAAGGGAACCAGCAAAAAATCCAATTTATATCGGCGGTCATACATAAACCAAAGCTGCTAATTTTGGATGAACCTTTTTCCGGGTTGGATCCTGTTAACGTCGAATTGTTAAAGAAGGCAGTAATCGAATTAAAAAACTCTGGAACATCGATCGTCTTTTCCTCACACCGGATGGAGCATGTAGAAGAATTATGTCAGCATTTATGCATGATGCAGCACGGAAAACCGATTTTACATGGTGATCTTCGCGAAATTAAACGATCATTCGGTAAGAAAAATTTATCAATACAAGCGGATTTTGATTTATCCTTCTTAGAAAACGTCGCTGGTGTTGTGAAAGTGAAATACTTTAGTGATGGTGTCCTTTGTCAAATTGAAAATGAAGATGTCTCCCAAAGTGTGTTGGAGGAAATATCAGGAAAAGGATTTATCCGTAAATTTGAATTGGATGAACCAAGCCTGAATGACATCTTTATTGAGAAAGCTGGTGAGTCATATGAATAAATTTTGGATTGTCTTTTCTCATACTTATTTATCAAAAATAAAATCAAAATCATTTATTATCACCACTGCTATCATTCTAGCGTTAATCGTTCTAATGTCGAATGTTCAATCATTTATAGAAATGTTCGGTTCAGATGAGACAGACCAAGTTGCAGTTTTAACAGAACAAGAAGAAGTATACTCACAATTAGAATCAAGGACGGAAGCAGATTTTGAATTAGAGCATTTTGACGGCACACTAGAAGAAGCACAAGATGCGGTCGGGGAAGAATCATTTATTGCTGTGTTGGATATCAGGGAAACGGAAGAAGGATTACCTGAAGCTACTTACTATAGTAGAGATTATACTAATCAAACTGCACAAAATATATTAGAAAGCCAATTACAACAAATAAAAGTAGAGATGGCAACCAATCAATCAGGTATTGATCCCGCTGTCATTGCTTCAATCTATGAGCCAGTTTCTTTTGAGAATGAATTAATTGCTACAGGTAACGGTGATGCTAGTGACGTCAAAACAGAAGAAGAGTTAAGCGGAGCACGTGGCCTTGTGTATGCGATCTTATTTTTACTATATATGGCGGTCATCTTGTATGGAAACATGATTGCGATGGATATAGCCAACGAAAAAACATCAAGAGTAATGGAAATTTTAATTTCAAGTTCCTCACCAGTCAGTCAAATGTTTGCCAAAATTTTTGGAATAGGCTTGGTAGGTCTAACCCAAATGATTCTGCTACTAGGGACAGCTTACTTCGTTATTATGCAGAAGCAAGATGAATTGATTGGTGATTTCTTTGAATTTTTCGGACTATCTGATGTCAGTGTCTCTACATTTATATACGCGATCATCTTCTTTCTGTTAGGCTATTTCTTATACGCGACATTAGCAGCGATGTTAGGATCATTAGTAAGTAGAACGGAAGATGTACAGCAATTGATGACTCCTGTCACATTTTTAATTATTGCTGCCTTTATGATTTCAATGATCGGTTTGAGTATGCCGGAATCAACATTTGTTGTTATTTCGTCGTATATCCCATTCTTCTCGCCAATGGCAATGTTCCTGCGTGTCGGTTTACTGGATATTGCATTCTGGGAAGTGGGATTAAGTATTCTAATATTAATTGTAACCATTATAATATTTGCCATTTTAGGAGCCAAAATATATCGAGGCGGCGTACTCATGTACGGCACATCCACCTCATTAAAAGACTTCAAAAAAGCATTACAGCTATCGAAAAAAGAATAAGAAAAAGAGGAAGCTATTTCGCGACGAGCGAAATAGCTTCTTCAAATTTGTTTGGTTGTCCAAGTTGATAGTAAACCAAGCGAAGTTGCCAGAAAAGTCGAGAGAGTTGCCAGTAAACCAAGCGAAGTTGCCAGAAAAGTCGAGAGAGTTGCCAGTAAACCAAGCGAAGTTGCCAGAAAAGTCGAGAGAGTTGCCAGTAAACCAAGCGAAGTTGCCAGAAAAGTCGAGAGAGTTGCCAGTAAACCAGCCAAAGTTGCCAGAAAACTCATAGAAGTTGTCTCTTTAATTTAATAGTATAGTTAAGTCATATTTTCGATCTCGATAACTCCCGACAAATGGACAGTTTAATTGTCTTAATAATCTTTTCGTCAGGTCTATTGATATGCCGTCCAAAAACCATCTGGCCTGTTTATTAGTTATTACTGGACCGAAGATCAATGCCCACTCTTTAAGCGCATGGACATGCATCATTTTGTCTTTAATACCACATTTAGGACATTGCCAAGTTCCATAAATCCTTTTTGCTTTTACATACTGACATGATGGACAAAATACACCTCGTACTATTTTTCGAAGATCTATCTTAAATTTGTCATGTATCTTTACTTTTCGTTCTTGGTGATGGGCTGAAATGAAATTAATGAGGTGTCTGCTCTCAGTAAAGTTATATTCGTTGTTAGCTGTTTGTTCTTGGAGGAAAAGTTTGATTCTGAGAGACAATTGCTGAACGGGTATCATATCAGGATGCTGAAAGTTAAGGTTGGCATTCGGGTGAGTAAAAACAACGATTGGATGAATTGGGGGAAAAGAGAAGCCGTGTAAAGTAAGCAGCGCTTCTAATTTTTCTTGTTGGAATTTAGCTTGTAAAAGTGGGTGATCATAAATTTCGATTTTTCCATCTTCATGTTCTTGGACTAATTGATCTGCTTCATTAATGAATAGCTTGCCTTTTAGGTGTTTGACTTCACAAATGAAGATTTTCTTTAGGAAAAAGGATAGGTTGTCCATTTGGAAATAATGTTTTTGCCAAGGTAACCGGATACCATACAACAGCATTTTTTCATTTTGCACCATATGCAAATGATAAGGTAATTGCTTTTCACCGGTATAACCCGATAATTCTCTGCCATATGCATTTTCCAAATCTTGAGGAATATCATGAGGTGAGAGTCGGCTGATAAGTGCTTCTAACTGTCTTAAATAAAAAGATTTTCTTACAGAATCATGGACCAAGTAATAGACCTCCTTTAGTATTTTTTACCATGATACCATACTGGATCAAGATTGGAAATATTCTGAACTTCGACTTTCCAATAACTCTATCATTGTTTACAACGGGTCAGATATGATAAAATAAATCTTTTTAGAATATATAGTAAATCAATACAGACACTATGTATACATAATTGACTAGGTGGTGATCTTGATGGAACAGGAAACAATCAATGCAGCAACATGGGGGTGGTTATTAGTCCCGATGTTATCCGTTGTTCTCTTATCGTTAATCACCTTTTTTACAGAAAGAGGAGAGTAAATAATGGATAGTGTTACTTTGATAACGTTTATCGTTTATTTAGTCGGAATGTTAGTTATTGGAATTATTGCCTTTCGTTTAACGAATAACCTTTCCGACTATGTTTTAGGTGGCCGAAATTTAGGTGGAAGTGTAGCGGCTCTAAGTGCCGGAGCTTCTGATATGAGCAGCTGGCTTTTGCTTGGATTGCCAGGTGCCATGTATGCAGGTGGCATGAATCAAATCTGGCTTGCGATAGGTTTAGCAGTAGGGGCATACTTGAATTGGCAATTCGTAGCGAAAAGGTTACGGACTTATACCGAAGTTGCCAAGGATTCCATTACGATTCCAGACTTTCTAGAAAATCGTTTTCGAGACCAATCCCGGATTCTACGTGTCATTTCCGCTTTAGTTATTTTAATTTTCTTTACATTTTATACGTCAGCAGGACTGGTCGGGGGAGCCATTTTATTTGAACAGTCCTTTGGAATAGAATATCAATCTGCGTTATGGATTGGAGCCATTGTCATTATATCGTATACATTTTTAGGAGGATTTCTAGCAGTAAGCTGGACAGACTTTTTCCAGGGTATCCTAATGTTCTTAGCATTAATTATTGTACCAATCGTAGCCATTAACGCTGCAGGTGGCTGGAATGAAGTGGTCAATCAAGTGGGAAGGATAGATCCGGGATTTCTAAACGCATTTACCGATACCACAGCTATTGGTATTATTTCATTACTAGCATGGGGGCTAGGTTATTTTGGACAGCCACATATCATAACAAGGTTTATGGCTGTAAAATCGACCAAAGAAATCCCAAAGGCCAGATTTATAGGAATGTCATGGATGGTATTTGCTTTATATGGTTCGATTTTTACCGGTTTTGCGGGGATTGCCTATTTTGCCGACACACCGCTAGATAATGAAGAAACAGTCTTTATAGCATTCACGCAAGAACTATTTAATCCATGGGTTGCAGGTATTTTATTAGCTGCAATTTTATCAGCGATTATGAGTACGATTGATTCGCAATTGTTAGTATCCTCTAGTGCGGTTGCAGAGGACTTTTATAAAGGAATCATCAGAAAAAATGCAAGCCAAAAAGAATTAGTGTGGATCGGAAGAATTGCAGTCATTATCATCGCGATTATTGCGATTTTGATTGCTCAAAACCCTGAAAGCCAAGTTCTTGATTTAGTCGAATATGCATGGGCAGGATTTGGAGCAGCTTTTGGCCCGATTATCATATTGAGTTTGTTTTGGAAAAGGACAACTGTAGGTGGAGCGATTGCCGGAATGGTGGTAGGAGCTTTAACAGTGATCGTTTGGGAGCAGCTTGAAGGAGGCATTTTTGATTTATATGAAATTGTACCAGGGTTTGCATTAGGTGCAGTTGCAATCATTATCGTCAGCCTTATTTTTGGAACCCCAACAAATCCATCAAAAGTTGTGAAAGAAGAATTTAATGAAGCTATAGAAAATGAATCGAGAGGTTTAAAATAATATTGTCGCAAGGAGTCCGAAAATAGAAAGGACTCCTTGTTCATGTTTTGAAGGAAGTCCCTATAATTCAATCCAAAACCTTTTCACGACATTACCGTCATCTTCCACATAATCTCCATCTTCTATTCCACCATTTTTTAAAATAGCTTTCAGAGAACCGATATTGTCAGCATCACAAGTAACGAGTGCTCTAGTGATCCCTATCTTTTTAGCTTCAAGTAACGCCAATTCCAAAATTTTGGTCGCGTAACCTTTCTTTCGCTCACTCGGACGTATACCATAACCAATATGACCTCCAATGGCAAGAAGCATTTCTGATAATCGATGTCTAATATTGACAACACCAATAATTGTTTTCTCACCGCTTTTTTTCCACTCCAAGTAGAAATCCTGATATTCTCTCGTTAACATTTTCGTTGGTTTCACTAATTTAACAGACATACCGCCACGCCCCCCCCCCATATTTCAATTTTAACATAAAATTCCACAAAAATGACAAAACGAACGTGCATTCTTATTTGTGCTCTGCTACAATAGAGAGAGGAAGAAGGTGAAGAATTGTGAGAAAGGAAATTTCTTTCATTCATTGTGCGGATTTACATTTAGATAGTCCATTTAAAGGTTTGAAAGACATCCCATATGAGCTATTAAGAGATATTAGACAAAGTACATTTCAAGCCTTAGAAAATCTCACCGAACAAGCCATCAAACATCAAGTAGATTTTGTCCTTTTAGTAGGAGATATTTTTGACCAGGAAGAACAAAGCATGCAAGCGCATATGGCATTGCAGAAAGCTTTTCAAAGATTACAAGAACACCAGATTAAGGTATACCTCTCTTACGGTAACCATGATTATTTGAACAGTCAGTCCTTTCCGCGTAACTACCCGGATAATGTACATGTTTTTGATAAAGAAGAGGTTACCTCCTTCCCATTTATCAAAGATGGACAAGTCCAAGCGAGAATCTATGGCTTTAGTTATGAAAATAGAGCAGTAGTGGAAAACAAAACGAAAGAGTACCAGAAAACAACAGCCGATGATTGTTTTCATATCGCTACGTTACATGGAAGTATAGGAAATGAACTCAACCAGGATCATGCAAGTTATGCACCTTTTCAACTGACAGAACTGAAAGAAGCTGGATTTGATTATTGGGCACTAGGGCATATACATAAGCGCGAAATAGTAGCGGAAAGTCCGCCAGTTGTCTATCCAGGAAATATCCAAGGCAGGTCAACGAAAGAAACAGGGGAAAAGGGTTGCTACCTTGTCACCCTATCTGAAAATAATGCAGAGCTTGAATTCCGACCTCTATCTCCTATTAGCTTTGAAAAAGTACCAGTAGATGCTAGT
This sequence comes from Gracilibacillus suaedae, assembly GCF_017599345.1. Lineage (GTDB taxonomy): Bacteria > Bacillota > Bacilli > Bacillales > Amphibacillaceae > Gracilibacillus > Gracilibacillus suaedae. The sequence goes on from NZ_JAGFVL010000042.1 coordinate 54,553, forward strand.
GGTTGGACAGATATTCCAAGTGTGACGGAACAGCTAATAGAAATCACCAATCAATGGAAAACAGGGAAGACATTAATCCAGATCATTTTTTCGCAAGTAGCGGAGGACAAGGAAGTCTGGTTCACTAATGGCCAGATAACAGAAATGATTACCTATTTGAATCAGGAATTAGAGCATAGCTATATTATCGGTTATAAATGGAACATGGCAGCTAAACGATCTGAATGGCAACATGGCGGTCGTTTTTTGGAAGAGTTAGCAACTGCTTTTCAAGAAACAAATCTGGAGCAGTCAATCAGCCCGTTATGGCAGCATGGAGAAGGAAGAAAATGGCTGCTAGAATTAGAAGGTGATGATCAAATGGAAATCCTGCACGAAGCAGAATATCTTTTAGATCAATTACTGCATGAAAAGGAGGGATAAGTCTTGCGGATAGAAAGCATACATATATATGGTTTTGGTAAATGGATCGATCAGCATTTCTCTCTTGAGCAGGACGGTCCTATTGAAATTGCAGGGGATAATGAATCGGGCAAATCAACTTTGAGACAGTTCATTTTATACATTTTGTTTGGCTTGAAATCGAAACAGATAGAACGTTTTACACCGAAGCAAGGCTCAACTGTAGGTGGGAGGCTTACTGTTTCCGGACTTGCGAACCAATCTGTCACGATAGAACGAGTACAAGGCAAGCATAAAAATCAGGCGATCATATATGGTGAGAGCGGAACACAGATGGATGAAGAATGGTTAAAATCTGCTTTGCAAGGGATTAATCGTAAGGAATTCCAATCAATCTATACATTTGATGCCCATGACCTCAAGCAAATTCAAGATCTTGACAATCAATCTCTGCATGAAGTCTTATTAGCTGTAGGTATGACAGGCTCAGATCGGATCTATCATGCAGAAAAAAACTTGGAAAAAAAGCTGGCAGATCTGTTTAAACCGTATGGAAAAAAGCCGGAGATTAATCAACTTTTTCAAGAGCTAGCAGATCTCAAAAAGAAATTAACCGAAGCGAAAGAGAAGGAAAGTCAGTATCAGCAACAATTAACGGAAATTGAAGAATTAAATGAGCAATTAATTCAATTACAACAAGAAAAAAGTAACACCATCCAAAGACAGGAACAAGCTGAAAAACGGTTAACACACTATGCTTTAATCGAGGATTACTATTTCACCACTGCTCAATTGAAAAGACAAGATGCAACTATTACGTTTCCGATTGAAGGATTAAAGCGTCTGAATGAATGGAAGGACTCGCTTTTACCATTAAAAAGTGAAGAGCAGGTGCTGCGTAATAATGTAAAGGAAGTGGAGCAGCAGATAAGCCAGTTGGAGCTGATGCCTGATGAAAAATTTAAGACGATCGAACGCGGGTTAAAGATTCAGAATGAAATTGATCAAATCGAGGCAGATATCCAACAAATCGGAAAACGCATTAAAGAAATCGAAAATGAAATGATCAGCAAGTTAGAAAATATGCAGATTAACCTGACGTTGGAGCAATTACGGGAGACAGAACTTCCTTTTTATCTAGAAGAAGTATGGGCAGATTTAGCAAATCAGCGTGAGAAATTATCCTTGGAAAAACAGTATGTCGAAAACGACAAATCCTCAACGGTCAGAATAAAACAGGAATTGCTGAAGGAAAAGGAACAACTGCAAAAAGCATTGCTGGGTCAGGATAAGATCAAACAATATCAAGAGGAGATCGAACAAGCAAATCAAGCAGAGCAACAAGAACAATATCGTAAATGGCAACAAACATTTCAACAGCAATTGAAATTATCTAACCTTGTTATCCTTATTGGGTTTTTGCTAGGGGCAGGGCTTTTCTTCCTAACAGATTTAATGTGGGTGATTGTCACAGTTATTCTGGCTAGTGGTCAAAACATCGCGATTAGACTATATGGAAAAGCATTTAAACAATGGTTACAGCCTGATCTTAAAGAGTTCGTTTCCTTATCTCGTGCTGAAATTCAGGAGCGGGAGCGGATTATCGAGCAACAAAAAGAGCTCCAGCAATCGTTATCCGAAATTGAAAAAGATGTACAGAAATATCAAAATGAACAGTTAAAACAAGAAGAACGACTTTCTTTTTTAAAGGAACGTATCGAACAAATCGAGCAAAAAATCACTGATCAAAAGCAGCAATATCCATTTTTAACAAATATTGAATTAACTTATTGGCCTAGGCTTTATCAACAAGTAATCACTCAAAAAGAAAAGCTTTTGGAGATGAACCAATTAGAAACAGAAGTAAATAAATTTTACGAGCTAAAAAGGGAAAAACAACAAGCTATTGATACCCTGGATTTAGATATGGATGATTTAGAATCAATTATTGAGAAGGAGCAGGTTAATAGAACAGCTTATAAGCAGCTTCAAACGAGAAGAGCAGAATGGCAATCACAACTGGAGACTATGTTAGAGAAGCAAAAACCGTATCAGCAAGAGATCAATCTGTTACTGCACAAGGCAGAAGTGGATACAGAGGAATCCTTTATTGAAAAGGGAGAACAAAAAGAAGAACTTGATCACCTGCAACAGAAACATAATCAGTTATATGATAGCTTGGCTGTCCTTTTCACAGATGATGAAATTAAGCAAATCGCTGAAGGAAATTTTGATGAGGAAAAGACGTTACAGGTTGTACAAGAAGAATGTAAACAAGTAATCAACGAAACTACTAAGCAAATAAAAGAAAAACAAGCTTTATTAAGTGACCAAAAAGCAACTACTGCGATGCTGGAGGCAAATGAGGATACATCGATTCTCAAGCATCAGTTGGCCATCAAACAAGTAGAATTACAAGAAATAGCAAAACAATGGGCTGTATATCATGTGGCATTAACAAACTTAACAGAAGCAAAATCAACTTATTCACAAAAATATATGCCTCAAGTGTTCGAGCAAGCTAGTCAGTATTTTAGCAAACTGACATTAGGTAGGTATCCGCACATATATATAGAAGATAATGAAACGATCATTGTAGAAGACAAGGATGGCTTTGTCTTTGGAGTCACCGAATTATCACAGGCTACTAAAGATCAATTATATATTGCCCTTCGTTTTGCATTAAGTCATGTCATGGCTAACCGGTTAGCGCTACCTTTTTTGATTGATGATGGGTTCGTACATTTTGATGCTAATCGAAAAGAAAAAGTGTTAGAGATGATCGAAGAATTAAGTAAGGATCATCAAGTACTCTATTTCACTGCTAATGCGACAGCAAAAGCAAGTATTACATTATAATGGGAGAGTGTGCTATGAATCATATTATGTATAAAAGTGATGTAACGATAACGCCGAGAGATTTATCAGAAGTTTTTCAAGCTTCAGGTATAAAAAGACCTTATGATGATCTAGATCGTCTGCAACAAATGCTTGATCATGCTAATGTATTAGTCACTGCGTGGGATCAGGAAAAAATAGTAGGAGTGGCCAGAGGCTTGACAGATTTCAGCTATTGCTGTTATTTGTCAGATTTAGCTGTAGATGAAGCTTATCAGCATCAAGGAATTGGAAAACAATTGATTGAACATGTTAAAGCAGAACTAAATGAGCAAGTTGCTTTGATTCTGTTATCAGCACCAGCTGCAATGGATTATTATCCAAAAGTGGGCTTCGATAAAATAGATAATGGTTATATCATTAAAAGAACAAACTAAGTGAGGAAGGATTTTGAACAATGGCTGCTTTAAGTGAGGTTCTTTCCCCTAGCTTTTAGTCTGTATTTATTGTGAGGGACGTTTATATATTGTTCTTAATATCCATAAGCTCTACGGTTTTTATCGAGCCAAATTAACATCTATAAGCCATCCTCTTTAAAATGGGGATGGCTTTATTTACTTGTAAGGAAAGTATAAACATTGGTATCATAACTTTTTTAAGGGTTTCAATGCTATATTTCAGCCCCTTCATGGAATAATAATCCAAGTTTTTAGCTCTGACATATGTTGTAGAGCAGTACTTAGCTGAAGGGCAAACTCCACGGAAAGGGAAGTGGGAAGCCGAAGTGGTGGTCAAGCTGTTCAAATGTTTCATCATTACTACCAAAGTAATCGAAATCCATATAGCATTTAATAGAGGACCGGCGGGGTTTGCCGGTTTTTCTTAACTTCTTCTCCGTAATAAACGAATAATAAAGAATAAAACACCAAGGCAAATGAGCAGGTAGAAAAAGTCAGAATAAATATCAAAATAATAGACAATATCCTCCCATGATTCCCCAACATAAGCTCCTAATAAAACTAAGACAGTATTCCAGATTAAGGTTCCAAGGGTGGTTAGAATTAAAAAGATTGTTATATTCATTCGAGACATCCCTGCTGGAATGGAAATAAGACTACGGATTAATGGAATAAATCGACAAAAGAAGATCGTCCAATAGCCATATTTATCAAACCAAGCATCAGCCTTATAGATGTCGTCCTTTTTGATGCGGAGAATGTGTCCCCATTTTTTAACGACTCTTTCTAAGCGTTGAACGTTCAGTAGCATACCTATCAAGTATAATACAATTGCGCCTAGAACAGAACCTGCTGTTGATGAAAGGATGACACCAATAATATGTAAGGAAGATACAGTAGTGAAAAAACCGCCAAAAGTTAATACTACTTCTGAGGGGATAGGTGGAAAAATATTCTCCAGTGCTATTAAAAACATAATACCGATGTAACCAAACTCATCCATTACTGTGAAAAACCATTCCTGCATCTTACTGTTCATCCTTTACCATTCTTCGTACCATACATGGCCGTTCTATAAAGTTAAATGTCTCATAAAATCGGTGAGCATCCTTAGTAGCTAAAGCAAATTTCGTATTTTTAAGTAAGGGATGTTCCAGAATGGATTTCATCAAAAAAGAACCAATTCCGCGTCCCTGATACTCCGGGTCGATTACAACATCTAATATCCAGGAGAATACGGCTTGATCGGAAACAACTCGAGCAAATCCAATTTGTTTATTATTCTCATAAACACCAAAAGAAAATGAATTTTCTATACTTTGTTCAATCGTTTCTTTACTCCGGCCATTCGCCCAATATGTTGGTTTTAAAAGTTTATAGATGGTGTTCAAATCAAGAAATTTTCTATCATCGCTTACCACATAGCTATCGTGATACCACTCCATATGAATTCCCCATTTCATCTATTTATCACGAACTTCTTTTAACAGATCAATTATTTCTTCATTCAGTTCTTTAATTTGTTTATGCTAATTTTGAATTTTTGACAGATCAAATAGGAGAACAAGAAGTATAATAATAACAAAATACCTAATGTAATATTAACATAAAATTATTCAAAAATGTTTGAAAATGGATGATTAGGTGTTAGAAAAGGTGAGATTATGTGTTATCTCACCAACCATTTAAATAGAAAATAGTTTTGTAACATCTACTGAAAAATCATGAAAGAGGGTGGAGGAAGCAATTTCGTTTTCTTTTGCTATATTTTGCAGTACATATGTTTTATCAGTTTGTAAAACATACACTTGTATTGACTTCAAAAGTGGATGACCAATCCAGTATTCCTGTACACCATATTTCATGTATACATTTAATTTAGTTACTATATCATGAGATTGAATAGACGGACTGACTATTTCGATTATTAGCGAAGGATTACAAATAAAGCTAATGTTATTATTTCTCCTCATCTGCTTCTGTATTCTCATAACGACTATCTAAATAGTCAACAATGTGAATGATATAGCCTTCTAGATTACTAGGTTTACGAACAGCACTGCCCCATTCAGGTAAGCCATGGTGACAAAGGATGCAGTGAGACATGAGGTGAATATCTTCCATCGTGATCGAAATGTTATGGTGATCAATTACTTTAGACAATAACATGACACCGTATGGGATATGACCGATGTTTACCCCTATTGGATCCATAGCAATACCAGCTTGTTTACGGTTTGAGTCCTTAAATTCACCGGTAGGAAATAAAAAGTGAAAAATATCAAATGACTTCCCGGCATAATCATATTCTGCTAGTTTACCAATGTCGTGGAACAAAATACTTGTTGTCAACGCATCATAATTAATACTGTCATATTTATAATCAGCCATCCCTTGTACCATGTGATAGAGATGATCAATACTGTCTTTCCATACATATGCAGGTCTCGCATTGTCCTCTTTTAAAGAGTTCCAAATTTCTAATTTATACTCCGTTTCTACTTTATTAATTAATTGCATCACGGCACGAAAAGGATTATCTGATTGAATCGTTATGTATCTACAAAAACGCATCAGACCAACAGTATGTTTCAGTAGTCCGCCTAAATAATTGTGGTGGAATCCCTTGGCAGCAGGACTAATACGAAACCCTTCCCATAGTTGTTCCATCGCTTTAATGGCAATGTCTTGAAATGGTTGCTGCAATTCATAAAGGTAGGCAAACAGTTCGTCACGTAATGCTTCAATATCTTGCTGTGTATAAGCTAATAGTGTAAAAGGATCGATATCTTCCGTACACGGAGTCATTTCATATACGGTAACACTTTTAAAGCCGTTAAATTCATCAACCTGACCACGGATATCAAAGACACCTTTTTGTTCTAAAATGGGGAGCATCGCATCGACTTCACCGTTATTATCCCACATTTTTGCAGAAATGGTTCCAGATTGATCACTTAATGTCACTTTCAAGAAGGATTTGTTTGTTTTCGTTTTTTTTACTTCGAATTCATTTAACAAAACCCGAGCAGAGACGGGGCTCCCTTTTGTTAGCGTATTTAAATGTACGCCCTTTATCGCTTCTGGTAACGAAGGTGCAGGGAAATTGGTCGCAAGGTTTTCTTTTTGTTGATCTGCAAGCTCATAATCAATTGTAATCATGTCATAAAAATATTTCAGGGAACTCATTATTTATCACTTCCTAATCTTATTTCAACCTATTATTAGAATAACATAAAAACCCCTATCTTCTCACATAGTGGAAGATAGGGGGATACAGTCTTATTCAGTTTCTTCTTCAGAAGCCTCTTCGCTATCTGCTGATTCTTCTTCAGACGTTTCCTCTTCTGTCGCTTCATCAGTAGCAGGTTCTTCTGCAGTTGGTTCTTCAAATGTGAACATATCTTCGTATTGATCTATCTTCACATCAATATCGGCATCTTTCATTAAATCTTGAATTTTCGTTTGTAGTGCTGTTTGATCAATTTTACCGGAAGCAATCTCTCTTCTTAATTGATCTTCTACATCCTCTAAAGGTTCCACATCTTCTACATCTACACGATCAGTAACTTTAATAACATGAAATCCGTTTGTAGTTTGAACAGGTTCACTGATTTCGTCAATTTCCAGATCGTATGCTGCGTCTTCAAATTCAGGCACCATTTGGCCAACTCCAAATTCTCCTAAGTCGCCACCGTTATCTTTACTGCCAGGGTCTGTAGAATACTCTCCAGCTAATTCTGCAAAGTCTTCACCATCATTTAATTTGTCAATGACTTCGTTGGCAGTTTCTTCATCTTCAACCAGAATATGACTAGCAACAAGGTTTGTTTGCATTCTGTCATAACGTTGTTGAATTTCTTCCTCAGTAACTTCTATATCTTCTGTTGCTGCTTTTTCTTGAAGTAAACTTACTCGCAACTGTTCACGGAATTCATCTTCATCTTCAATACCATTTTGGGTTAAGACCATTTCAAATTGCTCTTCTCCATATTGTTCTTTCACTTGTTCAACTTCATTATCAACTTCTTCATCGGATACTTCATATTTATCTTCCAGAATTGTTTCAAGCACCATTTGCTGGAGAACTTGTCCACCATTAGGGGATGCTACCAATTCATCGTAAAATGCTTCTTTCGTAATATTACCCGATCCTGTTTCCACAACTGTTTCAGAATCATCTGAAGAACATGCGGAAAGTGCGATAACGCTTGCTGCAAATGTTGCAGTGATTGTTAATTTTTTCATTCTACCTACACTCCTATATTTAATAAAGCTATTTTTTAACTCTTGCAATAATATAACACATTTCTCATTAAAAATAACAATAAAAATGAAGATTACATTTTTTTTACTCATTTTTCATTAAATATATATAACTTCGACATATGAAGATACAAGTAAAATGGTAATTAAAATATTAATAGTTCGGAAAACATTTGGTTGTTTTTCCTGCGACATTTCAGTTTGTAAGCAAAGTCTCATAGTTAAAGAGTTGAATATAAATAATATAAAAAAAGCAAAAATGACAAAAACATACAACATCAAGCTTACCTCCTTATTCTCATGTCATTACTTTAACAAAAAATTAAAGATTTGAACAGTATGTCTTATTATAAATTGAAAAATATGTATAAAAGCATTTTAGTATGCTTGTGCTTGAATCAAAAAGGATAGAATAGACAAAAACCCGCTTCGACTTGTATCGAAACGGGATTAACGTGGTATTAAAATATCATAACCTTGTTCTTCATTAGATATTAAACATTTTTTCGGTGCTTTCCATAAATGACAAATATATAGAAAATCAACATATGATAAACTTAAATTAATTGCACCAATAAGCAGGAAATATGGATAATAGGCCGGAACAAAATAACTGCCAATGATACAAGGAATTGTGATAATTAATGTTGGTGTTAATAAAGCAAAAAATAATGTTGGTTTCGTTGTTTTTGTATGATTTTTTACATGAAAATTAGGGATGAATCGCTTCTCTAATGTCCATTTAATTCGCAAGTTTTTATTGGTGAATTTTAAAGGTAAAATTCTTAATGCTTTGTGTAGCAAAGGTAATATCGCTACGCCAAATACCACTGGGATTAGACCATGGTCTTTTACTACGACATCTTTGTGAATCAATGTAAATGGTAAATACAAAAAAATAAAAGATAATAGACCAAATAATAAAGATAAAATAAGGCTTCGGTAAAAACCAAATTTTTTGGTTACATTGATGGAATCCCAACAGTTCACCAGGATCACCCCTTTTCTAAAATCGATTCTTTTTAATAACACTCCATGACTATAGTATGTTTTGTATGAAAAATCAATAGGTTTTATGTAAAATTTTGATAAGCATTTTATCGGAAGGCATGAAAAAAGAGCTGGCAAGCAGCCAACCCTTTCTAATTAACATCTGATCGTGCATTTGTCTTGTCTTCCAGTTCTTTTAAGCTCTCTTCAATTTGTGTTAAATATTTTTGAATATTTTTTTGGTGTGGTTCGACGGTTTTCTTCCATGATTCAATCGATTCTTTCACATCTGCGGAAAGATCTTTAATTAACGCTGCACCTTCCTTTGATGTTTTGGTAATCTGTTCTTTTAAGTCGACACCTTCTGTTCTTAAATGGTTGATATAACGTATAGCTTCATCGCTCTTTTCTCTAACGTCGGTTCGTAATTCTTTCCCTGCTTTGGGTGTACTTAATAGTGTAGCAGCAGCACTTACTAATCCTCCAGCTAAAAAGCCGATTAATAATGACTTGCTGTTAATCATTCCGAACAACTCCTTTCATATATAACATTCTCTTTTTCGTTCATAATCAAACCATCATTTTTAAAAATTTTAAAGATTTGTTGATATTTGAGATGCCAGATCAGCTAAATCGTATTGACCTTCATGTGTGATCCAGTTAGGCTTAAAGCCATCGGTTTCATCATAACGAGGGATAAGATGTATATGTAAATGGAACACAGATTGCCCAGCAGCTTCCTCGTTATTATTAAGTATATTTATTCCTGCAGGTTGAAATGTTTCTTTTAAGGCATTTGCAATTTTCGGTATGCGTGCAAACAGTTTAGCAGCGATCGTCTCATCTGTTTCATATATGTTTTTAGTATGTTCTTTAGGTATGACTAGCGTATGCCCTTTCGTTACTTGACTAATGTCAAGGAATGCGTAAACATCTTCGTCCTCATAAACTTTTGCTGAAGGGATGTCACCTGCTACAATTTTGCAAAAAATACAATCATCATGCGTTTCCATATCGTTCGCTCCTTCTATTTACAAGTCTTTTCCAGATTAAGCAATAATCTTGTGTGATGTATCTAGATCTTTAGCACTAAAACTTAGGCTATTTTTCAATGCTATGTTCTTTCTTCATATTATACATTATTTTTATTGTTCTTTAAAACGCTAAGGGATAAAAAAATAGCAGGAATGCTACGAAACGACATATCGTTTCATAGCACATCCTGCATGAAGGGGAGAAATTTTTTACTTTAACCTTGAACCGGGGAAGATTCTTTCGGATAAAGTACGTGAAATGTAAAAACAATGATGATTCATTGTTTTTACAATTGTTGAAAGGATCAATATAATACTTTTTCTCTACCCCTTCCTTCATAGGTTGTACTGAATTTTTTTCTTTATACAATTAAAATTTGGTATAATGATGAGGAATTGGAAATACGTATAAGTGCAACCTTTATAAAGAAATGAATAAAGAAAGGACGTTGAATAGATGGAGCCTTTATTACATATTAAAGATTTAGAAGGTGGATACACGCATAAAAATGTACTGCATGGTATTTCATTTGATGTGAAGCCAAATGAAATTGTTGGATTAATTGGATTAAATGGTGCGGGAAAAAGTACGACGATTAAGCATGTAATTGGCTTAATGCAAGCTAAAAAAGGAACTGTCTCGATTAAAGGAAAGACATTCCAAGAAGCACCGGAAAGGTACAGGCAACATTTTTCTTATATTCCGGAAATGCCTGTATTATATGATGAATTGACATTAGAAGAGCACTTGCGTTTAACGGCTATGGCTTATGATATACCAGAAGAGGTTTATCAGGCACGTGTCACACCACTGTTAAAAGAATTCCGCTTAGACAAGAAATTGAAGCTGTTTCCTATTCATTTCTCTAAAGGGATGAGACAGAAGGTGATGATTATGTGTGCATTTCTGGTTGAGCCTGATTTATATATTGTGGACGAGCCTTTTGTCGGGTTAGATCCGCTTGGGATTCAGTCTTATCTACAGTTAATGAATCAAATGAAAGAGCAAGGTGCTGGCGTATTAATGTCGACACATATTTTAGCAACGGCAGAACGTTACTGTGATCGTTTTGTTATTTTGCATGATGGGAAAATTCGTGCAAAAGGGACGTTGGAAGAATTAAGAAAAGCCTTTGACCGACCGCAAGCTACATTAGATGATCTTTACATTCAATTAACGAAGGAAGCCGATCAATATGCTTAATCCACGCCGGTTATTTGCTGAACGTTTGTCTGCACATATGAAGGAATTAAGCAGATATTTGCGTTATATACTCACAGGACATCTTGCGATTGCCATGGTGTTTATTGTCGGCGCAATGTCTGTATATTATCAGCAGTTTTTAGAGGATATTCCTGATTACTTTCCGTCTACCTGGGTGATTGCGATTGTACTTGGTGTGGTTACCGCACACAGTCCGATTCAAACATTGTTAAAGAGGGCAGATATCGTCTTTTTGATTCCAGCAGAATCACAACTATCAGGATATTTCATTAGAGCTTTAATCTACAGTTTTGTGACACAGCTTTACTTATTCGTATTAGCAATTGCTGCTGTTGCCCCATTGTATATGACTGTTTTTCCAGAGAACTCGTCATTTGGTTTATTGTTTGTGGTATTGTTGGTGATAAAAGTTTGGGGTTTAGCAGCAAATTGGTGGATGCTACGTGTTCGGGATAAGAATGCTAGAATGATGGACAAGGTCGTAAGGTTTGCATTAATTATAACGTTAGTGTATTTCTTTCTTGTGCAAGAGATGATCTTTTTAGCGATCATTACTGTATTACTTATCGTACTGTTTGTCACGAACTATCAAACAGCTAGAAAACAGCGCGCATTAAATTGGGACTTGCTAATTGAAAGTGATTATATGCGAATGCGGTCTTTTTACAGGTTAGCCAATATGTTTACGGAAGTACCACATATGGAAACTCCAGTAAGAAAACGTCATTGGCTTGCACGCTTGTTAACTGGATCACTTCCATTCCACCAGAAGCAGGCTTATCCTTATTTGTACCGCTTAACAACCGTTAGAAGTGGAGAATATTTAGGTATCTATGCAAGGTTGCTTGTTATTGGCGGTTTACTGATTTATTTCGTTCCCAATTCATGGCTAAAGCTTGTTTTTGCTTTGCTCTTTATTTATATGATCTTTTTGCAAGTGATCCCGTTATGGAAACACCACGCAACGCTTGTATGGTTAGATTTGTATCCAATTGGCATTAATACACGAAAGCAAGCTTTTATTAAATGGATGCAGCAGCTAATGATGTTCGCAGGTGGATTATTTGTCCTATTGCTTATCGTGATAGGGGAATGGTTAATGGGAGGAGTAATGTCACTTGCTGCTTTATTATTTATTGGTATGGTGATTCCGAACTATTTGCAGAAAAGGATGGCTCAAGAAAAATAAAATGGATCAGACACTCCATAGACCTAACTTATGGAGTGTTTTTATGTGAAGTTTGGGAAAGAGTTGAATTTATTTCTGTTATCATATATACTGTTTTAGGTAAAAAATACCAAATACCAATCACATTTCGTCTTTGCTAAAAGAGGAAAACTAAATGAGTGTAGACAAAGGTTTTAGCAGAGAAAGGGGATATTTCATTTGCGAAATATTAAAAAGATAATATTATTACTAATTATTCCATTGGCGCTGATCGGTTGTAGTCAAGAGTCAATAAACTTTGAAGATGCTAATTTAGAAGCAGCGATTGAAGCAGAGTTAGGTGAATCATTCTCAGAAGAGGAAGTAGAGAACGTGACGGAATTAAATTTAACGGACGCCGACATTTCCAATTTGGAAGGTTTGCAGCAGTTTTCTTCCTTGCAATCCATTTCGTTGCAAGATAATCAAGTGGAAGATTTTTCGGTATTACAAGAGTTAGAACAGTTAGAGTCCGTAAATGTAGTGGGTAATCCTTTGGAGGCAGGTCAAGATCAATTAGATGAGCTCGCGGATGAAGGTATTGACGTTATTCAAACGATTGGCAGAGCAGATGGCCCAGGTGGATTTTTGTGGAAAGTGGAAGATGAAAATACGGAAGTTTATTTACAAGGAACGATTCATGCAGGTGTAGCAGATTTTTATCCTTTGCATGAAGAAATAGAAAAGGCGTATTTAAAAGCAGATGTGGTTGTTCCCGAAGTTGATATAACGAATGTTGATCAATCGGAAATGCAACAAATAAATATGTCGCTAGGGACTTATCAAGATGGTTCGACGGTCAAAGATCATATTTCAGATGATGTCTATTCAGAAATGGAAGAGACGCTAAGTCAGTTTGGTATTCCGATAGAAGCGGTTGAATTTTACAAACCATGGATATTAGCAAATACGATTCAGCAGCTCATGACACAACAGTTAGGCTATACCCAAGGGGTTGATCAATATTTTCTGAATAAAGCAGCGGATGATGGCAAAGAAATAATTGATTTAGAAACCGCAGAAGAGCAACTGGAAATCTTTGCAGATACATCTGAAGAATATCAAGAGGCAATGTTGGCATCTTCCTTAGTAACTGTGATCGAGTATCAACAGCAAATGGAGAAACTATTTGAAACGTATGAGCAAGGTGATGAAGAAGGATTGCTTGAAGTATTGTCTGAAGAAGAGGATGGTTCTTCGGAAATGCAAGAAGAAAACGAAGCATTTATGAAAGCAATCAATGATGACAGAAATCAGAATATGGCAGAGCAAATCGTTCGCTTTCTAGAAGAGGATGAAGCAGATACATATTTTGTGATGGTAGGTAGTCTTCATTTATTACAAGATCCTCATATTCGTTCGATTTTGGAGGAAGAAGGATATACAGCGGAACGAATTCACTAAGTAAATAAGGATCGATACCATCCTTCATTGAATATCAAGTTCTGCTCCTTGGATAACGCGCTCCCTTCCATGGATATTAAGCTCTGTTCCTTGGATAACTCTTGTTCTTCCTGGGATATTGGTCTTTATCCAAGGAAGAATGATACTTTTCCAAGCAACAGCAACAATTATCTTAGACCAAAAACGTGAGCATCAAAAATAAAATGATGCTCACGTTTTGTTGTAACTCGAAAACTTCTTTATTAACTTATTCATTTACATTCAACGTAGCAGCTATTAATGTTTTGGCTGCTATTTTCATTGCTCGCTCGTCAAAATCAAACAAAGGGTGATGGTGTGGCACGAAGCCATTTTCGATTTGGGCGCCTGTAAAGAAATAGGCACCAGGTTTTTCTTCTAAATAGTAGGCAAAGTCTTCACCTGTCATACTTGGTACAATCATTTCAGCCTTCTCTACTTCTTTCACCTGTTTGGCAGCAGCTAATACCTTATCAGCATGCTCTGCATGGTTGACAACAGGTCTGTATCCGTAGTCATAATCAAAATCATAGGATACATCATAGCCAATACATGTGCCTTTTATCACTTTTTCGATTTCCTCTTTTATAAAATGTTGTACGTCCGGATTAAAGGTGCGTACCGTTCCATCAATCATCGCTACATCTGGAATAACATTGTACGCATCACCTGCATGAAATTGCCCGATCGATAGGACGGCTGTTTCTAATGGATCAATCCGTCTTGAGACAATTTGCTGTAGATTCGTTACAAGTTGTGAACCGACTACAATCGGATCTTTCGTTTGGTGTGGCATTGCTCCATGGCCACCTTTTCCTTTTATTTCAATGGTGAAGTGATCTGCTGCTGCCATAAAGTTTCCTCGTGATGTCTGAACGATTCCATATGGGGTATTAGTCCAAAGGTGTGTACCATAAACGACATCAACATACTCCAGTACACCTGCTTCAATCATCGGTTTAGCACCACCAGGAGCAAGCTCTTCTGCGTGCTGATGGATAAAAACAACAGTACCGGGCAGTTCTTCTTGATATTTCTTTAGGACTTTGGCAACGGCAAGTAATGTCGTTGTGTGTCCGTCGTGTCCACAGGCATGCATCACACCGTCGTTTTTGGATTTATAAGGCAAATCTTTTTCATCTTGAATAGGTAGTGCATCAAAGTCCGCACGCAATGCCACAGTTTTACCAGGCTTAGCCCCTTTTAATGTGGCTACGATACCATTTCCTCCGACATTTGCTTGATATGGAATATCTAATATTTTATATTGTTCCTGAATAAATGCAGCTGTTTTATATTCTTGAAAGGAAAGTTCAGGATATTGATGCAAAAATCTGCGCATTTCCACCATTTCATCATATAAGCCATCAATTTCCTCAAATAAAGTGTCCCTCATATCCTCACCTCACAGAAGCTTTTCTTTCTATTATATCATAGATTACTAGTGTTTCCTTTAAATGAAAATCAGGAGAAGGGACAAAAAAACAACCTCCTGTTAGTGGAAGTTGTTTTTTCTATATATGAAAAAAAGGGGTTAACGAGTTTATTGAAAGCTTTTGTCTGACAAAAGTCGTTCCGTTTCTTCTTTGTGGCTTGTTTCATCGGCAATGATGTCTTCTAATTTCACAACAAGTTCCGTTAAACCAAGCTCATCAGCTTGTTGTTTTCTTTCTTCATAGCGCTCAATCGTTTCTGTTTCAGCTTTAAGCGTAGCCTCTAACATTTCTTGAACATCTGTTAATTGTTCAACTTTCGCTGGTGTTGTGGTTGGTGTGCCACCTAGTGTTTTGATTTTGTCGGACAAGTATAAAGCGTGACCGATCTCATCATTTATTTCATCTTCGAAAAATGGTTTTAAGAATGAACGATATAATCCTGAAACAACAGATGCGTGATACGTATACATGATCGTTGCCGCATACTCATTTGCTAAATCCTCATTTAATCCATCAATTAAAGCTTGTAATTTTTCTTGATCTTGTGCCATTTCTTTCAACATCCTTTCTATTGATCATCTCCATTATATATCTACCCTTAAGTGAAAATGATTAAACATAAAAATGGAAATTTTTTTATTGGCGATTATGTCATACTATGTTATCCTTTTCATATAAGAAAAAATAATACGTAAGAACACTAGGGGAGCCATTTGGCTGAGACGAATCTTCGGACCCTTTGAACCTGATCTGGTTAACACCAGCGGAGGGAAGTGGTAGAAAAGCAATCAAAATGTAGCTTTCCATACATACCACTCGTCCATGCTGGATGGGTGGTTTTTCTATTTTTATTTCCTCTAGAAAAAAGGAGTAGGAACAATGCATGGAATACACCTTATTTCAAATGGCAGGTTGACAGAGCAACATTTGCAGCTTGTATCGGAGAATATCACTCACATTAATTATATACATCTGCGAGAAAAGACCAAAACGGCGAAAGAAATCTTGGAAATGATTGATTTTTTGATAAAAGCAGGTGTTCCTGCTGAACGTATTATTATCAATGACCGTCTAGATGTAGCGTCGATAAAAAAATGTTATGGCGTACAGCTTGCCTATCATAGCATTCCGGTTGCAGATGTGAAACGCTTCTTCCCGGCACTCCGTATCGGTAAATCCGTTCATTCCTTGGAGGAAGCCATAAATGCAGAACAACATGGTGCAAACTTTCTAGTATATGGTCATGTTTTTTCCAGTAACTCTAAACCTGACATCGAACCAAGAGGTATTAACTCGTTAGCTGATGTAACCAAACAAGTTTCCATACCTGTCATCGCAATTGGCGGGATTACGAAACAAAAGATAAACCAAGTGCAAGAGGCAGGAGCTAGTGGTGTTGCGATTATGTCAGGAATATGGGATGCCGAAGATCCTACTGAAGCAATAAAGTGTTACCGTCAAGTGTTCGACGCGAGGAAGGAGGAACAGTTTGAATAAATTATATGATCAGATTATTGTTGGCGGTGGAGTAATGGGAGTTTCGATTGCCTACCAGTTAAGTAAAAGAGGTTACAAGGTTTTGCTGATAGAAGAAAATAAAATTGCTGCTGAGGCATCCAGTGCAGCAGCTGGCATGCTCGGTGTGCAAATGGAGTTCGAACAGGACTCACCATTATTTCAATTTGCCAAAGAAAGCAGGGAATTATACGCTGATTTAGCGGAAGAACTGCTGCAAGAAAGTGGTATTGACATTCAATTAATCGAAAAAGGTGCCTTAAAGCTAGTCTATCACCAAGATGAACTGGATACGTTAAAACGAATTGCAAGTTTTCAAACAGAACAAGGAGCAGAGGCAAAGGTGATCTCACCAGGGAGTATCCCGGAAAAAGAAATGACAACCGATTTTTATGCAGCTCTTTATTGTCCTAGAGAAGGGCAAGTATCAGCTCCTCACGTAACGAAAGGCTTTGCGAAGGCAGCTGAGCATTATGATGCGGTCATAATGGAACAGACGAAGGTAGACGATATCATCATCGAAAACGGAAAAGTGACAGGTGTGAAGACAGATGAAAAAACGTATACTGCTGACGGGGTCATTATCACTTGTGGATTTAAGAGCTCATATTTTTCCCGATACATGCAAGAACTCATACCTGTAAAAGGAGAATGTCTGTCTGTTGTGACAAAAAAGCCTCTGATTCAATCGACGATCTTTACAGAAGGCTGTTACCTTGTTCCTAAAAGAGGTAACCGGATCATTATTGGCGCCACCTCGAAGTCAAATCAAACGGATAAAGAGGTGAAAGTAGCAAGTGTCCTGCATTTGTTATCGCGGGCCAAACAGATACTCCCGGCATTAAATCGGGCAACGATAGATAAGATTTGGGCGGGTATACGTCCCTTAACGAAAGACGGATTTCCTTATTTAGGCGAAGTACCAGATGTATCAGGATTATATGTTGCAACAGGGCATTATCGTAATGGTATATTACTGGCGCCTCGAACTGCTTTATTTATGGCAGATATGATCGAAGGAAAATCAGTCGACCCAATCTATTTAGATACATTTTCCTTGAGAAGAGAAAGCCTTCTATCTGTTTAAAGTGAAGGCTCACAAAAGGAGGGGTGATTTTGGAGATTATCGTAAATGGTGATCCGTTAGAAGTTAGTGAAGGGATCACTAATATTGAAGAGTTAATCCAAGAATTACGTTTGGAGAAGAAATCATTAATTGTCGAGCATAATCAAACGATTTTAAAAAAGGAAAAACATAAAGACACGGCAATTTCAGAAGGTGACCGATTGGAAATTGTCCATTTTGTTGGAGGAGGATGAAAAACAATGCTACAAGTAGGTAATTATACATTTCAATCACGATTATTTTTAGGAACAGGAAAATATCCAAACTATGATATGCAGAAACAGGCAGTAGATGTATCAGAAACAGAGGTGCTGACTTTTTCGGTGCGTCGGATGAATATTTTTGATCCGGACCAACCCAATTTTCTCGAAAAAATAGATTTGAAGAAATATCGTTTTCTGCCCAATACTGCTGGTGCTAAAAATGCAGAAGAAGCAGTCAGAATCGCTAAGTTAGCAGATGGATCGGGATTATGTGATATGGTGAAAGTAGAAGTAATCGGTTGTGACAAAACATTACTGCCAGATCCGGTAGAAACGTTAAAAGCGACCGAGATTTTACTTGCAGAAGGATTTACTGTTCTGCCATACACGTCTGATGATGTGGTACTTGCCAGAAAGCTAGAAGAACTAGGTGCTCATGCTATTATGCCTGGGGCATCACCAATCGGCTCAGGGCAAGGGATTATTAATCCATTAAACTTGCAATTTATTATCGAGCAAGCTAGTGTACCCGTGATTGTTGATGCAGGAATTGGTTCACCGAAAGATGCTGCCTATGCAATGGAATTAGGAGCAGATGGTGTGCTTCTCAATACAGCTGTTTCCGGTGCCAATGATCCTGTCAAGATGGCTGAAGCGATGAAATTAGCAGTGGAAGCTGGCAGACTAGGTTTTGAAGCGGGTCGGATTGCGAAGAAGGAATATGCTGTGGCAAGCAGTCCTAAGGAAGGGATAAGTGTTGGTGAATAATCGTTATCATCGTCAAATGCTCTTCGATCCTATCGGTGAAACAGGGCAAAAAAGATTACAGGAAAGCCATGTCGTCATTGTTGGTGTTGGTGCACTTGGTTCAAGCAGTGCGGAAATGCTAGCAAGAGCAGGGGTTGGCACGTTAACGTTGATCGATCGTGATTATGTGGAAGAAACCAATTTGCAGCGGCAACAGCTTTTTTCTGAAGAAGATGTCCGTATGCAAACTCCTAAAGTAATTGCCGCAAAAAAACGGTTAGAAGAGATTAATCATTTGATCACCATTTATGCAGAAGTGATCGATGCTGGAGTTGATGAACTCGAAGCAATTGCTCCAGAAGCGAATCTAGTAATTGATGCCACAGACAATTTTGATACGAGATTAATTATTAACGATATTTGTCAAAAGCATCATAAACCATGGATCTATGGGGCGTGTGTAGCAAGCTATGGGGTAACATTCACCGTCTTACCAGGGGAAACTCCTTGTTTACATTGCATGATGGATCATATACCAAGTGACGGTGCAACCTGTGATTCAGTTGGCATTATTAGTCCAGCAGTACAAATGGTTGTCTCTTATCAGGTAACAGAGGCGTTGAAAATACTAACAGGGAACCTGGATACACTTTCTGGAAAATTAATCGCTTTTGATTTATGGAAAAATCAGCAAATGGAATTGCAAGTAGCTAGTCTAAAGGATGATACGTGTCCATCCTGTTCGAAAAAACAGTATCCACATTTAACTTATCAAGCTCAGTTGAAAACAGCCGTTTTATGTGGAAGAAATACCGTCCAGATAAGAACAAATGGAAAAAAAGTGATGCACTTTGAAGAAATAAAAAAACATTTGGAACGCAATCAACAAATTAAATTGTTTAGCAATCCTTATTTGTTATCATTTGAGATCGATAAATATCGAGTGGTCGTATTCGGGGATGGACGCACGCTCATTCACGGCACAAAAAATGTACAAGAAGCTAAAAAAGTATATTATCAATATGTAGGGTGAAGTAGCTTTTTAAAAGCTGCTTCCTTTTTTCATAATTCATTCATTTGTTTTTCAATCGCTTGTATGTATAATTAGTGTGAGAGGAGAATGTGAACGAAATGGACAAGCGAAAGGAAATACTGTTATTTATTAGTTGGGCCGCGAGTCTAATGGCAACAATGGGGAGTTTGTTTTACTCCGAAATTATGAAATTCATACCTTGTGAATTGTGCTGGTATCAAAGAATTTTAATGTATCCACTCGTAGTTATTTATGGATATGCTGTTTATAAAAAAGATATCCGTTACGCTTTTCCAGGGGTCATTTTAAGTGGAATCGGAATTTTGGTTTCCAGCTATCACTATTTAATTCAAAAAATGCCTGGGTTACAAGAGGCTGGTGATGGATGTGGTATCATTCCGTGTACCACAACATATGTGAATTACTTAGGTTTTGCATCCATTCCTTTTCAAGCGTTGATCGCCTTTCTGGTCATCTTTATTATTCACATTTATTTAATTGTTCAACAAAGGAGCGTTTAAAGTGAAGAAAATGGTTATTTTTGTATTAGTGCTCGTCGTTATTTTTGGAGCATTAATCTTCGTAGTACAGTATCAAAATTCGAAACAGCTTGATGGGGTAGACAATCCATATAATAAATCAGATTTAGATCAAGCCACAATTGATCAGTTGGACGATCCGATGTATCAAAATCAAATCTTACCTGATGAATTAGCGAGCAAATTGGACAGTGGTGAAGATGTTACAGTTTACTTCTACAGTCCAACATGTATCCATTGCCAACGAACTACACCTGAATTGGTACCAATTGCAGAAGAATATGGTGTGGATTTAGTGAAATTGAATTTATTAGAATTTGAAAGTGCATGGTCAGAATTTAATATCGAAAGCACACCTACGATGGTACATTATGAAGGTGGAGAAGAATCTGCCAGAATAGTTGGTGAACAGCCACAATCTAATTTTGAAGATTTCTTCGAGCAAGAAGTACTAGCAGAAGCTAATGACTCATAAAAGTCATCAGCTTCTGCTTTTTTTATTTATAAGGAAAGCATTCCTGTAATAAAGCAAAATGGGTATTGAATAAAAAATACCCCCTTGGTATGATACGAGGTGTCCAAAGCTGATCAGCGAAAAGGACCCTTAATTAGAACCAAGGAGGACTATTATGTATTATAAACAAAATGAAAAAATATCACAAGTAACGGAACAAACATTAATTATCGGGATTGATATCGCCAAAAACAAACACGTTGCACGTGCGCAAGATTTTCGTGGCATACAGTTTGGAAAAGCTTTATACTTTGATAACTCATGGGAAGGCTTTGAGAGCCTCATGTGTTGGAAAGATGAATTATGCGTCCAGCATGAAAAAACGGATATTATCATGGGGATGGAACCAACGGGACATTATTGGTTACCTTTAACTTATTGGTTAAAAGGAAAACAGCTAAAAGTCGTTGTTGTCAACCCGGCTCATGTCAAGAAATCAAAAGAATTGGATGATAATTCACCAACCAAAAATGATGTAAAAGATGCCAGAGTAATATCCCGTCTCATCCAAGATGGGCGTTATTCGGAACCGAATTTACCAGAAGGTATCTATGCAGAACTGCGAGAAGGTATGAATTTGTACGAGCAATTAATAAAGGATTTTCAAGCAGTAAAAGGTCGTGTTCATCAATGGATTGACCGGTATTTTCCTGAATATACAACGGTCTTTTCCAACTGGGAAGGAAAAGCCTCTTTGGAAGTCCTCAAGATGGGATTGTTTCCGGATGAAATCGTCCAAACAGAGGACATTACCATCTTGCATGAAATTCGTAAAGCAGTCAAAAAAGGAGTGGGATTGAAAAAGATCCGACAATTAAAAGAAGTTGCCGGACATTCTGTTGGCATACAAGAAGGAAAAACCCTAGCTAGGTTAAAACTGAAAACATTAATGGAACAATATGTCCTGCTTCAAGAGAAAATAGAAGAGGCATGGGAAGTGGTAGAGGAGTTTCTAGATACCATCCCAGGCGTGAAAGAAATGGATGATATGAAAGGGGTTGGCAAGGTAACGATCGCATCATTCTATGCAGAAGTGGGCGATATAAGCAACTATACGCATCCTGAACAAATCATTAAATTGGCAGGATTAAATTTGAAACTGGCCACGTCCGGTAAATGGAAAGGCAGAACCATCATCACGAAGAGAGGGCGCCCGAAATTACGTGCTCTGTTGTTTAAAGTCATTCTGCCATTGGTGAATCACAATCCTGCATTTAAGGCAATACATGAATATTTTACGACAAGAAAAGAAAATCCATTGAAGAAAAAACAATCCTTAATTGCATTATGTTGTAAGTTAATTCGTGTATTATTTGCCATTGGAAAGAAACAAGTAGCCTTTCGTCCAGAAAAGATGTTACAGGATATCCCACATTTTCGTTTAAAAGATGCCGTATAACAAAAGATTTGGTAATGTTCTCTTCATGGAATGACAGTTATACCTAAGTGGCTTGACATGGAGCCTCTATGGGCATGATCTCCTCGCCAAGGAATCAAATGGTAAAAAATTGGCTCTGTTGGATCAGGGTATCATGCCCACCTCTCCACATCAAGCCGTGCAATGAATAGAGTGTAGTGAAAGAAAGACTACAGACGATAGTAGCGTATGAATGAAAGATTATCTTAAATAGAAACACATGAATGACATCAAGAAAACAAACACAACATCTGAAGCCACGGAGCAGCCGGCAAACTTATATACGATCGGGCAATGACCCTGGAGGAAAGCATCGCCGGCCCCACTTCATGGATAGACCGAACGAAGGAATGTATGCGCAAAGACGCTGTGAGATATGGGAGGGTTTGTCGCCATGAGTACTGTGGGAATGGAGTGCGATCATAGCACAACTAATTACCATTTTTTTCAAAACAGAAAGAATGGCTTATTAAGTACACCCTTTTTCACCATCATTCCCTAAATGATTTGGTTGACTCCAGTTATGATGTGAAGTAGTCCTTGATATGTAGATGAAATTCTAAGAAAAACAGAGTAATCAAGAGAATACGTTAGTATATAGAGGGAGTAT
>NZ_JAGFVL010000043.1 GCF_017599345.1 Gracilibacillus suaedae
CTTCTTCTGGTATGGAACAGATTGCTGACTTACCGCACTACCTCCATTTGTTTCAAAGCTTACTTCATAATTACTAATCTTCCACTTGGCATATAACGTGGTATCCTCTGTTACCACATCTTCTTCAAAGTCCCAGACCGTTTCATACGTTTCATCTGTATACCAGCCTGCAAATGTATAGCCTGTTCGCTCTGGGGCTTCTGGTTCACTTACCTTCTCTTGATATGGAACAGATTGCTGACTTACCGCACTACCTCCATTTGTTTCAAAGCTGACTTCATAATTATTAATTTCCCACTTAGCATATAGCTTGGTATCCTCTGTTACCACATCTTCTTCAAAGTTCCAAGCTGTCTCATACGATTCATCCGTATACCAGCCTGCAAATGTATAGCCTGTTCGCTCTGGGGCTTCTGGTTCACTTACTAAATCATTATATACTACCATTTGTGTATCTATTATGGTGCTGCCATTTGAATTAAACGTTACCTCGTAGGCAAAATCATATCGCTCTTCTAAAATTGGTGACTCATTTCCGGCTTGGTCTACTTGAATAGCACGTAACGACGTTGGAATCTCTATTAAAATATCATTCTTATATTCAGAGCTTTCCATGGTAGGTTTAGTTCCGTCTAAAGTATAGTAAAAGGTTGCATATTCTTCACCTTCTAAAGAAATAGTCTGTGGCTCACTAAAAGTACCTCCGTTAATATTCACAATTGGTTTTAATGGACTCATGACATCAAAGGTATCGTCATAGGCAATAGCTAATAGTTTCGGATATTGACCAGCGGAGAAACTCCATACGTTTGGATCCCATCCAGCATCCAGGAACAAGTTAGCATCAGCGAATTGTTCTGTTGTTTTACCAATACCTCCATTACTTCCCTCTAATCCAGATCGATTTATATCCCAAAACGAATCAGTAATGGAAGAGGAACCCGCTTCATTGATTCCAATTAAACCTCCTTTATATTCTGGTTTGTGCTCATTATAGGAAACATTTCCAACAGAATAAGAATGTCCCACGGTTCCATTATTACTACCTATTAATCCTCCTATATATTGTTGTTTACCATCTACATTACCAACAGCATATGATTGTCTTACCGCTCCGGAATTTTTACCGATTAAACCACCTATATAATAGGCTCCCTCCACTGCAACATTGGCAAAAGATTGATTAACTTCTCCACCTAAATTAGTACCTACTAATCCACCAACATTACCAATATCATAAGGAGCTTTAACATGTCCCAATGCGTAAGATTCTTTAATACCACCTCCGTCAAGTACACCTGTTATTCCGCCTATATTCATGCCTTGAGCGATCTTTACTTCTACATAGGATGCTTCTATACTACCTGAACTAGTACCAGCTATACCCCCTAACCTGCTATCTCCTGATACAACACTTTCTACCGAAACATCCTTGATATTTCCTTTATTTTTCCCAACAAGTCCTCCTACATTTCGAGATCCAATAACATTGACATTCGCTAGATGAACATCTTGTATCGTTCCATCGGACACTCCGAATAAGCCTGCTTCATTTGTAGAAAATAGACCGTCGTAATCATGCACTATTTTCACATTAGAAATCGTATGGCCGTTTTCATCCAAATGACCACTAAAAGGGTTATCCGCATCACCAATTGGTTTCAAATTTGAGAAAGTAGATAAATCAATATCATTCGCCAACTCAAAATGTACATCTGGATCATTTAAATAATTTCGAACCTCATTTAAATGATTTGCCGTTTCAATGATATAAGGATCATCACTGGTTCCAGAACCTCTATCCGCGACACTTCGGCTTTTTTCAATTGTAAAAGTTGTAGATGTTTCGTTTCCTGCATCGTCTTTAACTACTAATGTATAGTCACCAATATCACTAACCGTATCCCCATTGATAAATTGCATTCCATTCAATGTAGCTGCACCTTCGTTAAATGTTATCGTGACATCATGATCATAAGTTGACTGATCGGATACACCTGTAACAGCAGGCGGTGATGTATCTACCTTTATAGTATCTGACTCAACCGTTTGGTTACCATTAGCATCTCTTAAGTTCATATAAACAGTTTTCTCACCATTTCCATCAGCTAACAACCATTCTTTACTATCAGCTACTGGTTCCCACTCTCCCCAATTTAAATTGTCATTACTAAACCGCATTTCTACTGGTCCGAAATCATCATTAGAGGTAATATCAAGTGTTACTTCCTTATTATTTGTAGCGTCTTCACCATGATTAATAGTTATCTTTCCAGTCGGAGGATTTTTATCTTTCTCATAAAAAAAAGCAAGCCTACTTCCATTCGCTCCTTGAATATTCCCTTCGCCTTTTGAAATATCCTCGATCACAAAATAATTAGTCTCGTCTAACGAAGAACCTTCTAACATAAATGTTGCATACTCATTGCCATTTTGAAGTTCTTCTTTCATATAATCTGTTACATCCAAAGTCACCCATTCATTATCGGAAACTGTTAAATTAGTAACTAGTGGTTGCTTATCGAAGGAACTTGTTAGATCCTCTGCACTACTATCGGTAGGTGATGGCCAAAAATCATCCTCATGAATACCTGTTACCTTAAATCCTGAGGCTGATTCTGGCTCAACCGTTTTCACGTATAACTGAAGCTCTACTCTATCTATCTGTGAGATCGGCACTTGATCAGATGTTAATTCAAATTGGACAAATGATAGCATTTCTTCTTTTTCAGTATTAGGTATATATCCAATAAATAATTCACTATCAATACCATCTTCATTATAACCAGATGCATTTAGCGAGGAATCTCGATGTGGAAACACACAATCAGCATCTGCTGAACAGCTTGATTCCGCCATCATTTCATTCGTAAAGAATAGTGGTTGAAAATATTGGAATATAATGAATAGTATTAAAGTGATATAGATAGCTTTGTTTTTCAATACCCCTGCCTCCTTTCATTATGAATTTCATTTTATAGAAAGCCTTAAGTAATAAACAAGTAACGAAAGTAATCAATTTTAATGAAAAAGTCACATTTTTCGCCATACAATAGACCTATATTTTGGCATTAAGTAATTATCACTCTTTTGTACACTCTTTCATTTCAAATAAAAGCCTTGTCTCATTCGACATAATATGATAGATTACATAAAGTGTACAAAACTATATCATATAATCCTGGTAATATGGTCTGGGAGTTTCTACGGAGCAACCGATAATTGCTCTACTATGGACGTTGAATGTTAGAATACGAAATCTAAAATTATTGTGCTATCATTCTTTAGTTCTTTATATTTTAAGCGTCTATGGAAATCATAGGCGTTTTTTATATTTATTCTCTTAATTTCTGTAGCAGTGCATTTGAGGTAAGCTCCGTAGATAACAGAAAGGTAGGAGAACAATGGAAATATTAAAAGACATTTTAGCTGCACTTAGTGGCGTGCTGAACGGTTTACCGCAAGGACTTCTAGCATTAGCATTTGGCTTTGCCTCCGTACCGACTGCAATGGCCTTTATTGTAGGGGCATTAGGCAATAGTGTAACAGGATCAGTAGCAGTTATCTCGTTCCAAGCAGAAACCATCACAGTGGCAGGATCGATGGGAAAAAATATGCGTGAACGATTATCGATGATCTTTTTTGGTGCCTTCATCATGTTTGTGATTGGTGCCTTTGGCGCGTTAGAACTGATCATGGAATGGATTGGACCGGTCATCACCAACGGAATGATGGCTGGGGTTGGTATTATGCTTACCAAAGTTGCTTGGGATATGGCAAAAGGTGATAAAATCCCTGGAATGGTTTCTTTTGCTACAGGGTTACTCACTTATTTAGCTACACAAGACTTGGTATATACGATCACCATTTCGGTTGTCTTATCTAGTATCGTTGCTTTTTTTACTAGTAGAGATGAAGATAAGAATGTCAACAAACCATTTGTAGACGATCGATTCCAACGCACGCGCTTCATCCTTAATCCGATGGTCATTCGTGGTGCATTAGCTATGGTATGTTTGAATATCGGTGCAAATATCGCATTCGGAAACATTAATAGTGATATAGCAAATCGCGATGTGAATATTGATACACTAGCTATGATTAGTAGTTTAGCAGATATGGCGTCTTCTTTCTTTGGTGGTGGTCCAGTCGAAGTTGTTATCTCTGCTACCGCAAGTGCACCTCATCCGGTTTGGGCTGGAGTATTAATGATGGCGATCATGGCAGTCATTCTATTATGGAAACTATTACCGAAAATAGGGAAGTACATTCCAACCGCTTCAATTGCAGGCTTTTTATTCGTATTAGGTGCAATTGTTACGCTACCAGGAAACGCAGCAGCGGCACTAACAGCAAGTGAAGGTGCACAAGGTATTGTTGGAGCTATTACAATGGTTGTCACAGCGATAACAGATCCATTTATCGGTATGTTATCTGGTGTAGTTGTCGAATTTTTAATGAATATACTTGGATTTTAATCGAGGAGGAGAACAATGACTGAAACCTATAAACTTACGATTAACGGTTTGGAACGAGAATTGCCAATTGTAAAAGTTGATGATCATCTTAGTATTGCGAGTTTCGTAATTTTGGGAGATACAGAGCTCGTCTGCCATGTCGCTCCTTTATTAGCAGAGAAATTACCTCCTGTAGATTATATTGTAACAGCAGAGGCAAAAGGCATCCCACTGATTCATGAGTTAACCAAAGTAATAGGCAAAAAAGAATATATTATTGCACGTAAAAGTGTGAAAGCATACATGGAGAACCCTGTCGTTAATAAAGTAAATTCGATCACGACAACCGATGAGCAACTGCTTTGCTTAGATGGAAAAGATGCCAAATTGTTAGAAGGAAAAAAGGTCGCAATCGTTGATGATGTCATCAGTACAGGAGAATCAATTCGTGCACTAGAAGAACTTGTACATCAAGCTGGTGCAACCGTTGAAGCAAAAGCTGCAATCCTCGCAGAAGGTGATGCAGCTGATCGTGATGATTTCATCTTTCTGGAAAAATTACCGCTCTTTAAAAAGTAGAAGCATCGGGAACAATAGTATATGGGGGAAAATATGTACATTTATTAAAGGTAAGGTAAGAGAAAATAACGTGGTAAAAGTAGCAATTCTCGCAGAAGATAATACAGCTTCTTGCTGAAAAAGTTATTCATTTCCAAAAAAACAGTATTTTAAAATCAGAAGCTTTTTTTAAAAGAGAAGTAGATGTACACACCAATAGCACACCTGCTTCTCTCCTAAGTAGATAGTAGATAAATAATTTAACCATTAAATTGCAAAAATACTTAAAGATTCATTTTTTAGCTCTATTGATTATTTGAATTCTCTTGATAATTTGGATCATTTGTACGATATGCTTTCATCACTTTCCAAGATTGATTAAAATATTTTACTAACCTGTAAGGCTTCGTGATTGCTCGAAAAGGAAAGCGTATTAGAAAATCACTTCTATCTTTTTTATATTCTTTGCGAATTTGTTGTGGCTTAGCCATCGCCTTATGATAAGATTCTTTAAGAAATTCTTTTTTGATATCAAGTCGCACTTGCAAAAGATTATGACATTCTTCACACTCAATTTTACTAATCTTATCATTAATATAAGTTATTTGATGTAACGTATGATCCAGACATTGTGTACAATATAATTCAATCTCCATTTCGGAACGCTCCATAAAATAAGCCCTCCTTCTAAAAAGAATCAGATGAATCGAAACTCCTTAAAAAAATCCATCTCTATAATCACTATTATACAACATATTAATGGAAAATATTAAAGAAATGAATAGTTGTTTGAATTAACTTATCATTCATAGTTAATAATGTATACCTTACACTAAAAACATGGAAAGGACTTTCCATGTAAGCGCACTAAGTTTTGTTGATAATATAAATCCGAACAAATTCGAATTCTGATTACAGAATGCGGAATAATTGTTCGGATTTATTCGATCTAAAATTCTTTTGTCCATCCTTATCGTTTACTTCATTATTAGTGATGAATTCCTTTCCCTAGCCATGAAGATGCCACTTCATAGATGGCTTCCGAAACAGTTGGGTGTGCATGTATCATGGTAGCTAATTCATCTACTGTGCCTTCTAAATGCATAAATGCCATTGGTTCACCAATCATTTCTGTTACGTGAGGACCAACCATTGTAACACCAAGTATTTCTCCATATTTCTTATCTGCTATTAATTTAACAAAACCAGAAGCCTCCGCAGCCGCAAGTGCTTTACCATTACTGTTTAAGCTGACTTTTTCAACCTTATAATCGATTCCTTTTTCTTTTATTTGTTCTTCTGATAAACCGACACTCGCTACTTCTGGATGTGTATAAACACACCTTGGAACAAGTGAATGATTCATCTTCACTTGTTCACCAGCTATATGATCAGCTGCCACTACTCCTTCAGCACTAGCAGCATGAGCTAATTGATAGCCACCAACAACATCACCAATTGCATAAATCGATGGGATAGATGTTTGCATATAGTCATTCACTTCAATAAACGGACCATCCATTTGTAGATGAATATTTTCTATAGCAACTGTATTAGGTTTGCGACCTACAGATAACAAAACAACTGAAGCAGAAATCTCCTCTTTTTTTCCATCTTTTTTCTCTACTGTTACAACATTGTCCACATTCGACTTAGTAAACTTGGTTACTTTGGTATTTGTATAAATGTTAACACCTTTTGCTTCTAATTCTTTTCTTAAATGGCTAGATGCTTCTTTATCCTCTGTCGCAATAATTCGATCAAACATTTCCACGATAGTAACATCCACCCCCAGACTGGAAAAGATACACGCAAATTCAACACCTATAATACCACCGCCGACAATGACAATAGAGTCTGGTATTTCCTCCATATCAAAGATCGTATCACTCGTATAATAATGGACATCATTCACCCCATCAATAGGAGGTACAACAGGTGTCGAACCTGTTGCAACAATGATATGAGAAGCTTTGACCTTCTGCTCATCATCAGACTGAATCACTATTTCTGTATCAGATAAGACTTTACCAAACCCTTTAAAAACTTTGATTTTTCCTTTTTTCATTAGAAACTCAATACCACTGCGTAATTGTTGAATAACCTTATCTTTACGAGCAAACATTTTTGCTAATGAAAAGGTTAACTCACCTGTTTCTATACCCCATTCTTTTGCTGCATGGATATTTTCAATTACTTCTGCATGGCGTAATAATGTTTTAGATGGAATACAACCTCTATTTAAACAAGTGCCCCCCATTTCACCCGCTTCTATGATGGCTACTTTCTTACCAGCTTTAGTAGCTCTAATTGCAGCTATATATCCTCCTGGACCGCTCCCAATAATTGCTACATCAAAATGATCCAATCCATTCCCCCCCTTAGACTAATAATTCAAACGGCTGTTCTAACATAGATTTTAAATCAGTAATAAACGCTGCAGCAGGTGCACCATTAATGATTCGATGGTCAAACGATAGACTTAAGCCCATTATCGGCCGTAAGACAATCTCACCATCTATCCCAACTGGTTTTTCTGTTATACGCCCGACACCTAGAATTGCCGATTCTGGTTGATTAATAATTGGATTAAAAGAATCAACTGCATACATCCCTAAATTACTAATCGTAAATGTTCCGTTTGACATGGCATCAGGTTTTAATTGTCCATCTCTTGCTTCTTTTGTTAATGTTTTACTGTTCGTTGTCAATTCTGCTAACCCTTTTTGATCCGCATTCTTGATCACTGGAACCACTAAACCATTATCAATAGCTACAGCTAAGCCTATATTAATGACATGATGATATACGATTTCGTTTCCAACTAAGGAAGCATTGATAATTGGGTATTTCTGTAACGTATGTGCAACCGCCTTGATGATGATTTCCGTAAAAGATACGCGATGTCCTGTCTGTTTTTCAATGATTGGTAATAAACTCTTACGCATAGCAATCACTTCAGACATATCAATTTCAGTATTAATTGTTACATGTGGTACAGTTGATGCGCTTTCTTGCATACGCTGTGCTACCACTTTTGAAATTCCTTCTAATTTCACTCGTTTAGCACTCGAAGTTGCTTGAAGTTCTGATTGTTCGTCTCGAGATAAATCAGATCGATATATTTTTCCGTTTGGACCTGAACCCTCAACATTGGATAAATCAATTGATTGATCTTTCGCAACCTTCTTCGCAAGAGGTGTAGCTTTCGGTGCGGATTGTAAAACTACTTCTACATCTGCGACTTGTACCCTGCCATTTGGACCAGATCCTTCGATCTCAGCTAATTCTAACCCGTTTTTGCTTGCTAAATGACGCGCAGCAGGTGTGGACCGAACTTTTTTACCTGTTTCGATCCCTTCTTTATTTGGTTTAACTGCTATCGCTTCTTCATCTATCTCTTTCATTTCTTCATTTTTGTTTTCCCCATCCGCATCAGCGTCTCCTGGAGGTTCTTCCGGAACTTCCTCAGACGGTTCTCCAATAAAACCAACCACATAGTTTACAGGTACTTCATCATCTTCACCATAGTATCTCTTTAGCAATGTACCTTCTTCGTATGCTTCTACTTCAATGTTAATTTTGTCGGTCATGATTTCGAATAATGGTTCACCTACTTCAACAGTGTCTCCCTCTTCTTTAAACCATTGAAGTAATGTTCCGACCTGCATAGTACTACTTAATTTAGGCATGAAAATTTCTTTCGCCAATTCGATTTCCTCCTTTCTTTCAAATTTTTTAGCCGATTTTCTTATTCAACGTTTCTTTCACTGCTTGAATGATATCCTCTACTTGTGGTACTGTCGCTTTTTCAAGATCAGGGTTATATGGAATTGGAATTTCTTTACCGCCTAACCGTTTGACGGGCGCATCCAAATAGTCAAATGCCTCACTTTCAGCTACAGCACTAGCTATTTCTCCTCCATATCCGCCTCTTTTGACAGCTTCATGAACAACAACTAATCGACTCGTTTTCTTCACCGAATCCACGATCGTATCTAAATCTAGTGGAACTAGTGTACGAGGATCGACAACTTCGACATCAATACCTTCTTCCATTAGATTTTCGGCAGCTTCTAGCGCTTTATGCACCATTATTGCTGTAGCTACAATTGTCACATCTTTTCCTTCCCGCTTGACATCTGCTTTACCTAATGGAATCGAATAAGATTCTTCAGGGACTTCCCCCTTTGTTTTATAAAGCAATTTATGTTCATAAAATATAACTGGGTTATCGTCTTCAATGGCTGCTTTCAGTAAACCTTTCACGTCATATGCAGTAGATGGCTGTATGACTTTCAAGCCTGGCACGTGCGCCACCCATGCCTCTAAACTTTGTGAGTGTTGAGCTGCAGCACCTGTACCAGATCCTGCTGGTGTTCGTAATACCATTGGTACTTGTGCTTTTCCACCGTACATATATCTTAATTTAGCAGCTTGATTGACCAGTTGATCCATGGCAATCGTAATAAAATCGGAAAATTGCAATTCTAAAATAGGCCGCATACCTGTTAAAGCACTACCTACAGCTGCACCTGTAATACCTGATTCAGAGATTGGTGTATTACGAATTCTTTCTGGTCCGAATTCTTCAATCATTCCACGGGTAACACCAAATGCACCACCATAAACTCCGATGTCTTCACCTAAAATAAATATATCATTATTTTCTCGCATTTCTTGACTCATTGCTTCTCTAACTGCTTCTAAATAGGTTAATTCTCGCATTCTTTGTTTCCCTCCTCATTTGTTTTATGCATACACGTCTTCCATCAAAGTATCAAGTGTCGGTTCTGGGCTCTGTTTCGCAAATTCAACAGAAGCTTCTATTTCCTTTTTGGCCTCTTCACGTAGTTTTTCTGCATCTTCTTGTGTAAAAATTGCTTCTTCCATTAGTTGATCTCGTAATCTAATAATGGGATCTTTTGCTCTCCACTCTTTTTCTTCCTCGCGCGTACGATACTTTTTCGCATCACTTTTGGAGTGGCCTTTCCAACGATACGTTTTAGCTTCAATTAATGTTGGACCATTACCACCTCTTGCATGCTTTACTGCTTCATCTACTGAATTCATCACAGCAATAATGTCATTACCATCTACAACATTACCCGGGATACCATATGCCCCTGCACGATCTGCAATGTTCTCCATGTTCAACATTTCTTTCACCGGACCTGACATACCATATTGGTTGTTTTCGCAAATAAAGACAACTGGCAAATCCCAAATGGAAGCTAAGTTAACTGCTTCATGAAAACTTCCTTCATTTGAAGCACCGTCACCGAAGAAACAAAGTACCACATAGTCTTCCTCTTTCATTTTTGACGTTAGAGCTGCACCAACAGCTAGAGGAATTCCGCCACCTACAATCCCATTTGCTCCTAAATTACCTTTTTCTACATCGGCAATGTGCATAGAGCCACCTTTTCCTTTACAATAACCTGTCGTTCGTCCAAATAATTCAGCCATCATTCCATTTACTTCCGCACCTTTGGCAATGCAATGACCGTGACCTCGATGCGTACTTGTAATTTTATCGCGATCTTCTAAAACAGCACATGCTCCAGCTGCTGACGCTTCTTGACCTACTGCAAGGTGTGTTGTGCCATGGATCATTCCTTTTGCGAAGAATTCATCTACTTTTTCTTCAAAAAATCTAATTTGCCACATTTGTTTATATAACTCTATCAACTTTTCATCTGTGATCATCTCAGGTACCTTAAGGTTTCTCATTTTTCACCCTCCTGTTTACTTTTGTTCCATACTGTTACTTATGTAACAATTGTATAACGTTTACATTTCATCGTCAAGTATTTAAAGTAAACCCATGAAATAACTTGATTATTTATTGATCTATAGTAAACTAAGATTACATATTATTACTTTTTCATTTGTAACTTATAAGTATTTATGAAAGGAAGTTAGAAGAATGCTTAATTGGGAAGAAAGAAGATTATTAGTAAAAATTGCTAATTTGTACTACAGCAATGGGTGGACACAAGAACAGATAGCAAAAAAATTAGGAGTTTCTCGTCCTGTCATATCAAAATCGCTACAAAAAGCTCGTGAACATGACATCATCGAAATTTTCATTAAAGACGAAACTGTGCATACGGTAAATTTAGAAAAACAATTAGAAGAGAGGTTCAACCTAGAGGATGCAGTTGTTGTTCCAACTTCAGGACAGACACCAGAGATTCTAAAACATGGTGTTGCTCAAGCTGGTGCCTATTATTTATCGAAAAATATCAAATCCTCAAAAAAGATTGGCATATCTTGGGGAACTACACTTGCTACACTTGTCAAAGAATACCCATATGAAATGAAAGAAGATGTCACTATTTTCCCTTTAGAAGGAGGAATGGGGAGAAAACAAGTCGATATACACTCAAATCAATTAGCTTATGAATTAGCAAAGAAACTCGGTGGTACATGCTCCTATTTATATGCACCAGCCATGACCGAAACAACAGAATTACGAGAACGGTTAATGAAAATGAGCGATATTAAAGAAGTGTTAAATGAAGCAACAACTGTCGATATTGCACTTGTTGGCTTATCAAACCCTTATGTTCATTCTACGTTAGAAGATATTGGCTATTTAGAACAAAAAGATATGGAACAGCTTCGAAAAATCGGGGTAGTCGGGGATATGGGCTTTCGCTTTTTTAACAGAAATGGAGAACCTGTAGATAGTTCATTTAACAAAAAAGTGATTGGGATATCTTTAGATCAATTGCGTGAGATAAAAAAAGTGATCGCCGTTGTCTCAGGTGCACACAAAGCAGAAAGTGTCTTAGCGGCATTAAAGGGTAATTACATTAATGTACTTGTATCAGATGAACAAATGGCAACAGAATTATTACATGAAAGCGAATAAAGTGAGACTATGAACAGTGAGCCTCTGATTCATTAGCGAACTTATCAGGGTGTTAGCGTCTGTTATGCCTAAACTTATCCTTGTGTTACGTGAAGCTTGAAGTGGTGGTCTTGCAGACGTTTAGCTCCTTCATAAAACTTCTTCAGTAACTCAGAACAAACTAGGTTTGAATTTAAAAACACCACTAGCACTTTATAGTGACTAGTGATGTTTTATCATTTTTATATTCTCTTAAACTTGATAACGTTGCCTTCTTCAATTATTGGTAACCCTTCCCCATCTACAGTAATTGTTCCTGGAAGATCAGCACCTTCCATTCCAAAGTTTATTGTACAGTGACCAAGGCTTTGCAATGTTTCGTTTGCCTTTTCACCTACTTTCTTGATCACATATTCCTGATTACCAATTTGTAAAATATCACCTACCACTACTTCACTTGCCCATTCACTATTTAAATGTATAGCAGCAACATCTTTTAATTCAGCTGGTACATCTTCATGAAAAATGATTAACATTTCTGCGTCTAACATTTCACTACAACTTTGACCCACTTCAACAATTTTCGATTCATAAATGACTGACATGGTCATAATCCCCCTCTACGCTATAACAATTCTTTTTTATGAGTATAAGCCAAAACTAAACACATATGCTATTACTACTGCAAGCGGCCCAGTAAATTGACGAGATATCAATACAGCTGGTACCCCTACTTCAATTGTTTCTGGTTCTGCTTCACCTAATGTTAAACCAACTGGTACAAAGTCACATCCAACTTGCGGATTAATCGCAAATAATGCAGGAAGTGCTAAACTTGGCGGGATATTTCCACGACCAATTTCTACCCCTACTAATACACCAACAACTTGTGCAATAACTGCACCTGGACCAAGGACTGGTGACAAAATAGGTATCGCACAAATAATAGACACAATCAACAAACCAACAATATTACCAGCTAATGGTGAGATAACATTTGCGATGAAATCACCAATGCCAGTATAATTAATAATACCTATCAAACAACTAACAAACGCCATAAAAGGAAGGATATTCTTTATAACTTGTTCGATCGTTTCCCGACCCGCTTGATAAAAAACGTTCACAACCCCACCCATAGCACGTCCAATACGTTCGAGAATATTACTTTTCTTTTGTTTTTTCCCTTCATTCATTGCTGCCACTTTTTGCCGAGCTTCTTTCTTTAATTCCTGCGCAGATTTGCCATCATTAGAAGTAGAGAACTCTTGTGTACTTGGTTGATTTGACTCATCTGTAGTAACAATATTCTGTTCCTTTACACCTGAAACAAAATTATCTTCTTTTATAAACTGCATTAATGGACCTGATGGTGGTGTCGCCGTTAAATTAACGGTTAAGACATTCATTTTTGGATATACACCACAACGAGCTGTTCCTCCACAATCAATGACAGCACATGCCATTTCATCATTTTCAACTTTTGTAGTAAAACCATCAATAGCTTCTGCACCCGTCATATCTGCAATTTTTTGTGCCACCGGGTGAATACCTCCACCAGTTACAGATACGACATATTTCTTTTTATCAGTTGGTTCAATTACTAACGGACCACCCCAGCCACTAGAGCCTTTAGAAACTTTTACTGCTTTAAATTCGCTCATTTATCTCGCCTCCTATTTGTCAAAATGGTTCACTATTGCGCGCTTGCTTCACGACGTTTAATCATGCGCATGGTAATATATTCTGTTACAAGACCTCTAATTAAAATCACAATAATACCGACAAGGAAAAAACGAAATGCTAGTGGTCCTAATGATAACCCAAGTTCTGTAATCCCTGCTGAAACTCCCATATAAACGAATAATTCTGCCGGGTTTGCATGTGGAAATAATCCTGTAATCGGGTGTACAAATGATACCGCTGAGTCATAAAAAGCTGGCTTTTGTTCTTCGGGTAAAAACTTTCCAAAAGTGTATGCCATAGGGTTAGTTAGAAAGAATACAGCTAAAATTGGGAAAATGGTATAACGAAGCAATTTAAACTTTGTTGTTTTTTCAGCTAAACGATAAATTCTATCTTCTCCCACCAACCGTATGACAGCGTTTACAAATGTTATAAGTACAATTAAGGTTGGTACGATTCCAGTGAATAAACCCATAAACGTTTCTCCACCTTCATTAAACATACCAATAAAGTCTTCTGCTAAGTTTACTAAAAAGTCCATATGTTACGCCTCCTTATTATTCGCCAATTTCTTTTCCATTTGTGTTTGAATATTTTCCACCGCCGCTTTTACTGAAAGTGCTGCATCCTTATATTCCTCATGGTTTAGTTCTTGAATATACTTTCCTTTCACCTCATCAAAATCCTTGAACTTAGCAAATACCGTAACACCACTCATCATTTTACCATCGATAATCTTACCATTCTCATCTGAAACTAATATAACAACACTACCAATACCTATTTTACGTTTCACAGACCCTGTTCCTAAATAACCTGTACTTCTGTTACTCATTTGTTTGACTGTTTTATGATAATGTTTTACTTGTCCCCACGACAGATATAATTGTAAAATCCAAATACCAACAAAGATCGCAATTAAAATCCCCCACATATCATCTCCCTCCTTTTAAAATAATTTTTCATCTTAGGTTTGATTAGATATGTCGACTAACCTAGAAGCTGTTTCTTCATCTGTAATTAAAACATCTACTAATTTTCCTTTTAATGCAGATTGAATCGACAGCACTTTCTCTTTTCCACCTGCAACACCTATAACGGTTGGAATTTGCTTTAATTTATCCAGTTCTAATGAAATAACTCTTTTATTCCAATCATTCTCAGACGCCTGTCCATCCTCATTAATAAAGTTATA
The DNA here is from genome assembly GCF_017599345.1 of Gracilibacillus suaedae. Lineage (GTDB taxonomy): Bacteria > Bacillota > Bacilli > Bacillales > Amphibacillaceae > Gracilibacillus > Gracilibacillus suaedae. The sequence continues at coordinate 14,756 of NZ_JAGFVL010000043.1, forward strand.
ACAAATGTCACCAATTGCATCCCCATAATCAAAATCTTCTTTATCAATATAAGTTTTAACCATTGTTGAATGCACTGGAGAAGCTCCGATACCAACTATCGCAATATCTGCATTACTACCCATTTGAAAGGTTTGCCGAATAGTAGATTGATTCGTAATAATTTTTTTTGCTTCATGGGAATCTACCATTACAGGCGCATGTAATAAATGATATTTCGCATGCAAGTTTGTGGCAAATTGCGCTACGATATGGTTTGAATGAATATCCATTCGTTCATTCCCCACACCTCCAACAAGTGGAACAAAGCGAACATTTGGAAAGTGACGATTCGAATGTGTGGCTTTGACCACTTCATATAATGTAGTGCCTGATGACACTCCAATCGTTTCTTTTCCTTTGATTAACCTTAATAAATACTTACTTGTTGCTAATCCTAATTTTTGTTTTTGACCTTCTCCTTCAACAGATGGAATGATGATCACTTCACGTAAACCATACATTTTTTCTAAGGTTGATTCTATCTCCATGAAAGGGTGACTTTCTTGATCATTTATTTTTATTTCAACAATACCGAGTTCTCTTGCTTTGGAAAGATATTTAGAAATAAGCGATCTGCTAACACCAAATACTTTGGCGATTTCTGATTGGGTTGCATCTTCTTCATAATAAAGATTTGCAATCTTAGCTAACAAACGACGGTCATCAAGTTGTGCCATTTTCATCACCCTATACCATTAAATAAATTGTCTTTGTTTATTAATTAGTTCGTTGGAAATAAATGATCTTGTAAGGAACGTAATTTCCAAACTGTTGTTGATGGGTCTAGCTCAACGTCATCTTCCGTTAAAAATTGACCTTGTTTAATATCCTTCTTCGCCACAACATTTCCACTAATTAACCCAATTGGAATGTGACCATTTTGCTTCATTTCTTGATGTGTCTCCAGTACTCCTCTTACACAGTACCCACCTATTCCATCCAATCTTTCTCCTGCTTTGATTTCTTTCTTTGTTACTGCTACTGTCTCTGATATCGGAGCACCTAACGGATGAATTGATGTGTCATGATTGATCACTGCATTTGCAATCGAAATAGGGGTTTCCAAACTCCCTAAATGATATGGACGATAAAGTGTATAGTGATCACCATGACTTTGGTCTACTTTCAATAAATAGCGAAGTTCTTCATCAACAGGTTCTAGCTCACTTTTTACGATGACAAACACACCTGGCGCCAAACCATTTACATATTCTACTACACCTAGGTTATCTAAAATACCACCTTTTTCCTTCACATTTAATTGTCCGGCAACGTTATCTAGGTTGGCATCTACACCGTGCATCCCTACTTTGTCTGGCGTTAATCCAATCGCATTACTTAATAAATTCATTTCTGCCATTGTTTTGGTACCATCTTGGAATGCCGCTAACATATGTGCACTCATGTGCTTTTGTTTTGCTTCTGCGGCACAGGTATCTGGATTTGCTGTCGGAATTAATGGATTGTTTTTCCCTTTACCTGCTACTACAACTTCTAGACCCATTGCTTTCGCAAAATCATATAATTCTACAATTGCTGCTGGCTCATCCCCTGCAGAACCTGTGTATACTAAACCAGCTGAATGAAATAACGAATGCATCGCAGACCCAATTGTAATATCGACTTCTACATTTAAGAGTACTAAGTGTTTCTTTGATCGGAGCGCCTCAAGTGCAATGTTTGCACCTACTTCTGGTACACCTGTCGCATCAACCACAACATCTACATGGTCTGATTGAATAACTTCTGTGTAATCGGCCGAAACAATTGTTTGAATACTTCGTTTTTCTTGAGACTGATAAAAATCTCTTGCTCGCTCTGCATTTTCTTTATTCACATCACATATCCCACCTACCCCCATACCTGGTATGCGGGTAATTTGTGAAATCAAACCAAATCCCATTTGACCAGCACCAATAACGGCTACTTTAATAAAATTGTTCTCTTTTTCTCTTACCAGTAGTTGTCGATAAACAGACATGTTTATTCCTCCTTCAAATGGTATGCGAATAATTGAATATGAAAAAATATATCTTTTTCATAAGTTGTAACAAATGTTACGACTTGTATCATCTGTTAAATGATTAATGTTATTATACAAATAAAGTTCATTCATGTCAACGCTTTCATTTTAGAAAATTTAAAATATTTCGACATTGTTCATCATATGAAGAACAACACAAGGCATTGCATCCACAAAAAAGTTGCCCCATATATTCATACAGGGCAACTTTTTTCATTTTAATTTATTTATCACTTCGTTGACCGTCGATTCTATGCCTATTCCGGTAATAAACGGCACACCATCAACTGTCGGAATATCTGTATCCAACTTATTCTCACCTACTAAAACGATTACATCAGGCTTGTTTTCATTAACCTTTGTTTCATATATATTTTCTGATACAATCTCAGCTTGTACATTTTGTACTTCTAAACCTTCCCGAAGTAAATCAGCTACTTTATTCATTTTATTTTGAGATGTCCCTGTTGCGACAAGAATTTTGTCCATGCTATGACCTTCTTTCTATATTAGGTTAAATAGGTTCTACCGCCATCAGCAATTAATGTCTGCGCTTGGATATAATTCGCTGAAGATGATTCTAAAAAATTAATAATGTTTGTCGTATCTTCTAATGTACCAATTTTTTTAATAGGTATTTTATTTTTCAAGTCTTCTAACTGTTTTTCTGTTGGGTATAATTTATAAAGCATCTCTGTTTCAATAACACGAGGAGCAACGAGGTTAATCCTGATACCTCTCTCACTAAATTCATCTGCTATAGCACGCATCATACCAAATGCTCCTCCTTTTGAAGCGGAATAATGTGCTCCTCCACCAGATCCAGTAATAGCAGATCCCGAACCTACAATTACTATATTTCCTCCACTCCGTTTTACCATTTCAGGTATAAAGGTTTTTAAACTATAAAAGAGACCTGTTAAATTGACATTAAACGTAAAAGACCATTCCTCAAATGTTATTTCTCTGATATTTTTTTGAGAAGTTACACCAGCTGAATAGATGAGCGTATCAATTTTGTTAAATTGATCCATTACATTGATTTTAATGTTTTGTGTCTCTTGCCAAGACGTAACATCATGTTTCATAAATGTTGCAAAGGTATTTGTTTGATTTAACTCACTTTCCAATCTTTGTCCCATCTTCTCGTTAATATCAGTAAAGATAACCTTGTCACCTTTCTGTACCCTATTTCTTACAACAGCTTCACCAATTCCAGAAGCACCACCAATTACCAATATTACAGATTGATTTTCCACTTCCACTCACACCTTATTTTTATGTTAGTGTTTCACCATTATCAAATATAAGAACTTGCCCATTTAATAATAAATGTTTCAATTTGCTGATTTGATAAATAAATTTACTTAGATCTGTTATATGTTGCGGATTTCGAATCACTTCATCTGAAACACTAATGACATTGGATCTCATATCAACTTCTCTTGACAAACTTTTACTTAGAGATTCTAAAGCACTCTTATGACTAGCGTAACTAACATCTCCACCTTCACCACTAATAGCTATCGTCGAAGATAAATGAATAAATTGCCCTCCTTGGACTATTTGATCCAAAACAGATTGGATTAATAAAAACGGGAGATGTAAATTTCGGGTCATAGATTGATGCCATTGCTCAGGATCAGTATCTTCTAACCCTACATTCCTTCTTAATTCCAAATTATTTATGATGACATCAAAAAATAGACCTTCTGTTACAATAACGTCCAAGTTATTATCAAATATATTAATCTCACCTAAAACTTGATGATCGTTTGTAGAGTATTTATGCAAGAATCCATTCTCTGACTTATGTTCATTCCATTCAATACAATAAACGTTTATGTTATCCTCACAATAATGTTTAATTAAATATTCTGTTACGTAATGCGAATGATCAAAGATTAAAATATTCATTCTAATACCTCACTTAGTTGGTGTTATCATGATTTTAAATGCCTTACTTGCGGGATCATGCGCAAGCTCAATAGCATCATTTACTTGTGATAACGGAAATCGGTGTGTAACCATTTTTTCAACTGAAATAATCTCCTTCTTCAGCATTTCTATAGCAGCAGTATAGTTATAAGGATTAGAAGAGTAAGCTCCTACAATCGAAATTTCATCTTCAAAGAAGCGGTATGCAGATATAGGAGTAGTTTGTTTTGGAAAAGGCGCAAAAACTAATATCGTCCCACCTCTAGCTACGCATTGGATAGCCTGCTCCAATAACGAGGGGACGCCAGCCGAAATAATGACTATATCTGCTCCCCTTGATTTCGTTATTTGATAGATAGCATCCACAACATTTTGTTCATCAGCTTTAATCGTATCACTAGCACCTAATGCTTGTGCTTTATTTAGTCGATACGGATTCACATCACTAACTATCACTTTATTAGCAAGATAATGATTAGCAAGTTGGGTTTGAATCCCCCCAATTTGTCCAGCTCCCATAATAAAAACATTATCACCAGGATGTATCTTTATTTGGTCAAAGCCGTGTAAACAACATGCAAGTGGCTCCACCATCGCTCCCTGCTCATAAGTTAAAGCATCTGGCAATTGCCCCATTGTATGTTTCACATGTAATGCGGGTACACGAATAAGTTCTGAAAAACCACCTGGATCTACATTTGTTTGCTTAAATTGCGGACAAAGGGAGTAATGGCCTCTTTGACAATTAACACAAGTAAAACAAGGTACATGATGAGCTACAAATACTCTATCACCAACCGAATAATCAGTAACACCTTCACCTACTTCAATAATTTTTCCCGCTATTTCATGACCTAAAGTTATTGGTGGATCAACTGTTTTATCAACAGCTTTATGAATATCTGTGCCACATAACCCACAAGCTTTCATTTGGATTAATACTTCTCCCTCTGCAATTGTCATCTCCTCTACCACTTCTAATTCAAAATGATGTTTATCATAATACACACTTTTCATCATTTTTGTTCACCTCTTGACAATGCATAACCATGTTCACTAAAACTACATTTTTTTAATTCTTTCCATAAATCATCAAACTCATTTATATCACTTGAAATCCAATAGCGACCTCCGATGATACGTTTTGTTCCTAAACGAAGGTAGACTTTTCCTACTTTCTCATAGACTCTTATCTGACAAAAAGTTAGATTACTCCAATAAAAAGTATGGGTAACAAACAAGGCCTTTAATACAATCTTTTCCTTATCTAATTTCACTTGGCTAGGAGAATGAATACCAACTAAACTAAAAAATAACAAAAGGAGAGATCCATATACTAGTAACTTATTAAAAGAAGTATTTTCACCCATAATCAAGGAATGAATCCCCCACATTACAATACCGAGCATAAAAACGACTGGCACCAGTATGTTCAGAAAATAATATAATGGTCTATAACGATAACTTTTCACAATAAATGCCTCCCTTCGCTTGCAATAGATGAAGTAGTGCACCATCAATCACCTGTCAACTTTAACTAGCTGACAGGTGGTACAACATATTTTAATCAAGCTCTAGCACATCCATAATTTTTTGAATATCTTCATCTATCCCTACACCAGACAAGAAAGAAACAGTTTGAATGACAGGTGTATCCCCCACACCACTTACTGGTGTTGTAGCAACGATAAGATCAAAATTAGCTACTTTTGATGAAGCTTCCGAAGCTTTACATTGATCAACGAATACTTCATGTCCTTTACTTCCCAATACTTCTTCAATTTTTTTTGCTACTACTGTAGAAGTGGCTATGGCAGTTCCACAAGCTACTAATATACGCTTCATTTTTAATTCCACCTTTTCTTTTATTTTAATGTTTCTTTATCAATCCCTAATTCTTCAGCATATTGTTTCTTAATATCATTTCTCACCCAATACCATAACAATGCATAAATTACACCAAAGATAATGGCAGTTATGAATAATGGATTAGACGGATCTAGCAAGTTATACAAGATAAATACTAGAATATGTGATCCAACATCTATCCCAGAAATTAAACTGGAACCTTCTGGCATATCAAAACCTACCGTTTGCCCCATTTGTGTTGTCAGTTCCGCAATATTTGTTGATATGAATAGTACAATCATGATGGTTACGATAGCGTTAATTAACCCTCTAATAATATTGCCTCGTGAAGCTGCAACAGCCCATATAACCGTAAACGGTAACACAGCCAAGTCTGCAAACGGTAACATTTCATTCCAAGGTAATATCACCGCTAATACTAAAGTAATGGGTACCATTAATAGTGCAACAGCCATGTTTGCTGGGTTACCGATAACAACAGCAGCATCAAGCCCAATATACACTTCTTTACCTGGAAATTTTTTGGTAACAAATTCGCGAGTACCTTCAGAGATAGGAATGAGACCTTCCATTAGTAGAGCTACCATTCTCGGAAGTAATATTAAAACAGCAGACATCTGTACACCTAATGTCAAAATTCCCTGAATATCATATTGTCCTAGAATACCAATTAAAATACCTAACACTAACCCCATAACTAACGGTTCGCCAAATACACCAAACTTTTTTCTTAACGTTTCAGGATCTGCATGTAAGTTGTTTAAACCAGGAATCTTATCTTGCACTCGATTTAAAGCATACGTAATAGGTGCAAAATTAACGGTTTCAGAGTGAGCCAATGATACACCTTTTAATCCAAAATGATGCTCAACTGCCGGTGCTGTCCAATCAGCTAATTTCAATGTTATACCAGTAATAACTAGCCCCATAGCTATCGATAAAAACACATTATCTGTTGCAAGATATACAATTGATGTGGAAAATATCAAATGCCAAAAGTTCCAAATGTCAACGTTAATTGTTTTAGTCCAATTTAAGGCAACTAAAATTAAATTAAATACAATGATAACAGGAATCATTATTGGAGCTAATGATGTTCCGAAAGAAATAGCTGCACCAACTGGCCAACCAACATCCAAAATGGATAGGTTAAGGTTAAACCTCTCTACCATCGCTTCTGTAGCTGGACTCAACGAACTCGTTAATAATCCAATAACTAAATTAATCCCAACAAAGCCTACACCAATTGTTACACCTGCTCGAAATGACTTGTTAAAGCCTTGTTTGAGCAACAATCCAAAAATTAGCATAATAATTGGAAGCATTACTTCTGGGCCCAGGTTCAGAACAAAATCTACTACTCTTTCAAACATGTAATCACCCTTTATATAATATTTGTTTTACACCCCATTCAATTACTCACATTCAACTCGTCATTGTATTGATGGATAATCGCAAGGATTTCTTTTTTATCTTTCGTTATTTGTATTTTTTTAATTAATTCATTATCTTGGATTAGCCCTGTGATAACCTGCAGAACCCCTAACTGCTTATCAGGTTTTTGTATAGCTAACATAAACACAACACTTACCATCACCTCAACATTCTCCATACCCATATGTTTAAAGGGAACTGGTTCTTCAAGAACTCCTATACCTATCGCCTCTTTGTTCACATGATCATGGTCAGTATGTGGAATTGCTACGCCTGTAATCTCTGTTTGCAGTCCTGTAGGGTATATTTCTTCCCGTTCCTTAATTGCCTCTAAATAAGTTTCTTTCACATAACCATGCTTTTGCATCCCTTCTGTCATCTTCTTAAATAAACCCTCTTGTGTCTTTGCATGAAGCAAAAATATAATATCTTCGTGAAAAAATTTTTTGAAATTCATATAGATTAACTCCACCCTTTCAATAAACTATTACGATTCTTCTTTTGTATAATGCTTGATTTTATTTTGTAGATTAGAATATGAGTTAGATTTTATGATCGCATTGATTTGATCAGGATTTTGAGCAATAGCTGTTAATTGTAAAAGCGCTTTCAAATGTTGTTCGCGATCAACCGCAGATAATAAAACGACAACAAACGCTTTTTTATCAGTGGTGAAAAATACCCCCTCTTCCACCACAAGTACACTCATCCCAACTTTATTCGCACCATTCTTAGGATCTGTATGGGGTATAACTGTCTTTTCCCCGATAAATAAATATTCACTTTCAAAATTGTAGTTGGTAATAATCGCATCAATATAACGAGGTTCAATTATTTTATCTTTTATCAATGGTCTGCTAGCTAATTGTAATGCCAATTTCCAATCTTCTATGGACTTTACGAATTGCACTCGATCCTCCGTAATGAAATCTGTTAAATCCATTTTTTCTTTGTTCCATTCTACATTTGGTTTTGCTTGATTATCGATCAAAAATCTATTTAATTCTTCTCTTAATTTATTTTCATCAGTTATTTGAGTATTGTTTTTGATAATATGGATCATTTTATCCATATCATATTGCTGTATGGTATAGCCATGTAAATCTGATAAAACGACATTTTTTAATTTTTGTAATTCAGTTTTAGAAGGAAATTTATTAAGGACATACTGCTGCTTTTCTGTAACTAATGGCGTATTGGTAAATACGATTTGAAACTCATCGTCGCATTGATTAAATTCTCGTATCGACATAGAACCTAAAAAAATAAAATCAGGAAACAATTTTTCAAGAGAATACATCAACATTCTTGAAATCGAAATACCATGAGGACAGACAACGATGGCCTTTGTCTTCTTTGTTATGGTATCCCCTTGTTTAGACAGCCATCCCCCAATCATGATACTAAAGTAAATAATCTCATTTTCCGGAACTTGCTGATCAAATAGTTTCACGAAAGGGGTAATGGATTGCTTTACAATATAATGTAACTCTTTAAATTCCATACTGATGGAGGTATCAATCTTATTTAACTCCGTTAGTTGGTATTTAATCCGATAATAAGCAGGAATGGCATGTAATAATAATTTGCTAATCAGTTGTTCCTTATCCCGAAAAACGACGCATGCTTTGCGTTCAAATTGATTTAAGAACATCTCCATAGCTTCTCTTATTTGTGGTTGGACATCTTCATTGATATATTTTGAAGAATGTAGATTAGTTGATAATAGATGTAGAGCAATATATAACCTCTCATCCTTGGAAATATCACCAACCTCTGACAAAAGCTTTTCTGTAGCTAGATATTCTTTCGTATCGGCTATTTCCTCGTACCTCAATCGGAAATGCTCGATAAAGTAACCTAATTGAATTCTTCGCAAAATAAAGAGGAAAATATAAGGCATTACTTCGATTCTTTCATCAGTAAATTTCAAATGCAATCGATTTTCTAAGTTAAATATTTCTTCCTGAAATTTCTTTATCGCCTTTTCATCGATTTGACCATATTTTCTTAATATTTCTTTACCATTATCCATTTCTAAAATATCTCTTATAACAGTGATTAATGTCTTTCGAATTGAATATTCATCGCCATCAATGCTATACCCCCTTTTTCTTGAATAAACCATTTTTAAGCGTTGGGATTGCAAGAGACTTCTAATCTGTTTCATATCATTCAAAATAGTATTTTTGCTTACTTTTAGCGAAATGGAAAAATGCACTAAAGATAATTCATTAGTCGATGTTAAAACGATCAATAAAATAATCAACATTCTTTGATCTTCAGTGAAAACTTCCTTCTCTAAGTCACTCGATTTCTTCTCGATTTGTGTATTTACAAAAAGCTCGTTAGGAATCATAAAAACACCATGCCGATTTCTTTTTATAGAAGAAAGCCCTTTCATTTCTAAGTACCCATTAATCTTTTGTAATGAATACGTCAGTTGTCTCTTGCTTATTCCCTGTTCCTCAACTAGTTCGTTACTCGTAATAAAAGGATTACTCAACAACGTTTTCAAAACAAAACTACTTCGATTATCTAGTTGCATAGTAACTCTCCTTTGCTTATTAATAATGTATCATAACTTTTGTTCGTATGGAATACAAATTAATCCCAAGTTTTTGTATTATATTTGTACAACATTGTGATTATGAATAATCAAAAATGATTTTATGATAATGGCGATAATAGGACTACAATTCATATTTATGTTGCATTATTTCAAAAATGTGTTGACTTATATAGTTGGATGCTTTATATTCTTTACAAACGTTCTGTTTAAGAACATATGAAATAGGAGGGGTCTAATGCACGCAATTAATTTTGTTAAATGGTTTGAGGACATTACGAAATCAGATATTGCAGTTGTTGGTGGAAAAGGAGCTAATCTCGGGGAACTAACCGCAAATGAGGTACAAGTACCACCTGGATTTTGTGTTACTGCAAGTACTTATTCTTATTTCATGGAAACAAATAATTTAAACGAGCGCTTAAAACAAATTATCCATGCAACAGATATGGAAAATACAACACAATTACAGGAAAACAGCCAGAAAATAAGAGACCTTATCTCACAAACGGAAATAAATGAAGAAATCAGTAAAGCAATCGTCGATGCCTATCAACAATTAGGGGAACGTGTTTCCGTTCAACGACCTTATGTTGCTATAAGAAGTTCTGCAACTGCTGAAGATTTACCAGAAGCCTCATTCGCAGGTCAACAAGATACGTATCTCGAAATTAGTGGAAAAGAAAGCGTTTTAGACAAAATTAAGCAATGCTGGGCATCACTTTGGACTGCTCGTGCTATTTACTATCGTGAAGTCAATCATTTTGACCATTTTGATGTGTCCTTATCAGCCGTCGTCCAAAAAATGGTGAACAGCGAGAAATCTGGTGTACTCTTTACCACTAATCCAATCAACTCAAACCACGATGAAATCATGATCAATGCGAGTTGGGGCCTGGGCGAGGCTGTTGTTTCAGGTCTTGTGACACCAGATGAATATATTGTTGATAAACAAACTGCAACTGTTAAAGAATCCACGATTGCAAATAAAAACTGGATAGTAACAAAAAGAGAGAATGGGATAGGAACAATGGAAGCTTCTATAAAGGACGTGCTTGGTGAAGAATATGTTACTAACACTTGTCTTACTGTTGAAGAATTACAAGAGCTATCAAAGCAAGCTATCCTGATTGAACTTCTCTATCATGCACCGCAAGACATTGAATGGGCGCTTGATGCGGATACAAAAGAATTATATATTCTTCAATCTCGCCCCATTACAACTTTAAAGGAGGGAACACAACATATGGAAGTGAATTCAACGTCCAAACGTCATGCTTTAGTTCATGGTCTAGCAGCTGCACCTGGTGTAGAGATTGGTAACGTTAAAATTATTAAAAACATTGATGAGATGCACTTAATTGAAGAAGGTGATGTACTAGTTACTGTGATGACAAACCCAGACATGATGCTCGCATTGAAGAAAGCTTCTGCAGTTATTACGGATGAAGGTGGACGGACTTGCCATGCAGCGATTGTGTCTCGTGAGCTTGCCATCCCATGTATTGTAGGTTCTGGAAATGCAACCAAGCAATTGGAAACAGGTATGGAAGTTACAGTAGACGCAACAAGTGGTGTAGTTTATGAAGGTGCTATTTCATCCATGATAGAGAAAAAAGAAGACTCGGATCAAACGGTTGCAACTGCAGAATTTTTGCAACAATTAGCACCCATCACAGGCACGAAAATTTATATGAATTTAGGTGATCCAGACAGTATTAACCGCTTTAAACATTTAGCATTCGATGGTATTGGATTGATGAGGTCAGAATTTATCTTTTCCAATATGATCGGTACACACCCCATTCACCTTATTCAAACAGGTCAAGAAGAAGTCTTTATTGAACAATTGGCAAATGGCATTTCCCAAGTAGCACAACAACTGTATCCAAAACCTATGATCGTACGCTTAAGTGATTTCCGCTCAAATGAGTTTAGGGGATTAGAAGGTGGCGAGGAAGTAGAACCAGTGGAAGCAAATCCAATGATTGGTTGGAGAGGGGTTTCGCGTTATATATCCCCAGAATATGAAGAAGGATTTCGTTTGGAATGTCGCGCAATGAAACGAGTACGAGATGAATACGGATTGACAAATGTCTGGGCTATGCTCCCATTTGTTCGTACAACCTGGGAACTTGAGAAAGTGAAGATGATTATGAAAAGTGAAGGGTTAGAACAAAATAACCAATTTAAACTATATATTATGGCAGAAGTACCATCTGTAGTACTCGCGGTGGAGGAATTTGCACCATTAGTTGACGGATTTAGCATCGGTAGCAATGATCTTACACAACTGGTCATGGGATCTGATCGAGATTCTGGTGTTTTAAATAGTATGGGCTATTTTGATGAGAGGAGTACTCCTGTTAAGAACGCCATTAAAACGTTGATAGATGGTGCACATAAATATGGCAAGCCTGTTTCCATTTGTGGACAAGGACCATCTCTATATCCTGAGTTCACTGAGTTTTTAATCGAGGCTGGAATTGATAGTATAAGTGTTAACCCAGATACCGTTACCTATACTAGAAGATTAGTAGCTTCTGTAGAACAGCGTCTACTTTTAAAAAAACTACAATAATATAGATGATTAACTTATAATTAAATGATTGACACCTGCACTGGCACTGATCAAAGCTTGTATATTGTTTTATCGGCAAGTCTAGCAGGTGTCACAATCAATTGGTCAGGATAAATTTATTTATAACAAAATGTTCAGCCATCTCTACATACCGCTATCTGTAGAAGCAACAGAAATGGCGTTAGGACAGGCATTCCGACATCCTTCTATACGTTAACAGGCACAGTAAATGTAATAGTAGTTCCAACTCCAGGTGTACTAATAACACGCAGGCCCTTCCCATACGCTCGCATTAAGCGTTGCTCGGTATTTACTAGTCCGATGCCTCTTTTTCGGTCGGGTTGAATCTTGAAGATTTGATTCATCTTCTCATCGTCCATACCGACTCCGTCATCAATCACAGAAATTTCTACAAAACCACCTTTCTTAAGAATTTGTATTGTTATTAAGCCTCCCTTGGATCGCTTTAATACACCGTGATTTACAGCATTTTCAACCAATGTTTGAATCGATAATGGGATACAGCGATATATCCAAAGAACAGAAGTATATAAAGTGAACTTTATAATTGCGCTTCAATAAATTGGATAATCCCTTTTTCTACCTCGCCTCTTATATCACGATAATTATGAATTTCATGTAACCTGAGTAAAGCTTCGTTTGTACTTGATGTCCAGTTTCTGCTAACCAATTTGACGCGGCATATACCCCTTCACCATAGAGACCAACAGGATCTTGATCACCAGCAATATTATAGATTTGCGCACCTATTGGGATTTTTTTCGCCCATTTTTTTCCTACGATCTGTTGCATCAAAGTAATACAAGGAACGAATATTTGGAGGAGAAGTAAAATTATTAAATGGATCCTCTGCATGATCTTTCACTACATCAGCATCTCCGCTAATCCAATCATTTGGAGTAGCTGGATTTTCTATGCGCTCCGGCATCCATACTAATAATGATTCAAGATAACTAGCTTCAACCTTTTTACCATCTCCTTGATCGATACGTGTTCTTAATTCATTATAAATCTTATCAGCTTCAGGGAAATTACCGGATGTTCCACAAAAAAATAAGCCCTGAGATACCTATCTATATTCCTAAAAAGGAAAAATAGCAGATCAGATATCCATACAAATCCCTAGAAGTCTCGTTTTTGGATTTAACTACACTTTTCCAATTAGACGCTTTAACTTCTTATTTTGAATATCTATTATTTATATTAATGGAAGAACTAGAAATGAATAATCGGAGGCTTATATGGCAGTTAATATTGTTTTAGGGATCGTTAATTTTATGGCTTTTATTTTCATGCTTATTTGTGAAGAATTAACTCCATGATAAAAGGACTAACCTTATGGGCTATTTCAGCTTCTCTTTCTTTTATGAGCTTCTTTCGAGTTGGAAGCTCCAACAGATTAAACCATAAATATTAATCTCGGCTTCACTGGAATTGATCTTTGCTTGACGGGAATTAAGTTAATTCTCGTCAAGTCGGCAATATTTCCCGTTTACAGGGAGTTGATTCCCGTGAAGATGACCAATTCCGCTTAATAAGTTTCGAAAACTAATTCATTTCATCTAATTGTTTCATAGCAAAATAAGCAGCGCCTATTGCTCCTGCTTTATTTTTCAATTGTGCCAGTTGTATCTTTGTTTGGGATGCTGATTTTTCGTTGACGTTTTTGTTGATGTTGCTTATGAATGTTTCCATAGATTCTGAGACTCCGCCACTTATAATAACATATTCTGGATTTAATAAATTCACCATATTTACAATTTGCACTGTCAATAAATCGATAAATTGATTAATAACAGTAAAACCGGGTTCTTTTCTCTCAAAATAGTGCTGAAACACTTCATAAGGATCACCGTACTCACCCAAAGCTGTACCAGATAACTGGTTTTCCAGAGCACCGAAACCATCTATATTCCGACTATCAGACAATGACGAAATATTAAATCCGATCTCACCGGCGAAGCCTTTTGCACCTGTTACAAGATGACCATTTAAGATAATCCCACACCCTAAACCTGTTCCAATCGCGATAAACAGAATATGATCACTTTTCTTATTAAGAGCAGTACTTTCTCCTAAAGCCGCAAAATTCACATCATTGTCCACCCAAATAGGGAAATTGAATGCCCTCGATAAAATTTCTTTTAAAGGTACACTTGTCCATTTCAAGGAATACGCATCCAAGACCACACCGTTTTCACGATCTACAATACTTGGTACACCGACTCCCATTCCAGCAATTTCATGTAAAGAGACAGGAGGATGATCAATAAAAGTACGTATCCATCTGATCAGGTCCTCTATTTCAGGGTATGTATTTACTTTTTCTTCAAAATCGATCTTGCCATACGGATCCAACATGATTCCATATATTTTTGTACCACCTATATTCAAACCAATTGTATACATAATAAATCGACCTACTCATTTTTTATTCTATTACTTAAAGATTTTCAATCACAAATGTTTGATCTACCGGTGAAAGAAGATTTACTTTGACCACTTTAATTTGACTATTACATTCAATTTTAGCTAAATGTGCCTGCCAATGTTCGTGGGCTCCGCAACCTATTTGCATTTTGTCCTTACCTTGTGAAATCTCAAGAATACCGTCTTTCCAAAAATAATGTTGCTCATCGATACTTTCGATTTCATCACCATTCAAATTTGCATCAGCACTAAAAATAAATTCTACTTGATAAAAAACATCTTTTAATTGATCGGTACAAAGTTGTAATTCCCACTTATTATCATACTGTTTTACATTCACTTCCACATGATGTTTTTGATTATGAGTAACGTTCCTATATTGATGAGGCAATAAATACCATACACTTGTTCCTCCGTGATCAGGTACATGTGTACTTGGTAATGGTCCAGTATATCCTTTTTCTAACTCTTGCTTTAAGAAGTAAAAGTTATCTCTTTTTTCGAGAGAGTTAAACTCAATAACACCTGGTGAAAAACTGGAGGAAATTTTCACACCCAATAGTTTGGCATCGCCGTTATGTAAAGAAAAGAAAGAAGCATTCTTACCCATAACGGTGGCACTCACCTCATGATTGCGATATCTGACAATAGGTGCACCAAAAGATGTATGCATACTGCTGTGTTCAATTTTAGAGTGGTGTCCGACGTTCTCCATCTTTTCCAAATTGAGCTGTAATGGATATTTTTCATTAATGAATTTTTCATATGTGGTTGGTAATGGTTGCGGTTTTATATTGCTATGTTGAATTTCCGGGTACAATAAATAACCGAGCATCACATGGTTGTTAACTGGTCCAAGATTTTGCATGCTTTCCAGTGAAAAATCAGCCATCGCCATATATAAGCCATTATCATCTTTAACCGCCATTAATCGAAAAATTAAATGGTAAGGCGATAAATCATATGTATTCGCTAAATCTTGTCGTCCAGAATAATCCGTTACAATCTCCCCATTTGGATGAACAAGATATAGCATCATATCTAAGTTTTTCCGGACACACTCCAAAATATATGGTTTGTCCAATAGATTCGCAGTATGATATAAACAAATATTACTGACCGTGTTATAGATTCCGTTACTTCTTTCTGTCCACTCGCCATCTTCTGTAATATCAATACCTTCCCGTAACCATAATTCCGCTCTTTGTCTCAAAGCATCTTCTTTAAAAATGGTATATAGATGTGCTAATGCAGATGTTAATACCCATCTATGATTTGGCGTATGACAACCACCTGTTAACATAGCCGGAATCGTTCGTTTTAAAAACAACTCCACTTTGTCTAACATCGCTTTTTCTTGTTTCAATTTAAGAAGCTTATAAACTTGACTTAAACCTGTTACTAAAAACGCAGTATCAGGCGGTGAATGATAGTTCGTCCATCCAGGTGATATTGTTCCATCTTCATGCTGTTGGTCAAGCATATAATCTAAAGCGCAATGAATTTTATCTTCGAGTTCCCCATTTTCAAAATACTTTGAGCGACTGTCCAGATACGAACAGATCCAAGTCGCAATCACACTCCCCGTTCCAGTATGAGTAGGACTTGGTATGCCTGTTTTTTGATCAATCACACCGCCAAAATACCTGCTCTTTTTATCGAAAATTTGCTGATTCCAGAAGTAGTTAGTTGTTTTATCATTTAAATGTATAATTTGTTCCAACTTATTTCCGCCTCCTTTTTTTTTGACTATATTATCCTTTGATTCCGGAAGTAGCGCCTGTATCCATTATATATCTTTGAAAAACGATAAAGATAATAATCATCGGTACTAAGGAAATAATCGAAGATGATAAAAGTAATACCCAATCAATATTATCTGCTCCTACGATACTACGCAAAGCAATTTGTACTGTATATTTATTAGGATCGCTTAAAACAATCAACGGCCAAATATAGTCATTCCATCTCCATTGAAAAGAGAAAATAGCCAATGTAATAGCTACTGGTTTCGCAATCGGAAGCATTAACTGAAAGAAAATTTTTCCTTCGTTCGCACCATCAATTCGAGCAGATTCTAATATATCATTCGGAACAGTCATGAAATATTGTCTAAACATAAAGATACCAGTAGCTGTACTAATCGAAGGTATGACTAATCCTGCTAAACTGTCATAAAGGTTTAGTTCAAGAATTACAGAAAAAGTTGGATTCATAATAACTTCTGTCGGTAACATCGTTGTTGCTAACATACAAATCAGAAAAACATTGAGCCATTTGTAATTATATTTCGCTAAGGCAAAACCACAAGAAGCACTCGCTAGTACTGTCAAAACAGTTGTCACTACTGCAACGATTAACGTATTGACGAAATACTTAATAAATTCCATCGTTTGCCATGAATAAGCATACCCTTCCAATGTTGGGTTCTCAGGAAAGATCTTTAATGGATAAGAAAACAACTCATTTCCTGGTTTAAATGAACTTAATAAAAGCCATATAATCGGAAACAAATACATTAGAGCTACTATAAATAATGCAGTGGTTAACATCGTCGTGGCAAATTTATCATTTAATTTACTATTCATTTACCTTACCACCCTTCGCAAAACGGAACTGTAACAAAGAGAAAACTAATAGTATTACAAATAAAACCATGGAAGCCGCACTAGCATAGCCTACTCTCATTTGGTCAAAGCCTGTTTCATAAATATATTGCACGATAAAAGTCGTGTCAGTTCCTGGTCCACCATTAGTTAGTGATTGAACCATAGGAAACTCTTTCATTAAATTGAAAACCGCCAATAATATTACTAAAAATGATGTAGAACGAATAGATGGTAATGTCACATGCCAAAATTTTTGCCAACCTGATCCACCATCTACATCTGCTGCTTCATATAGTGACCTTGGAATACTAATAATAGCACCGATAAATATAAGCATATTAAAAGCAGTTCCCGCCCAGGCGGTAGCAAAAAGTACAACGACAAACGCAAAATTACCATCTGATGACCACGGGATTGGATTGCCACCAATTACTTGTATAACAAAATTTACAAATCCAAAGCTTTCTCCAAACATCCATCTCCACAACACACCAACAACAATTGGTGAAACTAACCATGGGAAAAAGAATATGATTTTCGCAATATTTTTTCCTCTTGTATGGTTACTAGTTAACATCACTGACACAAATAAAGAAGTAATGTACACAAGCGGTACACCTATCAATGTGTATAAAAATGTTCTAGACATCGCTTTGTAGAAGCTCGGATCCTGAAAAAGGTTCATATAATTCTCTAGACCAATAAATGTAGCAACATTTCCGTTGTATTCTGTTAATGAGTAATAAACACCCAATAATGCAGGCCAAGCGAAAAATAACAAAAACAATACTAAGTTTGCTGCTACAAAAATAAATGCCCATTTTTTATTTGTATCTTTCATTTAGACATCCCCCTCCTACAGGTAGGAAATTTTATATTTTTTGAATAGCGACCATTTGAAATGGTCGCTATTCCTTTAAAAATTATTCTACATATGCTTCAGTCATCTGTGATTTTACATTTTCTACAGCTTGTTCGACATCTTGTTCACCATTTAGTGCATTAATCATTTCTTCAGCTAAGACACTACCTAGAGCTCTTTGTGAAACTAATTGCTTTCTGACTAATTCGTTTCTTTGTTGACTTGCAATATCGTCCGTGTTCGCGATTTCGTTCTGATAAATTTCGTAAGCTTCTGGTGCATGTTCATATTCTACTTCCGCATCTGTTGTTACAGGTAAATATCCACCATGTGTTGCAAGCTCTTCATAATTTTCTTTTTGGTATAACCAATCGATAAATTCTTTAGCTTGCTCCTCTTGACCAGATCCTTCAAAACCAACTATATAATTTCCTCCAAGGTTGGTTGCACGAACTTCTTCATAAGGCATATAAACAGATTCCCATTCAAAATCAGAAATATTGTTTGCAAAATCTGTAATCTGCCATGAGCCTGACATATATGCTGCTACTCTGCCACTCTTGAACATGGAAGAAGCATCTTCTCCTGCTGTCCAAACTGCTGTTGGCATGATCGTGTTGTCATTTAATTCAACAAAATTTTGCAATGCTTCTGTCGTTTCTTCATTTGTAGTATACTCGTCACCTTCTTGATAAAAACCTTTACTGCCATGCTGATATAAGAAAGCGTTTAATCTGTGTTCCGAATTATCCATTACCATGCCATATTGTGCATCTGTACTTTCAGTAACTGTTTTAACCGCATCAACAAACTCTTCCCATGTCCAAATATCATCTTCACTAGTTGGATATTCAACACCAGCTTCTTCGAAAAGGTCTTTATTAATAAACATACCGACAGCCGTTAAATCTAGTGGCGGTGCTACTAATTCATCTTCAACAGTGATACCCATTTCAGCTCGTACATTATTCGATTCCGCAACATCTGAAAGATCCATTAATTTACCTTGCCATGCAGGATTAAAACCTGTAACACGAGCTAGAGCCGGTGGTTCTTCTGCTCTCATCATATTTGTGATTTTTGTAACCATATCATCATAAGGAACATCTACAACTTCTATTTCAGTTCCTGTTTCCTCTGTATATTTTTCTGCCATTGTAGTTAATGCAGCTCCTTCTACTTTGTCACCTGAAACATAAAATTGCATTTTTTCCCCTGAAGAATCAGAACCTGAATTATTACCTTCTTCAGAACCGCCATCTCCGGAACCGCTTTCATTTCCTGAGCAAGCTACTAAAATGGCAAATAAGATTGCGATAAGTACAAATAAAAGCTTTTTCACAATTAACCTCTCCTTTTTTAATATGTTTTGTAAGGGTTATCATTTTTCTAGAAATAAAAAGTTTTATCCCTCCAATCATCAATCCAAAAACAAATGATGGTTAAGCGCTTTCTTTTACTATAATATCAACTACCATGATGTATTTCAAGTGTTTTTTCAACATTTTATATAAAAAATACCCTTTTTAAAAGATTCAGCCTTAATTAATGATTGGTTTTTACCAGTTATTAGTCGGATTAAGATTAAGCGCTTTATTTTTTTGCTTTTTTCCCAATAAGAAAAACCGGGAAAACCCACCCGATCCTGTTCAAAGTAGTTATTTTGACATGATTAATAGCCGTAACAACCGCTTCGGCTTGCCCACTTCGCTTTCCAGGGGGCGTGTCTTCAGCTAACTTTGCAAAGAAGATCGCTTTGCAAAGTGGATCTTCAG
>NZ_JAGFVL010000044.1 GCF_017599345.1 Gracilibacillus suaedae
TGGTGTGCCGGGCATGCATCTAAACTCTAGGGTTCAAGTCCCGAACTGGGAAGGCAGTAGTACCAGTTAGCCAAGGACAAGGGTGTCTAGGGCGACCTAGAATCTGAAGGAAGTCGGAGGCAAATTCCCGCCTTGAGGAACACGAACTTCATAGAAGGCTATTTATACTTGGATGAGACTGCCAAACACATCAAAGTCCATACTGCCGAAGGGTATAGGTAGTAAATGAAGCAAGGATATGGGGAGGAAGTGTAGATGCTTACCCCGGGAGGTCTGATAGCAAAGCGGTACACTTACCGTAACCGGATGTGTGAACATTCACTGAACTATCAGAAGTCAGCAGAAGCCATAGTACCTGTTTCTTCTAGAGGAACAGGGAAGGGCGGAATCAGGAAAGGAACATGATCACTTGGGATACGTATGGTTTGATGAAGCAGAAACACAAGTTCCTTCCTCATGGAGGAAACGGTGAATCCCGTGGGGGACATGAGAAGGGTGGAGAACACATACCACATAAAGAGAACGATCATGTACGTAGGAGAGAGAACGAATGTTAAAACAAATACTGTCACGAGAGAATCTACTACAAGCTATATGGCGTGTAGAAAAGAATAAAGGAAGCCACGGAATCGACCAAATGCCCGTACAAAACCTACGAGTGCATTTGAAAGAGAACTGGACAATCCTCAAGCAACAATTGGAAACAGGAACCTATCAACCTCAACCGGTCCGTCGAGTCGAAATCCCGAAACCAGACGGTGGAAAGAGGAAGCTAGGGATTCCAACCGTGACAGATCGCTTTCTACAACAAGCGATCGCACAAGTGTTGACCAAAGTATATGACCCGCAGTTTTCGGACCATAGTTATGGATTTCGTCCCCAAAGGCGAGGTCATGACGCGGTGAGGAAAGCAAGAGGGTATATACAAGAAGGCTGTCGTTGGGTAGTAGATATGGATCTAGAGAAATTCTTTGATAAAGTACATCATGATCGTTTAATGCGCACCCTGAGCAAACGGATTAACGATCCAAGAGTGCTGACATTAATCCGTCGCTATCTACAAGCAGGAGTCATGGAGCAAGGACTTGTTCAGTCGAACACAGAAGGAACACCACAAGGTGGCCCGTTAAGTCCTTTACTCTCTAATATTGTCTTAGATGAATGGGACAAAGAATTGGAGCGCAGAGGACTGCACTTCGTCCGTTATGCGGATGATTGTCAAATCTACGTTCGTTCCAAAAGAGCAGGACAGAGAGTCAGACAAAACATGACGGAATTCCTGGAAGGAAAACTAAAGCTGAAAGTGAATCAACAAAAGAGTGCGATTGATCGTCCATGGAGACGAAAATTTCTAGGATTCTCCTTCACCAGTCACAAGAAGAGACCAAAGGTTCGCATACCAAAAGAGAGTATTAAGAGGCTCAAAGATCGAATCCGTTCCTTAACATCAAGGAAAGAAAACATCAGTATGGAGACCAGAATCGAACGATTAAATCGGTACTTAATCGGTTGGATAGGATATTACCAATTGACCGAGGCACCAAGTGTTCTGAAACAGATAGATAGTTGGATCCAACGTAGACTCCGCATGATTCGATGGAAAGAATGGAAGTTGGTCAAGACAAGGTATCGAGAATTACAAAGGTTCGGTGTGAAGAAGGAGAAAGCGTGGGAATGGGCCAACACAAGGAAAGCCTATTGGCGGATTGCGAACAGCCCCATTTTACACAGAACCCTCGGCAACCGATATTGGGGAAGCCAAGGACTAGAAAGTTTGTTTATTCGTTATCAATTTTCACGTATGACTTGAATGAAATCGCCAAATACGGAACCGTATGTTTGGTGATGTGAGAGGGTCGGAGGTTAGTCACCTCCCCCTATCTCGATTGGAAACTGATTCGAAAGTAATGGAAAATAAAAGGATGATAATTAAATAGGAATATATATCTATTTTTCCAAAAAATACATATATTCCCTGGATTATTCTGCTACTTTTTATTTATAATGATTTATTAGATGAATAGTTTATTATGTGTTAATAGTGCGTAAAACTTCCACTTCAAAGTTCAAGTGAATCGAAGGAGTAAAGCGTGGCTAATCCCCTAATGATCAGTCAGCCACTGATCATAGTCTTACTCTATCATATGTTACGGAGGTGTACAGATTGTCAGATTCTGATTTTTTAAGTAATGCATTTTATATTATTTCTAATCGTTCAGCGGATGTAGAACAAAAGATAGAAAGGTTAAAAGAAGCTAAACGTGACATAGAAGCTGAACAGGATCAAGCATTCATCGAAATTAAACAAATTGAAAAACCTTCTTTAGATCTTTCATGGGAGGGTACAGAAGCCAATAAGTTTGACGAGGATCGCCGTGAAGCTTATCAAGTGATGAAAACGAAGATTAGTAATTATGATCACTACATCAACCGGATAGATTGGGAAATAAGTCAACTAAACCTTCAACAAAATACACTAGATATTGCCAGTTCGATTGCTTACCAGGCGGATCGATTATTGGATCAAGGTGAAGAAGCTGTGGAAGCATTGGGAAGAAAAATTAACGAATTAAAAGGATGGTTGTTCTAATGAACATAAGATTAAGTAGTACTGCTGGTGGTGGAACGGAAATCAAGCTCCATTTTCATTCTGTTATGGCGCAACTTGAAAATGCGAGAAAATGCTTATCCCAATTAGAATTACCAAAGCCTACTGACACTTATGGTAAAAATGAACTAAAATTCACGAATGAATGGTTGGAGCGGGAAGAAATGATTCATGAATTTTTATTACAATATATTGAAACGGTAGAAAAAAACCTAGCAGACACAAGAGAAAGTGTGAAAAAACTAAAAGAACAAGATGAAGCAATTGGAAGGTAGAAAGATGGAAAGGGAGAGGAAGCGATGAGTTCAACTGAAACGTTGGAAACTAAATCGCTAGTCGAGACAGTAGAAGCTAGGGCACAAGAATATAAGGGTTTAAGTGAACAACTAGAAACATTAAGAACTGCTTTTCAGCAAATTGTTGATTTAAATGATTTTACAGGGAAGAGTGCTAATGCAATTAAAGGATTTTATCGTGCGCAAATCGATGTCATTGAAGCTTGGCTTGATTTTATTGATATGCAAATAGCTTTTTTTCAAGGAATAGAAGGAATGGCAGAGGATTTCGAATTAGGTGGGAAAACATTGGTGGAAGTCCCATTTTTGGAAAGAGAACTTGCCAATAGTACTTCAAAGGCATTCAATCTGGTCGATGCCCAGCAATCCAATTTGCAATCGATCTTTTCACGCATCAATGACCTCGTTTCATTAGACGTTTTTTCCAAGAGTGACTTTGAAGAACGGATGGAAGATGCTGAGGACAAACGTAAACAAACCAAACAGAAAGTAAGGGAATTTGATCAGCTCTTATTGGAGCATTATCATCAATCATCTCTCCATGAACAAGTGATTGTCGGTTTAATACAAGAAATGCTTCATGCTTCATCACAGGGTGGAGAAATTTCCCCCGTTCATTTTAATGAAATCATCTATCAGCAAAGTGAAGTCCATCAAGCAAGGCAAGATGCACAGGAGCTTACCTCATCCTATATGCAGTACCAGGAGGAACTACAGGAAAATCGCGAATTACAAGCTAAAATAGAGGAAATGGAAAATCGCCCATGGTACGAAAAAGCGTGGGATACAGTCTGTACGTTTACAGGTGAAATAACCGGTTATTACGATGCCAAGCGTGCATCGACAGGAGTAGATCCGGTTACTGGAGAAAAATTAACGACTGCCGAACGTGTGACGGCAGGATCATTGGCAGCAGCCGGATTTATCCCTGTAGTAGGTTGGGCAGGAAGAGCACTGAAAGGTGGAAAAACAGCTTACACGATGTCGAAAGGTGTAAAAGCCACGGATCATGTATTGGATGCCTATCAAAATGCGAAGGCATTTGATATACTAAAAAAGACAGAGTATGGTATATATGGACTGGCATCCTATAATGGATTCAGCGAATATATTACCGGCAAAGATATGTTCGGCAACGAATTAAGTGAAGAAAAACGAAACCAAAGCTTAACCCAAAGCCTATTTATGTTAGGTGCCGGTGGAGCAAGTGTAGCCGTAGATCGCATCCAGGCTAAAAACAGCCTCTCCACGATCTTCCCAACACCAAAACCACCCGCAACAGTACCTAAAACTCCAAAACCATGGTCGGTAAATTACGCGATGAAATGGTTGAAGGAACAAATACCTGAAGTTCGGATCGTACAGGATTCGATGGGTGGTTCTTATCCGGTGCTTATGAAGAGGAGTGGTGGGGGCGAGAATGTAACTGGGTTAAGGAAATATGGTAATAGTTCGGTTAATAATTCTAAACAGGTGAATTATGGAGAACAATTCACAAAAATAGGTGGTAAAAAAACTTTAAAACCTAATATCGAGTATACAACCAAAGAAGGATATCACTATAAGACTGATAGTGATGGTAGAATTTCCAACGTAGAAGCAAAGCTAGAACTAGGTAAAGCAGATCGTAATCAATATGCGCAAAGAACTGTCGGTGGAAAAGATAGATTATCAAACGATGATGGTGGTCACTTAATTGCTAGCATTTTCAAGGGATCGGGTGATATCGACAATCTGGTTCCGATGAATGCAAACCTAAATAGAAGTGAATATAAGACTTTAGAGAATACTTGGAAGAAGGCTTTGGAAGAGGGGAAAGAAGTTAGGGTTAAATTAAAACCTATATATTTGGGCAATTCGATTAGACCAAGTGAATTTAAAATCAATTATACAATAGATGGGAGAAAGTATTCAGATAGACTAACAAATTATTTAGGAGGTTAGACAGATGGAAACTAAAAAGATGGAACAAACATACCAACAAATTGCTAATACTTTAGTTAATATAGTGCCAGAAGAATGGGAAAGAATCTTATTATATGCTGAATACAGAGAAGGATATAGAAAAATATTTTTTTATTATTATCCCCAAACAGGTATAAAACCAGTATATAGCCTTGATATAATCGATTTTTTTAATATTGAAGAAGAAGAATATGATCAATTGGAAGATGAACTATATGAGTGTTTTACAATGTTATGGGAGGAATTCAAGGAGCAAGGCCAAGAACAGTGGACGAATCTAACTTTCATTTTAGACAACACAGGTAAAATGAAAATTGATTATGGTTATGAGGATATTTCTGAGATTAGTCCAGTAGAGAAACAAGATAGATGGGAAGCTAAATACTTGAAGTAAGTTCATTTAATCTTTGATTTACTTTGTAAATGAGATCTGATGCTTTAAATTCTAAAGGGTAGTTAAACAAACCAAAAGCAAAAGTATTAGCAGTCAAAATCTCGGTTTTTGTTATTATAGTTGAATTAGGAGGTTTTATATTGGCAAAAGAATTTGAAGATTATTTGTCTGAACTACAAACTGACATGGTAGCAATTAGCCTAGAGTATGTAGAAGATAGAGCTGATGATATTTTTATTTATTGTTCATATGAACCAGAAGCTTATTATTTTAATGTTTTTTTTAGACTTCAAGGGAAGCTTGTTTTGAAACATCAGCTAAATGATGTACCTGATGATTTTACTTATGACACTTCAACTGAGAGACAACTAGCTTTACAACGTATTGGTGTTCAAAATTTAGAAGAAATTCATAAAAAATGCAAAGAATATGGAAGAGATATGCCAAGCGAAATAAAATTACATTATAATGTAAAACAAAACTCATTAAAAGCAAAGTATAATTATGATATAGTTTATTCAAATGATGATGAACTATTACCTAAAGATATTTTCATTAGATGGTTAGAAGAAGTAAAAAATAACTTATAAATTAGACCTTGATTGGGTATCGACCCCCGAAAGTTAGAGTGAAAGATCTAACTTTCGGGGGTGTTTTTATGGTCCTCCTGATATTGATAATCTTGTACCACAAAACAGTCAAATTAACAGGAGGGGTGGAGTTTGGTATGATATGGAGACAGAGTGGGCGAATGCATTAAAAGAGGTACCGCCTAAGAAAGTTTCTGTAAACATTGAACCCATGTATTTAAATAATTCTATGCGTCCGAATTCTTTTATGGTTGAGTATGAAATTGAAGGTCAATTTCCAGTGTTTCGTGAGATTGCAAATAAATCAGGAGGTTGATGTAAATGAGTATTGAAATAGAACTAAACAAATTATATAATGAAATTGCTCAACAGATTAATGATATGATCCCAACTGAATGGAATAATTTCTGTTTTAATGGAGAAGTAAAGGATGAAGAAGGAGGAGTATTTTTCTTTTTTAGGCCTAAAGATAAAGAGCAATACGTTTATTCCCATTATATTCCTAGACTATATAATATAGATAAGAGGTCATACTATAAAGAACTGCATACATTATTTGAATTAACCGTTCAACTTCAAAGACTTTTCATTGAAAATGATCAAGAGCCTTGGTTTTCAGTAACATTATTAGTTAATGAAGATGGTAAATTAACTGTACATTTTGATTATATTAATTGGCATGATAGTGAATTTGGTCCGGCTGATAGAATTGAATATTTTGAATATAAATATATAAGTAATGATAAAGGTGACCTAGATTTAATTAAGAGAATGGAAGAATTTGAAAAAAACAATACTACTGTTGAATAAAGTACTTGATGGCTTTCGCAACAGTTCGATTTGTTTAACAGTTTGATATTATGTACTTATACAAAAAATGATAAAAAGGTTTACCATAATCATCAACTAAAATGAGGCTACATAGAATTTGATGGTAAACTTACATTTGTTTATTCAAATAATGATGAATCGGTAACTGGTTCGAGGAAGTAAAAGATAATAATTTATTAAATAAACCTTGATTAGCTAAATGCCCTTCAAGGTTTATTTTTTTGAACATCTGACGTTATAGTATGATTAGTCATCCATGGAGAATACAGAGTATATATTACTGACAAAGATATATTTGGAAAGAAGTTAAGTAAAGAAAAACAAACCCAAAGCCTATTCATGTTAGGTGCCGGTGGAGCACGTGTAGCCGTAGATCGCATGCAGGCTAAAAACAGCCTCTCCACGATCTTCCCAACACCAAAGCCACCCGCAACAGTACCGAAAACACCAAAACCATGGTCGGTAAATTACGCGATGAAATGGTTGAAGGAACAAATACCTGAAGTTCGGATCGTACAGGATTCGATGGGTGGTACCCATATAATGTTTGCGAAAAGAAGTGGTGGAGGAAGCGGTAGAAGGGATACTGTTAATCATTCTAATAGTAAAGGTTTTGATGATAAAAAAAGAAATAGAGTTCATATGAATGAAGATGGAACGTTAAAGCCTAACGTTAAATATCAAACAGGTGAATATAATTACGATTATAAAACAGATGAATTAGGAAGGTTAACTGAATTCAATGCGGACGACTTAAAGTTAACAAAGCGTGATAATAGATTACCTCACAAAACTGATACACCTGGTAAGGAACCAGGAGATCATGCTGGCCATCTAGCAGGAGATCGATTTGGAGGTCCTCCAGAATTAGATAATCTAGTTTCACAATCTAGTAGTGTTAACTTAAGTAAATATAAAAAGTTAGAAAATAAATGGGCTAAAGCAATTGAAGAAGGTAAGCACGTTTCTATGAATGTGAAAATTAATTATGAAAATAATAGTTTAAGGTTGCAGGTGGAGCATGTTGTTTAGCTTTGTTAATGTCTAAACAGTTTCTTCATGATCCTTCCAAACACGAATTCACCCGCAACAATTGAAACCCATGGTTAAAAGGTATGAGTAAAGTTCTATATTTGAATTTGTGCATGAGGACATCGTTTTTTCAGCTCAGTAATGAATTCTTCTTTATCGTTGGGTGAAATTTTTACACTGCCTAACGCGGCTGTTGTATAAAAAATCTCTATTGCATCTCTTGACGACAATATTCTATAGCCTGTAAAAATATCTCTTGTAGGTGAAACTTTTGTAATATTTGTGTATCGAATCTTGCTTTTAAAGGGACCACCTTTTACTAATAAGTAATCTTGATAAAAAACATACTTGACTGAAAAGGTACACCATAAGATAAAGCCTGTCACGATAAAGAATGTTGAAGTCAGTATAAGAATTACAGGTAACTCAGTTGCACCTTCGATGAAAAGTGGAAAAAATGAAGCCAAGGCAATAATAAATATCGTTATCCATATAAAATGAACAAAGAATGCATCGACCCTTGAACGAAAAAACATGATAATCACACCTTCTTTCTATTCATTATACGAGTTTCTTATCATACCGGTTTCAATCTTTTTTATTGTAGAAGATATTTCTTCCATAACATAGATGTTCATGCCAGATTCACCACGCCAAACTCTCCATTGTTCAAACTCTCACTTCATATACAGAAAATATACTTCGAAAACAATGCCGTATTATATGTATAATTCCCTCCAAAAAGGAAAGGATGAAAAATAAAAATGGAAAAGTGAGGGAATGTTAGTGATTTGTCCGAATTGTCGCAGCAAGAATATCGGAATTATCGGTCCTGAGCAATATTATTGCTGGGATTGCTTCATTGAATTATCTGTCCAAAATGATATGCTGCATTTGCATGAAGTAGAAATGGATGGATCGTTAAGCTCATTAGATGATTTATTTTCTGATGAGGAAAGACGTGTAGAAAGGTAATGAAGTCCAATCAAGCCAAAATTCGTCTCGTTCTGCAACTGATTATTCTTTGCTTAGCAGTTCTGTTTCTCTATTTAATGTACATCCTGTTTCCTTTCTATAAGCACGTGCTTATTGTCATTTTACAGGTGTTGGCACCATTTTTAATCGCAGGATTAATCGCATATCTATTACATCCAGTTGTCGAAAAACTTCATCATTTTCGTATTCCAAGGCCATTGGCTATTATTTTCATATATATCCTTTTTTTCGCACTTACTGGGTATGGTATATATATATCCTTTCCAATGTGGATGAAGCAAATACAGGAAATGCAACAGAATATTCCACAATATGTAGATGCTTATCGCACATTTATCTATGATATTTATGATCAAACATCATTTTTGCCAGAGGGATTTCATGATCATTTAGATCAACTCTTTGAAAATATTGAAACAACTTTAGGGGAACAGTTTACCAACCTATTGAAAAATATCCCTTTGTTGTTTGATATTTTTGTTATGATAGCAGTGATCCCCATTTTAGCTTTTTACTTTCTAAAGGATTATCAGAAATTACAGAGAAGCATACTAAGAATGATCCCGCAAAAATATCAAGCTTTCACGAAAAAATTAGCTCATGAAATGGAAGAAAGTCTTGGTCAGTATATTCGCGGTCAAATATTAGTCTGTTTTCTTGTAGGCTTAGTGAGTTACTTTCTGTTAAGATGGGTTGGGATGAATTATGCAGTTGTGTTGGCAACGATTATCGGTTTTACAAATTTTATTCCTTATTTTGGACCGATCATAGGAGCTATCCCTGCTGTGTTAATTGCCTTTACCATGTCAACAAAAATGGTGTTATATGTACTATTGGTCGTGCTAGCAGTCCAAATAACAGAAGGTAATCTACTTTCACCATTTATCGTAGGAAAAAGTATTCACATACACCCTGTGTATTTAATTTTGGCATTATTTATTGCAGCCAAGACTGCAGGAGTGGTTGGGATGATTTTTGCAGTTCCATTCCTAGCTGTTGCTAGAGTAGCTGTGCCTTTAATGATTAGACAAGTGAAAGCAATTGACAGATAGCTTAAAGTTATCTATAATATGCTAGCGAAGTTAAATAAATCAAAAACGATGAAAAACCTGAGTACTGGATTATCGTTTCAAAGAGAGGAATTTCCGTGGCTGAAAGAAATTCTAAATGCTCTGATTCAGGAAGCTAGTTTGAAGTGCAGCGAAATACTGCCGGTTCCATCACCGTTACAGATGTTAAGGTGACAGTCACGTTGGCTGTAATTAGGGTGGTACCGCGGAATATAACTCTCGTCCCTGCTGAATAAGGCAGAGATGGGAGTTTTTTATTGAAAAATAAGCAAATAAATGGAGGCGATTAATCATGAAGCATTTAACATCTGCTCAAGTGCGACAAATGTTTTTAGACTTTTTTAAAGAAAAAGATCATGGTATTGAACCTAGTGCATCATTAGTACCAAAAGATGATCCGACATTATTGTGGATCAATAGTGGTGTGGCTACATTAAAAAAATATTTTGATGGTCGTGTAGTACCAGAGAATCCCCGTATAACCAACGCACAAAAATCAATTCGTACTAATGACATCTCCAATGTCGGTTATACTGCACGACACCATACATTCTTTGAAATGTTAGGAAATTTCTCGATTGGTGACTATTTCAAGGAAGAAGCAATTGACTTCGCCTGGGAATTTCTAACTGGTGACAAATGGATAGGATTTGATCCAGAGAAATTATCGGTTACCGTACACCCAGAAGATGAAGAGGCTTATGAGCTTTGGCGAGATAAAATTGGCTTACCAGAGGAACGTATTATTCGTATAGAAGAAAATTTCTGGGATATTGGGGAAGGACCAAGTGGACCAAATACCGAAATTTTCTATGATCGTGGCGAAGCTTATGGTAATGATCCAAGTGACCCAGAACTATACCCGGGCGGTGAAAATGAACGTTATTTAGAGATTTGGAACCTGGTGTTCTCACAGTTTAATCATAATCCGGATGACACGTATACACCATTACCGAAGAAAAATATTGATACCGGGATGGGACTCGAGCGTCTAGTTAGTGTAATCCAAGATACGAAAACAAATTTTGAAACAGACTTATTTTTACCTATTATTAAAGAAACAGAAAAGTTCGCTAATACTACTTATCAAGCAAAAGAAGAAACAGATGTGGCATTTAAAGTGATTGCTGATCATATTCGTACTGTAACGTTTGCGGTGAGTGATGGCGCATTACCTTCAAATGAAGGTCGTGGCTATGTATTGCGTCGTCTCCTGCGTCGTGCTGTACGCTATGCTAAACAAATTGGAATCGAGAAGCCGTTTATGTATCAGCTAGTTCCGACGGTTGGTATGATTATGGAAGCTTTCTATCCAGAAGTGAAGAATAAAACAGACTTTATTCAAAATGTGATAAAAACAGAAGAAGAACGATTCCATGAAACATTACAAGAAGGCTTACAAATCTTAAACACGATCATTGAACAAGAGAAGACAAAAGGAAATAAAGTATTCCCTGGTGAGGAAGTCTTCCGCCTTTATGACACGTATGGATTTCCAAAAGAGTTAACCGAAGAGTATGCAGGTGAAGCAGGATTTACGCTTGATGAAGCAGGGTTTGAAAAAGAAATGGCTAAGCAACGTGACAGAGCACGTAATGCTCGTCAAAAAGTCGATTCCATGCAAATTCAGGATGGCGTATTAAATGAAATCAACGCGGAAAGCACTTTTGTAGGTTATGAATATTTACAAGCGGAAACAACGGTACTGGAAATAGTCGCTGATAAAGATCGAGTAGAATCTGTTACAGCAGGATGTGAAGCATACGTTATCTTAGCTGAAACACCTTTTTATGCTGAAAGTGGTGGTCAGATTGCTGATAAAGGTACGATCTCCTTTGACGGTGGACATGCAGAAGTACAAGATGTACAGAAAGCTCCTAACGGACAAAACCTTCATCGTATTTTGATTCAGGAAGGTGCGCTAACAAAAGGACAGGCTGTAAAAGCACAGGTTGACAAAACCTCCCGTCAGTACATTATTAAAAATCACACGGCAACCCACCTCTTGCATCAAGCATTAAAGGATGTATTAGGGGAACACGTTAACCAAGCTGGTTCATTAGTAGCGAGTGAGCGTCTCCGTTTTGACTTCTCACATTTTGGTGCGGTAACAGAGCAAGAAATTACCAATATTGAACAGAAAGTCAACGAAAAAATCTGGGCTTCTATTCCGGTTTCGATTAGTAATAAAGGGATTCAGAAAGCGAAAGAAATGGGTGCTATGGCATTATTCGGTGAAAAATACGGCGATATTGTACGTGTAGTCCAAATTGGTGATTATAGTATGGAACTTTGTGGTGGTTGTCACGTTGAGAACTCTGCTGAAATTGGTTTATTTAAGATCGTTTCGGAATCAGGAATCGGCGCAGGTACACGAAGAATCGAAGCAGTCACTGCTAAAAGTGCTTATCAATACGTGAATGGTAAACATCAATTGTTACAAACAGCTGCCAATCAACTGAAAACAAAAGAAGACCAAGTACCTGAGCGTATCGAGCATCTATTTAATGACATGAAAGAACAAAATCGTCAAATCGAATCATTACGAGCCAAGCTTTCCCAATTAGAGGCTTCATCGATCTTAGATGATGTTCAAGAAGTAAATGGAGTAAACGTGTTAGCGAAAAAGGTAGATGTTTCCGACATGAATCAATTACGTCAAATGGTAGATGAAATGAAACAAAAATTAGAATCAGGTATTATTTTGCTTGCTGCGGTCAATAATGACAAGGTACAGTTAGCATCAGGAGTTACCAAAGATTTGGTAACGAAAGGGTATCATGCAGGGAATTTAATTAAAGAGACTGCCAAGATTTGTGGTGGTGGCGGTGGTGGCCGTCCAGATATGGCACAAGCTGGTGGTAAAGATGCGACTAAATTATCAGAAGCTCTTGCTTATGTAGAAAAATATGCGCAAGAGGTATAATAATTTTGGTAATTTTTATTAATAAAAGGTATAATAGATAGATACAAATCGTTGTAATATTATTTGGGGGTGCTTCCATGGATGGAATGGACAAGACAATGAAATTTGATTTTTCTGAAGAGCCCATTGAACAGAATGTGGAAGAAGTGTTGTTGTTAGTGCATAATGCGCTCGAAGAAAAAGGATATCATCCAATCAATCAAATTGTTGGATATTTATTATCAGGTGACCCGGCTTATATTCCACGACATAAGGATGCACGAAATTTAATAAGGAGAATTGAGCGCGATGAAATCATTGAAGAGTTAGTCAAGTATTACATTAGCGCCAATAACAAGAAATGACAAAAGTATTAGGACTGGATGTAGGATCAAAAACGATCGGTGTGGCGATCAGTGATGCATTAGGCTGGACTGCACAAGGTTTAACAACGATTCATTGGCAGGAACCGGATTATAAATCGGTAGAAGATACGTTTAAACAATTGATCGATGAACATACTATAGAAAAAGTCGTCATTGGCTTACCTAAAAATATGGATGGCTCTATCGGCTTTAGAGGTGAAGCATCGCAAGATTTTGCGAAGTTTATAGAAGATACCTTTTCGAAAGAGGTTATTCTTTGGGATGAACGACTCACAACGATGGCTGCTGAGAAGGTGTTGTTAGAAGCGGATATGAGCCGTTCGAAACGCAAGAAAGTAATTGATAAGATGGCAGCCGTCATGATTTTGCAAGGTTACTTGGATAGTCAACCATGAAGGAGGATTACAAATGGCACTAGAAGAAAAAGAACGTATCATCATTCCCGATGAGAACGGAGAAGAACATTTATTTGAAGTTCTGTTTACATTTGATGTTGATCAGACACAAGAATCTTACGTAGCAGTAGTACCCGCAGAACAAAAAGAAGACGAAGAAGTAGAAGTATTCGCCTTCCGTTACGAAGAGAAAGAAAACGACGATGATCTCGCACTATATCACATTGAATCTGACGATGAATGGGATATGGTCGAAGAAGTTCTAAACACAGTAGCTGAAAACGATCTAACAGAATAAGAGAAAAAAACTGACTGGGTTTGCCAGTCAGTTTTTCATTAGTTGAATTCAACTGGTTACAAAGGAATGCTATTTCGCAATAAACGAGAGTAATTTCGCAATAAAGAAGTAGGATTTCGCAATAAACAAGAGCAATTTCGTAATAAACAAGTCCATTTTCGCAATAAACAATTGCAATAATGATAAAAAGGTGAACTTTTTAAAAGAGGTAAGCTAATATATTTAGCATACCTCGAACTATGATAAACTAACTTCTTACGCGGAAAACTGTTCATTTGCATGGACAGATTTCCACGGAGAACTTACAGTTTTATATGGCTGTTTTTCTCGTTTGGAAAGAATATATAAAATTGGTGTATTAACCACACAACCTCCACGCCGGCTGCCCTCTTTCCTTTCCATGGATTATGCACTTCAGCTAACTTTTTTCGAGTTAAAACCATTCGACAAAGTGGACATTCAGGTCAAATCCAATGTAGTGATATTTATTACTCCCTTTATCCCTTATGTTTCCCTTTTGCAAAATTTGTAGTATAATATATCGGGTGAAAGGGGGAGACCTATATGAGTAAAGAACAAGAAGAGAAAAACAACAAGTCTAAAAAGAAACTTACATATAAAGAGATTTCTCAAGAACGGGCAAAAGAAGCTAGTGTTGCACGAAAAATCATTTTAATTGTGTTTATAGTATTAACAGCAATTATCATAATTGGTGGCTTTAGCGGTTATAAATACGTAAAAAAAGGTTTATCACCAGTTGATCCTGACAGTGATGAAACGGTCAATGTTACGATACCATTAGGGTCAACAAGCTCAGATATTGCTAATATACTCGAAGATGAAGGCATTATTGCCAATAGTTTGATATATCGTTTTTACGTTAAGTTTAATAATGCTTCCGATTTCCAAGCAGGGGATTACAGTTTGTCACCTTCTATGACATTAGCAGAGGTGACAGCAGAGCTGGGAACAGGTTCGCTTCAGCAGGAAGCACAATTACGTGTTACAGTACCGGAAGGTAGAAATATTGAAGAAATTGCATCCATCTATCAGGAAAATGCAGGTATCGACAGTGAAGAATTTTTAGAAAAAATGACAGATCAGTCGTATATCGAAGACTTGATCGATCAATATCCAAATATTTTAACGGAAGAGATTTTAGCTGAAGATATTATTTATCCATTAGAAGGATATTTATTCCCGGCAACATATGAATTTTATACGGATGAACCCACTATCGATGATATCATTACCCAAATGCTCAATAAGACCAATGACGTAATTGTTGCATACTATGACCAGATAGCTGCTTTGGACTTCTCTATCCATGAAGTGATTACATTCGCATCTTTAGTAGAGGAAGAAGCACCATCAGAAGAAGATAGAAAAGAAATCGCGGGTGTGTTTAATAATCGATTAGCTGAAGGTATGAAATTACAAACAGATCCAACTGTTAGCTATGCCCATGGTGAGCATATCTCAAGATTAACGTATGATCATTATGAAATAGATTCACCATATAATACGTATCAAGTACAAGGATTACCAGTTGGTCCAATTGCTAATTTTGGGGAAAGCTCTTTAGTTTCAGTCCTTACACCTGAGAAAAATAACTACTTATATTTCTTAGCAGATTCAGATGGGAACGTACATTATTCTACTACGTATGAAGAACATCAAAACTTAGAAGATGAGTATATTCATAATGAGGAATAGTGAAAGCAGGGGGGAGTAGCCCCTGCTTTTTACCCTGTTTTAGAAGGGAATGACAAAAAGTGAACCATACAGATGTTAGCAAATATCTGGATACAATAACTCCAAGCCAAGCTGATTGGATTCAACAATTAGAGCAAGAGGCGGAGCAAAATCATGTACCGATAATGGACAAACAAGGGATTGCTTTAATCCAACAATTAATTCGTCTCCATCAGCCAACCAAAATACTTGAAATTGGTACTGCAATCGGGTACTCTGCTTTAAGAATGTTAGAAGCAAAATCTGATGTCCGAATAGTCTCAATTGAAAGAAACCAGGAAATGTATGATCGGGCGATGAAAAATATACAGAAGCAAAACCAAGAGGAACATATTGATGTCATTTTTGGGGATGCTTTAGAGGTAGATGAAAAAGTCGCAGCAAAAGGGCCATTTCAAATGATTTTTATCGATGCAGCAAAAGGGCAATATCGCCATTTCTTCGAAAAATATGGACAAACAATAACCGATAAAGGCATGATTGTGACTGATAACGTCCTTTTTAAAGGGTGGGTAGTAAATCCGGAGGAAGCACCGAAAAGGTTACAAAAGCTCGCACATAAAATCGATCAGTATAATCAATGGTTATTGCAGCATCCGTCTTATCATACTACTATCTTACCGGTTGGTGACGGTGTGGCAATCAGTGTGAAAAAGTAAAAGTAGAGGTGCACAACATGAGTAAGAAAAAACCAGTTATAATTGGAGTTGCAGGTGGATCGGGATCAGGGAAAACCTCTGTAACAAAAGCTATTCAAAATCGATTTACAGATCAATCTGTGCTAGTAATTGAGCAAGATTATTATTATAAAGATCAGTCAGATATTCCTATGGAAGAAAGACTGCAAACAAATTATGACCATCCTTTAGCTTTTGATAATGACCTTTTGATTGAGCATATTAAGCAGTTATTACATCATCAATCAGTAGAAAAACCGGTATATGATTACACGATCCATACTAGGTCTGACGATGTGATTCCAATTGAACCAAAAGATGTTATTATTATTGAAGGGATTTTAATTCTTGATGATCCTCGGTTAATGGAATTAATGGATATTAAAGTTTTTGTTGATACAGATGCGGATTTACGCATTATTCGTCGCTTATTACGTGATATAAACGAACGAGGGAGATCGATTGATTCTGTGATTAATCAATATATCCAAACAGTACGTCCTGCACATTTACAATTTATTGAACCTACTAAACGATATGCAGACGTCATTATTCCTGAAGGAGGACAGAATGTAGTTGCAATTGATTTATTAGCAACAAAGATCGAAAAGATATTAGAGTTTGAATAGTATAAGCATGCAAGGAAATGAAAACAATTCGTGCATTTGTTAAACTTGAAGAAAATTTTTGGTAGTCGTAGTGGAATTTTGGATGGCTAAATATTAGAAAATAACTAAGGCTTTCTATATTGTTTTGGGATAAGTCGAGTTTTCTTAAATACTACAAATAAAACTATTGAAAAAAATGAAAAAATTTGAGATAGTAGTGGTTAGTAAATAAAGCATTTACATAATGATAAATGCTGTAAAAGAGTGTTCTTTTTTAAGCAGATATCATACAATGTAAAGGATATTTGCAGAACTGATTCAAAGCAGTAGATTGAAGGAGTGTAGGATCATGCCAGAAGAAAAAGAGTTTTACATGACAGAAGATGGTTTAAAAAAATTAGAAGAAGAATTGGAATATTTAAAGACTGAACGAAGACAAGAAGTTGTCGAACGCATCAAGATTGCCAGAGATTTCGGTGATTTATCCGAGAACTCAGAATATGATGCAGCAAAGGATGAACAAGCTTTCGTTGAATCTCGAATTGTACAAGTAGAGAATATGATTCGAAATGCAGTTATTATTAAGGACGAAGATGTAAACCCTGATGTCGTATCATTAGGTCGAACCATTACATTTCAAGAATTGCCTGATGGAGAGGAAGAAAGCTATACTATTGTTGGAAGTGCAGAAGCAGATCCCTTTGAAGGGAAAATTTCCAACGATTCTCCTATCGCCAAAAGTTTATTAGGTCACTCCATTGGAGAAGAAGTCGTGGTACCAACTCCTGCAGGTGATATGAACGTAAAAATAATTAGTGTACAGTAAGTAATAAAAATGGATGTCTGTTTGAAAATAGACATCCATTTTTCATTAATGAATAATATAGTGACATGAAGCTAGTTTCCTGCTCCTAGGTTGACACGCATTAAATTTTAGAAGATATTAATAATGGTTTAAGTTCTTTTTCAATGAAATATTCTTTGTTCTTAGCGAGTATAAATTGAAAGACAAGCTCTTCCGTAACAGAGCAGAATTGCAGCGTGGTGTCATCGAGAAAATGAATAAATAAGACCTGGTTTTCTTTATCATAGCTAATCGATTCAAAGGTAGTTAGTTGCCATAAATTGCGATCAAACGTAGTCGTTCTCAACATAGCACACGCTCCTTACTTTTTCTTTCATTTTATTATATTCCATATCTATGGACAAACTCCTGCAAGTATGACAAAAAAAGAAAAAAATCGATCGATTTTCCTAAAAATAGGGATGGTCATGGTGAAGGAAAATAATTTTTAGTATAATTAAGATTGGGAGGGCGGAAAATGGCGGATGAATTTGGAAGAATAACAAGAAAAGACAGGTTTGAGAAAAAAAGAACAAACACAAAAGCTATTACATGGTTAAGTATTGTCGGTGGAGTCTTAGTTGTTGTGATCATTTCACTTATTGTTTTTGGTGGAGATGATCAAGACGCGCCAGTAGCGAATGATGGTGAAGAAAATAATGATACAGAAGAGATTCAAGATGAGGATCCAGATGAACATACGTTAGCAGAAGACCAGGATGAATTGGAAGTAGAAGAGGAAGAATTGGAAGTAGAAGAGGTTGAAACAGAAGAAGATGAGAAGGAACAAAATAACGAAAGTGTTCAGCTTAATGAAGTAGAATCAGATGATGAAAATGTAAGTTATGCATATGAAGGAAACTGGGAGCCAATTGGAACCGAACAAGAAGAGCCTCATACGACAACATTTGAGGAAGAAACGGTTGACTGGCAGGAAATGATGAAAGCAGTGGAAGTAGCTACAAGTATTCCGACAGATGAACAGATTACCTGGTGGTTTGGCCGAGCTGGAGATCAGAGGGTAGAAGCAACTGTTTCACCTAGATCAAATCAGTCTGAAACTTACCGTGTGACAATGCAATGGGTGGAAGAACAAGGATGGCAACCACTTTTAGTGGAAGAACTAATCGAAAATAAACACAACGACAACTCGAATGATGAAGATGAAACAGATCAAGAAACATCAAGTACAGAGTAGGAGGAGGACGAAACATGATTGGTATCATTGGTGCAATGGATGAAGAAGTAGAACTACTTAAGGAGAAAATGGACATAACAGAGACGGAGAGAATTGCCAATAGTGACTTCTTTGTCGGTAATTTAGAAGGACAAGACGTAGTATTATTAAAATCCGGTATCGGTAAAGTTAATGCTGCGATTGCTACGACTATTTTATTTGAAAGATATCAGCCTGACTATGTGATTAACACTGGATCAGCAGGTGGTTTTCATCATGAATTAGAAGTAGGAGATATTGTCATATCGACTGAGGTAGTACATCATGATGTAGATGTAACTGCATTTGACTATAAGTATGGTCAGGTTCCGGGCTTACCTGCTTTATTTCAAGCAAATCCAATATTAATCGAAAAAGCTATGCTCGCCGCCAAACAATTAGATGGAATAGAAGCAATGAAAGGCTTAATCAGTACGGGAGATGCATTTATGCAAGACGAAAAGAAAGTTCAATTCGTTCGTGAAAAATTCCCAGAAATGATTGCAGCGGAAATGGAAGCAGCAGCGATTGCACAGGTATGTTATCAGTACTCCCGACCATTTGTTATTATTCGAGCACTATCAGATATAGCGGGGAAAAATTCTTCGGTATCATTTGATTCCTTCCTTGAAAAAGCAGCGGCAAATGCAGCGAAGATAATTATCGATGTTGTTAGAAATACGAATAAAGCATGAGAAATAGCTGTCGAAACTTCGACAGCTATTTCAGTTCATTACGGTAATACTCATGAAACACTTTCATCAAAGCTCTTTTTTCAATACGAGACACATAACTGCGCGAGATATTTAACTTTCTGGCAATTTCTCTTTGTGTTAATTCATCAGTCTTTCCTAATCCAAAACGGTCAATTATCACTTCTTTTTCCCGTTTATCTAACACCCGTAAGTATTTTTGAATCTTTTTTAATTCCATATGCAATTGAATTGCTTCCGTAATATCTTCGTTCTCCGCTTCTAAAATATCAATCAGACTGATTTCATTTCCTTCTTTGTCCTGACCAATCGGGTCTTGTAATGATACATCTTTTTTCGTCTTTTTCATTGCTCTTAAATGCATGAGAATTTCGTTTTCTATACATCTTGCGGCATATGTGGCTAATTTAGTCCCTTTACCACTGGAATAGCTCTCTATGCCTTTTATAAGGCCAATGGTGCCAATCGAAATTAAGTCTTCAGCATCTTCTCCGGTATTTTCAAATTTCTTCACAATATGTGCTACTAATCTTAAATTGTGTTCAATTAGTTTGTTGCGAGCATTTTCATCGCCTTCCTGCATTTTTTTAATCATTTCCGCCTCTTCATCTGCAGGTAGTGGTTGTGGAAAGGTATTGTTTTTCACATAGGCAACGAAAAATAAAGCTTCTTTAATAATCGCCAAAATCCCGAACAATATTGACAATATGACACCTCCTAGACAGACAATAGGTATTCGCCCATATTTCATCCTATGCCGAACGTTTGTCCATTGTGTCATATGGTCAAGTTATAATTTAGTTGTTTTTTTATAATGGAAGTTTTTTGGCCATCACAAAATCCACATAAAAAGCCTTGTGATCCACAACGGATTACAAGGCTAAAATATGATCATTCATCTTTGAAAGAATCTGCATAAGCGTCTCTTGTTTTGCCATCATGGGACCATGGCTTTACACCAGTTGTATGGGCTGCTCGACCGATCATATGAGCTGAAACAGGAGCTGTAAGTAAAATGAAAATAATACCTAAAATTAATTTACCACTTACAATCCCGTGCTCAACATATAGAAAGATAAACGCACCAATCATAATTCCGGAAATCCCCAAAGTTGCCGCTTTAGTGGAAGCGTGCAGGCGGGTGTATACATCCGGGAAGCGAATGACACCAATAGAGGCGGATAACACGAAGAATGTTCCGATCACAAGAAACAAGATGATAATGATTTGAATGATGAACTCAATCGTCGTCCCTGTCAATGATAACACCCTTTTCTAAGTATTTTGCTATCGCAATCGTCCCTATGAATAATAAGACGCCAATTAATAATATAACATCATTTAAACGTGTAGTGACAAGCATAATTGCAACTAGACCAGCCATCCCCATCAAGTTAATCCCTATTGCATCCAATGCGACAGCTCTGTCTGGGTTAGTAGGTCCCTTGACCACCCGGTATAATAGTAAGGAAATCGATATGGTGATGACAATCATACAAACGAGTGTAACCAGATAGATGATATCATTCATCTCGTCACCTCCATAATCGCGTTTTCAAATGTTGTTTTAATTGCTTCAATTGCTGTTTCATTATCATCAATATCCATTGCATGAATATAGATGGTATCATTATTTTCTGAAACAGCTACTGAAAGTGTACCTGGAGTAAGTGAAATTAATGATGTTAACATCGTGATTTCCCAGTTGCTTTTTAAATCAGTAGGTAAAGCGAAAATACCAGGCTTATAATCTTTATTTGGCTTGTATACCCATTTTACTATGTCAATATTAGATATCAATAGCTCTTTTATAAAAAGGAACACCAGTTTAATCATTTTCCAGACGCGTTCCAAGTAGAACGCATCTGGAATAAACCTTCTTAACATAAATAACAGTAATGCCCCAATTATATACCCAGTCAGGAATGATACAAATGTATATGTCTCGCCCAAAAACATCCACATGATCGCGATAACTAAATTTAAGATTATTTGAAGAGGCATAGTGATTTACTCCTTTAAAATAGATTCAATATAGTTTTCTGGATTCATCAAGTAGTCCCCAATCGATTCTATACTTGGGTAGAACCATTCTGCACCAACTCCGAGTAGTACCGAGAAAAAGAGCAGAAATGCTACAGGCATAATAAATCCTCTTGCTGCGTTTCTATTAGGGGTAATCGATTCGTCTTTCTCTCCCCAAAATCCACGAATAAAGATTCGTATCACAGATAGCAAAATCAGCAGGCTTGACCCTAGACCAATAATTGCAATGATGATTCTATCAGCTTCCATTGCACCTTGTAATAATACAAGTTTTCCTACAAATCCACTAAAAGGTGGGATTCCTGCTAGTACAAAGGCGGAAATAAAGAACATCCAACCAAGCAATGGGTAATGATGGATTAATCCCCGTATTTTTCTTAAATCACTGGTGCCAGCAAGGTATGCAACAGCCCCAACCAATAAAAATAAGGCTGCTTTAATGATCATATCATGGACTAAATAATATACGGTCCCACTAAATCCAGTACTGTTATATACTCCGATACCGATGAGCATAAACCCGACAGCAGGTATGATATTGTAGGCAACAACGAGCTTAATATTATTGGTAGATAATGCCCCAATCGAACCAAAAATTAAGGTGAGGGCAGCAATCCAAATAAAGAATTCGTGTGTTACGTCACGCTCATGGACAAATATTAATGAAAACACACGTAGAAGTGAATAAATCCCAACCTTAGTTAAAAGAGCACCAAAAAGGGCAGAGATTACTGGATTCGGTGCGATATAGGGTTTTGGTAACCAATAATAAAGCGGGAACAGAGCAGCCTTTGTACCAAATACAAAGAATAATAAGATACCAATCGTAGTCAGAATACCAGTCTGTTCTACTTCTCCAACACGCTCTGCTATTTGAGCCATATTAACTGTTCCGACAACGGAATATAAGAATGCTATCGTTGTAACAAACAGCATCGATGAAAAAAGATTGATCAACACATATTTCATTGATTCCCGTAACTGTACTTTTTCCCCACCTAATACAATCAAACCGTAGGAAGCCATTAATAACACTTCAAAGAACACGAATAGGTTAAATAAATCTCCTGTAATAAACGCACCAGATACACCGGAAATTAATAGGAAGTAAAACGTATAGAAATAAAATTCTTCCTGTTTTTGACTAAGTGATTTAGGTGCATAGAAGATACATGCAATTGCGACAATATTAGTAGTTAATACTAGTGTCATGGATAACATATCTGCGACTAAAACAATCCCAAATGGTGCCATCCAATCCCCAGATTCTAATACAACAGATCCGTTCTGATGAACATAAAATAAAATATACGCAACTACACCCGTATTGATTAATGTAAGTACTTGAGCATATACACGCACTAATTTTAACTTTTTATGAAAGAGTGCGGCAAGTACACCAACAATCAACGGTATGACAATTGGTAAAGCTGCTAAGTTACTAATCATTTTCGTTACCCCTCAATTTTTCCATATTGTCTGTTCCATTCTCTTTAGATGCCCGGTATGCAAGTACTAATAAAAGACTTGTTACACCAAAACTGATAACAATAGAAGTCAGGATCAGTGCTTGTGGCAATGGATCTGTGTAAAGCTCGATGTTATCTTCAAGAATAGGGGGAGCACCAGTCTTTAGTTCTCCCATCGTTAAGATAAATAAGTGTGCACCGTGTGAAATTAGTGCAGTCCCTATAATTATTCGAAGCATTTGTTTCTGTAGCAAGTTATAAACACCTGTTGTAAACAATACGCCTGCAAGAATCGACATGATAATTTCCATTTATTCTGCCTCCTTCTTGTTGCGCAATTTAATTAAACCGTAAATGGCAAAGGCAGCAATACCTAG
Organism: Gracilibacillus suaedae; assembly: GCF_017599345.1. Classification (GTDB taxonomy): domain Bacteria; phylum Bacillota; class Bacilli; order Bacillales; family Amphibacillaceae; genus Gracilibacillus; species Gracilibacillus suaedae. The sequence goes on from NZ_JAGFVL010000044.1 coordinate 23,472, forward strand.
TACGACAATTTCAAATAAGGTATCAATGCCACGCATATCGACTAAGATAACGTTGACGACGTTATCGCCACCTCCAAGTTTATAAGAGGTTTCTAAGAAATAATCTGAAATTTTATCAAATAACTTTGTACTATGAGCAGAGATTGCTACTACTGTCATCAATGTACCGAAAGCTACAGAGATAACAATATTGATCCATTTTTGTGAAGTTTTTTCTGTTCGTTCACGTAAATTCGGTAGATGATAGAAACATAACAGGAACAACGCTACAGTAATGGTTTCTACCACTAATTGTGTTAACGCCAGGTCTGGTGCCCGGTATATAACAAATAATAAGGCTAAACCGTATCCGACAACACCTAATATTAGAATCGCTGCAATTTTGTTTCTTGTAAAGATCGTACAAATGGCAGCAACAGCCATTGTTAAGGCGATTAATACTTCATGTACTGTGATTTCAGCAAGTCCAGATGTATCGAATGCAAATCCATCTGTAATCCATAGCACACTGAAGCTGCACACTAAAATAGCAATTAGAATTAGTGCCATATATAGACGCAGTGAACCGGTCATATACATATTGGTAATTTTAGCAGATGCCTTCTCAGACTGATCTACTAAAAAATCATAGACTTTGTTGAAGCTTAGTTTTCCTGGAAAGAAGCTGTAAATGCTATTCCAAGATTTTCTAGTGAAAGCAAGCACTACTCCAACACCTACTACAATTAATGACATGTAAAGTGGTGGAATCCAACCATGCCAGAACTGAATATGTTTTGCTTCCATTGGCTGACCATAAATCGCTTCTGCGGTATGAGCTAGAAAAGAGCTATTTACCGAGTTAGGGAAAAGACCAATAATAATAACGCCTAACACTAAGATAATTGGCGAGATAAGCATTCCAAAAGGTGCTTCGTGTGGTTTCTTTTTAAGCTGATCTAACTTCTGTTCACCTGTAAAAGTACCGAAAACAAGATACATCGAATAAACAAATGTAAAAATACTTCCGAATACAGCTAAGTATGGAATGGCTTGTGCCAAGATATTTGCAAAAGGTATTGATGATTCATGGATCTCTAATGTTGCTTCAAAAAACTTCTCTTTACTATAAAACCCGTTTAAGAATGGTAATGGGACACCTGCCATAGAAAAAGTACCAAAAAATGCAAGTGTGGCTGATATTGGCATTAAAGTAGCCAATCCACCTAAACGGCGGATATCACGAGTACCTGTTTCATGATCGACGATACCTGCAATCATAAATAAGCTACCTTTAAATGTAGCGTGGTTTAAAATATGGAATACAGCAGCAAATATTGCTACACTCGTGCCGAATCCAAGCATCGACATAATCATACCCAACTGACTGATCGTAGAAAAAGCAAGTATTCCCTTTAAATCTGTTTGACGAACAGCCATATATGAACCCCAGACAAGCGTCAGGATTCCGATTCCACTGACAAATATGAAAAACCAATCACTTCCTGAAAAGATTGGTGTAAACCGAGCAACAAGGAATATCCCTGCCTTAACCATTGTAGCAGAGTGTAAATACGCACTTACTGGAGTAGGTGCTTCCATTGCATCTGGTAACCAAATGTGAAAAGGGAACTGAGCTGACTTTGTAAAAGCCCCTAATAAAACAAGTGCTAAAATTAAGCCAAAATATTCACTGGATAGAATTACATCTGCTTGTTCCATCATTGCTTGAATACTTGTTGTTTCGGTTATAATAGATAACAGGATAAAACCACCAAGCATACTTAAACCACCAAAAACGGTAATAAGCATGGATTTCAAGGCACCATATCGAGATCCTTCTTTATAATTCCAATAACCGATTAACAGGAATGATGAAATCGAAGTAAGTTCCCAAAATGAGTAGAGAACAAATACGTTATCTGATAGGACAACCCCAAACATGGCTGTCATAAAAATAAGGAGATAAACGTAAAATTGATCCAATCTTTCTGATTTGTGCAAATAAAAAATGGAATAAAATGTGACTAATGTTCCAATCCCGCTAATCAATAAGACGAACAATAAACTTAACCCATCTAGATAAAAATCTAATCCAATATTGAGAGACGGGATCCAGTTGTACGATTGACTAATTGGTGAAAAATCATTCCCTACGTGTGGAATGAAATAAATAAATACTGATAATGGAGCTAAAAGGACAAAATAGCCAGTATGTATTTTTTCCTTCCATTTGCTAAAGAATGGGATAAAAATCGCCAGTAAAACTGGCAAGAATACTGCAAATAACATCTAATGATGATCCCCCTTATGTAAATTTATCACGGACCTAACTGTCCGTAATCCACCATTCAAGCAGGTATGTCTATGAAATTAAGTGGAGAATAACCGGTAGCTAACCTTTTTGAAAAGCTTTGCTAGCCATCAATGGAGGGCAAAATTCCGCTAATGGAAGCATCACTTTATCAATATATAAGTTAATTTTGATGGTATCCTATTATATTTTAATCTAAAAATATCAAAGAATACAAGAGAGGAGTTCTTCTCATCGGTGTTGATAAAGTATTTTTGACGAGAAATATCCTATTTATATTATACCGAAAAAATTTTTTTCTACTAAGGGGATTGAGAAATAAAAAAACACTTAGTCGGAAATACCGCCTAAGTGAGAATCCATTCTTATTTAATTCGGGAATTCGAGATAGTCCATTAAGGAACGACGTCTCATCTCTTCTTCCATTAACTGTATAAATTCATAACTGAGTCTTAGTTCTGTAGCTTTTTTATAGGATTCAATTAGCAATTCATCCGATAAGTTTTCCAAGGCTTGTCCCTCCAATAGATAGGATGTCTGCTACATGTTATAGTTAATGTAGCATGAAATAGGAAAACGGACAACTGTTAACTTATCTACATCAACCTGTTTATAAGTTGTGTATAAATAGTGAGGAAATCTTCTGGAACTTGATAGGATAAGTGTGGATGATGTGAACAAAGTTATCCACAAGAAAAACTTTTGTAAGAAAATGTCGAACGATTTTACGAATACAGTTCAATTTTCCTATAATTATAAGGCATTTTGTCATAATATATGATATACTTTCGACTTTGTAGGAGATATCTTTGAACATAATTAGAAAATTGTTTATGATAGGAAAAGATATGAATATTCTGAAGAAAATAGTAGAGGTGGACCTAATTGCTGAAAAAATTTTTACCAAATGAACATGTGCAACGTGTTTTAGATATAACCCCAGCGAAACTTCGTGATATGGGAATTAAAGGTGTGATCACAGATTTAGATAATACATTAGTTGCATGGAATGTGAAAGATGCAACACCTGAAGTAATTGAGTGGTTTAAAGAGATGAAGGAAAACGATATAAAAGTAACGATTATTTCTAACAATGATGAAGAGCGAGTCAGTGTATTCTCAGAGCCGTTAGAAGCACCATATGTATATAGTGCGAGAAAACCGCTCGTCCGTGCATTTAATCGGACGGCCAAGCAAATGGGATTACCTAAAGAAGAAATTGTCGTAATCGGAGATCAGCTTTTGACCGATGTTCTAGGAGGAAATTTTGCAGGTTATCACACGATATTAGTAGTACCGATTGTCGAGACGGACGGAAAGATAACTAGATTTAACCGAATGATTGAACGTCGAATATTAAACTGGATGCGTAGAAAAGGCATGATCACGTGGGAGGAAAAATGATGGAGAAGGTTTTTTGTGAAGGCTGTGGAGCCGAAATTCAAACGGAAGATAAATCGAAATCAGGCTATGTGCCAATGAGCGCGTTAGAAAATGAACAGATTATTTGTCAGCGTTGCTTCCGTTTGAAGCATTATAATGAAGTGCAAGATGTGGAATATACCGATGATGATTATTTAAGAATGATTAACCAAATAAGTGATACCAATAGTTTAGTTGTTAAAATTGTTGATATTTTCGATTTTAATGGCAGTTTTATTACAGGATTACAGCGTTTGACCGGAAATAATCCAATCATACTTATTGGAAACAAGGTAGACCTTTTGCCAAAATCGACAAATAAAAACAAATTGATTCAATGGATGAAAAAAACTGCCAGCGATTATGGCTTGAAAGTGCAGGATGTCTTTCTTGTGTCAGCGGCTAAAGGGCAAGGCTTTGATAAGGTAGAGGAAGAAATCGAAGCGAGAAGAAACGAAAAAGATGTCTATGTGGTTGGTTGTACGAATGTTGGTAAGTCTACTTTTATTAACCAATTGATTAACCGATCCAGTGGAATAAAAGATGCGATCACTACCTCCTATTTTCCAGGAACTACGTTAGGGTTTATTCAAATACCATTGGATAGAAAATCTTACATGTACGATACACCTGGTGTTGTCAATCGCACACAACTTGTCCACTATGTTACAGATAAAGATTTAAAAGTGATTACACCTAAGAAGGAAATTAAGCCAAAAATATATCAGTTACAAGACAAGCAAACGCTCTTTTTCGGTGGTTTTGCTCGCTTCGATTTTGAAAAGGGACTTAAACAATCCTTTGTTTGTTATTTCTCGAATCAACTGATGATTCACCGCACGAAACTCGAACATGCAGATGATTTTTATGAAAAGCATGTCGGGGATTTATTAGAACCACCTAGTCCAGAGACACTTGAACAGCTGCCACCTTTAGAGAAACAAAGCGTGAAAATTTCAAAAGATAAAACAGATATCGTCATACCAGGTCTTGGTTGGATTACTGTACCTGAAGGAGGTATAACCGTTTCGGTTCATGTACCGAAAGGGGTACAGATCTCATTACGTCCTGCTTTAATTTAAGAGTAAAACTTATCAGGTGTAAGCGATAAAAAGGGAAGGGGAGAAGTCATGTTATATAAACTTGGATTGATCGGCCATCCAATTAGTCATTCACTTTCACCATGGATTCACCAACAATTTTTGGATTTAGCTGAATTAGATGGGGAATATAAATTATATGAAGGAGAACATGAAGCACTGCCAGGGGTATTAAAGCACCTGAAAGAAATCGGAATCGATGGCTTTAATGTGACCGTTCCATATAAACAGATCATAGTAGATTATTTGGATGAAATTGATAAAGATGCAGAAATTCTTCGTGCCGTAAATACGGTCGTTAATATCGATGGAAAGTGGAAAGGCTATAGTACAGATGGAGAAGGATATGTTCGCTCGCTAAAGGAGCCGTATCCTAACCTTTTAAATCATGAGACAACTGTGTTATTATTAGGTGCTGGTGGAGCGACACGTGGTATTTATCGGGCGTTAATGGGGCAGGGTGTGGCCACCATTGATATTGCCAATCGTTCTCAAGATAAAGCGAAAGACCTATTGTCATTACGCCTTGGTGATGTGAATTCTAACGTGTTAAGCTATCAAGAAGCAGAGCAACAGCTTGCGAAATATGATTTAATTGTTCAGACCACCTCTGTTGGAATGAAACCGAATGTAGAAGATCAAGTCATTCAACTTGATCATATAAATAAAGATGCGGTGGTAAGTGATATCGTCTACCAACCGATCACAACACAATTGTTACATGATGCAAGTGAGCGCGGTGCCAATATCCATCATGGGCATGCGATGCTGTTATATCAAGGACAATTAGCATTTGAAAAATGGACAGGAAAAAATCTTGATGTTGCACATTTAGTTGATAAACTGGAAAATAAATTAAGAGGTGAATAATTTGAAACTAACTGGAAAACAGAAGCGCTTTTTACGCGCAGAAGCACACCATTTGAACCCAATCTTTCAGGTAGGAAAAGATGGTGTCAATGACAACATGATTAAACAAATCGGCGAAGCATTGGAAAAACGTGAATTAATTAAAGTCTCCGTTCTGCAAAATTGTATGGAAGATAAAGACGATGTAGCAGAAGCGATTGCAGAAGGTACTGAAGCTTATATTGTGCAAATCATTGGAAATACGATTGTGTTATATAAAGAATCAGAAGAAAATAAAAAGATAAAGTTACCGTAAAAGAAGGTGGGAAGCTTGAAACGAATAGGTTTGTTTGGAGGTACGTTTGATCCACCTCATTATGGACATTTATTAATGGCGGAACAGGTCTATCAGCAATTAGATCTTGATGAGGTCTGGTTCATTCCGTCTTATCAACCGCCACATAAAGAAATGGCCAAAACAACAGCAAAAGAACGTGTCGAAATGACAAAAGCTGCTATTCATGGTCACCCTGCTTTCCAAGTTCAAACGTTGGAAGTGGAAAGGGAAGGTAAATCATATACATTAAATACAATTCAAACATTGAAAGAACAATTTCCTACTTATCAATTTTATTTTATTATTGGTGGCGATATGATCGAATATTTACCAAAGTGGCACCAAATTGAAGAATTGATGGAGTTAGTTACTTTTGTAGGTGTGGATCGTCCAGGCGCAACGACGAATACGTCATATCCTGTAGAAAAGGTTGAAATGCCCTTAATCGACATTTCTTCAACGATGATTCGTAAGTGCATCAGGGAAGGACAGTCGATCCGATATTTAACGACACCAGAAGTGATCGCAATTATTAATAAATACGAGTTATATTCATAAAATGTATTAATCCTTTTTCTAACAAAAAGGGAGAGTGTAGAAAATTGGAAAGAAAAGAAGCACTAAAAATAGTAGAAAGACAACTAACGAAAAAAAGGTACGAGCACACTGTACGTGTAATGGAGATGGCATTGGAACTAGCTAATCATTATGATGTCGACTTAAAGAAGGTGGAGCTTGCAGCTATTTTTCATGATTATGCCAAATATCGTCATCCAGAGGAAATGAAACGATGGATTATTGAAGAGAAATTACCTCAAGATCTTTTGGATTACCACCAAGAATTGTGGCACGGTCCTGTCGGAGCCAAGATGATTGAACGGGAAGTTGGTATTCGTGATCCAGAAATACAAAGTGCGATTTATTGGCATACTACAGGTAAACGGTATATGTCGCGTATAGATCAAGTGATATTTATTGCCGATTATATTGAACCGGGACGTGATTTTCCAGGAGTCGCAGAAGTAAGGGAAATCGTATTCGATGATATTGGTCAGGCATGCTGGATGGCAGCGCGTAATACGATTAGCTTTTTAATGAGTAAAAACCAATCGATTTATCCAGATACATTTCAATTATATAATGAAAAATTAGGGAGGAACATGAATGGAAAGTAAACAATTAGTTGATTTAGTAGCAAAAGCGTGTGATGATAAGCGAGCAGAGGATATTGTTTTATTAGATATGCAGAATGTTTCTTTAATTGCTGATTATTTTCTAATCTGTGAGGGGACCAATGAACGCCAAGTCCAAGCAATCGCACGTGAAGTAAAAGATATTGCGGATGAACAAAACATTGATGTGAAGCGAATGGAAGGATTCGAGCAAGCAAGATGGGTGCTAGTCGACTTGGGAGACCTTGTTTGTCACGTATTTCACCGCGATGAACGCCAATATTATAATATAGAAAAACTTTGGGGAGATGCTCCTCAGCTAGAAGTGAAATTATAAAATGGCATATTCCAAATTAGCATATATTTATGATGTATTGATGGATGATGCCCCATATGATCAATGGCAATCATTTGTCGAACATTTTTGTAAGCAAGGCAAGATGCTTGACCTTGGCTGTGGGACCGGGAGACTAAGTCATCAATTTGCGGATTCAGGTTTTTCCGTTACAGGTGTTGACTATTCAGAAGATATGCTTGCTTTTGCCCAGGCCAATACATCTGGCGTCCAATATATTAAACAAGATATTCGTCTATTACAAGGATTAACTGAATTTGACATCGTCGTGAGCCTCTGCGATGTGGTTAACTATATTACTACTACAGCTGACTTGGGAAAAGTATTTACAAATGTTAGGGAAAGTCTCGTAAACGACGGATTATTTATATTTGATGTCCACAGTTTAAACCATTTTAATGAGAATATGGTCGGACATACATTTGCTGAGATTTATGATGATATTTCATATGTTTGGTTTTGTGAACAAGGCGGAGAAACTGGAAGTGTCGAACATGATCTTACCTTTTTTCTGTTGAATGAAGAGACTGGTCAATACGAACGCTTTGATGAACAACATTATCAACGAACTTTCACTATTGAAACATACAAAGAATTACTTGAAAAAGCGGGTTTTCACTCTGTCACGGTTCATGGAGATTTTTCAGTCGAACAAGCAGAAGATCCCGAAGAGAACCAACGCATCTTTTTTGTATGTAAGAAGAGATAAGCCACATTTGGTTTATCTTTTTTCTTAACGCTAAAGGAATCGAAACGGTCGGCCTTCGCTATAATTTTTTTCTACAACGCATAACAGAAAAAGCATATTGATTTTAATAACCCCTATTAGTGATTTCCTTTACCATACTTTGTACTTTCACAGGGATAATAACCTATGCCACCTAGTCTGGCAAATGTTGTAGCACATGCATATAGCGTAGGTCGCCCACTTCCACTCGAGGCTACCGAAAAACATATTATGGAAATTATATCTCCCACTTTGATGGCTATAAATGCATATTAAAAGGGGAGTATTCTCCACTTTTTTATGCTATTTCCGTTAAAATTTAGGATTACATTTTCAATGTTTAAAAATTAGTGGGGCTTTTCAGTAGGCTCCTTCCACTCCTGTGGGAATCGTTTGGTCTGAAGATCCACTGTTTCGAGCGATTTTTGCTCGAAACAGTTAGCTGAAGGGCAAACCTCATGGAAAGGGAAGTGGGCAGCCGGAGTGGTGGTCAGACAGCCTATATATTTCTTAATGGTCACTAGAGGAGTCAGATCTACTTAGCATATAGTGATAATAACTGAGCGGTTTTTTGCTCAGTTTATCTTATAAGCCAACGGTATCACAGCTTTTAGACAAGAAAGGTAGGAAAAGGTTGATGCAAAGCCGGTGGTCATACTGTCCATATATTTCACCAAAAGCATTCAATCCTCCACTAATTTTGTTGCATCATAGTTCAATCATTTGACGTTTATTACCAATATCCGTTATTTTTACTATGTGCATGAAAGTAAAACATGCCAATTACTTTCTAAAGGAGGAAAAAATAATGTCCAAACATATTTTAATAGTAGTTACAAATCACACAACCATTACAGATGATCATAAAACAGGATTATGGTTAGAAGAATTTGCTGTTCCATATTTAGTATTTAAAGAAAAAGGTTATGACATCACAGTAACCAGTATGGAAGGTGGAGAAGTTGCCTTAGACCCTAACAGTATCGAAGATAAGCCAGAATGGAAAGAAGCAGAGGAAGAATTAAAATCAACAACCAAATTAACTGAAGAACATGCCATTGGTTATGATGCAGTATTCTTGCCAGGTGGTCATGGTACGATGTTCGATTTTCCTGATAATGAAACACTACAATATGTATTACAACAATTCGCTGAAGATGATCGTGTTATCGGCTCTGTCTGCCACGGTCCAGCAGGAATTGTGAATGTTACTTATAAAGATGGTACACCACTAGTGAAAGGTAAGAAAGTTACGGCATTTACAAATAGTGAAGAAATGGAAATGCAATTAGAACAACATATGCCATTCTTATTAGAAAGTAAAATCCGTGAAAAAGGAGCCGAGTTTCAACAGGATGAAAACTGGTCTGACTTTTCTGTACGTGATGGTAACTTAGTTACGGGTCAAAACCCACAATCAAGTCGTAGTACTGCTGAAAAAGTAATTGAGGCACTGGAAGCATAAATTTTAAAAGGGGAGAGTTACTTAACTCTCCCTATTCCTTGTAATTATGTGTAAGTGCTAACGAAATGAATAAGGTGCTACATGAAGTCGATGTCATTAGGGAATCATCGCATTCGAGAAATATGTTACACCAAAAGGGATTGTATGGAAAACAGCAGATTCTGCATTTGAAAACATGGAGTTATTATATGCCTAAACCATTCTTGGACTGACAAACAGTAGATAACAAGAATGGGTACATACAGGTGTTCATGCATTATTTCTGCTTGCTATGGAAAAACTACTCATTTAATCAAGATATTAGGTGATTTTTCAACAGCTAGACGTGGCAGATTCACTTTCTTTCATATCCAGAATCTTTAAGTTTGGTAGATTGAGCATATTTGTCATATATCCCGTACCTTTCATAAATAGTTCATCAGTTTTCAAGAGATCAAACCGATTCAGTTTATTCCTTTTGTTGGGTCTTATCTATAAATAATAATACGTAGAAACCTTGTCCCGTAAGAATAATCAGCCATATGATAGTAATAAATATCCCCGTTTCTTCGTGATAAACCCATATTTTACCTTCCTGAATAGATTGTTTAATACCAGAAAAAAATTGTGGTGAAGATTCCATCCTTATCAACACATTAATAAGGATGTGAGCTATTATAAACAACGTTAAATGTTTAACAAAATCCTTGCGAGTACCCATTTCTTTAGCTAAACTCTAATCCATAAATAAGTCCGATACCTAACACGAAGTAAAAGCCTGCAACTGTTAAAAGATATATAAAAATCCGTAAAGGTGCAAAGTTGGTTTTAGAAAGCAATAAGTAAATGGTAATTACAATTGATGCGAAACTTAGGCTGTCTAAAAGAGCTAATCCAGTTATAACGATCCACATAGTTACTACTTCATGATTATGTCATATAGCTATTTATAACATTAACATTAACGTATAGGTCAAGTGAAAATAAATACAATATAAAAAAATTCATTAAAAAAGTAATACCATGCGACAATTTTGAAATGTTGTTTTAGGATAAGTTTTAAAGAAAGATTTCTTAGTGAGGCATTTGTGAAAGATTAAGTGAATTCCACACTATTATCCGATTTTCAATAAGATAAACTTTATCTATTTATTTGGAGGGGTCTACACGATAATCCGAATACCTGAAATTATAAACTAAATAATCCAGCTCTTTCCGTAAAGGCCAGAGCTGGATTTCATTATGGATTTAAGACAACCTTTATACAATTATCTTTCTTTTGATTAAAGATTTCGTATCCGTAAGCAGCTTCTTCTAACGCAAGCTCATGTGTTATCATGGTTGTTGGATCAATTTCACCATTAACAATTTGTTTGTAGATTGGTTCCATTAAAGATCTTGCATGAGCTTGTCCCATTTTGAGTTGAACATTTCTTGAAAAAAATGCGCCTAAAGGGAAGAGGTTGTAATTGCCTCCATACACCCCTGTAATTTGGTAGGTTCCACATTTCTTGACAGCCTTTGTCGCGATTTGAATAGGGCCAAGTGTACCACCTTGTAGCTTTAATTTTTGCTCGACAAACTCTAAAGGCGATTTTTTCCCATCCATACCGACACAATCAATTACAACATCGGCACCACCTTTTGTCACTTCTTTTAATGTCTCACCCATATCATCATATTCCGTAAAATTGAATACTTCTGTTTGATGATACTTTTTAGCATGCTCTAATCTGTAAGGAATATAATCAACTGCAATGACACGTTCTGCCCCTTTTTGCCAGGCAAATTGTTGTGTCATCAATCCTACTGGACCACACCCGAGAACAATTACGGTATCGCCAGCTTTTACTTCAGCATTTTCAACACTCCAGCGGGCAGTCGGTAATACGTCAGATAAGAATAAAAGAGAGGAGTCTTCTAATTCACAATCCTCTGGTACCAGAAAGGGAGTATAATTACCATAGGGTACACGTAAATATTCTGCTTGTCCTCCCGGATAATTACCAAACTTCTCAGAGTATCCTAAATATCCTCCAGAGTCATAGTGCGGATTTGCGTTGTCACATTGGCTTTCATGAAGGGATTCACAATAAGGGCATTTACCACAGGCAACGGTAAATGGTATAACTACACGGTCCCCTTTTTTAACTTTTGTTACGTCGGGACCTACCTCTTCAACAATCCCCATTGGTTCGTGTCCAATCTGATAACCGATAGGTAGGGGGAAATTCCCTTGATATAAGTGTAGATCCGAACCACATATAGCTGTCGAAGTAATTCTAACAATAACATCCTCTGGTTGTTGAATATCTGGAAAAGAGACGTCTTTTACTGCTATTGAATATTTCCCTTGGTATGTAACAGCCTTCATTAAACTTCACCGCCTTTGTTAATTATCTTTTAGGATTCCAACACAGATCCAAGTTATACATCAAACCAAAAGAATGACCCTTTACCAATGCATTAAAAATGGGATGTAAACTTAGTAAAACAAATCATGTTGTGTATTACATTATTAAATAATTTGAATTATGACAAAAATAGTGCCTATTATCATGGTAAAATAGTCTTATGAAATTTACATACCAATAAAAAAGGAAGTGCTTTATGGGCAAACTAAGTAATTGTCTCAGTATGATTCAAATTTTAATGGCAAGACCGAAAGTAAAAATTGACGATTTAGCAGCAGAACTTGAAGTGAAACCTCGTATGATTCGCGTCTATCGTGATGAACTCGAGAAAGCAGGTATTTATATCGAAAGTGTACGAGGGGTGAACGGCGGTTATTCACTAGACAGGCGGGCGATTCTACCAATACGGAACTTCAATTCGACAGAGGTACAAGAACTGCAAATCGCAATTAAATCCTATCTTTCCAAACAACCAGATCATGATAGTACGCTCGATAACGCATTAGAAAAAATCAAAGCAGCACAGCGTGATCAATCGTTAAGCAGCAAGCATTTCTATTTTGCCAATGACTATTTAATTAATGCTGAAGTGGGTAATGAATCACAACATTATAAAAGATTGTACCAAGCATTTAATCATCGAAAAAAAGCGATGATTACATATGAAGCGGCATCGACAAATAGTGTAACGAAAAGAATGATACATCCTTATGCCTTTGTCGTTTATGATGAAAATATTTATTGTGTTGCATATTGTGAACAGAAAGAAGCGCTACGTACTTTTAAAATTATTCGTATTCATGAGGTAGTATTAGTGGATCAAAGTTTCTACCTACCTGAGAATTTTGATATAAGAAAACAATTTCCGCACTTGGGATTTATTCATCAGCCGCAAGAAGTGGAATTAATCATTGATACACCTTTCTCTAACCAAGTGAAAGAATCCATTTACAGCACCGATCAAATGATTGAGGAATTACCTGATAATGCGATTCGATTTAAAGCGACTTTAAATGGTGAACAATCGATTAAGAAATGGATTTTAGGGATGGGGACAAAAGCAAGAGTAATAGCACCTGAGCATTTGAAGAAAGAAATTCAGTTAGAAGTTGAACAAATGTTACAGAATTATCAAAAAAATAGTTAGAGTTTAAAACGAATCTGAGACATAACTAAACAGGAAGAATGTGAATCGGAACAAATTTTATCTAGCTTAGGTAAAATACGCAGACTCTGTGCGATCACACATGCTAAAGCCGTATCCACGGTATAGAGGATACACTGTGAAAGCAAAGTGTTTTGTCCAAGCGGTATCTGTACTCAAATATAAATGTTCAAATTTTTCTTCCAACTGACATTCTTATTGCCTCTTTATTCTCTATAATCAAGTTTGTAATTAATCAATACGTTTCAATTAAAGGGGGCGAAGTACTTTGTTTGGGAAAATTATTTTCTCGCGCTCAGCATGTTATGAAAGTTGTCCTGAATTTGATGTGATTGTAAATAGTAATGGTGTGGCCAAATGGTTCGGGAGTATGCACGTATATCATGGTGGTGAGGAAGTGTTCTGTATTGATCAGGGACGCTTAAAGCAATTATTTGAAAAACTACAGTCAATAGATTTTCGTCATTTTATTTATCCATCTGCTACTATAATTGCAACGGATCAACCATACTGTACGATCTGGGTAAAGTATGAGGACGGATTCGTAAAAGAGGTGGAACATTATTTGGGAGATAGTGCAGAGAAAGGTTCGAAAGCAAAACAAGATTTGCACAAACTTGAAAAGTTAGAAAATGAAATCGAGTTGCTTCTTGGTTTGAAAAAGTTTATTGAATGTCCAAGTTAACTAGATTTTGGTGAAAGTTTAGAATCAAGTGGTCACCAATATGGTGGTCTCTTTTTTTGCAAGAATAAAGTATATGACGATAAGCTTATTCTTTCAGATCTCTGAATATCTTAAGACTATTCAGATAATTAGGAATTCATGCTAAAACCAGTTATCATAAAAATATAAACAACCTTGTCTAAGTGAAGGGAAGAAGTGATGTCGGTTTTCGCTATAGATGCATGGAGAGGAGTAATAGGACTTAACAAGTCTGTTTTTCAGTGAATAATAGAAGCTGAAAAAAGGAAATACACTTCCATGAAAAAAACATTTACTTCATGAAACATGGGGAATGAAAATACAATACTTGGTAGAGGGATTAGGTGCTGGTTCAACTGTTAATGATATCTTAAACGAAGATTCCACTTTGCTTCAAGGAGGGCATGCCTTGTGTACGAGGAAGTAGGACGTTGTGCAGAATGTGATGAAACGATTTATTGTAAAGATGGCTTTTTAGATGGTGTTCATCATAATGGTAAAGTTTATTGTTGGCAATGTGATCATATAAGTAATATGCAAAAGTTAGAGAATGAAGAGGAGTAAACCAATAACCATCCGTTCAAATATTTTACACATACTCTTAATATTTATTCGTAAGAAAAAGAGCATTCTCAAGGTGCGGGAATGTTCTCTTTTTGAGAGAAGCCCAATCGAGCATGTACAATTGAAACCTTTGGTAATACGAGTCGTTAGGTGTTATGAAATGAAACAATTTCCTAAAGAGATTCAATTCTGTGACACATGGAGAAGCTATCAAAAAAATGTAGTGGGAAAGGGGGAGCTGATGGTATTTCCTCCTTTCCTAAATGTATGATTTCAGGAGAGTTTTATATGAATCTTTAATATGTATCTTTTTGTTCCGTATAAACTTTTAGCTCATAATCTTTATCTCTGACCGTAGCAAACAGTATCTTCTCAATTTGATCATATCCTTGAGAAGTAAGTTCTTCTCGCAACCAGTCTTCATCTTTATCCATAATGGTTAAATTATTATGTTGTATTTCGCCTTCCATAACGACTATAATTGGTAAGCCTCGATCTTCTGTATTTATTCCTAGGTGATAAGGTGTTAAATATACCTTGTTTTTTTTGGGTAGGATACTAATCTTTCCATTTGGTTCAAGAATCGCGTAATCCACTTCACTAATATCAAAAAATCCAGCGTTACGAATAGTTGCTAGTAGTTCTAATATGGTAAAATGACTTTTTCGTAAACTATCAATATTTATTTTACCATCTCTGACTAAAAAAGTTGGTTCTCCAATAAGAAGTCTATCCAACTTATTCCAAAGACTCAATTTTGAAATAATTAAATATAGTACGATGATTGTAATGCCTCCAACTATACCTTGGGTGATACCATCAACCTTTAATGAACCAAAAAGTATATATGCCAAAAAAAATAATGCTCCAAAATCATGTGGTGTAAGCTGTGCTAATGCAATTTTTCCTAAAATTCGAATAGCGACAACATAAATAATAAATAGGATGATTATCTGACCAATAAATAAAAGCAAAATGAATGACACCCTTTATGTTAAAAATCTTAGATTATTACTTCAATAATAGTGTGTAATAAAATTGGAGACTCATACGTTATATTTCAACATGTAATTTCAAGTCTCACTTTATAATTTTGCCTGTTCTTTGTAACATTAGCAGATAAATTGAATATTTTAGTTATGAATAACATCATAGGAGTGATAGCATGTATCAAGAGAGACCACATCATTATAATAATCCATACCATCAACAACCTTATGGTCAAATGATGGAGCCCCAACAAATGGATTATCATCATTATCAAAAGCAGATGTATGAAATGTGTAAAAACTACCAGCTGTATTTTATGCAATTTCAAACAACAGAAGGGGAAACATTCGAGGGAATTATCGAAGAATTGGATGATGACGGTGTAATCATACTCATTCCAGTTGGAGATACGGAAAGAGGAGATGAAGCAGAACGGCAATACGGTTTTGGTTATGGATATTTTCCTAGAAGATTTCGTAGGTTTAGACGACGTAGACTTCCATTTTTCCTATTACGCAGTTTGTTTTTTCCATATTATTATTAGTTCTTTCTTTATTTTGAACCATTTACAAAAAAAGGATAAGAATGCCTCTGTCATTGTTGATAAGAGGCATTTTTATATTTTAAAACATAATTGAAATAGCAGTACAGCGGATTCGGTTAAAAGTAAAAATGGTACTTATGTTGATAATATATGCAGCTATATTTAATATGAATGGGTGAATGAAGATGGAATAAAGTCTATTTTTATCTGCTACAGACACTAACGTGAGAAATTTGTATGCAAATAAAGGAATACACCTTTATTTATGGTGTTGAGATGAATACTCTCTATGGAAAAGAGAATAGAAAGTTATCTCTGTTTCCATTTCTCCTTTCCCGCAATTATTGCAAAAATAATCAAGAATAGCGCGCTAATTAAATAGAAAAAGCTTACAGATGGTACAGATTGGATAAATAATCCACCGACTGATGGACCTATCAAGCTGCCAAAGCTGAAAAATACACCGCATAACAGGTTACCCGTTGGTAATAATTCTGTTGGTGTTAAGTCTGTCATATAAGTAATTCCTAAAGAAAACATTGATCCAACAAACATTCCAACTAAAAATAAACAAATAAATAAGCCATAGAAAGACTGCTCTAATAATCCCGCTGCGGAAAAACATATAAATCCTAACTGAAGCACTGCTGTTAATACTTTTCTTCGTCCAAATTTGTCACTCAACATCCCGAGGGGCAGTTGAAAGATGATAGCTCCGATTGCAAACGCGAATAACAATGCTGATACATTTTCTACTTCAATACCAATTCGAAGCGCATATACAGGAAAGTTTCCATTTAGTGATGTTTCTAAAAAACCATAAGCAAAAGGTGGCAAAAAAGCAACCCATGCATATTTCCAAGCTTGTGCAAAACGTTTGAACGTATTTTTGAAAGTGCTCATGCGCATATCCTGTTCCGGCAATTCATTTCTAAGTGCAAATAAGAACAACCAGCCAATAAGACTTAATCCAGATGCAAGTACGAATGGCAAGCTTTCGTTAATATTTACTAGGGGGACCATTAATGGTCCGACGGCAAATCCAATCCCGAAAAATAAACCATAGACGGCAATGTTTCTCCCCCGTTTCTGTTCCGGAGAAAATGCGGTGATCCATGTCTGTGCACCGAAATTAAGTGCATGGTCACCGATTCCGATCAATAAACGTAATAAAAACCAAAACCAAAAGGAGTGCCACAAAGGAAACAGTGCTAACGAAACCAGGACGAGCAGTCCACCAGCTATAATTAATGGCTTGTATCCGAATTTTCTTAACGGTTGTTCCATAAATGGGGAAGCTAACAGGATTCCGATATATAATCCCGTTGCATGTAACCCGTTTAAAAAGGAAGACACACCGCTACTTTCAAAAATTACTGCAATTAATGGCAAAAGCATACCTTGACTAAAACCAGAAACAGCGACAATGCAAACTAAAATCCAAAAACGAAATCGATTTTTCAACATAATAATCCAATCACCTTCTTTCTATACAGATAAATATCGTACACTAAATAAAAACATAATAGAAACAATTTGTTTGAAGTATGAACTCCCTACTAACTCTTAGCGAAAGTTATCAAGGTGATTTAGCTTCCGTGTATAAATGGAAGCTTGAAGAGGGGGCTTACAGCCGATTAGCACCGTTATAAATATAAAAAGACTCCCATTCATTTTATTTTTAATTATTACGAATAGTGATTTTCGAATGATTGGGAGATTTTATATGATAAATCCGTTATTTTTAACATCGATATTATATACATTTTGAAGAATGAAAAAAATAAATCTTTCTATAAATTATTCAATATTCAAAACTGGAATTGAATGAAAAGCTGTTGTATCATGTACATATTGTAAATTATAGGAAAGTAAGAGGCGATAGAATGAGAGACGTTGGACTGGTGTTAGAAGGTGGAGGAAGCAGAGGAGTTTATACAGGGGGAGTGCTACAATATTTAATGGAACAGGAGATTTACATACCTTATGTGATCGGCGTTTCAGCGGGAGCTTGTAATGGCTCATCCTATATTTCTCGTCAAAAAGAACGAAATAAAACAGTTAATATAGATTATGTCGGCCACCCTGAATATTTATCATTCCGAAATTGGGTAAAAAAACGGGAAGTATTCGGAATGGATTTTTTGTTTGATACGTTACCTAATGATTTGGTTCCATTTGATTATGAAACATTTAATAAAGCAACGGAAGAATTCGTGGTAGGTGTAACAGATTGTAAAACGGGAGATCCATTATTTTATCATAAATCAGGTTATGCGAATGATATGCTTACACTTCTTCGTGCATCAAGCTCTCTGCCGATGGTAGCACCTATTGTACATTATGATAACCTTGCTTTAATGGATGGTGGTATTTCAGCACCACTTCCTATTAAGCAATCTGAGAAAGATGGAAATAGAAAAAATGTAGTGATTTTAACGAGAAATAGAGGTTACTATAAAAAACCGCAATCATCATTCAGTTGGTACATAAAACGGAAGTACCGTGACTACCCAGGGTTATTGAAAGCCTTGGAAGAAAGACACATAGTATATAATGACACATTAAACTATTTGTATGAAGAAGAGAAAAAGGGAAATGTCTTTATCATTTCTCCGACAGAGAAATTAACTGTCGGCCGCGTTGAAAAGAACAAGAAGAAGTTAATGGATTTATATCAAAAAGGCTATGAAGATGTAAAAAAACTTGGAGAAGATTTAAAAAGATTTTTAGCAAGCTGAAGATTATTCGTTCATTCTCAATATAATACGGAAGAAGATCTTCTTCCTTTTGTGAAAAAAGCACACACATTTTGGCGAAGGATTTCTGCGTAATGCAGTGCAGTCAATAGAAGACTCAGAAGAAATGTAAGAAAAACCGGCAAACCTCGCCGGTCCATCATTAAATGAGAAGTAGATGTCGATTACTTTGTAAGTAACGATGAAATATTTAAACAGCTTGGCCACCACTCCGGCTGCCCTTTTCCCTTACTTATAAAAAAGAGCTGTCGACAAGTCATAAAAACTTGTTGGCAGCTCTTTTGCTAATTATTCTACGTAATCCTCATCCATATAAACAACTTCCCAAATATGACCATCTAAATCCTGAAAGCTCCAACCATACATAAAGCCATGATCTTGTTTTTCATTTGCGTGGCTTCCGCCAGCTTCTATAGCCTTATTCACCATTTCATTTACTTGCTCCGGGCTTTCAGCAGATAAAGCAATTAATACTTCTGTTGCTTTTGTTGCATCAACAATGTCCTTATTAGTAAACGTTTGAAAACGACTTTCTTCTAACAACATCACAAAGATATTATCACTAACAATCATGCATGTTGTTGTCTTATCTGTGAATTGTTGGTTAAACTCAAAACCTAACGTACTAAAGAATTCAACGGACTTTTTTAAATTCTTAATTGGTAAGTTTACGAAAATGTTGCTAGATCTAAAACTCAATTCCTTCACCTCTTTATCATTTGTTTCTTTCATATTACTTTAAATGATAAAAAGATATTTCTTATATTTTGCTGTATTTTGGGCTAAATTGGATTCAGTAAGTAGAAATGACAACTTGTTTCTTTGCCATCAAGATACATAAATCAAATTAGGTATGAAAGGATAAGCATGTATGTTCTTGCTAAGTGCTGTATGGTACAATAAAGTTGGATAATGTTCTTTTAGGGAAGGTCGGCTAATCTCCGGGGAAGGGGGTGATGCCTCTGGGTATGTATGAAAGTTTCATGGTGCTGTTTAGTTTTGGAACTTTCTTGATAGCATTACTCGCTTTGATCGTTTCTATGATCAAACGAAAATAGACCTCCCTATTTACCTTGACAGATGACTAGGTGAGGCCTATCTAACAGATAGCCGAACCCTTCTGGGGGAACCGCTTATCCAAAGCCCACAGTTACCGCTGTGGGCTTTTAGTATGAGTATATGCTTTACCTAATGCAATTATAGCAATATTTTGTTGATTTGTCACTAACTCTGGTAGGATAATAGGCAAATAGGCAGGAGAAAAAATTAGCATAAATAAAAGAGGGAGATGTCATGTCTGAAGATAAACAGAAATTTAACGGTTTTAAGAACTGGAGACATCTTGACGACATTTCTTATGGGTTTGTTTTGTATGGATTGGTCTATTGATTAGTCTTTGTTCTCCTCTTTTTCCTTAGATTATATTTGTCTAGCTTTTAACATAGCTACAAAATAACAGCTGATTAAATGATGGGCTAGGAATAGTGGGGTATAATACTAATAGGCTTCTGAAATTACTATTCAAGAACGGAGAGTTGCTGGATGAAATACGTTATAATCGGTGGAGTAGCGGCAGGGATGAGTGCAGCGATGGAAATTAAGCGAACAGATGATTCCGCTGAGATCACGGTGTTGGAGCGTGGTGAAGATTATTCATATGGGCAGTGTGGACTGCCATATGTAATTAATGGACTTGTACCGTCTACCAAAGATGTAATTGCGAGGACGATTGAAACGTTTAGAGAAAAATATAGTATTGATGCTAAAATACTTACGAAAGTGACAAAAGTAGATCCGGAAAAACAACAGATCATTGGTTTCCATCTAGATTCGAATCAATCTTTTACTTTAAAATATGATCGCTTGTTAATCGCTACAGGCTCTGATCCTATTTTGCCAGAATGGCCAGGAATTAATTTAGAAGGAATTCATACGTTAAAAACTTTACAAGATACAGATGGATTAATGACTGATTTAACAGAAAAAATCAAACATGTCACCATTGTTGGGGCAGGTTATATCGGATTTGAGATGGCAGAGAGTTTTCGATCAATCGGAAAAGAAGTAACGCTGATTCAAAGAGGCGATCAGTTAGCGAAAATTTTCGACGAAGATATGTCAAAGTTAATTGAAAAAGAAGCATTGCATCATCAGGTTGATATTAAGTTAGAGGAAGAAGTAACAGGTTTTTCTGGTAAAGAACGTGTGGAAGCAGTTATAACCAACAAGAGTAGATATTCAACGGATTTAGTTCTGCTAAGTGCAGGAGTAAAACCGAATACGGATTTTCTAAAAAGTAGTGGGATTCAGATGAACAAGGAAGGTGCGATTCGTGTAAATGCCTATATGGAAACCTCGATTCCAAACATATATGCTGCAGGTGATTGTGCCACACATTATCATATGGTCAAACAGTTGGATGACTATATTCCATTAGGTACTACTGCCAACAAGCAAGGTAGAATTGCTGGTGCAAACATGGCTGGAAATGCGATTACGTTTAAAGGGATAGTAGGTACATCCATTATAAAATTCTTTGACTTAGATCTAGGCAGAACCGGAATTACCGAAATAGAAGCAAAAAGGTTGAGCATACCATATCAGATTGAAAAAAGAGAAGACACAAGTCATGCAGGTTATTTTCCAGGAGCAGAAACACTATATATTAAGTTGATTTTTCATCAGAAAACGAGCCAATTGTTAGGTGGTCAGATTATCGGGAGAAAAGGTGTCGACAAACGGATCGACGTATTGGCCACAGCGCTATACAATAAAATGACCATTCAACAATTGCAAGACCTTGACCTTGCATATGCTCCGCCATTCAACAGTGTTTGGGATCCAATTCAAAAGATTTCCCGGAAAACGTAAGATTTATTGAGCGTATAAATAAGAAAAAAACGCCAAACCTCGCCGGTCCATTATTAAATGCTAATTAGATATCGATTACTTTGGTAGTAATGATGAAATATTTGAACAGCTTGACCTCCACTCCGGCTGCCACTTCCCTTCAATGAGTAAAAGACTTCCAATACCGTGGAAGTCTTTTACTTGTATGGAAAGAAAGTATAAAATCAGCGCAATGACCGTGCTATAAAAGCAAGTATAAAAATTAGGCCTTGTCTAGCTCCGAGCACCCAAAAACTAGGCGACTTCACGGATTTCCCTACGATAAGTCATCATCGATTGGAAAACTCACCGTGATTCCTTTATCTCAGTTAATCCTGAAGCCGATACGTTTCTAAACGGGCGCTCTGCGCTTTTCTTATGGTTACACTTATTTGCTTAATGGTTCTTTAGCCAGGATAGCAAGTTCCATCTTTTCCAATGATTCACAATATTCATTTTGAATATCTCCATTTACTTTCGAAGGATCTTTTCGCAAATCATGAATCACTCTCCAATTGGAATACCAGTCGCCTTTTTCTGCTGGTTTCTGTTCAACATTACTCCATGCATTCTCTAATGAAGGACTGTACAAACGGTGTGCTCCAGGTTTTAATTGGCAACCTTCTATACTTGGCTGAAAAGGTTCTTCAGGATTGGATTCGTTGATGTCATTAAACATGTTTGGCCAGTAGTCTTGCCTTGACCCTGTGTGTGGTTGTCGCAGTGCCATATCATAAATGTCTGAGAAGAAATTATCATCAAATAATAATTGATATAATCGTTTACCTAATAGAATCCGCTCTTTTAAAGAAGCAAATTGATGTACAGATTGCCCGACTAATTTAACTTGCTTTCCATCTTTGAAGGGAAACAGTATTTGATTCAGTTGCAATAACTCTTGCATTTTAAATTCTAACGACTCCAACAAGGTAGCATGATATTCTTTGTTCTGAATGACTCTGTCTTCGATATAGTTTTGTTCGTTAATAATAAGTGCGACAGTTATCAGGTAATTATCTTTCTTTTGATAATAATGATCCCACATCACCTTCATAAAATAAGATATACCGAATTGCGGAAGTAAATAGAATAAACTTTTGTTTGCTTTTATACTTTCCTCATATAAAAGTAATTGAGGATATGCATCATGAAAAATGAGCCAATTACTCCTTTCTAAAAATGCAAAAAAATAAGCTTGTTGTTCTTTAGTCATGATCCGTGTTAACAGGCTACCCTTCAAATCGGTCATGTTCCATCCAGCATTTCGGGATACCATATGTGCCAGAAATGCCCATTCGATTTCAGGGTTTCTTTTAAAAAATGCAAGATATGCTTTCGTCCTTATAACGTTATTCGTATTATTTTCCCTTGTCTGCCCTTTGATAAATTGTACCAGTTTTGCTTCATCG
This sequence comes from Gracilibacillus suaedae, assembly GCF_017599345.1. GTDB lineage: Bacteria > Bacillota > Bacilli > Bacillales > Amphibacillaceae > Gracilibacillus > Gracilibacillus suaedae. The sequence continues at coordinate 46,608 of NZ_JAGFVL010000044.1, forward strand.
TCTGAAAGACCGTCGAAGTCAGTAAAGGAATCTTTCTTTTGCTGTAATGTTTTTTTAATTGACTTCAGCTCAGTGGGTAATCTTTTAAATCGGTTAAATATTCGTGATCCCTCCTTTATTATCTTTATGTTTAGGTTATGTAGCCATACTATTATGTTTACTATATGAAAAGGGATTTATACAATCAGTTGGTAGTGAATGGACTCTAAGCAATATATATTTTATTAACTAGAGTGCTTGTAGGAAATTATGTTTAATAAAAGATGGGGATTATATAAAAAATATAGGGATGAACGTACATCCCTAAAATAAGTTTAGCCAAAAAATAAGTCCAAAATGTTGGAGCCTGTAGTAGATTCTTTATTATAAAATTCGGAATAACCACAGTCCTCACAATACACAACAAGAAACCGATTGTTTTGCACATCAAACATTTTGGAGAGACCTGTTCCAGTCATTGCTACTTCTTTTTGTGCTGCTCTAGTGCTTCCGCATTTAATACAACCTTGATGTCCCACTATGTTCATACCTCCTAAATTGTTAACTGAATACATTTATGAAGTATTCTTTACTAATGTTTACGATTCAGACATCAATATGTTTCATTTTTTCCTGAACAAATCCATCTTCTCATTTTTCATTTACCTGTTAAAATAAGTTGTCGCTCGATCTGTAACATGGATATTTTTAGGTCTTGTCAATAAAGACGAGATTACCTTCACGTAAAAACTTTTGTATTACCTTTCATTGAATTCATTAACATACAAAATACCAATTTCACTACGACATGACAGTGCAAATGTATGAGAAGTCGGTGAATTAACTTTACGAGTGAACAATATAGCTCTTGCAAACTTGCCAGAAGATTTAATTGTGACAAAGAGGTCGCAGAAGAAATATGGGGGTAATAGTTTAATTACAAGCGGATAGGGAGGTTTTATCATCTTTATCCTTTTTGCATTTGATAACACAAAAGGATGTAATGGTATAAGGCGTTAATTTAATTGTCTTACCAGTTGGGGGAATGAAATAAATGTTTAGTATTTCTGTCAGAAGGTAAGCTGGAGCAGAAGATTAAAAAATGATTACTAGATTTAAAGAGTGGAATTAAGGAGTATTTTTTAGAGTAGGTATGGAATACGGTTATAAGACCTATAACGAGTTAGAAAGTGTATGTAGTTTCGTCACTTTTAAACTCGTTTTTTTTTGCTTGATAATCATTTACTCAAGAATGAATTGAATTTATCACGCATATACTATAATAAGCACTTTTGGAAAAATCAGGGCATCCAAGTGACGTGATTATGGAAAAAATCTATCTTCTTTACAGGAGAGAGGGTGTGAATAAAGGTGGAGAAAGAAACTGTTATTATTTCAATTTTGGTAGGGGTTCTCCTGTTGTTCATTTTATTCGTTTACATCCAAAGTTTGAGGAGTTTCCATGATAAAGAGGATAATCGATTTACTGAAAATCTATACCAGTATCGAAAAACATTGTATTTTCTGTTTGTCTTAGCGATTGGAGCTTTGTGGCTAGTTGAAATCGTTTCTATTGACGATTGGAAAAAATTAGTGATATTAGCTGGAATGGCAGTGTTTATCGATATATTTGTATTTTCTACCCCAACAATAAAAAAGATTTGGAAGACAGAATTTCAAAGCTATGATCCATTAAAAACATATATACAAGAGAATAGTTTAATAGAAGAAAAGCAACAAGATAAGTTAAATTATTTCTCCCAATTGCTACAAATCGCTCCATTTATCAAATCCGATATTGATAAGAAACAACTTGATTTTCCGGATTCACTTAATTTATTTCTCAGTTATTATGCCGATACTTTTGGGCTACGCGTTCATCTTTATGAGGTGAAACCGAAAGATTTCGAAACAGAGTACGAACCTATCGAGGTATTTATAAAAACGGTTCAAACCATTAAACAAACACACACGTTGGATTGGGAAAGTATGCCGGACAACTTGGTGGTAGACAACGAGGCTAATATTGAAAGGATTATTATGGAAACATTATGGAACGGAGATATTGTGGCATTGGATCGTGAAGAAAAACATGGAAAGGGTATGGCACACATATGTCCTGTTTTTGTAGGCGAAAATCATATGTTTATTATATTCATAGAGGAAATACATGAAAGAGTTTATGAGATTGATGCCTTATTTATCACCAATCTAGCTTGTCTTTTCTGTTTTCTTGAAGATGAAAATTTAGTGACAAATTAAATAAAAAAGTAATAAATCGGGAGTTATTCCCGTAAAATGATGAAGAGTATCTTAAAATCGAGGTATTTTAAGAACGGTAATGTAAGAAGTTGTGGAGGAGGAGTTTTGTGATTGAGTCAGTGATCGAAGCCAAGATAAAAAAAGATGAAAAGAAGGAACTTAAATCACATAATGCGAATACACTATATCAAGAAACCACTCCCTTAAGTGATATTCTAAGTCGTAAGAAATCGCCAATTACCCAAATAGCGGAGGCATCGAAAACCCGATATACGAAAGATTTGGAGAAATTACGGCAAACAGCATTAAAAAAGTTATGACGGAAAAGCGACCCTTTTCTTTCTAATTAATGTGAGAAGGGAGATGGGGTGTATTTTTTTTTTGTTAAAAAGTAAGAAGATTGATGAGGAGAGATGGAAGACATGACTAAAATCAAAAGGGAAGGCACCAATCTCATCAAACGAAAAAAGTTCCCTAAAGTTACGCAATGGAAAGGAAAGACTAGAGAAGAGAAACGTCATCAAGCTATGTTAAATCAAATAAAGAAATTAAAAAAAGATGATGATAGGACTTATTTATAATTTTACAATGTTGTGATGATTCGGTTTTAAGCGTAAAGGAGTGCTGTCGTGAGACAAGTAAATACCAGAGCGTATTAATGGCACTTGGATAAAATTTTTGATTTTTATCCAAGTGTTTTCTTTTTTTACAATAAGATAACAGTAATATAAGAATTAACCCTATAATTTATCACCCTGATATGATATATGGTCCATCTTACTTTCAGATGTTTTATGAGAAACAGCCCCTCAACATATTACGAACATTTTACATTAGTTTACTAGTAGTTTACCTTGAATTAACACTCAACTTGTATAGTGAAAGAGTATCTAATATGAGGAGGGGATGACGAATAATGAGAAAGAAATGGACAAGCAGATTGTCACTTCTTGTTATCTTTTTGTTAATTTTTACAAATGTATTGGCATATGGTCCAATTGCATATGCCAATACGGATGAAGTGATAGAACAAGAAGAGACTGCAACAGAGCAAAACGAGGAAACAAATTTATCAGAAGAAAGTTTAGCAGGTGAGAAAGTGGAAGGAGATTCATCCTCAACACAAGAAGAACAAATACATAATGAAGAAACAGAGACAGAAAGCCAACAAGATAATGAGAAAGAAGAGGCCGTTAATGAAGAAGAAGCTTCGGAAGAAAATTCTCAAGAAGAAGTAACAAATTCCGATGAAGAGGTTGAGTCTACCCAGGAAGAGGCTACTACTGAGGAGAATTCAGACAAGAAGTTGGAAGCGCAATCCACGATTGATTATCAAACACTCCCACCACTTTTACTAACAGAAATCATGCCTAATAATGATGGTTCAGACAACTTTGAATACTTTGAGGTATATAATAACAGTGACCAAGCTGTTTTATTAGACTATTATACCATCGCACTGCGTTATACGGATGGAAGTGCTACTGACAAAAATTTCGATTTCCCTGAAGTATCCATTCCAGCAGGAGAAACAATTGTTTTTTGGCACAATCCAGAGCAATTAACTGTTGCTGATTTTAATGCACACTACTCAACCGAATTAACAGAAGATCAAATAGTTTCCTATCAGGGAACGAACTTTTATAACAGTGGAAACCGTGGTGTAGTTATTAAAGATGACAATGAGGATATCGTAACTAACAGCTACCTTGAGGAAGATATTGCATCTGGAAAAGTTGTAACATATCAATATCCAACGGAATCAATCGAAATGGAACGATATCAAACAGTGACCGATCCAACTCCTGGAACGGTGGAAGAAGAGCAAATACCTGAAGAAAAAGTAATTGTTGAACAGCTTGATAAGCCTGTAATTGATCATACACCAGTGACAGAAGGAAAAGAGGGTAAAGCGATTACCATAACAGCAGAACTCTCGAGTGAAGGACATAAAGTAACAGGAACATTACACTACCTTTCAGAAGAAGGTTCATTTGAACAAATTGACATGACCTCAGTGGAGAATAATGTATATGAGGCAACCATCAACAGCGAAAATGTTCCATCTGGTGAACTTGAATACTATATTACAGCAACAAATCCGCAACAGCGTGTACGCTTACCTGAGGTAGACAGTGAAACATTCACAATTGATGTAACATCAATAGATGAATCTAAAGAAGATTTTCAGCAATATCCCCACTTACTTATTACAGAAATCTCACCAAACACAGAAGGTGGAGGTACAGATTACTTCGAATACTTTGAACTTTATAATAATACCAACCAGACTTTATCCTTTCATCAGTATGCACATATTTATTACTACACAGATTCTGGACGTGAAGTACAGTTTAAAGTTCCTCCGGTAGACATTGAATCACAGGAAACACTAGTTTTTTGGTATAACAACGGAAATCATTCATTAGAGGATTTTAACAATCATTTTTCTACTAATCTAACAAGTGAGCAAGTAATAGAAGTAACCGATACGACATTTCCTGTCTTTGCAAATGGAGGAAACCGTGCCTTAATTTTAAGGAATGCATCACAAGAAGAAGTTATTTATGCAGATTATGACGGAGCAGATAATGATAATAATGGTGGTGTCATCCAATATAAATACCCATATGAAGGAACACGAATGACTAAATTAGAAACATTGGCAGAACCTACACCAGGGATGATTTCCGATGAGCAAGTTCCTTCAGAAGTGGTAAAAATCGAAGAACCAGAAGAAGATACGACCGCTCCGGTCATAACACATGAATCAGTGACTGAGGCAGAAGCTTTTTCATCTGTCCCAATTGAAGCAGAAGTGACTGATGATTTAGCAATACCCGATGTAACCCTTTTTGTGAAAAATGGAGACTCTGAATATCGTAGCTTATCTATGTCGACAGATCCAGATGAGCCAGGTAAATATAAGGTTGAAATTCCAGGTATTTATGTGAAATCTGACTTGACCTATTATATCGAAGCAACAGATGGTGTTAATACAAAAAGAACAGAAGAATACACTGTTTCCGTTTTACAAGATGAAGTAGATACGCAAAGCTTACCTCCTTTATTAGTAACAGAGATTGTTCCCGATTCTACAAATGTAGGTACTGCTGATGGTTATGAATTTATTGAAATTTATAATAATACAGATCAAGACATCCCTTTTGAACATTACAAAATCCAGTACCGATATGGCAATGATCCTGCAAGTGATGTTGTTTGGCCCTCGATTCCGGATGATGTCGTGATTCCCGCAGGAGAAACATTGGTGTTCTGGATTATTAATGGACAGAATAATGATCAGACTGTAGCAGATTTTAATGCTAATTATGGATCTAATTTGATCGAAAATGAAAATATCGTGAGAATAGAGTCTGCTGGAATGGCAAATGGCAGTATGCGTGGATTAATTGTTGCTTCGAATATTGGCCGTGAATATTCGACTGCTTATTATAATGATTTAGATACAACAGATGATACTGCCCCTAATAAAGGTATTGTCTATAAATATCCATCTGACGATTCGAATATTATGGAGAAAGTAAGTGCTGCAACGATTGATGCAACACCGGGTGCTGTGGAAGACTATCAGGTGCCGACAGAACCTGTTCAGGGAGAAGAAGATCAAACGGCACCAGTTGTGGAAGATATCACGAGTGTTGACACTATTAACCAGACAGATGACTTAGATGTTACAGCGGAAGCAAGTGATCAAGAAGAATTAAAAACGGTTGCGATCTACTACCGTACAAATGCTAATGAAGATTATAAGAAAGCATTGATTGAAGAAGGAGAAGATGAAGGCGAATTTACTTATCGCATTTATGCTCCTGAAATGATTGGAAATACAGAAGTTGAATATTATTTTGTAGCTTCAGACGGTGAAAATACAACAACGACAAATCCAGAGATAGTAACGATTGAAAGTAATTTGGATCATAGTCCTTTACGCTTAAATGTCGAAAAAAGTCAAATATTAAATGGAACATTTGTGCTAAAAGGTACATCCAACTTAGATCAACCTGCAGATATGAATATGCTTATTGATGGAAATCAAGTACCCACAAAATATCAAGCAATAGAACATGAAGCATACTTCGCTTTTGAAGTGAGTGGAATTCATACCTATTTCCAAAATGGTGTAACAATTGGTGACGAGATCATTCATATATTTGATGATTGGATGGCCCAATGGGAGACGATCACAGTACCGATAGATCCTCACTATCTGGAAATCGGAGAAAACACGATAACAATACGTGCCGGAAACAAAGCTACACCATGGGAAGGTGATCCAGGGGAGAATCGTGATGACTACAACTTACGCAATGTACGTCTCGTATTGGCTGATGGTACGATTCTAACAGATCCTAATCATCCAGATCCTGAAAATGTATTAGACATGGGTGATGATGGAACAAACCGGATTGCGGAGGATTTTACGTTTACTATTTCAGAAGACCACGCACAGTCCATTGCTTATGAGTGGGATACAACAGAAGTAACAGATGGTGAGCACACAATAGAAGTAACCGATTCTAAAGAGACCATTCAAGAACAAGTACTTGTAGATAACACAGCTCCAAATATTGAAGCTACAGTTGCAAATGAAGAAACATACAAAGGTACCTTTATAATTGATGCAGAGATTGATGATAATGTTGCTGGCGTGGATAGTTATCAAGCAAAACTTGATGGAGAGGAGATAGATTTGCCTCTTGAAACTTCATCAGGTGAGCTTACAAATGGTGAGCATACATTAACCATTACAGCTACAGATCAAGTTGGAAACAAAGCTACAAAAGAAATTACTTTTTATACAGTTGAAGAGAATCCAGAGGCACCAGAGAATCTATCAAACATCCAAGACGGTGATCCAACTTTAAAGGTACTTGTTGATGACCCAATGGGAGACAAGATGGATGTTGGTTTCTATCAAGGATTCCAGTACAAACCTTCTGATACAGATGCCGTGGTATCTTATCAAGGTGCTTCAGCTGTGGAACCACCAAATACAAATGAAGTAGATGGCTCAACATTACTAGAAGAAGAGGATATATCACTGGTAGCCGAAAAAGATGGCGAATATTTGGTGAATGATGCAACAACAGAATTTCCATATCACCGCTTTGACGTAACACTTGATGATACAGTCAATGAAGATGATTTGGTTGAATTGGAATGGAGTGGTAATTCTCTAGAAGGTAGAAAAGTAACAATGTATGCATGGAATGTTGAGTCATCTAAGTGGGATATCGTGGATTATCAGATTGCCGGCGAAGAGGATTTTATACTGAAAGGCGATGTCGAAGTTGCTTCATATAGTAAAGATCATCAAATTCAGGTTATGATTCAAGATGAAATACCTGCTAATCGGGATGAATATGACTATACGTTTGTCTGGATGTCAGATACACAATATTATTCTGAGAGCTATCCCCACATTTTTGATCGCCAAACGGAATGGATTAAAGAACAGCAAGAAGAAATGAAGATTGAGTATGTTTTTCATAGTGGAGATTTAGTAGATGAAGCAGATCAACCCAATCAATGGGAATATGCTGACGAGTATATGAGAACATTAGATGATGCAGAAATTCCATATGGTGTTCTAGCTGGAAACCATGACGTATTACAAAAAACAGAAGACTATGCCGAATATTATAAATATTTCGGAGAAGATCGTTTTAACGATAAGCCTTATTATGGAGGTTCATATCTAAATAATCGAGGTCATTATGACTTAATTTCTGTTGATGGCAACGACTATATTATGCTTTATTTAGGATGGGGGATTGATGATGAAGGTATCGCTTGGATGAACGAAGTATTAAGACAACATCCAGACCGTACTGCAATCTTAACGTTCCACGAATATTTGCAGGCCACTGGTACACGCCATCCATTAGGTGAAAAGCTATACCAGGAAGTAGTGCTTCCAAATGAAAATGTAGTAGCTGTTTTATCCGGTCATTATCATGAAGCACAAACGTTAGTGGATGAAATCGATGATGATGGGGATGGTAATCCTGATCGTAAAGTTTATCAAATGTTAGCAGATTATCAAGCAGGCCCTGAAGGTGGTCAAGGCTATATGCGTCTGTTACATTTTGACACAGACAATAATCAAATATTTGTCAACACATATTCACCATATGTGGATGATTATAATTACTATAATAAGGATGAATACCCTAATAAGGATGAATTCACTATTGATCTGGATTTAACAGCAAAAGAAAAACGAGTTGCGACGGACAGTTTTGTAGTGAATGTTTATACAGATCATGAAATAGGTAAGGTAGAAAATGTCGCGAGCGGAGATACGGCAGAAGTAACATGGGAAGGTCTTACAGAGGGAGAACAGTATTTTTGGTATGCTACATTGACTGATAACTATACAGGTGAGAGTCGCTCACCTATCTGGTCTTTTGTCAAAGGTGAAGATGATACATCAGGAAATGACAAAGATAAGGACAAAGACAACGAAACCGATAAAAATAAACCAGAGAAGCATCCGGATTCTAATACTGACTTAGATTCTGGTTCTGGTTTAAATAAAGAAGACAACGATAATAATCAAAGTGCAAAAAGTGATGACGTACAAGAAACGGAAGACGCAAGTAGTAAACAAGAAGACGAGAATAGTGATAGACAATCACCAACAGCAAGTAATGATCATTTTAATCTGCCAAGTACAGCAACGAACACCTTTCAAAATATAGCGCTAAGTATCATATTGCTAATCATTGGAACGATATTGTATGTCAGATATAGAAAACAGTTAAATTAAATGATTTAGAAGGGATGCGATTATGTTGCATCTCTTTTTTTTGCATTAACTATAAATTTTATCACGCTTCTAAGCGTATGTAAGCCCCCTCTGATCATAGTCTCACTTTATGTCCAAAATGTAAGAAGTTAGGAAGCTTATTCGTTTAAATATGATTAACAATTGACCTAAACATTTCCAAAAAAATAATAGGGTTGTATTTTTGGATAGAATATTGTATGATGTATTTATGGTAAAAATTGCATATATTCTTATCCAGAGAGACGGAGGGATTTGGCCTTATGATGTCTCAGCAACCAGTCATATCTGACACGGTGCTAATTCCAATAGATAAGAAGATTGACTTTCGTTTATGGTAAAGGCCTTCTTCTTAGAAGGTCTTTTTTTACTGGGTAAGATATGCTGACCAAATTCATTTTTATGTTAAGGAGAGGTAATATGACAACAAAAACAGTAACAGCACCATTTCGAGCAGATCATGTCGGGAGCTTATTACGCCCGGAGAATTTACTGAAAGCGAGAAAGGATTTCGAGGAAGGTAATATTACGAGTGCACAGTTACGTAATGTGGAAAACAAAGAAATAGCTCATATCATTGATAAGCAGATTGAAGTAGGATTGAGTCTTGTTTCAGACGGAGAATTCCGCCGTCGTTTCTGGCATACAGACTTTTTAGAGCATTTAAATGGCATTGAAGGATATGTACCAGAAGTAGGATATATATTTCATGGGAATGAAGAAACAGAACGTTATAATATTCGGAATACAGGTAAAATTTCATTTAATCCTGATCATCCGTTTATCCAAGATTTTAAAGAATTTAATGCACTAGTAGATGGTCGAGCAGTTGCAAAACAAACCATTCCAAGTCCTAATCAGCTTTTCAACGAAGGAATTCGTGATGTTAGCATCTACCCGGATATTGAAGATTATGCCAACGATGTGATTCAAGCTTACCGTGATGCAGTAGCAGCATTTTATAATGCTGGTGTGCGTTATTTACAGTTTGATGACGTTTATATAGCAGGGTTGTCATCACCTGATATTCCATTTAATGATGGTGAGTTTTCACGAGAATTTTTAATTGATCTGGCATTAAGAGTAGTTAATGGTGTGTTAGAAGATAAACCAAGTGATCTTGTTGTCACTACCCATTTATGCCGAGGAAACTATCGCTCCAATTGGGCTTTTGAAGGAAGCTATGATTTAATTGCTCCAACCCTATTCGCTAAGGAAAAAGTAGACGGTTTTTTCCTTGAATATGATGATGAACGCTCAGGTGGATTCAAGCCATTGGAACATATCCCAAATGATGGAGCGCGTGTGGTGCTTGGATTAGTTACATCAAAGAACGGCGAGCTGGAAGACAAAGAACAAATTAAAGCACGAGTGGAAGAAGCAGCAAAATATGTACCACTTGAGCAATTATGTCTAAGTCCTCAATGTGGTTTTGCATCTACTCACCATGGAAACAAATTAACCGAACAAGACCAGTGGAACAAACTCCAACACATTGTACAAATTACAAAAGAAATCTGGGGTTAAGGAATTATCTTTTCTTATCGGTTGAATTCAATTGAATTATAAAGAACAGAACCTTTGTTGCATTAATGGCAATGAAGGTTCTTTTTTGTCTATAAGTCCCTTAACAAAAAATTAATGTCGCCATATACAGATAAACATAGAAAAATGTTGAAATTAGTAGTTTATTTTTTCTGTAACAGGTTATTAGATTTATGTAAAAAAAAAATAGATAGAAAGGAAGTTGCACAAATGTCAGATTTTATGAATCCATTTAACAACATGCTCAACGAATTGATCCATGCGGTCCCTAATGTTATTGGCGCACTTTTATTACTTGTATTAGCATGGGGTGTGGCAGCAATCGCAAAAGGAATTGTAGAAAAAGTTTTTGTGAAATTAAGGGTACACAAAGGGCTGATAAAAACAAAAGTCGTAAATGATGAAGAACATGGGAAAAGTATACTTGCGGGAGCTGGGAAAGTTATCTACTTATTAGTATTTATTCTCTTCCTACCAGCCATATTAGATGCTCTCGAAATGAACTCCGTTTCATCTCCGATTTCCAATATGATGAATAAATTATTAGGATTTATTCCGAATATCATAGCAGCAGCTATTATACTTATTATTGGTTACATTATTGCCAAATTAGTGAAGGACCTATTAGAGAAATTTTTGGTAAGTTTAAATATTGACAGATGGTTTCAAAAAGTAAAACCGGAGGGTAAGCAACCTGGTTCTGACTCCATCACAATATCTTCTGTTTTAGCTAATATTGTGTTTATTCTTATTGTAATACCAATTGTCACTATTGCATTAGATACATTGGAAATGCAAGCTATTGCTAATCCAATTACATCGGTGCTAAACCAAGTGCTAACCATTATTCCAAATCTGTTTGTAGCAATTATATTAATAATTGCAGGTTACTATCTTGCTAATTTACTTGGCAATTTATTAACTAATCTGTTGAAAGGGGCAGGAATTAATAATATCTATTCAATCTTAAACCTGAAAACAGATGACAAAGGTATATCTTTTGACTTATCCAAAGTGTTAGGTACAGCTGTAAAAGTATTGATTCTATTATTCTTTACTGTAGAGGCGTTAAATCTGTTACATCTAGATGTATTGAATAAGATTGGCACAGCAGTCATTACTTATATACCTTTTCTTGTTAGTGGCTTACTAATTTTAGGAGGAGGATTATTATTAGGTCACTTCTTAGCGAACGTGATCAAGAAGTATACTAATAGTGGTTTATCAGCTTCTATTGTAAAATATATTGTGATCGTGTTCGCAGTATTTATGACATTAGATCAATTACAGTTTGCGACATCCATCGTAAATTTAGCATTTGTCTTAATATTAGGTGGTTTAATGGTAGCATTTGCGATTTCATTCGGCATTGGCGGACGAGATTTTGCGCGCAATCAACTAGCAAAATTAAATGCTAAGATGAATAATGAAGATTAAGGTGAAAAGCCATTAGCCTAGTGCTGATGGCTTTTTGTTTGGATTAACTGAGGCGACTACACGATTACATTTCTATCCAGTTATGTTAGAATGAGAATACATTATCCATATAAAAGAGGTTGTAAGATGAGGCGTGGTCGTATGTTTTTATTTATATTTATGCTAGTTGTTGTTTTAAGTGGGGGTGCAAAAATATATCATGATACAAATTTATTTAAGGTTGAAAACTTGGAGATAACTACATCAAAGTTAGATAGGGATCAATCTTTTACTGTGTTGCAATTAACGGATTTACATAATAAACAGTTTGGTGATAATAATGCGAAATTATTGAATAAAATAGAACAGTTAGATGCTGATGTTATCGTTATTACAGGAGATTTAATTGATCGGAAAACAGATGATTTACAGTTTAGTTTGGAGTTTGCGGACAAATTAACCATGATTAATCCTGATATTTATTTCGTAACTGGTAACCATGAATGGGAGAATCCCTTGAAGGAATCATTTATTCAAGGACTTAATGACAAAGGGATTCGTATAATAGATAATCAAAACAGCGTGATTAAACTGGAGGAGATTTCTTTTCAATTGGTAGGTGTAGGTGATCCCTCAACCAATCATGATGATATGGAGCTTGCTATGTCAGGTTTAAATGAGGATGATATGACAATCCTATTATCACACGCACCTGATTTATCTCGTGCGAAGTATCCAGAGCCGGTTGATGTGATATTAAGTGGTCATACCCACGGAGGTCAAATACGTATTCCGTTGATTGGAGGAGTTGTTGCTCCAGATCAGGGGTTTTTTCCAAAATATGATCAAGGATTATTTAATATAAATGAACATCAACAATTATACATCGATAGTGGGCTTGGTACGAGTGTGATGGATGTGAGAATGTTTAATCAAAGTCAGATGACACTGATTAAAGTAAAGGGTGTCGGTATATGAAACGATTAATGTTGTTCGTTGTTCTTGCCTGTCTTGCGATGGCAGCAATTGAACTATATATTGCTCCTAACTATTTAGTCAAATCTATATGTAAGTTGTTGCTTTTCTTGTTCATTCCTTACTTATATATTCGATTTGTTGCCCATTTGTCGTTTAAAGATATATTTTCTTCTAAAATGAAATATATGAAATTACCAATTATTCTTGCAAGTGGTGCTTCCATCATTATATTATCGTTGTATTGGATCATTGGTAGTTTCTTCGATTTTTCGAATGTGACCGTTATGTTGGAAGATAACATGGCAATTGATAAAAGTAACTTTCTTTTTGTTGCGATCTATATTGTACTCGTTAATTCATTGTTAGAGGAATTTTTCTTTCGTGGCTTTGCCTTTTTAGCCTTATTAAAAATGACGACAAGATGGGTGGCATACCTTTTTAGCGCTGGAATGTTTGCTCTCTATCATATTGCGATGATGACGGATTGGTTTTCTATTTACTTGTTTGTCGTTATTCTGTTCAGTTTATTTGTTGCAGGTTACCTATTTAATAAATTAGATGAGAAAGCAGACAGTATACTGCCATCATGGCTTGTTCACATCAGTGCGAATATTTCCATCAATCTGATTGGAATGATGTTATTTGGAATCATTTAAGTGAATGGATCTAAGTCAAGTCACCAAGTTAAATGGACAGCCTTTTTCTTTAATTCTTGTTGGTATCGTGTGAATCGTAAACTTTCTTGGGTCTAATGTTTCTGTTACCTCATTCCAGAACAGGGGTGTCGCGACAGTTGCTTCATCAGTTGCCCTTGTGGAATAGGGAGCAATGATTGTCTTGCCTGGAGCGTGCTGGACATAATCGATATAAAGTCTATTGCCACGATTTTTCTTTAACCGTTCAATGGTAAAATGATCAGGTTCAGAGTCAACTAATACTTTTGCTGTAGCCTCCATCAATGTTCTCGTTTCATCGTAGGTCATATTGTGAATCGGTATGTGAACTTGTAACCCAGTTCTACCGGATGTTTTGACTAAGGGTGTGAAGCCCTGATGTTCCATCATTTCTTTAATCAGGTTGGCAGCACGTACAGCAATAAAAAACTGATCTAATGACGGCGGATCAAGGTCGAAGACTATTTCTTCGGGATCTATTTTATTTATTTTATTAAAAGGAACATGAAACTCCAATCCACCATGATTCCCAAACCAGATTAAACTTTGCAGATCTTGGCAAAGTATATCCATTTCCCCATCATTATTAGGAATAGTTTGAATGAAAGAAGGGGCATAATCTGGCAGATGCTTTTGATAAAAGGAATGTTCATGTATCCCATCAGGAAAACGAATTAATGTCAGTCTGCGATCCTTCAGACCAGGAAGCATAAAAGGTGCAATCCATCTTAAATAACACAAGTAGTTTAATTTCGTAACAGCGGGAAACAATTCTTTTTCTAATCGGGATAAGTTAACCGCTGATGGAAATTGTGCCAAACCTTGATCAATCGTAAGTTGATTACAATCGGTTGGTTTGATATCAAATCGGAACTGATGAAAAACCGGTTCACGGAGTTCTTGATCTTCAGCACTTAGACAATTTATATCCATGCAAACAGAAGGGGCTAGCTCCCATGTTGTCCCATTTACCTTCTGACCATAACGTTTGAAAAAAGTAGTTAACGTTTCTTTCTCTCCTTGTTCTAGGCCATTCTTACATTTTCCGAGAATGCAGAGTGTTTCGTTGTGATAATATTGTAACGTGAGATAATCATTTTCGGTATTCCAATTCGTAACGATCCCTGGAATGGTTCGGAAATTTTTGATTTTCAGCCATGTATTACTTCGCTTTCCTTCGGTATAAATAGCTTTCTTTTGTTTAGCAACCATTCCTTCTGCCTGATGGATGTCAACTACTTCAAGAATGCTATCCAGTTTTTCGAAAGTTGGTACCTTGCGAATTCTTCCTGTTATACCTTCCAAAATGGTGGATAATATTTGATCACGTTTAGAAAAGCTTTTCTTTCGTAAATCTTGAGCTTTTGATTCTAATAAGTCAAAGGCGACAAAAGTAGCAGGGCGATTTTGACTAAACTGGTTTACATTCTTTTTTGTTCTGGATCGCTTTTGTATTTGTTCAAAATCCGTTCGATAGGCAGTAATCGAAATGATCAATTCTCCATCAAGAAAAAGTGGTAAATAGGATTGGAATCTAGAAGTGTGTTGCTGGCACCACGAAATGATTTCAGGAAATGAACGGCTAAGGTTATGACCGTTTCGACTCCATAAGGTAACGTCCTGATCAGTCCATTGTAAACCACAACGAAATCCATCATATTTTACTTGATATATCCACTCATTTCCAGAAGGTGCTTCGTTTACAAGTGTAGGCAGCATCGGTTTCCACATAGTATAGACTCCCTTCTTTATTAGATACAGTTATGAGAAATATTTTTGACAAACTGTTGCATGATTATGTCATAAAAAGAAAAACTATTGTTAAAGAGGTGATTATGATGCATACGATGTGGAAAGGAACCATTAGTTTTGGTCTTGTTAATATTCCAGTCAAGCTCCATTCAGCAACGGAAAATAAGGATATAAAGCTCAGAAATTTGCATAAAGAATGCCAATCTCCTGTGAAGTACGAAAAAGTATGTCCTGTCTGTGAAAAAGAAGTGGAGCAAGACGATATTGTAAAAGGATTTGAGTATACCAAAAATAAATTTGTTATTCTAGAAGATGAAGATTTAGAAGCATTAAAGGAAGAAAAAGAGGATAAGGCAGTCGATATTGTGGATTTTGTAAAGTTAGAAGAAATTGATCCGATTTACTTTGACCGCAGTTATTACTTGTCTCCAAATGAAGGTGGGGCAAAGGCGTATGGCTTATTGCGCAAAGCTCTGAAGGAAACAGGGAAAATCGGGTTGGCAAAAATTACGATTCGCTCAAAAGAACATTTAGCAGTTGTTCGCATTTATCAAAATACGTTAGTGATGGAGACGATTTATTATCCTGATGAAGTTAGGGACTTCCAAGAGGTTCCAAATGTACCGGAGGAAGCAAATATTGTTGAGAAAGAGCTGGAAACAGCAAAATTGTTAATTGAACAATTATCGACAGAATTTGAACCGGGAAAATATCATGATGAGTATCGTACCGCATTACTGGAACTTATTGAACAGAAAAAAAATGGAGAAGAAGTTTCGACAGCAAAAGAGCCTGCAAAAAAGGACAATGTTACAGATTTGATGGAAGCTCTCGAAAAATCATTAAACAAAACCCAAAAAGGGAAAAAGAAAACAACAACAAAACGGAAGAAAACTACAAAGAAAACAGCCTCACAAAAAGCAAAGGCAAACTAAAAGAGAGACTGGACATATCATCAGATAAATGGAATATAGGGTACCTTTCTTTCTTAGGTCAGATCAGTTTCTACTCCTTGGCTATACGGTTTATCCAGGGAGTAGAAAACTAATTCTAGGAGTAGGAGGAGCTTTCTTGGAAACATCCCAGTGACAAAAACACGAATTTCAGAAAATATATTCGATTTTGTCACAAATCAACTACTTCTGTCTTGTTTCTGTAAACATATTTATCAATTTAGGAACAAAATCCATAAACTGCGAAAAACTCTGATTTTCGTTCTTCCATTCTTTTGGAAGGTATAACGTGATATCATAGTAATAAATATGTTCATTAAAAAGGAGATCATGTTATGAATATGAAACGATTCATTATAACGGAAATCATCTATTCGATCCTTATAGGCTGTGTTTTAGGACTTGTGTTTGATAACTTTTGGTTAGGTATGCTAATTGCAATTGGTATAGGAGCAATAGCGGTTGCGGTGTTCAGTGTGGCCATTAAAAAAATGAATAAACAACAAGAAAATAATTCCACAGAGAGCGGTACATAATTTACAGTTAGAAATAGTAAACTATTCTCAATAACTAGGTAAGGAGGATAGAATAATGGACGCACAACGCGCACAAGAAATTTTAGATTCACCTGATATGCGTAATGTAACATATAATGGCGATAGAGTATATATTGAGCATGTCGATCAAGGAACAGGTCATTGTACCGTTCACCCGATCGAAAATCCCGAACAAAAATATATGGTAACAGTGGAACAGTTGCAAGAGCAATAACAATTGAGCACCCCAATTAATGGTCTTATCCGATTGGGGTGCTGTTACGTAATAAGTCTTCTAAAATTTTTCAATATTTTATAAATATTTTGCAGGAAATAGCCGATTTGTATCGAATAGTATATAGTATAACGAGCAAAAATATACACTAGTGAAAATGAAAATTTATTCCTATATTTTGTTATGTTAGTTCGAATTCAAAAGGTTATTATCTACTCGGGGGATGCGTAATGCAATGGTTTGAACCTTATCCACTTTATATCTCAATTATGGCTTTTTTTATATTTTTTTTATCGATTGCACTTGTAAAAAAGCCAAGTAATCTTGTTCGTTTATTTTTATCTATATGTTTAATGCTTTCAAGCTTATTTATGATTTCTACTGCTTTAGAATTATACATCAATGATTTCAATGCAATGCAATGGTTAAGGAATATCCAGCAAATTGCATTATTTTTATGTCCTGTTTTTCTGTTTGGGTTTGCCAAGGAAATTGCTGAGCCCAATGTTACAAAGAATATTAAGTATATGATTTATTTAGGAATACCTGCTGTGACGGGTGTTATTTTGATATTTACTAATCCTATTCATAATTGGATGAGATCTAGTGTGACAACAGTCACCATTTGGGGATTATCCGAAATTAACATAACACCGACACCATTGGGGATTATTTTCATTGCCTATTTAATATTCTTAACCCTGTTGGCAGTTTTTACTTTTATCAGAAACATGCATGATCTACCATCACATCTTAGAAATAGTCATCTGTTATCCTCTATTGCTATTTTACTTCCATTAGTGTCTTTATGTGTCTTACCATTATTGTCTGCAAAAATTCCAGGTCAGGTTGCTTTGTCATTTTCCTTGATGAGTGTTTTGCTTATTTTTATTTTCAAACGCTATGATTTTAATTCCATTTGGCCTGTTTCTCGTCATAAAATTTTAGAATCGCTGGACGAGGGAATTATGTTATTTGGCCCTAATTATAACCTTTTGGAAATTAATCAAGCAGGTTATAAGCTGCTGAAAAGGTGGATGCCATATCTGCACGAGAATTTGATTATCGGACAGAAAGTGGATCAATTATTTCCTGATAAAGAGATTTTGGATGGGGTTTATCAGCATTTATCGACATCTTTTGAATGGAAGGTAGACTTAAACGGAGACTATATTTACCTGCAGGTCAACATTGTTCCGATTGGCTATTATGGTCGTGATATCATGCTTGTTGTCTTAACCGATATCACGGAAAAAAAATTAATAGAAAACCGTTTGTATACATTAGCTCACTATGATTCATTAACCAATATATGTAATAGGCATTCCTTTATCGAAAAATATAATGCCATGATGGAAAATAAAAAATTTCCTATTTCCTTTTTAATAATGGACATCGATCATTTTAAGCAATTTAATGATCAATATGGTCATATCGTTGGGGACCAGGTATTAAAGGAATTTGCTATTGCTTTAACTGAATTTTTTCTGCCTGGAAAATATTGCAGTGTTGTTGGAAGGATTGGAGGAGAGGAGTTTGGTGTTTTGTTACATAAGGATGCTGGGCAGGCTGGTGAACAAGCAAATCTCTTTCAGCAAAATCTGACGGAACATTCTATGAGAATAAATGGGGAAAAGCAAGAAAAAATTACTGTCAGTATTGGATTAACGACAACTAATGAATCCATTAGTTTTGAACAAATGTACAAAGAAGCGGATAAAGCATTGTACCAAGCAAAAAGAGCTGGGAGAGACCGTGTGGAAATGATTAATGCCTAAGGAAGGTTTTTAATAATGGCAGATATTAGTCTTTAAACGCTGAGATGGAATTATGGACCAGATCTGGCCATTTTAATTTAAATCTTTATAAAAAAGTTGATATCCGAAAGTTAGACAAGATCATTGCTGAACATATCTTATAGTCACAAAAATGACTTTTTATGACATAATAAAGTGAAGAAGAAGTCGTAATTTGCGGTTTCCCGGGTAATATTTACAGGCACCGAATAATATTTCCTCGGTGCCCCATCACTTATTTACCACAGTACTCATTGTTGTCAGTCTCGCGCTGATGACGTCTTACTTTATTTTATTTGCGATCATTTCTTTATCTTCTTTAAATTTATGGTGTGTCTGCTTAATCAATTCTTTAAATAGTCCATTCATATTTTCCTCGAGTGAAGCAATACCGACTCCGGTGATTCCACCTTTTACACATACTTTTTCTATTAACTCATTGAGAGTAAAATGGTTTTCTGCTAATAGTTTTCCAAAGCCAATAAACATTTTTTCCATTAGCTGTGTTGCCTGTTCTGTAGTAACTTCTGTTTGATTGGCAGCATCTTTGATATAGTTTTCTGCCAAAAAGGCAAAAAAGGCAGGACCACAAGAAACGATATCTGATGCTATTCTCATAATGTTTTCCTCTATTTCTACCG
Organism: Gracilibacillus suaedae; assembly: GCF_017599345.1. Taxonomy (GTDB): domain Bacteria; phylum Bacillota; class Bacilli; order Bacillales; family Amphibacillaceae; genus Gracilibacillus; species Gracilibacillus suaedae. The sequence goes on from NZ_JAGFVL010000044.1 coordinate 66,189, forward strand.
GCTCTGAAAATTGTCTGCATCTTTTAATAAATAATTCTTTTCTGAAGGAATCTAATCTACTACCAAACGTTAATAGTGTTACGCCTGCTAGTGCATAATTTGTAATACTAGGCACCATTCGAGCTACTTGACAATCAACTAACGACTCAATTTCCTCCACTGACATTGCACTTGTTATCGATACTAGCAGTTGTTTTTCATCGAGAACTGGTTGGATTTCTCTTAATACGGCTATCATGTCAATTGGTTTTACACATAAAAAAATCGTATCAACATTTTCAATTAACTCGAAGATATTTTCCTTTACGTGAATCTGTGGATACTTCCCTTGGATTGCATATGCTTTTTCGGCTGTACGATTAGAGACATAAAGACTTTCCTGATTAATGACGTTCGATTCAAGAAAGGCAGTTACTAAAACTGCGCCCATATTACCGGTTCCAATTATACCCCATTTCATTTCATCTCGCCTCCTGGATAATTTCTAACACTATCCTATGAACAACTTTACTATTCTATGATAAAGGAATGATAAACATGTCTTGGATATTTAAAAATTGGTATTTAGTTTTAGTGGTTGGAGCAATTTTACTGTGGTTATTAATTGATCCATCGATAGATGAGCAAGACGATGATTTAACGGATCAGTTGATGGAAGAACATAATGCTGAACTTCAGGAGGAAGAGGAGGATAGTGATGCAACAGAATATAAAATTGATCTCAAAGGTGAAATAGAACGTCCTGGAGTATACCAAGTTACTGAAAATGACCGTGTCGAAGATGCAATTCAATTGGCTGGTGGTTTTACTAACAATGCAGATAAGCAGGTGATCAACCTCGCAGAACGAGTATATGATGAAATGGTAATATATGTACCAGCCAAAGGTGAAAATGCTGACGAAACAGAACAGGTTTTAGATACTGGCAGTGACGATCAAAAGGTTAAAGTGAACATCGCTTCGGTTGAAGAAATGCAAACTATTCCAGGAATAGGTGAAGTAAAAGCAAATGCAATTGTTGAATACAGAGATACTTATGGGCGTTTTAAAAAAATAGAGGACTTAACTAAAGTTTCCGGAATTGGTGATAAAACAGTTGAAAGGCTGGAGGAATACGTCCGAATTCCATAATCTTATTGACGCTTTCTTATTGGACAAGTACACTTTTATTATGTGAGAAAAAAGAAAGGGTGGATTATATGGAAAGGATTTCCTGGCATCAATATTTTATGGCTCAAAGTCATTTATTAGCATTGCGAAGTACCTGTCAGCGATTAATGGTAGGTGCCACCATTGTAAGGGACAAGCGTATTATCGCCGGAGGATATAATGGCAGTGTTTCTGGCAGTGTACACTGTATAGATGAAGGATGTTATGTGATTGATGGACATTGTGTACGGACAATTCATGCAGAAATGAATGCTTTATTACAATGCGCTAAATTTGGTGCTTCTACCGAAAATGCAGAGATCTATGTAACACATTTCCCCTGTTTGAATTGTTGTAAAGCCATAATTCAAAGCGGGATAAAAACCGTTTATTATGCTGAAGATTATAAGAATCATCCATATGCAGTGGAATTATTTGAAGAAGCTGGTGTCCATGTCGAAAAAGTAGAATTAGATCAGCATTATATAACATTGAAACCATAATCGGTAGATAATGTAAGGGGGAGGTGATGATTACTTGTATCAAAAATTACATTGGTTTGTATTGTTATATGTCATGAGTTTTGTACTGAAAGATGTGAGTGCTAAATGGTTCATGATGATTTTAGCTGTTATCATTTTATTTTTAATATACAACCATCGATTTTCTAAACTCTTTATTACCTCTCTAACCGCTTTTGGCCTTTTTTCCTTTTATCAAATCCCATCCTTAAATCTAGATGATACCGAAGAACAAACCTCAAGTACTTATGTCCAAGGATATATTCAATCTTCAGTAGAACAAAACAGTCAATTTATTCGATTTACCTTCCAAACTTCTGATGATTCTATTATCCAAGTATATTATTTTGTAGAATCAGATATTTCAGGCAATTTATCCTCATTTCGCACTGGTGCTTCTTGTATGTTGTACGGTACCTTTCAGAATATTCCAGCTGCGCGTAACCCTGGGCAATTTAATTACAAAGAATACTTGGCTTCACAAGGAATTGAGAAACAATTTGTAATCGAATCAATAGACAAAAGTAGATGCGAAGGACAATCACCCTGGCAAAAGATATACGATTTTCGTCAACAAATATTAGGTCATATCGAGCATCATGTGAGTACATTTACATATGCATGGTTCGCTGCTCTCTTATTTGGAGAGCGTGAGCATTTAGAAGATGATGTTGTAAACTTATTTCAAAATTGGAATCTTAGTCATTTACTAGCGATCTCTGGTCTACATGTTGGTCTAATTCTAACGATCGTTTACTTTATATTGTTATTTGTATGTCGAATTACGATTGAAAAAGCACAAGTTTTAATAGCTTGTTTATTGTTTTTCTATCCCGCCATGGCAGGAGGAGCACCTTCTGTTTGGCGAGCCAGTCTGTTAGCGATTGTTATTATTGTACTTTCTAAGTTACCTATCCGTTTTGCTATAACAGACATGTTGAGTATTGTTTTTATCATGATGGTGCTTTTGGATAAATTTATGATCTATTCAATTGCTTTTCAATTTAGTTTTATAGTGACGTTTGGAATTATACTGTCAAGAAAATTATTGAATGGCGTAGAAGGAAATATGTGGATAGCGCTGCGAATTTCACTTATGAGTATGCTCACCATCTTACCTATTCAGCTGTATCATTTTTACCAATTCCAACCATTATCAGTCTTTGTAAATGTAATTATCATTCCTTATTTTACAGTAGCAGTGTTACCGATTTTATTTTTAATACTGCTTGCTTCATTTATGCCAGTCCTTTTAGCAATATTAGATAACATTTTTGTGCCTCTTCATAAAACGGCAATCACAGTCTTGACAGTAATGGATCATTGGATGCCAGCGCCTTGGTTGACGGGGGAATTTCCAATTTATTTATTTCTGCCTTTTTATCTAATATTATGGTTATTTTTATACTATTTCGAAAAGCAACAATTCCGAAAATCCCTTCGATTTGGTTCGTTATTAGTTATGTTACTAATTATTATAAGTCTCAAGCCACACTTAGATCAACATGGGTATATAACAATGTTGGACATCGGTCAAGGAGATGCTATTATTGTGGAATTACCATATAGAAAAGGAGTGTTTATATTGGATGCTGGTGGGAAGGTGTCAACAGATTTTTCCGATAACTCGTCTGAAACATTTGATCAGGTGATTGATCCATTTTTGAAGTCTAAGGGAATTGATAAAATTGATGCTATTATTTTGTCACATGCTGATCATGATCATATAGGAAGTGTACCATATATACTAGCTGATTATTCCGTTGATTATGTAATCACTAGTCCTTATTTTGATGAAAAGATAATCGAACAATATAAACTTATAGTAACAGAAACTCAATTTGTCACTGTGAAGGCTGGGGATATGTTCGATCTTAAAGATCAAGTATTTGAAGTTCATTATCCCGTACGTAATCAATCAGATAGAAATGAGAATTCACTCGTGATAAGTAGTTCATTTGGTAATGACAAATGGTTATTCACGGGTGATTTAGGAGAAGAGGGAGAAACAGCAATAGTAAATGCTTACCCAGAATTAAAAGCAGACGTATTAAAAGTTGCCCATCATGGCAGTAATACGTCAAGTTCTTTGTCTTTTTTAGAAGCTGTAGAAGCAGATTTAGCATTAATATCGGTTGGTAAAGATAATCGTTATGGTCATCCACATCAAGAGATATTAGATAACTTGGAAAGATACAATATAAAAGTCATGAGAACAGACCAATCCGGTGCCTTAATTTATAAATTCTCTGAAGAAAGAGGAACAGTTTTTCCTTATTTACCATAATATACAGTAGAATATAAAAAACGAGACTAAATGGTTAGCCTCGTTCCTTTTATGAACCAATTGCATCGAAAATAACTCCAATAAAGAAAATAATCATAAAGAATACAAATGAGAAAACAAATCCAAATCCAGCATCAAAAATGTCATGTCGTTTCGACTGAACATCCTTTTCAAATTCATTCATTGTTATTACCTCCTTTAAATATCAAGTTGAAGTGAATTGCCATACTCCTGTTTGCATGTAACATCAACGATTGTCTGTTAGCATTACTTAAATTTTTTCATCCATATCTCAGGATTCCCTTACTTAGCAAGAGTTAACACCTATATATTTTGGGGTATCAGGTCAATCTATATATAAGAAAATATCGCAGCTTGATTAGATACCTAGGGCTAATGAAGTTGCGTTGATATAGATTGCAGAGGGAAGGATGAAAATGCCTCCCTCTTTTTCATTATTATGTATGATATAGGTTTTTACATTCACACTTCTTTTCAACAGTTAAATCTTATTATACAATAAAACATATTCCGTTTTTTTTCAACTTTTTATCGTGTTTGACACAATTTTTTTAGAAAATAAGTTACATATTTGGAGATGAGTGAATGAGTTATTTGGCATGTATCGAAGAAATGAAGAAAGGGAAAATCGCTCCGATTTATTATTTTCATGGAACTGAAACCTATATGATTGAAGCGTTAAAACAGGCCTTAATTTCAAATGGTGTGGAACAGGAGGAACAGGACACGAATTTGTCCATTTATGACCTGGAAGAAATTTCAATCCAGGAAGTCGTCACAGATGCAGAAACATTTCCTTTCCTAGGGGAAAGGAAAGTTATAATTGCTACAAATGCAGATTTTTTAAAAGCAAAACCGGCTAAATCAGAAATCGAACATCAGCCTGAAGTATTAATTGATTACATACAAAATCCTGCACCATATTCTATTTTAGTAATAATAGCTCCTTATGAAAAAGTAGACGAGCGGAAAAAGGTGGTTAAACAACTTAAGAAAGCCGCCAAAACTGTGGCGTGCGAACCGTTAAAGGAATGGAATATCCAAGAAGTGATCGGCACCATTGCAAAGGAGCATGGAGTATCCATATCTGATGAAGTGATGACATATTTTATTAATGAAATTGGAACTAATTTGATGATTATTCATTCTGAAATGGAGAAGCTTGCCATATATGTAGGAGAAGGAAATGCAATCAGACTAGAAGATGCGGAATTATTACTTTCAAGTCAAGAGAACAGTTCGGCATTGAAATTAATGGATGCTATCATGGTAAACGATTTAGCGAAAGCTATTGATATCACTAAAGACTTAGAAAAGATGAATGAGGATCCGATTGCTTTGATTGCACTTGTGGCGTCACAATTCAGGACGTTGCTACATGTAAAATTGTTGAAGCAAAAAGGGTATACGCAACAGCAAATGGCCAGTCAGCTCAAAATTCATCCATATGTTGCGAAGTTATCGATTCAGCGCCAAAGTAAATTTCAGGTTAAAGAATTGAAAGAAGCGATTGATCTCCTAACCGAAACGGATGCCCAAATAAAATCCGGCCAGATGGATAAATCACTGGCCTTTGAACTGTTACTATACCGATTAATTTCCAAAAGGAAGATTGTGTCTTAGGGAAGTTGCTGATAACAACTTGTTGAGCGGACATCTAGTGCGTTATTTGACGAAAAATCCCCCGTTTTTCTGTGTTGGCGGACATTTAATCCTTTATTCGGTTACTTTTGGTGAAAATTAGCTTTATTTTCGAAGAATAACGGAATAGATGTCCGCAAAGGGCTTAAAAACAGCACCTTTGTCACAAATAACGGAACGAATGTCCGCGCTCGATCCACGTTCTTTTCTGATAATAAAAAAACCACAACAGTTTTGTTGTGGTTTTTTTATTATGCGCTTAGTCCGTTTACTTTCTGTGCTAAGCGAGATTTTTGACGGTTACCTTTGTTTTGGTGGATAAGTCCTTTTTGTACGGCTTTGTCAATTTTCTTCACTGCAGTTGCAAGTGCAGCCTTTGCATTTTCAACATCATTGCTTGCTACTAATGCTTCCACTTTCTTAATATGTGAACGCATATCTGCTTTAACGGTTTGGTTTTGTTGACGGTGATCATCATTCACACGAACACGTTTAATTGCTGATTTAATATTAGCCAATGTCTTCACCTCCATCTTGCTTCTTACCCTATCTTAAGTTAGGTCAAATGACATTTTACCAAAGCTTTAACAAGTTTTCAATAAAAATTGTTGTTACAAAGGAATATTCCACCGTGTATCATTTCGAACTTCTCGGTAAAACTATACAAAAATCCATGAGGAGGTTTGTCTGTGAAAGATCAATCATTTGAAGTAAGAACAGATCTAGCTGTGGAAGCAAAGGATATGTATGTTGAAAAAGAAGAAAAAAAAGAACAACAAATACCAGGAGTAACCATAAGTGAGAAGAAAATTGGAAATATAGAAGTAACAAACGTTGAAGTTGATGAGGAAGGTGCAAAAGCGATTGGGAAGAATCCAGGTTCCTACCACACAGTTTATTCTAATGCAATAAAACAACAGGATACAAAATCCCAAGAAGAAACTGCAAAAGTAGTAACGAAACAATTACTTGAATTAATGAACAAAAATCATGTTGCACAAGATGCTTCAGGATTAATCGTCGGTTTAGGAAATCGTAACGTAACACCAGATGCATTAGGTCCACTGGCAATTGACAAAGTGCTTGTCACCAATCATTTATTTATTCATGAACCACAGTATGTGCAAGATGGCTATCGCAAAGTAGCGACGATTAACCCTGGCGTAATGGGAGTTACCGGAATTGAAACGAGCGATATTATCAAAGGTGTCATAGAGAAATATAAACCAGGCTTTGTAATTGCTATCGATGCTCTTGCATCTCGTTCCATTGAAAGGGTGAATGCAACTATACAATTATCAGATTCAGGTATCCATCCAGGTTCAGGCGTTGGCAATAAACGAAAAGAATTAAGTAAAGAGACGTTGGGTGTTCCTGTTTTTGCTATCGGTGTGCCAACTGTAGTTGATGCGGTTACGATTACCAGCGATGCAATTGATTATGTCTTAAAACATATTGGCAAAGAGTGGCGAGAAAAAGACGAACCTTCTAAATCATTGACACCGGCAGGATTAAATTTTGGTGAACGCTCTCTATCGGATGAAGATTTACCACCTATTGAAAAAAGAGAAAAAATATTTGGCATGATTGGTGCATTAGATGAACAAGAGAAGCGTGCCTTAATGCAAGAAGTGCTGACTCCCCTAGGACATAATTTAATGGTAACACCTAAGGAAATAGACGGATATATAAAGGATATGGCTCATTTATTGGCAGAAGCATTGAATGCAGCAATGCATGAAAATGTTAATATTAAAAATTTTGCTAATTATACAAGGTAAAATAGGTTCTACTTTCTATCGAATCATCATAGTATCTACTAGATATGATAGAGGAGATAGAAAGGAGAACTATTATGCACCGCCCTAATCGATTACAAAAGAAACGTGTGTTTTTATTTTCAAAACATAAATTATTAATCATTATATCAGGATTTGTTACCACGTTTTTTGCAATGTTTATTTTAGTGGGTATGTTAACAAGTATGGATCCGAGTTATCGTGTTGCTTCTAATACTGTCAAGAAATGGACGAACAATGTAACGGAAGTCCATTTCTTATCTTTAATGATGATGGAAAATCGTGTTTTTAAAGAAGCCCTTCCAGAAGACCAAACACCGATTGATATGTGGAAAGTAGTTTTTGAATTAGGGACGAATGTCAGAATGCATGATGTCAGAAGTTTATTAGGAAGAGAACTTCCTGGATTTGAAATGTATGATCGAGAAATATTGATTGCAGGTGAGGGGACCGATTATACGAACTTAACGGTTGAATCAACACCACCACTCGATATCGTTTTAGAAGAAAGAGAAGCAACAACTCCTGAGGAAAAAGATGAAGAAAAAGATGAGGAAAAACCTGTTGAGGAACAAGAAAAAACAACAGGTGACAAGGATGTTGTTTATATATATAACACACATAACCGTGAATCATTTTTACCTTATTTGCCTGATGCAGATGAGCCAGATGATGCCTTCCATCATGAAGTAAATATCACCAAAGTCAGTGAACAGCTTTCAAAAGATTTAAAACGCCATGGAATAGGAGCGGAAGTGGATGATACCGATATTGGTGCAATCCTAAATGAAAAAGGATGGAATTATTCAGCGGATTCATATAGAGCTTCTAAAGATGTGGTCGAAGCAGCGCTGACGGACAACAAAGATGTGAATTTTGTGTTTGATTTACATCGTGATAGTATCCGTAAAGATTTAACAACCATTGAGATTGACGGGAAATCATATGCCAAGATTATGTTTGTAATAGGTGGAGACAATCCGAACTATGAAAAGAACTATGCCTTAGCAGAGAAACTACACGCTTTATTGGATGAAAAATATTATGGCTTAAGTCGAGGGGTAGAGATGTATGCTGGTGCAGGCAGAAATGGTGTTTATAACCAAGATGTCTCCGAAAATGCCTTGACAATTGAAGTTGGCGGGGTCGATAACACAATGGAAGAGCTGTATAACACCACAGAAGTTTTTGCAGAAATATTCAGTGAATATTATTGGGATGCAGAAAAAGTCTCAGGAACAAATGGGGAGGATGAATAGGGTGAAGTACTTCTTTTATCTATTGTTGTTAACACTAGTTTTTTCGTTAGGGATGTACATTGGTATTGATCGATCTGAAGGGCATGAAGCAGTCGATTCTCCTCAAGAAGTAGTGGTTAATGAACCAGTAGATGCGGATGAAGTTGAGGTAGTAGATAGGGACAAGATTATTGAAGAAGTGGAAAGAGACATCCAGGTGAATGAGAAGATCGAACCAACCTTTTTACACTCAGCAGCAGGTGAAGGGGAAAAAATTGTCAAAGTTATTTTCGATCAAATTGTCGATGTTACCTATACAGTAGTGGATGGCATTTTTTAATTGTAAAAATGGCTCTAAACAGTCATACTTTATTAAGGTGTTAGCGTCTCTGGTATCCCCTTTTAGCTTCCTTATGTAATCTAAAGGTTGTAGTGGGGTCTTACAGACGATTAGCACCGTGATAAAGTCTTGTCTGGATATTTCTGTTGAACATCCATGTTTTCACTGCTATAATCAATGCTAGTATTGTGGTCGAATATAGGAGTTGAATGACATTGACGAACATTAGAAATCAAAGCAAAGTACGTAATTTTTCTATAATTGCACATATTGATCACGGAAAATCAACGTTAGCAGACCGAATATTGGAAAAAACAAAAGCATTGACGTCTCGTGAGATGAAAGAGCAATTTTTAGATGCCATGGATTTAGAACGTGAACGCGGAATAACTATTAAACTAAATGCTGTTCAATTGAAATATGATCGCGGTGGTGGGGATGAATACCTTTTTCACTTAATTGATACACCAGGACATGTCGATTTTACATACGAAGTATCAAGAAGTCTTGCAGCTTGTGAAGGCGCGATATTAGTGGTGGATGCTGCACAAGGTATTGAAGCACAAACATTGGCTAATGTTTATTTAGCACTGGATAACGATCTTGAAATTATCCCGGTTATTAATAAAATTGATTTGCCAAGTGCAGATCCAGAACGTGTGAAACAAGAAATTACAGATGTGATTGGGATTGACGGAGATGAAGCTATTTTAGCTAGTGCGAAGTCAGGTATAGGTATCGATGAAATACTTGACCAAATTGTTGAAAAAATTCCTGCCCCAGAAGGTAATCCTGATGAGCCATTAAAAGCACTAATATTTGATTCTTTATATGATCCATATCGAGGAGTTATTGCATATATTTGTGTGAAAGAAGGATCTGTTAAAGTAGGAGATAAAATTAGAATGATGGCGACGGATAAAGAATTTGAGGTCAATGAAGTCGGAGTTTTTAATCCGAAGCCAGTCCAACAAGATGAACTAACAGTAGGAGATGTAGGGTACTTAACCGCATCGATTAAAAATGTAGGCGATTCTCGAGTAGGGGATACCATTACCTTGGCAAACAATCCGGCAGCTGAGCCATTACCAGGTTATCGTCGACTTAATCCAATGGTATTCTGTGGTCTTTACCCTGTTGATGCAGATAAATATAATGATTTACGGGAAGCCCTTGAACGTTTAGAGTTAAACGATTCTTCATTACAATATGAAGCAGAAACTTCACAAGCGTTAGGTTTTGGTTTTCGGTGTGGTTTCTTAGGACTACTGCATATGGAAATTATTCAGGAACGTATTGAGCGTGAGTTTGGTATTGATTTAATCACAACTGCGCCAAGTGTTATTTATAAGGTTGTGAAGACAGACGGGGAAGAATTTGATATTGATAATCCGTCATTTATGCCAGATAACCAATCGGTACAAGAAGTCCAGGAACCATATGTTCGAGCGACGATTATGGTGCCTAACGATTTTGTCGGACCAGTGATGGAAATCTGCCAGAAAAAACGTGGTGAATTTCAGGATATGCAATACTTGGATGATAATCGTGTCAATGTTGTCTATGAAATTCCATTATCCGAGATTGTCTATGACTTTTTTGATCAATTAAAGTCACAGACGAAAGGTTACGCATCATTTGATTATGAAATGGTAGGGTATAAGGTATCGAACTTGGTGAAAATGGATATTTTACTAAATGGTGATACTATCGATGCATTGTCCTTTATTGTACATCGTGATTTTGCTTTTGAACGTGGCAAGCAAATCGCTGATAAATTAAAGACGTTAATACCTAGGCAACAGTTCGAAGTGCCGATCCAGGCGGCAATTGGTAATAAGATAGTCGCAAGAACAAATATTAAGGCAATGCGTAAAAACGTGTTAAGTAAATGTTACGGTGGGGATATTTCCCGAAAACGGAAACTTCTAGAGAAACAAAAAGAAGGTAAGAAAAGAATGAAAATGGTTGGTTCTGTCGAAGTTCCACAAGAAGCCTTTATGGCTGTACTTAAAATGGATGATGATTAGACAAATGCTAAACCCTTGTCAATTGGCAAGGGTTTTTACCGTACGTCGAAGGGGGAGAAGCAATGGTATCGTCTGTATATATCCACATTCCTTTTTGCGAAAAGATTTGCCATTATTGTGATTTTACCAAGTTCTTTTATGAAGAAAAGATGGCTGATGGTTACTTAATTGCATTAGAGAATGAAATAAAAACGAATATACAAGAATCAAAAAAGAAAATGAAAACTATTTTTGTTGGTGGAGGAACTCCAACGGCATTAAATAACCGCCAATTAATGAAACTGGTGGAAATGATCGATCATTACTTTGATGTTGCCAGTGTAGAAGAATATTCATTTGAAGCAAACCCTGGTGATCTAACGGAAGATAAAATACGTATTTTAAAAGACCATGGTGTTAATCGGATTTCTATGGGTGTCCAAGTGTTTGATGACGAGATGTTAGAACAATTAGGAAGATTGCACCGTGTGAAAGATGTTTATCAGAATGTGAATGACTTGATAAAGGTAGGTATTGACAATGTTAGTATAGATTTAATGTATAGTCTGCCGAACCAGACGATAGAACATTTTGAGAAAACGTTGGATGAGGCACTACAATTTGATCTGCCTCATTATTCTGCTTATTCATTACAGATTGAGCCGAAAACTATCTTTTATCAGCGGTATAAGAAGGGAACGCTAACGAAACCACCAGAAGAAATTGAAGCGGATATGTATGAGTTACTGCGCAGGGAAATGAAAAATAAGGGGATCGAGCAATATGAAATCAGTAACTTTGCCAAACCTGGTTTTGAGAGCAAGCACAATTTAACTTATTGGAACAATGATTACTACTATGGATTTGGTGCTGGTTCACATGGGTATTTACCTGGGGAAAGGATTATTAATATCCGCCCATTCCCGACATATGTGGAAGCAGCCAATGAAACAGGAAAACCAGTGCTTCATATAGAAAAAATCGGGAAAAAGGAGCAAATCGAAGAGGAGATGTTCCTAGGTTTAAGGAAAAGTGAAGGAGTATCGATTCCAAAATTCGAGAAAAAATACCAAGTGAAAATAGAAGAAGTGTACGGTGATGAATTAGCTCACCTTGAGGCAAGAGGATGGATTAATCGTAATACTACGTTTATTAAATTAACCGAAGAAGGAAAGCCTTTCGGTAATGAAGTATTTCAATCCTTTTTACTGGAAAAAGAAATTTAATATAGGTCAAATTTAATATGAGTTTCCTGATTGACATTTTGAGTGGTATTTGATAATTTATTATTAGATTTAGCACTCGCGGTTTCAGAGTGCTAACAGAGGTGATCATCGATGCTTACAGAAAGACAGATACAAGTTTTGCAGGTTATTATTGATGAGTTCATCCATACGGCACAACCGATTGGATCGAGGGCTATCGCAAAGAAGGAAGACATTTCTTTTAGTCCTGCCACAATTCGAAATGAAATGGCAGACTTAGAGGAATTAGGTTTCATTGAGAAGACCCATACATCCTCTGGACGTGTACCTTCCGAGAAAGGATACCGTTTTTATGTAGATAACTTAATGTTACCATTTCGCTTATCAAATCAAGATATGGGTATGATACAACGGACATTTGAACGGGAAATGATTGAATTCGAAAAAGTAGTACAAAAATCGGCAAGGGTTTTATCAGATTTAACAAACTATACTTCCATCATTTTAGGACCGGAAGTTTTTGAAACAACATTAAAGCAAATCCAGATTATCAGTTTATCTGAACATACAGCAGTTGCGATACTAGTCACTAGTACAGGACATGTTGAACACCGTTATTTCAATGTGCCAACGACAATGCAAACTGCTGATTTAGAAAAACTAGTGAATATTTTAAATGATCGTTTGGTTGGTGTGCCAATCGTGCATTTACAACAGAAAATGTATGGCGAAGTAGCTGAAATGTTGCAACGTTATAGTTCCGATTTTGAAGCAACTTATGCCTATTTAAAAGAAGCTTTATTAGAGAAACAACCTGTAAAACTTTATATGGATGGAAAAACCAATATCATGTTACAGCCAGAATTTCATGACATTGACAAGATTCAATCTCTTTATTCCGTGATGGAAAAAGAAGATCAATTAGCGAATCTGCTTAGAACATCTGGTAAAGGGATCAAAGTGTCGATAGGACAGGAAAATGAATTGGCTGCGATGCAGGACTGTAGTTTGATTACCGCAACATACTCATTAGGAGATGAACAGCTCGGAACGATTGCATTACTTGGACCGACAAGAATGGAATATTCAAGAGTTGTATCCATATTGAATGTTTTATCAAACAGATTAAGTCATAAATTCAATTCATGGTACTAATACGAGAAGGGTATGGTGTAGTCCCGTACTCTTTTCTCGTGTGCAAGTATAAAATTTGATTATTTAGCAAAAATGTGTTTTGCTATACAATGGCTTTATTTTAGGAGGTGACAGGGATGGAAGAAAAAGACGTACAACAACAAGAAAAAGAAGATGTAAAAGAGGAAGTAGTTGAAGATGCTGAACAGGAGCTTGTCACAGAAGAAGAATCAGCAGAATCTGAAGAAATAACAGTAAGTAACGAAGAATTTGAAAAGCTACAACAAGAGAAAAATGAGTTGCAAGATCGACTTCTTCGTGTGCAAGCAGAATATGATAACTTTAGAAAACGTACGAAGAAAGAAAAAGAAGCAGACCTGAAGTATAAATCACAATCGGTAATAACAGAACTTTTACCGGTTTTAGATAATTTTGAGCGTGCTCTTCAAGTAGAAATTGAAGAGAAAGCAGCAAAAGGGGTTGTCGAAGGTCTAGAAATGGTCTATCGACAATTGAAGACAGTATTGGAAAACGAAGGTGTAACGGAGATTGAAACAGATGGTCAAACATTTGATCCGAATATACACCAAGCAGTGATGCAAGTACAAGAAGAAGGTTATGAATCAAACCAAATTGTTGAGACGATGCAAAAGGGGTACCAATTAAAGGACCGTGTAATCAGACCAGCAATGGTGAAAGTTAATCAGTAATTACATAAGTTGTGAAGGAGGATAATGAAAATGGGAAAAATAATTGGTATTGACTTAGGTACAACTAACTCATGTGTAGCAGTAATGGAAGGTGGCGAATCAAAGGTTATTCCAAACCCTGAAGGTAACCGTACAACCCCTTCTGTTGTTTCATTCAAAAACGGAGAACGTCAAATTGGGGAAGTAGCAAAGCGTCAAGCTATTACCAACCCAAACACGATTCAATCGATTAAACGTCATATGGGGACAGATTATAAAGTAGAGATTGAAGGGAAAGAATATACACCTCAAGAAATTTCTGCAATTATTTTACAACATTTAAAATCATATGCAGAAGATTATTTAGGTGACACAGTAGATAAAGCAGTTATCACTGTTCCGGCTTACTTTAACGATGCTGAACGTCAAGCAACAAAAGATGCAGGTAAAATTGCTGGGCTTGAAGTAGAGCGTATTATTAATGAGCCTACTGCAGCAGCACTAGCATATGGTATTGATAAAGCAGAAGAAGATCAAACCGTACTCGTATATGATCTTGGCGGTGGTACATTTGACGTGTCTATCCTTGACATCGGCGAAGGTACATTTGAAGTAGTGTCTACTGCTGGTGATAACCGTCTTGGTGGAGATGACTTTGACCAAGTATTAATTGACCACATGGTAGAAGAATTCAAGAAGGAAAATGGAATCGATCTTTCACAAGATAAAATGGCACTTCAGCGTTTAAAAGATGCTGCAGAAAAAGCGAAGAAAGATCTTTCTGGTGTAGCTCAAACACAAGTATCATTACCATTTATTACAGCTGGAGATGCTGGCCCGTTACACTTAGAAATGAACATTACTCGTGCGAAGTTTGATGAGCTGTCTGCAGGACTTGTGGAAAAAACGATGGGACCAACCCGTCAAGCATTAAAAGATGCTGACCTTTCTGCAAATGAGATTGATAAGGTATTACTTGTTGGTGGTTCAACACGTATTCCTGCAGTACAAGATGCAATCAAGAAAGAAATTGGCAAAGACCCATCTAAAGGTGTAAACCCTGATGAAGTTGTAGCGCTAGGTGCGGCAATCCAAGGTGGGGTATTACAGGGTGATGTAAAAGACGTTGTATTACTAGACGTTACTCCATTATCATTAGGTATCGAAACAATGGGTGGTGTAACAACAAAACTTATCGAACGTAATACTACGATCCCAACCAGCGCACAACAAGTTTTCTCAACTGCTGCTGATAATCAAACAGCTGTTGATATTCACGTACTACAAGGTGAACGCGAAATGGCACAAGATAACAAAACACTTGGTCGTTTCCAACTAACAGATATTCCACCTGCACCACGTGGAGTACCTCAAATCGAAGTATCATTCGACATTGATGCCAATGGTATCGTAAATGTTCGTGCCAAAGATTTAGGTACGAATAAAGAGCAGTCCATTACGATTAAATCTTCTTCTGGACTTTCTGATGAAGAAGTTGAAAAAATGGTACAGGAAGCAGAAGAAAATGCCGAAGAAGATAAAAAACGTCGTGAAGAAATAGAACTTCGCAATGAAGCAGATCAATTGGTTTTCCAAACGGATAAAACTTTAAAAGATCTTGGCGACAACGTTTCTGACGAAGAAAAACAAAAAGCAGAAGCAGCAAAAGATGAATTGAAAAAGGCATTAGAGAACAATGACCAGGAACAAATTAAAGCGAAAAAAGAAGCTCTGGAACAAGAAGTTCAAGCTCTTTCCATGAAGCTTTATGAACAAGCACAGCAACAAGCGCAAGCTAATGGTGATGCAGCAGGAGCAGAAGGACAACAAGCAGACGATGTAGTAGATGCAGACTATGAAGAAATGGACGATGATGATAAAAAATAAAAATAGATTTTAAATCTAAGTTTGGAAAGTCAAAGTCAGTAACACATGGCTTTGGCTTTTTCCATGAAATAGTTCAATTTATTAATATTTATTCAAAGAAGTTTACAACGGACGCTGTTTCATGGTACTCAGCGTCTAGCAAGTAATGTTTGCTTATCTTTATCAATCAATGTTATGATAGTGTTTATGCAATAAACGAGCGGGAGTGTGATCAGTCAGTGAGTAAACGAGATTATTATGAAGTACTTGGTGTATCCAAAGATGCTTCAAAAGAAGAAATAAAAAAAGCGTACCGTAAACTTGCAAGAAAATATCACCCAGACGTTAATCAAGAAGAAGGCACAGACCAGAAATTCAAGGAAGTAAAAGAAGCTTATGAAGTGTTAGGCAATGAACAAAAAAGAGCTCAATATGACCAATTTGGTCATGCCGGACCACAAAGTCAGGGAGGCTTTGGCGGTTTCGGAGGTGCAGAAGACTTCGGTGGATTCGGAGATATTTTTGACATGTTTTTTGGTGGCGGTGGTCGCAGAAGGGATCCGAATGCTCCACGTCAAGGAAACGACCTACAATATTCGATGACATTAGACTTTGAAGATGCCATTTTTGGAAAAGAGACAGATATTCACATCCCTAAAGAGGAAGAGTGTACAACATGTAATGGATCAGGGGCAAAGCCTGGCACTACCCCAGAAACCTGTAGCCATTGTAATGGTAGCGGTCAGTTAAATGTTGAACAAAACACACCTTTTGGTAGAGTGGTTAATAGACGTGTATGTCATCATTGTCAAGGTAGCGGTAAAATGATTAAAGATAAATGTACTACTTGTGGTGGCCAAGGGAAGGTGAAGACCCGTAAGAAAATTCATCTTAGTATTCCAGCAGGTATTGATGATGGTCAGCAAATTCGTGTTGCAGGTCAAGGTGAACCTGGTGCAAACGGTGGGCCGGCTGGAGATTTATATGTTATTATTCAAGTAAAAGAACATGAATTCTATCAACGTGAAGGCGACCATATTTTCTGTGAAATGCCTATTACCTTTGCACAAGCAGCACTTGGAGATGAAATCGAGGTTCCAACATTACATGGTAAAGTGAAACTTAAAGTTCCAGCTGGTACGCAAACCGGGAAAACATTCCGCTTAAAGGGCAAAGGTGCTCCGAATGTTAGAGGATATGGTCATGGTGACCAACATATAAAAATTCGTGTAATTACACCGACCAACTTAAATGAGCGTCAGAAGGAATTATTAAGAGAATTCAATGAAATTAGTGGTAACCAACCAACCGATGAACATGAAAATTCGTTTTTTCAACGCGTAAAGCGTGCTTTTAAGGGAGAATAAGCAATCCTTAGCTGAAAATTTTTATAAAGTGAGTTGATCTGCGTGAAGTGGACAGAGCTGTGTATCTATACGACTAATGAAGCGATTGAACCTATCTCCAACATTATACATGAAGCAGGTGCCAGTGGTGTTGTAATTGAAGATCGTCAGGATTTAGAGAAGGAGCGTGAAAGCATTTATGGTGAAATCTATGATCTAAATCCTGATGATTACCCTGAAGAGGGAGTTCGTTTAAAAGCATATCTTCCTGTGAATAGTTTCCTAGGTGAAACAGTATCTGAAATTAAGCAGGCAATTAATAATTTGCTCCTATATGATATTGATATTGGCTTAAATAAAATAACACTCAGTGAAGTAAATGAAGAAGAATGGGCGACTGCTTGGAAAAAATATTATAAACCGGCGAAAATTTCTCAACGAGTAACGATAACACCAACATGGGAAGATTATCAGCCTGTCTCCACAGATGAACTCATCATAGAACTAGATCCAGGTATGGCATTTGGTACAGGTACCCATCCGACAACCGTACTAAGCATTCAAGCACTTGAGAGATTCATTGAGAAGGGAGCCACTGTCCTTGATGTAGGATGTGGTTCAGGTGTGTTAAGTGTTGCTTCTGTATTGTTAGGTGCAGAGCAGGTTTTTGCTTTCGATTTAGATGAAGTAGCAATCCAAAGTACCAAGTTAAATGTCAAAGTAAATAAAGTAGATAACAAGGTTAAAGTTAAGCAAAATAATTTACTAGAAAATGTAAAAGACGCAGCGGATATCATTGTAGCAAATATCTTGGCTGAAATCATTTTACGTTTTGAAAATGATGCCTTTGAACGATTGAAGCCAGGTGGAGTATTTATTACCTCTGGCATCATTCAAAAGAAAAAGCAGGATGTTAAGGAAGGCTTAGAAAAGGCAGGATTTAACATTTTAGAGATCAATCAGATGGAAGATTGGATTTCAATTATCGCCCAAAAGCCTGAAGGAAGTAGGTAAAGGGATGCAACGTTATTTTATAGAAAAAGATAACTGGCATGAAAACAAAGTACAAATTGTGGCTGACGATTATCATCATATGGTTCATGTCATGCGGATGGAAGCAGGAGATACATTCATTGCCAATCGTTATGACGGACAATCAGCCATATGTCGTATCAACGTAATTCAAGAAACAGTGTTGGAAGCTACTGTGGAAGAGTGGCTTCAGGAAGAATCGGAGTCACCAATTAACATTACGGTTGTACAAGGTTTGCCAAAAGGTGATAAGTGGGAACTAACTCTACAGAAAGGGACTGAACTTGGAGCTGCACGTTTTATCCCTTTTCAAGCAGACCGTTCTGTCGTAAAATGGGATCACCAAAAACTGAAGAAAAAACTACCCAGATGGCAAAAAATTGTGAAAGAAGCAAGTGAACAAGCACACCGCACAAAAACTCCTAAAGTTGAATCTGTTGTAACATTCGAAGAATTAATGAACGAAAGTGCGTCATATGATTGGAAGTTCTTTGCTTATGAAGAGGCGACTCGTAATTACAAATCATTCAAATTACATAACTATTTTTCACAAATAGAAGAAGGTCAATCCATCATGATATGCATTGGTCCAGAGGGTGGATTTAGCGAAAATGAAGCAAATAGTTTAAAGGATGCGGGCTTTCAGGCAATTCGTCTTGGACCACGAATTTTACGAACGGAAACAGCACCATTATATGTACTTGCAAATTTGTCTTATTACTTTGAAGAAATGAGGTGATGGAATGCCTACAGTGGCTTTTCATACATTAGGTTGTAAAGTAAACCATTATGAAACAGAAGGTATTTGGCAGAAATTCAAAAATGAAGGTTATGAGCGAGTAGATTTCGATCATCATGCCGACGTTTATGTTATCAATACTTGTACGGTTACCAATACAGGCGATAAAAAAAGCCGACAAGTCATTCGCCGTGCCATTCGTAGCAATCCAGAAGCAGTGGTTTGTGTAACAGGTTGCTATGCCCAAACATCTCCAGGAGAGATTATGGAGATTCCGGGTGTCGATATTGTTGTAGGTACACAGGATCGAGGTAAGATGATTCAATATATTGAAGAACACCAAGAGCACCGTCAACCAATCAATGGTGTATCCAATATTATGAAAAATCGAGTTTTTGAAGAGATGGATGTGCCTCAATTCTCAGATCGTACACGTGCATCATTAAAAATCCAAGAAGGTTGTAATAATTTCTGTACATTCTGTATTATTCCATGGTCTCGCGGACTGCTGCGCTCTAGGGAACCTGAGAATGTAATGAAGCAAGCACGTCAACTGGTGGATGCAGGTTACAAAGAAATTGTTCTAACAGGAATTCATACAGCTGGATATGGAGAAGACATGAAAGATTATAACTTCGCACAATTATTACGTGATCTAGAATCAAAAGTAGACGGATTAAAACGAATTCGTATTTCGTCAATAGAAGCGAGTCAAATTACAGATGAAGTAATCGAGGTATTGGATGCTTCAAAGAAAGTAGTACCACACCTTCATATTCCGTTACAATCTGGTTCAGATACTGTTTTGGAAAGAATGCGGCGTAAATATACAACAGACTTCTATAAGAAGCGAGTAGCTAGAATTCAAAAGGCCTTACCGCATTTAGCGATAACATCTGATGTAATTGTTGGTTTCCCTGGTGAAACAGAGGAAGAATTCCAGGAAACAATGGATTTTGTCAAAGAAATTGGTTACTCCGAATTACACGTGTTCCCTTTCTCTAGAAGGACTGGTACACCTGCAGCACGGATGGATAACCAAGTAGATGATGAAGTGAAAAACCGTCGCGTTCAAGCATTAATTGACCAATCAAATGAACAAGCATTAGCATATGCGAAAAATTATGAAAATGAAGTTGTCGAGGTTATTCCGGAGGAAACATTTGATGCTGATCAACCGAATATGTTGGTAGGTTATTCGGATAACTATTTAAAAGTCAAATTCGAAGGATCGAAAGATATGATCGGTGAGATTGTTCGGGTGAAAGTAACAAAAGCAGGTTATCCGTATAACGAAGGTCAATTTGTCCGCGTAATGGATGACGCCGCATTATCTGTTTAAACCAAGACCATAGCAGGTATTCTGTTATGGTTTTCTAGTCAGTCAAGAAAGTATAAAATCAGCGCAATGACCGTGTTAAACGAAGTAGTTATTTGACATGTTTTGGGCGGCCGGAGTGGTGGTCAACCAGTCGATATATTTCATAATGGCAACTAGAGAAATCGCAGGTCTAGTTAGCATTTAGTGATAAGGACTGGGCAGGGGTTGCCGGTTTTTCTTATTAAAACGGTTGACCTATTTTAACTGGTATATTATAATTGCAAAGAGACATATGTATCTATACATATGTTTGATTAATTTTGTTGATGCTTCGGAGGGAGGGAAATTAGCATGTCTAACACAACTCGCGTTCGTAAAAACGAGTCACTTGAAGATGCTCTTCGTCGCTTTAAACGTAGTGTATCAAAATCTGGTACATTATCTGAATATCGTAAGCGTGAATTTTATGAAAAACCTAGTGTTCGCCGTAAGAAAAAATCGGAGGCAGCTAGAAAGCGTAAATTTTAAAGAGGGTGTAATAAAATAATGGCAATCGTTGAACTTTTGAACCAGGATATGAAGCAGGCGATGAAGGACAAAAATAAAGATAAATTAGGTGTAATTCGAATGGTCAAAGCATCGATGCAAAATGAAGCCATTAAATTACAGAAAGATGCATTGTCTGAAGAAGAAGAATTAACCGTTTTAGCGAGAGAGCTAAAGCAACGAAAAGATTCCCTCCATGAATTTAAAGAAGCTGGACGCGAAGATCTTGTAAGCAAGTTAGAAGATGAAATTAACATAATACAAGCTTATATGCCTGAACAACTTTCTGATGAAGAGTTAGAGAAAATAGTTGTTCAGACGATCGAGGAAGTTCAAGCTCAATCAAAAAAAGATATGGGAAAAGTAATGAGTGCGCTTATGCCTAAAGTAAAAGGTAAAGCAGAAGGCTCTAGAGTGAATCAATTGGTTCAAAAGAACTTATCATAAACGAACAAAATGAATTCATTCATCTATAAGACCCTTGACTTATCGACTAAGTTAAGGGTCTTTTTAATAAGACTAGAAAGTATATCAGCAGTGCAATCACCGTGTTAAGCGAAGTAGTTATTTTGACATGTTTGATGTCTATTTGCAACGTTCCGACTACTTACTTCGCTTTCACCCAAAGGGCATAAGGCAATATCTGTTAAAAGCTTACTTTCGCAGTGTATCCTACACCACGGGTAACAACCTCAACTCCCTTGGCAAAGTGGATTATCGGTTCGCCTTGTTCCCGCAGGAGTCTAAGTAATTGGTCTCCGCTATGAGAAGATGCAACAATTTCTTGTCATAAGTAAAATGTTGACTTTTTATAATGGACAAAGTGAAAAACCGCTATTTGTTTGTGAGTATAAAAGCAGCCGTGTTACTTCAGGCTAGCGTTGTAGACCATGATCATAGCGTAGGTAATGCAGTTTATATATTTCACATGGCCAGTAAAACAATCGGAGCTCCACTTAGAACTGGTTGGGTTTTGCCCAGTTTTTCTTACAAGGATAGGTTGTATAAAAACAGGTTCCTTTTTCTTACAAATGTGATGGTTGGGTAGGTATATACATATATAATAGTGAAAAATTTTTCTCGTTGATATAATTATGATAAACTGAATGCGTTGACATAAGTTTTTTGTCCATTAATGAAACTTTTCTTACATAATATCCGTATGAATACTTATATGTCAAAGCACTAGTGAAGGGAGGTTGGGATTTGAAAAAGTACGTATCTGCTTTGTTGGTCTCGATATCGATCATTGCAGCTGTATTTTCCTTCACCTGTAGTTTTCAAACGGAAGTGCACGCTGAAGATAACGGAGAAGGTGAACTTGTTTATGTTATACCGATAGAAAATGAAGTAGAACGCGGTTTAGAGGCGTTTATTAGGAGGACAACAACGGAGGCAACTGAAAATAATGCAGATCATATTATTTTCGAAATTAATACACCTGGTGGTCGAGTAGATGCTGCAGAATACATTGGAGAAATATTGCAGGATTTAGAGATTGAAACAACATCCTTTATTACTGTCAAAGCACTTTCCGCGGGCTCTTATATTGCTTTAAATACAGATAATATCTATATGAAACCACAAACAAGTATGGGAGCAAGTGGAGTCATTAATTCAGATGGTACTGCAGCTGATAAAAAAGCACAATCAGCATGGGTTGCAAGCATGAGAGGGGCAGCCAGTTCTAAAGACAGAGATCCATTATATGCGGAAGCTATGGCAAATGCTGAAATTGATCTACCTGAATATGGTGCTCCTGAAGGTGATTTCCTTACTTTAGATGCTAATAATGCAGTAGAAGTAGAATATGCTCAAGGTATTGTCAGTCACAGAACGGAGCTGTTAAGTACTTTATCCTTATCAGATGCAGAAATAATAAAAACTGAACCAACTCCAGCAGAAGATCTAGCTCGTTTTTTGACAAATCCAATAGTTGTACCGATCCTACTTTCGTTAGCAAGTATTGGATTAATTGTGGAATTGTATTCGCCAGGTTTCGGGATTCCAGGATCGATTGGAATTGCTTCATTAATATTATATTTTTATGGACATATCGTAGCTGGCCTAGCTGGATATGAAGCAATTGTTTTACTTATATTAGGAATTGTGTTAATAGTTATAGAAATATTTGCACCGGGCGGTATTCTCGGTTTCATTGGTATTGGTGCGATAGTAGCTTCCTTATTTATGTCGACTGATAACCCTGGACATATGGCGATGAGTATAGCTATCGCACTTATTGCAAGTATTATTGTAGCTGTTATTTTATTCAAAACGATTGGTTTGGAGAAAGGGGTCTTCAGACATGTTATTCTAAAAGACTCAACAACTACAGAGCAAGGATATGTCTCTTCTGTAAATCGGTTAGAATTAATTGGACAGGAAGGCATTTCGGTTACACCACTAAGGCCATCAGGTACTGCAGAGTTTGCTGATGAAAGACTGGATGTGGTGTCCGAAGGAGCGTTTATTGATGTGGATACCCCGATAAAAATTATTAAAGTCGAAGGTTCCCGTCTTGTAGTAAGAAAAATCACAAGGTAAATTATGAGGAGGATGTAGTATGGAAGGTTTTGAACAGATTTTTCCAATCATTATTATTGGGTTGATTGTAATTGCGGTTGCTATTCTATTTACTTTTATTCCAGTAATGCTATGGATTAGTGCACTTGCAGCTGGTGTAAGAGTAAGTATCTTTACACTAGTGGGGATGCGCTTGAGAAGGGTTGTTCCATCCCGAGTTATTAATCCATTAATTAAAGCGCACAAAGCGGGATTAGATGTAACGACAAACCAATTAGAAAGTCACTTCTTAGCTGGTGGTAATGTTGACCGTGTTGTTAATGCGTTAATTGCTGCACAACGAGCAAACATTGAGTTGAGCTTTGAACGCTGTGCTGCGATTGATTTAGCTGGTCGTGACGTATTAGAAGCTGTACAAATGAGTGTTAATCCGAAAGTAATTGAAACACCTTTTATTGCTGGTATTTCAATGGATGGAATTGAAGTAAAAGCGAAAGCACGAATCACTGTTCGAGCAAATATTGACCGACTAGTCGGTGGTGCTGGTGAAGATACGGTTATTGCCCGTGTTGGGGAAGGTGTTGTAAGTACTATTGGTAGCTCAGAAGCACATACGAAAGTATTAGAAAATCCTGACTCTATTTCTCATAACGTTTTAAACCGTGGGTTAGATGCTGGTACTGCTTTTGAAATCTTATCAATCGATATTGCCGATGTTGATATCGGTAAAAACATCGGTGCGATTTTACAAACAGACCAAGCCGAAGCGGATAAAAACATCGCCCAAGCAAAAGCAGAAGAACGTCGTGCAATGGCGGTTGCCCAGGAACAAGAAATGGTTGCAAAAGTTCAAGAAATGCGTGCCAAAGTGGTCGAAGCAGAAGCAGATGTACCAAAGGCACTTGCAGAAGCCTTGCGTTCTGGCAATATGGGTGTCATGGATTATATGAATTATAAGAATATTGATGCTGATACAGATATGCGTGATTCTATTGGTAAATTAACAGAAACAGACAACGAAGAAGACGACAACAAGTAAGAATCCTCATAGGGGCTATCTTAGTTAGAAGGCGTAAATTGCTAATAACTGTTAAATAGCCCCTGAAAGGAAGATGTAAATGGATGAATTGTTAAGTTTTATTGTTCCGATAATGGCAATAGTGTTTTGGCTTTTCGGCTTGATAAAATCAAAAAATGAGGAGCAAAAACAAAAGATACCACCAAGACCAGTCCAGCAGGAAACAAACAATACTCAAAAGCCTAGAATAGAAACTCCAGGGCAATCTGTACCTGATTTTGAAACAATTGATACGAATACTGATCTAGGACAAGAGACATTTGCTCAACAAAAGGAAAAGCAAATGGAAAAATTAAAGGAAAAAATCCAACGCGCAGAGAATATTCGGGATGAATCGAAAGACCAGCAGCTAGGTAAGCATGATGCCATTAAGGATGGCCCGCCGCCAAGAGCGTATCGAAAAGATAGTAAAGAAGAGATTTCTTTATCAGTTGAAAAAAACTTAACATCAAAAGGAATAGCTCAAGGTATTATTATGTCAGAAGTATTGGGACCGCCACGCGCCTATCAAAAAAGAAATTATTATCGGAACTATCGTTAAAAAAGTCGAATGGGAAACCATTCGACTTTTTTTTTTATGGTGTGCCGGGCATGCATCTAAACTCTAGGGTTCAAGTCCCGAACTGGGAAGGCAGTAGTACCAGTTAGCCAAGGACAAGGGTGTCTAGGGCGACCTAGAATCTGAAGGAAGTCGGAGGCAAATTCCCGCCTTGAGGAACACGAACTTCATAGAAGGCTATTTATACTTGGATGAGACTGCCAAACACATCAAAGTCCATACTGCCGAAGGGTATAGGTAGTAAATGAAGCAAGGATATGGGGAGGAAGTGTAGATGCTTACCCCGGGAGGTCTGATAGCAAAGCGGTACACTTACCGTAACCGGATGTGTGAACATTCACTGAACTATCAGAAGTCAGCAGAAGCCATAGTACCTGTTTCTTCTAGAGGAACAGGGAAGGGCGGAATCAGGAAAGGAACATGATCACTTGGGATACGTATGGTTTGATGAAGCAGAAACACAAGTTCCTTCCTCATGGAGGAAACGGTGAATCCCGTGGGGGACATGAGAAGGGTGGAGAACACATACCACATAAAGAGAACGATCATGTACGTAGGAGAGAGAACGAATGTTAAAACAAATACTGTCACGAGAGAATCTACTACAAGCTATATGGCGTGTAGAAAAGAATAAAGGAAGCCACGGAATCGACCAAATGCCCGTACAAAACCTACGAGTGCATTTGAAAGAGAACTGGACAATCCTCAAGCAACAATTGGAAACAGGAACCTATCAACCTCAACCGGTCCGTCGAGTCGAAATCCCGAAACCAGACGGTGGAAAGAGGAAGCTAGGGATTCCAACCGTGACAGATCGCTTTCTACAACAAGCGATCGCACAAGTGTTGACCAAAGTATATGACCCGCAGTTTTCGGACCATAGTTATGGATTTCGTCCCCAAAGGCGAGGTCATGACGCGGTGAGGAAAGCAAGAGGGTATATACAAGAAGGCTGTCGTTGGGTAGTAGATATGGATCTAGAGAAATTCTTTGATAAAGTACATCATGATCGTTTAATGCGCACCCTGAGCAAACGGATTAACGATCCAAGAGTGCTGACATTAATCCGTCGCTATCTACAAGCAGGAGTCATGGAGCAAGGACTTGTTCAGTCGAACACAGAAGGAACACCACAAGGTGGCCCGTTAAGTCCTTTACTCTCTAATATTGTCTTAGATGAATGGGACAAAGAATTGGAGCGCAGAGGACTGCACTTCGTCCGTTATGCGGATGATTGTCAAATCTACGTTCGTTCCAAAAGAGCAGGACAGAGAGTCAGACAAAACATGACGGAATTCCTGGAAGGAAAACTAAAGCTGAAAGTGAATCAACAAAAGAGTGCGATTGATCGTCCATGGAGACGAAAATTTCTAGGATTCTCCTTCACCAGTCACAAGAAGAGACCAAAGGTTCGCATACCAAAAGAGAGTATTAAGAGGCTCAAAGATCGAATCCGTTCCTTAACATCAAGGAAAGAAAACATCAGTATGGAGACCAGAATCGAACGATTAAATCGGTACTTAATCGGTTGGATAGGATATTACCAATTGACCGAGGCACCAAGTGTTCTGAAACAGATAGATAGTTGGATCCAACGTAGACTCCGCATGATTCGATGGAAAGAATGGAAGTTGGTCAAGACAAGGTATCGAGAATTACAAAGGTTCGGTGTGAAGAAGGAGAAAGCGTGGGAATGGGCCAACACAAGGAAAGCCTATTGGCGGATTGCGAACAGCCCCATTTTACACAGAACCCTCGGCAACCGATATTGGGGAAGCCAAGGACTAGAAAGTTTGTTTATTCGTTATCAATTTTCACGTATGACTTGAATGAAATCGCCAAATACGGAACCGTATGTTTGGTGATGTGAGAGGGTCGGAGGTTAGTCACCTCCCCCTATCTCGATT
>NZ_JAGFVL010000045.1 GCF_017599345.1 Gracilibacillus suaedae
TGGTGTGCCGGGCAT
Source organism: Gracilibacillus suaedae (assembly GCF_017599345.1). Classification (GTDB taxonomy): domain Bacteria; phylum Bacillota; class Bacilli; order Bacillales; family Amphibacillaceae; genus Gracilibacillus; species Gracilibacillus suaedae. Next base: position 16 of record NZ_JAGFVL010000045.1, read on the forward strand.
GCATCTAAACTCTAGGGTTCAAGTCCCGAACTGGGAAGGCAGTAGTACCAGTTAGCCAAGGACAAGGGTGTCTAGGGCGACCTAGAATCTGAAGGAAGTCGGAGGCAAATTCCCGCCTTGAGGAACACGAACTTCATAGAAGGCTATTTATACTTGGATGAGACTGCCAAACACATCAAAGTCCATACTGCCGAAGGGTATAGGTAGTAAATGAAGCAAGGATATGGGGAGGAAGTGTAGATGCTTACCCCGGGAGGTCTGATAGCAAAGCGGTACACTTACCGTAACCGGATGTGTGAACATTCACTGAACTATCAGAAGTCAGCAGAAGCCATAGTACCTGTTTCTTCTAGAGGAACAGGGAAGGGCGGAATCAGGAAAGGAACATGATCACTTGGGATACGTATGGTTTGATGAAGCAGAAACACAAGTTCCTTCCTCATGGAGGAAACGGTGAATCCCGTGGGGGACATGAGAAGGGTGGAGAACACATACCACATAAAGAGAACGATCATGTACGTAGGAGAGAGAACGAATGTTAAAACAAATACTGTCACGAGAGAATCTACTACAAGCTATATGGCGTGTAGAAAAGAATAAAGGAAGCCACGGAATCGACCAAATGCCCGTACAAAACCTACGAGTGCATTTGAAAGAGAACTGGACAATCCTCAAGCAACAATTGGAAACAGGAACCTATCAACCTCAACCGGTCCGTCGAGTCGAAATCCCGAAACCAGACGGTGGAAAGAGGAAGCTAGGGATTCCAACCGTGACAGATCGCTTTCTACAACAAGCGATCGCACAAGTGTTGACCAAAGTATATGACCCGCAGTTTTCGGACCATAGTTATGGATTTCGTCCCCAAAGGCGAGGTCATGACGCGGTGAGGAAAGCAAGAGGGTATATACAAGAAGGCTGTCGTTGGGTAGTAGATATGGATCTAGAGAAATTCTTTGATAAAGTACATCATGATCGTTTAATGCGCACCCTGAGCAAACGGATTAACGATCCAAGAGTGCTGACATTAATCCGTCGCTATCTACAAGCAGGAGTCATGGAGCAAGGACTTGTTCAGTCGAACACAGAAGGAACACCACAAGGTGGCCCGTTAAGTCCTTTACTCTCTAATATTGTCTTAGATGAATGGGACAAAGAATTGGAGCGCAGAGGACTGCACTTCGTCCGTTATGCGGATGATTGTCAAATCTACGTTCGTTCCAAAAGAGCAGGACAGAGAGTCAGACAAAACATGACGGAATTCCTGGAAGGAAAACTAAAGCTGAAAGTGAATCAACAAAAGAGTGCGATTGATCGTCCATGGAGACGAAAATTTCTAGGATTCTCCTTCACCAGTCACAAGAAGAGACCAAAGGTTCGCATACCAAAAGAGAGTATTAAGAGGCTCAAAGATCGAATCCGTTCCTTAACATCAAGGAAAGAAAACATCAGTATGGAGACCAGAATCGAACGATTAAATCGGTACTTAATCGGTTGGATAGGATATTACCAATTGACCGAGGCACCAAGTGTTCTGAAACAGATAGATAGTTGGATCCAACGTAGACTCCGCATGATTCGATGGAAAGAATGGAAGTTGGTCAAGACAAGGTATCGAGAATTACAAAGGTTCGGTGTGAAGAAGGAGAAAGCGTGGGAATGGGCCAACACAAGGAAAGCCTATTGGCGGATTGCGAACAGCCCCATTTTACACAGAACCCTCGGCAACCGATATTGGGGAAGCCAAGGACTAGAAAGTTTGTTTATTCGTTATCAATTTTCACGTATGACTTGAATGAAATCGCCAAATACGGAACCGTATGTTTGGTGATGTGAGAGGGTCGGAGGTTAGTCACCTCCCCCTATCTCGATTTAAGAGGACTTAGTGCGCCCGCATAAAAGCCTAGATAGCACTGAATTTTATGATATTGGTAAAAGGAATTATCTGTCAACGAACTGTCTTGAATTGGGTGTTAATAAATTGTAATGTGCTTTTTCAGAAATTGAAGCAATTAACTAGTGACAAATAGGGTATAATAAGCTACAATCTATAATTAATACAATGTTTCAGGTCCAATTTTAAATTTTTAGGTTTTTATGTTTTCAAATAAGGAGTAATTATCATACAATAGAGGTAACATCCTTTTAAAAAGGAAAGTATAAAAATTGGGAGGCTGTCTAGCTCCGAACGCCCAGAAACTAGGCGACTTCACGAATCGCCCTACGATAAGTCATCATCGGTTCGTAAACTCACCGTGATTCCTTTATCTCAGTTGATTCGATCCAGCCGCTACGTTTCTAACCGGGCACTTTGCGCTTTTCTTAATAAAATAGGATGACCAAAAGGGTATATGTATTAATAAGGGTTTAGATAGATGAACAGTGATCCCTTCCAACCCAATCACTTATTAAGAAGGGAGAGTTACAGGATGGAAATAGAAAGAATTAACGAAAATACAATTAAATTTTACATCTCTTACATGGATATCGAAGACCGTGGCTTTGATCGAGAAGAAATTTGGTATAATCGTGAGAAGAGTGAACAACTTTTTTGGCAAGTAATGGATGAAGTCAATTATAACGAAGAAGACTTCCAAATCGATGGTCCATTATGGATCCAAGTGCAAGCTCTTGAAAAAGGTCTAGAAATTGTAGTAACAAAAGCACAAATTTCGAAAGATGGTCAAAACCTGCAATTGCCTACAGAGTCCGGAAAAACCATTGATATGCCAGTTGATGATAAGATTGAATCACTTTTAGAAGAGAAATTTGGTCCAACTGAGAAAGAAATGCCAGAAATGGAACATCAATATGGGCAGGATTTTGTTGTGGTAGTCAACTTTAAAGAGTTAGAAGATATTATTCAATTAAGCCATGTTTTTGAATCGTCCATTGGAATGAGAGATGAGTTATATTACTATGATAATCAATACATGTTGATTACTCGATTTGATGAAGATTATTTAACAGATGATGAGCAAGAGGATTTAATTAGTCAAATCCTGGAATATGGTCAAGAATCAACGCTAACAGTATTTGTTGTAGAGGAATACGGTAAAGTGATCTTTGAAGAAGATGCACTTGAACAAGTTAGTGAACATTTTGCACGTTAAACTAAGTGTCAATCAGATGCTTAGTTTTTTCTTTTTATTAAGGCGTTGTTAGCGAAACTTAGCAAGAAGTTAGCGTCCCACTTTATAATAGCAACATATAAATAAAAATAATAAAACTCTATCCTGTACATAGTATAATTAAATATAAAAAAGTTGCAAATTATTTCGTATATCGAAATAATTTGTGTTATGATATATGCTGTATGTTAAAAATAGAAAGAAGGAAGAGTATGAACAACGATATAGAGATAAAACGAACACCATTGATGATTGTATTGATGTCAGGTGCATTTGTTGCAATATTAAACCAAACATTACTTGGAACAGCATTACCTCATATTATGAAAGATTTAGAAATCGATGCGGCTACTGCTCAGTGGTTACAATCGATTTTTATGCTTGTAAACGGGATTATGATTCCTGTTACAGCATTCTTAATTGAACGTTTTACAACAAGGGCATTATTCTTAACAGCAATGGGAAGTTTCGCTGTAGGTACCTTAGTTGCAGCAATAGCTCCTGGCTTTTCTGTTTTGATGGTTGGGAGAGTATTACAAGCAGCTGGTGCAGGTATTATGATGCCATTAATGCAGACGATTATGTTTTTGATTTTCCCAATTGAAAAGCGCGGAACTGCAATGGGTCTATTTGGGATGGTTATAGCGTTTGCACCAGCAATTGGACCAACATTATCAGGCTGGTTAGTGGAAACTTTCCCGTGGAGAAGCTTGTTCTACGTCGTGTTACCGATCGCAATAATAGATTTGATCGTTGCTAATAAAATTCTAGTTAACGTAACAAAGCAAACATTCCCGAAAGTAGATATAACTTCAATCATTTTATCAACTCTAGGTTTCGGTGGCATTTTGTATGGATTTAGTATGGCTGGAGATGTTAATCATGGCTGGTTAAGTGGAATGGTACTTATTCCATTAGTTGTAGGAGCGATAACGTTGTATTTCTTTATCCGTCGCCAATTTAAATTGGCGAAACCTATTCTGGAATTTCGAATATTTAAGTATAGTATGTTCAGTTTAACAACTGTTATTGGAATGATCTCCTTTTTAGCGATGATTGGTGGAGCCATTATTCTACCGATTATGATGCAGGATTACCTAGGATTCACAGCCCTTGAGTCAGGACTAGCATTGTTACCGGGTGCTATTTTAATGGGATTAATGAATCCAGTCACTGGACGTCTTTTTGACCGCTTTGGAGGAAAATGGCTTGCCGTGATCGGATTAGGATTGCTAACAGCCACTACTTTTTTACTGGCCATTTTAACTACAGAGACAAGTTTTACTTATATTGCAACAGTTAATGCAGTAAGAATGTTTAGTATTTCGATGGTAATGATGCCAGTTACTACTGCCGGATTGAATCAATTACCAAACAATGTTATTCCCCATGGTACGGCTATGAATAATACAATGCGCCAAATGGCAGGTGCACTTGGAACAGCACTGCTTGTTTCCGTTATGATGAATCAGGCCATCCCTGCTGATGGTTTAGCAGGGATGGTCCATGGTGTCAATGTTTCATTTATGGTTGCTGGTGTTATCTCGATTGCAGGCTTTGTTTTAGCCTTCTTCATCAAAAATTCGATACCAGGAAATGCCGAATAATTTGCAGGAAAAATCACCTCTTTGTAGAAGTATAAATACATGGAGGTGATTTATTAATGTTGCAAGCAGTCAATCAAACAGGTGAGCTTGTACCAATTTGGAAGATGAATCGAGATGAAATTAAGCAAAAGAGAAAGGAAAAATTTTTCTGTCCAGCTTGTAATGAGCCATTAATAATTAGGGCAGGGATGAAAAATACGCCGCATTTCGCGCACCATAGTAAAAGTAATTGCAGTCTTTCCGGTGAAGGCAGTTATCATGAAAATGGAAAAAAAGATATTTATTTGTGGTTACATGCTCAAGGCTATCCAGTAAAATTAGAGCATTATTTCCCTGGTATTAAGCAAAGAGCTGATATTTTCTTGGAGATGGAGAAGAAAAAAATCGCGGTTGAGTATCAATGTGCTTCTATTTCGATACAGGAAATCTGTCGTAGAACGGCAGGATACCGTTCAATTGGTGTTATCCCGATTTGGATCCTCGGAGCCAATAAATTAAAGAGAAAAGGCGCACACTCTCTTAGCATACCATGTAATGATCAAGCTTTCCTACATCAATTCCGTCAATCATTACCTCTAACTCTATTTTATTACTGTTCCGATACAAAACATTTAATCATCTATCAAGACATGATCTTTTTATCAAAAACTAACACATTTGGTTCCATGCATGTGTCCAAGTTAGCTTCCCTTAGTTGGCCGGATCTGTTTCAACCAAGATATCGCGATAAAGATTTATTCCACAAATATTGGCAACAACAGAAACACCAATGGCGTAATCGCCCAGTACCTTCTTATCAGCGTGAAGAGATGAATTGGCGACAATGGTTATATCTTCATCAATTAAATGTTCAAACCTTACCTTCCTTCATTTATCTTCCCATTACTACCCAATATCAAATGAAAAGTCCACCGTGGATATGGCAATCAAGACTCTATATTGACCTTTTCTTAAAAAAGGACCATTTCACAATCGATTTAGCGAAGCAACTTCTCCGTGGTCATTACCATTCTTCTGATTATTTTCCTTTAATTCAACCTAGAAATCATCCAATTTGTGAATATCTAAAGCTATTAGTGCGTATAGGTATTTTAAAGAAGCTCTCTGAAACCAAGTACCAAGTAAATCGTACTACTGTATGAACAATGCCTAAATAAGTTATAATAAGACACAAGAGCAAAAGAAGGAGGAATTCAAATGGCAAAGGGTCAGAAATCATTACCGAAGCGTGAGGAAATAGCTGAAGAATTAACATGGAAATTAGAAGATATTTTTGCGACAGATGATGAATGGGACAAGGAATGGGAAGAAGTACAAGCATTGTTACCTAAATTTGAAGCCTTCCAAGGAACATTAAAGGATGGTGCAGAGAAAGTATATCAATTGCTACAATTGCAAGATGAAGTATCAGATCGTTTGAGCAAACTCTATACATACGCGCATATGCGTTATGATCAGGATACGACTAACTCGTTCTATCAAGCGATGAACGGAAAAGCAGAGAATTTGATTACACAGGCTTCTAGTAAGATGAGTTTTATAACACCAGAAATTTTAAAGTTGGACGAGCAGACATTAGAACAATATCTCAAGAATCATGAAGACCTAAGCTTATATAAGCACACATTAGATGAAATTAATCGTCAGCGTCCACATGTTTTATCAGAACAGGAAGAAGCACTGTTAGCCGAAGCATCTGAAGTAACAGATAATCCATCGCAAACATTCAGTATGCTTAACAATGCTGATTTAACCTTTCCATCTGTAACAGATGAGCAAGGAAATGAAGTAGATTTAACACATGGCCGTTATATTAATTTCCTTGAGTCAAAGGAGCAGCGTGTGCGCCGTGATGCCTTCAAAGCTATGTATGAGACATATGGCAGTTTAAAGAATACGTTCGCTTCGACCTTACAAGGTGTTGTCAAAAAGGATAATTTTTATGCAAAGATCCGCAACTATGATTCAGCAAGACAAGCTGCTTTAAACAAAAATAATATCCCGGAGAAAGTATATGATAACCTAATTGAAGCGATTCATGAAGGATTGCCATTACTTCAACGATATGTAGCTTTACGGAAAAAGGTATTAGATATAGAGGAATTGCACATGTATGACCTGTATACGCCATTAGTGAAAGATGTCGATATGTCATTTTCCTATGAGCAAGCACAGAAAACAGTTACAGAAGCCCTAAAACCTTTAGGTGAAGATTATTTACAAGTCATGCAAAGAGCGTTCAATGATCGCTGGATTGATGTCGAGGAGAACAAAGGGAAGCGCAGTGGAGCGTATTCTTCTGGTTCCTACAGTACCAACCCATACATTCTTATGAACTGGCAGGACAATTTAAATAACTTATTTACATTGGCACATGAATTAGGGCACTCGATGCACAGCTATTACACACATAAACACCAGCCATATCGTTATGGAAACTACTCTATTTTTGTTGCAGAAGTAGCTTCTACTTGTAATGAAGCATTATTGAATAATTACTTAGTGGAAAAAACGGATGATCCTAAAGAAAAATTATTCTTGCTAAATCACTTTTTAGAAGGATTCCGCGGAACTGTGTTCAGACAGACAATGTTTGCCGAATTTGAGCATAATATTCATGTGTTAGCACAGGACGGGGAGGCATTAACAGCTGACCGCTTAACTGAACTGTACTATGAATTGAACAAAAAATACTTTGGTGATGACCTGGTCGTAGATGAAGAAATTGGTTTAGAATGGTCCCGTATTCCACATTTCTACTACAATTATTATGTCTATCAATATGCAACAGGTTATGCCGCTGCCCAATCATTAGCAGCTCAAATATTAGAAGAAAAAGAACCAGCAGTAGAACGTTATCTCGGTTATCTGAAAGCAGGAAGCAGCGACTATCCAATCGAAGTGCTGAAAAAAGCAGGTGTTGACATGACGGAAAAAACTCCTGTTACTAATGCATTGAAGGTATTTGAAGAGAAGCTTGATGAAATGGAAAAATTATTAGATCAAGTTAACTAAGGAAGAAAGGCCACCTTATCTGGTGGCCTTTTGAAATCCTTTGAATTGTTTTCTATCTCTCCAAAAGTACACAGTCATGTAAATCGTAACAAATAATAATGGCACGGTGTAATAGAGTGGAATCATCCGCATTAATCCAAAAATATTAAGTATAAACGCAAATACCGGCAGAACAAAAAGTAATACTTTCATTACGACACCACCTTTAAAGGAGTGAATTGATGAAACTATCCAGTTATCAGGCATTACTGGAACGACTTAATCCGCGTCATCCTCAGTATGCCGACATACATAGCCAATTCCGCAAATATCAATCAGGGTTGTTTGGAGAAGATTCACTTGATTATTATTTTCGTGTGAGTGGACTCTATGGCAAACACCTAATAAAAGGTTTACGACTAAAGCATCATGACTATTTTCAGATGGATAGAATATTAGTCTCTCTAAAATATATATTAATCATCGAAGTAAAAAATATGTCCGGAATTATTCGTTTTGATTCTCATTCCCACCAACTTCACCGTTACAAAGAGGAACAGATCGATATTTTTCCGGATCCCATTTTACAAGTTCAATTACAAAAAATACAGTTAAAGCAATATTTGCAACATTTTCCTCACCCTATTCCACCGATTCATACTGTTTGTGTATTCACAAATTCTAATGGAAAGTTAGAAATAGTTAACTATCCCCATAAAGATCGAATTCTAACTAGTCAAGCACTTCCTTTTTATATTCAGAAAATGGATCAACATTATGTTAATAGTATAAGTTCAAAGCAACAGGAGGATCTTGTTAATTATCTCAAGAGTGGTCACATGGAGGAACAGATCAATCTGATGGAAAAACATGGACTTTCGTGGAACGACTTGGATAAAGGTGTACCATGTATAACGTGTGGACTTTTTGCGATGAAACGTGAACGTTATCGGTGGCAATGTCCTCATTGCGGTAAACGTAGTAACGATGCTCATCTGCGACCATTATTTCATCTTGCCTTGTTAAGCGGAAATAAAGTAACCAATCGACTTGCAAGAGATTTTTTATTAGTCCAATCTGCTGATGCCATCAGAAAAATGTTAGTCCGAGCAGGGTTCGAACGGAGAGGTGCTAATAAAAATGGATATTATTCTTTAGATTTTCGTAAAATGACTGATAAACGATTAAAAGTGACTGATAAAGATAGAAAAGTGACTGATAAATAGAAGAAAGTGACTGATAAAGGTCCAAAAGTGACTGATAAACGCAACAATATACCGTTACATTACATTGTAATCTAGAAGTGTGAAACTTTTGTGAATTTGTGCACAAACCTATTGTCATCCGGCATCACGCTTGGTATAGTAAAGACAAGGTAAAACAAACAACCCCTTTGTTTGACCTGAAACTTTCTCCCATCCCTTATCTAGTAATAGGTAAAGCAGAAGAGGACATGTTACGTAACATGTCCTCTTTGCTATTTAGCATATTTCCAAAAGTAGCCAAACTTCACGGGTACTTTTTCAACTAGTTGCTTCAGTTGTAACTTTTTCATTTCCTTTTCTGCTTTTTCCATGGACCAATCATAGACAACTGCTATTTCTTTAGTTCCAACAAAATCATAGTGCGAAATGAAATCCAATAATTTGGGTTTCTTTGCTGGAAGTGGTTCTTTTTGAAGCATTTGTTTGAGAACTTTGACATAAATTTCATAGGGGTAAATACCAGAAATTTTTAAACCTGCATCGTCTTCTGACTCATTAAAGAAAACCATAGTTGGAATATATTCAACGTCCATTTCTTTGGTTAGTTTCAAATCACATTGCAACGCTTTTTTTGAAGATTTTGAACAAAGGTCTTCACGGAATTCATCAATATCAAGATGGACCTTTCTGGCACATCCCAATAATACTTCTTCCTGGGAAATATCTTGTTTATCTAAAAAGGCAAGCTCCTGTAATTTGCGTAAAAAACGTCTGCCCGCTTTTTTTCCTTGTAATTCCGCCGATTTTATGGCGATGGAAGCGAGCCATGGATAATGAATTGGGTTTTCGATCCAGAGATCACCGTCACAACTCATGCCGGTACGACTTGCAGTTTTTTCCCAGATATCTTTTAATTTTCGCGGCTTTTCAAATTTATCTTTATGCAAGTTTGTTAGTTGTCCGCTCAGTACTGTTCTTATGGTAAAAAAACGTCCATATTCGATAGTAAGTTTCTTTAAATATGGCTCAAGAGACCAGCACTCAGGACAAAGTGGATCAATAAACACATATATTTCAATTGGTTTCTTTAAGATATCGATAAAGTGATAATGCGCAGTTTGGTTACGATCTTGCGGTTGCCAAGATCCGGCAGAATTCCAATTCACAATGATTCTCCTTTCTCTTCAGGCGTATTCATCATGTGATTGGCCGTAAGAGTGAGCCGATCAAACATTGCACTTCGAAATGGTTCTTCAATATTTGCTTCTTCCAGTGCCCCCTCCATGCAGGAAAGCCAAGCATCTCTCCTTGTCGGAGTAATTGGAAAGCGTAAATGGCGCTTTCTCATCATAGGATGCCCATGTTCTTGTATATATAACGGTGGACCACCAAAAAATTGAGTCAAAAATTGTTTTTGCTTCCTTGCGACTTCAGTAAAGTCATCTGGAAAAATCGGAATTAGATCAGGATGTTTAGACACGCGTGCGTAAAAAGCCTCAACTAATTCATCAATTTTTTCCTGTCCACCAATTGCTTCATAGATGGAGCCTGCTTCTTCTCTCATATTCCTCCAAACCTTTCATCTCATGTTACTAATTAGTAGTCTCTTTATGTTACTATATTGTAACAGTGTTTACATAGAACTAGCAACTTATGTGTTTTGGTAGTTTAATCCTTTTAGCAGTAGGTGTTTGGCTGTTATTGAACAGTATGGCAGTCTACATGCGTTTTCTTTTGAAAGCGTTTCCTATATATTAAGTGTATGATAAAATCGTTCAATTTTATTCTCGGTTTTCCTTTTTGGAATATGATGAGCAGTTAAAAGTTGTTGGAAGACAGATATACCATGTTGCTCATCTTCCGCTTCTATTTCTAATTCATAGTCTGTATAACCGTTATAATGACTTTGGTCAAGGACAACCGTGGTGTTATTATACGTACATTCCAATCGATATGTTTCCAGCATTCCACCGTATTTTAAATCGTGAATATTTATATTCATGGCATGTAGAGCTTTCGTTATTTCATCCTTAGCAATAATATGCCCGATGATCCATTGTTGTGTCTCATCCGGTGTTATAGGACAATGAGTTTCCAACAAACCTGCTCCATCCGGATTAGGTTGCTTTAATGTTAACTGAAATGTTCCCTTTTTTTCTCTTATTCGAAGTGCAGCATGATGCTTTTTTAATTGAAAATCAGCTGTTTCAAAATAGTGATTCTTTTGTTCAATTTCCGTCAGATCGTAGGAATAAAAATGTTCAACTAATTTCTGATATTCCTCTTTTGTTAAAAGGTTTTTAAATTCTATCTCAATTTCTTGTGACATTGCACTCATCCTTTCATGCTTTTTATATTTTGAAGGATTTTTGACAAAAAAGCAAAAAAAATGAAGATGGCAAAGATTACTTCTTCTTCAGGATATATGATAAAATAAACTCAGATATTGAAACAATAGGTGGTGCAAGACATGAATTGGCGAAACTTCTTGGCACCTTATGCACAGGTGGTTGAAGAATTAAAGGTAAAACTAAAAGGAATGCGATCACAATTTGAATACGAGTCAAGCCACTCACCAATTGAATTTGTGACGGCTAGAGTTAAACCAGTATCAAGCATTAAAGAAAAAATGAAACGTAAAAATATACATATTGATAATATATCCGAGGAGTTACAGGATATTGCAGGCGTTCGAGTTGTTTGTCAATTTGTAGATGATATCTATGATATTGTTGAACGTTTAAAGTCACGGAATGATTTTGAGGTAATAGAAGAACGAGATTATATTAATCATAAGAAAGAAAGTGGCTACCGTTCTTATCACTTAATTATTTCTTACCCAGTAGAAACAATTCATGGCGAACGGAAAATTATTGCTGAAATTCAGATTCGTACGTTGGCAATGAATTTTTGGGCGACCAATGAGCATTCGCTTAATTATAAATACGAAGGTAGAATTCCTGAAAAAGTTAGGACAAGGCTGAAACGTGCCGCTGAAGCTGCGTTTAAATTAGATGAAGAAATGGCCAAGGTAAAAGATGAAATACAAGAAGCTCAACGCATTTTCAAAACCAACAAAGAGAGCGATGACAAGTAATGGAGGGAGATAATATGCGCTTTGCAATTCTGTCAAGAAGTGATAATAAGTCGGAAGTGATTAAATCAAGAGTGAAACAATATTTAACGGATTTTTCCCTTGTTTATGATGAAGAGAAGCCAGAGCTTGTTATTTCTGTTGGTGGGGACGGTACTTTTCTGGAGGCTTTCCATACGTACAAACATCGATTAAAAGACACCGCGTTTATTGGAGTTCACACAGGTCATTTAGGCTTTTATGCTGATTGGGTGCCAGAGGAAGTGGAAAAATTAATTATCGAAATTGCCAAAAAGCCCTTTGAAGTAGTGGAATACCCACTATTAGATATAAAAATTCATCCAGTTGGTAGTGATCATTATCAACAATTCGTGGCGCTAAATGAGGTTTCTGTCAAATCTATAGATAGTACGGTTGCAATGGATGTTCATATTAAAGGAGCGCATTTCGAACGATTTCGTGGTGATGGTTTATGTGTATCAACCCCATCTGGTAGTACAGCATACAATAAAGCGTTAGGTGGAGCTATCCTCCATCCGTCCCTTAATGCATTACAAATTACGGAGATGGCGTCGATCAATAATCGTGTCTATCGGACAATTGGTTCTCCGTTAATTTTACCGAAACATCATGTATGTGAGCTGTTACCTCTATATCATGATAGAAGTATGTTAATTACAGTGGATCATAATACGGAGGAGTACGCCAATATTGATCGTATTGAGTGTCGTGTCTCAGATGAAAAAATTCGTTTTGCTAGGTTCAGAGCCTTTCCTTTTTGGAAAAGGGTGCACGACTCCTTTATTTCTGATGAAAGATCATAATATAGTGTAGGTGGATAAATTGAAGTGGAAAGTAAATAAGCAGTACGATGGCTTATTATTAAGAGAATATTTAATACAAGTTCGAGGAATATCAAAAAGAATTTTAACAGCAATTAAATTTGATGGTGGCAAACTGTTAGTCAATAATAATAGCGTCACCGTACGTCATCCATTGTCAGAGAATGATGTGGTAGAGGTTGTGTTCCCACCAGAAAAAAGGAGCGAGTTATTAATCCCAGAACCAATTCCGATTGATATTATATACGAAGATGATGATGTTCTGGTTTTGAATAAAGCGCCGTATATGGCAACCATCCCATCCTATCACCATCCTAGCAATACACTTGCGAATGGGGTTATTTATCATTATGACCAAGAGCAAGTACCTTACACAGTTCATGTAGTGACACGGTTGGATCGTGATACATCAGGTTTATTATTAATTGCCAAGCATCGCTACAGTCATTCTATTTTATTTCAAGATCAGAGCGAGGCAAAAGTAAATAGGCGTTATCAAGCGATTATTGCTGGACAGCTTAATGAGAAAAAAGGGGTACTGGATTATCCAGTTGGCCGAGCTCCGGATTCTATTATTAAGAGGGTGGTTGCTGCTACCGGAAAAAGAGCTGTCACGCATTATCAAGTAAAAGAGGAATTAGAACACATTTCTCTGGTAGAGATCAAATTAGAAACGGGAAGAACTCATCAGATTCGCGTTCATTTCTCTTCCATCGGTCATCCTTTGATTGGCGATAGTTTATACGATGGAGATACTACTAAATTAAAACGACAAGCATTACACTGTCATCAACTAGCATTTCAGCACCCGCTAACCAAGGAACAGATGGAATTCGAAATTCCACTCGCTGACGATTTAGAAGAAGTCTGGCACCGATTTAAATTAACGAAGTCATAAAGAGGTTAGGACTGAAGTGTTGTATGTAAAACCAAAGCAATTAATCGAAAGTATTCGATATCGTTTGTTTCATCCAAGTGGCAATATTGAAATGTCTTTACTGCTAAAAACAGTAAGCACTAAACATCATTTCAAAATGACCACATAAGTTAATGATTAAGTTTTGCTTTGTATACAGCTTTCGTTTTTAGAGTGGAGAATAATGTTTTTGTCCAGAAAGTAGAATTGAACAATGCTGAGATGAGGTGATGAAATGGATACTAAACAGCTCGCAGGTGAAAAAGCTGTTGAATATGTAAAGGACGGAATGCAATTGGGGCTTGGAACTGGTTCAACTGTTTATTGGACTATTTTAAAGTTAGCTGAGTTAGTAAAAAAAGGACTTGATATTAGATGCGTACCTACCTCTAAAAGCACTGAAAAAATCGCAGAAAATTTAGGGATTCCATTGGTGAGTCTGTCTGCCATCAACCATTTGGATTTAACCATAGATGGTGCTGATGAAGTCAATCCGAATTTTGATCTAATTAAGGGAGGTGGGGGAGCATTGTTGCGTGAAAAAATGGTGGCATCCATTTCGCAAAGGCTCCTTATCGTTATTGACGAATCAAAATACGTTAGTCATTTAGGTGAGTTTTCCTTACCAGTTGAAATCGTGCCATTTGGTTGGGAAATGACGAGTAAACAGATAAGTAGATTAGGTTGTAATCCTAGATTACGTACTAAAGAGAACTCTCCATTCGTTACAGATAACGGGAATTATATATTAGATTGCTATTTTGAAAAAATACAAAATCCTTCCACACTGAATAGTGCCTTAAATATGATTCCTGGGGTAGTTGAAAATGGTCTATTTGTTCATATGGCCGATACAATTGTGATAGGAAACAGAAGTGGCAACGTAGAAATCTTAAAGAAATAATATACCAACCCAAAAGTTCCGATCAACGAATGATCGGAACTTTTTAGCTAATTATGCTTTTCAATATCTAAATTTCTCCTCTACAAATGGCATGGTGGACTTGACACTCACTATTTCTTTTTCTGGTAACCGAAAGGCTGTCAGCTTATTTCCGAATACGCATCCAGTATCAATGTTTACTGTTTGGTTTACAAATCTCGGTTCTAAAACGGGTGTGTGCCCGTAAACAATCCATTTGTCCCCATGATAATTTTGTGCCCAATCTCTACGAACTGGTCTGCCGTCCTCATGCTTTTCACCGGTAATATCTCCGTATAACACAAAGGTTTTTACCTTCTTATCATGTCTCCCGATATATTTTTCGGGAATCCCAGCATGTGCGATGATAGTATCTAATTCATCGATCACATGATATAAGGGAGCGTCCTCGTAAAGTGTCATCATCATCTCTTTTACTTCGTCTTGATCTTGTTTAGTCAGTTGTTTGTATTCCGCTACGGTTGTTTCTAAACCGTGTTGTTGTTTCACATTATTACCGAGAAAAAAACGATACAGTTTATCACAGTGATTGCCGGGCACATAAAAGCCGAATTTCTGTTCAACAACAATTTGATAGACAATACGAATCACATCAAGTGAACGAAGCCCTCGGTCAGTTAAATCTCCTACAAAAGCAAGTTTTCTATTTTGAGGATGATGGATTTTATCGTTTTCCCATTGATACCCTAATTCCTTAAGCAGTGTTTGAAGTTCTTGATAGCACCCATGAATGTCACCGATAATATCTAATTTCATTGAAATAACTCCTATCCGTTTGTTCAATGTATACTAAGTAATGCCTATCTGATCAGTTTCGCTAATGATCAATCAGAACTAAAACTCTCCCTTTATGATTCGTCAAACATATAGGTTTTTATACGATAAAAGACACTTAAAACAATTCCGATTGCAATCATATAGGTAAGTGTTGAACTACCACCATAGCTGATAAAAGGCAATGGTAACCCAGTAACAGGGAGTAATTGAATCGACATTCCGATGTTTTGAAATACTTGATAGGTAAACATACCGATAATTCCGGTTACCATATAACTTGCAAACGGATCTTTACATCTTAGTGCAATATAAATAAGCCTGTAAATGAGTAAAAAGTAAATAAGGATCACAGCACTGGAACCGAAAAAGCCAAATTGTTCAGCGATAGACGTAAAAATATAATCAGTATGATACTCTGGGACTTGATATGCAGCTTGCAAGTCTCCTATCCCCTTGCCTGATAATTGACCAGAACCAATAGCTAACATGGCTTTTAATGTTTGATAAGCTCCCCCTTGACTGTATTCATCTGGGAATAGCCAGCCTTGAAATCGTTCTACTACATGATCAAGATCTTGATCATAGAGGAATTGATTCACTTCTTCCGGGTTTGTCAGGTACATAGTGATGGCAGATACAAAACAAACAAGAAATGTACCAAAAATAGTCAAAATAATACGCCATTTAATACCAGATACGAGAATCATGCAGGCGGTAATGGCAACCAGTACTAATACACCACCAAGGTCAGGTTGCTTTAACAGGAAAAAAACAGGAATAAGCATAAAAATCCCCATTTTACATAATAACCAAAGATCCATTTTTACGGTATGCACAGGATATTTCTCATTATGTGCGACCATGATATGAGCCAAGAAGATAATGAGAAACACTTTCATAAATTCAGCTGGTTGAATGGTTCCTAGCACAGGGAATTCAAACCATCCCCAAGCACCTTTTACTTGTTTGGCAATTCCTGGTGGAAAATGGAAATAAAGCATAAGCAACGCAAGAACACCTAGTCCATAAAGGAGCCAGGAAACTTGTCGAAATCGATCATAGTCAAACATCATAATTACAGCGACGGCCATTGATCCAGCGATATACCAGACCATTTGTTTGAAGTACATGTTTTGATATAAGGGATTCTGAGCTAAATATGGATCTAATGTATATAAAGTAAAAACACTTATAATCGCAAGCAAAATAATAATTAAAATCAATGAGTAATCAAGTTTTGAATTAGAGTTTTTTTCCGACATAATAATTGAACCTTTCTTTCTTGAAAAATATAGTCTATTCCTAGTATAGTGTATAAATGGTTTTTTGAGAATAAAAACAATAATTTCCCGACAGTATCACGGTGCTAATTAACCGTAAACCTCCCGCATCAAGCTTTAAAAGTAATTCGAAGAAGCAAAAGTGGGAGAAAACGGACGCTAATACCCTGATAAGTAGCGCTAACCATCAGTGGGGCTTAACCGCCTCGCTGATAGAGGTCTCACTTTATTGTAACATCTTCTTTTGATAAGAATGTGTAAAATTAGCGTTTTTTTTCGAAATATGTGTTATTCTTTTAACATCCCAAGATAAAGATGAAGTTAGTGCAAGTAAGGGGGACAGCATAATGGAACATCTAGAGCAACATGAGCGATTGGAAATGTGGGAAAAAATACAGAAAGCATTATTTGATGAGCAAATCGACAAATTTCGAGCGGAATTTTTAGAGTTGCATCCGTATGATCAGGCAAAGATTTTTGAAGAACAAGATGAGGACATCCGCTTTTTAATTTATTCCTATCTATCCCCAAAAGAAATGGCTGATGTAATTGAGCAAGTTGATGAAGATTTAGTTGAAGCATTCATCACGGAGATGATTCCAGCATTTGCAGCAAAAGTACTGGAACATATGTATACGGATGATGCGGTAGACATTTTAAATGAGCTAGATAAAAATAAAGTGGCAAGTTTTTTAACGATAATGGACAAGAAGTCATCAGAGGAAATTAAAGAATTGCTTCATTATGAAGAGAAAACAGCCGGTAGTATTATGACAACAGAGTTCGTTGTGATTCATACAAAGATGACTGTCAAAGAGGCGATGCGGCATTTAAGAAAAGAAGCCCCTTCTGCCGAGACAATTTATTATATTTACGTTGTGGATTCCTTTAAAAAACTTGTTGGTGTTATATCATTAAGAGATTTAATTATCGCGGAAGGTGAATGGCTTATTCAAGATGTCATGAGTGAACGCGTTGTCTCCGTACCAGTTGGAGAAGATCAAGAGGATATCGCACAAATGATGCGGGACTATGACTTTTTAGCACTTCCAGTTGTCGATTTTCAAGATCATCTATTAGGTATTATTACCGTCGATGATATTATGGACGTTATGGATGAAGAAGCAAGTGATGATTATTCCAAGTTAGCTGGTATATCTGATGTTGAAAGTAGTGGTGACACAGCTATTTCATCTGCTAAAAAAAGATTACCATGGTTAATAGCACTATTGTTCCTTGGAATGCTTACTGCCAGCATTATAACCCGCTTTGAAGCGGCTTTAGAAGAAGTGGCCATTTTAGCAGCTTTTATTCCATTAATTGCCGGTATGGCAGGAAACACAGGAACGCAAGCACTGGCAGTTGCAGTTAGAAGTATTTCAACAGGAGAGCTAGAAAAAAAGGGAAAAGTGAAAGTGATCTGGCGAGAAACAAAGACAGGCTTAATTACAGGTTTCTGTTGTGGGATTATCATTATCTTGCTTATTAGCTTAGTGTATAATCAATTCTTTTTAGGAATAATAGTGGGAATTTCATTGATGGCAACTCTATTAATAGCAACTATATCTGGAGCTTTTGTTCCAATGATTATGGACCGCTTTAATATCGATCCGGCAGTAGCATCAGGACCCTTTATCACAACATTAAATGATTTAATTTCTATATTTATTTATTTTGGTTTAGCAACGGCGTTTATGAGCTTCTTAGTTTAAAGAGAAAGGAGTGTGCTGTAAGATGGAGCATGCTGAGTCTGTTAGTTCATTAGTAATAGTCATCATCGCAGCATTTTTAACACCAATACTGTTACACAGATTCCGTTTAAAAATGATTCCTGTTGTGGTGGCAGAGATTATCGTAGGTTTGATCATTGGACATAGTGGATTTAACCTTGTTGAAGAAAGTAACTGGCTGGAAACATTATCGACATTAGGTTTTATTTTCTTAATGTTTCTTAGTGGTTTGGAAATAGATTTTTCGATTTTTTCTAGTAAAAAACAACCAAAAAAACAAAAGAATATAACTAAAGATATGCCCAACCCAGTCTTATTAGCAAGTCTTGTTTTTGTTGGCATATTAATATTATCGTTCTTACTTTCTTATCTATTTGTCCTGTTCGGATTTATTGATAATGTTTATTTAATGACATTAATTATTTCTACGATTTCATTAGGGGTTGTGGTTCCTACACTGAAGGAAGCACAAGCGATGCAAACTACTGTAGGACAAACGATTTTATTAATTGCGGTCATTGCCGATCTAGTTACGATGATCTTATTAGCAGTATTCGTGTCGTTCTATGGTGAAGAATCCGGCAATATGTGGTTATTGTTAATCCTATTTGGTGTCGGTGTGTTACTATATTTTGTTGGTAAGCATTTTCGCAACCAGTCGTTTATTGAAACAATGTCTAAAGGGACGATTCAAATTGGAACAAGGGCAGTGTTTACTTTAATCATCTTCCTTGTGGCCTTATCTGAATCGGTAGGAGCAGAAAATATTCTTGGTGCTTTTTTAGCTGGAGCATTAGTCTCGTTATTAGCACCAAATCAAGAGTTAGTACAAAAACTAGACAGCTTTGGCTATGGTTTTTTAATTCCTATTTTCTTTGTGATGGTAGGAGTAGATTTAGATTTATGGGCACTATTTGATGAACCCAAAGTATTAGCTTTGATTCCTTTATTATTCATCGCGCTCTTGATTTCAAAGGTTATACCAGTTGCAGTTTTAAAAAAATGGTATGATACCAAAACAGTCGTTGCAGCAAGTATGCTATTGACTTCCACATTATCGTTGGTCATCGCTGCTGCAACCATTGGTGAACGACTAGAGATTATTTCAAGTGAAATGCACGGGGCTCTTGTGTTAGTTGCTGTGCTCTCTTGTATTATTACACCGTCATTCTTTAAGAAATATTATGTGAATCAAGAAGAAGTAGACTATCAGCAAACAGTTTCTTTCATTGGCACAAATCAAGCAACTATTCCGGTTGTTCGTGAATTGGATCCAAAAGAATTTGAGACGCATTTATTCCATACAAAACAAGAAAAACTGGATGTAAAAAAAGGCCGTACTATTTTTGATATTAACGAGCTTGATAACTATGATCTAGACACATTAGAAGATTCAGGTGTATTTGATCATGATATTGTTGTCGTTTCTACTGGAAATGAATACAAGAATGAGGAAATTGCTGCGTATGCTAAGGAACTTGGTGTAGAAAGAGTTATTGCTCGGATCGAAAATCCAGTTACCGAAAAAAGGTTACAGGAAATTGGTATCGATGTTTTCTCTGTATTAATGTCATCTAAAACACTTTTGAAAGCATTAATTGAATCACCAAATGTTGTAAATATCTTTACGCAGCAAGACAGTGCGTTGTATGAGATCAACATGAATAACGCTAACTATGATGGTACACTGCTTAGAGAGTTTCCATTTACAGGTGACGTCATTATGGTGCGTATTTTCCGTGGTAAGGATTCCATTGTTCCACATGGAGACACAGAATTGAAATTGAACGACCGCTTAGTAGTGACTGGTTCAGCGGAATATGTGGAAGAACTGCAACAAATACTTGAATATGTATAGCAACACCCCACTTCGTATAACGAAGTGGGGTGTTTACTCCGTCTAAGGGATAATTTTAGTATAATCAACAAATCTAAGAGAGGGTCAAGAAGATTTGTAGAAAAAATTAAGATAATCAACAAATCTAAGAGAGGGTCAAGAAGATTTGTAGAAAAAATTAAGATAATCAACAAATCTAAGAGAGGAACAAGAAGGTTTGTAGAAAAAGTCAGAATAACCAACAAATCTAAGTGAACATCCTAAAGATTTGTATAGAATACGAAGATAACTATAAATCAAGCAAGATATCTCAAGAGATACGTATGGAAGAGGATGAGGAAGTCACTGTTAACTTAAGCATTTGCTTTTGTATTGCCATAGTAAAATCTGATATATTGAACAAAAGAGGTGCTATGTATGCAACGAATCATTTTATTTGATGGTGTATGTAATTTTTGCAGTAGTAGTGTACAGTTTATTATTATGAGAGATCCCGATTTCAAGTTCCAATTTGCATCATTACAAAGTGAAAAGGGCCAACAATTATTAGCAAAACACCATGTCTGTCTAGATATAGATAGTATGGTTCTGATTGAAAAAGATCGTGTTTATACAAAATCTACGGCAGCTTTACGGATAGCTAACGAGCTTAAAGGAGTTTATCAACTGTTTGCCATATTTCTAATTATACCAAAACCAGTTCGTGATATTTTCTATACCATTCTAGCTAAAAATCGCTATCGTTGGTTTGGTAAAAAAGATCAATGTATGATACCAAAACCAGCAGACAAACAACGCTTTTTAGACACTTAAAAGGCTATCTCACAAAAACGAGATAGCCTTTTTTCTTAACAGGAGAGTATAATAATTGGATTCCTGTCTAGCTCCGAGTGCCTAGAAACCAGGTTGCTTCACAAATTGCTCAACGATAAAGCAGACTTGCCGATTGGTGAAACCAAAGGCATAGTCGCCCTGATGTCTTTAGGTGAAAATCATCATCGGTTCGCTTTTCTCCATGGTTCTTTATCACCAATCGCTATGTTCCTTAAGGACGCTCTGCGCTTATCTTAATTCTGTTCTCTTTTTTTTCGTTTTAATGTATATAGCCGAGCTTCTTCTCTGAATGCTTTAAATATCGAGAAGATAACCATAATCATGATAATGGCAAATGGGAAAGCTGCGATGATCGAGGCGGTTTGTAACGCTCCTAAGCCACCCTGCCATAATAATACAGCTGCAGTTCCTGATTGAACAATTCCCCATGCAATTTTAACAGGCACATCTGGGTTTAAATCTCCATTGGTAGTTTGCATACCAAGGACGAATGTTGCCGAATCAGCTGATGTAATAAAGAAAGTACTGATTAGTAACACGGCTAGTACTGACATTATTAAGCTTAATGGAAAGTTTTCCAAAACGGTAAATAGTGCCGCTTCTGAGCCGGATTCATTCATGATGCTAAGTATATCGATATTTTCGTTCATTTCTAGGTGAATAGCTGATCCGCCAAATATACTAAACCATAGTGCACCAAAAATGGTTGGTACTAGCAAGACCCCAACAACGAACTCCCTAACCGTACGACCACGGGATACACGGGCAATAAACATACCAACAAATGGGGCCCACGCGATCCACCAAGCCCAGTAGAAAATCGTCCATTTTTCTAACCAATGCGCATTTTCTTCATTAAATGGTGCCATACGGAAGCTCATTTCAGGTAAGTTTGAAATATAAGAGCCTAATGTCGTAGTAAAGAAATTCATAATGAAGTTTGTTGGACCAGTAAATAGTAGAAAGAGCATTAATAGTATAGCTACGACAATGTTGGTGGTACTTAGAATTTTAATTCCTTTATTTAAACCGGTTAAGGCCGAAAGCATGAATAGTATTGTAACGGCTATAATTATAATTAGCTGTGTATAGAAAGTATTCGAAATATTATTAGAAACAAATTCTAAACCACTGCCAATTTGTTGCGCACCAAGACCTAATGAGGTTGCAACACCAAATACAGTCGCAAATACAGCAATTACATTAATTAAGGTACCATAGCCACCATTCATTCTATCACCGTAAAGAGGCTTCAAGGTGCTGCTGATCAAACCAGGCTCGTCCTTTCTGAATTGAAAATAGGCTAGTGCAAGTGCTAATGTGGCATATACTGCCCATGGGTGAAAGCCCCAGTGAAAGAAACTATGTTGCATAGCTACACGTGCTGCCGCTGCTTCTGTATCGGTTGGGTATGGTGGATCATGTAAATGCCAAACTGGTTCTGCTGCACCCCAAAATACAAGACCAATACCCATACCAGCACTAAATAGCATACCGAACCATGTTAAGTAATTGTATTCGGGCTTGTCTCCATCTTTTCCAAGCACAATGTTTCCATATTTAGAGACAATTAAAAATATCGCAAAAATGACAAAAGCAGTAGTTACTAATAAGTAGAACCACCCGAACCGAGTTACCAGAAAACCTTGAATAAGAGAAGTGACATGGTCAAGGTTCCATTCGGGTAATACATCTTTAGGAATAATCCCCCATATAATAAATAACAGTGAAATTGCTAGAGAAATATAAAAGACTCTTGTAACCTTTTTCATCCTAACATCCTTTCCAAAAATTGTTTTGTGTATGAGTGCACAATTTACTTTACCCTTTTCTGCTGTGAACTATTCACCTTTTTTACACAACGTGTCGGATTTTATCAGAATTCACCTCAAAAATTCAAGTAATATGTTGAAATATACGAAAAAAACTCTTCCAGTTTTTCACTGGAAGAGCATTAACTTTAGTTAAACAAGGAAACAGCAGGTAGGCAAGTAATTGCACAGAAGCAATTTAAGTCTACAGTAATACAGATACCAGTACGTTCTAAATCTTCAACTTCTTCGTGATCAAGTTGCTCACATGGATCACCGCAAGCCTTGTCATCGTTGTCAAATACTAGTAGTTCTAATACTGCACAGCAGTCTTCATCATCTACTTCATTTACACGGAAAATAAAGCTGCTAAAGCATTCGAATTTGCCACCACGAACTTCTGCTCCGAACCCTTTGAAAGGTTTGCCTTTTTTATCATATAGAATAAAAGGTACAGTATCTAAGCCGTTACCTCGAACAGGAGACACTAAATCTTGAATAGATCGTGCACAGCTTACATCACATTCCATTTCTACAACGTTATCCTGAGCATCATTAATCGCACGAACAACATCGCATACACAATCACTTCCGCCAATTCCAGCTACATTGTTATCATCATTGCATCCTACTTTTCTTCCCATTAAAACTACACTCCTCTTCTAAAAAGTTTTCGTTAACAATAATAATCTATGTAGAAAATGTCTATCTGTATAGACAGAAGCCTTGTTTTCCATAATTAGGTCATGATTTTTTTCTCACAAGCGGTAGACGTTTGTCATATATATAAGTATGCATTGTTATAAGGAGGTAAAGAAGATGGACTCCATTAGTAAGAAGCAAGAATTACCGAAGTTATATATTACGCAACCCAATATGGCCGAACCAAAACGAACCATGCAGTCACAATATCATTCGGTGAGTGCCTACGATGAAACACAACAATCTCAAGATATTCCTAATCAGCATTTTTCAAAGAAGCAACTAAAAAATAAAAAATTTAATGAAATGACTATAAAGGAGAAAGTAATTTATTTTGCTTCTATGCCTTTTCACGTTCCAAAAGTAAAATGTGAATTAATAACGGAACGGAAAAAGTATATAGGACTAATTGAAGACTACCAAAACGAAATGGTGATTATAAAGGTAGCAAGTAAACCGAGGCCGATATCTGTTCCACTGGATCAAATTAAAGAAATCAACATGGTCGGTTTTTAATATCGTGGCAAATGACACTATTCTTTTACTATTGCATAAGATGTAATGACCATTTGAAACCTAGTACATTTTAATATAAAAGAAAGAAGGAGTGAAGAACGTGTCAGAAAAGAAGAAAGTGATTTATGTGAAAGACTTAGTTATCAAAGCAGATAATGTTCGCATTGAACCAACTCGACGTCATGATCCTTTCTTTGGTCCACGAGCTGTGGAAGCCGAAGATGAAGAACTACTTGAAAAAGATACTGTCGAAGAAGTTGAAGACGAACAAGACGATAATGACGACAAAGATAAAGACGTACGTCCTCCATTTTCATGGCTCTAATAATAAAACAGATAGCTTTTTCGTGAGAAGCTATCTGTTTTATTTTTGGTTCACGTATAAGAAAGTATAAATGGTTTGCATCGAATCGATAAGGATAATTACGGCTGGTAATCGCTGATTTTTCATTAGACGGACAAAAGTATGATTCATTTTCCGAAAATATGGGTATAGAATAATATATAAGCATGAAAGGGGATGGACGTTAATGGGATATATTATGCCAGTTGAGAACTATCAATATCAACAGTATCATAATCGTGTCACACGTGAAGAGCGTGACCCATTTCCAATTGAAAGGCTATACCCGATCCAATTTGGTATGCGTTATAAAGAGGAACGAACAAAGGAAAAGCCTAAAAGAATAATCATCCCGCAGCAAAAGAAAAGAAGGCGCCATCAAGTAACGGTACAAAAAAGTCAGCCGAATCATATGATATATGCAGAGGTCACTGGAAAAGGTGGAAAGTTTGAGGCAACTGTATAATAAATGATCAGTGGGGTTTTTAACCACCACTGATCTTATTAATACTTTTTCCACAATACATCATCAGACAGATCTACTTCACTTAATATCCTTGAACATATAAATTTTTGCCTTTTTCATACTCAGCATAAAAAACTTCTTGTACGGAAGTAATTTCTTGCTTTTTTAATTCTTCTTTTAACCAATTTTCATCTTTACCAATTTCACGAAGACTATCGGTTATTATTTCACCATCATTTATAAGCATAAAGGGCAATACGACTTGTTCAGGAGGATGGTTAAAGTCATTACGCGTGGGGGTTTGATAGCCGGTTTTCTTTAGAACGGAAACAGTACCATCTGTTTCCAAGATGGCATAGTCTACTTCGCGAATGGAAAATACATCTTTAGAGCGTAATAAATGTAATAACTGATTCATATCGAGCTTTCCTTCCTTCATTTCCTCGCGCTGTAATTTCCCTTTATGGATGACAAGCGACGGCCGACCTTCCAGGATCGATCTTGTATTCTTAAAACGTTGGGTAATAATTTCTGTCAAGTATAATAAAACCCCCCATAACAGAATTGCAAAAGCGATATCACTAATACCTACTTCATTATCATAGAGGGCATTCCCAACTAATTCCCCAAGGATAAGTGCAGAGATAAAATCAAATGCTGTAAGTTGTCTGATTTGTGTTTTTCCAAGTACCTTAGTTAAGATAAACAACATGACAAAACCAAACAATGTCTCTACAAAAATTGAACCGTAATGCATAGTTGTTTCTCCTATCTGTAACAGATTTTCTATTAGGATATACTAAAACAACAAAGTGCATACATGCTGAAACGGTTCCAAATTAATAAGCTAAAATGCATGTAACATTTTAGCTTCTGATGGAAGTCTCATAATGATTTTGTCATGGTGACATGGGGGATACCAGCATCCATGAATTCACCGGAAATCGTTTCATAGCCAAGTGATTGGTAAAATGCTTCTGCTCTTGTTTGGGCATTTAACTTTGATTTGGTTTTGCCTTTTCCTTTCGCAATTCCTTCCATAAATAGCAGGATATCTCGACCAAATCCTCTGCCTCGTTGTGATTGTAATACACAAATACGCTCCATCTTGGCGTAACCATCAACCAAGCGCATTCTACTGGCCGCTACTGGCTCTTCTTTCTCATATCCGATAAAATGAAGGGATTCTTGTTCCAGTTCATCAATTTCTAAATCTTTCGGTACGCCTTGTTCTTCTACAAAAACAGTGAATCGAACTTTATAGGCATCTTGTAATTCTTTTTCTGTATTGACTATTTTCAATTCCATTGTTTCTCCCCTTATCCTAACATCTTGATTAATATTTCTTTTAAATCTTGTTGCCAATATTTCCATGTATGATTACCATTAAATTCATCATAATGATAGACCTGCAGTTTACCAGTTAAGGTCTGATTTAAAGTACGATTAGGTGTTAAGAAATCCGCAGTTTCTCCATTTGTCATGTGTACCCCTGTTTCTTCTTTTCCGATCGAGTGAAATACTTCAATATGTGAAAATTCCGCGGCCTTGCTTGCTCTTTTCAACACATCTTGATCGACATAAGGTGACTGCATAATAACCGTATCAAATGTATGTGGAAATTGGGTTGCGATCATAAATGCTAATGTTCCGGCTAGTGAATCTCCGATTAATATTCGCTTTACCGGTGTAATATGTAAATGATTCTCGACATAAGGAATCGCCTCTTTTACGAGAAAAGCAATATAAGCATCCTGCTGTTGACCACTCGGATGATATTTTTCCCATCGATCATTTTTATCTTGATAATGAATACCAACAAAAATAGTGGCTTCAATCTCTATATCTTCATGTAATTGATCGCTTAAAGTAGCAACACGCCCCATCCTGAAATAATCATCACCATCATTCATGATACATAATTGATAATCTTTAAAAGCTGTAAATCCTTCTGGAAGGTACCACTTTATCTGGATTTCTTCATTCAGATGTTCACTATGAATGGTCGCATCTTCCATCGTTCCATTGCGTCCCACATAAACTCCCCCTTGTCATTATGTATTTTAACAGGATTTCTTTTTTACTGCATTATTTTAGCAACTGTCTTGAAATTGGCGCCATGCTGAGACTTTGAATGGTTAAAGATAATAGTACAATGGTGAAGCTAACACCAACAATCCAATCACTGTTCATGCTGCTAGTGTTTTTGGCGTATAAGGTGAGAATTAAAAAGACAGACATCGATCCTTTTAATCCAGCCCACGATATTAACAAGTTGTAACGCCAGGAAAGCGGGTGGATTATCTTTGTTACAGCATAACTAATGATGTAACGTGCGAAAATCATGAAGACAAAGATGACGATAGCATACAACCAATAACCTATCGCTAAATATTCGGTAATTTCAATACCGATGACTAAAAATAATATCGCAAGTAAACTGTTCTCCACAATCTCCCAAAATCCGTCTAATGATTCACGAAAATGAGCTTCTTTAATTGCTCGTCCATATTCAAATGAAATCATCATTCCGCTTGAAACAGTTGCTAAAACACCAGAAACATTAACTGCTTCAGCAATTAAGAATGAACCATAAGCCAAAATAATACTTAGCATAATTTGATAATTGCGATAATGAGAATAGTGGACCATCTTACTTACTAAATAACCACAGACAAGACCTATCGCAATTCCTCCAAATGAAACGAGCAGAAAATCGCCAAGAAAAGTAGAGAACGAAAATGCTTTTTCTCTGGTTGCAATAGCAAATAAAGTGGTGAAAAGCACAATACTAGTCCCATCGTTTAACATGGATTCCCCTTCGACCATGCTGGCAATCTGTTCATTTCCTGTTGCTTTCTTGATAATGGAAACAACTGATACGGGATCTGTAGGTGTTAAGATAGCTGCCACAACAAAGGCAGCGCCTAAATTAATAGGAGCGATTATAAAAATAAAATAACCTAACATTAGTACATTCAAAATAATTCCGATTGTTGCCAAGGAAATAATTATATTTGCATTCTGACGGAAATCGTTTATTGGAAATTGATAAGCAGATACAAATAGCATGGCAGGTAAAAAAATATGGTAAATAGTATTCTCCGTCAGTTCCATCGACTCAAAAAATGGAATGAAAGATAGCCCGATGCCAAGTAATATGAGCACGGTTGGAACAGGAAAGTTTTCTTTTTTTGTATCAATTGTAAAAATAAGATAGCCTATAAAAAGTAAAATAACAATTTGTTCAATCGACATTTTTTCACCACCTATTGTTTATTATTCCCATATTTTTTCATCAAAAACACATGTATGTTTAAGCATATTCTAGGCAAGCTAAGCAAAAAAGGATGTGTGTATTCGAGATGAAAAAGCTCTGTTTATGCTTATTATTTTTCATGATGATAACTTCAACAGTATTTGCAAATGGTCAAACAGCTCTGGTAACAGATGAAATATATAAGGATATCGAGTCACTAAAATATCCACAAGTGTCTGAAACTGAGAAACCCGGGATGGAAGATAAAATAAACAAGGCGTTCCAAAAGTATATAAAAGAGTCTTATAAGGAATTAAAGGAAAATGAACAGCAAGCTGAGAAATACGATTTTCATGCAGAATACCAAACAGATTATGAAGTAAAGTATAACCAATCGCCGAAATTGAGCATTCTGACAAGTAACTATATATATAGTGGAGGAGCACATGGGAACACTACTGTTGAATCGTTTAATTTTGATATCGATAAGGGAAAACGTGTTTATTTAACCAATATTCTTACGGAAAAAGAGCAGATTGAAGCTGTTAGTGATTATGTATGGGAGTATGCCACAGAACGACCAGACATATTTTATCCAGACTTGAAAAAGGAAGACATTAAATTAACGAAGGATACGGCTTTTTATTTTACAGATGACGGAATTACTCTCGTATTCCAGCAATATGAGATTGCACCGTATGTTGCAGGGAATCAGGAAATTCATGTGCCGGCAGAGGTATATGAGAAAAATGATAAAAAAATGAGGAACATTTAGAAATATAGCTGATTTCAAAACAATTAAATAACGCATGAAACCAAGGCTTTTAAGTCAGGTTTCATGCGTATTTGTGTTAAATGTGCTTTGTTCCAATTTTATTTTGCAAATACATGATTTCCAATTTTTACTGTAGTTTGTTGGTCAAAAATCCAAGCACTTGCAGCTGTTTCTGGATTGTAGAAATAAATCGATCCTTGCCCTTGTCCACGAAAAGCGATTGCTTCTTCTACTGCACGCTTGGCTTCACTATCTGCGGGTTTATTAATTTCTCCATTTTCAACAGGACTAAATGCATAAATTGCCCCATTCTCATACGTTTCATACACAACACCTTTTATAGTGTTTGGAAAGTTCGAATGATCGACACGATTTAAGATAACAGTTGCTACTGCCACTTTTCCAGCGTACGGTTCTCCTTTTGCTTCAGCATGTACTAATCTTGCTATTAATTCTTTGTCAGCTTCTGAAATTGACGTTGGTATTGTCAGTTTCGCTCCAGGGTATAAAAGAGAAGAAGAGTAATTATTAACATTCATGAGTTCATTTGTAGATACACCATGTTTTTGGGCTACTTTCCAAAATGTATCCCCTTGTTTGACTGTATATCCTTCAACGAAACCAGGCATAATCGTAAGACCTGTAATAACCATTAAACTAGTTAATAAAACTTTTATTTTCAAAATTCATTACCTCCTGTGATTAATCTATTAACTAGACTAGCAAATGTAACATAAAGAATCGCTATGATAATTTTTCCAATACATAGAAAGCCTGCTATAATAGATGACAGAAAAGTTTACCAACGTTTCATGATCTGGTAAGAATAGGAGATAATAGCAATAAAGCCTAAGATTATGACAATTGTAAAGGTATTGAAACAAGGAAATACACGATATGTTACAAGTGGGTATCTATCAGGTTATTCATTGACATATTATGAGAGGTTGATTATATTATTATTACGTACCTTTTCCGATAAATTTGATTGGAAAAATAATTTGTAAGATCTGATAGTTCAGCGGGAGAACGCTTGCTTGACAGGCAAGAGGTCGGGGGTTCAAATCCCTCTCAGATCATTGTTTAGAGGCACATTCCATAATTTTGGGTGTGTCTTTTTTTGTCATTAAAGCTAGGAATTGGGAAGATAAAAAAAAGACGTAATATAATACGCTTGAATTTATCACAATGCTAACCATATAAAAGAAGAAGCCCTAAATGTTAAAAAGTTAACATTTAGGGCTTTTTGAATTGATCGAATCCATTTCAAAAAACTCATTGGCAGGCTACTCCGTATTGAAATTTTGATCATCATCAGCAGAATAATTGCTATTA
Source organism: Gracilibacillus suaedae (assembly GCF_017599345.1). GTDB lineage: Bacteria > Bacillota > Bacilli > Bacillales > Amphibacillaceae > Gracilibacillus > Gracilibacillus suaedae. Next base: position 30,413 of record NZ_JAGFVL010000045.1, read on the forward strand.
TTTTCCTCTTCCAGTTCTAATTCCTGCTGCAATTGCTGTGATGCTGTGTTTAATCCCTCTTCTGTCGGGATGAAATAGTAAGTACCATCAATTCGTTGATCTTCCCCTGTTATTTCATAAGTTTTGATATTAGAAGTATTGATGGAGGAGTATGCTTGCTGTAAACTAAAAATTTCGGTTGCACTCAAGCTTGTTGTCACATTTTCTCCTAAGATATCGGTGATTTCCCCTACTTTAAACAGTGTTTTTGTTGAAATAGCTTCATCAATAGCTGCTTGGATAAATTGACGTTGTCTTTCATCACGAGAATAGATGTTATTTACATCCCGTTTTCTCATGCGGACGAATGCTAAGGCTTCTTCCCCGTTTAATTTGCTTAATCCTTCTTCAAAGTATATTTTCTCTCCGCCTACATAGAAATTCTTTTCCCAGAAGGGTTCCTTTACATCAACTGTGACACCGCCAAGTGCGTCCACAATATCTCTAAACCCATCAAAATTTACTGTGACATACTCATCAATGGGGATATCAAGCAATTGTTCTACCTTTTCAACAGTCAGTTTATTGGCACCATAGTCATAGATAGAGCCATAGGTATAAGCAGCATTTATTTTATGGAAGCCAGGATATTGACCAGCTTCTTCTGCCGAAAATTCTATTCTTGTATCACGTGGGACGGTTGTCATGGTCATCTGATCTGTATTTGGATTAATTGTCACAACAATTTGTGTGTCTGCACGCCCATTCTCCCCATCTGTTTCGTAATCTTCCACACCAATTAATAAAATCGAAAAAGGATCGTCTCCAACCGTAACTTCTGTTTCTCTTCGTTCTGACTTTCCATCCGGACGATCTATTTCTTCATGGGATTCATTCGTAGCACCATAAACGTTTATAAATAAGTAAATCCCATAGCCAATGATGGCGATGATTATAAATAAAATAATCCCTAGTATTAGTTTTTTCCACTTACTTGATTTTTTTCTGTTTTGTTTATCTGTGCGTCGTTCACTCAAAATAAATACCTCACCTTTATTGTCTATTATTCTACTAAAAAGTTTTGTGATGTGTTGATAACTATTTCACCTAATTTGACGAATTACCATATAAAAAGTTACAGGTATTTAATGATTTAGTCAAATAATAACAAAGCATTTGGAGTATCTTCTATCTAAATTATATTAGTTCGAGAGTTTATTAATTAAACGCATTAACCGCTGACCAGACGAAATTTTATTTATATAGCTTTGTGATAAAAATTCAGTAATTGTTTTGTCCGTATAGGACTGTAAATCTTTATTAGTAAAAAAATCTGAAACTAATGCGGATAGTTGCTTAGGGTCAGATTGAATAAGTTTCCCCATATCATCATAATAACCGGTGTAACCAGGCGAGGATTCATCTAATATGAACACTGGTTTTTTAGCTAACATGGCTTCCAAAGCTACTGTGGAAGCATAAGAAACAACCACATCCGCTATGCTGAAAAGATCATAGTGATGATAACCTTTGGAAGAATAGACAAATGAATAGGTATCCTGAAGAGGGTGGTTCCTATTATATCTGAAATCTTTGATGATCACATTTACGCTATCGTTAGTACTTAATTGATCAAGGAAAGCAGTCCAATCTTCCAAGAGCAGTTGCCCGCGAATAATCAGTAAAATAGTTTGCTTTGTTGAATCAATTGCAAGATTTCTTTTTATTTCTTCCTGTCGTAATTTTGGTACTCGTTTGATCATATCAAATCGTGGGTGGCCGATGATTTCTAAATCTTCTTTGTTTACTCCATTGTTTTGATACCAATCTATCTCATAAGGTCCATAAACAGCATCGACATCTGCAATTTTTGGTATATAACCGAATTCTTTACCGATAATTCCGTGTTGCATACAAATAGTCGGAATCCCATATCCAGCTGCAACAAAAACTAATGTCCGGCTTTCCGGGTAATGAGTGGAAGGGACAATGACAGTGGATATGGACTCCTTTCTGAATAAATTTGCTGCTTCTTCAATCCGGTTGACGATTGTATCTAATTGCATAAACAATCTACTTCTGAATATTTTATTATTATAGACTAGATGATTTGGAAATTTTGATAAGATGGTGTTAGCTGTCCTTTTCAGTTCATTTATGGTCTGTCTCACGTTTCTGTTATACTTATCAAAATTTTGTATTGTATAACCTTGCAACCCAACAAGATAGTTTTTCTCTTTCCTTTGTGGAATAGTATCTTGCATAATCAATGTCTTTCTTTTGTCAAAATATTGATAGAACGTGTCATTTGGAAATCGTAACAGGTCATATACATCGTGTAAGAGTATTTTACCATTCTCCTTTTTGATAATTGGTTTTTGTATCGCTTCTTTCTCTTTACTAAATGTTTGCTGAATTTCAGATAAATCGTTTAATGTATTATTAAGTAAGCTAGTGAATGAAGGATCATCTAATGACTTGATTAATTCCTTGTTGTTTCTGATTAAACTTCCGTAATGGAAAAGATAAGCTAGTGAGTAGCCTTTGTATTCTAATTCCGTAAAGTCATCCAAAAAATCGAGATAAACCGTCCAATAATTCTTTTCATAAGTGTTCATTCCTAATCTCCTTTTCTATGAAGTAAGACTATGCTCAGTGGGGGTGACCCCATTGAGCATTAACAAAGCTTATCAGGGTGTTAGCATCTGTTATCCCAAAACCTTAATTTTTGTGTTACTTGAAATTTGAAGTGGGGGTCTTACAGACGTTTAGCAACGTGATAAAAGGTTAGCTTAACTTTTATTCGAAAAGCAATCTAGAAAACGACAAGTTAAGCATAGTTATCAAAGTTCACAGTGCTGGCATAATATTTATTTATATTCCAAAAATTAATATCAGTGAGCGTAAAGGCCTACTATAGAAGGATGTTTCAGTATAAATAGGCAAGTTCTGGTTACTATAAGAGTATTCTATTATCGTCATGGAGGGAACGAAATGTCGAAACAACGTAAAAAAGAAAAACCTAATTATGCTCCTACAAATCCGGATGAAAAAATGCCTGATAAGCAAAAAAGAGGAAGAGGGAAATCTCCTTCTCGAGGTAATCCGTTGTAGAATGAGTACCTCATTAATTTGGAAGAAGGGAGGAAGTTCATCCTTCCTTCTGACTTTCAATCTCCACTCTACGATAAATCCACTTTTTCGCCATGCTATCTATCCTATTCATGACTTGAAAACGGAACATATAATATGACAAAGTCTATAAATTAGAAGGGGGAAGATCTCCGATGCCGTGTTTACCTGGTTATCGATATTGTGGTCCAGGCTGTAGTGGGCCGGGTGTGCCATTGAATCGATTAGATGTTTTTTGCATGGAACATGATGATTGTTACCGACGACATCGATCTCATCAGTATTGTGATGATGTATTCTTGAAGAAATTACAACCATATATCCAACGTAGAGATGAAATCGGTAGAAATGCAGCTCTTATGTACCGAGCTATCTTATTTAAAAGAGGGTTATAGTTCAAATAGAAAAACACATTAGTGTATTGAACTTTACTAATGTGATTTTATTGATTTCAATTTTTACCAAGTTGCTAACCGTCCGTAAAATCTTACTTGTAGAAAACAGGTTCTTCATAAAGCAGACAAACATCACTTGCTACACGGAATCCATTCACCAGAAGAATTGTGGAGTTATCACCGCCCATTTTACCTAGACTTTTACCCAATTATGGTTTTGGTGAATAAGATGTAGTAGGGCGTGAGGTGATTATTTTGAACAAATTGTATAACAACGAAATAGCGAAGCGAAAACAGCTTGACCCTTGGGAAAAATCTATGGTTTTCCATTTTGAAGAAAATATGACAGACAGAGAATACCCGTTTCCTTGTATCCCGGCAACGATTGGCTATGTGTTAAATCAAATAAGGTATGGATTTGTAGGGGACCCAACTGAGGAAGAAACGGTTCAAGCACTTGCTGAATTATTGAGTATATATGCAGTGCAATGCAAGAAATTTGGAGAATACACTTCACTGATCATATTTTATAGGTTACCTGAGGAGATTAAGAAAACATATACGATCGAACAATACGAACAGTTATTTTGGCAACAGTTGAATAAGCTTGTCGGATACGATAAAGAAGCATGGCCGGGTGAAATTCCAACTGATCCCCATCACCATATGTGGGAATTTAGTTTTCATGGTGAAAGATTTTTCATGTATTGTGCAACACCAGCACATCAAAAACGAAACAGTAGAGGTTTTCCTACATTGATGTTAGCTATTACTCCAAGGTGGGTGTTTCAACAATTTAACGAATCGAAACACGCTGAGAAGATAATGAAAAAAGTAAGAAAAAGATTAAAAAATTATGATTCCATCTCGGTTCATCCGGAGTTAAAACCATATGGAGCAGAAGATAATTTTGAATGGAAACAGTATTTTTTACGAGATGACAACCAAACGTTATCGAGATGTCCCTTTCATTATAAAAAGTAAATGCATGGTGAAAATCTTTGCATTTACTTTTTTTGCTGTAAAATCCTTTCAAAACTTTTATAATTAAATAGTGGAAAGATAGTAAAATACAAAGCAGAAAGCGAGGGATCCAAAGTGAACAGGCCAGAATCAAATGAATATGCTGACTACTATGCAACTTATGTATCTATGGTACCAGAAGGTGCTATCATGGATATTTTGGAAATGCAGAGCGAGGATTTGTTGAGGCGACTGAACCATTTAACAGAAGAACAGGCTAGTTTTCGTTATGAACCTGAAAAGTGGAGTATAAAAGAGGTAATCGGACATTTAACGGACACAGAACGTTATATGGGTTATCGTCTTTTTTGCATAGCACGAGGGGAAAAGAACAATTTACCTGGTCACAATGAAGAGGATTTTGTACAAGAAGCAATGTTTGATACATATTCTCTACATACACTGCTAGAAGATTATACATCTGTTCGAAATGCTACCTTACAATTGCTCAAAAACTTACGAAATGATGTCTGGACAAATTGGGGCAATGCAAATGGTTTCCCGGTAACCGTCCAAGCACTCCCATTTATTATTGCAGGGCATGAGCTTCATCATTTGAAAATACTAACAGAACGCTATTTTCAGAATGAAGATTTTCCAGCTTAATCTAACTGGCTAAACAGATAAAAGAGGCTAACTAGGTACCGCCCCCCGAAAGTTAGAGTAGAAAAACTAACTTTTGAGGGTAACCACCTATTGACTTTATATAGTTAGTCTCTTTTACTATTTACTCCATTTTCTTGGACTCCAAATCGTGCCTTCCATTTCTCCTTCCATTTGGTCCATCCGTCTTTCTTGTTCTTCAATAATATCGACAGCTGCCTTTATCAGTGTGCGAAGATAGTAGTCATCGGTTGAGTTAAGAACTTGTTGTAATTGGTGGATCATCCATTCATTTTCTTCCGTCATTTTTTGCCTCCTATTCAAGAAACATTTCATCGAGTACCATTTTTAGCTCGTCTATTTTGTCTCGGTTCTCTTGAATTCGCTCTATCGCAAATGTTATCGTATTAGTTTCAGTTGTAGATTCGGCCGTTTTCTGCAACTGTTTAATCAGCCATTCCTCTCTGGTTGCTAAACTAATATCTTTTTCCATTGTGAGCATCTGCCAATATTTGATTAAAGTATTCTTTTTCTCTTCTTCTTCCATATAAAAAAACTGAAATACGGGAAATGGTCTAAGATAAACCATCCCTAGTTTATTTGCCATCGCTTGAAATGGTTTCGTGAGTTCGCTTATCGTAAATAATTCTTCACCGCCTGCCTGGTATTCTCTCTCAGCTACACCGATCATCATAATTAATCCAAATTCCTTTCCGGCAAGTGGCTTTCTTCTAGTACCATAACCAAAACCTTCTCCCAACACTTCATCTTGCCATTTCTTTAAAAGAGGTGTTCCACTATACCAATAAAAAGGAAATTGGAAAATAATCCGATCGTGCTTTTTTAATAGATTCTGCTCTTTCACTACATCTATCCTGCCATCTGGGTATAAATGTTCTAAATGGTGGATGGTTATGTCTGTTTGATTTTTGATGGAGTTTAAGAAGTATTGTTGACTACCAGATTCGATAATTTCTGGATGAGATATGATTAGTAAGGTTCTCACGTCTAGTCTCCTTTCGGTTGCGAAGATATTTTACTTATGTATTCTTTTTATAACCGAAAACATTCGCCTTTACACATAAAATAACTCCTAAACTAAATAAATTTCCATATTATCCGATATTATACTGTAGGAACTAAAGGAGGAATAAGATGGAAGTCAACATTGAACAGTATCATCCGGTATTACAGGCTTTTGTTAGAGTAGGTCCATTTTTACAAACGCTTATCAATGACGATATCACTATTGGCATTTATGATGCAGAGAAACTAATCATTAATTACCCAGCTCAAAATTTTTCTCTCAATGTTCAACCAGGTGATCCCTTAATGGATGGGGACATTGTGACCAAAGCAATTAAAGAAAATAAAAATCAAGCAGCCGCTGTTCCGCCTGAATTATTCGGTGTTCATTTAATTGCAAGAGCAATTCCTTTACATGATGAGGAAGGTAATGTAATTGGTGGAGTCGGAGTTGGACAAAGTATTGCGGATGCACAAAAATTAAATGAAACATCGAGCAACCTTTCAACAGTGATGGATGAGGTAACAAATACAGTGGAAGATATGGCAAATGCGATTAACACTCTGTCCAATGATATTCATCAGGTTTCTGACAGGGCCAACACAGTCAGTAGTAGTGCGGAAACCATTGAGAAAATGTCCAATGTGGTGAAAGAAATTGCCGAGCAAAGTAATTTGTTAGGACTTAATGCTGCGATTGAATCTGCTCGTGCCGGCGAGCATGGTAAAGGCTTTTCTGTGGTGGCAGATGAAATTAGAAAGATGGCAAATAACTCGAAAGAACAAGTGAATGAAATTCAATCGATAACGAATGAGATAAAGGATGCAATAAGTAACCTAAATGAACGTATTCAGAATGTAAACGAGCAATCTGACTCACAAGCAGCATCTATTCAAGAACTAACAGCAACAATGGAGGAAGTTAACTCTAATGTTCAAGTTTTAGCAAACCTTGCAAAGAAAAACGTAGCAGTAAAAGAAAACTAGGAGGTTTTGTGATGTTAGATTTTCAAACTTTACATAGTCAATATATCGATGGTAGTTGGAGAGAAGGCAAAAGCAGCTTGCAAATGGAAAATAAAAATCCTTATAATGATGAGGTGTTGGCAAGCTATCAAGCAGCAAGTAAAGAAGATGTTGATAGAGCTTACCAATCAGCTAAACAAGCCCAAAAAAATTGGGGAACAGTGAATCCAGCTGTCAAACGTGAAATTTTTGAAAAAGCTGTTCTTGTAATCGAAGAAAAACATGAATCAATTGCTCAAATCATTACCAAAGAAATTGGTGGTACACGGTTAAAGGCTGAATTTGAAATTGGTCTTGTGAAAAATATGTTGAAGGAAGCTGCAACCTTTCCTTTTCGGATGGAAGGAAAAATTCTCCCTTCTGTAACGGATGGGAAGGAAAATAGGGTGTACCGTGTACCAGTAGGTGTTGTCGGTGTGATCAGTCCGTTTAATTTCCCTTTCTTTTTATCGATGAAATCTGTTGCTCCAGCTTTGGCAGCAGGCAATGGAGTTGTGTTAAAGCCGCATGAGCATACCGTCATTACTGGTGGAACTATGATTGCGAAAATATTCGAGGAAGCAGGATTGCCAAAAGGATTATTAAATGTGATAACAACCGAAATATCTGAAATCGGTGATGCGTTTGTGGAACATCCTATTCCGAAATCAATTTCATTTACTGGTTCAACTCAAGTTGGTCGCCATATTGGCAGTGTAGCCGGTAAACATTTAAAAGAAGTACATTTAGAACTAGGAGGCAATAGTGGCTTAATTGTACTTGATGATGCTGATCTAGATTTAGCGGTTAGTGCTGCTGTGTTTAGCCGCTTTACACATCAAGGGCAAATTTGTATGTCTGCCAATCGTATTATTATTCATGAAGCAGTGTATGACAACTTCGTAAAGAAATACTTAGCAAAAGTTTCTGAGTTAACTTGTGGAGATCCTAGTGATGAGAAGACAATTATTGGTCCACTAATCAATAAAAAGCAAGTAGAAGTTACTTCCAAACTTATTGAAGCTGGTATTAAGGAAGGTGCAAACCCGCTGATTAAAGGGGAGGTTCGAGGCAATATTGTAGAGCCAGTTGTTTTTGGTAATGTTACAAAAGACATGAAAATTGCGAAGGAAGAAATTTTTGCACCAGTTGTAAGTTTGATTAAAGCTAGTAATGATCAAGAAATAATTGAAATTGTTAATGATACGACATATGGATTGAGTGGTGCTGTCCATACGCAAAATATCGAAAGAGGCGCACAGCTAGCTAAACAAATGGAAACAGGTATGATCCACATAAATGATGGTACGATTAATGATGAACCTAACGTAGCTTTCGGTGGTATGAAAAATTCAGGTGTAGGGCGATTAAATGGGGAATGGAGTTTAGATGCCTTTACAACGACAAAATGGATTTCGATTCAGCATAATCGAAAACAGTTTCCGTATTCCTAGCAATAAGTATTCTAATAACTAGGTATATAATACACGGGAAGGAAATGTCTATAAATTAGATGTTTTCTTTCTTTTTTTATGGTCGAGAAAATTAAAAATTTCACTATGTAGTGTTGAGTATCGCCCATGAGTCCCCCTACTAGAATAACATGTTCGTCGTGCCTTTAGCTGAAGGGGGCAACCCCACGGAAAGAGAAGTGGGCAGCCGGAGTGGTTGGTGATTTCACAATGGCGACTAAAACAAGCACAGATCCAAATAGCATTTAGTGATAAGGGCCGTGCGGTTTGCCCAGTTTTTTTCCTAGTTATCAGGTTTAAGAATGGTCCTTTGCATTGGTACTCCGCCCATACTAATGTTTCTTTCAATGAACATATAGTTTTTTCCGTCGATGGAGAATCTTCTATCACCTAGGTATACGACAACCCTACCTTCACTTTCTAGCTTTTTTTGAATAGCTGCGACATATTCACTGTATTGGATGTAACGATCATCTAAATCAATAATAATGTTTCCTTTTTTATACCCCATTAACCAATTAAATAAGCTGAAAGCTCCTATAAACATAATGATAACTAAAACAAAATGAAAGAACATAAATCTCCCTCCTTATTCGGATTACGTAAAATTCATGGCATTCGTTTCACAAACTAAGATTTAACTACGATAAAAGCCGTAAAAAATGGCAAAATATCGTAAGAAAGATGTATTTGAGATGGATTGGATTTCAGTGAAACACATTCTTTTACAGAGATTGTTATCAAAGTTGTTTAGTGAGTGCTAAAAGATTATACTGTAACCGTAAAATCTATATCTGACAAGGAGTGATCGAATTATGAAAGATTTATATCCTTCTAGAATTAAAGGCATGCCTTCCATTTTGGAAAGAAAAGATCCGATAATTCACAACTCCACAAAAGAGGATGGTCCTTTACAACGAAAAGAATTAGATTTTTACGAAGAGAATGGTTATCTATTTATGGAAAACTTTTTCTCTTTTGAAGAGGTAAAAGTATTACAACAAGAATTAAAGCGAAATATGAATGACAATAAGTCTTCTGATCAACCTTACGTAGTAAGAGAAACTGGCGGCGATGAAATCCGCTCCGTATTTGATGTGCATAACAATGATGAATTTTTCCACAATTTATCGTCACATCAACGTATTGTTGAAATTGCACAACAATTATTAGGAAGCCAGGTTTACATAAACCAATCTCGAATTAATTTTAAACCTGGTTTTAAAGGAAAAGACTTTTATTGGCATTCTGATTTCGAAACCTGGCATATGGAAGATGGAATGCCTAACATGCGTGCGGTTAGTTGTAGTATTATTTTGACGGATAATTATTCTTACAATGGCCCACTATTATTGATTCCTGGTTCACATCGTTACTTTGTCCAATGTGTTGGCGAAACACCTGAAAATCATTTCGAGCAATCTTTAAAAATGCAAAATATAGGTGTGCCAGATCATGATAGTATTAACTGGTTATTAGAAAAGGGCGGAAGAATTGATAGTGCGACAGGACCTGCTGGATCTGTATTATTCTTTGAATCTAATACCATGCACGGTTCTAATAGTAATATTTCGCCAATGCCTCGCAGTAATGTGTTCTTTGTCTTTAATAGTATCGAAAATAAATTAGTAGAACCATTCGCAAATATATCACCAAGACCAGAGTTTATTGCAAACCGAACAAATATTAAGCCGATTGAACCAAAACCTTTTGATATTAATAAGAAGAAAGTGTTATTACATCAATAAAACAAGAGCCCCGCTAATAGGTAGCGGGGCATTCTATAGGTTTTCAATGTCTAGCCGAATTAAACTGCTGGAATTTTGTTACTTGTTCCTTGTTGCATCTTATACATCTGATGATAGTTCCCTCGTTGTTGCAATAGTTCTTGGTGTGTTCCTTTTTCAATAATTTGTCCACGTTGTAGTACGATGATCTCATCAGCATGTTGAATTGTTGATAAACGGTGTGCAATGACTAGCATTGTTCGGCCTTTGGCGAGAATTTTCATTGCCTCTTGAATCAACCCTTCTGTTTCTGTGTCAATATTCGCAGTAGCTTCATCTAAAATTAAAATAGCAGGATCGAATGCTAGTGCTCTAGCAAATGATAGCAACTGTCGCTGTCCGGTAGAGAATTCACTACCATTTTCCCCGACAGGTTCATCATATTGGTTTGGTAGCTTTTCAATAAATTGATCAGCACCTACTGCTTTTAGTGCAGCAATTGCTTTTGCTCTTGTTATCGCTGGATCATTTAACGTGATGTTCGACAATACTGTTCCTGTGAAGATAAACGGATCCTGCAGTACAATACCGATATGATGGCGTACCTGTTGGCGAGTCAGGGTTGAGGTATCTATGGAATCGATTTTGATCGAACCTTTTTGCGGATCATAGAAGCGAAATAATAAATTCATGATCGAACTTTTACCTGAACCAGTATGTCCGACAAACGCTACAGTTTCACCTGGTTTTACACGGAAGTTGACATTTTTTAAGATATAGTCGTCTTTTTCATAAGCAAAGCTTACATTGTCAAAAAGCACATCACCTTTAATTCTGTTCATTTCCAGCTTTCCTATCTTCTCACCTTTTTCATCTAACAATTCAAACACTCTCGCACCAGCCACTCTTGCTTGTTCTAACTGTGGAAGTTGGTTGACGATTTGTGTCATTGGTTCAAACAAGCGGGTAAGATAATCAACGAATGCATATAATATCCCGGCTGTTATCAAACTCTCTCCAGATAAAGCATTAGAACCGAAGAACCAAATAAAAGCGACGAAAGCAACTCCACGTAATGCATTAACAAGATTGAAAGAGGTTAAGGCGGACAGAACAATCATTTTCTTTTGATAAGTGTAATGACGTGAATTTAATTGCTCGAATTCACCTTGTGTTTCATTTGTTCTTCGAAATGCTTGAATAATCGGCATTCCTTGAATCGATTCGTTAATCGAGGCATTAATCTCACTATTGGTAGAACGGATAACGCGATTATATTTTCCGGCGTATTTTTTAAATAATTTCATCCACACAAACAAAATCGGTATCACAATTAAACAAATAGTTGCTAACGACGCATTTAATAAGAAGAGGGCAACGAATATTCCTGTCATATATACAAATCCATTAACAAAGGTTTCCAGCACCTTGACATATAATTCTTTGATCGCTTCTGTATCATTGGTAACTCTCGCTACAATCTTTCCTGCTGGTCTTTTAACGAAATAATTCATTGGCAATTCTTCGACTCGTTGAAAAACATCATTTCGCATTCGTTGAATAATTTTGTTGGCTGATACTTGTAATAAATAAGTTTTAAAGTATTGAAAGATAGAAGCAATTAGTATTAGCCCTAGATACAATCCAAGTAATAAGACGATCGGTTTAATTTCTGGCTGAAAAAACTTGTACAGTTCACTAACAGTTAGTTGGGTACCATTTACCTGTTCTGTCGTATTATTATAACTAATTGTGATCAAATCATCATTAGCAGTTTGAACTGAACTGTTCGGTGGAACTTCTTGATCAACTAAATAAAAATTTTTCCCTGATTGTAAAAGGGTATACTGATTGATCATGTGATCTTGATCTGTAAGACGATCAGTCCGTTTCAGGAACATACCATTGAAGTGGACTACGTCTGCATCATGTTGTTCTTCCACTTGTGTCCAGTTAGTTTGAATGCCGACGATATGATTATCTATGACTCTTTTGGCGATAAAAGGTCCAGTCAGCTCTAATCCAACTGCAATGATTAAACAAACTAAACCGATTAGAATATATTTCTTACTAGTCAGTGCATATTGAAACAGTCTTTTTTCAGTTGAAGGTTTCATTTCTACACCTCACTTTCCATTTGCTGAATATTAAACTGTTCTTTATACCAGCCATTTAGCTTCATTAATTGTTCATGTGTACCACGCTCAGTGATCTTTCCATCCTCAAGGACGATAATTTGGTCTGCATGTTTCACTGCAGAAAGTCTGTGGGCAGCAATTAAAGTTGTTTTCCCGTGGCGTTCTTTTCTGAGATGCGTGATGATATTTGCTTCTGTATTGCCATCCACAGCAGATAGTGAATCATCTAAAATTAAAATTTCAGGATCCATTAGCAATGCTCTGGCTAAAGAAACGCGTTGTTTTTGACCACCTGATAAGGTTACCCCACTTTCGCCAACTAGTGTTTCCAACCCTTTAGGAAGAGCTTCAATATCTTCTTTTAAAGAAGCGGATTCCAAAATATGATGGATAGCTTCGATCGATTTTTCCCCGCAACCAAACAAGAGATTTTCTTTTACCGTTTTCGAGAAAAGGACGTGTTCCTGTGGTACATATCCAATCCAGCTTCGGGTTGTATCGAGTGTAAAACGATCAATGGGAATCTCATTAATGGTAAGCTTTCCATTGGGTGGTACATATTCTCTTAACAATTGTTTAAAAAGCGTCGTTTTTCCTGAACCAGTTTTACCGACAATACCGATTGTTTCTCCACGGTGAATAGTGAGATGAATATTATCTAATTGATTTCCGACCGCTTCAGGATAAGAAAAGGATACATTATTGAAATCAATCACTTCAGGCACTTTAACGTACGCAGGGTTTGCTGGGTCCTGCACATCTGATTGTTGGGTGAGTACTTTATCAACTCGGTCAATGGATGCATTACCACGTTGCATGACGTTAATTAATTCTCCGATCGCAAACATTGGCCAAATCAGCATTCCTAAATATACGTTAAAAGAAACAAGGTCTCCTAGTGAAATCCGATTTTCAAAAACCATTAACGCTCCATAACCTAACCCAATCGTATAAGAAATCCCGACTAATATATTGATACTAGGTTCAAAAAATGCTTCCATTTTGGCAACTGCTTTATTTTTTTGAAACACTTTTTCTGTCATGTTGGAAAATCGCTCGAAATCTTGTTTTTCTTGAACAAAAGCACGAATTACTCGAACTCCTCTAGCGGATTCTAACGTATAGTTGTTCAATTCACTAAAAGCAGATTGCGCTTCCGTAAAGCGAGTATGAATAACCTTTCCATACTTATGCACAATAAACGCCATAATCGGCATAGGAATCAAGGCTGCAAGTGTTAATGGCCAACTAATTGTAAATCCCATCATGAGGATGATGAATAACATGAATACGGTAGAATCGACTAACGTAAGTATACCGAAACCTGCTGTCATCATAATGGCTTTTAAATCATTGGTAGAGCGAGCCATTAAGTCGCCCGTTCGATTTTTACTATAAAATCTGGGACTCATCTTAAGAAAATGGCTCATTAAATTGGAACGCATTTTTCGTTCCAACAATAGGGATCCACCAAATAGGTTGTAATCCCAAAGAAACATAATTGCATAACTGATAATAATCAATCCAATAAAGATCATGATTATTTCAGTTAATCTTGCTGCGGTTAGTTCATTGTATTGAATGGCATCAATTGTCATCCCTACTAGTTTTGGGGGGATTAAATCAATAAAACTGACGATGATCAGTGCAGTAATCGCAACCGAATACCGTATCCAATGTTCTTTGAAGAACCATGATAATTTGTTAAACACGGAAAACATTTATCTATCTCCTTTCTGCAGAAACATCTCATTTCTCTGGTGTTGCTATCCGCCGTCTTTCCTTTTTCTTTCGTTTGTGAATAGGTGAGACATCGTTTGTAACATCTTTTTTCCTCCTTTTTTCTATTTGCATTGAATAAAAAAAGCGTATACGTTCATGACGTATACGCTAAAAAGTTACACTTATAGCAAATAATGAGGCCATCCTACAATAATGGCAACAAAAAAAGATCACGAACGAATCCGTGATTCTTCCGCTATTATGGAATTTTGATAATAAACGGTTACATGCTAGTTGTTTTTCGATTAGAGGAAGACACGGCAATATCGATATTCAATTGTTGTACGATAACAAGGTTCATATGATGATGTGTGCGATTCATTTTGCCGGACCTCCTTTTACTGTAAATTTTTTCAATGCTCAATTATTATATATTCAAAAAATTATAACGTCAATAGAAATCACGGAAAATTTTTCAATTTTAAGAAAAAGCTGAAACTTTAGAAGCTAAATAGGGGGGCAGGTGAGCTAACTCTCTGATAAGTTTCACTAGTCTTAGTGGGGGTGAATAGGCTTAAAGTGTTTTCATATCTTTCTAGCAACAATGAAATATTCTTGAGAGCTATTCTTCAAGCAATCCATTTCGACAATCGAAAAATTCTCTTGCTTCATTGTGTTGACTAAATTGCGTATTTTAAATGGTCTTATATTAGGTACTAATCCAACTTTTGCTGCAAAGAATAACAAGTTTTTTAGCAAAATCTTTTCTCCCATGCATGGTGTCGCAGTAATCAAAAATTCGTCTGATTTTAGCATATCGTTCATTCTTTGTAGAGCGATATGTTCCTCTTCCAATAAATGCAGTACATGAAAAACAAGAATGACATCAAGTGAGCCTTCCTTATATTTTTTATCAAAAATAGTTGAATGAGAATAGTGAATATTAGCAATGTTTCGCTTTTTTGCTTTTTTTTCTGCTATTTCTATCATATTAGAGGATATATCAATTGCATGAATCTCTTTCACATATTCTGCAAGTTCAGTTGATATCAATCCAGTCCCGCAGCCGTAATCCAGAACAGTGTCACTTGCTTTGAGATGTGTTTTCGTTCTTTTTATTATAGTATTGTATATTTGTTCATCCTTGTTCTCTATTTGATCATATTTACTAGCGATTTGATCCCAAAAATGTTCTGATGAATTCATTTCCTTACACCTGCTTTTCTGAGATTTCACTCTTTATTGGTTGTTCCATTGGATTGAACCCTTGAATGATTAGCCATATAGCCAAAACTAATTGTTGTAATGCTATAGGAATGTTCAAGATCATGTATGCTGTATCGAGACCAATGAAATGATTCATAAATAGTAAGCTTGCTAATATCGACAAAATGGAGCCAATAAGACCCGAAACAGCCATCCAACGAGGAACTAATTTTGTTTGGTAAAATATGCAGTTAAACAAGAACATAGCGAAAACAAATGCCAGTGTAGTTGCCACATGGTTTACCAAATCACGTCCTACTTGCAACAATTCACCTAAGGCATGAAAATACGATATATTCTGTTCTCCAGCTATTGTATATTCGTCGCTTAATGTTAAGAACAAGAGAAGTATGATGACGCCTATAACAATGAACACACCAGCAATAATACCGAAAGCAACAGATCCAAGAGCTAAACCTTTATTATGTCTGCTTAAAATCGAATATAGCATAATAGGAATACCAACATATGCCACAACCATTAACAACTGCGAAAAAGCCCCTATTAGCACCTGATTTGCATTTGTAGACGCCTTGATAAGATATTCTGGTCCATCTATAACAGGAACAACACTAAAAATACCTGTAACCAACCCGGCTATTAATAACACTCCCGTAATTATTGCAGCCCTTCTATTAACCGAATTCGTTCTTTTTATCAACATATATCCACTCTCCCTTTAGCATGTAATGGAAACAATCAATCGAACATAACTTTTTCTTGATTACAAGGAAGAAATTGTTTGTTTGTCGGTTACTTTTGCAGTTGAATTGAATCCTACTATGATTAGCCATACTGCCATGACCATTTCCTGTATGGCAAGCGGCATCATTAAAACCGTAAGTGTTGGTCCGAAAAGAGCAAAAACACCTGTCACTAAGTAGATTATGGCTGCAATCAAACCCCAGCTCGATAGCCATTTTGGTATTAGTTTAGCTTGATATAACAGATAATAGAGCATAAGGGCACCTACGCTAAATATAATCGTTGAAAGGGATTGAATCTGTTCTCCTGAATCTAATAATATATTACACATACTCTGAAAGCTGGTGCCGTCGAGAGAAGTGTTTACATATTCCTTACTAAATACTACAAGCAATAATAAGCTTATAGCATATGCAATATAAGTAAAGTTCTCAAGAGCTCCACGGAAGACAACATATCCAAGAGCCAAAGTTTCATTATACTTTTTTGCAATTGGATAGATGATAACAGCTACCATTCCTAGTGAAATACCCATGATCAATATAAAAAACACTCCAAGTATGACATGGTTTTCATTCGCTGAAACTGTCATAAACAAATCAGTACTCCCAAGGATCGATCCAGTAAATACGACACTTAGTATGC
Source organism: Gracilibacillus suaedae (assembly GCF_017599345.1). GTDB lineage: Bacteria > Bacillota > Bacilli > Bacillales > Amphibacillaceae > Gracilibacillus > Gracilibacillus suaedae. The sequence continues at coordinate 47,251 of NZ_JAGFVL010000045.1, forward strand.
CAGAAATCGTCCCGATGATATATAACATTCCAACCCATTTAGCAATCCTATTACTGTTATTCATTTTTTCGTTTTCCTCCTTGTTCATTTTTTTACTCTATAATCTCATAATCAAATACTTCCCCGATGTTTACACCAAATGTTGCAGCGACTTTAAAAGCAAGTTCCAGTGAGGGAGAATACTTTCCCGCTTCTATCGCAATAATAGTTTGTCTTGAGACTCCTACTTTTTCAGCCAGTTGTTGCTGTGTCATTTCATTGGCAAAGAAGCGTAGTCTGCGGATGTTGTTGGTAATTTGAATTTTCTTAGCCATTGTTTACTCCCTTTCGATAAAAGTACAACTGGGTCAATTCTCCAGATAATGATCCGATCAAGAATGATACAAACATAATATTAAGCATAACTGTACTTGAATAGTTTAATACCTGAGATAAGAGGGCTGTAACAAATCCAATTGCTACAACAATGAATGCAATTCTCATTGATTTGAGTTCGATGAGCTGATTCATTTCATCCGTCACCATGTCTGACTCGATTGTTTTTTGTATTTCTTTATCGTCACATGTACCATTACGTTTTTTTTCTTGTACAGTAACTGCCACCGAAAGCAGAATGTGAAATAAAATTTGAATGATAATGGCAGCAACAATACCTACACCAATAAATAGGAGTATGGTACTTGACCAAGATTTCATATCATCTGTAGCAATTACACCCAACTGATACTTGCGAAATGTGTAGGTGCAATATGCCAACAAAATAAGTGTCCATGTAATCATGGAGGCAATAGCTCTTTTTTCGTGATAAGACATATCCAACACTCCTTAATGTAATAGATTATATACATATTGTATGTAATTTAATACACAATGTCAAAAATATTTAACATAGTTACGGCAGTTATTTTATATTCGCTCATAATTGTGAACCTTAATAGTTGTTAAATACAACTAATTAACATATACTACAATCAGGTGATGAAAATGGATAAAAATAGTAACAAAACACAAGATATGCAGGAAATGCGTCATTTGTTTGTGGTTCTTTCACGACAGTTTGGATTATTACAAAAAGAAAGCTCCCAATGTTGTGGAGTGACAACCATTCAAAGTCACATTCTATATGAAATAAAGCAAGGGCATCATATGACATTAAATGAACTTGCTCAAAGACTTTGTTTGGACAATAGCACAACCAGTCGTCATGTTCATGGATTGGTGGAAAAAGAATATGTAGTACGCTTGCCACACCCTGAAGACAGACGTTATGTTACATTGGAATTATCGGAAAAAGGGAAGAAGTTGGAAGCAGAAATTACGGAAATGATGACAACAAGCATTATGAATATGTTTAAAGATTTACCCGAAGACAAGATGATTAGCATGAGAACAGAAATAAAAGATTTAACGGAAATTATGCGAAAGAGTGATATATGTTGTTATCCTCCATTTTAAAGGATGGAGGATATAAAATAGACAATAGTTGCAAAATACAATAGTTGTATTTACGTAATAATAGGAGGGGAGCGCATGTCTAATGTAGTTTCATTTTTTCAACAATTTTCTATTTTGTTTATTGAATTGACATTACTGTTCATCGTTATCAGTTTTATTGTCAGCTTGATTCAACAAAAAGTAACAGAAGAAGAAATTAAGCAAATTCTTCATCGGCCAAATAAGTGGAGTGGCTACCTGTATGGTACGGGTTTAGGTGCTTTAACACCTTTTTGTTCTTGTTCAACGATCCCGATATTAGCGGGATTGTTATCTTCTAAGGCACCATTTGGACCATCGATGTCGTTTTTGGTAGCATCTCCCTTATTAAACCCAGTCATGATTATTTTATTAGTTACCTTTTTAGGATGGAAAATAGTCGCTGTTCTAACTGGATGATTGAATTAATTCTTTAAAGGGGGTGAAATCATGGCTATTAAAAAAGGATTGAAAAATATATTTTCTTCATCTAAAGATGATTCTTGCTGCAGTGTTGAGTTTGAAGAAGTTCAACCTAATCAGGATAAAGAACAAAAAGAACAGCACCATGACGATGTAAAGTCAGAAAATCAAAACTGCTGCTAGTTTTAAAGAAGTGTAAAGCCTATCATTATGCTCTTTATTAATGATAGGCGTTTCTTTCATTAGCAAATCTGTTCATAGTTGAGATATGCAGAATGCTTTATCAGTCCAAGATAGCAAATAAAAGTATACAAGAATGGGTAACTATAATTCATGAAGTTTTCAGTTATGACCGACAGTTTTTAATCACTACATTAAAAGGCTACCAAAAGTTACAAGGCTGAGTCCTTCTTCATGTGGTCTGGAATGTGAACTTCCATTTCTTTTTGATAATCTTGTAAATACTCATTTTGATACATGACAAAATCCCGAAATAATAATTAGTAATCAATGGCGAATTTCAAGCTTGCCACACTAATATCATATATATCATTTATTATAAATAAGTAAATGATCTTGTGAAGGGGTTAAGATTAAAAAACTTGGATAAAATCACCTTTGTTTATTGACTACCGTTTTTATAGTGGGTATAATTACGGTATCAAATATATGGAAGGAGTCAATGATATGTACAAGTCAGGTTTAACCATTTGGTACAATGTGAAGAACATGGATGAGTCGGTTAAGTATTTTACAGAGGGATTGGGGTTTTCATTGGATTTTAAGGATGAAAAGCAGCGGATTGCGATTGTAACAACGAATACAAAAGATTGTTGTATAGGTTTTGCTGAAGCAGAAACGGTAGCGCCTGTCACTTCATCAGCTGTATTTGAAGTAGAAGATATTGAAAAGGCTTATGTAGAATTGAAGGAAAGAGGCATTCACTTTACAGGCGAGATTGAAACAATCCCTAACCTTGTAAAATTGGTAACTTTCCAGGATCCGGATGGCAACAGCTTTGAATTATCTCAAACCATAGCGGACTAAATGCATGTAAAAGAAGCAATTCAATTTACACATCAACTATCCGGACGCTGGGTAATGCCTATACTTCTTCATTTACATTCTTCGGGTGGGCGTTTTACACCACTGCAAAAAAAGCTGGAAATATCACCATCCAGACTAAGTGATAATATGACAAAGCTAGTTTCTGCGGAAGTAGTGCAGCGTTTAACACCTTATGATCGACGACATCCATTATTGCCTGAATACAAATTGACTCCGTATGGAAACAGCTTATTAGAAATCGCGATGGTCATCCAATCGGCTGAAAAAGCTATTAATCACGGACCATTGCATCGAAAGAACTGGAATTGGCCAATTCTGCTAGCTTTATTTCATCAATATGATCGCTTTCAATCTATATTAGAGCTGCTAGGCAAGCCATCGCCAAGAATACTTTCTACAAGATTGAAGGAATTGTGTGAAATGGAGCTTGTAAAGAAAGAAATCAAGGAAGAACCAAAGCTAGTATATACGTATAAAATAAACGAAACTTATCGTTCTTCAATGGCTGTTATTTGGAAGGAAATATCAGAGATAGAAGGGAATAAACCAAACACCAAAGATTAATCGAAATCTTTGGTGTTTTGGTATGTCTGACCATAATCCAGCAATTCTTAAGAAATTTTCATTTTGTAGATTGCTAAAATAGAAGAAAAATAGAGAAGGAGACTTTTAATGAGACAAGTTATCTATTCCCAAATGGTGTCTGTTGACGGTTATATCGAAGACCAGAACGGAAGTATTGATTGGAGCAAGCCAGACGAGGAAGTGTTTCAACATATTATCGACCAGGAAAAAATGGTTGATACACATTTATATGGCAGAAAAACATATGAAAATATGGCTGGTCATTGGCCGGCTGTTTTGAATGATCCTAAAAGCAGTTCCCAAGATAAAGAATGGGCACGTATGTGGGTTGACAGGAAAAAGATCGTTTTCTCCAAAACATTAGCTAAAGTGGAATGGAACAGTAAAATAGTAAAAAGTAACATAAAAGAAGAAATTGAGACAGAAAAGGCTATGCCGGGTAAAAACTTATCTCTTGGAGGAGCTTCAATAGCTCATACGATGATCGAGTTAGACCTCATTGATGAATATTGGCTTTATGTTCACCCTGTCACTCTTGGCAGAGGTAAACCGATGTTTCACAAGCAGTTAACATTACAATTAGCAGAAGCTCAATCCTTTGCCTCTGGAATCGTGTTACTGAAATACCAAAAAGGAGGAGAGTAGATTGAGGAACGTTATAAGTCAGATGATGGTAACAGTGAATGGATTGGTCGAAGGACCTGATCATGCGTTAGATTGGCATGTAGTGGATGATGAATATGATCAATATAATGATGAGCTCTTCAGCAGAGTGGATACATTAGTATTTGGCAGAGTAACCTATCAACATATGGAAGCTTTTTGGCAAACTCCCATTGCTTATGAGAAATTTCCAGAGACAGCTGAACGGATGAATCAGTATGATAAAATCGTTTTTTCTAATACATTAAATCAGGTTACCTGGCAAAATACCACCTTGATCAATGGAGATGAATTAGAAAAACAGCTGAGGCATCTAAAGCGGCAAAATGGAAAGAATTTGTTGGTGTTGGGTAGCTCAGATTTAGTGTCAGCTTTAACCGAGTATGGACTTGTTGATGAGTACCATTTGATCGTTAATCCTGTTGCATTAGCAGATGGTAAGCGGTTATGGAGTGGGTTAAGCCATGCCATAACCTTACAGTTCCTAGATAGTAAAGTGTTCCAGTCAGGTAATGTGTTGTTACGCTATCATAAGTAAAATAACGAATGTTTTCGTGAATTAATTGAAAATAATTCGTTATTTATTGAATGAATATTGAAAAACATCTTGAAAACAAATGATAACATGTTACAATGTAGAAACAATAATTTAATAATATTCACTCATATAATCGTAGGGATACGGCCTACAAGTTTCTACCAGATTACCGTAAATGATCTGACTATGAGTGAGCAATCGACGTTATGGCAATTTATATTTTTACCAATAACGAACAATACCCAAAGATCATTGCTCATCTCATATGGTGAGTATCGATCTTTGGGTTTTTTATTGGTTTATTTTTAAAAAAGGAGTGGCGATCATGGAAAAACTACAACAGAAAATAATTGAAGAAGGAATAGCACTTTCAGATACCGTATTAAAAGTGGATAAATTTCTTAATCATCAAATAGATCCACAATTAATGCATGAGATTGGCAAAGAATTTGTGAAACGATTTGAAAATAAAAAGATTACCAAAATCGTTACACTAGAATCATCTGGTATTGCCCCTGCTGTCATGGCGGGTTTAATCTTAGATGTTCCTGTTGTTTTTGCTCGCAAGAAAAAATCTCTAACATTAAAGGATGGGTTACTCACTTCTACTGTGTATTCCTATACCAAACAAGAAACAAACGAAATTTCGATTGCAGAAAAATTTCTTAGCGAAGACGATCATGTATTAATTATTGATGATTTTCTTGCCAATGGACAAGCAGCATTAGCTCTGATTGACATTGTAGAAAAAACGAATGCACATGTATCAGGTATTGGCATAGTTATTGAAAAGGCATTTCAAGATGGCGGCGATATTTTACGCAGAAAAGGTTATCAGATCGAATCGTTAGCTCGGATTAAATCTTTAGAAAATGAAACGATTGAATTTATCAGCGAGAAGGAGTATGCACAATGAAATTAACAAAAGGAAAAATGGCATCTTTAGGAATACAACATGTGTTAGCGATGTATGCGGGAGCAGTAGTTGTTCCTTTGATTGTCGGAGCAAGTATTGGTCTTACAAATGAACAGCTCACTTACTTGATTTCGATAGATATATTAATGTGTGGGGTAGCAAGTATCTTGCAGGTTTGGAAGAATAGATTCACAGGTATTGGCTTACCTGTTGTGTTAGGCTGTACCTTCACAGCAGTTGGTCCGATCATTGCGATTGGAAATAATTATGGTATTACTTCCGTTTACGGATCAATTCTCGTATCCGGTCTGATCGTCGTATTAATTGCGAAATTCTTTAGTAAACTGATTAAGTTCTTCCCGCCAGTCGTTACCGGATCAGTTGTTACGATTATTGGGATTACGTTAATTCCGGTAGCCATGAATGATTTAGCAGGAGGGGAAGGAAGTGCTGACTTTGGCAGCTTCACCAATTTAGGCTTAGGTTTTGGGACACTGCTTGTCATTTTGTTAATCTTTCGTTTTGGGAAAGGCTTTGTACAAGCAATTGCAATTTTACTTGGTATTTTATTAGGAACTGTAACAGCATTTTTTATGGGGATGGTTGATTTAAGTCCTGTAGCAGAGAGTACATGGCTGCATTTGCCGACTCCATTTCATTTTGGAACACCTGAATTTCATTTAACACCTATTTTGACGATGACACTTGTGGCAATTGTCAGTCTTGTTGAATCAACAGGAGTATATTTTGCTTTAGGAGATATTTGCGATAAAAAGCTAGAAGATAAAGATTTGGAGAAAGGTTATCGTGCAGAAGGTGTAGCTATTATATTCGGTGGTTTATTCAACTCTTTTCCGTATACAACTTTCTCGCAAAATGTTGGCTTGATTCAATTATCCGGGGTCCGAACTAATAATGTGATTTATACAGCCGGAGTGATGTTAATTTTACTTGGTCTTGTACCGAAAATTGGAGCCTTAACGTTGGTTATTCCAAGTGCGGTATTAGGTGGGGCAATGGTGGCAATGTTTGGTATGGTCATTGCTTACGGAATTAAAATGTTGAGTAATGTCGATTTCTCATCACAAGAAAATTTATTGATTGTAGCATGCTCAGTTGGTATGGGACTTGGGGTAACGGTTGTGCCGGAGATTTTTGCTGGGTTACCAGAGAGTCTTAAGATTCTAACGGAAAGTGGCATTGTAATCGGAAGCTTAACCGCAATTTGTCTAAATGTTATTTTTAATGTTAGAAAGAAAGATCAATCAAATATGGCAGATTCAGAGAAAGCAGCATAGTAAAAAGCCAGTATACTGAATATGGAGTATACTGGCTTTCTTAAGGCATTATCCAAAACTTCACTTTTTCTGAAGATAACAAAAGGAGCAAGATTTGTTGAATAAACCAAGATAAACAACAAACCACTTAAGGATAACTACAGATCTGTTGAATAAACCAAGATAAACAACAAACCACTCAAGGATGACTACAGATTTGTTGAATAAACTGAGATAAACAACAAATCTTTCTAGGATGATTCTAGATTTGTTGATAAAACAAGATAAAGAAGAATTCTCAGAAGGTCTAACCCGTTCAGATTAACAGATTGTTGTTAAATCTATCCACTAAGAAATAACTTTTCCTGGTGAAGGAGAAGTCGGCTGCGGTGGTACAAAATTTTCGGATATATAATGATGAATGGTTTGGGCAACCGTCTTTCTTTGCGTCTTAAGCCCTTGGTTACCAAACAATACATTAAATTCTAAGATATAATATCTCCCCTTACTTACTAGAATATCAAATCCAGCGTGATTTATATTTAATAGCTTGGCAATCTGTAAGACTAAGTCAAGTGCATCCCCAGGTATCAATTGATGGCTAACTTCTCCACCTTTTGCGACATTGTGGAGAAATTCTCCTTCTTGTCCAATCCGCCAATAAGCATCATAAATTTGATCACCAACGATACAAACACGCAAGTCCTTCCCGGCGTTTGGTAAATATTCCTGAACATAGAGTACGTCATTGTTACGGGCATAATCGATAAATTGCGTATCATTTTCAACAAGAAAAACACCTTTACCCATTGAGTTTTTCGCTTCTTTGACAACAAAAGGGAAGGGAAAAGTCTCTAAAACATTTGCGATATTACTATCTGTACTTGTCAAAATTTCGGTATAAGGCACATGTTCTTTTGCAACTGCCCATAAGGCACGCGTCATTTCAATTTTATTAGCACCAATTTGCACCGTTTCAATACTAGGGAAAATTTGCTTTTTTAATCCATAAACGAGAGTAGGTATTTGCCAATTTTGAGGGAACAGAATCAAATCTGCTTCTTTAATAATATCGATCTCATTAAACATATGCTCTGGCTTGATATAGTGAATTCCCGGTATACCAATCGTTCGGAAAGCGTTAAAAGAAATTAGTTTCATTTTTCATTTCTCCATATTTAGTTTTTTAATATAATATTAGCATGGTTTTTGAGAAAAGCTAGACTTTTTTAGTAGATTCAAAATTTTAGCATCGAAAGACGAATATCGTTATCATAATGGATAAGAACTTTACTTATTTGGAGGAGTGAAATGATGCTAGTAAAAGTGCTCAGTTTTTCGTTGCTTTTTATATTTTTTGTTACGGCTTGTAATGGTGATGAACAACCAAATTCAATGGAAGAGCAGCCAGGAAGCTCCGCAGAATTAGAGAACAAAAACGAATTAGACAGTTCAAATGAACAGGAAATCATTGCAGAGAACCTCCATGTTCCGTGGGCCATCGAAAAAGCAGATGATATTTTTTATCTGACAGAAAGACCAGGAAATATTGTGAAGATAGAAAATGGACAAGTAGAAAGACAAAATGTAGAGCTTGAAAGAGAGCTTGCAACTGCTGCAGAAGCGGGGCTTTTAGGGTTTGTATTGGATGAGGATTTCTCCGAATCTCATGTGGCATATGCTTATTACACGTATGAGGATGAACAAGGGCAATTTAATAGAATTGTGACTCTTCATTTAGATGGTGAAACCTGGAAGGAGGAAGAGGTATTATTAGATCAAATTCCAAGTGGTGCCTACCATCATGGTGGAAGGTTAAAGATTGGACCTGATGATAAACTTTATGCCACTGCTGGAGATGCATCCGACCCAGAAATCGCATAGGAAGTCGAATCGTTAGGTGGAAAAATTTTAAGAATGAACTTAGATGGTTCGATACCTGAAGATAACCCGTTTGAAGATTCTTATGTATATAGCTATGGACATCGTAATCCTCAAGGCTTAACGTGGGCGGAAGATGGCACCTTATATGCAAGTGAACATGGCAACAGCGCAAATGACGAAGTCAATCACATTGAGGCTGGAGAGAACTATGGTTGGCCGACTATTGAAGGTGAACAAGAGCAAGAAGGGATGATCACGCCATTATTTACCTCAGGTGCAGATATAACATGGGCTCCGTCTGGCATTGATTATTACGATGAGAGATTATATGTAGCTGCATTGCGCGGAACAGCATTACTTGAATTTGATCTTGAGACAGAAGAATATAGTGAAGTAATTTCCGATCTTGGTAGAGTAAGAGATGTACTAATTGATGTGGAAAATTTATATGTGATTACAAATAATACTGATGGGCGTGGTAACCCGGAAGGAGCGGATGATATATTATATAAAGTTCCACTTGAGAACTTGAATTAAAAAAAGAGGAAAGCGAGCATTTCCTCCCATGAGATTTACCCACTTACATCGAAAGGAGAGATGTCTCTTCCAAGGAAAAGTGCACCGCTTCCGTGGAAATAGTCCGTTATCCAAAGAAGAGTTGGCTTGAGGGAAGATAGGTAATTAGTATAAAATGGTAATTAAGTAACTGGTTTATTTTTAGGGGAGGATTTAGAAGTGATTGCTAACATGTATAAACGGAGAGAAAGATTAGCGGTAATTTTTTTGGGTATCATAACGTTGATTTTTGCTGGATTTTTAATTGTTGACACACCATCAAATACTGATGAGTGGTTGGAAGCAGGCTCAATGCTTATACCTATTATCTTCTTAATTGTTATTGTTTTCATGAGTAGATCTAAATATCAAAAAGTTAAAGATGTAGATATTCCTGTATCTGCGCGAACGATAGAAGATATTGATCATGTAGTGTTAAAAAAAGATGCAACATTCATTACGCAACTACTTGTATTTGAGCAAACAGGTAGTTTTTTAGGTACATACAAATTCACTTCCTTGTCATGGTGGCAATATCCAATTGCTATATTGATGAGTTCATTTTTTTCTTTTCTGCCTTATAGCGTAAGTTATTTTTCCAATCAAGATGAAAAATTGTTTACCTTTAAGAGAAAAGGATTTAAAAAGACAATGTTAGATGTGTATGACGAAAAGAATTGCTTTATTGGTCAATATGAACAAGAAGAGTTTAAAAGTATATTCCAGATTAAAGGGAGAGTATTGGATCAGGATGGTCAAATGATTCTTCCGGTAAAAGCGAGCGGGGGAAATGGTGATTTTGATATTCGTGATTCGGATGGTCGACGTTGGGCTTATTTCTATAATGGCAGATTTCCGCATGAGTACACAGAAGTTTTTAAAGAAATAGGTAACGATATGGTGGAAATTTCCAACCGAATTTCTCGTGAACAAAAGATATTGTTGCTGGCGATGATTGGATATATGTTTTTGAATCGGAGCAAAACATAGTGAAGACAATCTATGAATGCCATTCAAAACACTCCCATGCCAAGCTTAGTTGCAACCGGGAAAAGGAGGGGATCATTTATTTTTAAAGTATTTTCGACAATAACGTTCTATAGTCCATTATTTGGATCTTCCTTTTCAAAATGATAGAATAAATGCTGGATATTGGTGAAGTAATGATACTAAATTAAAGAAGAATAAGACTCCCAAAAAGCTATATATTATATTGTGTAAATAATATAAACACCATTATTTAACAATATAGTATTAAAATAATAAATGATAAATTGCTTATCTACAGTTCCTCTTTTAACAATGAAATGTACAAGTCGATCGAAAGCAAAACAATTGGACATGGTCATGAACCAATTGCTAGTTCATGACCATCGGAAGTCCCTTGTTTAATCCCCTTCTTCATTTTCATCCGTTTTCTTACTTTCATCTTCCTTATTTGGCTCTTCATCAGAATCGGGTTGCTCTGTTTGATTAGAATCATTTTCTTCTTTGGAATCTTCCTTATTTTCTTCCTTCTTATCTTTTTGCTCTGATTTGTTGTTGGTATCCTCATCTGGTTTTTCTTCTTTTTTATCATGGTTGGAAGCATTCTTGTCATTAGATTGCTGTTTTTCTTTTTTATGATTGGCTTCATTTTCAGTCTTTTCTTTTTTCTCTTCTTCTTTCTTTTTCTCTTGCTCGTTCTTCTTTTCTATCTGTTTCTGCTCCTTCGCTTTTTCTTTCTGCTGTTTCGCCTTCTCGTTTGTTGTATTCTTTTGTACAGGTATATATTCAGTTGGCATTGTTGTTCCCTTCACAAATAACTCTGTTACGATGCTGCTGGAAGGTGTGTAATTAGATGCAACTTTGCCATTGCGCATATCAATCTTTACTTCTTCAACACTTGCTGGTTTTGTGAAATCTGCTGTTTCAATATCTTGGGAAGCATGGGACATAATTTCCTTAAATAATAATCTGGAAATCCGTGCATCTTCTTGGCTGACGAATTGTTCTGTAGAAGTAGTCTCGTAGCCGGTCCAAACAGCAGCAGTATATTCTCTTGTATATCCGACAAACCAAGAATCAGTAGAACCATTTGTAATACCTTCTGGAGGGTTTGTCGTTCCTGTTTTACCAGCCATAGGCAAACCGTCAATTTTGGCAAGTGTTCCGGTACCTTCTTCGACCACATCTTTTAGCATATCCGTAACCATATAGGCAGTATAGTCATTCATCGCTTTTATTTCTTCTGACTGTAGTGGTTGTACTTCACCTGTTGGATGTTCTACTTTCGTAACCGCGTATGGTTCGTGATATTTTCCATTATTTCCAAATGCAGCATAGGCACCAGCCATATCTAGTGGTGAGATACCATCTTCATCACCGAAGCCGCCAATGGCATAGGAAGGATAAGCATGTTCCAGGTCGATGCCTAGATTGGCAGCAAATTGTTTTGCTTGATCATCTTCTAATTCTAAAAATGTTTTGATTGCCGGAATATTATAGGATTTTACCAATGCCTCTCTCATTGATACCATGCCATGGAAACTGCCATCATAATTTTTGAATTCTTTACCATCAATTTCCAGATTTTCATCTTTAATCTGTTGATACGTGGACCATTTGTTGTATTCAATAGCCGGGCCATAGTCTAAAATCGGCTTTATCGTTGAACCGGGTTGACGTTTTATATCTGTAGCAAAATTGAATCCACGTTGTATCTCTTTACTTTCAGGATCACGATTACCACCGATTGCGCGAATAGCTCCTGTTTTCGTATCCATTAATACGACTCCTGCCTTAAATGCTTCATCTGGAAAAGGAATCGTATCCGTCCCTGTCATTACTTCGTTCGTAAAGGATTGTGCATCTGTATCAAGTGTCGTATAAATCTCCAAACCTCCATTATAAAGTTGATTTTCCTCAAAACCTTTCCTAATCAATTCTTCTATGACATAATCAATAAATTCTTGATAGGAATTGTTTTCTTGTTTTGGCGAGAGCATGCTTTCAATTTCAATATTCTTTGCTTCTTCTGCCTCTTCAGAGGAGATGAAATGGTGTTTCTCCATCGCTGATAATACAATATCTCTCCTATCTACCGCTACTTCTGGATACTTTATAGGATCATAACCACTTGGTCGTTGTGGAAGCCCGGCAAGTAATGCAGCTTCTGAAACAGTTAAATCACTGACATCTTTGTTAAAGTACACCTCTGCTGCTGCCCCGAGACCATATGCACCATGACCGAAATAGATGGTATTGAGATACATTTCTAAAATTTGATCCTTTGAATATTTCTGCTCCATTTGCACGGCAAGGTATGCTTCCTGTACTTTTCTGCTAAATGTTTTTTCCGGGGAAAGGTGCGTATTTTTTACAACCTGTTGGGTGATTGTACTCCCTCCCTCAGCTCCCCAGCCTTCTTCCAGATTGGCTAACAATGCGCCAGCGATCCGTTTTAAATCGACTCCGGAGTGCTTTTGGAAGCGGGCATCTTCTATTGCAATAAAAGCATTTTGGACTTCTATTGGAACATCATCAATACTTATAGGTAAGCGATGTTCAATCCCTGCGATATTGGCAACCTTCTTCCCATCTTTATCATAGATAACGGAAGTACTTGGATTTTGCAAATGATCTTCCGATAATTCCGGGGCATCTTGAATAAGAGCGAAAAGAGAGATACCTCCGATAATGAAAAGCGATAAGAAAATGAGAAATGTTGTGACGATGAATTTGATGAATCTTTTTTGTTTTCTTCGAGTGGATCTTTTCATGGTTACTTTACTCAAGCTCTCTGACCTTCCTTCTGGTTGAATTCTGATCGTTTTTTCAATCTGTAAACTATATGTAATTTCTATACATGTATATGATAATTATTGGAAAATGAAACCATTAACAAGGTTAATTCGTACATATGTTAAAGAGAAACTTAGTTTAATTCTTGTCCCTTTTCAGTATCGCTATTTAACTGGATTAGAAGAAGAACTGAAGAGAAACGTACAAAAGCAAACAGCCTATTATGAAAGCAAAAGTGCTTCTGAGCAAATTCTACATGCCAATACGCAAGGAAATTATTGTTCGGACTTGCTAACGTCATAGCCTATGCAATATACCAAATAAAGAACTGAAGGAAATAATGGAATAAAAAAGGACATTGATATATGTAGAAGTTAAGTCTAGTACTTTTTGATCGTACACTCTCTTTATAGAGTAGAAAAGAAGTACTAGCAATTTTTTGCCTTTCTTTAAATAGTAATGACAAAAAAGTATTACGTTTGTTTGAAATGTAAGTAAAGTCAATGGGTTCCGTGCTTTGCAAAAAAATGATATAGCCAGGAATATCAAAGGTTGCTAGGCTTGATGGAGAGATTATATTTCACACTACAATAATGTATGCGCTTACTTTTTTGTGGGCGGAAAGGAGGAGAGAAGGGCGGTGTGCAAGTAATCTCCTATTGCGATTACTTTTAAAAGGAGCTGAAGTGCATAGTGCATGTTAAAAGTCGAATGAAAAAACAATGGATATTGCTGACGATTGGAATCTTGATTTTATCTTCTTTTTCTATTGTACCTACAGCCTTTGCAAACGAAGATTATCAAACAGTTTATGTAACGGATTTTGGTGATGCTGAGCCGTTAGAAGTAGAAAATTGGGGATTCTCTACCTTTGCCGCCACATTGTCCATTAATGAAGAAGAAATTGCAGGCAACGATACCAAAAAGCTAGATTTTAGTGTAGTTGATCAGTCAGGTGGACGTGTCGCCACAAAGGACTTTGACAATGCGGTTAAGGGTGCTGAAATGAAAGTGAAATTAGATTGGTATCCTGGTAAAAATAATGATAAAGGTGTTCACCCTCACGAAAATGGTGGAGAGCTTCGCATTGAAGATGAAGCAGGGAATACAGTATTTACCGTTAATAATACCAATAATGCACCTTTAACTTTTTTTGCTGGTGATCAGGAGCCAATTGAAACCGACATTACAAATCCTGAAGCTTGGTATCAGGTAGAAATCATCTTTAACATTATTGACAATGAAATTCTATTTTCTATAGGAAATGAAAGTTATACGGTGTCTTTGAATGATGTTCAATTTGATGGTTCCATTGACAAGCTGAAATTAGTCGGTGTACGTACATCAGGAAATAATCATACTTGGACAACTTATGTGGATAATATTGAGTTGAGTCACATTCCGATTGAAGAAAATGTGATTACAACAGTTGAAAGGCTTCCATATAAAAGAGTTTATGTTGGAGAGACCACATCCAATATTGACTCAATTGGTTTGCCGGAAACAGTTCCTGTAACATTAGCAGATAATTCTACTGTTGAAGTTGGAGTGGAAAGCTGGCGAGAGGTGGGACAAGCTTGGAACCCGGATGAATCTGCTGTCTATACGTTTGAAGGGATATTGGCAGAATCGGAAGCAGTAGAAAATCCATTTGAGCGAACAGCAACCATTCATGTTTATAATCGATTAACACCACCTGACACAAACCGTGATACGGAATGGTTAGATCGAGGGCTTATTGCATTACCATCAGAGGATGGCATTTTCGCATCATGGCGATTATTGGCTGATGAATACGATCAAGATGTTACCTTTAATGTATTACGTAATGGAGAACAAATAAATGACCAACCACTAGAAGTGACGAACTTTATCGATGAAGATGGAGAAAAAGGAGATACGTATCAAGTTGAAACGATGGTACATGGTAATGTAACGGAAACAAATGAAGTCGATAGTTTAGACGAAAATTATTTATCAATCCCACTTCAAAAACCTGAAGGTGGAACGACTGCAACAGGAGATTACACATACTCTGCCAATGATGCTAGTGTTGGTGATCTAGATGGTGATGGAGAATATGAAATTTTACTTAAATGGCGTCCGTCCAATGCCATGACAGCACTTGAAGATGTGATTACTGGTCCTACTATTTTCGATGCTTACAAACTTGATGGTACTCCATTATGGAGAATGAATATGGGAATGAATTTAACATCAGGACCACAATATCATCAATTTGTTGTGGGTGACATGAATGGCAACGGCAAGTCAGAATTTTTGATTAAAACTGCGGATGCTACAACGGTCTATGGTGTAACAGACGGTGTGTTTGATGAAGATAAAGTAATTAGTGTAATCGGAAACCCAGAGGATGATGGTAGATGGATTAACGAAGGAGGACATGTTGTAACAGGTCCTGAGTATGTATCGGTTTTTGACGGTGAAACAGGTGAAGCTATTGATACGATCGATTTTGCGTTTCCGGTTGAAAAAGAAGAAGGAGATCAGGGGGCTTCATGGGGAGATACTTTCTATAACCGTTCTGACCGATTCTTGTCTGGATTAGCTTATGTAAATGGAACAACGCCGAGTGCGATTTATGGTCGTGGCTATTATCAAAGAACTACATTTGTATCCTATAGTCTCCAAAATGGTGCGCTTGTAGAAGATTGGACATTTGATACAGATGAAGCAGGTCGTGGTGAAGGTTTAGGTAACCATAGTTTAGCTACTGGTGATCTAGACAATGATGGCTTTGATGAAATTATCGCTGGATCCTTAACTTTGGATCATGATGGTTCGATTTTATACGCAATGGATGGCGAAATGGGAAGGGTGAAAGGCTCCCATGGAGATGCCCTGCATGTTGGCGCTTTTGATCCAGATCGCGAGGGTCTTCATGTTTTTGGTGTACGTGAAGATTCAGAAGTAGCTTCATTAGAGTATCATGACGGAGCAACAGGTGAAACATTACAAGCGTTCTATGCCTATAAAGATGCGGGACGTGGAGTAGCTGCAAATATTACATCTAAACCAGGATATGAATATTGGGGAGCTGGCGGAGCAACTGTTGAAGCCGGTGGTGGCGTTTATAATGTCCAAGGTGATGTAATCGAGGATAGTTTCCGCAATATTGGCCTGCCAGTCAATTTCGTCACCTATTGGGATGGTGACCTGTTACATGAATTACTTGATCATACTTCGATTACCAAATATGATGAATCCGCAGGTGAAGCAAATGTTATTGAAGAATTTGAACAGGTAGTAAGTAATAATGGAACGAAAGCAAATCCAAGTTTACAAGCAGATATTCTAGGAGATTGGCGAGAAGAAGTGATTTTCCCTACCGAAGATAGCACTGAATTAAGAATATTTAGTACAACGATACCTACTGAATATCGCTTACCAACGTTAATGCATGATTCTGTGTATCGGATGGGGATCGCCTGGCAAAACACTACCTATAATCAACCGCCACATATAAGTTATTATTTAGGTGAAGATGTTCGTGATCAAGTGTTAGCAGGAGAATTACATTTCCCATCAGTTGATTACACACCATCTTTAGCAAGTCTAAAACACCAAGTAAATCTGGCAGTAACAAAAGCAAATGAAAAAGTGTTAGTCAATAAATTAAAGCAGGTAGACCACCATTTGGAAAAAGGACGAACCAAACAAGCCGAAAAACAGCTTAATGATTTCTTGAAACATTTAAATCGAAGTGATTTAAGAGATGATGTTAAAGCAAGACTAGTGAATGATACTGAAACAGTGATGAAAAACTGGTAATTTCATAGCAAAGCCCAGGGAAAACTATTCTCTGGGCTTGTCATTTTCCATTGTCCCTAGTCCTTTATTGCAAAATTGACTTATAAGTTCAGCCATTTGTTTCGGTGATTGTGTTTGATCATTCAGTAGCCAATCTTTAATAACATGGATGGCCCCTGATACGATAAAGGTGCTTAAGTAAGAAGCAGTGTCTATGTTAGCTGTATCTGTTTTGTTCATTAAGAAAAGTCTTGCAATATCCATCACTCTTTTTTCAAAGCTTGTCCCTGTATTATTCTCCAATAATGCTTCGAAGATTTCTTTTCGTTCTTTGATATATACTAACAACTTCTCCGTCATCTGAATCGACTCTTCTTCCACAACAAAATTAAATGCATGCAAGTATTTATTCATTTCCTCAATAATTTCTTCTTCGATGGAATAAAGTAAATCGTGAACATCGGTGAAATGTGTGTAAAAGGTAGAGCGATTAATATCAGCAAGAGCACATACTTCTTTGACAGTTATCGATGAAAAAGTTTTCTCATTCATTAATTGGATCAGGCTGTCTTTCAAGACCATTCGCGTATATTTTTTGCGACGATCTAATTTGTCAGGCAATAAAAACACTCCTTACTTTGTGAAATTTTTGTTAATTTCCAACAAAAAAGTATGATATGTTGGAAAATAAACGCAATATTCAAAACTGTTTGTTGAATATCCAACACGGTGTCTATATAATATTAAAGTGGATTGAGGGAATTTGCAAGAGAGGATGAACAACGATTGACCTTTCAACAAAAATAATTCAACATAAAAAAACAATTGTTATTACTTTTATCGTGATAGCTCTGATTAGTGTGATTACGCAATTTGCCGTATCTGTTAATTATAATATGGTAGATTATTTGCCAGACGATGCGCCGTCAACAAATGCGATGGATACAATGGAAGAAGAGTTTGAAGTGTCTGTGGCAAATGCTCGGGTATTAATGCATGATGTAACCGTACAGGAAGCATTAGAATATAAAGAACAGCTTGCAGCTATTGATGGTGTTAGTGATGTAACTTGGTTAGATGATGCCATTGACATCAAGACACCGATTGAAATTGCTGACGAAGAAACAGTGGAATCTTACTATAAAGATAACAATGCCTTATTTTCCTTTCACATTCGTGACGGGGATGAGGTAGAAGTTACTGATCAAATCTATCAGTTAATTGGTGAAGATAATGCCCTATCAGGTGAAGCAGTAGACACAGCAACATCACAGAAAATGGCAGGGTCAGAATCAGCATACGCTGCGTTATTATTAGTTCCAATCATTATCATCATTTTGATCGTCTCAACGAATTCTTGGATGGAGCCAGTTTTCTTCCTTACGGCGATTGGAGTATCGGTGCTGATTAACCTTGGAACCAATATATTTTTGGGAGAAGTATCATTTGTCACTCAGTCGGTTGCACCAATCCTTCAGTTAGCCGTATCACTCGATTATGCGATCTTTTTGTTACATAGCTTTTCCGATTTTCGTAACAAAGGAGAGGAACCGGTCAATGCTATGCGTTTAGCGATGAAGCGATCATTTCCAGCTATCGCAGCGAGTGCATCGACAACCTTTTTCGGATTTATGGCTCTTACGTTTATGAACTTCGAAATTGGTGCTGATTTAGGTGTTAATCTTGTTAAAGGTATATTACTTAGCTTTATTAGTGTGATGGTATTCTTACCAGCATTAACACTCACTTTTTACAAGTGGATTGATAAGACTCAACATAAACAGATTGTACCGAATTTTAAAAATCTCGGCAGACGTGTGCTGAAATTTAAAATTCCAAGTTTAATTCTTGTCTTGTTCATCATTGTGCCTGCTTTCTTGGCGCAAAGTAATACAAACTTTATTTATGGTGTAGGAGAGCATCCAGACTCTACTCGAATCGGTGTGGATGAACAAACGATTGAAGATTCATTTGGTAAATATACACCGATGGTTTTGCTGATACCAAAAGGGGATATTGCTAAAGAAGAAGAGCTGGTACAGGATTTAGAGCAACTTGATCATGTGTCCAGTGTCTTGTCTTATGTCAATTCAGTCAGTGCAGCAATTCCGCCTGAGTATTTGGACGAATCCATCACAGAGCAATTTTACTCCGAAAATTATGCGCGTATTATTTTGCACAGCAATACTGATGCAGAAGGTGATGCTGCTTTTGCTTTAATTGATGAGGTAGAAGAAAAGGCTGAAAATTATTACGGAGATGACATTCATGCCTTAGGGGAAAGTGTGACACTGTATGATATTAAAAATACGGTGGAGAAGGATAATGTCGTAGTTAACGTACTAACGATCATTGCGATTGCGGTAGTGTTACTGCTTACTTTCCGTTCCATTTCCATGCCAATTGTGTTATTACTAACCATACAAGCGGCGGTATGGATTAATTTATCTGTACCATACTTTATGGATTCGTCACTTGTATATGTAGGGTATCTGATCATAAGTACAGTGCAACTGGCCGCGACAGTCGATTACGCGATATTGTTATCAGAAGCGTACCATGTAAACAGAAAAGAAATGCCTGCTCTCCAGGCTATTAAGAAAACAATCGATGAGAAAATCTTTTCGATTTTGATTTCCGCTTCGATTTTATCAAGTGTTGGATTTATCTTATGGATGACGTCCACCAATCCAATTGTCGGATCGATTGGCTTGTTACTTGGTAGAGGGGCATTACTTGCGTTTATTTTAGTTGTGTTTTTCTTGCCAGCCATGCTATTAGTGTTTGACAAAGTGATTGAAAAAACAACATGGAAAGCAAACTTTTATAAGAAGAAGGGTTGATGATGAGAATAAAACGATTTTTATTGTTAGTGATCGTGTGTATAGTTGCACTCTCTCCTTTTAATGGAGTTACAGCTAGTACTGTAGCTCCTAAGGATGAGGTGATATATGCCACATTGCAACCAAATGGTGAAGAGTTCAATATGTATGTCGTAAACAGTTTTGAAGTGGAAGAACAGGAAGAGTTAGTCGATTATGGTGATTATACGAATGTGAAAAACTTGACTGACCTATCCGAAATAACGAAAGAGGGGGATGAAATTTCCTTTACTGCATCTGAGGATACCTTTTACTATCAAGGTGATCTAGAAAATAAACCGTTACCTTGGGATTTTGCTATCCACTATCAGCTTGATGGGGAAGAGGTGAATCCAGAGGAAATATTAGGTCAGGATGGTCATTTACAGTTGGAGATTGAGACTTCTGCAAACGAGGATGTTAATCCGATCTTCTTTAAAAATTACTTATTACAGATTTCGCTTTCGCTAGATGGTGAGTTGTATCAAAATATTGAGGCAGAACAAGGAACGATCGCAAATGCCGGTAAGAATAAACAAGTGACATTTACGGTAATGCCGGAGAAAGAGGAAAATTTTCTATTAGAAGCAGATGTAACAGACTTTGAATTGGAAGGAATCGAGATCTCGGCAGTACCTTCCTCCATGTCGATTGATTCCCCAGATACTGATGAGGTAACAGAGGATTTTGAAACTTTATCAGATGCCACCGCAGAAATTGATGACGGAGTAGGCGAATTAGCGGGTGGTATTTCAGAATTGAATAGTGGTGTGTCAAGCTTGAAAAGTGGTTCCAGCGATTATCAAGATGGTATTACCAAAATTAGTAATGGATCAGCTGATCTGATCAGTGGTAGTAAGTCTATCGATCAAGCATTAAGCACGATGAAAAATTCCATCGATCAAAATGTGGAAACAGGAGATATCAGCGCATTACAGGATGGTCTCGTACAAATCGCGGATGGCTTAAGAGAAGCAAGCACTGGATTAGAGACATTGCAGCAAAATTATACGAAAGCCTATCAAGAGTTGGATAAATCGATAAATGCTATTCCGACAAATGTTTCAGAGGAAGAGATTCAAGAATTGGATTTAAGTGAAGCAGATCAAAAAGTAGTAGACAAATTAGTTAGCACATATGAGGCTGCTCGTACAGCAAAAGGTACCTATGAAAAAGTCAGCAAAGCATTTGAAGCAGTCACCCCAACTCTTGACGAAGTAAGTAGTTCGCAAAATAAAATGGCGTCCTCACTGGAAACAATGGCTGATCAAATCGCAGCAGCAAGTGAAGGAATGGATATTCAAGAAGGCTTAAAAGAATTACAAGAAGGGTTAGCGACACTATCCGGTAATTATCGAGAATTTCATGCAGGTCTTGAGGAATATACAAATGGTGTTGATGAATTGTCCAATGCCTATCAGGACCTCCATACCGGAATTGTAGAATTAGAAGACGGAACTACTGCACTGGAAGATGGTGCAAGTGAGTTACATGATGGAACAACAGAATTGGCTGATTCAACAAGCGACTTACCTGACCAAATGCAAGATGAAATAGATGAGATGATCAATGATTACGATAAGTCAGATTTTGATGCAGAATCATTTGTTTCCGACAAAAATGAAAATGTGCAATCCGTTCAATTCGTAATAAAAACAGAGAGCATTACCCAAGATGAAGAAGAGGACGAGGAAGAAGAGACAGAAGAAGAGAAGAGCTTCTGGGATCGCTTATTAGATTTATTTAGATGATGATCAGTAGGGATTGTGAATAGATGTCGATGGCATACCTGTTAGTTGGGTATGCTTTCTTTTTTGTGAGAAGACCACTGTTGAGTCGATTTGACGGACATCTATTCCGTTATTTTAGCTAAAAGTAGTGATTTTTAGATATTCGCGGACATCTGTTCCTTTATTTACTGTAAATCATGCTATTTTTCTAATGAAATGGCTGAATAGCGGAATAGATGTCCGCGGGCATCCCCCAAATGGCATTTTTGTTATGAATAGCGGAATAGATGTCCGTGAAAAAAGATAAGCTTAATTGTTTTTCAAATTCCCGCAAAAAAATTACACTTAAGAAAAGGAGCGAAGAATGATGAAATTAAGTGTATTAGATCAAGCACCCATTTCCAGGGGAGATACACCTGAACAAACATTGGCAAATACGTTAGATCTTGCGCAGTGGACAGAGCAATTAGGTTATCATCGTTATTGGGTGGCGGAGCATCATAATACCAATGGATTGGCAAGCTCATCACCGCAGATAATTATGACAAGAATTGCTGCTGTAACCAATACCATCCGCGTTGGATCAGGTGGTGTTTTATTACCACAGTACAGTTCTTACAAAATAGCTGAAGATTTTAAAACGTTAGAAGGATTTTTCCCTGAACGGATTGATTTAGGTGTCGGCCGTTCGCCTGGTGGTTCACAACTAACTCGGTCAGCACTTACGGATAATCAAAACAAAAGATTAAGCGAATTTCCGCGTCAACTCACGGATTTACAGGGATTTTTACATAATTCATTACCAAGAGAGCATGAATTTCGTATGGTGAAAGCTGGTCCTCGTGTGGAGAAGTCCCCACCTATATGGGTATTAGGATTGTCGGAGCGTGGAGCAACGAA
Source organism: Gracilibacillus suaedae (assembly GCF_017599345.1). Lineage (GTDB taxonomy): Bacteria > Bacillota > Bacilli > Bacillales > Amphibacillaceae > Gracilibacillus > Gracilibacillus suaedae. Next base: position 69,678 of record NZ_JAGFVL010000045.1, read on the forward strand.
CGCGGCAGAGCTTGGCGTCGGGTTTGTGTTCGGTCATTTTATTAATCCGACTAATGGTGAAAAAGTAATGCAGACATATCGTGAGAAATTTCAACCTTCTGTTTCCATGAATCAGCCTAAAATGATGGTTTGTATTTTTGTTATCTGTGCTGAGACAGAAGAGGAGGCAGAAGAATTAGCATTAACACAAGACAAATGGCTGCTTAGTGTAGGAAAAGGGGCAGATACGAAAGTACCTTCGATAGAAGAAGTCCGAAAGAAATCATTTACGCAAGAAGAACTGGATATCATGAAGAAAAACAGAGAGCGTTGTATAATCGGAACACCTTCCAAAGTCAAACAAGAGCTTACTCGCCTGCAAAAGGTCTATCAAACAGATGAATTTATGCTGATCACGAATATTCACGACTTTGAAGCAAAAAAGAAATCCTATCAACTGATAGCAGAAGCGATACTATAAGAAAAGCGCAAAGCGCCTGCGTAAAAACATAGTGACTGGACCGAAGCAACTGAGATAAAGGAATCACGGTGAGCATGCGAACCGATGATGACTTATCGTAGGGCGCTTTCGTAGACATCTTCGTTTATACTTTCTTACCCAATAAAGCAAAAGAGACAGTGGTACAAAGAACCACTGTCTCCTCTTTATGCTTTAAGAAAATCAGGATCTTGATAGCTTGGGTTAGGATATTTATAAAATCCTTCACCGGTAGCCGTTCCTAATTTGTTCTGGTCAATATATTCTGTCTTTAATAGTTCTGCTAATTTTGCAGCACCTTGGTCACCGGTTTTAGCTGCTTTTTGTTTCACAATATTGTAGGCAGTATTAATTCCTATTATATCTAGGATCGCAAAAGGTCCCTTTGGTGACCCGGTCGCAGTCATCCAGGTTTTATCAATTGTCTCTGGATCTGCTACTCCTTTAATAAATAAACCTTGAGCGGCATCAAGTAATGGGACTAATAAGGAATTAAGGATATACCCGGGTTGTTCTTTATGTAGCGGTAGAGCAATCATGCCAATTTGTTTAGCAAATGCAAGAACATCCTCAAACACTTGCTCATCGGTTTGTTCATGTTTCATCACTTCAGCTGTATTATTTAGCCATATTTCGTTGGCAAAATGAAGTGCCAGAAATTTTTCAGGTCTACCTGTTACTTCTGCAAATTGACTAGGTAACAGTGTCGAAGTATTTGTAGCAAATATAGTGTCTTCAGGAGCAACTTGTCCAAGCTTTTGGTAAAATGTATTCTTAATATCCACTACTTCTGGAATCGCTTCAATGACCAGATCTGCTTTTGATACTGCCTGTTTTAAATCTGACTGAAAGTCCATACGGTCAATGGCCGCATCGACTTGTACTTGTGTTGCATTTAGGTCTACTTTATAGCGATCTTTTAGTTTGGTAATACGTTCTTTTGCCTGGTTTAACGCATCATCATTAATATCATAAACCACCACTTCAAAACCCTTGAAGGCAGTTTGGTAAGCAATCTGGCTTCCTAAAACCCCACCACCAGCAACGGTAACTTTTTGATATGATGCCATACCTATCCCATCCCCTTTTATTGTCTAGTAAAACACTACTATATTATGACATAAGGATAGATGATCATTCAATAATTAGGTATTATGACTTAGATTCGTTATGCCTGATTGGTGCATAGTCGAACAATTTTCCTTCGTAAATTAATTCCATGCGATTATTCTTTCTGAAATCATCTGGTGTTACCATGGCGGGAAGTTTATCCGAAAATTTAATACCTGCTCGATAAAGAATATCTGCGACAAATTGCGAACAAAAATAGGAATTACTGAATTCAACAGGCTCTTTTAAGGAGACGCCAATCACACCCAATATATTGTAGAGAAATTTATCATTATTTTTAATAAACACTTCCAATATTCGTTTCATTTTATCCATTTCACGTTTGGATACTTGTAGACGATAGATAACACAATGGGTATTACGATATTTACTGAATGTTCCAGTCAAGATATCTTCTTTTACAAATCCACCATTTAGAGGGTTCTTTGGATTCTTTCTGCCAAAGCTGTACATCTCTTTCAATTCAGGGTCAAAAGCAAGAGAAGCATGGTTATATGGTGCTTTCGTATATGTTTTGATAACATTTGTAAATAAAGTGCCTGTATCAGATAACATAATATAAACATATTTTTCTTCACTCATGTACATCACCAACTATTATCATTCTACTCTTTTCATTATAACGCATTTACTGTAAAATGAATGCAGTTTTTAAAAAGATTGGGTGAGATTCTTGAGGGAAACGATTTGGACTTTATCTATTATCTTTTTTATTTTGTTGGTCGTATCGATAGTTTTTAAGATTATATCTAGATTACAACCAGAGAAGGATTTTGCCACGATTCAACTCCGTGTCAAAACATGGTGGGGAATGTTCACCATTTTTTGTTTCGCAACATTATTCAATACAACAGTTTCTTTGATCGCTATTATGATATTATGTTTTTTTGCATTGAAAGAATATTTTTCTATGATGAAAACAAGGAAGTCAGATAGACGAATTTTCTTATGGTCTTATTTAATGATTCCACTACAATTTTACTGGATCTATATTGGCTGGTATGGCATGTTCATCGTGTTTATTCCTGTCTATGTTTTTTTATTTTTACCACTTCCACGAATTATTGGCAAAGGTACCGTAGGTTTTCTGCGATCGGTTAGTTTTACCCAGTGGGGGTTAATTTTGATGGTATTTGGTTTAAGTCATTTAGCTTATTTTCCGATTGCTACTCCAGAATTCGGTGCGAACCTTGTCTTGTATTTAATTATTTTGACACAAGTCAATGATGTCACTCAGTATCTAGTATCCCTTTATCTCGGCAAAAGAAAAGTTGCACCAACGGCAAACCCTTATATTACGTGGGAGGGGTTTATTGGGGCGCTTATTGCTACAACTGTCATATCCTATTGTGTATATCCGTTATTAACACCGTTAGATCTAACATTTGGTATTATTTCAGGCATTTTAATCAGTGTTTCGGGATACTTTGGAAGTTTGACGATATCCGTGTTAAAGCGGGACCTTCTAATAGGAAACAAAGAAGCACTGGAGCGGTTAAAGGATCGTTATCTTAATCGAATCGATAGTTTAACATATACGGCACCGGTCTTCTTTCATGTGATCCGTTACTTTTTTGATTTTATGTAACTATTCAAACGAGAAAAATCCATGGGGCGACCATGGATTTTTTAAGTATCATTTATCGAGCTATCTGATATTCCTTTAAATGGATACATTTTGTTAGATCATGTAATGTTTGTTGCGGATTTTCTCCTTCGACAATTAATTGAATCTCACATTTTGGGTTCATAGTTAACGATAATGACACGAGACTTGGTAAACTTTCAAGTGTGATCATATCATGATGGAAAAGAAGGTAAATATGACCTTTATAATTTTTCTGATAGGTATGTAATGCTAAGAGCTGGTTAATGGATAATCTTTCATTCAACTCCATATTTTTAGATAAAAACTCCTTCATGTTGCACCCTCTTCATACAAACTACTTATCTATAACCCGTTTACCAATCGACGAAACGGTCACTTGTATTAAAAATTAATGACAAATATTACAAAAGCGTAACCTTAAGCACTATGGGAGATCGAAACCCTCCACTGATGGTAGACTTACTTTGTCTAAAGGCCAATTACTATAACTCCTCAGCTAATTCTTATATAATAATTGGAAGGGAGGGGTTAACATCGAACAGAAATTACATAATCCAACAGGAAAACAACGAATCGGCTTAGCATTCTTGCTTGCAATGCTAGCAATGTTAGGGCCGTTCAATATTGATATGTATTTACCAAGTTTCCCACAAATAGCAGATGATTTGGGGGCACGAGCTTCGCTTGTTCAATTAAGCTTAACTGCTTGTTTATTAGGTCTAGCTTTTGGCCAATTAGTAATTGGACCGATCAGTGATGCAATAGGAAGAAGAAAACCTATACTATTTTTCATTTCGTTATTTGCAATCTTTTCATTGGTTTGTGCCGTGGCACCAAATATTATTGTTTTAATTTTAGCTAGGTTTTTACAAGGGTTCACTGCTTCAGCAGGTGTAGTGTTATCGCGAGCAGTTGTGCGAGATGTATTTGATGGAAAAGCATTAACCAAATTTTTTGCTTTGTTAATGGTAATCAATGCTACAGCACCAATGATTGCTCCGATCTCAGGTGGGGCTGTATTATTACTACCCTTTGCAACATGGCATACTATTTTTATCTTTTTATTTCTATTAGGTATTGTGATGGTGATGATAAGTGCCTTTAAATTGCCGGAAACTTTACCAGAAGAAAATCGTCGACCAACTTCGATTGCCAGTTCATTAAAAACAATGGGGTATTTATTAAAAGACCCGTCCTTTATCGGCTATGCGATTGTAGTTTGTTTTGTTCAAGGTGGAACATTTGCATATGTTGCGGGGACACCGTTCGTTTATCAGGACTTATATCATGTATCACCACAAGTATTTAGTGTCCTATTCGGTATAAATGGATTAGCAATAATTTTTGGTAGTTTTCTCGTCGGTCGATTAAGCAGCCATTTTTCAGAAAGAAGTTTATTGAGAACCGGTGTTATCATGTCACTAACAGCAAACACGATATTATTAATAGCGACTCTGTTTCATTGGCCGTTGTATATGCTTGTTATCTCGTTATTTATCCATTTAAACTCAGTTGGAATTATCTTAACCAGTAGTTTTTCACTTGCAATGGAGAATCAAAAAGAACGGGCAGGGACAGCAAGTGCATTACTTGGTATGTTGCCTTTAGTAATGGGCGCAATAGTTGCCCCTATTGTAGGATTAGATGAAACAACGGCAGTTCCAATGGGAGCAGTACTATTTACGAATTCTCTTATCGGGGCTATTATATTTTTTACATTTACTAGACAAAAAAGGCAGGGCAAAACTAAATAAGTAGAACGAGAATCCGAACAATCTGAACTAAGCGTAGGCAAAATACGCAGACCCCTGTGGGAAGAGCCCGAGCCGAAGATCCACTGTGTGAAGTGTTTTTCTTCACACAGTTAGCTCAAGACCGCCCATGGAAAGCGAAGTATTTTGCCGAAGCGGTATGTGTACTCAGACTTTCATGTTCGGATTTTTCCTATCTAATTACTCATTTGTCTCAACCTCTTTTTTCAGTATTTTACTTTATCCGTAGCTTGCTCCCATAATTGAAAAGGTAATTTATCACTATTTAAATCTAGTTTCTTCATTAATAAATTTCTTTCTTCGATATTCATAGCGATTTGGTCATAAATATATTGATCATCGAATCCAACCTTTGCTGCTTCTTCTCTTGTATTAAAATAATAAACAGCTTTAGGACGTGCCCAATAAATCGCGCCTAAGCACATCGGACAAGGTTCACAGCTTGTATAAATTTCACAACCTGTTAATTGGTAATCATTAAGGTGCTTACATGCGTCACGTATTGCACTGATTTCAGCGTGTGCAGATGGATCATTAGTCGTTGTGACAACATTTGCCCCTTTTCCTACAATTTTATTGTCCTTTACAACCACAGCACCAAATGGACCACCATTATTATTTTCTACATTGTCATATGCTATCTTTAAAGCATAATTCATAAATTCTAGCTTCATATTAGCTACCTCCTTACAATCTATAAAATATTTTATAGTAGAAACCTCAAAAATATGAATCGTTTGTAATCTTCTTTAACATTGAAATAATTGAAAATGTTTTCGTTTGTTACTATAGTATTATGAAAAAGGACTTCATTGGACGAAGGGTTAATTTACAAATTTAGTAAGTTGGTCAAATTTACTTTTAAAAACAAAAAGGGATCTGCTCTTTGGATTGCATTGTCTGCTACATAGGTATAAATTTTATTTTAGTTGATACAAGAAAGTAGTTAAAAGTAAATAGTAACACAGGTAGGTCTAAATCAATAAATATTCCAGTTTTGTTTACAAGTCTCGACAAGTGGTTTATATTTAACATGAAAAATTCAAACTAATTTCAGGAAATATGTAGAAATTTTGTTCTTTATATAGTATAATTCTTGTTAAGAAGGGAATTGGATATGGAAAATGTACATAGATATACCAATCTATTAAATGAAGAAAAAAGAACTACAGTATGGTTTTTGTGGTTGTTTTATATTATTTATTTTGGATATGAAATAATATACTATTATATCTTACCTCAAATGCCTTGGAATATAGTTGCTAGTGGAGTAAAAACTATATTAGATCTCTATTTATACGTCATTATTTTGGCGTTACTACCCATAGCATTATATTTATTAAAACAAAATAGACCATCTTCTGTAAAATACATTTACTTTATTGTTTTTACCGTAGCAAATGTCATCATAGAATTAATATATTTTTCATCAAATAATGAAACTTATAGTGCTGGAAATATTGTGGAAATGGTATTTGTTTTATTTTCCCCTATTTTTGTTAATAAAAGATTCTTTTACTTTGTATCACTAATACAAATTTCTAAGTATATTTTTATTGGTATAGTTTTAAACCAGTTCGTGGTAATGATTCCTCTATTATTATTAGTAGTATTTGCAATAGTTGCATGTATAGTCTTATACAGGTTCCTAGGGTACGTAAATTCTCTGAAAACTTCTTATGATAATCAGTTGGAAGGGATCGTAAAAGGTGTTATTGCGACCTTAGAGTTAAAAGACCCATACACTAGAGGGCACAGTGAAAGAGTTGCTAATTATGCTATGATTCTTGCAAACTCTTTAGAAGAATTCAAAAAACAAGATCTAAAACTATTTTATTATGCTTGTTTATTACATGATGTAGGTAAAATTCATATTTCAGATGTAATCTTGTCAAAACCAGGAAAGTTAACAACAGAAGAATTTGAACTTATCAAATCTCATCCCGTAGTAGGGGCAGAAGCTGTTCAAGATGTTGAAGGAATTAAAGAATACATAACAGTAATTAGAGATCACCATGAACGTTGGGATGGGAAAGGTTATCCTACTGGTAAAAAAGCCGAAGAAATAAATGTTTTTGCTCGCATAACAGCGATTGCTGATGCTTTTGACGCAATGACATCTTCTCGCTCATATCGTGAAGCAATGACTTTAGAAAAAGCGTATGAACAGGTTATTAATGCTAGTGGCTCCCAGTTTGATCCAATCCTTGTGGAAAAATTCAAAGAAATTTTTCCGCTATGGATTGAATATCATAAACAATATTATGAAGAAGGGAGAGATAACAAATGAAGATCCGTAAACTAAAAAGCGTTAAAGCAACTTGTTGGTGGTGTGCACATGTATGGTGGTAATTGGATGCTATTTTAGCATCTTTTTTTTTAGGAGGGGATTCTATGAATCTATCATTGAATTCAACTATCTTGCTACATGATCTAATTATTAAAAAAGAAAGTAACTTTTTCATAGTTGAGAACAGCTCTACAGGTGAATTTTATCAAATGCCAAAACCTGCTATAGAAGCAATAGACAAAATAAATAAAAGTCAAAATCTAAAGGATATTGAACTATATTTAGAAAAAAACTATCCAGAAGAAGATATTGATATTATAGAGTTTATTAAACAACTTCTTGATTTAGGACTAATAAAAGCGATTGATAACGAAGAAATAGCTTTCAATAGTATCAATTCTTCAGCAACAGGTTTTAAATGGATATCTCCAAGGATTGCGAAGGCAATGTTTAATAAGTGGACTTTACCCCTATTTCTCATTATTTTAACGATAAATGTTTGTATGTTTATTTCATTTCCACATTATACTCCAACTTTTATGGACATATTTATATTCGATTCTATGGTAGCAAATTTGTTAATATACTTGCTACTATCCCTTATCCTAATCATATCTCATGAGTTTGGGCATATTTTAGCCATTAGGTCATTCGATTTGCCTGCTAGTGTTAATGTAGGACACAGATTGTTTTTGGTCGTTGTCGAAACTGACTTAACTGCTGGTTGGAAACTACCATCGAAAAAAAGGAATATACTGTTTTTGGGTGGAATGTTCATTGACCAACTGATTCTGTTTACTGTATTATTAGTCAAATTGACAGTAGCTATTGATCATTATCTTATTAATGGAATCTTATCGGTAGTAGTACTTGACATATTTATTAGAACAATTTATCAGTTCTGTTTCTATATGAAGACGGACTTATACTATTTAGTAGAGAACATGACAGGTTGTTATAATTTAATGGAGAACGGTAAGAATTATATGGCAAAATGGATCCCATTTATTAAAGTAGATAAAACAAGTACTACATTCGAAGGGGAAGAAAAAATAGTAAAATTATATGGTCTATTTTCCTTCATAGGAGTCATATTAACGATGAGTTTATTCATTATATATTTCATTCCCCAAACGATTTACTTAATGGTAAATACACTACCACACTTAATGAATCCGATCGGTAACCCCTACTTTTGGGATGCACTGGTAATCGTTGCACAATTCATTCTAATGATAAGTTTATTGATTTATTCGATTAGAAAAAAGAGAAAATCAGCTTCAGCTTAAGTTATGTAATTAAAAAATCGAGCTGCAATAGCTCGATTTTTTACCTTGTTTGAAAGGCATTAATCGTTAGCGAAGAAGCAGGATAGACGCATTTTACGTATATGGAGGGCAACTACAGTTCTGTTCTTCATCAATTGCCACGTTTTCTTTAGCTGAAGACAGCCTCATTGATTACTTTCATTTTTTCTTGCTCTAGCATATTTTTAGGAATAAGTTTAGTTATCTCTTTATTCATATTACTAGACAAATCTTCCGCTTCCTCTTTGTTTCCAACTAGTATAATCTTCTTCCATTCTTTATCTTTTGCTAGTTTGTCGAGGTGTGTTGCGATACTTTTATACCATCGATAGCGATTAGCTTCAAAACGTGCTTCGAATTGTTCTTGTTTTGTGTTTTTTCCACCAGATCCCATAGATGGCTGGGCTCGATGTGGTCCTGTATGTTCACGCCAATCTTCGGTATCAAGATCTAATTGATACAATCTAGTATCTTTTAAGTTACCGAGTTCAGTGTCCAATATTTTGATCGATTCTTTCTGTGTCAGAATAATACCAGTTTTAGGGAACTGGTCAAGCATTTCTTTGATCTGATCTAATTTTGGTGTTTCTTCCCAACTAAACTCAGTTTCAACGGGCATTTGAAATTTCTCAGCAAACCAAATCGATTGATCACCTGTTGCAAATATTACCACACTTTTTGCTAAGCTTTGTTCATTTTCATGGATATACTTTTCAACCATTTCTTTAACGGCCCAATAATTCCTTTTTTCATCACTATCTCCGTCCATTTGTAAGTAGTTTTCAAAGCTATTTAATCCATTTTTTAAATGTAACTTCCATTTGCCACCTTGTTGTTCGGGATCGGCTGGATCAGTATTTAAATACATACTAAATACACGTTGTGGTTTTTCTAAATAAACATTTTCCAACTTTTTGATTTCTTTATTGATATCCATAAAGTGTTACACGCTCCTTTTTAGTATGATCGTTTCTAGTTATTCTCTAACCGTTGTGAATATGTTTAAACATCAATAATATTATTTAAGTATTAATACCTAACAGAATGTAAATAGCTAATAAAGAACGAGCCCAAATAGCATACTAGCTTTAATCGTATTTCCTGGGAAATACCTTAGGTCTAGTGGAGAGAACCCCATATAACATTAAAAAGAGGTGGTAAAAATGTGTGGAAGGTTTACCTTAGACACATCGATTGAAGTTCTGGAAAGTGAACTAGGTATCTTTCTTACGGAATTTCAACCAAGTTATAATATAGCACCTACGCAACAAGTACTGTCCATTGTAGGAACCAATGAAGGGAGAAAAGCAGGGTATCTTCAATGGGGATTAGTTCCAGGCTGGGCAAAAGATCCTAAAATAGGAAGTAAAATGATTAACGCTAGAAGTGAAACAGTTGATGAAAAGCCTTCTTTTAAACGATTATTATCCCGAAGACGGTGTTTAATTGTGGCAGATAGTTTTTATGAATGGAAAAGAAAAGAAAAAGATAAGCAACCATATCGAATTACTGTTAACGATGGTCAACTATTCACATTTGCGGGATTATGGGATCGTTGGAGCAGTGGAGATCAAGAGATTGTCTCATGTACGATTTTAACTACGACGCCAAATAAGTTCATGCAATCGATACATGATCGAATGCCTGTTATTTTACAAGATAAAGACCTAGATAATTGGGTCGATCTAACAATCGATGATAAAACTTTCTTGAAAAGTCTTCTATTGCCGTTGGATGCTTCTTTGATGAAAGCCTATCCGGTTTCCAAAAAAGTAAATAATCCAGCAAATAATGATCAATCATTAATTGAACCTGTTTAGAATGTACAAAATAATGTACATTCTTTTTTTGAAAAACAAAACTATTGACGTTTATACTATAGGGGGGTATAGTATAAATAAGGATATGGAAAGGATGTGAAAATTGTGAATGAATCCCTGCACCAACATCCAAGTAAACCGCGATCTAAAGATGAAATTCAAGCTACCGTTAATCGCTTAAAACGAATAGAAGGTCAGGTTCGGGGCATACAAAAAATGATTGAAGAAGATCGTTATTGTGTAGATGTTCTTGTCCAATTAAGTGCGATTAATGCTGCACTAAAAAAAGTAGGCTATTCCATTACGGAAAGACATATCAAACACTGTGTCAGTGACGCTATTTTATCAGGAAATGGTGATGAAACGATTGAAGAGCTGATGGAAGTCATGAAACAATTCTCCAAATAAAGGAGGGCGAGCTTAAACATGAGTGACAACAAAAAAGTAACACTAGGGATTACTGGCATGACATGTGCTGCCTGTTCCAATCGTATAGAAAAAGTATTAAACAAAATGAACGGAGTGGACGCACAGGTAAACTTAACAACAGAAAAAGCAAGTGTTTCTTATGATCCTGAGAATGTTCAAGTGGAGGACATCCAAGCAAAAATTGAAAAGCTTGGTTATGGAGTTCAGACAGAACGGATCGATTTTGAAGTATACGGTATGACATGTGCCGCTTGCTCCAATCGTATAGAAAAAGTTTTAAACAAACAACCAGGTATTCAAAAAGCAACCGTTAATCTGGCGACGGAAAGTGCGTCTGTTGAATACAATCCTTCCCTCATTGAGGAAACAGACATGATCGGTCGAATTCAGAAACTAGGGTATGATGCCAAAAGAAAGGCAGATAATCAAGAACAAAACTCTCAAAAAGAAAAACAACTTCAAAAAATGAAGCAAAAGCTAATTATTTCGGTAATATTGACTTTACCACTTTTTGCAACAATGCTCGTGCATTTATTTCATATAAGCATACCTAATATATTCATGAATCCATGGTTCCAATTTGCTTTGGCTTCACCTGTTCAATTCATTATAGGTTGGCAGTTCTACCGAGGTGCGTATAAGAACCTAAGGAACAAAACGGCGAACATGGATGTGCTAGTTGCGCTAGGTACGAGTGCTGCTTACTTTTACAGTGTATATGAAATGTTGACGAGCAGCATGCCTCATTTATATTTTGAGACAAGTGCTGTCATTATAACACTCATTCTTTTTGGTAAATATTTAGAAGTTGCTGCGAAAAGTAAAACAACGATGGCGATTTCGAAATTACTTCATTTACAAGCTAAGGAAGCAAGAGTGATTCGTGACAACAAAGAAGTGCTGATTCCCATCGAACAGGTCGAAGTGGGTGATCATTTAATCGTAAAACCTGGTGAAAAAATACCTGTAGACGGTATTGTTATTGATGGTCAGACTGCAGTAGATGAATCGATGCTAACCGGTGAGTCTATTCCAATTGAGAAAACGATCGATGATAAGATCATTGGTTCAACGATGAATAAAAATGGTTCGATAACAATGAAAGCAACCAAGGTGGGGAAAGATACCGCATTGGCTTCGATTATTAAAGTCGTTGAAGATGCTCAAGGGTCAAAAGCACCAATTCAACGTCTCGCAGATGTGATTTCAGGTTACTTCGTCCAAATAGTGGTAGGTATTGCGATTATCACTTTTCTAACCTGGATTACATGGGTATCGCCTGGTAATATCGAAGCATCATTAGTCGCGACTATAGCGGTACTAGTAATCGCCTGTCCATGTGCATTAGGACTTGCTACACCAACATCGATTATGGTTGGAACAGGAAAAGCAGCCGAATCAGGTATCTTGTTTAAAGGTGGAGAACACCTGGAAAAAACGCATAAGTTAGATGCGATTATCTTTGATAAAACCGGTACACTGACAAAAGGAAAGCCGGAAGTGACCGATTTCAATGGTGATGAGGAAACATTACAATTGCTTGCCAGTGCAGAAAAGGGATCCGAGCATCCTTTAGCAGAAGCTATTGTAGCATATGCAGAAGAAAAACAATTACAATTAAATAAAACAGAATCATTCGAAGCAATACCCGGGCATGGTATTAAAGCGAAAGTAAATGCGAAAAGCCTTGTAGTAGGTAATCGAAAGTTACTCCAAGATAACGGTATTCAAACGAATGATAAAGAAGATGTATTAAAAAGTTATGAACAACAAGGGAAAACGGCAATGCTAATTGCTGTTGACGGCAAGCTTAGCGGTGTGATTGCTGTAGCAGATACAATAAAACCTTCTGCCGTTGAAGCCATCCAGCAGTTACAAGCACAAGAACTGCAAGTGATCATGCTAACTGGCGATAATGAAACTACTGCACAAGCTATCGCAAAACAAGTTGGCATTGATCAAGTGTTTGCAGAAGTATTGCCAGAACAAAAAGCAGACAAAGTAAAAGAAGTCCAGTTACAAGGAAAAACAGTCGCAATGGTAGGTGATGGTATAAATGATGCACCTGCATTAGCTATTGCTGATATCGGAATTGCGATAGGAACTGGTACAGAAGTGGCAATTGAAGCTGCAGATGTTACGATATTAGGCGGCGAATTATTGCTAATTCCAAAAGCTATTAAACACAGTCATGCAACCATACGAAATATTCGGCAAAACCTCTTCTGGGCATTTGCCTATAATAGTGCAGGGATACCGATTGCGGCAGCTGGTTTGTTAGCACCATGGATTGCCGGTGCAGCAATGGCGTTTAGTTCTGTAAGTGTAGTAACAAATTCTCTGCGATTGAAGAGAGTAAAAATATAAAAATAAAAGGAGAGATTCAAATGGTTCAAACAACACTAAAAGTACAAGGTATGACATGTGGTCATTGTAAAGCTTCTGTAGAGGGAGCATTACAAGAAATAGCAGGTGTATCCAAAGCAGAAGTGAATCTAGAAGAGGGTACTGTAAATGTATCCTATGATGAAGCAGAAGTGAAGATTGAAACAATGCATGAAGTAGTAGAGGAACAAGGTTACGATGTCTTATAAAAGATTGTTCCAAAAAGTCACCAAATGATAAGCGATGAATCTCGTTGCTGGTTTGGATAAAGGGGGGGATACCAAATCAAATTGGTATTCCCTCTTTAACGTACGCCGACCATATTTGACTTTTTCTTCTTTTCGACCATTACTTCATTTAATACTTTAGTGAGACGAATTCTTTCTTTTTCTGACATTTTATGAAATTGTACACCATACGCTATTTGTTTCTTTTTCTTATGCTCTTCTTTTCGGATAACCTCCCCATTTAAAGTAAATTGGTACGATTTAATCGAAATATTTAATTTGACTATCACGCGTTCTTTAACGGGAAAATTAAAATTGCATAAAAACATTAAGCCACTAGTACTGATATTATCTACGTAGCCATAAAATTGTTTGTCCTTTAATCGCGATAGTTGAGCGTTTTCTAAGTGGATTAGTGTAATTAAACATGGGTGATGATGTAAAGTAATACGAAAATTATTTCGTATGTTTGCTTCAGTCAGTTCAGGATTAGCTGGAGTACGAGACTTTTTTTGATGGTCTTTTGATTTTTTATGCTTATAACAGAATGTAAAAGTGATGATAAGAGCAATTACAGATATGACGATTTGAGTCAGGACAATCAGTTCAATATGAAACACCCCATTTCCATTAACATTAGTTACTATGATAAATATATTATTGAAGTTTTTTATTACATATTACCTATATTACATATGTATATTTCGTCATGCATATAGTGATTTCCTTCTAAAATTTATAGGAAAATAAAACTATGTATGTTTTTTTGGTTTAATATTGTTTCAATGTCGCAATCCCATATGCAGGATATTTTAAAAAGGGATTGACAACCAATTCCATTTTTTATATGATTTAATTGAACAGTGGTTAAAAAAAGGGGTTATATATATGGCACCGCGAAAAGCAGTGGATCAGGAACTTTCAAGAGAAGCAATTATCGATGTAGCGCACCAGCTCTTTGTGGATCAAGGATTTCAGGCCGTTTCGATGAGGATGATTGCAAGGGAATTAGGTTATAGTCATGGAGCTATTTACTATCATTTTAAAAACAAAGCTGATTTATTTTATGCGATGATTGAGCAAGATTTTGCAATGATTAATAAAGAATTAAAACGGTTAGACAAATTAGAGCTTTCACAAGAAGAGAAGTTAAAAGAACTACTACTAGGTTATATTCGTTTTGGCCTGACGTACCCTAATCATTATGAAGTGATGTTTATTATGAATGATAAGGAATTGCAGCATTATGCGACCAATGCACCTGAACAAAGTTATCAACAATTTGCCCAGGCAGTTGCGGCTTTAACAAACCAGCAAATAGAAATTAAAAAAATTTGGTCTGTCTTTTTAATGTTACATGGATTTGTTGCTCACTATTGTAGAATCGGTCATTCTTTTCAGGAGGTAGAGGAACTGGCAATGTCACATGTTGATATGATTTTAGGGATGATATACATGGATTAATTTTTTTATGATTTAATTGAACGATGGTTAATAAAAGGAGGATATGATGAAAAAAGCAATGGTTTTAGGAGCAAGTGGTGGGATGGGTCAAGCAATTGTAAGGGAATTAGTAAATAGAAAGATAGAAGTAGTAGCATTTGCGCGTAATGAAGCAAAATTACAAACACTTTTTGGCCATGACGATCGAGTAGCTATTTACCCAGGTGATGCTCAGAATAAAGACGAATTGAAGAAAGGATTACCTGACATCGATGTTATTTTTCATGCATTAAATGTTCCATATTCTCAGTGGGAGCAAAAGCTTGAAAAGATCATGAATAATGTCGTTGAATTGGCTAAAGAAAAGAATATCAAACTAGCGATTGTGGATAATGTCTATGCTTATGGGGAAGGGAATGGAAAGGAAATTAGAGAAGACTATCCAAAACAGCCCCATACCAAAAAAGGCAAGATACGACTACGACTCGAGAAAATAGTCAAAAATTCTGGAGTTTCTGCACTATTTGCTCATTTTCCTGATTTCTATGGTCCAGGTGCTGAGAAATCGATGCTCCATTATTTTTTCGCGTCGGTGAGACAGGATAAAACAGCGATGTTTATAGGAAATCAAACAGTGAAACGTGAGTATATTTATACACCAGATGGTGCCAAGGCAATTATTACGTTAGCACAACATCCTGATGCGTACGGGCAGCATTGGAATATCCCAGCTACCGACGTTATATCAGGAAAAGAAATCATCGCACTAGTAAGGGAAGTTGAACGATTTACGAAAAAGGTGTTTACAGTAAAAAAAGGACTTATCTCCTTTTTGGGATTGTTTGATAAAGATATGAAAGAAGTGGTGGAAATGCTTTATTTAACAGAAGACCCTGTTGTCTTGAGTGGAGATAAATATGAAAAGCATATCGGTACTTTACCGCGTACCCCATACAGAGAAGGAATCAAACAAACGTTATCCTATTATAAGGGGGAAGAATAAAAATATGCTTTTTGAATTGTTTCGCATTTCTCATATTATTGCAGGTTTTCTGGCATTATTTATTTTTTGGATTCCAATCGTTGTACGTAAAGGTGGAAAGGTCCATCGTAAAATTGGTTGGGTGTATACCTATTCCATGGCGGTTGTGGCTATTTCAGCATGTTATATGGGTTTTTACCGGATTTTTTATGACCCTTCAGGGGACCAAACTTTTTCCTGGTTTCTTGTCTATATTGCGATACTAAGTGCCGCAACAGCCTGGTACGGTATACGGGTATTACAATTTAAAAAAAGAAAAACGCCTCATCGGCATGTAGCAGATCTGGCATTTTCCTTCACTTTGCTTACAAGTTCAGCTTTGATCAGTGTCTATGGGTTTTATATTGATATGCCATTATTAAGTTATTTCCCTGCTGTTGGCTTGTTTGTAGGTGGAAGCCAGCTGTATTATTGGCTTCATAAGCCTAGCAAAAAGGGACATTGGTATATTGAACATTTAATTGGTATGTTAGCCTGTTCCATTTCGACAATTACTGCATTTATGGTTTTCGGAGCACCGAGATTATTGAATATTGAATCGGTTAATATTTTCTTATGGTTTGCACCAACCATTGTCATTACACCAGTGATCATAGGGTTCAGTTTATATTACGGAAGGAAGTTCAATCAAAAAGTTATATAAAAGAATCGTTACCTACTGGTTTGATTGCTGACACAATTTCAACAAAAAAGCACACCTAAGTTAATAGGTGTGCTTTCGTATTAATCTCCATTAAAAATAGAATTCTTCACTACGACATAATCGACTGTGCGAATCGCATTTAATGTTTTTCCGCCTGCGTATGAGATAGAAGATTGCAGGTCTTGTTCCATTTCAGTTAATGTATCTTGTAAAGCTCCTTTATGCTCCACATACATTTTTTTACCTTCTACATTTTTCTTCTCACCTTTTTGGTATTCAGAGGCAGAACCGAAGTATTCTTTGTACAGTTTACCATCATGTTCTACCGTTGTACCTGGTGATTCCTCATGGCCGGCAAAAAGAGAGCCGATCATTACCATAGATGCTCCAAAACGAATTGACTTGGCGATATCTCCATGTGTACGTATACCACCATCAGCAATGATTGGTTTCGTTGCAGCTTTTGCACACCATCTTAAAGCAGCAAGCTGCCATCCACCAGTACCAAAACCTGTTTTTACCTTTGTTATACACACTTTACCAGGGCCAATACCTACTTTAGTTGCATCCGCACCAGCGTTTTCTAATTCACGAACAGCTTCTGGCGTACCAACATTACCTGCAATCACAAAGCTGTCAGGTAAATGCTTTTTAATGTGTTGAATCATTTCAATTACAGCATCAGAGTGGCCGTGTGCAATGTCTATAGTAATGTAATCCGGAACAAGCGCTTGATCGGCAAGTTCTTCAATAAAGCTATATTCTTCACCTTTCACTCCGACACTAATGGAAGCGATTAAGTTCTTCACCCTCATAGATTTAATAAAATCTTTTCTCGTTTCAGGCTCAAAACGGTGCATCACATAAAAATAGTTACGCTCTGCTAAAAAAGTAGCAATTTTTTCATCAATAATTGTCTGCATATTAGCAGGGACAACAGGCAGGCGGAATCTATGCTTTCCAAATTGAATCGACGTATCACATTCACTCCGGCTTTTCACGATACATTTTGCAGGAATTAATTGAATATCTTCATAATCAAATACATTTTCCATTTATCTCACTCCTAAAGACGAACATTTTTTAACGGTTTGTTCATAATCATTCGCCTTAGGTAATATAATATAGATAAAGAATTTTGTCAATGCTAATGCGTTTTTACCTGCTAGTAATCAAATAAAAGTAGTGATAAAATCTATGTAGGTAAGAACAGAGTGGTCTCGTTGATTCTTGAAGGACTAGGGGGGATAGCTTTGCAGAGAAAGTATCTACTAATAGGTGTCTTATTAGCATTAATTGTAAGCGGTTGCAATATGAAAGGGACAAGTAAAGAGCCATACCATGTTGTCTATTCATCGGAAGAAATAACAGAACAGACAGAATATCAAAATCGTAGTACATATAAAATTGCTATTGTTCCAAAGGTAATGAACATTCCATATTTTAATGCGGTTGAGCAAGGGGTGATGGAAGCGGGCGATGATTTGCAAGTAGAAGTAATTTATCAAGGTCCATCTGTAGCAAATGCCCGGCAGCAAATAGAAGTAATTAATCAATTAGTCAAAAATGAGAATATTGATGTTCTAGCAGTATCAGCTAATGACCCAGAGCAATTATTACCTTCTTTGAAGAAAGCAGAGCAAATGGGGGTCAAAGTCATTACATGGGATGCTGATACTGCACCTGAAGGAAGGTCATTTTTCATTAATATGGTTCAAGATGAAGCGTTAGGCAGGCATTTGATGGATACGTTAGCTTGGAATATTGATGAAAAAGGAAAATTTGCCATTATGACAGGTGCAGATACAGCAGCTAATTTAAATGAATGGCTTTATTGGATCAACCAGCAACACCAGGAGTTTTACCCTGACATGCAGTTAGTGGAGACAGTGGCGGCTAATGATGATCCACAACAGGCTTATACAAAAGCGAAAGAATTATTAGCAAAATATCCTGATTTGGATGGTATTATCGGTAATTCCTCTGTTGCACCTCCAGCAGCCGCACAAGCCGTTTTGGAGGAGGAAAAGGTTGGAGAAGTAGCTATCGTAGGTTTATCTTCCCCTAATCCGATGAATGAATATTTAAAAAAAGATGTTGTGCAGGTCGTAACATTATGGAGTCCGAAAAAGCTAGGCTATCTAACGGTTGCGTTGAGTAAGCAATTAGCACAAGGAGATCTTCCTTATGATAATCAGGAAATCAGTGGAGTTGGAAAAATAAGCGTAATGAATGACACAGTTATTATGGGGGAGCCGATTGACTTTACGAAGGAGAATGTGGATCAATATGATTTTTAACTACTTTCGTAATCGAAAACTAATGACAAAGTTAATGATCACTTATATTTTAGTCACGGTTATCCCTGTGTCCGTATTAGGATACATTGCATATAAGCAGTATACTATGTCCATTGAAAATCAAGTAGGACAATATATTCCAAAATTATTGGAGCAAGCAAATACCAATATTAATAATCAGTTAAATGATTACAAAGCACTACCGGACGCATTATATAATTCTTCGCAGATAATTGAAGTATTAAGAAAAGACGCCTATCAAAATAATTCTGCCCTTTTTCGAGATGAATTTTTGGTCAATGGCATTTTATCTAGAATGTATATGACTAGCGGTAATTCAGATATATTAGGTGTTTTTATTTTGAGTAAGAACCGTTTGTTTCAAAGTACAAAACACCCAGAGATTAATGTTAACATCGAAGAATTTCCTTCCTTTTTAGGGGAAGAGATTGACTTAAAAGGTGGGACGGAGTTTATTTTGCCTAATCAAGTAGGTTTGGCATTTGAGGGTGATCCACCTTATCTTTTTATGATGCGAGAATTACGAGATTATGAAAATCAGGAGAATCTGGGGACGATGTTTATTGCCATCCGTTTAAATTTTATCGAGCAAGCCATGCAAGGATTGACACAAGACCGTGATCCAACCATATGGCTTACTGACCAAGATGGTCGTTTTATTTATCATAGTGATCCAAGTATGATCGGAAAAGTAGATGCACAGTTTCCACACTATCCAAAAATTAACGGCAGCTTTCGAACGACGGATTGGATCAATAATGATCTGGTTAGTTCGTATAAGTTCCCTTCCGTGAATTGGTACTCATTTCACAGAATTCCATTAAATGAGTTAATGAAAGATACGAATGTGGTAAGAAACGGCACGATTATTGCCTTTATTATTATCGTTATCCTAAGCAGTGTCATATCCGTTTTATTGGCATGGAATGTTTCCAGTCCAATCAAAAAGTTAACTTTTCTTATGAAACGAGTGGAGAAAGGAAATTTTAAAGTAGACCTACCAATGGAAAAGAAAGATGAAGTAGGAATGCTTGCCAAAAGTTTTAATTCGATGATTCAAGAAATAGAATATCTTATCAGGGAAAATTATCAGATAGAATTAAAACAAAAGGATGCAGAATTGTACGCTCTTCAATCTCAAATCAATCCACATTTTATGTACAATACGCTGGAAACAATTTGCTATGCAGTGGAGGAAGATGATAAAGAAGAAGTTATTAAGATGGTTACGTTATTAGGAAGAATGCTTCGTTATTCCTTAAATAACAAAGAAAAGCTCGTCCCGATATCATTAGAAGTAAGTCATACAGAAGACTACTTAACGATTCAGCAGTTTCGGTTTGAAGAGCGTATTCATTTTTCGCTATCGATAAACGTCGATCAAAAGAATTATGTGATACCGAAATTTATTTTGCAGCCTGTCATTGAAAATGCGATCAAATATGGATTGGATCGATGTAGGAACATTAATATTGAAGTCCGTATGAAGGTGAATAACGATAAAAATCTACTAATTGAAATAGCAGATGATGGACCTGGAATGGAAGAAGCAATCTTAAAGAAAATTCAACTATCATTACATCAGAACCCGATGTTACGGGATTCACAATATGGATTATTAAATGTACATGCACGAATAAAGATGATGTATGGAGAACGATATGGTCTTGACATTGAAAGTAAAGCAGGAAGCGGAACAGTAGTCTATTTATTGTTACCGTTAGAGAATAATATAGAAAGAAAAGGGGTGTCTTAATTTGTCTATCAGGAAGGTAAACACAGTAATTGTAGATGATGAACCGAGATTGCGCAGAGGAATAGAACGACAAGTATTACAAGCTGGTGATCAATTTGAGATTATCGGTAATTATTGCGACGGTGAAGAATGTTTAACAGCTATTCACCGAGAACAAATAAAGGTTGATCTTGTTATTACAGATGTGAAAATGCCGGAAATAGACGGATTAACGCTTATTCAGCAATTGAAGCAACAGCAGAATTTTCATTCCATTGTTATTAGTGGATTTGATGATTTTCAATATTTACAAAGAGCGATTCGTGAGGGAGCAAGTGATTATTTAGTGAAACCGATTGATCGAGAGGAATTCCGATTACAGTTATTGCGAATCAGTAAAGAGATACAATCACAGGAAATAGAAGAAAGAAGACATAGAGAAATAGCAAAAGAAGCAAAAAAAACAGCCTATTTGCAACAGCTTCAATTGCTACAGGAAATGATGCGTGAGGAAGAGATGGATGTTTCTTTATTAGAGTGGACAAAGCAATTTCCAAGTGGCGAATATGTTGTACTATATATCAGTGCAGATCAATTAAAAAGTAAGAAAAAGAAGCTTGATGATGAGGAATGGAGTAATTGGCTATTTGCAATAAGCAATATTATGGAGGAAATGATTACTGATTGGAATAGTGAAAAACGAGCGGCTGCATGGAAATGGACGGAAAAGCATAACGAATGGTGGATCCTGCTTCAATCCATCCCATCAGATCATACCGCAGAAAAATCAAAACAATTTGCTAAAGATTTATTAGAAAATATTAAGCAGTACACTGCATTATGCTGTTCCATTGCCATGAGTGACCCGTTTGATCAATTAAGCCTGCTTACTGCTAGAAAAAAGGATTTAAAAACAGCTATTAAATTACGTTTAATAAAAGGAACCAATCAAATTATTACAACAGATGAGCGAAGTCGTATTAATCTAAAAGAGAACACCGTGGAGGATAAAGCTATTATTCTTCAAATCGAGAAAATAGTATGGGCAATTCACCATACTGATGATGTACACCTGAAGAAGGAACTGACCATTTTTTTAGATATGTTGAGCAATTTAAATTCTCCGGTAGAATTAGAAAAAGTATTGCAACTTTTAGGTGTTAAAATATGGAATGAGTTAAGTGGTCACACGTTTAGTCTGAGCAGTAAGCAATTTCAATATATCTTTACCATTACGGAAAGGACTACTAGTATAACGGAATTAAAGATTGAAGTATGGAATTGGATTGATCAATTATTGGAAAAGACAACAATGATAGAATTACAGGATGAGCAGGATCAAATCGCGACTGCGAAAGAGTGGATTTTAGATCATTTAGATAAACAAATCACAATCAACCGAATTGCCCAACAAGTATTTATGAATCCAACTTATTTTTGTCAACAGTTCAAAAATGAAACAGGAGTGACCGTTCATGATTTTGTAACAAAAGAAAGAATGAAACAAGCTAGAAAACTAGTAATCGAAGATGCTTATAAAATTGGAGAAATTGCTAGAAAGGTCGGTTACAGTGATACCAAATATTTCAGTAAGCTATTTAAACAACACTACGGTGAAACTCCGTCAAAATATAAAGTGAGACTTTCAGCAGTAGGGGTCACTGATGAAACAAAAAGTTAGGTTCCACCAAAAAACATGGAGCTAAAACTCCATGTTTTTTGGTGCAAGCAAAGAGTAATAAAGTTTTTTGTATTATAACGTAGCCATAGAGTATACTCTGGAAAATCCAGGGATGGGAGCAGACATTTTGGACTTCTGTCAAGAAAGTGGACACCTAAATAACGAATACATGTCAGATTACCGTAGCCTTTTCTTCACTTTTCAAATGATAGATGATACCGCGGAGGCATCAAGCCCAAACCACTTGACCCCTCCACGGAATCATCTGGCTAGTCGCTAAGTGATGAAAAGGCAACTTACTGCTTCGATAAGTGCTCTTTCTTTTATGCCGCATGCTGCCTATCGTATTTTTGCTTGAACGCTACCGGAGATATAAAACCAATGGATCCATGTATTCTTTTTCGATTATAGAAAAGCTCTATATAACGATAAATCTCCGCGTAAGCTTGCTCCTTCGTTTGAAATCGTTGACCTCTCATTAATTCTTTTTTGATTAGGCTGAAGAACGATTCTGCACAAGCATTATCATAACAATTTCCTGTACGACTCATGCTTGCCTCCATACCAAATTCTTTCAGTTTGTCCCGGTACTCCGTAGAAGCGTATTGTGTACCACGGTCGGAGTGGTGAAGCAAGCCTTTTTCTGGGTTTCTTAACGTATAAGCATCTTCTAGTGCTTGAAGAACTAATGACGTTTCCATATGTCCATCTAAGCGCCAACCAACTATTTCACGAGTATATAAGTCCAGAATCGCAGCTAAATATAAGCGCCCTTGTCGACAAGGGATATAGGTGATATCAGCTACCCATATCTTGTTTGGTTCTGGTGCTGTAAAGTGTTGATTTAACCTATTAGGTGCTACAGGATCATCATGATTTGAATGCGTTGTAGATACTTTATATGGCTTAGATACACAAGATCGTAAGTTTAGTTCTTTCATGTACACACTAACGGTTCTTTCTGTTACTTGATATCCTTCTTGGACTAATAGCTTTGTGATTTTGGGACTACCATATATACTGTCAGCATCGTAATAATGGTATTTAATTCGTTTCTTTATGGCTTCCCTACGTATTTCTTGTGGACTCGGCTTATGCTTTCTCCATTTGAAATAACCGCTCGTAGACACCTCTAATACTTTACACATCTTCTCCACTGAAAACACCGAGCGATTGTCTTCAATGAATAGAAACTTCATTTTTTTGGTCTGCTGAAGATGTGCACCGCCTTTTTTACGATAGCCAATTCTTCCTCGGTCTCCGCTATTTTCTTGTCTTTTGCCTTTAGTTCCCGTTCTTTTTCCTTTAGTTCTCGCTCCAGTTTCTTTAAACGTTCTTCCACCACCACCGGTTCGTTTTCAAATTCGCGATATTTACTCATCCATTCATGCAGACAACTTAGTGGAACCTTGATATCTTCCGCAATCTCTGTCATGGTTTTCTTTTGCTTTTGCTCTTGCGCAAACTTTACCGTTTCTCTTTTAAACTCTTCACTGTATCTTTGCCGATGTTCTC
>NZ_JAGFVL010000046.1 GCF_017599345.1 Gracilibacillus suaedae
AATCGAGATAGGGGGAGGTGACTAACCTCCGACCCTCTCACATCACCAAACATACGGTTCCGTATTTGGCGATTTCATTCAAGTCATACGTGAAAATTGATAACGAATAAACAAACTTTCTAGTCCTTGGCTTCCCCAATATCGGTTGCCGAGGGTTCTGTGTAAAATGGGGCTGTTCGCAATCCGCCAATAGGCTTTCCTTGTGTTGGCCCATTCCCACGCTTTCTCCTTCTTCACACCGAACCTTTGTAATTCTCGATACCTTGTCTTGACCAACTTCCATTCTTTCCATCGAATCATGCGGAGTCTACGTTGGATCCAACTATCTATCTGTTTCAGAACACTTGGTGCCTCGGTCAATTGGTAATATCCTATCCAACCGATTAAGTACCGATTTAATCGTTCGATTCTGGTCTCCATACTGATGTTTTCTTTCCTTGATGTTAAGGAACGGATTCGATCTTTGAGCCTCTTAATACTCTCTTTTGGTATGCGAACCTTTGGTCTCTTCTTGTGACTGGTGAAGGAGAATCCTAGAAATTTTCGTCTCCATGGACGATCAATCGCACTCTTTTGTTGATTCACTTTCAGCTTTAGTTTTCCTTCCAGGAATTCCGTCATGTTTTGTCTGACTCTCTGTCCTGCTCTTTTGGAACGAACGTAGATTTGACAATCATCCGCATAACGGACGAAGTGCAGTCCTCTGCGCTCCAATTCTTTGTCCCATTCATCTAAGACAATATTAGAGAGTAAAGGACTTAACGGGCCACCTTGTGGTGTTCCTTCTGTGTTCGACTGAACAAGTCCTTGCTCCATGACTCCTGCTTGTAGATAGCGACGGATTAATGTCAGCACTCTTGGATCGTTAATCCGTTTGCTCAGGGTGCGCATTAAACGATCATGATGTACTTTATCAAAGAATTTCTCTAGATCCATATCTACTACCCAACGACAGCCTTCTTGTATATACCCTCTTGCTTTCCTCACCGCGTCATGACCTCGCCTTTGGGGACGAAATCCATAACTATGGTCCGAAAACTGCGGGTCATATACTTTGGTCAACACTTGTGCGATCGCTTGTTGTAGAAAGCGATCTGTCACGGTTGGAATCCCTAGCTTCCTCTTTCCACCGTCTGGTTTCGGGATTTCGACTCGACGGACCGGTTGAGGTTGATAGGTTCCTGTTTCCAATTGTTGCTTGAGGATTGTCCAGTTCTCTTTCAAATGCACTCGTAGGTTTTGTACGGGCATTTGGTCGATTCCGTGGCTTCCTTTATTCTTTTCTACACGCCATATAGCTTGTAGTAGATTCTCTCGTGACAGTATTTGTTTTAACATTCGTTCTCTCTCCTACGTACATGATCGTTCTCTTTATGTGGTATGTGTTCTCCACCCTTCTCATGTCCCCCACGGGATTCACCGTTTCCTCCATGAGGAAGGAACTTGTGTTTCTGCTTCATCAAACCATACGTATCCCAAGTGATCATGTTCCTTTCCTGATTCCGCCCTTCCCTGTTCCTCTAGAAGAAACAGGTACTATGGCTTCTGCTGACTTCTGATAGTTCAGTGAATGTTCACACATCCGGTTACGGTAAGTGTACCGCTTTGCTATCAGACCTCCCGGGGTAAGCATCTACACTTCCTCCCCATATCCTTGCTTCATTTACTACCTATACCCTTCGGCAGTATGGACTTTGATGTGTTTGGCAGTCTCATCCAAGTATAAATAGCCTTCTATGAAGTTCGTGTTCCTCAAGGCGGGAATTTGCCTCCGACTTCCTTCAGATTCTAGGTCGCCCTAGACACCCTTGTCCTTGGCTAACTGGTACTACTGCCTTCCCAGTTCGGGACTTGAACCCTAGAGTTTAGATGCATGCCCGGCACACCAAAAAAGCAGAGATGGTAATACCAATCTCTGCTTAAAAGGAATACTTCCAACAAAACTTCAGGAAGTCATCTCCTTCATTATTACTCCATAAAGTCATAAGGTGAAAAATCTTCTTGACCTACTTCTACAGCAAGCAGTTGTTCATCTGCTGTTAATTTCTGCTCTCCTTCATTTTCTGCTTTATTTTCTTGTACTTGGAATAATTCATGTAAATACGTAATAAGTGATGTATAACGTTGATTAGTATCTTCTGTTTGCACACCTCGTAAAAATGCTGATTTATCACCACACATGACAAGTGATTGTTTAGCACGGGTAATCGCTGTATAGATCAAGTTTTTGCGCAGCATGCGATTGTATCCCGGGATAATTGGCAAAATGACAATTTGAAATTCACTACCTTGTGACTTATGAATTGATGTACAGTAAGCATGCATCAGATTCATCAAATCTGCTTTAGCATAAGCAACTTCTTTGTCGTCAAAACTTACAACAACTTGTTCTTCTTGGTCAACATTCTCATCTTTTTCAAAAATCGCGACAACTTCTCCTATATCACCATTAAACACACCATCTTCTGGTTGATTGACAAGTTGGATGACCTTGTCCCCTTTTCGAAATACAGTATCACCAAAACGCATTTCCCTTCTACCTTGTTGTGGCGGGTTGATCACTGCTTGGAGCTCTGTATTTAACCGATGTATACCTGCTTTTGAACGGTACATTGGAGCTAGCACCTGAATTTGCCGTAAGTCCACTCCTTTGTCATGCGCTTTTTTCACTACCTGCGTCACAATATTAACAACCTGGTAATCCGGACATGTTAAAAAGCTAAAATCATTTGCTTTGGTTAAGCTATCTGGCTGTACATGATTATTTTTGATTTCATGAGCAAGCTGAATGATTTTGGAGCCTTCCTTTTGCCGATACACTTCCTTGAGTGAAACGGATGAGACGACCTCGCTTTTTAACAGATCTGCAAGCACCTGTCCTGGGCCGACAGATGGCAGTTGGTCTTCATCTCCTACAATTACTACTTGCATATCATCCGGAATCGCACGAAACAATTGATAAGCAAGCCATATATCAACCATAGAAAATTCGTCAATAACGAGAATTTTTCCTTCTAATTTATTATTTTCATCTTTATCAAATGTCTCATTACCATCCCAGCCTAATAGACGGTGAATTGTCACACTGTCAATCCCTGTAGACTCTTTCATTCTTTTGGCTGCACGACCAGTTGGTGCGGTTAATACAAATGGATATTCTTCGTCTTCTTTATAATCATCTCGATCCAATGAAAGATCATGAATCTCAGCATAAGCATTGATAATTCCTTTAATAACCGTTGTTTTACCGGTTCCTGGTCCACCAGTTAAGATGAATATTTTCTCTGATAATGCGGTTTCCAGTGCTTGATATTGCTCTTTTCCATAACTTAATACTTCTTCTTCCTCAATAGCACCGACTATTTTTAACAATTCTGCATCAGTAAATGCTCGTTCAACCTTCTTGTCAGCAATTCGTTTAATTTGTGCGCAGAAACCAGTTTCCGAGTAATAAAGAGATGGTAAATAGACTTTTTTGTCCGTTACAATAATTTGTTTTTCTGTATTTAGCTCGACAATTTGAGCAGTCATTTTGTCAACATCGATCTGGTTTGTTTCCCCATCTAATAATTGATCCATTTCATATAACAACTGATCAATAGGTAAATAAACATGACCATCCTGAATACTGTTTTGCAGAATATAAACACACGCTGCTTGTAATCTAGTAGGATGATCAATCGGAATATGATTCTCTTTAGCCATTTGATCAGCCCGTATGAAACCAAAGCCTTCCACTTCAAATACGAAAGCATACGGATTGGTTTGCAATGTTTCTAATGTATTTTCTTTAAAAGCTGTATACATTTTCTGAGCCATCTTCAGGCCGAAACCATATTTCGACAATACAATGACAATATGTTCAAACCCTTGATTTTCTTGCAGGATCTGATAAATTTTTTCCTGTTTGTCTTTCGCTAACCCTTTTACCTGAACCAGAACAGATTGATTATTCAGAATCTGAGATAGAGCTGATTCTCCTAAGGTATCGACAATTCGTTCTGCTGTTTTTTTACCGATACCAGGAAATAGATCACTTGATAAATAGGCTATCACGCCTTCCTTCGATTCAGGGAGAAAACGTTGATAGCTTTCCACTTGGAATTGACGACCAAATCGTTTATGATCAACAACCCGTCCATAAAATTCATAGGTTTCACCAGGGTCTAAGCGCCGGAAATATCCTTTCACTACGACTTCTGTTTCATCAAACTGCTGATTGGTTTCAAGAATCTTAATCTTTGCAATGGAGAAATGCTCTTGTTTATTTTCAAAAATAGTATGGATCATTTCACCTTTTATGAAATTTTTTTGTTCAGCTGGTTGGCTATTCTCCATTACAAAGACCTCCATTTCTTACTGGTTTTCTTCAAGCATTTTTTCAATTTGCTTTTTACCATTTCCTGCTAATAAGTGATCAGGTTGAATTTCGAGTGCCTGATGAAAATGCTCCAATGCCTGCTCAACATCTTCATCATATAAGGCGATAACCCCTAAATTATAATGAGCATCACTATGTTCTTTTTGTAACTCCAATACTCTTTCAAAAGTAGATTTGGCAAAGTCCAGTTGCTCTGTTTGTGCTAGTGCCAGTCCATATTGAAATTGCACATCAACATCATCAGGGCTTAACTCGCTTGCTCGTTGTAGATATGGAAGTGATAATTTAAACTGCTCATCGTACAAAAAAGTCATCCCTAACATAAAATACGGATCGGCTTCTTCCAAGCCTAGACTAATTGCTTTCTGAAAATGTTCTTTTGCCGAGTCGTATTTCTCCTGTTCAAACTGAACATTGCCCAATCCGTAGTAGGCAGTTGCTGCTTTCTTATCAAGCTCTGTTGCCTCTTGATAAAATCGTTCAGCTCGCTCATAATCTTTCATATGTAAAAGTAGATTGCCAAAGTTGATATAATGAATGGGATCTTGTGGATTTTTTTCAATCGCATCTGTAAAGTATTGTGCTGCTTCTTCCAGCTTGCCTTCTTTCATATACTGAATCCCTTGGTCCATTTCAGTCATGTTAAAACCTCCTGTTGTTATTTTAGCTTAATAGTGAATTAGCGTGCAAGCACTGTCTGATGATTGATCGTATGGTGGTCAATTTTGTATCTGAATATCGCGTTTGCCTTTTATCAGATTGATGAAAGACACTTTTTGTTGATTTGTTCTTCTTTTGTCCTTCATCAAGCTGATGATGGACACTTTTGTTTTAT
Organism: Gracilibacillus suaedae; assembly: GCF_017599345.1. Taxonomy (GTDB): domain Bacteria; phylum Bacillota; class Bacilli; order Bacillales; family Amphibacillaceae; genus Gracilibacillus; species Gracilibacillus suaedae. The sequence continues at coordinate 5,217 of NZ_JAGFVL010000046.1, forward strand.
CTCTTCCCCTTTTTAAGCGAAAGGGGACAGCACATTAATATGCTGCCCCTCTAAATCATCCTACATAATCTAAATATTTATCATCTTTCATAATCTCATCGATCGTTCCTCCGCCTAAGCAGATTTCATCTTGGTAAAAGACGACTGCTTGTCCTGGTGTAATCGCACGTTCCGGATTATCGAATATGACTTTAGCAGTGCCATCTTCATTTGGATAAACGGTTACGCCATTATCTTTCTGACGATAACGGAATTTTGCCGTACAATGGAAAGCTTCTGTTGGTGCTTCATTAATCCAATTAATATCCGTTGCAATAAGTGCGTCGGAATATAATGCATCATTATGGTAATCCGCTCCAACATAGAGTACATTGTCTTCCAAGTTTTTACCAACGACAAACCATGGACCACCTGGACCACCGATACCAAGTCCTTGACGTTGGCCGATCGTGTAGTACATCAGACCGTCATGCTCACCTTTTACTTCCCCATCTAATGTCATGATTTTACCTGGTTGAGCTGGTAAATATTCACTAAGGAATTCTTTGAAGTTTCGTTCTCCAATAAAACAGATTCCAGTACTGTCTCTTTTGTTCGCTGTAGCGAGTCCGTTTTCTTTGGCGATACGGCGCACTTCCGTTTTGGGTAAGTTTCCTAGTGGGAACATAACTCTTTTTAACACATCTTCAGACAATTGATTTAAGAAGTATGTTTGATCTTTATTATCATCCACACCACGTAACATTTCTACACGATCACCAGTATGTCTTACTTGGGCATAGTGTCCTGTTGCAACGTAATCAGCACCAAGTGAAAGGGCATGGTCAAGAAATGCTTTAAATTTAATTTCTTTATTACACATTACATCAGGATTCGGCGTTCTACCTGCTTTGTATTCATCTAAAAAGTAAGTAAATACTTTATCCCAGTATTGTTTTTCAAAGTTGACAGCATAGTATGGGATATCAAGTTGATTACATACACGAACAACATCATCGAAATCTTCTGTTGCCGTACATACACCAAATTCATCGGTATCATCCCAGTTTTTCATAAAGATACCAACAACATCATAGCCTTGTTCTTTTAACAGAAGGGCTGTCACGGATGAATCGACACCACCACTCATACCGACAATCACACGTGTATCTTCATTCTTTTTCATTGTTGTCACCACCTTAGTTTGTGAGTCTTTGGACGATTTTTGCCACTTTCTCTGCTGCCTCTACTATATTTTCCTGATTATTCGCTAATCCGAAGCTGAAGCGAATTGAATTAGTCGTACAGCTACTGTTTTCCGTAAACATGGCGCTCAACACATGGGAAGGTTCGACTGATCCTGCTGTACAAGCACTTCCACTCGATGCTGCAACACCACTCAAATCAAAATTGGTTAATAGAGCTTCCACATTGGCTCCAGGAAAACTGACATTAATGATATTAGGTACGCGTTCGCTCTTTTCACCATTAATGGAAAAGTTAATACCTCGTTCGCGAAGGATTTGCAAAAAGCGATCACGATAATTCTGATAGGCTTGATAACGCTGCTCTCTTTCAGTCAATACCAGCTGAATTGCTTCTGTGAAGCCGGCAATCGCTGCAACATTTTCCGTACCCGGGCGACGTTTACGTTCCTGTTCTCCTCCATACTGTAACGCTTGTAATGCTACATCTGGATGAACATATAAAAATCCTAAACCTTTAGGTCCGTTAATTTTATGAGAAGAAACGGTTAACAAATCAACCTTAAGTTCCCCAACATTTATCGATAACATACCATAAGCCTGAACGGCATCTGTATGAAAATAAGCTTGATGATCCACTAGTAATTCCCCAATTTCTGCAATCGGCTGGATCACACCTGTTTCATTGTTTACCATCATAACGGTCACCAGAATGGTATCGTCACGCAAAGCATTTTTCAATTGTTGGAGCTCAATTACACCGTGTTCATTCACGTCTAAATAAGTTACCTCAAAGCCTTGTTTTTCAAGATTTTCAACCGTGTGTAAGGTTGCATGGTGCTCGATTTTTGTTGTGATAATATGTTTCCCTTTATCTTGATTGGCTAGCGCAACTCCGGTTATAGCGATATTATCCGCTTCAGTTCCACCACTTGTAAATACAATATCCTTTTCGGTAGCTTTTATAGATTGGGCTGCAACCGAACGTGCTTTATCTAAAACCTGTCTAGCTTTCCGTCCAAATGAATGAATACTAGATGGATTACCAAAATTCTCTTGCAAGCTTTCTGTCATTGCCTCGGCAACTTTCGGGTGTACCGGTGTTGTCGCGGCATGATCTAAATAGATAGCTTTCATTACTTTCAACTCTTTTCTTTAAATGTAGAACATGTAAGGATCCTGTACACCTTTTTCCCCATAAGTGGACAAGTCCTCTAATGTGGTGGTATCGAGTACATCTTTCACTGCGTCACGAATTCGGATCCAAAGCTCCTGTTTGGCTGGCTCTTCCTCCTCAATTCCCTCAACCGGCGTGATTGGTCCTTCTAGAATTCGGATGATATCACCAGCTGTTATCTCATTCGGTTCTTTTGCCAATACATAACCACCATATGCACCACGAATACTTTTTACTAAGCTTGCATTTCTCAATGGGGCTACTAATTGTTCTAAATAATGTTCTGATAAATTATTTTCTTTGGCGATACTTTTTAACGACATCGGGCCATTACCATTATTTTTTGCCAGCTCGATCATAATCGTAAGTCCATATCTCCCTTTCGTAGATATCTTCATGATTACACCTCATTTTTCCCCTTCAAATTATCTATATACAATGTTCGTCATTAGTTGTTATTATAGCATGAATGATATACTAATTGCAGAACAATTCATAGCAAGTAAAAAAGAAAAAACTAATGCTGTTAGCCAAGCTTTTCTAATCATTACATACTTGCCTATATTAAGAAAGCAGCTAAAAAATGTCAAGCTGCTTGCTCTAGAAGTCATAGAAAGGATGTTACCATGGCAAATCAACCACTTGCTTTTCGAATGAGACCACAAAATATAGATGAAGTAATCGGACAACAACATTTAGTAGGAGAAGGCCAAATGATCAGAAGAATGGTTGACGCAAACCGACTCCATTCTATGGTATTCTATGGACCTCCAGGCACAGGGAAAACTTCTATGGCAATCGGTATTGCTAATAGTTTAGGCATTCGCTATAAACTATTGAATGCAGCTATTGATAAGAAAAAAGATATGCAGATCGCTGTAGAAGAAGCAAAAATGTCGGGACAGCTTGTCGTCATATTAGATGAGGTACACCGACTTGATAAAGCAAAACAAGACTTTCTTTTGCCACATGTAGAATCAAATCTAATTACATTAATCGGTTGTACGACGTCAAATCCTTATCACTCGATCAATCCTGCGATCCGAAGTCGTTCTCATATTTTTGAACTCTTTCGGCTGGAACCGTCAGATATTATCGAAGCATTAGATCGTGCGATTGCAGATGAAGAAAATGGTTTAGGGAAGTTGCCACTTGCGGTGGAGCAAGAAGCAAAAGAACATTTTGCTAATGCCTGTAATGGTGACTTGCGAGCTGCCCTAAATGGACTAGAGCTAGCAGCTTACTCTACGCCTCACACCGATGATCAGATCGTGATTGATTTAGCGAATGCTGAAGCTTGTATGCAAAAAAAGAGCTTCTCTCATGACAAAGGTGGAGATGCGCATTACGATGTATTATCGGCTTTTCAAAAATCAATTCGCGGCAGTGATGTTGACGCCGCATTACATTATTTAGGACGACTGATCGAAGCTGGTGACTTAGAAAGTATTGCCCGGAGAATGCTGGTTTGTGCATATGAAGACATTGGACTTGCAAATCCGCAAGCTGGTCCAAGAGCCTTAGCTGCAGTCGAGACCGCTGAACGTGTTGGCTTTCCGGAAGCCCGTATTCCTTTATCAGTGGCTATTGTCGAGTTATGTTTATCTCCAAAATCGAACAGTGCTTATTCGGCATTAGATGCAGCACTTGCTGATATTCGCAGTGGTGATACCGGTGAAATACCTGCACACTTAAAAGATGCGCATTATAAAGGAGCAGCAGCACTTGGCCGTGGAGTCGATTATAAATACCCTCACGCCTATGAAGGCGGCTGGGTTAAGCAACAATATTTACCCAATAAAATCAAGCATAAACAATACTATCAGCCTAAGGATACCGGTAAGTTCGAAAAAAATTTACAACAAATATATCAAAAAATGAAAAAATAGTGTTTAATTCACTCCTTTTCTGGTGACAATAGCAAATAAGTTAATCTATTCGCACGATTATCAATCTATTAGAAAAGCAAAAAGCGCCTGATCAAAAACGTATGACCTGGACTGAAGCGTAGGAGATAAAAGGAATCACAGTGACGGAGGAACTGATGATGACTTATCGTACGAAGCTGAAGGAAGGGCACTAGTTTTTAGGTGCTTGGAGCTAGACATCTCTGTTTGCTTAACTATCTATTAAAAAAATATCAGAACCAAACAAGGAGTGAACATACATGGCGAAAGTACGTCAAGATGCATGGTCACATGAAGATGACCTATTATTAGCAGAAACAGTATTACGACATATCCGAGAAGGGAGTACACAATTAAGGGCTTTTGATGAAGTAGGCGATAAATTAAATCGCACTTCTGCAGCTTGCGGATTCAGATGGAATGCGGAAGTGCGCCAAAACTATGAACAAGCTGTACAGATCGCGAAAAAGCAACGGAAAGACAGGAAAAGAGCACTTGCCAAACAGAGTAACGTTTATACACCTCCTAGTGTACAAACTAGTCAACAAGAAAATGAGACAAATAGAACGATTGAAGAAGAAGTATATTCGATGTTGAATTGGAACTCAAACCGTGAACAAGCTCAACCCGAAACTACTCCAATTGCTGAGTCTTATCAGGAAGATTATAGTATAGATCTAGATCAAGTTATTCGATACTTACAATATTTGAAGAAAGAGCAAAAACTAGCACAATCTTCAAAAGCCAGTAACCAAAAGCTATTGCAAGAAAATGAGCAACTACAAAACCAATTGAATAGTGAACAAAAAAGAGTAAAAGAATTAGAGAAGGAATTACAAACGATGAAGGAAGACTACCAAGCCTTTATGCAAATTGTCGAACGTGCTAGAAAGATGGTAGTGTTTGAAGAAGAGGAATCACGTCCGATTCCAAAATTCCGCATGGATAAAAACGGAAATTTAGAACAAGTAGCAAAATAATAATAATAAAAGGCAGCTATCTTTAGAAGCTGTCTTTTATTTTTGTGCTAGAGCTGTTCTCGTGAACACTTTATCTCGATTTTGACATTCTTCTGTCCGCGGGAAATAGAGGTTGTACTACAATTTAATCTGCTGAGTAAAATGAACTCTTTTCTTAAAAACTAATCAGAATATCTGCACTTCCAAATCACCTTAAACCTTAATTGTCCTTACCATTCCATTCAAAACTCTTCAAGGATTTTCAGTACTACTCGTTTCGACATATAGAAAAGACACACCATTAAAAAATGATGTGTCTGTTAATTTTAATCGACAATCCCAATTGTGCCGTCGTAAGTGATGAAGTTTTGATCCCGCTCCTAGCAGGTGGGTGCCCTGTCCTATACTTCATGCTTCCGCTATTTTTCATATAAGTAAAGCGGCATGCACACCATATAAGAACACCGAGCTCCCGATGTAATTGGTGTTCGGTCAAAACGTCAATAATCCGACGAACACATCAGGATTTTTGTTATCTTGTTGTTAACTACATAATAGCATATCGAATTTTGGAATTCAAGGGTATTACTTTACAATACCTTAACCATTTCTTTACATTTATTTTAATTTTAAATGTAATTCATGTAACTGTTTACTATCAACAGAACTTGGTGCCTCTGTCATTGGATCTGATGCTGATGCTGTTTTTGGGAATAGAATGGTATCACGTAAATTCGTGCGACCTGCAAGCAACATGATGAAACGATCAAATCCGAAAGCAATACCTCCATGTGGTGGTGCACCATATTCTAATGCATTAAGTAAGAAACCAAACTGAGATTCTGCTTCTTCTTTCGTGAAGCCTAGTTTTTCAAACATTTGATTTTGCATTTCACGTTGATAAATACGAAGTGAACCTCCACCTAGCTCATATCCATTCAATACTAGGTCATACGCTTGTGCGCGAACTGCTCCTGGATCTGTATCCAATTTGTCAAAATCAGACTCAAACGGCATTGTGAATGGATGGTGAGCTGCATGATAGCGCCGTTCCTCTTCATCATATTCTAATAGTGGCCAGTCTGTGACCCAGAGAAATTCAAATTTACTTTCATCAATTAAATCGTGATCTTTAGCCAACTTCAAGCGTAATGCACCTAATGTGTCATATACGACTTGTTTTTCATCAGCTACAAAGAACAAAATGTCACCTGGATGAGCATCAAGCATACTGCGGAATTGTGCTTGTTCTTCTTCCGAGAAAAATTTTGCAATAGGTCCTACTAAAGCTTCTTCTTCTACTTTCAGCCAAGCTAACCCTTTTGCACCATAAATCTTTGCGAAGTCTGTCATATTGTCCAAATCTTTACGGGAGTAATATTCTGCTTTCCCTTGTAAGTTAAGGGCACTTACTTTTCCACCATTTTCAATTGCTTGACGGAATACTTTAAAGCCTGAATCCTTCACTACTTCGGAAAGGTTCACTAATTCCATATCAAAACGTACATCAGGTTTATCAGAACCAAAACGCTCCATTGCTTCATCGTATGGCATGCGGTGGAATGGCGTTTCAATCTCGATTCCTTTGACTTCTTTCATTACTTTTTTCATCATACGTTCTGTCATATCTAAAATATCATCCATCGCCATGAAAGATGTTTCGATATCAACTTGGGTGAATTCCGGTTGACGATCTGCACGTAAATCTTCATCACGGAAACAACGAGCAAATTGATAGTATTTTTCAAAACCTGCTACCATCAATAATTGTTTAAATAATTGTGGTGATTGAGGTAATGCGTAAAAGTAACCTTCATGTACACGACTTGGTACTAAATAGTCACGTGCACCTTCTGGCGTGCTTTTGGTTAACATTGGTGTTTCCATTTCCAAAAAGGATTCACTGTTTAAAAATTCACGAATGGATTGTGCTGCCTGATGACGTAATTTGAATGTTTCCTGCATGACCTCACGACGCAGGTCTAAATAACGGTATTTTAAACGGATATCTTCCGAAACATCGAGGTCATCTGTTAATGTAAATGGAGGTGTTTTTGCTTCGTTCAACACCTTAATTTCACTGACGATTACTTCAATATCACCGGTATCGATTTTTGGATTAACCGTTTCAGCATCTCTTTCTACTACCTCGCCTTTTACTTCAATGACGTATTCACTACGGACACTGTCGGCAATCGCATGTGTTTCTTTACTGTTTTCAGCATTAAATACGATTTGGACAACGCCTGATCGGTCACGCAAATCAATAAAAATAATTTCGCCAAGGTCACGACGTTTTTGTACCCAACCTTTGAGTGTAACTTCTTGATTGACGTGATCTTTTCGTAAAGTTCCTGCTAAAGTTCGCATGATTCTCCCCCTTATAAAATACCTTGCATGTGTTCTGTTAATTGATCTAAAGCAACTGTTTCTTGGTCACCAGTCTCCATGTTTTTTACGGCGATTTGATTATTAGCTAATTCATCGTCGCCCAGAACTAGTACATATTTTGCTTGAAGGCGATCAGCTGCTTTAAATTGTCCTTTAAATTTCTTTGCTTGATAATCCTTATCTACCTGAATACCTGCTTGACGTAATTCATTAACGATTGTCGCTGCTTTTAGATTGGCAGCATCCCCTAATGACACAACATAGCAATCAAGTTGGCTGTCAATTGGTAACTCAACACCTTCTGCCTCTAATGCCATTAGTAGACGTTCTATACTTAGCGCAAAACCAATTCCAGGTGTTTCAGGTCCTCCAAGATTCTCAACCAATCCATTGTACCGGCCTCCACCTGATAATGTGGTAATAGCTCCAAATCCTTCCGCATTACTCATAATCTCAAATGCGGTGTGATTATAGTAATCTAGACCACGTACTAAATTTGGATCCACTTCGTATGGAATATTCATTGCATCTAAGTATGCTTTTACCTTTTCAAAATATGCTTCTGATTCGTCATTTAAGTATTCTAATATGGATGGTGCATCTTGCATTTTGGGATGTTCGCGGTCTTTCTTGCAGTCTAATACACGTAAAGGATTTTGTTCTAAACGTGTCTGGCAGTCATCACACAATTCTTCTTTCACTGGTGTAAAGTGATCGATTAACGCTTGACGGTGATTTTCTCTGCTTTCCTGATCACCTAGACTATTTATCACAAGTTTTAATGACTGCAAGCCTAATGTTTGATAAGCATTCATTGCCAATGAAATAACTTCTGCATCGATCGCGGGATCAGCACTGCCTAATGCCTCTACTCCATATTGTACAAATTGTCGCATTCTGCCTTGTTGAGGTCTTTCATAGCGAAACATTGGTCCGATATAAAATAGCTTTGTCGGTTGATTAGGAGAACCAAACAACTTATGCTCAACAAATGAGCGAACGACAGAAGCTGTTCCTTCTGGTCTTAAGGTAATACTTCGATCTCCTTTGTCTAAAAAAGTATACATTTCTTTTTGGACAATATCTGTTGTATCACCGACACCACGCTGAAATAATTCAGTATGTTCAAAGATCGGTGTACGAATTTCTTGGTAATGGTAGTTATTGCTTAACTCCTTCAATTTTCCTTCGACATATTGCCATTTTTCCGTCACACCAGGTAACAGGTCTTGCGTACCTCTAGGTGCTTTCATAAGATCTCCCCCTCACACATTCTCTAGATTAATGGACATAAAAAAACTCCCACCCCTAAAAAAGGGACGAGAGATTACCCGTGTTGCCACCCTAGTTGAAGTATGATTACTTCCACTCAAACAGTTAACGCCTGTTACGTTTATACCTACTCTATTCGGTATAAAGCCTCCGGAATGTCTTTCACGTAAGTCAGTTAGCAAGAATTCTTTCAGCCTCGGGAATTCTCTCTCTTTCCTATTGTTTCTTCGCTACTCTTTCCATCATTAGCTATAGTTATCTTTAGAATTTATTATATCATAATCGTTCGTGAATGTTTTTGTCAAGTTTGTTTTCGGTTTTTCGCTATTTTTTGGGTAGAGTGCAGAGGAATATCAAATTGTGCTGCAATTTCTGTTTGATAGTTCCTTGGTTGAAATTCATGAAAATGATGAGCATTTTTGGTGTATTGGTGACTTGTTGCTGCTTTTCTGTTATGTTTGTAATGAGTATGCATTCGTTGTTCTCATCCTTTTTTTACTTTTAGTTATGATTCCGGTAAGATATCAGTGATCATATGTCGAAGGAGCGATACCAATTGTGAAAAGAAAAATCTTTTTCCTGACAATCATTAGTTTTGTTTTTATTTTTTCAATATCTTTACTTATTTATGCAAAAGATGCGCAAATTGAAGGAGAAAATTTAAACGTAAGAAGTGGACCTGGTACAGATTACGATATCATTACAAGTGTAAATCCTCCTGAACAGTATCCAGTTCTCGAGGAATCTGGTGAATGGGCTAAAATCGATTTAGGAGATCATCAAGGATGGATCCACCAGGATTATTTTTCGATTACAGAAGAGTCTGAATCGCAAAATGACGATAAAAAGATGGAGGAAGAAAATGAAAGAAGCTCAGATTCCGTTGCAAATTCAACGGAAACACATAAGCAATTGGACAATAGCATAGCAGGTAAAAAAATCGTCTTAGACCCTGGTCATGGTGGAAGGGATGTTGGTGCTATCGGTGCTTCAGGTGGTTTTGAAAGTGATTATACATTAAAGACTGCACAAGTATTACGTGAAAAGCTAGAAGAACACGGTGCGGATGTATATCTTACTCGTAATAATAATCAATATGTGCCGTTAACCAGCAGAACAACACATACCAACTTGCTGCGAGCTGATGTTTATCTCAGTATACATTATAATAGTACCCCTGAGTTACCAGAGGTACAAGGGATTGATACATATTATTTATCTGAACGGGATCAGCAACTTGCTGAGTATGTACACGGTGGGATTATTAATGAAACAGACATGCATGATCGTGGGATTGAACAACGAGATTTACATGTATTGCGAGTCAACCATCGCCCATCACTATTATTGGAGCTTGGCTTTATTTCGAATGAAACAGAGGAAAAGAAGATTCAATCGCGAGCATTCCTCGAAGCAATGAGCCGAGGCGTCTTAATAGGACTAGAACAATATTTCAGATAATAAAATCGAGTTGATTAGTGTCAACTCGATTTTATTATCCTATCACTCTATTCCACTCTCAAGAATCATGGTAACAGGACCGTTGTTGGTCAGGAATACGTTCATCGTGGCTCCAAATTGCCCTGTTTGAACGTTAATACCTTCTGCTCTTAATTTTTGATTGTATTGTTCATATAGTTTTTCGGCATAATCAGGTTTGGCTGCCTGCATGAAGTTTGGCCTTCTCCCTTTTCTTGCATCCCCATAGAGTGTGAATTGTGAGATCGAGAGCACACTGCCACCTACGTCTTTCAAGGATAGGTTCATCTTTTGGTTTTCATCTTCAAAAATACGTAAGTTTACCGTTTTGTTAACAAGATAATTAACATCCTCTTCCGTATCTTCATGTGTGACACCGACTAATGCGACATAGCCATTTTCTATTTGGCCCACTAGTTGGTCATCTACCGTAACGGAAGCTTCTTTTGTTCGTTGTAATACTACTTTCATGCTATTTCTCTACCTGCCTTTTTACTGAATCGTTCGTTCAACGGTATAAACATCTTGAATTTGTTTTAATCGATCAACAATTCGACGTAAATGATTAATATTATGAATGAGAATGGTCACATTAATGATCGCGATTTTGTTGCGGTCAGAACGACCATTTACTGCAATGATATTTGTCTTCGATTCATTAATAACCTGTAGTACATCATTTAATAATCCGCGACGGTCATAGCCGGATATTTCCAAATCAACATGATAGGATTTAGATTCTGATTCTGTATTTTCCCATTCGACAAGGATTAAACGATCTTTTGCTTCGTTTGCCTGCACGTTCGGACAATCCTTACGATGCACGGAAACGCCTCTACCTTTCGTAATATACCCGACAATATCATCGCCAGGTACCGGGTTACAACATTTAGACAAACGAATCAGCATGTTGTCAACACCTTCTACTCGTACACCAGAATCTCTTTTTGATTTTTTCTTTATCGATTGGCCACTTGCATTAACTTCCTCAATCGTTTCTTCAATATTTTTATCCTTTTCCTGCTGTTCACGAATTTTTTCTGTTAGTCTAGTGACGATTTGTGCTGCTGTAATGCCATGATAACCAACAGCTGCAAACATATCCTCTTCTGTACCAAAACTGAACTTATCTAGGGCCAGATCAATATTTTCCTCTGTTAATACTTCTTTTGGTTCAAAGCCTGCTTGTTTTAGCTCCTCTTCCACCATCTCGCGTCCATTACTGACATTTTCATCACGACGCTGTTTTTTGAAAAACTGCTTTATTTTATTTTTTGCTTGCGATGTTTGCGTCATTTTCAGCCAGTCTTGTGAAGGTCCATAAGAATGCTTCGATGTCATCACTTCAACGATATCCCCATTTTTTAATTGGTAATCAAGTGGTTCCATCTTTCCGTTTATTTTGGCACCAATCGTATGATTTCCGACTTCCGTATGGATTTTATAGGCAAAATCAATTGGAACCGATCCTCTTGGTAATTCAATGACATCGCCTTTCGGTGTAAATACATAAACCATATCTGAAAAAAGATCTACCTTCAATGATTCCATAAATTCTTCAGCATCATTTGCGTCATTTTGCCACTCTAAAATTTCACGGAACCATGCAAGGCGGTCTTCGTTAGACTGTTGAGTAGTATTGACCTTCTTACCTTCTTTATATGCCCAGTGTGCTGCGATACCGTATTCTGCTATTTCATGCATTTCTTTTGTACGAATTTGTACCTCTAAAGGCGCTCCCTTTGGTCCGATTACCGTCGTGTGTAGGGATTGATACAAGTTTGGTTTTGGCATGGCTATATAGTCTTTAAACCGACCTGGCATCGGCTTCCAGCATGTATGGATAATACCTAAAACAGCGTAACAGTCTTTAATACTGGATACAATAATACGTACTGCTAGCAGATCGTAGATTTCATTAAATTGCTTCTTCTGTAACATCATTTTCCGATAAATGCTATATAAGTGTTTCGGTCTGCCGGAAAAGTCAGCTTCAATATTAACATCATTCAATTGTTTTTTTACTTCTTCCATTACTTCATCAATATAATGTTCACGCTCTTCGCGTTTTTGTTTCATTAAGTGAACAATACGGTAATATTGTTGTGGGTTTAAGTAACGAAGTGCCGTGTCTTCCAATTCCCATTTAATTGCCGAAATACCTAACCTGTGTGCCAAAGGTGCAAAAATCTCTAACGTTTCATTCGAGATACGACGTTGTTTTTCAGCAGGTAAATGTTTCAACGTCCGCATGTTGTGTAATCTGTCTGCAAGCTTGATTAAAATAACACGGATGTCTTTAGCCATCGCAATAAACATTTTGCGGTGGTTCTCAGCTTGTTGAGCCTCTTTTGACATATATTTAATTTTCCCGAGCTTTGTTACACCATCAACGAGCATTGCAATTTCTTCATTGAATTCCATTTCCAGGTCTTCCACAGTAACTGATGTATCTTCGACGACATCATGTAAAAAACCACTAGCTATCGTCTCGGGATCTAATTTTAAATCCAGTAAGATTCCAGCGACCTGAACAGGATGAATGATATATGGCTCTCCTGACTTACGAAATTGTCCCTCATGTGCTTTTTCCGCATACTCATACGCAGACTTGATAAAGCGAATATCTTCATCATTTAAATAACTTTTAGCTTCTTCAAATATATCCTCAGGCGCTAAAATTCTATCTTTTGCCATATAATCACCTTTTACTATTAGACTAACTACGTTATAAAACGTGTTTTATCTATCATACCAAAAATAAAGCAAATTTTCCTCCTATACCTTTCATTTCTCGACATTTTACTTCATTTATTTATTATGTACTAATTATTATACTTAACATCACTAACTATAGTGATCATTCGGTGGCAATCCTACTCACATTATCTGATTCGGAATGGATAAAAACTGCGAAGTTGTGAAAATGCTGTTTGTTCGAAGTAGCGTAATAACCTTATACATTAATTTGAAACATATCAATAATGATCACTACCACTCCGGCTGCCCACTTCCCTTCCCTGGATATAATCATTTATCCCCGGAAGAGAAGGCTTTTTCCTCGGAGCAGGACAGCCCTTCCGCAGCTTATAAATACTGTCATCTTACACTTGCCTTATTTAAAGTTAAAAAACATGAGTCCGATTTGTTGCCGAACTCATGCTCAAGTAAGTACCTTATGAAGTGACCATGTAACTTTTTTAAGTTTCTTCATTTGGCACAAGTTATTCTTAGTATTCCATCAATGTTAATACATCATATCCTTCTAGTTTGTCACGTCCGTTCAAGTAGGTTAATTCGATCAAGAATGCACAGCCTACTACAATACCGCCAAGCTGCTCTACGAGATTAATTGTTGCTTCGATCGTTCCACCAGTTGCTAATAAGTCATCTGTTATTAACACGCGTTGCCCAGGCTTGATTGCATCTTTATGGATCGTTAAGACATTCTTACCGTATTCTAAACCATAATCAACTTTTATTACTTCTCGAGGAAGTTTTCCTTCTTTTCTAACTGGTGCAAATCCGATTTCTAATGCATAGGATACTGGACAACCGACAATAAAGCCTCTTGCTTCAGGGCCTACAATGATGTCTACATCTTTACTTTTAGCATATTCGACAATTTCGTTAACAGCTGCTTTATAAGCAGGGCCATTGTCCATTAATGTTGTAATATCTTTAAAGCGAACCCCTTCTTTTGGCCAATCTTCTACTACTGTAATATACTTTTTATAATCCATAAACCATTTCCTCCTCATGTATCTCAACATTCATTTGCTCAGATATCCATGTTTTTAATTGTGTATACGATGAATAAATTAATATTTCTTCTAACTCCATCCACCTTTTTCGATCTTGATAAACATGTGCCTCTGCTAAATCTTTTTTAGACGGTTGTTCAGCTGGCACAATTAAACCTTCTTTACGAGTTACAAACTCCAGTTCATGAAAAACCTGGAACATAAATTTTATTTTTTCTAATTTCCAACCTTTGTATTGGGCAAGTTTCGGAGCATCTACTTTGTAATCAAAATATTTACGCTTTAACATTAACTGATACAACCACTTAAATTCCTCTCTAGTTGGTAATGCCCGAAAATAATCACTATCTTTTGTGGAGAAACATACCATCAACCGTTTAAAATCTACTTTTTGAACAAGCTCGCGAATGTCATCTAAAGTTTCAGGTAGATCAAGTAAATATAGCGCTTCAATGGTTTGAGTAAGATTTAATACTGTATCTTTATCACAGACAGCTATTTGATCATAGTTAGTGCCTTGAAAACTCACAAAGTAGTGGTTTTCCAGATTATTCTCCAAATGTTGCTGCCAGTTCTTTGTTCCTCTATAGTCAAAAAGCTGCCAACTGGTCACAGCTATATCTTTTATCATCATTTGAGGCTTGCGGATGCCATTCCATTCATTAACTTGCAGTTCCCCTACCACTTCGATTGGTGTCTGTTTAGCGAGGAATGGTACCTTCTCACCAAAACCAAATCCAATACTATCCATTTGTACACCAGCATCGACAAACTTCATCTTCAAGTGATTTTTAGTTGCGCCAATTTGCCTTATCTCAGACGGAGTTGCCTCTATATGAAAAAGAGGTTTAGGGTTTGCCATCCCAAACGGTGCTAGCTGGTCGATCGTTTCCAACAAAGACATATCAATATCGCTGATAGATAATTTACCACTGACAGTCAACTGCGGTTTATAATCTGCATCTGTCAATTGCTCTTGTGCTAATCGATCTAATTTTTCTTCTAATTCTATAATATTTTCGGTTGGCAATGTCATTCCGGCAGCTTGAGCATGCCCACCAAAATGTGTAAATAAGTCTCGGTGTTGCATACAATTTTGGAACATGTCAAAGCCTTCAATACTACGGGCAGATCCCTTTGCCTGATTTGTTTCCGGATCGATGGCAAGTACAATAGCTGGTCGATAGTAATTCTGGACCAGTTTGGATGCAACAATTCCTAGTACACCTTGATTCCAGCCTTCTTTGGCAACGATAATTACTCGCTTTTCCGTATCAGATGACTCGAACATTTCTATCGCTTCTTTTGTAATATCGGCAACGATTTTTTGTCTTTCGGTATTAAGTTCCTGAACATAATTAGCCAGTTCTTCCGCTTCTTCAGGATTATCCGTTAACAAAAGGTCAACAGCTAAGTTCGCATCCTGGAGGCGCCCCACTGCATTAAGCCGCGGTCCAATTCTGAATCCAATATCTTCTTCAGTAGCATTTCCTTCTATTTGACACAATGTTTTTAATGCTTTGATCCCTTTACGCTCAGAACGGGTTAGTGCTTGCAAACCATAATGTACTAGTATCCGATTTTCATCTTGCAATGGAACTAAGTCTGCGATTGTTCCAATGACGACCAGATCAAGAAACTGTTTAGGAAAATATCCGAGTAAATGTTCCGCAAATTTAAATGCAACACCTACCCCAGCTAACTCCTTAAAAGGATAACTATCTGAACATTTTGGGTGAATAATAGCATAAGCTTCCGGTAATGATTCTTGCACCTCATGATGATCCGTTATAATAACATCCATACCTAATTCATTAGCAACAGCAACTTCGTTGATCCCAGCTATCCCATTGTCCACCGTAATAATAAGTTGAAATCCTTGTCGATGTGCTTCACGAAAAGCCCCTTCATTAGGACCATAACCTTCTGTAAATCGATTCGGTATATAATAATCACACATCGCACCACTTTCACGTAATGCCTCGATCATCACTGTAGTTGATGTCACACCATCAGCATCGTAGTCACCATATACTAGAATACTTTCCCCTGCATCAATAGCTTGCTTCACTCGGTTCACAGCTTTATCAATTTGAGAGAAACCATTCGTGTTATGAAGTAATTCTAGGCTTGGATTTAGAAAGTTTTTGGCTTTATCAGCTGTATCGATTCCTCTTTGTAACAATAGTTGTTTAATTACAGGAGAAACATTTACATCTGCTAAACTGTCCATATTTACTTCGTCTTTATTGTTATATGTAAAAATCCAGTTTGATTGACTCTCTAACATAAATTCACCCCTGACTCACTTATTATACAAAAGTGTATCAAGGGTAGCAAACAGAATTATTTTACTGTATCGTCGTTTTCTGCTATTTCAGTTGACGATACTCCTTCTGGATCAGCTTCTCCGACAGGATTTTCATGGGCTTTTAACTCCTTTAGTTCTTTTCTAGCAATTTTTAATTCTTTTTGCAATCGAATCACACGAAACACTCCAACCGCGGCAGTAATAATAGCTCCCATTAAAACAGAAAATAAAATAACAAGAATAAGTGGTGCATGACCAGTTCCAAACAGATAATTGACTTCAACAGCATCTACATTAATGACAGCAAAAATAGCGATAATAACTGCGAATACTACAGCAAAAATAATATACGTTTGTCCTTTCATATACTTATGCTACCTCCTCCATGTTGTCTATTACGATAAATTAAGTATAAAGGAATTAATATACAATGTCGATTTATGTTTTAAAAAACAATGATCGATTCAGCCCCGACCGTTTCCCTATTTTATACCCGTATATCCTACAGACTAAACTTAAAAAGCCGAGCATCTCTAATAAGATGCTCAGCTTTATATTACACTTGTGGTCCGTCATTATACTTTTTCTCTTTATATACAATTGGTTTTTCTTTGATTGACTTACCACGCCATACCAACCATAATTGTGCTGCGATAAATAAAGATGAGTAAGTACCTGCAATTAATCCTACTACTAAAGCGAAGGAGAAGTTAGTAATCGCATTGGCACCGAAAATAAATAACATCAAGGCAGCAAAGATTACCGTTAAAACGGTGTTGATACTTCTTGCAAATGTCTGCATTAAACTTTGATTGATAATATTTGCAAGTTCACCAAATGATTTGATTTTTTTCCTCTTCTTTAAATTTTCTCTAATTCTGTCAAAGGTAACGATTGTATCATTAATCGAGTAACCAACAATAGTTAAAATGGCCGCGATGATCGTAATATCAAATTCGAGCCTTGTAATACTAAACAAAGCGATTATGAAAAATGCATCATGCAATAACGCCAGTATTGCCGTTAAAGCAGAATAAAATTCAAATCGGATAGTTACGTAAATGATGATCCCGATTGAAGCATACAATACAGCAAGCACCGCGTTTTGCGCTAACTCTTGACCAACAACAGGTGAAACGGTACTTACGGACGGCGAACTTCCATATTGTTCTTCAAAATGATTTCTCACTTCTGAAACTTTTTCTTGTGACAATTCATCTGCAAAACGGGCGACTGCGATATTTTGATCATCACCTGATATGACAACTGGTGCACTTACTTCTAAGTCAAGTGCTGCAAATTCCTCTTCGATTTCCTCAGCAGTTAATGTCTGGTCTGCTAACACTTCCACTCGAGATCCTGCTATAAAATCGATACCGAGATTTAAGCGGAAGATTGCCAAGCAGGCAATTCCGATTACAACTAAAGAAATAGAGATGCTGAAAAACTTCTTACGGTGTTTAACAAAATTAAATTGTCTGCCGAAGAAGGTCGCTTCCACTTCTTCACCACTATTAATATCAAGAATCTGGTCTTGTTTTACACCAAACCATCTAGGACGTTTGTTTAACATGTTGCTGTTTACCCAGAAGCCTAGAAATAATCTCGATCCAAATACTGCTGTGATAAAGCTTAATACGATACTGACCATTAGCAGTGTCGCGAACCCTTTTACAGAGCTTGTACCAAAGATAAATAGTACCGCTGCAGCAATCATCGTCGTAATGTTTGCATCAAATATCGTTGACAATGAATGTTGGTTACCTGCTTTAAAGGCTGCTTTAATCGATTTTCCTTCCTTAATTTCTTCCTTAATCCGTTCGTACGTAATGATATTGGCATCAACTGCCATACCAACCCCTAGTACTAGGGCCGCAATACCTGGCAAGGTTAAGACACCATTCATTAATTGGAATACCAGTAACACCAGGTATATATAAATACTCAATGTTATCGCAGCAATCACACCAGGAAAACGATAATAGAAAATCATATAAATAAAAATCAAGAGAACTCCGATTATACTGGCAAATACTGTTTTATCCAGTGCTTGTTGACCAAACTGAGCACCCACTGAAGTGGAATATTCCTCTTCCAAATCAACTGGTAATGAGCCTGCATTTAATAAGTCAGCAAGCTGTTTTGCTGAATCGATCGTAAAGTTTCCTTCAATCATAATATCTGTTGTTCGTAACACATTTTGAAAGGTTGGAGCAGATATTACTTTGGAATCCTCTTTCTGAACTTCCTCTTCGTATGTATCTCCTTCTTCATAATCCATCCAGATAACCACTTGATCCGAAAGGTCTGGATTTTCCATAATTTCTTTTGTGGTATCACCAAAACGATCTGCATCTTTAAATTGAACAGTTACGATCGGTTGATTAGTGTCTGGATCAAAATCTTGTTTAGCACTACCTTCTTTTATATCAGAACCATCTAAATATTTTTTATCGTTCACATCTCGGAATGATAATTCTGCCGTTGTAGCTAACATTTCTCTTGCTTCATCTTGGTCCTCGACCCCTGCTAGCTGTACACGAATGCGATTCGGTTCTTCAATGTTAAAGCTTGGCTCACTAATACCGATCGCATCTACACGCCTTTCCAGTGTAGCAACAGTTGATTCTAATACAGTTCTATCTACTTCTTGGCCTTCATCATCCAAAGGTTTTACTTCGTATAAAACTTCAAAACCACCTTGAAGATCTAGCCCTAATTTGATTTTATTTGCTATATCCGTATATGTTGTTCCAATCGTTGCTCCCAATATTAGGACAATCAGAAAAAAAGCAACGATTCTCCCTCTTTTCACCATATGTAAAGCCTCCCTAAGTTTTCACAACACTACTATATTACTATAAATATTGACCATGAGACAAGTAATGAAGGGGGATCTTAGCCCCTTTTTTCGTTTCCTAATAGGGCATCTAAAGATTCCTGTAAGTTATTATCTCTCCATGATTGCTGTGTTAAATATGTCATAAATAGGTTGGGATGTAAATGAAAAATATCCTGAACCACTTCATGTAGTGTTTTCTCGGGGTCACCTTTCCATACTTTATCTAGTAAACAGTTCCAAATATCTTCTGATGTTGCTTTCGAATAATCCAGTAACTGAAATTCATTGACCTTACTAGCTAGCACATCTTCCAGTTCATGCTTCCATAACGATACTTGCTTCTTTACTGTCATGAATTTTTCCTCCATCCGTGATTAGAACTATACCATCATCCTTCATCATTTCATCCATTCCTAAACACAAAAAAATCTACCCGAAATTGTCATGCTTGTCCTCACCTCATGCATATACTTCATTGTATATGAAAATTTTCCATTTGAGAAGGTAGGTCGAGCAAAGTGACCAAACAAAATTTTTTAAAAGGGACTATTATTTTAATCATAGCCGGGATGATTACAAGATTTTTGGGCTTCATTAATAGAATTGTGGTCGCGAGATTAATGGGCGAAGAAGGTATTGGATTATATAACATGGCATTGCCAACCCTTTTTTTAATGTATACAATCTCGCAAATCGGACTACCTATTGCTATTGCAAAACGGGTGGCAGAAGCAGATGCTAAAAATGATCACGCCAGGATCAAGCAGATATTAATCATCTCTCTATCCATTACGATTTCGCTGAGCATTCTATCATCAGTGTTAATGTTCTTGCTGATCCCTTATATTTCAAGTTATCTATTAACTGATGAACGAGTCTTTTACCCGATGATGGCCATTATACCCATTATACCGATTAGTGCTGTCGGTTCAGTAATTCGTGGTTATTTCCAAGGACGACAAAACATGAAGCCGCAAAGCTACGCCCAAGTATTAGAACAAATCGTGAGGATTGGATTTGTTTTAATACTAGTAAGCTGGTTAGTGCCCTATGGGGTAGAATTCGCTGCATCTGGTGCGATGATAGCTGTTATTATTGGGGAAGCTGTTTCCTTACTATTCATGCTGAGAATGTTCCAGATCAAGAAACGAATCAAGTTACGCAAGAATATCTATCAGTACGTAAAAACAGGTAAAGATACACTACAACAATTGTTTTCGATAGCAATCCCTAGTACGGCAAGTCGATTGGTCAATTCGATTGCTAACTTTCTGGAACCAATATTAGTTGCGCAAAGTTTAGCCTTAGCTGGTTTTCATGCAACAGTAGCAACCAAACAGTATGGAGCTCTAACCGGCTATGCTTTGCCACTTTTATTTCTCCCTACTTTTATCACACATTCACTAGCTGTTGCATTAGTACCTAACATTAGTGAAGCAGAAGCTAAACAACACACTAAATTGATTCATTATAGAATACATCAAGCAATTCGGCTATCTTTTGCATCGGGAGCTATTGCTACTGTCTTATTAGCACTTTTTGCTGATGCCATATTGCAATATATGTATGGAACAAATAGCGCTAGTCTTTTCCTCAAAATAATGGCACCATGTTTCTTGTTTCTGTATATCCAGTTCCCACTGAATGCTTCTTTACAAGCATTAGATCTAGCAAAGCAAGCGATGTGGAATAATATCGCATCAACAGTGACCAAATTTATTATTTTAATCTGTCTTACAACCAATCCACAATTTGGGATTTATGGTGCTGCTATTGCCATGTGTGTTGGCGTCATCATTGGTACGGTATTGCATTTGATTGCCTTATTCCGAGCAATCCGCTTTTATATACCTTTAAAAATGATAGGGAAAATGATTGTTTTAGCAGGGTTAACTTTCTGGATGGGTGAACTATTAATCCAAATTTTTGCCTTTCAAACAGCCGATATGTTCAACTTTTTCATTATTTTAATTCTATTATTAGTTAGCTACTTGATCTTTCTATTTTGCTTACAATTTGTTAGTAAAGATGAATTACAACAATTACGGAAAAAATAAAATGATGCTGGGACCAAAGAGTACTTAGATAGGAAAAACCCGAACATGAGTGTCTTAGTACACATACCGCTTCGGTATAGAACTCGCTTTTACCCAATGAGCATAAGTCAACATCTGCTTAAAGCAAGCTTTCACAGTGTATCCTATCCCGTAGGCACGACTTCAGATCGCGTGCTCGTCAGGAGTCTGTGTATTTTGCTTATGCTTTGTTAAGATTGTTGTATAGTTATGTCCCAGCCTTATTTTATTTCATTTTTTTTATCAATATACCATTCATCATGAACATCAATCGAACAAAAAGAAATTTGTTTTATACTGTTAAAACCCTTTTGTTGCAACTGCTCATGTAGCCAGTCCTCACTTTTGTCCAGTTGCTGTAGTGCTTTCTCTTGAACTCTCCCATCCACTATTAACGGTAAAACAAGCCCATCTATCTTATTCCTCACATTATCATAACTTTTCTTTTCAATGATTGAGAGTTTACCGGACGGCTCCAATATAGCATATGATACATCCTTAATACTTTCAGTGCCATTCTCTCGAAGTTGTTGCATTAAGTCATCAAAATTGAAACGATTTTTCTTCATCGCATACTCATCAATTTTTCCCCGAGTAATAATAATAGCTGGTTTCCCCTCAAACCACTTACGAAAAAGCGGGCTTTTTAACGAAATCCAAGCTGTTAAACGCTGAATAATAAGTAAAATAATCATCGGAATCAAACCATAACCAAAAAATAATTCCAGATCTTCTATCGTCAACACAGCGATTTCGGCTATCATGATAAAGACAACAATATCTAAAATGCTTAATTCACCTACCTCACGTTTCCCCATTAAACGAAAGACAAGCACAATACTGAAATAGTACAGTAATGTACGAAATACCAGTGTAAAAATTTCCTCTATAGACAAACTAGCCACACCCTTTACAAGCGATGTGACTAGTTTTCCCGATGCTCATAGTAATATACTTACAACGGTTGTTGAAATGGTAACAAATAGCGAAAGTAAATATAGATTGTTGCAATGATCAAAGACAGGATAACAACCGGGATCCCATATAACATAAATTTGAGGAATGCAATCGGCTTATTCTGTGCATCAGCAAGTCCTGCAACCACGACATTTGCGGAAGCACCAATTAATGTACCATTTCCACCAAGACAAGCGCCAAGTGCCAATGACCACCATAATGGATCTAAATTTGCCATTCCATATGTTTCAAACTCTTTAATGACTGGAATCATGGCGGCAACAAACGGAATGTTATCAACGATCCCTGAGAAAATTCCCGAAACCCACAAAAGCAATAATGCTGTATAAGTCATATCTCCTTCCGTTAACCACATAATTGATCTTGCAAGCTCATCAATGACCCCCACTTCTTCTAATCCTCCAACTAGCATAAATAGACCGATAAAGAAAAATAGTGTGACCCACTCTACTTGTTGAAAGACAGTTTCTGCCTCCACCTCTTTTTCACTGATTATTAACAAAAGAATTGCACCACACAAGGCGATAATCGTTAAATCAATGTGAAAAACAGGATGCAATAAAAAACCTATAATAGTTAGTGTTAATACCGATAGTGATTGATATAACAACGGTGATTTAATTAAATAACTTGCTTCTTTCATATTCATTAGCTCTTGTATCCTATTCTCATCTATTTTTTTCAATTGTTTGCGAAATAGAAAGCTAAGCATAATCATAACTAAGACAAACAAAAGAGCAGCAACCGGTGCTGTGTGCTGTAGAAATGAAATAAAGGTTAAGTGAGGAACGGCTTGACCAATCATAATATTTGGCGGATCACCGATTAAAGTAGCTGTTCCACCAATATTTGCTGTTAATATAATCGTGATTAAATACGGTAACGACGGTAATTGCAATAAATTTGTCAATGTTAATATAACCGGAACAAATAATAACACAGTTGTCACATTATCGAGTAAAGCCGAACCTACGGCCGTTAAAAACCCGATTCCTATCATCAAAGGTATTGGCTTGCCTTTTACTACTTTTGCTAACCAGATGGCAATGTACGTGAATACACCTGTTTTTTTCGTTATCGCAACTAATACCATCATTGCAAAGAGGAGTGCTACCGTGTGCCAATCTATGTAGGATATAACAGCGTCTTCCCAGCCATAGACACCTGTTAATAGTAACAATACACCACCAGCTAGCGCGACTAACGCTCGATTTATCTTTTCTGACATTATAAATATATAACTAATAATAAAAACGGCAACTGCGATGGTAACTGACATGAAATGTCCCCTCTCTAATCTTCATAGTAAGACAAGTTATATTACCATCTATATTCTGATTTTTTGGAACTATTCAAAAAAGCAGTTCTTCTATTTTTGAAGGACATGCATACATAATTAAAGAGGACTTTTTAATAATCAGGGGGCGTGATGGATGAAAACAATTGTCGGTGTCTTATATGGCTGGATTGGGATTTTTGTAGTGATGGTTCTTGCCAGTGTTATTCTTACACTATTGTTACGTTTCACTTCTTTAGGGGAATCCACACTCGAAATGGCTACGTTATTTATCAGTTTTATTGCGCTATTTACAGGTGGGTTAATCGCGGGATTAAAAGCAAAGCATAAAGGAATTCTTATCGGTACGATTACAAGTCTATTGTTTACATTTGTAGTCTTTTGTTATCGTTTCCTCGGTTTACATGTAGGATTTTCGGTTGTCGAGCTAGTAAACCATAGTGCATATTTATTGTTAGCGATAATAGGGGCGATTATTGGTGTCAACCTATCTTCTGAAGAAGAATCAACCTAAAAAGATTCATTCGTAGTAGATAGAAACTGCGAAGTAATGAAAATTTTGTAGAGTGAGGCCTTCTTCCATTCTGATTGATGATGAGTGCTAAGTCGTCGCTACGGAAAAATACTCCCTTTCCGGGGGCACGGCCTCAGCTAACTTGGTGAAGAAAACCACTTCACCAAGTGGATCTTTTGCTTTCCGAGGAGGCTAAGGCCGTGCCCATGGAAAGCGTAGTATTCTGCCGGAGCGAATGACAACACTTCTCATAATAACAGATCGGAAGAGAGCAATTCCTTGTCCTCGTTACTGCTCAGTTTATGTTTTTTGTGCAATATTTTAGTTTGGTAGAATAAAAAATACCATGACAATTTGGAAGGCCATGGTATTTTTCCTTATTTTTAGCTTTGTTCTACTACTTCTCTTACTGCCGAACGATCGTATGTAAGTTTCGTTCCATCCCCAGCTAGAAGTACGATCTGGTCTTCATCCAGTGCGTGTACAGTTGCGTGAAATCCACCAATCGTAACGATCTTGTCACCCTTTTTCAATTCTTGTTGCATTTCACGGACCTGCTTTTGTTTTTTCTGTTGAGGTCTGATTAATAAGAAATAAAAAATCACAACCATTAAAATCAGTGGTCCAAAAGTTGCAAAAATTTCCATTCACTTCGCCCCCTTTCTAGAAGTTCTTTGCATTTGGTTTGTTAAAACCATATTGTTCAAAGAATTCCTCTTTAAAATCACCAAGTCGGTCTTGCTTTATCGCTTCACGGACTTGTTTCATTAATTTTAACAGAAAATATAGATTATGATAAGTAGTAAGTCTAAAACCGAACGTTTCATTTGCTTTGACTAGGTGTCGAATGTAAGCCCTTGTGTAATTTTTACATACATGACAATCACAATTTGGATCTAAAGGTGAAAAATCTCGAGCAAATTTCGCATTTCGAACAACCAATCGTCCTTCAGATGTCATACATGTTCCATTGCGAGCAATCCTTGTCGGTAACACACAGTCAAACATATCAACACCACGAATCGCACCATCAATTAACGAATCAGGTGATCCTACCCCCATTAAATAACGAGGCTTGTCTGATGGTAATAGTGGTGTTGTAAATTCAAGCACTCGATTCATCACATCTTTCGGCTCTCCGACTGATAAACCGCCGATTGCATAACCAGGAAAATCTAAGGATGTTAAGTCTTGAGCACTTAATCGTCGTAAATCTTCATATTCTCCACCTTGGACGATACCGAATAAGCCTTGGACATCTTTTCGCTCATGTGCTGCTAGACAACGCTCTGCCCAACGGCTAGTACGTTCAACAGACTTTTTCATATAGTCATGTTCTGCCGGATATGGCGGGCATTCATCAAAAGCCATCATAATATCCGAACCTAGTGCGTTTTGAATCTGCATTGCCTTCTCCGGTGATAAGAACAGTTTCTCACCACTTAAATGATTTCTAAAATGAACCCCTTCCTCTTCGATTTTACGTAAATCGCTTAAACTGAAGACTTGAAATCCGCCAGAATCGGTGAGAATCGCACCATCCCAGTTCATAAATTGATGTAGGCCACCTGCTTCTCTTACAATATCTTCTCCTGGTCGTAACCATAAGTGATAAGTGTTAGATAAAATAATATTCGCACCCATCTCCTCTAATTCCTCTGGGCTCATTGTTTTCACTGTCGCCAAAGTGCCAACAGGCATAAAAACAGGTGTTTCAAATGAACCATGTGGCGTGTGCACTTTTCCAAGCCGAGCACCTGTTTGTTTACACGTTTTAATATGTTCGTATCTTATAGCTGTCATAGTGGTTTCCTTTCCTTACAAAATTAGCATGGCGTCACCAAAACTGAAGAATCGGTAACGTTCAGCTACTGCTTTGTTGTACGCTTCTAAAATAAAATCGCGGTCTGCTAACGCGCTTACTAACATAATCAAGGTTGACTTCGGTAAGTGGAAATTCGTGATTAAACCATCAATAGCTTGATATTCGTATGGAGGATAAATGAAAATGCTTGTCCATCCATTTCGCGCTTCAAATTTACCACCAGCATCTCTAGCAATCGTTTCTAGTGTTCTCGTTGAAGTGGTTCCAACTGAGATAATCCTATCACCTCTTGCTTTTACCGCATTTAGTTGATCAGCAGTCTCTTGTGTCATTTGATAAAATTCTGCGTGCATTTCATGTTCTTCGATATTTTCCACACTTACTGGACGAAATGTTCCCAAGCCTACATGTAACGTAATAAAAGCAATTTCCACACCTTTTTGCTTGATTTGTTCTAATAATTCTTTTGTGAAATGTAAACCGGCAGTCGGTGCTGCTGCAGAGCCTTTCTCTTCAGCATAAACGGTTTGATAGCGATCGCGCTCACCTAATTGTTCTTTAATATATGGAGGGAGTGGCATTTCTCCTAGTTCATCTAATACTTCATAAAAAATGCCTTCATATTGAAAACGAAGGACTCGTCCACCATGTTCTTTCATATCAACACATGTTGCCGTAAGCTTTCCGTCACCAAAACTAATGGTAGTACCCTCTTTCACTTTTTTTGCTGGCTTGACGAGCACTTCCCAATAATCGCCTTCCATTTGGGTTAATAATAAGACTTCCACTTTTGCACCTGTATCTTCCTTTACACCGTACAATCTTGCAGGTAATACTTTTGTATTATTTAATACCAAGCAGTCACCAGCTTTTAAATAATCCAATATATCGTAAAAATGATGATGGGTAATGGAGCGATTCTCTCGGTTTAATACCATCAAGCGCGAACTTGCGCGATCCTCTAATGGAGTCTGAGCAATTAGTTCTTCTGGTAAGTCAAAATCAAAATCTTCTATTTCCATTTTTCTTCTCCTTCTATTTGAAACGTCCGATAATCGCAAAAATCACTGTTAAAATGATACTGATCACAATCGAGGTCATTATCGGGAAATGGAAAGAAAAGTTTCCTTTTTTAAAGCTGATATCTCCTGGTAACTTCCCAATCATTCCCCATAACAGACCAACGATAATAAAGACAACCCCTATTACAATAAAGATTTTGCCAAAATCCGTCAAGCTTCAGGCACCTCCCGCTTAAAATGCGCATATGCTTTTGGTGTTACTAATCTTCCTCTTGGTGTACGTTGGATAAAACCTTGTTGTAATAAGTATGGCTCATAAACGTCTTCAATTGTTTGCGATTCCTCACCTATGGATGCTGCGATCGTATCTAATCCAACAGGTCCACCTTTGAAACCATCCATCATCGCTAACAACAACTTATGATCAATATGATCAAGTCCTTCTTGATCGACTTGTAACATTTGAAGTGCTTTTTGAGTTGTCTCTATTGATATACTAGCTTCTCCTTTAACTTGCGAAATATCTCGAACTCTTTTCAACAATCGATTGGCAATACGTGGTGTACCACGAGACCTTCTCGCAACCTCTAATGCCGCTGCTTTATCTATTTCCACCTGAAAAATATCGGCAGTTCGTTCGACGATGGCACAAAGGTCCACTACTTCATAAAATTCCAAGCGTGACAACACACCAAAACGATCACGTAATGGTGCTGACAGCAACCCAGCACGTGTCGTTGCTCCTACTAAAGTAAAAGGAGGTAGATCTAATTGAACAGAACGTGCACTTGGCCCTTGCCCAATCACAATATCTAAACAAAAGTCTTCCATTGCCGGGTATAGAATTTCTTCTACAGCTCGAGGTAAACGATGAATTTCATCGATAAAAAGGACGTCCCCTACTTCCAATGACGATAAAATCGCTGCCAAATCCCCTGATCGTTCAATAGCTGGTCCTGACGTCTGCTTAAACTGTACACCCATTTCATTTGCAATTATTTGCGCCATCGTGGTTTTACCAAGCCCAGGCGGACCGTATAATAAGACGTGATCTAACGCTTCATTCCGCATTTTAGCTGCTTCAATAAAAATCGATAAGTTTTCTTTTGCTTTATGTTGTCCAATATATTGCTTCAATACCTTCGGTCGGAGACTGAGCTCTTCTGTTATATCTTCTTCTTGAATTTCACCTGAAATGATCCGCTCTTCCATTATGAAGCTCCTTTCCCCTTATTTCATTAATAATGCTAACCCTTTCCGTATATATGTATCCGCAGTATCACTCTGTTCTTTCGTTAATACCGGTTTAATATGATTAATTTCCTTTTCCGAATAACCTAGTGCTTTTAGTGCTTCAATTGCCTCTGTTAATGCCTGATTACCTTCCAGTGTTCCTGCTTTTTGCTGTTGCGCCATGTTTTCAGTTTGATAGTCAAAAGGCAGTTTTCCTTTTAGATCGAGAATCATCTGTCGAGCTGTTTTCTTTCCGACACCTGGAAAACCTGTTAGAAACTTTTCATCTTCTTGTTCGATCGCAACAACAAAGTCCTGCACAGAAGTTGTGGCAAGAACAGCTAATGCACCCTTTGGTCCAATACCGGAAACATTAAGAATTTGTGCAAACAAAGTCTTTTCTTCCTGATTTTGAAACCCGTATAATATTTGGGCATCTTCCCTTACATAATGATACGTATACACCTTTTGTCTTTGACCAACTTGTGCTTGGAAACGATAAGGATTCGGACATATCACTTCATATCCAATACCGTTCGTATCTAATATAACAGCTTGCTCCGTTATTTCCGCTACTTCCCCGTTTATATATGCAATCATATCATGAACTCCTCTTTGATCCAATTCTATTTAAATGTCACAATCATACGTTCGTATTAATCTTAGCTTATCTCAGATCTTTTATCAAGGTAAGCAGAAGCAAAATAAATGAAAGCGTTTGTTTATGTGTGATAAAGTAATAGAATGACTTTATCATAAAAGGATGGACTACTATGTCAAACAAACGTCAAATGTTATTTTTGAAAGCGTTAACGCTGGTTAACGCCAGTCACAAAGGGCTTATACTACCATTTTTACCATTATTTTTGAGTTTTAGAGGCTTTTCTTCTGTTGAGATTGGAACCATTTTAGGGATTGCTCCCATGGTAAGTATTGTAGCACAACCTTTTTTGGTTACATTAGTGATAAGTATAAAACGATTAAAGGGTTACTGCTATTTTTATATTTTGCCGTGATCGCAGTTAGCTTCAGTATTTTTTTCAGCACTTCTTTTTATATCGTGTTTATTTCTTTTGTCGCCTTTCACTTTGTGATGTCACCTGCTGGTCCGTTACTAGATAGTATGGCCATCAAAAGCTTAGGGGCAAAAAAACGTGATCAGTACGGTAAAGTTCGTCTTTGGGGGTCTGTCGGATTTGCGTTTACTGCAGTAGTTTCTGGGCCTGTTCTGGGTATGATTGGTATTCATAACATTTATATTTTATTTTGGATTCTGATTTTACTTTTACTCTCTTTAACCTTATTTTTAAAAGATAATAACCATGCAACCGACAAAGTTTCTTTACAGGGAGTCAAGGAAGTATTAACGAATAAAGGATTTATGGTATTTTTGTTTTTGTGCTTTCTGGTTATGATTCCACACCGAATGAACGATACAATGCTTGTTCTTCACTTAGAAGATTTAGGAGCTACTACTTTTTTAGTCGGAGCTGCCTGGGCGCTGGCTGCATTTAGTGAAGTTCCTGTTTTTTATTTCTTAACACAGAAGGTCCTGCAATTTCATCATTTATTTTTACTTGGCATTGTTGCTTTGCTTTTTACGATCCGTTGGTTATTGTATGGTTTCATTGAATCTGCTGAATGGATTGTGTTTTTTCAAATAACGCAGGGGCTCACATTTGGTTTGTTCTGGCTCGTTGCTTTACAAACTGCCGTGAATTTTGTCCCCAACCATTTACGTAGTACGGGCCAAGCATTATTAATGTCGACATGTTTTGGATTAGGTGGTGCGGTTGGAGGTACTACAGGGGGAGCTATCTTAGACAATTTTGGTTCTCAAACCATGTATCAATTAATGGCAGCAATGACTTTTTTAGCTATGATTGGTATTTTCACTTCCTATAAAATGAGACAATGATCAGTGGGAGGATGAACAATAGCAAAACTGATCAGGATGTTCTCCGCACTTCGCTTCCTTGAATTAGTGGGTCGTAACCGTGATAAATGTAAAATAGTTGAACGATGATTTAGCATCGTTCAACTATTTACTGCTTCCACATCTTGATAGGATCGAAATGTTTCTAGTACTTCTAAATAATCTTTCTTTGAGTTAATTTTAATACCTTCTTTTAATTCTTCATACAAGTGTGATTCTAATTCTTCAGTATCAATTTGATAAAAGGATTGCACAGCTGCTTCATGTATTGGAACACCTTCAAAGATTGTTAATTGCCCATCTTTAATGCCAAAGTATCCATTTGCTTTCAGGTATGGCGAAATATCATTCACTTCTTTTCGAAAACGAATAAAACCATCCCGCTGTTCCATCACTTGCCATTCTTGGTATTCGGACCAGAAATCTTCCATAGAAGCGATGGTTTCCTGGACATCCTCTGTTTCAATATGTCCATCTATATATTGTTTCTCTAAAGTTAATTCAATTGTTAGCGGGTCTTGTGACATGACCATTACTTCTTCCTGTTGTTCTTCAGATCCTTCTTGCTCAAAGAATGATTGAAAACTAATGACCCCAATTATTAAGACAACGATACCATTTAATAACAACCATAATTTGCCCATAATGAATGCCCCCAATTGAGCTTTATTTATTATTAGGGTGTCCAATTTTAGAAAATATAACCACAATATTAAAGAAAAGGACAGATTGTTTAAATGATTGTAAGACGGTAATACAATTTGAGATTTGGAGAATGCAAGGAAATACTTAACCTTTTTTTGGCAGCAATTCAACCATGATAAAGGATCTTCTTTGTTTAAGACTAGTTTTTGAACTTAAGATTGAGGGTTTATTTATACATACAAAAAGACTACCTCCTAGGGCAGCCTTTTGTTTATTATATTTGTTCCATAATTTCTTCATTTGCATCCATGTTATGGTATACTTCTTGAACATCTTCCATATCTTCGAGCATTTGGACAAGCTTGACCATTTTGTTACCGGCACTGTCATCCACTTCTGAAAGTGTTTGAGGTATCATGGTGATTTCCGCTGTTTCCAACGTAAAGCCATTTTCTTCTAACGTTGATTTTACCTCCTGAAAATCTTCTGGATCAGTGTAGATTTCATAAGCACCTTCCACGGTTTCCATTTCTTCTGCACCAGCTTCAATTACTTCTAACATTACAGTATCTTCATCTGCATCCGTTGTACTTTGATCAATTACCAGGTAACCTTTACGATCAAACATGAAAGCTACACAACCATTCTCACCAAGATTCCCACCATTTTTACTAAACGCATGTCTTATATCAGATGCTGTCCGATTTTTATTATCTGTTAATACCTCAACCATTACAGCGGTTCCACCAGGACCATACCCTTCATAAGTTAATTCTTCATAATTAGCTCCGTCTAAGTCCCCTGTTGCTTTTTTAATCGCTCGATCTATGTTCTCATTCGGCATATTGTCAGACTTTGCTTTTTCTACTGCAAGACGTAAGCTTGCATTCATTTCTGGGTCTCCGCCACCTTGTTTAGCAGCTATATAGATATCCTTAGCATGTTTCATAAAAATTTTACCACGTTTTGCATCTTGTGCATTTTTTCTTCTTTGGATATTTTTCCACTTAGAATGTCCTGCCATGCTTTCTCACCTCTCATAATCTATCTCAGTCTCCATTACTTACTTTATCACAACTATCAGAAATTGAAAATATCGAGGCAAAACAGATTTATCTATGCAAGTTTTTTTGTTGTGAAATCAATCTTCTTTATTGCGAAATCGAGCTTCTTTATTGCGAAATTTAAAAAAGGCTGTTGAGAAAAAATTTCTCAGCAGCCTTGGCAATTATGATTATTCTCGATTTCCTCCACACCCACAGTCCTTTTTATTCGGTTGTCCGTAAGGCATTCCTTGTTGAGGATATGGCTGATATGGCATTTGTTGTTGTCCTTGCATTCCATATGGCATTGGCATTAATGGATAATTCGGTGCACCAGGTTGTGGGATCATTGGTTCTCCTGGCATTGGTACTGGCATATTTTGTTGTTGCTGCATTGGCATTTGTTGTGGCATCATTTGTTGCATTGGTTGTTGTTGATTTGGCATCATTTGATTTTGGGGCATTTGTGATGGTCCCCATGGCATTTGCTGTCCTTGATTATCTGATGGCATTTGTGCTTGATACCATCCTTGTTGCGGTTGCGATTGTTCCCCCATTACTTGTGGCTGAAAACCTTCTGGGAACGGATACTGAGGCATATGCCCTGTATGTCCAGTGTGTCCATAGCCATAGGGTATACCATCATTTGAATAACATGGTGCGTGCATTGGCATTGGTTGTGGAAGATGATGATGGTGTGGTGCCATCGGTTTGTGTTTTGGTTTCATATGATCCTCCACTCCTGCTACGTGGTCGTCATCTTCGGGCATTTGCGTTGGATGAATATGCGTTTCAAAATTATTCGTTAGCTGTGTCCATTTCAAGTCTTGTGATGCTTGAGATGGTGCTGGCTGTACTGGTTGTGGTGGCTGCTTATTAAAATGAATTGGTAAGGAAGGCATTTCTTTTTTTAATGGTTCCCATTTTTTGTCTTCATCTTCTTCAATCGCTGGTAAGATTTGATTAGGAGCCTCCGGTTTTACCTCCTGTTTGTCTTTTTTGTCCGTTGTACCAGGCTGGACTTGTTGTTTCTTATTAGTTGGTGCTGGTTGTTGTTTACTGTCAGCAGCAGTTGGAATCTTTATCTTCATTCCCGGCATAATCATATCAGGATTTGAAATTTGTGAGTTCGCTGCTATCACATCATTTACATTTACACCATATTTTTGCGCAATTTTCCAAAGTGTTTCATCTTTTTGCACAATATGAATTTTCAAAGCAATTTCTCCTTTCTGTATGATAAGTATGGAAGGGCATTTGTCTCGTTCTAATCCATCTTCTTTAACAACATATGCAAAATGCCCAAAATGTTGAATAAAAAAAGAAGGATATCTTTTTTTATAGATATCCTTCGACTTCCATACATGTTTGCACATATATGCTATTATTATAGGTTTACATGCAACATACGATTTAGAGCTAGTTTTGCATTTTGAGCTATTTGATTTGGAACACGGATTCGATTCGTATAATTTCCTTCCCTTACTTCTTCTAATGCCCAGGTTAAATGAGGCAAATCAATACGATTCATCGTTAAGCAAGGACACATAAATGGGTTTAAGGAAATGATTTTTTTATCTTGATGGCTGTTTATCAAACGATTAACTAAGTTCATTTCTGTACCGATTGCCCACTCACTTCCAGCAGGTGCTTGCTTGATTGTTTCAATGATATATTTCGTCGAACCAGCAAGATCTGCTTGTTGCACAACTTCATACTTACATTCCGGATGAACGATAATCGTCATATTAGGATGTTTTTTACGAACTTGATCGATATTCTTCGTAGTAAAATTTTCATGTACAGAACAATGACCTTTCCATAAAATAACACGGATATGCTCTACAGAACCACCTTCAAATTCCAATTTTCTTCCGATCGGATCCCATACTGCCATTTGATCTAACGGAACGCCTAACTCTACTGCGGTATTCCTGCCTAAATGCTGATCAGGCAAGAATAACAGCCGCTGTTTTTGCTCAAATGCCCATTGAACCATTTGTTTCGCGTTAGATGAGGTAACCGTAGCACCGCCATGTTGACCTACAAATGCTTTAATGGCCGCAGTGGAATTGACATAGGTTAAGGGCAAAATAGTATCTCCAAACAAGTCAGTTAATTCTCTCCAGGCTTCCTCTGTCTGCTTATCATCTGCCATATCCGCCATCGAACATCCGGCACGCATATCAGGTAGAATTACCTTTTGATCAGCATTTGTTAAAATATCAGCTGTTTCTGCCATAAAATGAACACCACAGAAAACAATATATTTTGCCTTTTGTTGTGCGGAAACTTGAGCTAGTTGCAAAGAATCTCCACTTTCATCAGCAAATTGGATCACTTCGTCCTTTTGATAATGATGTCCTGGAATAAATAAATCTTCTCCCATATCTTTTTTTATCATTTTGATTCTTTCTATCATTTCGTTATTACTCAACTGTTGATACTTTTCTGGTAACTGTTGATGTGTGGTAAAAAGTGTTGCTAGATTCATTTTAGTCCCCCCGTTATGTTAAAGCTGATATCTAAAGCTTGTGCTGAGTGGGTAATAAACCCAAGCGAAATCATATCCACGCTCGTATCCTTATATAGATGGATATTATCGACAGTGATATTACCTGAGGCTTCTGTGATAATATGATTTGGCACTAGTTCAATCAGCTCTCTTATTTGTTCTGGCGACATATTATCGAACATGATCACATCAACTCCTGCTCCAATAGCTTCTTCCAGCTGCTCCTTGTTTTCTATTTCTACTTCGATCTTCATCATGTGTCCTGTCGAGGCTTTTATTTTGTCTACAGCCTTAGTAATCGAACCCACTGCTGCAATGTGATTGTCCTTTAACATCACCGCATCATCTAATCCGAAACGATGATTGACTCCACCACCACAACGAACTGCATATTTTTCTAACATACGTAATCCTGGTGTTGTTTTTCTAGTATCAGCAATTTTTACCTGATCATTAGCTAAATGACGAATTGCTTGAGAAGTAACAGTCGCAATACCACTCAGTCGTTGCAAAAGGTTTAAAATTACCCTTTCTGAGGTTAACAATAATGGATATGGACCAGATACTTGTGCAATTACATCTCCTTTCTTTACTTGTTGACCATCTTTTTTAAATAGATCCAGTTTGATAGTTTCGTCAAAAAGATGATAAGCCTCATCTAATATCACTTCACCTGCAAAGATACCATCCTGTTTTGCAATAAATTCACCTGTTCCTGTTGGAGATGATTGATCGAAAATACGATCACTTGTGATATCTCCACTCCCGATATCCTCTTGAAAAAATTGGTTGAGCTGTTGTTTTACATATAATCGATTCATACCGTTACTCCTTGTTTGGTTAATTGAAAGGTAATACTTTTATTCCTCCATTGTTCACTTTTAAATGGATAATCAACTCGGTAATGAGCACCTCTGCTTTCCAATCGTTTTCTGGCTGCCTTTGTAACAAGCTGGGCAACTAGTAAATGATGCTGCATTTGAATCTGACCTCGTGATAAAACATAGCTAGTTAAATGATTTTCTTGGATAAGTGTAAATTTCTCTAGCCATTCGGTCATTTGTTTTAAACCCGATTCACTTCGGTTAATGCCAACATGATTGGTCATTTGTTTACGTAATCTATCTAAATCCGGATGATGGAATGTGTGATGTAATCGTTGGTTCACCGGTATATTACTGAAAGACACACTTGATTGCGTCGTTAAATAATCTGCTAATCTCGTTGCAAACACCATACCCTCTAGCAATGAATTACTTGCTAAACGATTAGCACCATGGACATGTGTGCATGCTACTTCTCCAATTGCATACAACCGTGGGATATTCGTTCTTCCTCGTAAGTCGGTTTCTACCCCTCCCATCGTAAAATGGGCACCTGGTTTGACCGGTATTAGTCCTTGCTGCCAGTCTATGTTATTCTTTTCACATACTGATTTAATAAAAGGAAATTTAGTTTGAAAGTTTTTAATTTGATGAATATCCAAATAAAGCTGATGTCCTTTCGTCAATTCCGTCATCATAACACGGGCTACAATATCTCTAGGTGCCAAATTTTCCAATGGATGAGCACCTTTCATAATTTCTCGATCATTCTGATCCACCAAAATGGCTCCTTCTCCTCGAACTGCTTCTGAAATCAAATCATTGTATGGAGCTTGTGTTGCTAGCATTGTCGGATGAAATTGGACAAATTCAAGATCTGAGACTTTGGCTCCAGCACGATAAGCAATCGCTATTCCGTCACCGGTAGCACTTGGATCATTGGATGTTGTATCATAAAGCGCACCAAAGCCTCCGGTTGCCAATACGATATGATCCGCAGTATAAGTATGCAATTGATTATCATGACCCATCGTCATAATCCCTTTACACTCGCCACCTTCCATAACACATTCAACAGCAAGTTGCCCTTCTATAATCGCTATTTTTCCTTGCAATAATTGCTGATAAAAGTAAATGAGATACTTACCGGTTTGATCCCCTCCTGCATGAATGATTCTTCGCTCACTATGGGCACCTTCACGTCCTAATAAAAGTTCACCATGATGATCACGATCTGCTAGAAACCCTTGTTGAAGCAGATTTGTCACTACCTGTTTTCCCTCTTTCACTAATGTTTCCACAGCTTTTTGATGATTATGGAATACACCAGCTTTTAATGTGTCTTCTACATGTAATTGCCATTGATCCTTAGCAGCAATGGCAGCAGCTATTCCTCCCTGGGCACGTATAGAGTTACTATGCTGTGTTGTATTTTTCGTCAGTATTGTCACATCGTTATGCTGCCATAATTTACTTGCAAGTACATATGCAGCAAGGCCGGAGCCGACAATAATAATTTTTTGTCGTTTCAAAACAAAACACCACACTTTACAGTTGTCTTTACAGATATCTTTACATATAATGAATGATATGACAAGTATTTTTTGAGCTATCAGCCATTATAAAGCGAGACTCCCATCAGTGAGTATATTTTATCAAGATGTTAGCGTCAGTTATTCCTGTTTTACTTCATTAGAATGCTCAATTCTTTAAGTGGGAGTGTTACGACGGTGATTAGCATACAAATCTACCAACTATTGTTTAAGTCTAAACTTGTAAAGAAAGGACGATTGGATGATCTATTGTGATTATGCTGCTACATCCCCCATGTCAAATCTAGCATTGGATGTATATCAAGAAGTGGCAAAAGGTTATTTCGGAAATGCTAGCAGCTTACATGATATAGGTGGGAAAGCAAAGGATATATTAGAAAATTCAAGAACCATGATAGCAAAGCTTTTAGATACAGAAGCACGAGAAATTGTATTCACCAGTGGGGGAACGGAAAGTAATCTGTTGGCTGTCGATACCTTACTAAGAACTAGTCATCTAAAGGAAAAAAAGCATATCATTACAACAAAAGTCGAGCATAGTTCATTATATTACTACATGAACGAGTTGGCACATCAACCAAATGTAGATGTCACTTTTCTATCAGTAGATCACAACGGACAAATTCGGCTATCCGATCTAGAAAAAGCCCTCCAGCCTAATACATGTCTTGTATCTATCCAACATGTTAATGGCGAAACTGGTATTATCCAGCCAATAAAAGAAATTGGTCAGCGGTTACAAAAACATAATATCCCTTTTCATAGCGATATGATTCAATCATTTGGTAAAATAGATATAAAGCAGTTGATACCGCTTGTTGATTGTTTGACGATTTCAAGTCATAAAATATTCGGTCCTAAAGGAGTTGGAGCAATATATTTCTCTAATAAGCTCTCATTAAAAGCTCACCCTGTTTCAACTAATCATGAACACGGCTTAAGACCTGGAACCGTTAATGTGCCTGGAATAGCTGGATTTGCCGCAGCAGCTTCAGAAACAATAAACAACCTCGATCAAAATCAAGATCACGTCGAATACATACGAGATCTTTTTATTCAGAAATTGAAAACCGAAGGAATTCCATTACAACCAATTGTATCTGTTAAACAATGTCCAAGTATTGTTGGTTGTATCAGTGACTTTGTACAGGGTGATTACGTCATGCTAGAATATAATCGACAAGGTATTGCCATTTCGACTAGTAGTGCATGTAGTATTGGCGCATCAGAAGTTCCTATGTCAATTCAACCTTTTATTACTGATTATGATGAAGGAAATCGATTTGTACGTTTTTCTTTTAGCCATCAGACAACGGAAAAAGACATTTATAAAATCATGGAAGCATCAAAGCGAATATTTAATCGAATCAAGGAGGAGAGACAAGGTTATGACGAAGAAGTTAACGGGTAAAGCAAGACGCGAAAGTCTGCTGACCTGGTTACAAAATAGCAAAACACCGCTCACAGGTGCAGAACTGGCGGAGAAGGCCAATGTAAGCAGGCAAGCGATCGTGCAAGATATGTCCCTATTAAAAGCTCATAATTATCCGATTATTGCTACAAGTAATGGTTATTTATATATGAAGGCTGAAAGCGAAAAGGTAGATTTCCGTCGTGTTATTGCGTGTAAACATGAAGGGAAGGATACTAGGGAAGAATTATATACGGTCGTAGACTATGGTGCGACTGTAGAAGATGTCATTATCGAACATCCTATTTACGGTGATTTAAAAGCCTCTTTAATGATAAACAGTCGTGTTGATGTTGATCAATTTGTTCAGAAAATCGAAGAAAAAAACGCACCATATTTACTGGAGTTGACGGATGGGATTCATAATCATACGATAGTTGCAAATGAAGAGCGGAAGTTGGATCAAGCATATGAGGCGTTAAAGGAGAAAGGATTTATTGTAGAATAGCAGTTGTATTTGATACAGCACATGCAGATGAAAATAGCAATAATCCTCTTTGTCCATTGTAAAAAGTCAACCTATTTCTTCTGACAAGGATTGTTGCACCTTCTCATAGCGGAGACTAATTTCGGAGACTCCTGCGGGAATAGCGCGAGCCGAAAATCCACTTTGCAAAGTTAGTTGAGGCCGTGCCCGCGGTATAGGATACACTGCGAAAGCAAGCTTTTAGCAGATGTTGACTTATACCCTTTGGGTGAAAGCGAAGTAATTAGTGCGGAGCGTTGCAAATATACATAAAATATGCCAAAATAACTAACTATCATTGCGCTGATTTTATACTTGCTTTCCATAAAAAAACGCTTGCGATTATACCGCAAGCGTTACACCGTTTCCGCTGTGTAAATAGTAAGGATAACTGCCTAATACTGAAACTTTACAGCCTAACGATTCCATTTCTGTTATAGCATTAGGAATCAGAACATCATCCATTTTTTGTTCAATGTCTATTAAGAAATAATAATTACCAAGGCCTGTTTTCATTGGTCGTGATTCAATTTTGGATAAGTTCAAGTTACGCCATGCAAAGGCAGATAATACTTGATGTAATGCACCAGGCTGATCTGATGGCAAGGTGACGGTTACTGATGTTTTGAATCCTATTTCCTCCATTTTATTGGAAGTTAATTCTGTTTGATCTTTATGCAAGACAACGAATCTTGTATGATTATTATCAAAGTCATGGATGTCTTTTTTCACAATCGATAAGCCATATTCTTTCGCTGCGAGATGATTGGCAATTGCAGCTATATTCTGTTCAGGGTGCTCACTGACAAATTCAGCAGCTGCTCCTGTTGAGGTCATCGACTGTGCCGGTACCTTCACTAATTCCTTACGTAAAAAGCTGTGACATTGCGCAATCGCATGAGAGTGAGAATAAATAGCATCGATTTCTGTCCATTTATTAACATTATCTGGGTGAACCATTAAATGCTGACGAATCGGAACAATTACTTCACTTACAATTTTCACATCCGGCGCTTGGATTAAGTAGTCCAAAGTTATATTAACCGTACCCTCTATTGCATTCTCCAATGGTAAAACAGCATAGCTTACTTCATTGGTCACTACAGCGTCGATACATTCCGGAATGGTACTATATCCTTTTTTTACTTCTCCATTAAACATGGAGTCTACTGCGATTTTAGTGAAAGTTCCTTTTGGACCTAAATACCCGATAGTTTCCTTCATATAGCTTGCTCCCCCTATGTTATGAAACACCTGAACTTAATATTTCTACCTGATTGACAAAATCAATCTGTTTAAGATCATTTAAAAGCTGATCGATCTCAACTGTCATTCCATTTGTATTTAAGGATAACGTGACATTTGCTTTCCCTTGAATTGGTATTGTTTGGTGAATCGTTAATATATTGCATCCCGCCTGTGCCACAACAGACAAGAGGTGAGAAAGCACCCCTGTTTGATCTTGCAAATGGAAAAACAACGTAATCATCTGCTCTTTCACCATATGTTGAAAAGGAAAGACAGCGTCCCGATATTTATAAAAAACACTACGCGACAATCCGACTTGGCGTGTAGCTTTATGAACCGAATCCACTTTGTGACTTTCCAATAATTTTTTTGCTTCCAATGTTTTTTTCATTCCTTCTGGTAAGAAATCTTCACTTACCAAATAGAACTTTTCATTTTTCGCAGACATCCACATTCCCCTTTTTTATACCAACGGATGGTCTTGCTACTAAGCATACTATCTATTATTCCATAAACTCGAATTCATAATCAAGCAGACGAACTGTATCACCGTCTTTTGCTCCGCGGTCCCTTAGCGCATTATCTACACCCATTCCGCGCAATTGTCTGGAGAAACGTTGAACAGATTCATCACGACTGAAATCAGTCATCTTGAATAGCTTCTCAATTTTTTCGCCATATAGTACATACGCACCATCAGGGTCACGAGTTATCGAGAAAGCTCTTTCTTCTTTTTCAAAACGGTAAACAACGCGATCCTCTTGTTCTTCAACTGGTTTATAATTTTTTGGAATT
The DNA here is from genome assembly GCF_017599345.1 of Gracilibacillus suaedae. Taxonomy (GTDB): domain Bacteria; phylum Bacillota; class Bacilli; order Bacillales; family Amphibacillaceae; genus Gracilibacillus; species Gracilibacillus suaedae. The sequence goes on from NZ_JAGFVL010000046.1 coordinate 45,943, forward strand.
TCATCTAGTTTGTTCGCTACAGCAAATAATAGATCACGGATTCCTTCCTTAGTAACCGTAGAGATCGGGAAGATTGGACAATCCTCGTCTAACTGTTCTTTAAAAAAGGCAAGCTGTTCCTCTGCCTCTGGTAGATCCATCTTATTAGCAGCAATGATCATTGGACGCTCTAATAGTGTCGGATCATATTGTTTCAGTTCTTTATTAATCGTAATAAAATCTTCGTAAGGATCTCGCCCTTCTGTTGCTGCCATATCTATCACATGTAAAATCACACGTGTACGTTCCACATGTCGTAAAAATTGGTGTCCAAGCCCAACACCCTCGTGTGCCCCTTCTATCAATCCAGGTAGGTCTGCTAAAACAAAACTACGTTGATCGGCCGTATCGACAACTCCTAAGTTAGGTTGTAATGTCGTAAAATGGTAGTCCGCTATTTTCGGTCTTGCCGCACTAACGGTTGATAACAAAGTTGACTTCCCAACACTTGGAAATCCTACTAAACCAACATCAGCTATCAATTTTAATTCAATCTGAATATCGCGCTCTATACCTGGCTCACCATTTTCTGCGATTTCCGGGGCTGGATTTCTAGCAGATGCAAATCGAATATTTCCCCGACCACCTCGGCCACCTTTTGCAATGACTGCTTGTTGTTTGTGTTCAATCAAATCAGCGAGCACTTCTCCTGTATTAACGTCCCTCACAGTGGTACCCGGCGGTACAGACAATACTAATGGGTCTGCATTTTTTCCATGCATGCCTTTCCCCATTCCGTTCTCGCCACGCTTCGCTTTAAAATGTTTTTGGTAGCGAAAGTCCATTAGTGTGTTTAAGCCTTCATCAACTTCAAAAATAACATCTCCGCCATCTCCACCGTCGCCACCAGCAGGACCGCCCATCGGAACATATATTTCACGCCTGAAAGCAACAATACCGTTGCCCCCGTCGCCTGCCTTTACATATACTTTGACCTGATCGACAAACATACTGTCTCACCTTCTTTCGTTATTCTTGCCACTCTATCCTTAACATCTTTTCTGTTGTCACTTTTTCAATAAATGATAAAGATTCTAACTCTTGTTTTAATGCATCAATATCGGTCCAATTCTGATCAAATGTTAAGTGAATATGTATAGTATGGTCCACTTTTTTGAAAATAAGCGTACCGATATATTCTTCATATTCTTGCTGATAAGAAGGTAATATTTGAAATATTTTTTGTATTTTAGTAAGTAATGCTTCGTCATCAATGATGGCTGGTAGCTCGTCAACAAAGGATTGAAAATGCAGCTGAAACGCTTCCGAGCGCCAATTCAATTGATACAGCCATACCATTGTTTTTGGTATATTTAACCGATCCAGACCGCGTTCCTGGTTTGATCTTTCCATCACTTCGGTTATTTTACTTTGTATTTTATCTAATTTCCCCATTTGAGCATAACCCAAAATTAGTTGCAGATCATTAAGCCAATCATGACGATAATGGCGTAACATTTCGACTACGTCTTGTTCTTTCAACGTGTTCACCCCTCACACAATAAGCAAATTATAGCATAGAAATACAGAAAATTCATCTATATAATGGTATATCCTTGTCGAAGTAGATACAAACTGCGAGTTATGAAAATTGACTTGTGTAGCTTCTCCCATTCTGATTTAAGGTGAGTGCTAGCATTCGCTCCGGCAGAGTACCGCGCTTTCCATGGGCACGGCTTCAGCTTCCTCGGAAAGCAAAGATCATTTTGCAAAGTTAGCTGAGGCCGTGGCCCCGGAAAGGGAGTATTTTTCCACAGCGACGGTCACGCACTCATCAACAAAAGAATGGAAGAAGCTAAATCTATGTCTATGTTACTGCGTAGTTTATGTATCTTGTGAATTTTTTCTATTTGTAAGTTCAAAATAAAAGGCTCTAACCTTGAAAGATTAGAGCCTTTTTTTATTTCCTTATGCAGGATATACACTGACTTTTTTACGATCGCGTCCTTGGCGTTCGAATTTAACCACACCGTCTGCTTTAGCATATAGTGTGTCATCTCCACCACGGCCTACGTTTACACCTGGGTAAACTTTTGTACCGCGTTGACGATAAAGGATTGAACCACCTGAAACGAATTGACCGTCTGCTCGTTTAGCACCTAAACGTTTAGACTCAGAATCACGACCGTTTTTCGTACTACCTACACCTTTTTTCGTTGCGAAAAACTGTAAATCTAGACGTAGCATGTTGTTGCACCTCCTTAATTTTCCAAGATAGATATATATTGACCATATTCCCGCTCAACAGTTTGTAAGGAAACCACCATACCTTCAAAAAGTAATGATACTTTTTCTAAAAGTTGCTCATCCAATAAATTAGGAATGGTGACCTTCAAATATCCGCCTTCATCACCAGCTTGATCTATATCCAAATCAATCTCACATAGCTTAAACACTGCGTTAACAGAACCAAAAGAGATCGCAGAAACAGCGGCACAAACTAAATCATGCCCCTCTGGACCACTTCCAGCGTGCCCTGTCAGCGTAAATGATTTTATATACGTTTCTTCACGCTCAATTGTCACGTTAATCATACAAGCTAAACCTTATGCATTGATTTTCTCAATGATAACTTTTGTGTATGGCTGACGATGACCTTGTTTACGCGAATAGTTTTTCTTTGGCTTGTACTTAAATACAGTGATTTTCTTTTGACGGCCTTGTTTTTCTACTTTCGCAGTTACAGAAGCTCCGTCCACGTATGGAGTACCAAATTTTGCTTCGTCTCCACCTACTGCAAGTACTTTGTCAAATGTTACTGATTCGCCAGCTTCAGCAGCTAGCTTCTCAACAAAAATTGCTTGACCTTCTTCTACTTTTACTTGTTTTCCACCAGTTTCAATAATAGCGTACATTCTCTTGCACCTCCTCATAGACTCAGACTCGCCATACAGGTAGCCTCACAAAGCTTTAAAGACCTGTTCTGCGCGGTTGTAGCAACAGGTGCTACATAAACAACAAAACGATCTTACCATATATTAAAGCAACTTGTCAATGACTATTTCCGGATTGTCAGCTATGTGCAGATTAATTAGCTCCTTACTGCCCGAACGGATTATCTGAAAATCAGGAATACTTTCATCCGTATAATAATAAACTTCCATTTGAATATTAGAAGAGACTTCAGCAGCCAACATTTCTTTCCAAAAGATATACAGGTCTGGATGAATAACAAGTAATAAGCATTCCGTATTTCGATTCCACTCTAACAATTCGCGTTCCAGCTGATAACCGGTCGTTTCCACTGATAATACAGGCTTCTTATTTATTTCCCTATCAGTCATCAGTTCCAAGAGCCCAGTTCTTTCTCTTTTTCTCGTTATTTCCAACAAACCCAGTTTTGTAAATCCGAGCACCTCTGCACGTATCGGATCTTCTCGTAAAGCTTGTTTCACCTGCTGTACAATGATAGCCTCTTCTTTTTTCCCCATTTTCAGAAAATCAATTAGAATAATTCCTGATATATTACGTTTGCGAATTTCTTCGATACAATATCTTACAGAACGTTGATTAATGCGATAGATGGTATCCTGTTTGTTATGCCGACTTGTGAATTTACTGCTATCTATATCAATCACTGTCAATGCCTCTGTTTGTTCCACTGTTAAGGTAATACCATCCTGTTTATGAACAACTGGCTGAATCGCTTCTGTTAACCATCTGCTCACATCTTGACCAGCAATTTGATTGGCCTCTTTCCTAATCCGCATTTTATCCGCTAGGTTAGGAAAAGCTGACTTCATTTTTTGTAGAGTACGAGGCTCATCAAAGGTAATATCCTGAAAGGATTCATTTTGATATTGACTTATCATTTGATTTGGAATCATTGGATATCGAAAAAGGAAGTAAGGTGCTTTATTTTGTGATGCATCACTATCCAACTTTCGCCAGAGATGTCTGCTATTATTTAATTCAGTTAATACTTGCTCTGTTTCAGCATTCGCTATGTCTGTTCGTAATATAACTCCTTCATTAATAGAAAGTTGTTCAGTTAGATAAGTTTTCCATTTTTCTGTTGCTGTTTGCGATAATTTTTTGGAACTAGCAACATAATTTCCATGTGGTAAATAAATAATTCGTTGTCCCGTGAGTGTTATATTAGCCGTAAGCCTTGGTCCTTTATCTTGATAAGCTTCTTTGATAACCTGCACAATAATACTTGCTCCATCTGTTAAATAGGAGGAGAGTTTGTCATTTACACCCAAAAAAGGCACTTCGCTTTTAGGCAGAAAACCTACCTTCTTCTCACCAATATCAATAAATGCTGCATCAATACTTTCGTCAACGTTTCGCACTTTCCCGTTATAGATTGAACCTAGGCGAGCATTTGTTGACTGGCGGTCAATAAAAATATCGATACATTGCTTTCCTTCAAAAAGCATGCCTATTTTTTCCGAACTACCTGTGTAAAAGTGTAATTTCTTCATATTAAACCTCTTTCTATCCTGTAAGCAACTGGCTCACCACCAAGTGAATATTTTTCTGATCGAAATAACTTTGCAAACAATCTCGTTCCGATAACCAATAAATCTTTCCATGTTGATCATATACTTTGATACGGTGTAAGGTATCTCTTTTAAACAAACGAAACAAATCCAATAAACTGATCGATGCAGGCACTTCTATATCTCTGTGTTTTCGAAATTTAGTGGTCTCACTATACCTACTCCATAAAAAACGCCACCACTTAAAATACCTTCGCTTCCATTCTAACCGATTTTCCCAAATTAAAAAAATCATAAGTAAAACAAAACTTAAAGAAATCCATGCTTGACTATATACATAGATACTTACAAAAACTATCGTCACAACGGATATTATAATCATCCATTTATGAGAAACTTGAAAGGAAAAAAAAGAATCTAAACTAAGCTGGACGAGTTTCCCGCCATCAAGCGGCCATATCGGTAACAAATTTCCAATCAATATGAATGTATTATATTGATATGCCAGGTTTAAAGTGGATTCTGGCAGCAAGGAGCCAGCATCGAGCATATAGATAATGATATAAATCCAAATATGTTGTAATGGTCCGGCAATCGTCACTAGAAATTCTTCACGTATCGGTCTTGTTCCATACTCATCCGTTTCCATCACTCCACCAAAAATCCACAAAAAAATGCGCCGGATTCGCCACTTGAAAACGCGAGCGCATATATAATGTCCTAATTCATGAATAGAAACAATCAAAAAGATAACAAAAAATTCCACTAACATACCAGTAAGAATAGCAATAAGTAAGAAAAAAAATAAAATAGGGTGAATATGAACAGGAGGCAGCCTATGGTTGTTCATCAACTTGCATCACCCGAATCGGATCTAAAAATTCTCGATTTTTTTCAATCGCAAAGTACATTGCTGTGTTAGTCTCAGAAGGTTCATAGCTACCTATTTTCTCATTAGCTCTAATCGATTGATAGGAATGAACATCAATGTTGGTTAAGTTTCCATAAATGGATTTGCTGCGATCCGCATGCTGAACAATCACTGTTTTTCCTGTTTCACGATCATTACCAGCGAATAAAACAGTACCTTCATCTACAGCAATCACTTCTGTTTCTTCATCAGATGAAATCAAAATACCTTCACCATTTTCTTGAAATGTCTGGTTTACCTGACCAGAAACCGGCAATGCAGTAGGTTCAGCGGTTTCCGCTTTATCAAGATCTGCTTCAATAGCAAATGGTGCACCAAATCGAGCTTGGTACCATGCATTCACACTTGCAAAAGGAAATTCTTCTGTCATCGCATAATTGACCCAGTTCCTTGGTTGTTCAAGCCATTGTTGATTGGAAGCCGTTGAAAACACCGTAATAAAAAAAATAATGGCTGCAACAATACTTTTAATGAGAAATGATTTTAAGTGAGCTTGGTCACTATTGTTGTGATACCCACCGAAACTCGGAGAATACCCATGTCGTTCCTCATCTTCCATGTAGGCTTGATTTACATAACTATTCCGCTTGAAATCTGATAAACTTGTTGAGGTGATTTTTTTTCTAGACTGTTTTCTTCTCGTAATATTTTGGCGTATTTGTGATAGATTATCTTTTTTCATCAGCATCCATTCCTTTTTTCCAACGTTTGTACAATATATGTGGACAACCATCATAATATGAAAAAGGAACAAAAAAACTTTTAAAAGCTTCATCAAAAATCACTTTAGTAAAAATGGTAAACAAGAAAAGTTGATACATACTGCGAACTAGTAAGAATTTGTGGAGTGAGGCTTTCTTCCATTCTGATTAATAATGAGTGCTAACATACGCTCTGGCAGAATACAGCGCTATATTTGGTGTTCTGAATTAGGATTGGAAAGAATTACTGGGAATATATACGCTGGCTTTCCTCTCTTTTTTCCAGAACACTATTCAAAGCTGCGGAAAAATGCGACACTCCTGGGGGAACAGCGCGAGCCGAAGATCCACTTTGCAAAGTGATTTTCTTTGCAAAGTTAGCTGAGGCCGTGCCCCCGGAAAGGGAGTATTTTTCCGCAGCGATGGTTATGCACTCATCAAGAAAAGAGTGGAAGAAAGCATACCTATGTACACGTTACTTCGCAGTTTATGTATAATATGTTATGGAACTGACCGGAAAATGATGTTAAAAAAGAGTTTACCTGCTATCAGGTAAACTCTTTAGTCTAGGTTATTTTTTTATTCCGAATGCTTTTTTTACTTTGTCTAAGAATGATACTTTTTCCTCTAACGAGAGTAGTGGAACTGATTCGCCTAAGATTCTTCTTGCAATATTACGGTAGGCGATAGAAGCTCGTGTATTAGGTTGAAAAGCAACAGGTTCGCCATGATTAGATGCTTTAATCACATCGTCATCATCTGCAACTATGCCTAATAAATCTATTGACAATACTTGGATTATCTCATCGACGTCTAGCATATCGCCATTTTTGATCATATGGTTGCGGATACGATTAATGATTAAATGAGGAGGTTCCATATCCTCTTGTTCTAATAAACCAATTATGCGATCAGCATCCCTTACACTTGATTTCTCAGGAGTTGTCACGACAATCGATTTATCAGCGCCAGCCACCGCATTACGATAACCTTGCTCAATACCTGCCGGGCAATCAATTAGTATGTAATCATAATCCGGCTTCAATTCTTCAATGATTTGCACCATACCTTCAGGAGTTAGTGCCGATTTATCACTTGTTTGTGCAGCAGGTAATAGATATAGACAGTCAAAGCGCTTGTCTTTGATTAACGCCTGAGAAATTTTACATCTTTTTTCCAGAACATCCACAATATCATAAATGATACGATTTTCAAGCCCCATAATAACATCTAAATTTCGCAGTCCGATATCTGTATCTATTAAACATACTTTTTTATCTAGCAATGCTAATGAAGTTCCTAGATTTGCCGTAGTTGTCGTTTTACCGACACCACCTTTACCAGAAGTAATAACGATAGCTTCACCCATTCATAACTCTCCTTTCAAAAGCATTTAAGTCTGGACGCGATCTTGCAATAGTACTGATACGGTCCATTACAATTTGTTCACCCTTTGAATCAATAAAGCCACATTCCATAGGGACACCTTCCGAGTCAGCATCAGGTGACCTGCTAATTACTTCCGCTATCCGTAATTGACTAGGTGCCATATGTGCAGCAGCTATAACAGCATCTCTATTACCGTCTGCGCCAGCATGTGCAATTCCTCTTAAATTACCCATTACAAAAATATTCCCAGTTGCTATTATTTTACCGCCAGGGTTCACATCCCCAACTAATAATAAGTCACCATTAATCTCTAATACTTGTCCAGAACGAATAATCTTATTATGTAAATTGACATCTGTTTCTTCTTTCCATTGTAACGCTTCTTCTTTCAAAATAACATTTGAAGCTATTTTGTCTACAACTAACTTATTATGCTTGCGAATAAATTCTCGTAACGTTTGTTCTTGCTGATTCGTCACATAACGGTTTCCTAATTCAATTTTCACGGTGATCAACGGCTCATCCGCCGCCATATGTTTTGTAGAAAGTATTTCTTCCAATTCCTCGAGCAGCTCATTCCATGCACATTGATCATTCATAAAAAGGGTTAGACCATCTCTTGTTCCCTTTATTGTAATCCATTTATTTGATGCCACTTCAATTCAACCCCTTAAAACATTCACTAACCGTTATCAATCTGCTCGCTCAAACTTAATATATGACCATTTTGTTAATTTTTTTGCAAAGATTAGATAAATTAGCAAGCCAAATAGTATATTCCATATACTTGTCGGAATCAACCTGTTTTGCCAGTACATACTCCAACTTTGTACATGTACTTGAATAATATTATAAAGGAAAAAGATCAAAATGTCTGTAACCACAACTCCTACTGTGGTCATCAATAACGCAATCACAAAATTCGACTGCAAAATCTTCATTAATACTCTTGCTGCGTATAATACTGCTGTATAAGCAAATACATAGACACCAATCACATCCGTATACACAATATCGTTAATTAAGCTAAATATAATCGAAAGTGCAATAGCATAATATGTAGATTCTTTTTCAAAAAAGATCGTGACATATAACAGGAATATAAAAAGAAAATGTGATACATTTATCCATTCATCTTTCAGAAATGGCAGAGAAATTTGAGCCAACGAACCTTCCAGTATCACCAATAAAAAGGAGATGAGAGCAATAAGAAAAGGGATCATCCGTTTCATGATTCATCCTCCTCTGTTTGCTCTTCTACTTCTTCTATTTCATCTACTGTTGTCATCGAACGATCGATGACAATAACATGATTTAAATCCTCCAAATCAGCTGAAGGTTTTACATGGGCTATACTTGTTAATTCATAACGATCAGCTTCTACATCAACAACTTCACCAATTTCAAGGCCTTTTGGAAAGACTCCACCAAGTCCTGAAGAAAATACATATTGACCTTCTTCTAAATTCCCGTCATTATCATTCATTTCTAACAGTAGTAATTCTGATTCTTCATCATAGCCGACAATGAACCCAGAATTATCTGTTTCTTTTTCTTCTTCAAATACATTTACTGAAATTCGATTGGTTCGGTCAAATCCGTTAAGCAATAATACAGTTGATGTAAAAGGGGAGCTCGTTTGTACTTTTCCAATCATCCCTTTTCCTGTTATCACCGACATATTTGGCTGAACACCATCCTGTGTTCCTTTATTAATCGTGATTTGCTTAAACCATTGATCCTTGCTCCTTGCAACTACGGATGCCTGAATTGCTTCAAAATTTTGCAGAAAGTCTGACTCTGATTTATCCATAACTTCTTTTAATTCATCTATTTCTTTTGTCAGCTCTTGATTTTCATATTCTAACTGTCTTATCTCGTCTAAACTTGATTTTAATTGTTGGTTTTCACGATAGACATTACGGATTTCTTTAATATTATTTGCAACTCCGGTTGTGAAAGAAATCGGCTTATTAATCACTTCCTGCGCCCAACCAACACTGTCATGGATAAAGTCTTCCATGATGGTCAGCTCCGTTCTTTCTCGTAAGGAAAAACCGATCAAACCAACAATGATAATTAACGAAATCATTAAAATAAACAGTCTTCTCTTTTTATAAAACATCATAACACCTTCTTAATCTGATAAGCGCTGCACCCCTATATTTGGATGTGATCGAAAATGTTCGATATATTCCAAGGATTTCCCTGTACCGATTGCGACACTATCTAACGGTTCATCTGCAACAAATACCGGCATTTTCGTTTCATCACTAATTACTTCATCTAGATCTTTTAAAAGTGCTCCCCCTCCGGATAACACAATACCTCTGTCCATAATATCAGCTGCAAGCTCTGGCGGCGTACTTTCTAAAGTATTCTTCACCGCTTCTACAATGGAATCTACTGTATCCTTTAATGCGGATGCAATTTCAGAAGCACTTACACTAATTGTTTTTGGTAATCCTGTCAATAAGTCACGTCCGCGAATATCCATTAGTTCCTTCTCAGATAAGGCTTTAGCAGATCCTATATCCATCTTTAATGATTCTGCTGTACGCTCACCAATCATCAGGTTATACGTTTTTTTGACATACTGAATGATTGCTTCATCCATGTCATCACCAGCAGTACGAATCGATCTACTTGTAACGATACCACCAAGAGAAATAACCGCTACTTCAGTTGTTCCTCCACCAATATCTACAATCATACTACCAGTAGGTTCCCATACAGGTAAACCTGCACCAATGGCTGCAGCGAATGGCTCTGCAATTGGAAATGCATCCTTTGCACCTGCATGTTTCGTTGCATCAATTACAGCTCGTTCTTCTACCATTGTTATTCCTGATGGTACACATACCATTACATTAGGCTTTTTGGCAAAGCTAGATCTGTTTTTCTGTGCTAATTTAATATAATATTTCATCATCGCTGCAGTAGTATCATAATCTGCAATAACACCGTCTTTCATCGGTCTAATAACTTGAATATTACCGGGAGTACGACCAATCATATTCTTGGCATCACTACCAACTGCTTCAATATCACCTGTTGTCTTATTTATTGCTACAACGGAAGGCTCACGCACAACAATGCCTTTACCTTTGATGAATACTAATGTGTTTGCTGTACCTAAATCAATCCCTAAATCTTGTGATAAATTAAATAATCCCACTCTTGTTCTTCCTCTCAACCATTATTATACAAAACATTCACTTCAATATTTTATGCTTTTATTGACTTTCAATCAAGAAATTATATTCTTTCATAATAATAAGCGCCTTTATACAAGCGATCTTGTATAAGGCGCTATAAAAGCTTGTTAATTCTATTATACTTAACTTTAACAAAAATAGATAGTGCTATAAGTACCCTTTTTCTTTTAATGAAATAAATTTGTGATCACCAATAATCAAATGATCCAAAAGTTCAATACCTATCATTTTTCCACTCTCGCTTAACCGCTTGGTAACATGGATATCTTCCTGGGAAGGGGAGGGATCGCCTGAAGGATGATTATGTGCACAGATGATAGAAGCTGCAGATCTTTTAATTGCTTCGCGGAAAACTTCACGAGGATGGACAATGGAAGCATTCAAACTGCCAATGAAGATCGTTTGCCGGTGAATAACTTGATTTTTCGTGTTAAGAAAGATAGATACAAAATGTTCCTGTTTGAGACTGCTCATCTCTTCCATTACATAATTTGCACCATCTTCCGGACTTCTTATCACATACCTCTCCCTTTCTTTAAATTGTTGAATTCTTTTACCAAATTCTACAGCCGCCAGAATATTAACTCCTTTCACCTGACCAATACCTTTAATTTCGATTAATTCTTCAATCGTAACGTCTTTTAGCATTCTTAATCCTTCAAAATGTTTTAGCACTTTTTCAGCTAATTGATGGACATTTTCCTTTTGAGTTCCTGAACCCAATAAGATTGCTAACAATTCCTGGTTGGATAAATGATCTGGACCATGTTCCAATAGTCTTTCTCTTGGTCGGTCTTCTTTAGGTACTTCTTTCATTTTAATAGTAGGTATCTCCAATGTATATTCCTCCTTTAAGCAATATCTATTATTTTAACGACAAGGAATATCATCAGCAAATAGCCATTTATAGATTTTCTAGCACTAAAAATAACAAGTTTTGCGATTTTCGTTATAGGAAAAAGGCAAAACTTGCTACCTCTAGAATATGAAAAAACAAAATTACTCATTTGCAATATTTTCATATTGATTTAATATCTTTAATAAAGTTACTTGGGTGCCTTGTTCATCCTCTGCTGTTTTTACTGATTCTATCTCTTTACTTATTGCTTGGATTTCTTCAGATACACCGGATGGCTCATCAGCCAACCATTGATCAATCGCTGACTCGTCCATACTACCTTCAATCATTTGTTCCAATAGACCTTCTAAACCTGTAATCCATTCCTTTTCTGCTTCAGAAAGTGAAATGGAAACAGAATTGGTGTTCCATTCCTTCCCGCCATACAATTCATAACCACTAGGAAAAGCACTGCTTGTAAATTGCTTTGATGCTTCATGTGTAGACTTCAAACCGACAAAAACATGAAAATTTTCATCTCGAGACCAAACCATGCTCTCTATTTGGTCTTCTTGTAACTCTTGAACTAATTGCTGTGCTGCATCCTCATTTGTAAACACTCCAGCCTGAGTAACGAAAAAATCAAAAGCATGGCTTTGAAAAACCTCTCCTTCTTGTGCATTGGCAGTAGTATTGTCTTCATCGTCTGACTGATCACTTGTAGCACTAACCGCTTGGTCATTAGAAGTATTTTGCTCAAACGCTACCTCTTCCGGGTCTAAATCCACAAAAATTTTCAACATCATAAACCCTAGAAAAGATCCTATTAATATAGCTGTACAAGCAGAAATAATGAATGATTTATACTTTGACCAAAAGGATGGCTTTTTAGAACGATTAAATGCACTAGAGTCTGGTGTATATTTGCGTTTAAATACTTGATCATCATCCATCATTGGGTGATGATTTTCTCTGATGTAGTCTTCTAATGTGGATTGATTAGTCGAACCATGCTTAGTTGGACCGTTTTTAGTCTGGTTGATTTGGACAGAAATTTGCTTTTTATTATCCACGGTAATCCCTCGTTTCAATTCCTTTTCTATCACCCTATCATATCTATTTTGAGATGTAAGACGACTTTTGTCAGTACTATCAAAAAGCGTTCATCAAAATGTGACAGATAGCATGAAAAAACGAGATAAACATTTAGTTGTCTCTCTACGTAGCAAAACGCCAAAGACACTCAAATTATCAAAGCTATGAACCCCACATTGCTATGCTAATTATGAAAGATAGTACTTCTCAGTAGAAGCGAGAGTTTACTCTGTTTAATAACGAAAAAGAGAAGCGACATATGACTTACATATTTATTCAATTAAAATGAGCGTATTAGGATGGATTTTAGTAGGTGTTCAAGTGTAATAAATTGCTGAAATGACTCAATTGATGCACTATTCCTTTGATCTTTTTCTATATTATATCAACAAGATCTCACACTATCACCAAATCAAATTAAAATAGACTTCCATAAAATTATCACCAAAAAGAAACGATATGATTGCACCAGCAATAATCGCTGGACCAAATGGAATTTTCTGATTTGCTTTAAATCCATTCTTTAAAATAAGAAACATGCTAGAAAATAAACCAATAACTATTGCCATAAAAAAAGCAAGTAATATGGAAGGAAAACCTAGTATGATGCCTAACAACCCTAGTAATTTCATATCTCCTCCACCCATTCCGCCTCTGCTGACAACAATAATAAGTGCAATAAGACTGTATCCTGCTATTGCACCAGTTATACTAGCCCACCATGGTTCAAGAGGCTGAACAACTCGAAATAACATAAATATAGGCAGAAAGCATAGTATAATACTATTAGGGATAATCATAAAACAAAGGTCTGCTACGAGAACAATGGAGAATAAGCTAATTAAACTGAATGTTATCCATAAATCTAAAGATAATCCTAAATGCAAATAGCTAAATAGAAAGCCTATCGCTGTAATTCCTTCTACAACTGGATAGAGAGGAGAAATAGACCGCTGACAATGGCGACATTTCCCCTTTTGCATGATATAGGAAAGGATAGGTATTAATTCAAACCATCTTAATTTGTGGTTACATGCAGGACATACCGATCGAGATGAAGATAAAAATATTTTTTGTGGAATTCTAAGACCTACCACATTATAAAAAGAACCTAAAACTAATCCAAATATAAAACTTAATACACTATAAAATAATATCATCATTCATTAGCTCCTATTTTAAAATAAGTGCAAATTACTACAATTGCTGTAATTCACTTAATCCTTTGGATCTTTATTCTTCATGAAGTAAAAAAATGATATCTATCGTTTTTTCATTATTTCAAAGTGATAGGTTTAGCAACTTTGAGAGAGTTTAAAAGTAGAATTAAGGTAGGCAAAAGAATAAATAAGGTAGGGAGAGGAACATCAATGAAGTAAGCATTTCATTTTGAAATGTTTGATGAATATCGATTCCCTCTTCCATCATACAGTTGGGGTATTATGAAACTCATTATACTTGCTTCATGGATAAAGAACAATACTATTTTTGTACAAGCCTTTACTGTCTAACTATTTTTTTAGTGAATTCAACAAAATGAAGTGAGCCTGTAATCAGTATCAGATCATTTGGATTACTAGTAGCTAATAGTTTATTGAGTGCTTCTTGAACTTCATCTATATAAGGGATATCATTGAGAGCCTCTTCTTCAGATAATGCTCTTGGATGATCGAAGGTGGTCATAACAATCTCGTCTGTGAGCTTTGTTAATTCCTTCAACATCATAGTAATCTCTTTATCACGAAAGGCACTAAATAAGACTTTGATACGTCCTTTCGTATTTTCTTGTTGGATCGTTTCTACTAACTTGTTAACACTTTGGACATTATGCGCACCATCTGCAATAATCTTTGGATATTCTTTAATGATTTCCATTCGGTTGGGTAGTTTTGCACGAGACAACGCTTTTTTCATCGCTATGTCATCGATAATAAATCCATTAGCCTGTAATAGATGCAGCGCTTGGATAGCTAACGAAGCATTCATCATTTGATGACGTCCTTTCATCGAAAGATCAATAACGTATGACTTAGAGCCATTATTCCAGCGAGAATGGTTCATATCTATTTCCTCAGTCCAAAACTCTTTACCATATTGATATAAGGGCGCATTTTGTTTACAAGCTTCTTCTTTCACGACTTGTAAAGCTTCATTAACTAAATCACCAGATATAACTGGTACCATTTCCTTGATAATTCCCGCTTTATGAGCGGCAATGTCTTTTAGGGTATTACCTAGAAAGCTTGTATGATCAAATGCAATTGTTGTAATAATTGTTAGGAGCGGCTCAACTCTATTGGTTATGTCCTCCCGACCTCCCATAGCAGTTTCGATCACAGCAATATCGATATTACCTTGGAGAAATAATAATGTGATGATCATTAATATCTCGTATTCAGATGGGGCTAAGTTTTGTTGATCCATTTCTTCAATAATCGGCAAAAGCGGATGAAGAATATCAATAAATTCCTGAACTGTAATAGATCGATTGTTAATCGCAATATGATCCAGAATCGTAGGTAGACCTGGTGACTGAAACGTCCCGATAGTGTATCCACTCTCCATTAACACTTCTTTTAAATAGGTCAAGGTCGAACCCTTCCCATTTGTACCAGCAATATGGATTGTAGGTATTGACTTTTGCGGATGATTCACTTTTTCCAATAAAAAATCCAACCGCTCCAATCCAGGCTTTATTCCTAACGTTCGTCTTGATGCAAAAAAATCTTCCAAATCCTGTACAGATTCCATCATAAAATCAACATCCTTTATATTATTTAACAAAAGTAGAGCAAAATAGTGAACTAATATTGGTTGGGCGACATTAAATCCCTTTTTTGTCTCTTTTCAGCTTTATTTCCGATGAATAGCTGAATAGATGTAGATGTCTGAGAACATCCTAAAAATGCCATGTTTGTCACAAATAGCGGAAGAAATGTCCGGCCTGAACGAGTCTAAGCAATAATTCTAATTCAATTCCTTGTCTATGTTTT
Source organism: Gracilibacillus suaedae (assembly GCF_017599345.1). Classification (GTDB taxonomy): domain Bacteria; phylum Bacillota; class Bacilli; order Bacillales; family Amphibacillaceae; genus Gracilibacillus; species Gracilibacillus suaedae. The sequence goes on from NZ_JAGFVL010000046.1 coordinate 61,592, forward strand.
TTCACAGATTATATATTTTATCACGGTGCTAAACGTCTGTTGGACCCCCACTTCCCCCTTCAAGTAACACAACAGATGCTAACAGTTGGGGTTAACCCCTCACTTGATCATAGTCTCACTTTATATTCTTATGATTGTGAAAAAGAGGCTGCCATTGACAGCCTCTGCTTTGGTTATTTCTGTAGTTCTTGAATTCTCGCTTGTACTTTTTCTCTCTTTTCCATGTAATCTTTTTGCTTTTCTTTTTCCGCTTCTACTACATTAGCAGGAGCCTTGCTAACAAATCCTTCATTCGCTAGTTTCTTATCAACACGCTCTACTTCTTTGTTTAATTTATCCAATTCCCCTTGAAGACGTGTAAGCTCTTTGTTAATGTCGATTAAGCCTTCTAACGGTAAAAATAGCTCCGCACCAGTAACAACTGCTGACATTGCTTTGTCTGGCACCACAACGTTTGTATCAATCGTTAATTCACTTGGGTTACAGAAACGATCTAAATAAATGCGATTCGCTTCTAACTGTTTCTTCACCGCTTCATCACTAGCTAGAACGATGATAGGAATTTCCTTCGACATTGGTGTATCCACTTCGGCACGAATATTACGAACAGAACGAATAATCGCTACTAGTTGCTTCATCATCTCAGAAGATTCTTCATTCGTTAACCTGTTATCTACCGTTGGCCACGCTGCTCTTACAATGGACTCACCTTTGTGAGGTAGCTGTTGCCAGATTTCTTCCGTCACAAAAGGCATAAATGGATGAAGCATGCGCATGGTTTGATCTAACACGTAAGCTAAGATCGAACGTGTTGTTAATTTTGCTCGTTCATCCTCCCCATAAAGTGGTAATTTCGCCATCTCAATATACCAGTCACAGAAGTCGTCCCAAATAAAGTTGTAAAGGTAACGTCCCGCCTCACCAAAGTCATATTTATCAACTTGTCTTGTCACTTGTTCGATCGTTTCGTTAAGTCTTGTCAAAATCCATTCATCTGCGACAGACTTTTCACCAGATAAATCGATCTCATCATAAGTTAAACCATCCATGTTCATTAAAGCAAAACGTGATGCATTCCATATTTTGTTAACAAAATTCCATGTCGATTCTACTTTTTCCCAATGGAAACGTAAATCCTGTCCAGGACTTGACCCAGTTGCCAAGAAGTAACGTAAGGAGTCTGCTCCATACTCATCAATCACTTCCATAGGATCAACACCATTACCAAGTGATTTACTCATTTTGCGTCCTTCTGCATCACGAACTAACCCATGAATCAATACATCTTTAAACGGACGTTGATCATTAAACTCAACCGATTGGAAAATCATCCGAGATACCCAGAAAAAGATAATATCATATCCCGTAACTAATACATTAGTTGGGAAGAAATGATTAAAATCTTCATCCTCTATATTTGGCCAGTTTAATGTTGAAAATGGCCATAATGCTGAGGAAAACCAAGTATCCAGTACATCTTGATCTTGTTCCCAGTTTTCCATATCTTCAGGTGCTTCCTTACCTACATACATTTCACCTGTTTCTTTATGATACCAGGCAGGAATACGGTGTCCCCACCATAGTTGTCTAGAAATACACCAGTCACGGATATTTTCCATCCATCTAAGGTATGTTTTTTCAAAACGATCCGGTACAAAATGTACTTTTTTATCATCGGAAGCTTTTTGAAGTTCAATTGCAGCATCTGCCAATGGCTGCATGTCAACAAACCATTGTGTCGACAAATATGGTTCGACTACTGCATTGCTGCGTTCCGAGTGACCTACTGAATGCATATGTTCTTCAATTTTGAACAGAACACCTTGGTCTTGAAGGTCTTTGATAATCTGTTTACGACATTCAAATCGATCCATGCCTTGATATTTACCAGCATTCTCATTCATTGTACCGTCTTCGTTCATTACAAGTACACGTTCCAGTTTATGGCGATTACCAATTTCAAAGTCATTCGGATCGTGCGCAGGTGTTATTTTTACTGCACCTGAACCAAATTCCATATCCACATAATCATCTGCCACAATCTCCATTTCACGCCCGACAATTGGAAGCTTTACCTTCTTGCCAATCAGATCTTGATACCTTTCATCATCTGGGTGAACAGCTACTGCTGTATCTCCAAGCATTGTTTCTGGTCTTGTTGTTGCCACTTCAATATGTCCTGATCCATCTGCTAATGGATACTTCATATGATAGAAGTGACCTTGTACGTCTTTATAAATTACTTCAATATCTGAAAGGGCTGTTTTAGTAGCAGGATCCCAATTAATAATATACTCTCCGCGATAGATAAGCCCTTTCTCATACAATGTGACAAATACTTCGTTAACCGCATCAGATAAACCTTCATCTAAAGTAAATCGTTCCCGTGAGTAGTCAAGACCTAGTCCTAATTTTGCCCATTGTTCGCGAATAAAGCCTGCGTATTCTTCTTTCCAGTCCCATGCTTTATCGAGGAACTTCTCTCTACCTAAATCATAACGAGATAAGCCTTCTTCACGTAGTTTTGCTTCTACTTTTGATTGGGTTGCGATACCTGCATGGTCCATTCCTGGTAAATAGAGAACATCATAGCCTTGCATTCTTTTTATTCTTGTAATGATATCCTGTAGTGTCGTGTCCCATGCATGACCGATGTGTAATTTACCGGTTACGTTTGGTGGTGGGATTACGATCGTAAAAGGTTCCTTCTCTTTGTTTCGTTCTGCCTCAAAATATTTTCCTTCTACCCATGTGTTATAACGCCCCTTCTCAACTGCAGTTGGATCATACTTCGGCGGTAAATTAACTTCCTGGTGTTGTGACATTTTTATTCCTCCTTATATTTACTAACGGTAATAGACACAAGCTTCACAATAGATAACTACTGCGAACTAGTGAAAATTTGTCTTGGTGCTAACATTTTTCGTGCGGACATTTAGTGCGTTATTTGACTAAAAATCACCTGTTTTTCGATGTTAGCGGACATTGAATCCCTTATTTGGTTCATTTTGGCTTAAATGAGCACCATTTTCGATGAATAGCGGAATAGATGTCCGCGACCACCCTAAAAACAGTACTTTTGTTACAAATAACGGAACAAATGTCCGCGCTTAGCCAAAATTCACCTCGGATCCACTTTATTTCGCAGTAGATAGATAATGCACATCTTCTCCACTTCGGCATAAAAAAATCCTTTTCGGCCTTGTGTAAAGGACGAAAAGGATTGGGTTTCCGCGGTGCCACCTTTGTTTATAAGTAATGTTACTTATACGCTCAGCAGAAGATAACGGATCTCACCGGCTTTTACCTACTTGTCATGTTCAGTAAAGCTGCATCAGAGGCTACCTTCCTTCACCTTTTTTCGAGAAAACCTTTCAGCCTGCGGGTCTTCCTCTCTTGCGAACAGTGTGAAGTACTCCTCCTCATCATCGCATCTGACTAGATTATGGTTCGTTATATGCTATTTTATCCAAAAGGAAACAAAGAAGTCAAGTTTAATTATAATTTCAATTGTGCATGTTTATTAAAAAATGTTTTATAGCCAAAGTATAAAAATAAAATAACGGATAACGAAACACTGCCAGTGATACCAAGCATAATGGCAATTTGATATTTGATCGCATCCATTGGACCTGCCCCAGACAAGATAACCCCAGTCATCATTCCCGGTAAGAAAACAATTCCCATTCCGACCATACTGTTGATCGTCGGTAAGATCGCTGAATCAAAAGCGTGATTAACAATACCCTGGGATGCTTTATTCGGCGGCGCTCCTAACATCAATGCTGCTTCCACTTCCTTCTTACGTGAGCTGAAGCCTTCAACTAAAGAGCTAACTCCAAGTGTAATACCAGTCATAGAGTTTCCGATTAACATACCTGCAATCGGTATGAAATAACGAGGATCATACCATGGTGAAAACTGAACAACTATAAAATCAAAATAAAGAAAGGCAAATAATGTGCCAGACACCATTGAAATAGCAATAATTTTCTTTAACTCGCTGCTTAATGTTTGTTTTGTGCGTTTATAAATATTGTAAACGGCAAATGTTTCCATAATAATAATAACGATAATCGAGTAAATCATTTTCTCATTTTCAAAAATAAACATGAGTACATAACCAACTAATACAAGTTGTATCGTCATTCTTAGTGTAGCAATTATGATCTCTTTCTCTCGCGGGATTTTACGCCAGCGAACAATCGCTAATAGAATGACTATAAAAATATAAGCGGTAACGAGCTGCCATATCGTAATTTCTAGCATTTCGTTCATGAAAGAGCACCCTCATTCGTTACAATGTCATTCATATAGATAATCTCATCACTATATTTTTCTGCGACTTCTTTTGAATGTGTAACCATGATTGCCGTTTTCCCAGCGTCACGGATTTTCTTTGTAAATAAGTCCATAACCGCTGTTTCCGTTTCTTCATCAAGAGCAGAAGTAGGTTCGTCCATCAAGTAGACTTCGGCATTCATCAAAAGCACACGTCCAACTGCTAACCTTTGTTGTTCACCACCGGATAATTTGTCAGCTTCTTTATCTAAATCTTTTTTCAGATGTAAGTCTTTTAATAAATCGATCAATACCTGATCTTCAACATCTGCTTTATCTGCAAATTGTAATCCTATTAAAAGGTTATCACGAACCGTTCCGTCGAATACAACTGGGTCCTGTCCAAGCATTACCACTTCTCTTCTTAATTGAACAGGGTCTACATCTGTGATTGATTGGTCTTTATAAGCAATGATGCCCTGATCTGGAGTAAGCATACTGTTAAACATTTTTAATAAGGTAGATTTACCACTGCCACTTTCTCCAAATAAGCAGTAGATTTTACCTGATTTAATTTCTAATTTGTTAACCGTAATTATATCTTTAAAAACCAATTGTTTAATTGAAAACATGGCGTCTCCTCCAAAGTGCTAGGTCTATGTAATGTAAATAGAGCAGACACCCAGTTGTATCTGCTCACAATTTTCAGCGAAAATCTCGCTTATCTTCCATTTTCCTAGAAACAAATACATATGCTATGGTCGCAACTACCGTTAATAATGTGTAAAATAGTGTATTTTTCATTTGACTTCCTCCTCTTTGATAGTTCTGTTAAAATGGACGGAATTTACCTTTTTTCAGCACGAGCATCGGCCCACCTAATAAGAACAAGTAACGGTCATCAATCACATTTTTCATCACTTTTGCCTGCATACCATATAATTTATTGCCGTCAAATACAGTACCCATTGCATCACTTCCACCTAAAGATGCAACCGTTCCTTTATCATCGAATTTAAACTCTTGTAATGTTCCGCCATAAATCATAGTTTTAATATTATGTGCACAAACATCTGCTTCCTGTATGGCAATTTGGGCTGTAGGTGGGTATGGTTTTCCAGTTTCGTTATTCATCACCCAGGCACAATCACCTAAGATAAAGACTTCATCATGTCCTGGAGCGAGTAATGTTGCATCTACATTGACTTTACCTTTTGTTAATTCAAAACCGGATTCTCCGACAATACGATTAGCTTGTACACCACCAGTCCAAACTATCGTACCTGCTTTAATTTCCTCTTCATCTTCCCCTACAACAACAGAGTCTGCTTTCACTTCTTTAATCATGGTACCAAGCTTAAATTCGATACCACGGTATTCCAATGATTCTTTCGCATAACTTAATAACTCTTCATCAAAACCAGGTAAAATGGTTGGCATTGCTTCAACATCAATGATCTTTACGTCTTGACGCGGTATATCATATTTTTTACATAATAGCGGAATTCGTTCTGCTAACTCACCTAAAAATTCGATACCGGTGAAACCAGCACCACCTACAACAATCGTTAACATACTTGGATCTGGATTTTTTTGATTACGGTAACGAGCAAACTGATATTCAATATGATCTCGAATCATACGACTCGTGTCGACACTCTGAATCGAAAAAGCATGCTCTTCCATACCAGGAATACCAAATGTCGCTTTTTCAAAACCTAGTCCAATCACTAAATAATCATAACTAATTTCGCCATTTTCTAATTGAACTGTTTTGGCTTCTTTATTAATTTTCACCACTGTATCATGTACAAAATTCACGCGCCGAGTATTAATGACATCGGAAATCATAATTCGAGAGCGATTGACATCAATTGTTCCTGCAGCTACTTCATGTAACCATGTTGTTTGGTAATGATAATTGTGTTTGTTGACTAATGTAATATCCGCTTCTTCTGGTGCAAATTGTTGTGTTAATCGTTTAGTTGTCATCATTCCTGCATAGCCTGCCCCAAGTACAACTATTTTAGGTCTGTTTCCTATCATCGAATCCTTCCCTTCTTGTTATAGATCCATCATAAACTACGATAGTTTTCACCTTTTAAACGATTTGTATGTATCATATCGATCGCTGTCAGTATATCAAAATTGCCATTTTCAGTCTAATAAACCATCCCCTAAAAAACAAATGCTTTTAACTGTAATATTAGTCAAACATGTGTATTATATGGACGACGAACTAATGACCATTCTCTTTAGTGTAGCTATACAACGGTTTTCATTGAGAATACTGGCGTATCGCTCAGGCAGAATACTACACTTGTTTTAGTAAGAAAAACCAGCAAACCCCACCGGTCCATCATTAAATACTAAGTAGATATCAATTACATTGGTAGTAATGAAATCTTTGAACAGCTTGACCACCACTCCTCTTTCCGTAGGGTTTAACTATTCCGAGCAAAAACCCCCCAAAAAATTGGATCCTCAGGTCAAACGAATCCCTTAGGAGTGGAAATGGTGGCCTTCGCTAAGTGCTACTCTAAAACATATGCGAGAGCTAGAAACTTGGTTATCCCCTAAAAGTGCTAAAAAATAGTATTGAAATCTATACCTATGGTTATACACTTTCCTACCTCAAAAATAAAAAACCCTATTTTGTAGGGTTTTATTATTAGTTTGGTTGTACGTTGGACTTGCATTTATTCTGTTTTAGGAATTCTCGAACTTCTTCTACTGTGTAACCTTCCGCTTTCGCTTTTGCGATCAAGTAAATCCATTCACAATCCACGTTTACTTTTGTTGGCATAAACGTATTCCCCTCCTAAAATACACTACTGTATTTCAGGCAGCTCAGCCATCCGAAAACATATGCCTTATACGGACCTGTAACTTTGCGTCCCTATCTCTCAATAGGTTTGCCTTTTTCTGAATATATCTATCCACTATACAACTAACATAACAGTTAGTATAAAACTCAAGCCCTTATTTTCTTATCACTTGCTTAAATTTTACTATATCAGTAGCTTTTTTATATCATTCTTAAAGAATACACTACCGCTAAAATACCCCCCCTAAAAAATAACAATAGATTTTGACGAATCTATAGTACCTATTATCTAGTATATATTCGATACACATCAATCATATTCCTGCATATCTATAAAATTTTGAGAAAATTGAACTAGATAACTACTTTAGTACGTTTGTAGAAGCTTTTTTACCTGTTTTATAAAATGAATTTATTTAAAACTTTCTTTTTGGGTACAATTCTAATTTTACTGCATAAGCTACAATATAACGAATTATTATATCGTGAATGAGGTGATTCTTTGTCTCGTTATTATCGTTATCGTCTACCACCTTGGGCTCGAGAATGGATATTAATTTGTGAACGATGCACACTGCCAATCGTGATCTTCCAGGGGATACGAACAATCTTTATACCAACAACGTTTGATGTTTTATTGTTAGGAATTCTAATTGGTATTCTGATTGCCTTTCAATTAGAATGGATATAATGCGCTAATACGTTTCTTCAAATTGCTCTGACTTTAATGTTTTATAGATAAAATCTTGAAGCTGTAATCCAAATAATAACTTACGATATTCCTGCTCAATTTTGATGGAGCAATTTACATTATTTTTATTTCTGGATGATTGCACACTTGTAAATACTTCGTGAAACCAATTAATTGGCGACAGTAATTGTAAAACTAATAAAGATTTTTCATAATCCGATAAGTCAATATAACGACAATAGATAGAAAAAGAGTCTGTCACTTTCCCCATATCACAATCATGAAATTGAAATAAATATTGATAATAATTTGCTAAATCATAGGTCGGAGATGTCATCAATGCATCTTCCCAATTCAAGAAATATGTGTTTGCTTGTGTGATCACATAGTGAGAAGGTCGTATATTTCCATGACATAAGGTATATTTCATCTCGTTTGTTTCTTCCATTACATCTAAATAAATTTCTTGCCACCTTTCTAGCTGATTAAATGTTTGTTCTATATCACGATAATACATGCAAATTTGCAACTCATAAGGGGACATAAACCGCTTTGCTTCAAAATAACGAACGTACTTTAACATTTGGTCCCGATAGGTGGATAATTCTTGCTGAAATTGCTGTTCCATACCAACTTTGTTTTGTTTCAATGGTGCAATCTGATGATAATCCATCGTTGCAGCATGTAAACGTCCTATTGCATGAATAACAGAAGCATATTCATCAATAGGCTGATCCGTATAATCCTGTTCTACCCATGGCATCAGATAATAAATTTGATCTTGATCATGTACAAATGGTTGATTATTTTTGGCATAATAAATGGGGATAAATCCCAATATCTGTTTTTGTTGTATATATTGTTGAATCGCTTGCCATCTCCCTAAGTCATCTGGATCTAACCTTGACTTCTTTAGAGCATAATGTTGGGAGTTTGCCTTTATTTTAAACACTCTTTCTGTCACTTGCTCAATTTCCTCCGGCTGTAATTGATATGCTTCAATTATTTGTGACCACTCCATTTGTCTTCCTCCTTTTAAAAATTGAAAGCTCAGAACGCTTGTTTCAGAAATGTAGCGACTTCAGAATCAACTGTGAAAAAGGAATTCACTACTTTAATTTTGAAATTTTTTCCTTTCGTAACATAGAAACAAAAAATCCCTTGACTGGACCAAGGGATTAGATCTTAATCTTCTGAGGGTATAGGAATATAAATCAATTGACCTGCCGATATATCCTCTTCTTCTAGACGATTCGTTCTCATGATTTGTCTAGGAGACACTTGATAACGCTCAGCGATAGTTTGCATCTGATCATCAGGTTGCACGATATATAATTTTAATCGAGTATAGCTAGCACTTTCTTCACCAGCAAAAATATTCAATAAATAGGATGTGTCATTTGTCCGCTCTTCTTTTGCTTGGACATGCAGTATTTCTTCTACATTTTCCTCTTCTTCCTCATCACTTTCCAATACAAGGTCATCTTCCGCCTCTCTTACTAAGCCCTCTTCCTGTTCATCTATACTATCTTCTTGTTCAACGGTTTCAGAATCATTTCGCACACTGCTAATATCTACCACTTTTTCTTCTTCTGTTTGATCATTCAACTCTTCTTCTATTTCTAAATGGAATGTATCTTCTTCCTCTTCTTGTGGTTCTTCCTCAATACGATTCTCTTCAAATGATGGTAGAGTATCTTCTTCTTCTTGAATACCTGTTTCAACTTGCGGTTCTTCAATACCTTGAATAGCGAGCGTTGCTTCGATGGCCATTTCATTAGCAGATACTAATGTATAATCAAAATGATCTACTTCAATTGAGACCTCATCTAATGAAGGGATTCTCTCCATTGGAATCGATACATCAATAAGGAACTTATGGAAAAATTCATTAACTTCGTCAGACAATGATTCTACTCGTTCAACAAAGGTTGCGTCTGTTTGGCGAACTTCACTTTCCCTAGGAGCATCGCTTTTAATATACTCTCCTTTCAGTTCCATTACTCCTCTAATGGAAAGTGTGTTACCTATTTCCTCCATTGAAATTACCGGCTCTAATCCAATACCTAACATTTCCTGGATTAGCTGATCCTTGTCAAAAGCTATTGCTTCATGAATATTAAATGTAAAGGCTTCTTGCAAAGCACTTCCCCCTTTCCTTTGCTTAGCTAAGGCGTACTAGCATCTCAATAAACTATATGTAGGTAGCATGAGAAATATGCTTGCTCAGTATCTTTCAGTTTGGTTATTTTCTTGAACTGCTATGTAGTATAAAGAGGTGAAACAGTACTTTTACATTTTATTCAAAACCTGTTGTTGTCTGGTTATTTTTCCCTCAGTTCGTATACATTTCATACTAGCTGACAAATAATGAATATTAGACAACCAACCCTATCAGTACGAAATAATTAAATAAACGTTTGGAACTCTTTCATCCAAACGTTTATTTTCTAATTAAAAGATTGCTTAATGAGTAAAACTTTATTATTCTATTAAACTCATTTATGAAATCAAATTATATGCTCATCACACCGCCTTTAGAAGCATTTGTTACAAGTTTTGAATACCTTCCTAACCAACCTTGTTTGATTTTAGGCTCAAAGGGTTCTAGTGATTTTCTACGTTCACCTAAGACTTCATCCGATACTTTAACATTTAGTATTCGATTTGGTAAATCTATAACCACAACGTCCCCATTTTCAATTAATGCAATTGGTCCACCTTCTGCAGCTTCTGGGGAAATATGTCCAATGGAAATACCACGAGATGCACCTGAGAAACGCCCATCTGTTAGAAGAGCCACTGTACTGCCTAAACCTCGGCCCATAATAGCCGAAGTAGGAGCTAACATTTCTGGCATTCCCGGACCACCTTTAGGTCCTTCATAACGAATAACTACAACATGTCCTTCTCTTACAGCTCCATTATCAATCGCTTCTTGTGCTTCTTCTTGAGAATCAAAAACAATAGCTTCTCCTTCAAATACTTTAATAGCAGGGTCAACAGCACCAACTTTAATGACAGCACCTTCTGGAGCAAGATTGCCATATAAAATGGATAATCCTCCTACCGGACTGTATGGATTATCTTTTGGACGAATAACTTGTTCATTTGTAATGTCATATCCATTAACAAGTTCGCCCATTGACTTACCTGTTATCGTTAAGCGATCCGGATGAATAGCATTAGGGATTTTCGTTAATTCGTTAATAATGGCACTAACGCCTCCAGCTTTATTGATATCATCCATGGAAATATCAGATGCAGGCATAATCTTCGCAAGATATGGAACACGTGCTGCAATTTTGTTAATCTTTTCAAGGTCATAATCTATTCCAGCTTCTCTGGCAATAGCTAATGTATGCAGTACTGTATTTGTAGATCCACCCATCGCCATATCAAGTGCGAACGCATCATCAATCGCTTCTTTTGTAATGATATCACGCGGTTTAACATCTTCTTCAATCATACGAACCAAATGTTTTGCCGCTTCACGTATCAATTCTTTACGCTTATCGCTTGTGGCAACAACAGAACCATTCCCAGGTAGTGCTACACCTAACATTTCCATCAAGCAGTTCATGGAATTTGCTGTGAACATACCTGAACAAGATCCACAAGTTGGACAAGCATTTTTTTCAATATCGTTAAATTCTTCTTCCGTCATCTTACCTGATTTATATGCACCAACACCTTCGAAAACAGATGACAATGAAAGTTGTTTTCCGCTAGAACTTGTACCAGCTTCCATTGGACCACCGGAAACGAAGACGGAGGGTACGTTCGTACGAGCTGCCGCCATTAACATACCAGGTGTGATTTTGTCACAGTTTGGAATATAAAATACGCCATCAAACCAATGCGCATTAATAACCGTTTCAGCACTGTCTGCAATTAATTCACGACTTGGTAAGGAATAACGCATTCCGATATGTCCCATCGCAATTCCATCATCCACCCCAATAGTATTGAATTCAAATGGAATACCGCCAGCTTCAATGATTGCTTCTTTTACGACATCTGCAAACTCACGTAAATGTACATGTCCAGGAATAATATCAATATAAGAATTGCAAACACCAATAAATGGTTTCCCTAAATCTTTCGCTTTTACCTTTCCCGTAGCATATAAAAGACTACGATGAGGAGCACGATCAACCCCGATTTTTATCGTATCACTTCTTCTCATCTGTACACACCCCTTATTTTATTTGTTTAATGTATTTTAAATCGTATGTTGTCTGCTGTCAATATAGTTGTACGACAAAAATAGAAGAAACTTCATACAATAGTTGATGAGGATGTATTTTATGGAAGTGATATCGGGTGATTTTGTTTATTTATCGCGCACTTATATGAATCGAGATAGGGGGAGGTGACTAACCTCCGACCCTCTCACATCACCAAACATACGGTTCCGTATTTGGCGATTTCATTCAAGTCATACGTGAAAATTGATAACGAATAAACAAACTTTCTAGTCCTTGGCTTCCCCAATATCGGTTGCCGAGGGTTCTGTGTAAAATGGGGCTGTTCGCAATCCGCCAATAGGCTTTCCTTGTGTTGGCCCATTCCCACGCTTTCTCCTTCTTCACACCGAACCTTTGTAATTCTCGATACCTTGTCTTGACCAACTTCCATTCTTTCCATCGAATCATGCGGAGTCTACGTTGGATCCAACTATCTATCTGTTTCAGAACACTTGGTGCCTCGGTCAATTGGTAATATCCTATCCAACCGATTAAGTACCGATTTAATCGTTCGATTCTGGTCTCCATACTGATGTTTTCTTTCCTTGATGTTAAGGAACGGATTCGATCTTTGAGCCTCTTAATACTCTCTTTTGGTATGCGAACCTTTGGTCTCTTCTTGTGACTGGTGAAGGAGAATCCTAGAAATTTTCGTCTCCATGGACGATCAATCGCACTCTTTTGTTGATTCACTTTCAGCTTTAGTTTTCCTTCCAGGAATTCCGTCATGTTTTGTCTGACTCTCTGTCCTGCTCTTTTGGAACGAACGTAGATTTGACAATCATCCGCATAACGGACGAAGTGCAGTCCTCTGCGCTCCAATTCTTTGTCCCATTCATCTAAGACAATATTAGAGAGTAAAGGACTTAACGGGCCACCTTGTGGTGTTCCTTCTGTGTTCGACTGAACAAGTCCTTGCTCCATGACTCCTGCTTGTAGATAGCGACGGATTAATGTCAGCACTCTTGGATCGTTAATCCGTTTGCTCAGGGTGCGCATTAAACGATCATGATGTACTTTATCAAAGAATTTCTCTAGATCCATATCTACTACCCAACGACAGCCTTCTTGTATATACCCTCTTGCTTTCCTCACCGCGTCATGACCTCGCCTTTGGGGACGAAATCCATAACTATGGTCCGAAAACTGCGGGTCATATACTTTGGTCAACACTTGTGCGATCGCTTGTTGTAGAAAGCGATCTGTCACGGTTGGAATCCCTAGCTTCCTCTTTCCACCGTCTGGTTTCGGGATTTCGACTCGACGGACCGGTTGAGGTTGATAGGTTCCTGTTTCCAATTGTTGCTTGAGGATTGTCCAGTTCTCTTTCAAATGCACTCGTAGGTTTTGTACGGGCATTTGGTCGATTCCGTGGCTTCCTTTATTCTTTTCTACACGCCATATAGCTTGTAGTAGATTCTCTCGTGACAGTATTTGTTTTAACATTCGTTCTCTCTCCTACGTACATGATCGTTCTCTTTATGTGGTATGTGTTCTCCACCCTTCTCATGTCCCCCACGGGATTCACCGTTTCCTCCATGAGGAAGGAACTTGTGTTTCTGCTTCATCAAACCATACGTATCCCAAGTGATCATGTTCCTTTCCTGATTCCGCCCTTCCCTGTTCCTCTAGAAGAAACAGGTACTATGGCTTCTGCTGACTTCTGATAGTTCAGTGAATGTTCACACATCCGGTTACGGTAAGTGTACCGCTTTGCTATCAGACCTCCCGGGGTAAGCATCTACACTTCCTCCCCATATCCTTGCTTCATTTACTACCTATACCCTTCGGCAGTATGGACTTTGATGTGTTTGGCAGTCTCATCCAAGTATAAATAGCCTTCTATGAAGTTCGTGTTCCTCAAGGCGGGAATTTGCCTCCGACTTCCTTCAGATTCTAGGTCGCCCTAGACACCCTTGTCCTTGGCTAACTGGTACTACTGCCTTCCCAGTTCGGGACTTGAACCCTAGAGTTTAGATGCATGCCCGGCACACCA
>NZ_JAGFVL010000047.1 GCF_017599345.1 Gracilibacillus suaedae
AAAGTAAAGCTAGAGAAGGAAGTGAAGGTCTTACGGACGGTTAGCACCGTGGAAAAGTGAGACTTATATCAGTGGGTGGTTTTTACCGACTGATGGATGACAAAAGAGATGATAAATCAACGTCACGGAGGTGGAATCAGTGGCAGCAAACGAGCGAGAAGATCAAGAATGGCAACAGGAAAAGCAAAGAGTAACAGATGTAGTGGGAGAAATTAGTAAGAAAATCACATTATTAAAATCCAGAGTGAAAGATTTAAAAGAAGATGTCATTGATATCAGACGTGATTTTTGGGAAGACGTAACGGTTAATATAGAAGAAATGGACGATAAAATTGAAACAGAAGCCAGTATTAAGCAGCAAGCAGAGTTTCTCTCGGAACGAGAAAGAAGCCATGGACAGGTAAGTGAACGTTTAGACATCCTGCACCGATTAAAGGATAAACCTTATTTTGGGCGGATCGACTTTAAAGAAGGTGGGCAAACCGATGAACAGTCAATTTATATAGGTTTGGCTTCAGTGATGGATGAAGCGGAAGAGAATTTTCTAGTATATGACTGGAGAGCACCTATTTCGAGCATGTACTATGATTATCCACCAGGTCCGGCAAGTTATGACACCGTTCAAGGAAATATTTCCGGGGAAATAACATTAAAACGACAATATATGATTCGTAATGGCGAACTACAGGGAATGTTCGACACGGGACTGACAATTGGTGATCACTTACTGCAATCTGTACTCGGAAATCAAGCAAGCACGAAAATGAAAAGTATTGTCTCAACCATTCAAAAAGAACAGAACCAAATTATTCGTAATGAAAAAGCAAGAGTACTAATCGTCCAAGGTGTTGCTGGTAGTGGTAAAACGTCTGCAGCATTACAGCGTGTAGCTTATTTATTGTATCGTTATCGCGAAACATTAACGTCAGAGCAAATTGTACTATTTTCACCAAATCCATTATTCAACAGTTATGTAGCAACCGTTTTACCGGAGCTTGGTGAAGATAATATGCAACAGATGACTTTCTATCAATATTTACACCGTCAATTAGATGATAGCTTTCAATTGGAAACGCCTTTCGAACAAATGGAGTATTATCTACAAAAAAGAGCAGAAAATTACGAGGCAAGAGTTGAAGCTATGCATTATAAAGCAAGCTTAGATTATAAAGAGTTAATTGATCGCTTTTTAGATCGATTGGCTAAGGATGGACTTGTTTTTCGCAATATTACATTTAGAGGTCAGACAGTTATCCCAAAACAAATGGTTGAAAAATACTTTTATCAAACAGAAAGTTCTTTAGCAATACCAGATCGTTTAGAAAAAGTAGCCAATTGGATTCTATACCAATTGAAAAAGCTGGAGAAAGTTGAACGAGAGAAAGATTGGGTTTTAGAGGAAAGTGAACTGTTGGAAAAGGCCGATTATGTCGATGTTCATCAAACATTACAAGAAGAAAACCGATTTTCTGAAGATACATTTGATGATTATGACCGTGAAGAGGAAATGTTACGCAAACGAGTAGTTGCTTGGCGATTGCGTCCATTGCGAAAAAAAGTAAAGCAACTTGCGTTTGTTGATCCACTTCAAACGTTTCGTCAGTTATTTACAAGTAAGAAACGGTTTGTGGATACAGAAGTCACACTTCCAAATCAGTGGCAAGAAATATGTAGAATTACGGATGAATATTTAAAACATAGATATTTAACTTGGGAAGATGCACCAGCTTATATTTATTTTGAAAAAGGCTTGTTAGGGTTTGATGCGCAGCGGGCGATTCAACACTTGTTTATCGATGAAGCACAGGACTACACACCGTTTCAGTTTGCATTGATGAAGAAGATGTTCCCGGTTAGTCGTATGACTTTGTTAGGTGATATAAATCAAGCGATTTATGCACATGCATTAAGAGAAGAGACTTTGCTATCCGAGAAATGGCAGGAAAAGCATGAAAGAATCGTATTGACGAGAAGCTATCGTTCGACAGCACCGATTGTTGAATTCACTAAATCATTTATGCCAAATGGTGATCTAATCGAGCCGTTTGAACGTGATGGAGAGACACCGGTCGTGATGGAGTTGGAGCAACGTGATGTTTTAATCGAAAAAGTGCTCGATCAAATAAACGAATATGAACAAGAAGGTCACGAAACCATTGCACTAATCGGAAAAACAATGCAAGAATGTGTTGACATCTATGAACGATTAAAAAATCGTATAGACATTCATTTAATGACACAGGAAGCACATATTTTTGAAAAAGGTATCGTCGTAATTCCTGCATATTTGGCTAAAGGAATTGAATTTGATGCGGTTATCATTGCTGATGCTTCTAATAACAACTTTCATGATGAATTGGAACGAAACTTATTTTACACAGCTTGTACGAGAGCGATGCACCAACTAGCTTTATTTACGATCGGTAAGCCTACTCATTTTATCGAAAATATCCCTAAACAGCAATATCGTCATTATAAAGTCCATCAAATCTGGGACAAAGGGACAGGGTGAACCGAGAGAAATTCACCCTGTTCTTTTTGAGCACAACATTTTTCATTTCAAATAGATTGTGGCAAGATAGTATAGACAATGGACAAAGGAGGAATTGGAGATGGTAAATAGTTTGCAATCAACAACTACACTACATAATGGTGTTAAAATGCCATGGTTTGGTCTAGGTGTTTTCTTGGTGGAAGAAGGAGAAGAAGTTTATAACTCTGTTAAGTGGGCACTTGAACACGGCTATAAAAGTATTGATACAGCAGCCGTTTATGGTAATGAAGAAGGTGTAGGAAAAGCAATCAAAAATTCTGGTATTCCTCGTGAAGAATTATTCATTACTTCTAAGCTTTGGAATAGAGATCAAGGCTATGAAGAAACACTTCAAGCTTTCGAAACAAGCTTGAATAAACTAGGACTGGAATATTTAGATTTATATTTAATTCATTGGCCTGTTCCAGAACAGAATAAATATAAAGAATCTTGGAAAGCGATGGAGAAATTATATAATGATGGCAAAATCCGCGCAATCGGTGTAAGTAACTTTAAGGAGCACCATATAGAAGATTTGCTGAATGAAGCGCAAGTAGCACCAATGGTAAATCAAGTTGAATATCATCCACATTTGCAGCAAAACAGTTTGCATGAATTTTGCAAGAAACATAACATTCAATTAGAGGCATGGTCCCCGCTGAAACAAGGGAAACTATTAGATGATCCAACATTAACAGATATCGCAAAACGTCATGGAAAATCCACAGCACAAGTTATTTTGCGTTGGGATTTGCAACAAGAGGTTGTAACTATTCCAAAATCAGTAAAACAACACCGTATTCAGGATAATGCAGATGTATTTGATTTTGAATTAACAGAAGAGGAAATGAAATTAATTCAAGATATGAATAAAGATGAACGAGTAGGTCCAGATCCGGACGAATTTAATAAGCGATAATTTTTTAAAAAGAACCCGTTTCTTAAGTGAAGTGGGTTCTTGTTTAATGGGAACGGGGACCTCACTCTTCTATTTTCATATCACTCTTGGTTAGAAAAGAAGCTTTAACCCAACGAATGGCTTTTTCCTCCACTTTAAGAGAGACTTTATAACAGTTGTTATTAATGTAAGACGCTTTAACTCCTGTTGGATAGAATACGTTGCGATGATTGATCAACGTTTTCCTTTTTTGTGATAAAACACTTGCATTTTTATCCGAACATGGTTTAACGTAATGAATAGATTGATAAATATCTAGGGAGGATGCAAGATGGCATTTGTAATAACAGAACCTTGTGAAACAGAAAAATCTGGCGAATGTACAACAGTGTGTCCGGTAGACTGTATTGTTGAAGGCCCAGAACAATTTTATATAGATCCAGATATTTGTATCGATTGTGGAGCATGTAAAGCAGTATGCCCGGTAGATGCAATTGAAGAGGAGTATGATCTTACTCCAGAACAAGAGGTATATTTAGAAAAAGCAGAAGCATTTTTTGCAAATAATTAAAAAGACAGCGACCATTTTTGAAGTGGTCGCTGTCTTTTTCTCAATTAAGCTTCCTTATAACAACAAATTTTTAAGTGGAGGGGAAAGATTTGTTTAATAAAAGGAGATAATAAACAAATCTAATAAAAAGAGATGGAGATTTGTAACAAAAAACAAGATAATGAACAAATCTATCAAACACTAGTAAAGCTTTGTCTTAAAAGCTGGCTATCATTTATCACTTTTCTTACTTACTCGAAACAGGTTGCTGCATCAAAGTAGTATGCTTTACTTTGGATAAAATCAAGAGGCCGATAATAGAACCTGTAACACTGCTAACAAGGAATCCTGGTAAAAATGCTAGAGCACCAACTGAACTTCCCATCAATATTTTTGCAAATGGAACAGATAATAATGCACCAATCACACCAGTTCCAATTATTTCCCCTACACTTGCCAAGCCTTTTTTTCTTGTCCATCGATATAAATAACCAGCAAGTAATGCCCCAATCATTCCACCTGGAAATGCCAATAATGTTCCTATTCCTAATAAATTTCGTAAAAGTCCGATTGTAAAGGCTATGATAACAGCAGGGGCAGGACCAAGAGTTACAGCTGCCATCACATTAACGGCATGTTGAACAGGATATGCTTTGGCAATTCCGGTTGGAAACCATAAAAATTGCGAACCTATTGTACCGATCGCAATAAAAACAGCCATCATGGTTAATAATAAAGTACGATTCATGCAAACCCTCCTATAAAATAGAACGTGCATCACTATAAAAAACCAGATTCCTAATCAGAACCTGGCTATACCATGCAAATAGTTTAGCTACTTCCCTCCGCTGGTATAAACCAGATCAGGTTCTTAGAGTTAAAAAGCTGTAACATGCCTTTTTCTCAGCCTGTATAAAACAAGCACCCCTAGTAGTGATAACACTTATGTAATTACCAAGATTGTAGCAAAAAAAAGTTAATTGTCAAGATATCATTATTTTGAAATCGAGATAGTAAAAGGTTTATAATGATTTTACCAATAATGAAGGAGGCATCTTATGGAGCTCAAAGGAATACATCATGTGTCAGCCATTACAGCCAATGCTAAAGACAATTATCACTTTTATACAGATATTTTAGGAATGAGGTTAGTTAAAAAAACGGTAAACCAGGATGATCCAAGTATGTATCATTTATTTTATGCAGATGAAATCGGACGACCTGGAACAGATTTAACCTTTTTTGAAATAACGAATGCAGGTCATACGTATCCTGGTAATAATAGTATATCTTATACTTCTTTACGGGTTGCTAGCGATGAAGCTTTGCGTTATTGGGAAGACCGCTTTGACGAATATGATATCGTTCATGACGGAATGGGGGAAAAATTCGGGCGTAAAATATTACCTTTTCAAGACCATGAAGGACAACGTCTTGTTCTCGTATCTGATGAAAATAACGAAGGGGTAGCAGCAGGTAAACCATGGGATAAAAGCTCCGTACCGAAGGAGTATGGTATTACGGGATTGGGACCTGTTCGATTAACTGTTCCAGACTTAGCACCAACCGAAAGAATTTTAACCGAAGTTCTCGGATTTCGTCATACGGGAGCTTATCCTAATCCTGAAGGACAGGTAGAAATGCAAGTGTTTGAATCAGGCGAAGGTGGTACAGGCGCAGAAGTGCATATCGAAGTTCGCCCTGAATTACAAAAGGAGCGCCCTGGAAGGGGCAGTGTACATCATGTCGCATTTCGTGTAGCCGATTATCAAGAGCTTGACAAATGGCATAAGAGAATTACTAAGGAACGATTGCCAAACTCAGGACTTGTCGATCGATATTATTTTGAATCGTTATATTTTCGTGAACCTAATGGTATACTGATTGAACTAGCGACAGATGGGCCAGGCTTTGATACAGATGAAAAAATTGAACATCTAGGGGAAAATATTGCTTTGCCACCATTTCTGGAAGATAAGCGAAACGAAATCGAAGCCAATCTTCTTCCTCTAGAAACAAAAATAGATAAGTGAGTCCAAGCTCATTCATCGGTATTAGTCGATGGTGAGCTTATATCTCATGTGCTATACTAGTTATCGGCTAGTTTAAAGGGGGACCGTAACATGACATTTTCACCAAAAGCAATTTGTTTAGATATGGATGGCACATTGCTGAACAACTACAATCAATTAACGGAAAACACACTCGGTATTATTCAAAAGATAAGAAAAAATGGAATACGAGTGTTTATTGTGACAGGCCGTTCTTATAATGAGGTATTTGACTCTGCACCAGTAGATTTAGAATTGGACGGGTTTGTTACAGCAAATGGTATGATTACATATGTTGATGGAGAAAAACGGTTAGAACATAGTTTATCCACAGAACTTGTCGGTAAAGTTATACAATCTGCAAGATCTCACCAGATTTATTATGAAGTGCATCCCAATGACGGGGAACGACTTTCTTTAAAAAAGGATCAAGGATATATGAAGTCAATGATCAGTGGGGAGAAGCCTGATGAAGTAGGAATCAATGAATGGCTGGAAAGAGAAGCCGCAATCGAGCATGATATTCGTTGGCATAACAATTTACCAGAACAGAAGTATGCGAAAATATACTGCTTTACGAAAGACCATGAAAAAATGCACGCATGGATAAAAGAATTGAAGAAAATGAAAAGTGAAACGAATTTTACCACTTCATCCTCTTCACATCATAACGTGGAAGTGATGGTAGAAGGAGTAAACAAAGCAACCGGAATTGAAGCGTTGTTGAAACATTATCAGGTTAGTCCGGAAGATACGATGGCAATCGGGGATAGTAATAACGATATTCCAATGATGAAATATGTAGGTTACCCGGTAGCCATGTTCAATGCGACTGATCAAATTAAATCGTTAGTAAACGAAATGACAGAGTTTACCAACGACCAAGAAGGCGTCTACCACTATTTAAATAAATGCTTTCAACACAAGCTGTAATTGGCTTGTGTTTTTCATCGGCGAAGTAACGTGGGCTACCAAGTAAATTTGGGGTGACTGTGGACATTTGTTCCGCTATTTGTGACAAAAGTGTCGTTTTTAGGGTGGTCGCGGACATCTATTCCGCTATTCATCGAAAATAGTGCTAATAGAAGCCGAAATGAACAAAATAAGGGATTCAATGTCCGCTAACATGGAAAAACAGGTAATTTTCATTCAAATAACGCACTAAATGTCCGCTCAATAAATTCGAAGTAATAACTGCATAAGACTAGACGTTCCTTTTGTGTTTGTTTTGTTCTGTGATAGAATAGTAAACAAATATAAGTAAAAGAAAACAATAAATGAATGCGGTTACAAAAAGGAGGATATGAATGGCGCGTTATATGTTTATCATGGAGTGCAAGGAAGGTTCTCAAGAGGAATATAAGAAAAGACATCAGGCTGTACACCCAGAATTATTGGAAGCATTGAAAGAAGTAGGCATTAGCAATTATAGTATATTTATGGATGATACGAAGCTATATGCTTATATGGAAGTGGATGATTATCACCGCGCAATGAAAGAGTTAGAAACCAATCTAGCCAATCGGAAATGGCAAGCATTTATGAGCGATATATTGGCAATGGATGAAAAAGGGGATCCTAAAATGTATTTAATTGATCAAGAGGTCTTCCATCTTGACTAATCAGTTGAATTTCCTGCATGATTTCCCTATAGTCGATAATAGACATGTTTGCAGAATGAGAAGGTAGGAGAATTAGATGTTAGTTGCAGAAAGACATCAGCGAATCGTAGAAGTCGTCAATCAGAAGAAAAGTATTAGAGTTTCCGAACTTGCCAATCTTTTTTCTGTAACGGATGAAACGATTCGTCGAGATTTAGAAAAATTAGAAAAAGAAAAGAAATTAGCCCGCAGTCATGGAGGCGCAGTCAGTATTGCTTCGTCTCAGGATGGACCGGAAATACCTTTTCAAGAACGAGAAGTAATGTATGTACAAGAGAAAAAAGAAATTGCCCAGGAAGTGGTAAAACATATTGTTGAAACGGATAAAATCCTGCTGGATGCCAGTACGACAGCTTGGTATGTCGCGAAAAACTTACCAAATATACCGGTTACCGTTCTAACGAATTCTGTTAATGTTGTGCTGGAATTAAGTAAGAAAAGTAAAATTACGGTAATTTCAACTGGTGGCACGTTGCTTGCAAGGTCGCTTTCTTATGTTGGCCCTTTAGCAGAACGTTCGCTGGATTTATATCATGTTAATAAAGCATTTTTGTCCTGTAAAGGAATTCACTTCGAAAGAGGAATTAGCGAATCGAATGAACAACAAGCGCGAGTCAAGCAAAAGATGATTGAAATAGCTGACACTACATATATTTTGGCTGATCATCATAAGTTTCATTTTCAGGCGTTTGCACATGTTGCTCCATTAACAAAGGTAGAGCGGATAATTACGGATAGTAACTCATCGGATCAGGATGTAGATAGTCTACAGGAAATTGGCTTAGAGGTTATAAAAGCACTTCGTTAATGATATCATTAACGAAGTGCTTTTATATTTGCCAAATGACAAATATATACAACATAAATATTAGAGTGAATAGGACATTTATCCTGTTCCTAAGTACCGTTTCATAGTATAATGATTAAACAAAGTCTAGTGATTTTTTGATGGAGTGGTAGTATGTGGAGTTATTTAAAGAAGTGGAATACGCTGCGCAATCAGTTATTGGTAGTTTATTTGGTTGTGATGTTCATTGTGCTATTTATTGTAAGTACGATTACGTATGTATTAGTGGAAAGTTTATTGCAAAGTAATGCAGAAGAGCAAATAAGACAAACTGCTATGGAATCATCTGGTAGATATGACTCATTGTTTGAACAATTAAATATGGTAACCAAACAAGTGTTAACCAATGAAGAACTTCAGGGAGTTTTGTTACAGGAATCTGAAGGCAATATTACTTCTTTTAATGACAGACAATCATTAATGAGTACAACCAATTTAATTCAAGCAAATGCAGATGGTATTTATTCGATTGAAATATATAACAACGATTTTCAACGTATTATACCGATTGATTCTACTTTATTACTAGACCGTATTGATCCACAAGGTATTATCCGGGCCAATCAAGCGGGTGGCAAATTAATATGGATGGGGGAAGACCCATTAGATCATAATTATTTCTTAGTAGGTAGAAAAATTAATTTAATGGATGACGATTTTGACAATGGCGGATACATCATAGCGAGAGTGAACCGAAACTATTTTCAACTAAATGCTAATCAGCAAGAAAGTGAATCGAATGACTATTCGATTTTAGTTGATAATCAAAATAATCCTATTGTTACGAATTACAATGGAACCGCTTTAGATGAAATTATGGAGACGGAAAACGAAACGATCACTCTAGATGATCAAGAATATATGTTAGTGAAAAATACATCAGACGTAACAGGATGGACAATGCATATATTGACACCTGTTAATCAATTGACGGCAGGAATTTCCACGGTACAAGCAGGAATTCTGATTGCGGGTTTCATTGGGTTATTAATTTTCTTCATTTTCTCGTTCTTTTTATCAACTTTTATTACCCGACCTATTACAAGGTTGACAAAGACAATGAGACAAGCTGGTAAGGGAGTATTAGCTCAAAACCCTGTCATGAACTCTACCAATGAAATTAATGAATTAAATCAAACATACAACCAACTAGCAGAGGAGACCAACTATTTAGTTCAAATGGTATATGAAAAAGAAATTATTAAAAATAGAACCGAGCTAAAAGCATTACAAGCGCAAATTCATCCACACTTTCTGTTTAACACATTGGATGCACTGTATTGGTCGTTGGATGAAAAGGAAGAAGAAGATCTCGCGAATGTGGTGCTTGCGATGTCAGAGTTATTCCGTTATACGATTACGAAGGAAAACGAGGATGAATGGGTAACGGTTAAAGAAGAATTGGATCATATTGAACGTTATATGAAGATTATGCGTATGCGATTTGGCGAACGATTGAACTGGGAAAAAGATGTTGATTTTAATTGGTTAGATGTCAAAGTTCCCAAGTTAATGATACAGCCATTGGTTGAGAATGCAATTTTACATGGTGCTGGAAATGTAGTCGGGAGCAGTCATATTACCGTCCGTATAGAAAAGGTGCTAGAAAAACAACGAATACGAATTGCAGTAAGTGATAATGGCCCAGGTATGAGTAAAGAAAAAGTAGCGCAGGTAAAGAAACAAATAGATGGTGGTATCAGACAACAAAAACAACAAAGTATGGCACTGCAAAATGTACAGCAACGCTTGCGTATGTTTTATGAAGCCGGTGAGAGTCGGGATATTATGATTCTAAGTGAAGAAGGTAAAGGAACCATGGTAAGCTTTGAAATTCCAGTATAGGGAGGTTAGTAATATGGAAAACAAGGTGATTCTTGTTGTCGATGACGAACCGCGGAGTCGCCAAGGGATCAAAAAAACAATTGAAAGAGGATCTCAACAATATGAAGTAATCACTGCAGCAAATGCAGCAGAAGCGATAGAACGGATTGATCATGAAAAGGTGCACGTTCTCATTACTGATATCCGAATGCCTGAAGTTTCGGGCTTAGAATTACTGAAGAAGCTGAAGGAAAAAGCAAAAGACCCTGTCGTAATTGTTATTTCTGCATATTCAGAATTTGAATATGCACATGAGGCACTGGAGTTAGGTGTTGTGAATTATTTGCTTAAGCCTATTTCGAAGGAAAAACTAATGGAAGCAATTAAAAAGGCAATCGAAATCGAAAAACAAAGAGAAAAAACAGGTATGTTCAATAAAATAGTCGATGATAAATTATTAGAGATGCAACAGTTAAGTAAGTATAACCGTGCGGTGAAAGAAGCGATGGATTACATTGATCAACATTATGATGAGGAATTGACGTTGAAAGAAGTGGCAAAGCAAGTCCATTTAAATGCAAGTTATTTGAGTGCTTTATTTAAGGAAGAATTGCAGGTTACTTTTAGTGAATATGTTACAAGAAAACGAATACAGGAGGCTAAAAAACTACTCTTATCGACAGATTTGACGATAGCAGAAATAGCTGAAAAAAGTGGCTATCAGACATCGAAGTACTTTATAAAACTCTTTAAGCAATTTGAAAATATGACACCGAATGCATTTAGAAAGCAAAATGAAAACGATTCCTAAAATAAGTGGTATTTTACCTAATTACTGTTACCTTACGGACGAAGCCCCATGGTGCTACACTATAACTGTACGAAAAAACTTATATATAGGGGGTTTCACAAATGAAAAATGCGTGGCATAAAGTACTATTTTCATTTGCTTTAGTTTTAATGTTTGCGCTTGCAGCTTGCGGTGGAAATGAAGAAGAATCAGAAGAGAACGCAGATTCGGGTGAAAATGAAAGCGATTCAAGTAAGACGATCGAGTTTATGCACTTATGGCCTGAAGGAAGCTCAAAACAACACCATGAAATTGTTAATAGTATTATCGACGAATTCGAATCAGATCATCCAGACGTAACAGTAGATGTTGAGATTTTAGGTAACGAACAATATAAGGAAAAATTAAAAGTATTATCTACTTCTAATGAGTTACCTGACGTAGGAATGACATGGGCAGCAGGTTTCTTGGATCCGTATGTAAGCGGTAATATGTTTGCACCACTAGACGATATTTTAGAAGGACCACTCAAAGACAAATTTGTTGCTGGTACAGCAGAAGCATATGCAATTGATGATGTAACATATGGTTTACCTTTAGAGTTAAACATTACACCACTTTTCTATAACCAAAGAATTTTTGATGAAAACGGTGTAGAAGTACCGGAAACATTCGAAGAATTAAAAGAAGTAATCCAAACATTAGCTGATAATGGTGTAACACCAGTTGCATTAGGTAACAAAGACCGCTGGACTGGTTCTATGTGGTACATGTATTTAGCAGACCGTATTGGCGGTCCTGAAGTATTAAACAATGCCATTAACAGAACAGGAAGCTTTGAAGATCCAGCTCTAATTAAAGCTGCTGAAAAAATTCAAGAGCTTGTCGATATGGGAGCATTTATCAATGGCTTTAATGGATTAGGTAATGATGAAGCGAAAGGTTATTTCATTAACGAACAAGCAGCAATGTATTTAATGGCTACATGGGATCTGCCAGAATGGACAACTAACGAAGACAACCCACAAGAATTTAGAGATTCTGTTGAATATACAAAATTCCCTACTGTTGAAGGTGGAGAAGGAGATATTAACAGCTATGTAGGTGGTCCTGGTGTTGGTTTATTTGTAGCAGAGAACTCAGATGTTAAAGAAGAAGCAAAAGAATTTGTAACGTTCTTTGTAGAGAAATGGGGAGAACGCTCTGTTACAGACGCTGGTGTTATTCCAGCAACAGTAGTAGATACAGAAGGTTTGGATTTACCTCAAATGTATATTGATATTTTAAACGACTTAAATGAAGCGTCAAACTTAACCTTGTATGCAGACGTTCAAATGAGTGCTGGTGTTGCTGATGTACACTTAGACAGTATTCAGGCACTATTTGGTGAAGCAATCACACCAGAAGATTTTGTGAAACAGCAAGAAGACGCGTTAGCCGCTGAAGAATAATGAAAGACTATGATTAGTATGGTTTTTTGACCTCACTGATCAATAGCTAAGAGTGTCAGCGTCTGTGGATCCTCACTATGAGTTACTGGAGCTTCAAGTGCGATCGATACAGACGTTTAGCACAGTGATAAACAACAAAACGGAAAAAGGGCATATTTAAAGTTGAAATATGTCCTTTTTCTAACTTTAAGTAAGTAAAAACTAATAGCCAGAAGAAAACATGGATAGTTTTCATGTTTTTATCTTAGACATAAAGGAGCAATAACCATGAACAAAGTGATGTCCAACAAAGCAGTCATTGCTTTATATGTATTGCCAGCGTTCATATTGATCGTGGCATTAATCTATGGCCCGATTCTCATAACCGGTTATTATGGATTGATGGACTGGGATGGTATCGGTGAAATGACTTTTGTCGGCTTAGAAAATTATTCGCAATTAATTCAAGATGGGCAATTTTGGCAGAGTGCTAAACACTCGTTCTTATTAGCCTTTTTCTCGACATTAAGTTTAGTGCCATATTTAGCTATTTCATTAATTTTAGCAGGAAAAATTAAAGGATCTGACTTGTTAAGAAAAATTTATTTAATTCCCATGCTTTTATCTTCCGTTGCGATTGCACAATTATGGGTAAAAATCTACGACCCGAATAATGGGATGCTAAACAGCTTTTTAACGATGGTGGGAGTTGAAAATCCTCCTTCATGGCTAGCAGACACCAATTTAGTTTTGTATGCAATTTTTGTAGCGATTCTCTGGCAGTATGCAGGTTTTTATATCATTATTTACTATGCTGCTCTGAAAGGAATCCCGGAAACCTTAGTGGAGGCAGCTAAGATTGATGGAGCTAATCCTATCCAAATTGCTTATAAAATTAAGGTGCCACTTATTTCAGGTGTCATTAAAGTAACGGTTGTATTAGCAATTGTCGGTTCATTGAAGTACTTTGACCTTATTTATGTAATGACTGGCGGAGGTCCAAACGGTGCTAGTGAAGTTATCGCATCTTACATGTACAAAAAAGCATTTGATACTTTTGACTTTGGTTATGGTAGTGCTATTGCCTTTTTCCTACTAATAATCACGCTTGTTGTTACATGGATCACGCGTAAATTAACAGCATCTGAAGATGAAGTTCAATATTAATGGAGGGAAGGAAGAGAGATGGCTCAGACTCAAGACACAGTAGGCAAAGATAACAGTATACTAACCAATGTTGGTATGGGCATCCTTTATATCTGTTTAATCATTGTCGCTGTTTTTCAAATATATCCACTTGTTTGGTTATTTCAGTTTTCATTGAAAAGTAATGCAGAAGTGTTTGGTATGTCACCGTTCGCCTTACCGCAGGAGCCAAGATGGGAAAACTATGTAAGGGTGTGGACAGACGGTAATATCAATTTATACTTCTTTAACAGTGTTTGGATTACAGTTGTATCGGTTTTACTAACTATTTTGTTAGCGAGCTTTGTAACATTTGCGATTACAAGAATGAATTGGAAATTGAACAAGCTGGTATTGGGACTTTTTATGGTAGGATTAATGGTTCCAATCCACTCTGCGATCATACCATTGTTCGCCTTTTTCTTAGATTTAAACCTAATTGATCATCCGTTATCTATTATTTTATCTTATACGGCATTTAACTTACCATTAACAATCATGATTTTATTAGGATTTTACTACACGTTACCACGGGAAATTGAAGAAGCGGCGGTAATGGATGGTTGTTCGGTTCACCGTATCTTTTTCCAGATTACGTTACCGATGACCACACCAGTTTTGGCGACAACCGCGATTATTAATATGATTTACAACTGGAACGAATTTATTTTTGTCAACACGTTCATTAGTTCTGATAAGTTTAAAACATTGACTGTTGGTATACAAAACTTCATCGGTCAATATTTGACAGACTGGGGTGCGATTGGTGCGACGTTAATGATTAGTATTATTCCGATATTGATTGCCTTCTTAATTTTGAGTAATCGTATTGTCGAAGGTATTGCAGCAGGTTCTGTTAAAGGATAAGAAGCAAAAAGTGTAGTTTTTTACTACACTTTTTGTGCAATTATTTTAAAAAGTTGGTGATACTACTCCATGATGACTTATTACAAAGGAGGTTTTCGGATTGAAAACAGTAAAAGACATTATGGAGCAGAATGTATCATTCTGTAAGCCGAATGATTCATTAACGCAAGCAGCAGAATTAATGAAGCAACGAAATGTGGGAGCTATTCCTGTTTGTGGTGATAATAAAGAATTATTAGGAATGGTAACAGATCGTGATTTAGTTATCAGAGGCTATGCTGATAACAAGGATGGTTCAGCAAGCGTACAGGAAGTAATGAGTGAACATTTGTATTATGTATCTCCAGATGTTAGCCTTCAGGAAGCTAGCCAAACAATGGCTGAGCATCAAATTCGTCGTCTCCCTGTTGTAACGAACGGCCAATTAGCAGGAATCATATCACTGGGAGACCTATCATTAGATGAAATGTCAGACGAAGCAGCAGGACAAGCACTGGAGAACATTTCAGAGCACACAGAATTACAATAACCTTACTAACGACCGGTCATAATCGACCGGTCTTATTCGTACTTGATACATACTGTGAAGTAATGAAAACTCTGTTTGTTCGAAGTAGCTCAGTAATGAGATGTGCGGTCGCCTAAGACATCATTTTGAAATATATAGTGATGATAACTACCACTCGACTGCCCACTTCCTGGATATAATCGATTATCCTCGGAAGAGAAGCCTTTTTCCTCGGAACAGGGCGGCGCTTCCGGGGATATCTCCTTCCGTGGGGGTTGCACGACGACATAGAAAACACTACGAAAGTAATTTAGCAAATTCTTGTCTAGTTACTGCGCAGTTTATGGATTATCTGTGTCCTGATAAACATCTCTATAAAAAAACAATTGACATCGAAATAGTCAATTGTTTTCTGCTATTTTCTCTTTTTTTGCTGCAATCTTTTGAAAGGAATGATAACATGTACCCATCATAATATAACCTACTAAACTTCCGCCAAAGAAGAATAGTGATCCCGGAAACATCCACATGACGTATAAGACAGCTGCTGATCCCACTACCATCGATATATTGTGAAATGGATGGATTAGCATTACCAGAAACGCATTCTTCCAAATATCAATAAATCGTAATTCAAAGTGAACATAAGTTGGGATAACGTAAAGCAATGTTAAAGAGATCGCTAACATAAATACATATAGAGGAATTTTGACAATCTCATAAAAACCACCCTGATTGATCTCCATGAACTGGAGGTTTATATAAAATAACAGGCTAATTAGATAAAAAACTAATCCAAATAGGTTACTTCTCAAAAATTCCTTTTTATAAGTATTCCAAAAAGTTTTAAAAACTGGGGCTTCCGTATTTCCCATTATCCATTGCCTTATTAGGGTAAACATCGCAACAGTTGCGGGAAAAATACCGAAAATAATCAGTCCGACTAGTGTGAAAGCCATCCATAAAATATTGACGTAAGCAAACCTGGTGATCCATTCTGTTGCTGCAAATAGTGAGTTGCGCATACTTATTCCCCTAGCATAATAGTATATTTATCACGGTTCTAATCGTCTGTAAAAAACCCCCATTTCAAACTTCAAGTAAAACAAGGATAAGTTTAGGGCTAACAGACGCTAACTCCTTGATAAGTTTCACTAGTGATCAGTGGGGCAACCCTAACTGATCATAGTCTCACTGTATATTTTACCATACTGTTCAGGAAAGAAAAATATTGACTGTAAAACGGTTTCAGGCGTAATATAGTGAAAACATGTATAAGCTTAAGAATAGGGCATAGGCGTTTCTACTTAGCGACCGTAAATCGCTAAACTATGTGTGAGGTGACTCCTCCATATAGCATGTGAAAATATAGAGAGGAGAATCAATGATGAGTAGAGAATTATTAAGAAGGGTAGCATTAGGTGAAGCTGATGCAGATCTTGTCATTCAAAATGGTACATTAGTGAATGTCATGACTAGGGAATTACAACCAAATGTAGATATTGCGATAAAAGCTAAACGTATTGCATCGATTGGGAAGGCGGACCATTTAATTGGACCGGAAACAAAAGTAGTGGATGCTACGGGCAAATACGTATCACCGGGATTCATGGATGGACATATGCATGTTGAAAGTACGATGCTTTCTGTCACTGAATTTGCTAAAGCAGCCCTGAAGAAAGGAACAACGGCAATATTTATGGATCCGCACGAAATTGCCAATGTATTAGGTACTGAAGGTGTAAAACTAATGCATGAGGAAGGGAGAAACCTGCCTTTAAAGGTTTTTACTACGTTTCCTTCCTGCGTTCCTGCCACTAATGATCTTGAAGATGCCGGTGCAAATTTAAACGAAAAGGATATTGAGGAAGGGTTAAAGTGGGATGGCGTTATCGGTTTAGGTGAAGTAATGAACTTTCACGGTGTCGTTTATAATGACCCTAAAATGATTAATGAAATAGAAGAAACGATTGCTGCTGGCAAAACAGTTACTGGCCACTTTCCAGATGGAACTGGTGGTATGCTGCAAGCTTATATTGCCTCTGGTGTCGATTCCTGCCATGAAACGGTTGCAAAAGAACAAGCGTTAGAGAAAGCAAGGTTAGGCATGCATATTATGATCCGCGAAGGTTCTGCTTGGCAAGATGTGAAAGAAGTAATTAAAATCATCACGGAAGACAGAATCGATTCTACTAATGTTTCGTTAGTAACAGATGACATTTACCCAGAAACATTAGTAGAAAAAGGACAGTTGAATCATGTTGTACGTCGCGCAGTCGAAGAAGGTGTTGATCCTGTCGAGGCAATTCAAATGGCTACGATCAATGTTGCTCGGTATTTTCAAATCGACAAGCACTATGGCAGCATTTCCCCAGGCAAAATAGCTGATATCATTCTGTTGGATGATTTAACAAATGTTGAGTCGTCTACAGTAATTACTAATGGTGAAGTGATCGTTTCTAACCGAGAGCTTGTCAAAGAAATACCTCGGTATGAATATCCTGCTCATGCCAAAGATACGGTGAAATTACAAAGATTATTACAACCTGAAGATTTTATGATCCATGCAGGGCAACAAGGGAACATAGAAGTCAATGGTATCCGAATAATCGAAAATAGTGCAAGAACGGAAAAAATGACCGCAATTTTGCCTGTAGAAGATGGTGTGGTCAAAATTGATTTAGACCAAGATATTATACAGCTAGCATGTATTGAACGTCATAAAGGGACAGGCCAAATATCATTAGGATTTACTCAAGGTTTTGGATTAAAGTCGGGTGCCGTTGCTTCCACAGTAGCACATGATAGCCATAATTTATTGGTAATGGGGATCAATCAGGAAGATATGGCTTTTGCAGCTAAAAGATTAACGGAATCTGGTGGTGGAATGATTGTTGTGGAAGATGGAAAAGTGCTGGCACATGTTCCGATGCCAATTGCAGGTTTGATGTCTGATCAGCCAATAGAAACAGTAGTCGAACAAGTAAGAGAACTAAAAAAAGCATGGCAACGATTAGGTTGTACCATTAATGCTCCATTCATGACCTTTTCATTGATTGCCTTACCAGTTATTCCGGAAATACGCATTTCCAACCGTGGATTAGTTGATGTAACGAAATTTGAATTAATAGATGTAGTGAAAGGATCAGAAACTTGAAACCTTAACCGTTGTAGCATAGATAAATAATGAATGAAAATAAATATGCAGCCGAAAAACTTTGGCTGCATATTATTGCATTGCAATATAGTTTGATCATTTTCTCCTTGTGTTTTTCTATAATCGCACCCGTTTCCTTTACAAAGTCCTCCTCAACATTTAATTGATTTGTTCCGCCAACTCTAAAATAATTCCTTCAGGCCCATGAACGTAGCATAATTTATAAGCGTTTTTGTAGTTTTGTATTTCTCCAAAAAGTTCCGCACCCTTCTTTTTCAATTTGGCAACAACAGCTTCAATATCTTCAACAGCAAATGCAATATGCCGTATCCCCAAGGTGTTTGCAGAAGATTGCTGAATCCCTTTTTCATCTGACGGCGTATGGAATTTGACCAGCTCCAAAGTTGCCTGTCCGTCTGGCATCCCTAACATTACAACCGTCTCTCTAACGTCATTAAGCCCAATTATCCGTTCCACCCACTCTCCTTTGACTTCAGTTTCCCCTAGTACTTCAAGTCCAAAGTCAAGAAAAAAAGCTTTGGCGGCAGGAAGATCATTTACAATTATACCCACATGATCTATTCTATGGATTTTCATATCTCACACCCCCTACTGTCCTAACTTTATCACATATGTTTCTTAGAGATTTCTTCTGAATTGCTTAATAGCCTTTTCTCTTTATTCACAATTTGAAGGATTCAGATGAGGTTTAAAGATTAAAAGAAAAACCCTATATTAATACAGGGTTTTATCAAACTTTGATTTTATTCTTTATCCTTTCACAGACCCCATCATACCAGCAACAAAATGTCTTTGCATAAGGAAGAATACTAAGGCTGTTGGGAGCGTTGCAATAACGATCGCTGTCATAATTACTCCGTAGTCAGGCGTGTAGCCGGCACCTAGGTTGGAAATCAAGAGTGGGATGGTTTGTTTTTCCGGTGATTGAAGCACAACTAATGGCCAAAGATAGTTATTCCAGCTATTCATAAACGCAATAATGGCTGCCGCAGCATACGTTGTCTTCATTGTAGGCATATATATTCGGAAAAAGATGCCCCATTCACTTAAACCATCAATTCTTCCTGCCTCTACTAATTCTCTTGCAAACATTTTCGTATTCTGTCTAAAGAAGAAAATGAAAAAGGCTGTAATAATAGTTGGCAAAAAAGCTGCTGCTAACGTATCCAATCCGATGAGCGGTGCGTCAGCAGATATCTGTCCAAACAAGCGGTACAACGGAATCATAATCGCAGCAAATGGAATCATCATCGATAAAATTAAAATATTAAACACTATATCTTTACCTTTTGATCGATAAATTTCAAAGCCATAACCAGCTAACGAGCCGATTAGTAGTGTTAAAACTGTTGTAATGACAGCGATCAGGAATGAATTCCATAATGCTGTACCAATTTGTGTCTGATCAAGAAGATTGTTCAGGTTCTGAATAAAATGAGTACCAGGAATCAATCGACCAGCCGTTACATCAACTGATTTGTTTGTCATACTTACTAACATCCATAAGAAAGGGAAAATAGACACAATTGCTGCAACACTTAAAAATAGATAAGTGAAAACTCGTTTTAACTTTTTCAATCTCGATCACCTGCCACTCTAAATTGAATAAAGGATAGGATGACAACTAAGATCAAAATGACGTATGATACTGTAGCTGCATATCCAAAGTCTGGTGTATATTCAAAGGATAAGTTATAAATATACATGGAAATCGTCATAGTGGAGTTACCAGGCCCACCACTTGTTATATTCATTACCTCATCAAATAATTGCAGAGTACCAATGGTTGATACAATAGAAGTAAATAAAATGATTGGTTTTAATAAAGGTATCGTAATAAAGAAAAACTGTTGCATAGCTGACGCACCATCAATTCTGGCTGCTTCATACATGGATTTATCTACATTCTGCAGAGCAGATAAATAGAAAATCATATTGTAACCAGTCCATCGCCAAGTGATTGCTATGATGATGGTTATTTTCGCCCAAAATGGATCAGACAACCATGCGATTGGAGACGAAATAATATTCATACCTAAGAGAAAATCGTTCACTAATCCATCATTACCGAATAAATATTTAAAAATAACCGCATATGCTACAAGGGAAGTAACAGCCGGTAGAAAGATCGCAGTACGAAAGAACCCTTTGAATTTCAATGTAGGATCATTTAATAACACGGAAAATACTAATGCTAAAACAATCATGACGGGCACTTGTATCAATAGATATAATATTGTATTTGTTAAAGCAGTAATAAAAGTCGGATCATTAAATAATCTTACATAGTTATCAAAACCGACGTATTCCAGGCTTGAGCCCATACCTGATTGTAATGATAATAAAAACGCCTGAACCATTGGGTAAAAATAGAACAGAGAAATTCCTAATACAGATAAAATGATAAAAAGCCAACCAATATAATTTTTTCTCAACCGCTGAGCAAATGTTCTTTGGTGTGTTGGACTAGAAGCTTGACTCATGCTTATCCCCCTCCTCACTAGAGACGTTTTATACTAACTTTCATAAGGAGAAAGCCCAGGGGAAAAGGGTTCACTCATCAATAGACGAGCTTCTTCCCACGGGCTTTATTCTACTTATTTAAACTGATTTTCAGCTTGTGTTTGTGCATCTGATAGGACGTCTTCTAGACTTTTACCATCCAAATATTGTTGAATTTCTGCTGATAAGATATCTTCAATACCGTACGTGTTCATACCGTAATCAACTTGTGGAATTTCCTCCATCCATTGAGAGAAATCGTATACTACTTGTTGATTATTAAAGAATTCATTTTCGAATTGGTATGCATCTCCTTCAGAAGCTGGAATGTAAGTACCAAGTGCCCCAACTTCCTGAACTAAGTCTTGATAGAATTCAACATTAGAACCAAACGTTTCACCTAAGAATTCAGCTGCTTCTTCTTTTCCATCGATATTTAACACATAGAATGAACTACCACCTTGGTTTGATGCATTTACTGCACCTTCCATGTCTAAACGAGGCGTAGGAGCTACTCGCCATAGTCCTGCTTGAGATTCTTCTGCTTCAACACTAGGTGCAATCCAGTTACCAGCAGGAACAGATGCAACATCACCACTGTTAAATGCTTCCAAGTATTGACTCCAGTCAGAGTTTAATTTAACAACATCATTATCCATTAGTTCTTTATAATTTTCTAAAGCCATTTGTAATGGTTCATTACCTTCAAGTTGAATGGTTCCATCTTCCGTTGTGTACCATGTGCCTGTTGTTTGCATCATCACACGTAGAATACCTAAATCATTAGGATCTAGAGAGAGCATTGCTTGCCCAGTTTTTTCTTTTACATCTTTTGCAATTTCCACATATTCATTCCAAGTAATATCTACTAAATCATCATGTGTGTATCCAGCTTCTTCAAGATAATCTGTACGATAGAAGAAACCTGTTACACCCGTATCGAATGGAAGCCCATATTGTTCTCCATCAAAGCTTGTCGGAGCTATCTTGTATTCTGCAAAATCTTCTGTATTAAAATAATCACCTATCGGATAGAAAGCATCTGGATAAGATTGCAAAAAGCTTTGAGCGCGTTGGTCTTCAATTAAGACAATGTTTGGCATGCCATTCATCGTTCCGGAACTTAAACCAGTATTAAGTCGTTGTACAATGTCGTCTTGTGCATTTTCGATAATCTCCATTTCGAAATCTTCATTATCATAATGTTCTAAAGCAAGTTCTAAAGCGGCAATATTAAAATTCGGATCCCATGCCCATGCGGTTATGCCTTCACCATTTCCTTCCGTTGTTTCGTCTCCGCCACCTTCATCATCACCACCAGAGCATGCCGCTAACACCATAGCTGTTAAAATGGCCACAATTAACAACCAAAACTTTGTAGAAAATTTTTCTCTCACCTTAAAAACCCCCTCAAGATTTTTGTATTCGTGAAATCGCTTTCAACGATGTAATGTAAGTGTAACAAAAAAGACTAAAGACCTCTTGAAAGATCTTTAGCAAAAAATGAAATTATTTTTAGAATAAACCATTTCCGATATTTTTATTATAATTTATTTTAGATTTTGTAATTTTTTTAGGTGGCTTTTATTGTGATTAGATTATGTTTCTCTAATCGGTAGCTTAATTTTTACTTTTGTTCCTTTTGCTGGTTCACTTTCTATTTGCACACCATAATCTTTTCCATACAATAATTGAATTCTCTCGTGCACATTTTTTACACCAATACCACTGAACAGTTGTCTTTTTTCTTTTGTTTTGATGGTTTTATTGTCTAACCGCTCTGGTATCATGCCATCGCCATTATCAATAATTTCACAGATAAGTGAATGTTCTTTTTGCGCAATTAGTATTTGAATGAAACCAGTTTTTTTCTTAGTAAAGGCATGAAAGAAAGCATTCTCAATGAAAGGTTGAATGACCAGTTTTGGTAAAAAAAGATGCAAGCAGTCAGGTGCTACCAAATAATTGACCTGTATTCTATCACCATATCTTGCTTGATTAATCTGTACATAATTTTTGAGGTTTTCTAATTCTTGTTCAACTGTTATCGTTTCTTCAATATTACTTAAAGAGTTTTGAATCAATGAAATAAAGGAATCAATGGTGTCAGCTGCTTTTTCCTTTTTTTCTTGTCGAATCATAAATTTGATGGAAGCTAATGTATTATAGATAAAATGCGGGTTGATTTGATGTTGCAAAGTTTCCAATTCTGCTTTTCTTTGCTTCTCTTGTGTATCCATCAAAATTTGAACATAATCATGCAGTTCATTTAACATGTAATTGAATGCCTTCGCTATTTTTCTTGTTTCATACCCACCAGTTTCCTTCAATGGTTTATTAAATTGATATCTAGCCATGTCTGAAATTTGATGGACAAGTTGACTAATGGATACGGTCATCTTGCGCAATATTAAGAAGGCAACCAGAACTGCCGAACTGACAATCGCAATACTAATCAAGACAATTTCACTCGTATTAATGACATTATCAGCAATAATTTCATGATCAATTAAATTGACAAGATAGATATCAAGGCTTGGTATGTACTCAGAAAGGAAAATATAATTTTGATCAAAGATATCAACTTTCCGGTATTCTGAATTTTCATCTTCAAAGCTTTTAGCATAGTCTAATAATTTTGGAGATAATTCACCGATCATTTCTTCTTGGTTACTAGAGATAATTTGACCACTTGGTGTTACTAACATTACGTTATTTCCGACCCCTGTATAACTTTCATAGAATTTCTTCAGGTCTCTTTCTGTCAGTGAAAAAAATAAATAACCGTATATATAGTCTGAACGTAATTTTAAGGCTTTGGAAGCAATGATCATCGGAACACCATTGGTAACCTCTGAATCTTCAAATTGATACACGATGTCATTAGAACTAGCCTCTACACGATCTATCATTTCATGGTTAGCTAGTTTTTCAGCGTCAACTGGCCATTTTATATAATTCATATTAAAGATATCTTGATTGTTGCTCATAATAATCATATTGGTATCATTAGGATCTACTTCCGCATAAATCCGATCCATTTCCATGGTCATATGATAATAGAAGATGGATTGATCAATAGCATTCTCTTGCTCTTCCTGTAGCAATTGTTTGATGGTGCCGTTTGTATCGACCTCCAGTGAAGCTGATACAATCGAATCCGTAAACGAATTAAATCTTTCGGTAATTTGATTCATGATCTTTGAATTCGTAATGCTGAATGTATCCATAAATAAATTACTCGACATACGAATGCTACTATAGGTAATCGATATCGATACGGCAATGATGCTGATTCCCATGACTAAGAAAATCTTCATAAATAGATTATTTGCTTGTATAAAACGGATCCACTTCTTCATTAGTAACCGCCTCAATTCGTCAGTTTGTTTTCTTTGCGGTAAGTACTTGGCGATTTAGCCGTCAGCTTTTTAAATACTTTTGTAAAATAACTGTGATCAGAATAACCCACTACTTCACTAATCACAGATATAGGCTTATCCGTTTCCTTCAATAATTTCCTCGCATTCTTGATACGAACATGATTTAAGTATTCACTAAACCCTTCCCGGTGATGTTTACTAAAATAGCTCGATAAATAGGAAGGATTAAAATGGAAATGATCAGCTAACGTACGCAATGTTAAATGACTGTCATAATGCTCCTCGATATAATCTAATAACAGCTGGATGTTGGAAGTTGTCTCTGTACTTGTAGGTCGTACTTTTTTTTCTACTTTGGCTATAAATGTATCAAATATTGATATGGCTTCTCGCACATGAAAAGCTTCATTAATTTCTGAGAAATAGTGATATTTTTCTGCCTCGAGTTCATCGATATCATACTTCATGTTTCCGAGTAAAACAATAATATTAAACATAATGTTTTCTAACCATGATTTAAATTCAAAAACATCTTTTTCATATTGATTGGAAAGTAATCCTATATGCTCATTCAGATAGATAAAGGCTTCCTGAAATTGCTTATGTTTAAATAAATAAATCAGATGATTCAAGTCGAACTCAGTTGTTATTTCTGCTTCTTCCGGCAAATCGTCATAGAACAGATACTTACGGTCTGGCAAATAAAAATGATATTGTTGTATGGTTAGATGTATTGTTTCATACGTGTTTTTTAATTCATCGATAGTATGAAAAGGTGTGCTGACAATCCATTTTAGATTTGATGAACCAGTTTCTTTTTCCCATGTATAAGCAGCCTCTTTTAATTGTGGTAGTTCGTCAGAAGCGACATTCACTAGAAATAAGATACTGTGCTCTTGTAATGGAATAGGATGCGCTTCTACATCAGTTAAATACTTCTCTATTTGATTTTTTATCGTTGTTTTGGATAATGTAATCCTTTCTTTTTTATTCCAAAATGCTTCTATTAAAACAAACGTGTCATATGTAAATTGTTTACGTGCGAGATCCATTTCACGTATGGATTGATAGCCTTCTATTATCTTTTTGCAAATTTCCCCCATTGATGATTGGTTATTGCTTACATTTGCAGCCTTTTTTTGCTTTTGAGTAACACGATTTAGGGTTTGTAATAACTCTTTTGCATTTAATTTTGGTTTAAGAATATAATCGGCTACACCACTTTGAAATGTTTGTCTTACGTAATCAAAATCTTCAAAGCTGCTTAAAACAATAACTTCTGTATCAGGGTAGTTTTCCTTTATGTTCTTCACTAATTCAATGCCATCCATGCCTGGCATGACGATATCGGTAATTATAATATGAGGATGGTATAATTCCATCAACCATAGAGCTTCTTCACCATTTGAAGCTTCACCAATAATTTTATATCCTTCACTTTCCCATTCAATATAATTGATAATTCCTTGTCTTATTAGCATTTCATCATCGACAATTAGAACTTTATAAAATTGTTTCATTAATGGTAGAGTCCTCCTTTTGTAAGGATTTGATCATATGTTACCCATTTAGTTAACGATTATATTTTCTATCATATCAGACAATTAAACATTGATCGATAATCGCAATAAGTAAAGAAAGCCAACACCTTCTCGTTGGCATATATAATGATGTGTATAATCCATAAACTGCGCAGTAACTCTCTTGAGGATCTGCTCTGTCCATCCTCCCATAGAGAGTGCACCGAATACCGCTTTGGCAGAATACTGCGCTTTCCGTGGGCACGGCCTCAGCTAACTTGGTAAAGAAAAGCACTTTACCAAGTGGATCTTCGGCTCGCGTGAGTTCCCACAGGAGTCTCCGTATTCTGCCTACGCTATTGTTGTGCTCTGGTTATAGAAAGGATAGAACTCATGGAAATACATATGGTGGAGAATTCGATTGGTTGATTTCGGATTAGTGTTGTAGGGCATATCTTAACGAAGGCCGCCCACTTTCACTCCTGTGGGAATTGTTTGACCTGAAGATCCACTTTTTCGAGCGGTTTTGGCTCGAAAAAGTTAGCTGAAGGACAAACCCCACGGAAAGGGAAGTGGGCAGCCGGAGTGGCAGTTATGATCACGATATATGTCAAAATTACTTCATAGGTGACTGTGCATTTAATTTCGAACAAACAGTATTTTCA
>NZ_JAGFVL010000048.1 GCF_017599345.1 Gracilibacillus suaedae
AGGAAAGCATTCCTGTAATAAAGCAAAATGGGTATTGAATAAAAAATACCCCCTTGGTATGATACGAGGTGTCCAAAGCTGATCAGCGAAAAGGACCCTTAATTAGAACCAAGGAGGACTATTATGTATTATAAACAAAATGAAAAAATATCACAAGTAACGGAACAAACATTAATTATCGGGATTGATATCGCCAAAAACAAACACGTTGCACGTGCGCAAGATTTTCGTGGCATACAGTTTGGAAAAGCTTTATACTTTGATAACTCATGGGAAGGCTTTGAGAGCCTCATGTGTTGGAAAGATGAATTATGCGTCCAGCATGAAAAAACGGATATTATCATGGGGATGGAACCAACGGGACATTATTGGTTACCTTTAACTTATTGGTTAAAAGGAAAACAGCTAAAAGTCGTTGTTGTCAACCCGGCTCATGTCAAGAAATCAAAAGAATTGGATGATAATTCACCAACCAAAAATGATGTAAAAGATGCCAGAGTAATATCCCGTCTCATCCAAGATGGGCGTTATTCGGAACCGAATTTACCAGAAGGTATCTATGCAGAACTGCGAGAAGGTATGAATTTGTACGAGCAATTAATAAAGGATTTTCAAGCAGTAAAAGGTCGTGTTCATCAATGGATTGACCGGTATTTTCCTGAATATACAACGGTCTTTTCCAACTGGGAAGGAAAAGCCTCTTTGGAAGTCCTCAAGATGGGATTGTTTCCGGATGAAATCGTCCAAACAGAGGACATTACCATCTTGCATGAAATTCGTAAAGCAGTCAAAAAAGGAGTGGGATTGAAAAAGATCCGACAATTAAAAGAAGTTGCCGGACATTCTGTTGGCATACAAGAAGGAAAAACCCTAGCTAGGTTAAAACTGAAAACATTAATGGAACAATATGTCCTGCTTCAAGAGAAAATAGAAGAGGCATGGGAAGTGGTAGAGGAGTTTCTAGATACCATCCCAGGCGTGAAAGAAATGGATGATATGAAAGGGGTTGGCAAGGTAACGATCGCATCATTCTATGCAGAAGTGGGCGATATAAGCAACTATACGCATCCTGAACAAATCATTAAATTGGCAGGATTAAATTTGAAACTGGCCACGTCCGGTAAATGGAAAGGCAGAACCATCATCACGAAGAGAGGGCGCCCGAAATTACGTGCTCTGTTGTTTAAAGTCATTCTGCCATTGGTGAATCACAATCCTGCATTTAAGGCAATACATGAATATTTTACGACAAGAAAAGAAAATCCATTGAAGAAAAAACAATCCTTAATTGCATTATGTTGTAAGTTAATTCGTGTATTATTTGCCATTGGAAAGAAACAAGTAGCCTTTCGTCCAGAAAAGATGTTACAGGATATCCCACATTTTCGTTTAAAAGATGCCGTATAACAAAAGATTTGGTAATGTTCTCTTCATGGAATGACAGTTATACCTAAGTGGCTTGACATGGAGCCTCTATGGGCATGATCTCCTCGCCAAGGAATCAAATGGTAAAAAATTGGCTCTGTTGGATCAGGGTATCATGCCCACCTCTCCACATCAAGCCGTGCAATGAATAGAGTGTAGTGAAAGAAAGACTACAGACGATAGTAGCGTATGAATGAAAGATTATCTTAAATAGAAACACATGAATGACATCAAGAAAACAAACACAACATCTGAAGCCACGGAGCAGCCGGCAAACTTATATACGATCGGGCAATGACCCTGGAGGAAAGCATCGCCGGCCCCACTTCATGGATAGACCGAACGAAGGAATGTATGCGCAAAGACGCTGTGAGATATGGGAGGGTTTGTCGCCATGAGTACTGTGGGAATGGAGTGCGATCATAGCACAACTAATTACCATTTTTTTCAAAACAGAAAGAATGGCTTATTAAGTACACCCTTTTTCACCATCATTCCCTAAATGATTTGGTTGACTCCAGTTATGATGTGAAGTAGTCCTTGATATGTAGATGAAATTCTAAGAAAAACAGAGTAATCAAGAGAATACGTTAGTATATAGAGGGAGTATGTAATAAGCAGCATGATAGTGTTTTTGTATCATAGGTGGTCATTTTGAAGTGATGTGTAGACGGAAAGCATCGCTCCGGCTGCCTGCTTCCCTTTCCGTGGGGTTTTTCTTGAAAGTGTCCAATAAAATAAAACTGACTATTCTTCTTCGTCTTCCCCAACTTGGAAGGTTTCGGTATAGACTGATCCGGCTATATAGGAATCTTCTTTTTTATTAGGAAGTGGGTTTGTCTTTTTCCATGCATGATAATCTTTCGAACCATCCCATTCCACTAGTATAATATAGGAATTTCCTCTAAACGGTCGCAATAATCTAGCAGCAACTATCCCGCTTATTTCATTCACTTTCTGCTTATAATCCATTTCGAAGATCGGACTTCCTTCCTCTGTAACAGGGATATGTGACAGACTGATAAAACCTTTTTCTGATAACTCTCCGACTTGTGCAATGACAAGATAATCTCTGCTTGTTTCAAAAATAGATGGATTTGTATCTTCATAGTAAGCGACGGCTTTGACATCGTTATGCATAATAATAAAAGGAAAAAAAGGATGCTTGCTCTTTAATTTCTCTAAATATAGATAGGTGCCGTTTGTCATGTAACCATTCATGATACTGCCTCCTTTATTCATTTTAGTTTTGTACTTTTTTTGCCATTATAACATTCGTCGTACAAACAGGTTTTGTGATAAAATGAAACCATTGTCGAAATTTAAGAGAAAGGTGGTGTATCAGTTTGGCTAAAGAAAAAATAAAACAGTTTATTCAGTCTGTATGGTCCTGGATCAAACGGTATAAATGGCTCTCGATTATCGTCACATCCATGTTTTTATTATCTGTATTAGGTTATCTTTTTATAATATTTGGAGGACGATTTGTTTTTGACGAGAGAGCTGTTATTTTGCCGACTGCTTCCAAAGTGGTTGCAGAGGATGGTACCGTGTTAGGGAAATTATACTCAGAAAATAGAGATTATGTCACATTAGAACAAATCCCAGACCATGTAGAAGAAGCGTTTATCGCAATGGAAGATCAGCGTTTTTATGAACATGCTGGTATTTCTTTACCCGCTGTTACACGTGCCGTTTACCGTGATATTATAACAATGAGCAAAGTGGAAGGTGGCAGTACCATAACACAGCAATTAGCTAAAAACTTGTTTTTAGTCAATGATAAAACATGGATGAGAAAAACAAAAGAAGTGATGGCATCAATTTATCTGGAACGAAATTATACCAAATCGCAAATCTTAGAACTTTATTTAAATCAAATATATTTGGCGCATGGTGTACATGGAGTAGGTACAGCTGCTGATTACTATTTTGGAAAAGATATAGAGGATTTATCAATCGAAGAAGGAGCTTTACTTGCAGCAATGGTGAAAGCACCCAATTCCTATTCCCCACATCATGATTTAGATGAGGCGAAACAACGGAGAGATCTGGTGTTACAACAAATGGCAAATGAAGGTGATATTTCAACCGAACAATTGCTAGCGTTACAAGCAACGGAAATTAAAGTAAAGGATCAAGAAGAGCAAAGAGATCCATGGTTAGACGACTATTTTGCATACGTTTTAGAGGAAGTAGAAGCTACATATGGATTGAGTCGTGAAGCATTAAAACGTGGTGGTTACACCGTGGAAGTGCATATGGATCCTGACATACAGCAAATTGCATATGATCAAATGCAAGATAGTGATTATTATCACGGATCAAATGATGCCGTTAATGGTAGCTTTGTTTTAATGGAACAAAAAACAGGTCGATTAAAAGCATTAATTGCTGGACGTGATTTTCAATTAAATGATACCAATCATCTTTTAACGAAAAAACAACCAGGCTCGGTTATGAAACCTTTAGCCGTTTATGGACCAGCAATGCAATTAGGGAACTATCAACCATATGATATGATTCCAGATCAGGATATCGAATATGATGACGGATATCGTGTTAACAATGTTGACGGGCAATTTGATGGAGAAGTAAGCATGTTTCAAGCAGTAGTAGAATCAAAGAATGCTCCT
The DNA here is from genome assembly GCF_017599345.1 of Gracilibacillus suaedae. Taxonomy (GTDB): domain Bacteria; phylum Bacillota; class Bacilli; order Bacillales; family Amphibacillaceae; genus Gracilibacillus; species Gracilibacillus suaedae. The sequence goes on from NZ_JAGFVL010000048.1 coordinate 4,062, forward strand.
GCTGTCTGGTTATTGGATCAAATTGGTATCGATTATAGTAAATCCCTGTTGGAAAAAATGAATATTGATATGAATGATCAAGGATTGGCGATTGCTTTAGGTGGTTTAGAAAAAGGGATCACACCGATTAAGGTGGCAGAGGGCTACCGCACCTTTATTAGTGGCGGGGAATGGCTGGAAGCAAGAAGTGTTCGAGTTGTTTATAATAAAGATCAGGAAAAACTACAACCTAAAGAACGCGAAAAAGAAAATGTGTTTAATTCGCAAACAGCATGGAATATGCTGCGAATGTTAGAGGGAGTAACCAAGGATGGTACTGGTACAGCTGGTGAATATGGCAAAGCTTTGGCAGGCAAAACAGGATCAACCCAACACCCAGAAAAAGAGGATGCGGTAAAGGATGCATGGTTTGCTAGTATTACTCCTGAATATGTGACAGCAGCATGGATCGGATATGATCATGCAACAGCCGAAAATTATTTAACAACAGGTTCTGAAGCGACTACAAGATTAACAAAATCGATTTTAACCGAGATAGATAAAAGAATACTATTATCAGAAAAATTTGAACAACCTGATGATGTCGAAGATTTACCAGAACCAATACAACTCCCCGAGATTAATGATTTAACAGCATCGATTCAGTTTGGTGGTTTTTCGATATTGCAGGGCGAATTAAATTGGACAGCTTCGGAAGACAGTCGTATCATCTATCGAATTTATGAACGTGGAGAGGATGAAGATCATTTCATTGGTGAAGCGGAAGGTCAGGGAAAATATACGATTGACCGCGTTAATGTTTTTCGAACGGGTGAATATTATGTTGTACCATATAATCCATTAACCAAACAAACAGGTGAACCTTCCAATATGACGTCTTTAGAGTTTGACTTTTAACCTAAAACTAATTACAATTACTTTTTAGTTATAATAATTACAATTTAGTGAACATTTTAAAAAATACTATACAGGATCGATCAAACCTTCTATAGTAGAATAGAATGGAAAAAAAGGGTGAAATAGATGACGAAATTTAACGATACGATATTAAAAGCATTTAGAGGGGAAGAAACAGACTATACACCTGTCTGGTATATGCGACAAGCCGGTAGATCCCAGAAAGAATACCGGGAATTAAAGAAGAAATATTCTTTATTTGAAATTACCCACCAACCAGAACTCTGTGCCTATGTAACAAGGTTACCGGTGGAAATGTATAATGTCGATGCAGCGGTTTTATACAAAGATATTATGTCGCCTTTACCTGCAATTGGTGTAGATGTCGATATTCAATCAGGGATAGGTCCTGTTATTGATAATCCGATTGCATCATTACGTGATATTGAAAAATTGGGAACAATCGATCCAGAGAGTGATGTTCCTTATGTATTAGATACAATTCGCTTATTAACGAAAGAGCAGTTATATGTCCCATTAATTGGTTTTAGTGGTGCTCCTTTCACGTTAGCAAGCTACATGATTGAAGGCGGTCCATCGAAAAATTATCATAAAACAAAAGCACTCATGTACAGTGATTCCAAAGCATGGTTTGCCTTGATGGAAAAATTAGCAGATATGACCATTACTTATGTGAAAGCACAAGTAAATGCTGGCGCACAGGCTATTCAAATCTTTGATTCATGGGTCGGTGCATTAAATGTAACTGATTATCGTACTTATATTAAACCTGTGATGAACCGTATTTTTAGTGAGTTACGCGAAACGAATGTACCATTGATTATTTTTGGTGTGGGTGCTAGCCACTTGATGAAAGAATGGAATGACCTACCTGTTGATGTTATTGGTCTTGATTGGCGGATGTCGATCACAGAAGCACGCGAGCTAGATATAACAAAAGCACTACAAGGAAATCTTGATCCAGCCTTTTTGCTAGCAGATTGGGAAGTAGTGGAGGAAAAAGCAAAACAAATCATTGATGAAGGAAAAGCACACCCTAGTCATGTTTTTAACCTAGGACATGGTGTTACGCCTGAAATCAGTCCAGATCGATTAAAGAAATTAACAACATTTATACATGAATATTCGAAAAAATAAGAAAGGATGTCTCATCATGGCAAAGAAAAGAGTAGGATTACTTGTAATGGCATATGGTACGCCATATAAAGAAGCAGATATTGAACGATATTACACACACATTCGTCACGGACGTAAACCAACCAAAGAAATGCTAGAGGATTTAACAGAGCGTTATCAAGCAATTGGTGGTATTTCCCCATTGGCACGAATCACCGAAGAACAGGCACAAAGCTTACAAGACCAAGCAAATGAAATCCAGGATGATGTAGAATTTGTTTACTATTTAGGCTTAAAACATATCGAACCTTTTATCGAAGATGCGGTACAGCAAATGGCAGAAGACGGAATTGATGAAGCTATTTCTATTGTACTTGCTCCACACTACTCTACATTTAGTGTCAAAGCCTACAATGGTAGGGCGAAAGAAGAAGCAGATAAACATGGTATCGCGATTAAATCAGTAGAAAGCTGGTATGATGCAGAAGGCTTTATTAACTATTGGGCAGATGCTATTACAAAAGAATATGAAAAAATTGATGATAAAGAGAAAGCGGTATTGATTGTTTCTGCTCATAGTTTACCAGAGAAGATTTTACAAAACGGTGACCCATATCCGAAACAATTAGAACGTACAGCTACATTAATTCAAGAAAAAACAGGTATCGCAAATGTTGAAATTGGTTGGCAAAGTGAAGGAAACACGCCAGATCCTTGGTTAGGACCAGATGTACAGGATCTAACTCGTGATCTTTTTGAACAGAAAGGATATCAATCATTCATTTATGCACCGGTTGGATTCGTAGCTGATCACTTAGAAGTATTGTATGACAATGATTATGAATGTAAAGTTGTTTGTGAGGAAATTGGCGCAGCTTATTATCGTCCACCAATGCCAAATGTAAACCCAACGTTTATCCACACGCTAGCAGGAATTGTAGTAGACAAATTCCAGAGTGATAGCGAGTCATGAAGAAAATAACGGTGATAGGCGGCGGTATAGCGGGGCTTACTGCCGCTTACTATTTAGACCAGAAGATTAAAGAACAGAATTTGGATTATCAGCTTCAGCTTTTAGAAGCGAGTAATCGTTTAGGTGGCAAAATTAATACAGAAAGACGGGATGGTTTTACGATCGAACGTGGCCCTGATTCTTTTTTAATTCGTAAACAATCAGCTGAACGCTTAGCTCGAAATGTTGGCATTGGTGACAAGTTAGTTAAGAACGGAACAGGTAAATCCTATATTTTAGTTGGAGATCAGCTTCATAGTATGCCTCAAGGCTCTTTTATGGGTATACCAACCCAAGTCCGCCCATTTTTAAAGTCAAGTTTATTTAGCGTAACAGGCAAACTTCGTGCAGGTATGGATTTTGTGTTGCCTAAAGGTGAAGTACAAGACGATCAGTCATTAGGAAAGTTCTTCAGACGACGATTAGGAGACGAAGTGGTTGAGAATTTAATTGAACCTTTATTATCAGGTATTTATGCTGGTGATTTAGATGATTTAAGTTTGATGGCAACATTTCCGAATTTTTATCACTTGGAACAAGAGCATCGCAGTCTCATTCGCGGACTGCAAAAAACAACGCCAGTACCGAAACAACCAAGTGGTAAGAAGAAAAGTATGTTTTATAGCTTGGAAGGTGGACTGGCAACATTAGTAGAAGCGATTGAAGCGTCATTGTCAGAAGGCATTGTCCAAAAGGGGAGAGCAGTTAATAAGATTACCAGATCTGAAGATGGCTACGAATTAGAGTTAAAAGGTGGTTCTATATTATCATCTGATGTTATTTTAATTGCTACGCCTTATCCCGTGATGAAACATATGCTCAAACCCTATGATTTTGTAGCAGATCTGCATAATATGAAAGCTACTTCTGTTGCTAATGTGGCATTAGCGTTTGATCAATCTGCCATTAAGGAAGATATTGATGGTACTGGATTTGTGGTATCCCGTAATAGTAACTATCGTATTACTGCTTGTACATGGACACACAAAAAATGGCCGGGTACCGCTGCACCGGCAGGAAAAGCATTACTAAGATGCTATGTTGGACGTCCAGGTGATGAAGAAGTAGTGGATCTTTCTGATGAAGCATTAGAAGAAATTGTTTTACATGATTTAAACAAAATAATGAAAATTGACGGTGATCCTTTGTTTTCTGTCGTATCTCGCTGGAAAGATGCGATGCCACAATATAGCATTGGTCATAAGCACGTAGTAGAAAATTTGGAGAATAGTCTTGCTTCAGAACTTCCTGGTGTATTCGTAGCAGGTAGCCCATATCGAGGCATCGGAATCCCAGACTGTATCGATCAAGGAGAAGCAGCTGTTGAGAAAATAATAGATTATTTAGCAGAGTAACTTTAAGTGCTCTGCTTTTTCGGCTATATCCAGGGAAGAGAAGGAGATATCCCTGGAAGGGCTGTCCTGTTCCGAGGAAAAAGCCTTCTCTTCCAGGGATAATCGGCTATATCCAGGGAAGGGAAGGAAATATCCTCGGAAGGGCTGTCCTGTTCCGAGGAAAAAGCCTTCTCTTCCAGGGATAATCGGCTATATCCAGGGAAGGGAAGGAAATATCCTCGGAAGCGCCGTCCTGTTCCGAGGAAAAAGCCTTCTCTTCCGGGGATAAACGATTATATCTAGGGAAGGGAAGTGGGTAGCCGGAGTGGCGGTTATGATCACGATACATGTCAAAATTACTTCATAGGTGACTGTACATTTAGTTTCGAACAAACAGTATTTTCATTACTTCGCAGTATGTATCAACTGTGTAATAGTACAAGTTTTTAGACTACAAAAAAAAGCAGCTACTTTAATAGCTGCAGGTGTCTGTCTTTTACATATATCTTGATTAATTGGATGGGAATGTTCATCATCCTTGTTCAGCAGGATAAGAAGGATGAAAGAAACGAAAGATATGGTTGTAAAAGACGTAACAGGTTAGATGGCGGGATGACTGCAGCTGTCGCAGATGTTATGATAACAATCTGCTTGTTCTACAATATCATTTCCGCACTTACTACACTTTTTTCTGGGAATGTTGCGAAAGAATTCAACGATGCTCTTCATAACGGACCTCCCAAAAGCGTGTCGTATTATTATTGTATTATAACAAGTGTAAAAAATCAACTATTTGTATTAGTACAATATCATAAAAATTGTTTTATCTTTTTAATTCTTTTATACTTGTAGTGAAAATCAGCCAACAATAGGAGTGAAAGAACATATGAAATTTATCGACAATAAAGGAATTACCGATCCATATATTAATCTAGCTATTGAGGAGTATATACTTAAAAACTTCGGTGAGGAAGATACATATTTATTATTTTATATAAATGGACCATCCATCATTATCGGGAAAAATCAGAACACTGTTGAAGAAATCAATACGGATTATGTGGATGAACATGGTATCAAAGTTGTTCGGCGCTTGTCTGGTGGTGGTGCAGTATATCATGACGAAGGTAACTTGAACTTCAGTTTTATCACAAAAGACGATGGTGACAGTTTCCACAACTTCGCTAAATTCACTGAACCAGTAGTAGAAGCGTTGAAAAAATTAGGGGTTCCAGCAGAATTAAAGGGACGTAACGATTTAGTTGCCGATGGACGTAAAATTTCAGGGAATGCCCAGTTCACGACTAAAGGACGTATGTTCAGTCATGGGACATTAATGTATGATTCAGAAATCGAAAATGTTGTACGTTCTCTTAATGTAAAAACCGAAAAAATTAAATCAAAAGGAATAAAATCAATCCGTAGCCGTGTTGCTAACATTTCTGAATTTATGGACGAGAAATTATCGATGGATGATTTGAAGGCACATATACTCAAGCATGTTTTTGATGTCGAAAACGTGAAAGAAGTTCCACAATACGTGTTAACAGATGAAGATTGGGACAACATCCATCAATTATCAAAAGAACGTTACCAAAAATGGGAATGGAATTATGGCAAATCACCGAAATTTAATATTCAGCACTCTCATAAGTTTGACAGTGGTTTGGTAGACGTTCGACTTGATGTTCATAAAGGTATTATTGAACAATGTACAATCTATGGGGATTTCTTCGGTGTCGGTGATGTCAAAGAATTAGAAGATCAATTACAAGGTGTTCGCTATGAGCGCCAGGCAATTGATGAAGTGTTAAGTGACTTAGATGTTTCCCACTACTTAGGGAAAATTACAAAAGAAGACTTCTTAGGGCTTATATATTAGCGTAAAAAATCCTCTTATCTTAGTTTGATGGGAGGATTTTTTAATTTAATTTAATCCTGTTTTTTGAGTTTTTTTAAAAAAAGATAAAATGTTAAGATTAAAAATACAAATTTTATCCATATAATAGTAATAACTTTTATGTTTAGGGGCTTATATTGATGAAAAAATGGATGATAGGATATACAGTATATGCAATGCTGATTTTTCTCTACTTTTATTATTTTTATCCACTTACATCATTTAGTGATACACGTTATGGAGCATTAGCACACGCCTTTTTCTTTGCCATGTGGCCATTACAGCTATTGATGTTATACATGCTAATCAAGAAAACAAATTTGATGGAACAACTGGAACAAATTCGATCAGAAATAAAAAAGGTGCTGTTATATGTTACATTACTTACCGTGTTAGATTATCTGATCCATTTTCCTTTTCGCTTTCTCTGGTATAGGATCGGGGTAAAAGAAGGAATTGGGACTCAAGGATTTCTTTCATGGCTAGTTGAACAATTATTACATACGGGAATGTTGTGGTTATCCCTTTCGTTCATTATCTTAATTACACGAACCGTTATGAAAAGATGGCCGAAAATCTGGGGAATGATTCTTTGGTTCCTTGCGATCCCGGTAGTCTTGTTCATTGTTTTTGTGCAACCGATTTGGATTGATCCACTTTTTGATGATTTCAGCCTATTGCCAGAAGGAGAGTTGCGAGAAGAAATCGAAACCTTAACTGCAGATGCAGGAATTAATGATGCCACACTACTCGTCGTTAATAAAAGCGAGAAAGTGTCAACCTATAATGCTTATGTGACAGGTATTTTTAATCATGCTCGTATTGTATTATGGGACACCACCATTGCTGGCATGCAACAGAGTGAAATTCTATTTATTATGGCCCATGAGATCGCGCATTACATCTATCATCACGTTTACTGGGGAGTTGGTTTATACCTTTTGTTAACACTTGTTGTATTAATTGTATTACAACAGTGGACTCGCTCTTGGACAAGTATCTACTCTCTAACATCTTTAACTAAACTATTATTATTAACAGTTGCTATACTTATGCTTTTGCAGCCTCTGTCACTCTGGGTATCTAGAGAAATGGAAAATCAAGCAGATCAATATGCGATTAATCATACGGAAGATTTATATCCAGCATTGACAAGCTATAGACAACTTGCTGAACAATCGAAAGCAGATATTTCTCCAGCTCTATGGATTCGATGGTTCCGTTCTAGTCATCCATCAATAGCGGATCGTATCGAACGAATCAAAAAAGAAATAGAAAATCGTGAAACGAACCTGTAATTTGATTCGTATATATAGTAGAGGTGGTTGAATTGGATAGTTATTATCAAAAAATAGTAAAAGCTCAAGAAGATAAGCGCAAGTTAAATCGATTAAAACATGAACGAAAAGAATTAGCAGTTGAATTAGAAAAATTGGAGAAGCAAAAGCAGGAATTCTATCAACAATTGCAAAATGAGAAAGTGGATGTCGAAAAACTAGAATCCTTTAGTGTAGCGAATATTTTTTATTCGATCACTGGTCAAAAGTTAGAAAAACTTGATGAAGAGAAACAAGAAGTCGCAAGAGCACAATTACGCTACCAGGAAGCGAAAGCGTCTGTTCAGGACTTGCAAGAGGATATATCCGCATTAGATCAGCAAATTCGTGAATTGGGAGAGCCTGATGTTCGTTATCAGCATCTTTTAGAAGAGAAATATCATCACTTGTTAGATACCAACCATGAAAGTGGTCAACAAGCACTTGAAGTATTAGAAAAATTGGGAAACATGCAAGATGAGAAATCTGAAATTGCCGAAGCGATTGATGCAGGAGAAAAAGTAAAACGTGCTTTATCATCAGCTCTATCTTCACTAGATAGTGCGAAAAACTGGGGAACAGCGGATATGTTTGGCGGTGGCTTAATTTCGACTTCTTTAAAACATAGTCATATTGATGACGCCAAGCAAGCTACACATGATGCCCAACGGTTATTACGAAAGTTTTCACATGAGTTAAATGATATTGGCAAATCATTTCAGGCAAATGTCGAGATTTCTGGCGGTTTAACTTTTGCTGATTACTTTTTTGACGGTCTTATCATGGACTGGTTTGTGCAAGACAAAATCAACCAATCAGAACAACAAGTCAGTGAAATGTACCAAAAAGTTGATGAGACGATTTCGCAATTAAAGCGTCTCAACCAAGATGTTAATAACACCATCGATCAAGCAAATCATAAATGGGAACAGATTATATATCATGCATCTTAAGTGAGACCCTCGATTGGAAGTCGAGGGTCTTTTCGATCCGACACTTTTGTGCACGAAAAGTCGGAAGAGCTTCTTTTTTTTCTGCTATTGTTGAGTCAAGGAGGTCATGTTCATGAGTGGATTACGAGAAATGAACAAGGCATTGGAATATATCGAGGAGAATTTAACCAATGAAATAGATTACACAAAAATAGCGAGCATGGCCTATTGCTCTGAATACCATTTTAAGCGAATGTTTTCTTTTCTGGCAGGTATTACTTTATCGGAATATATTCGCCGTCGACGCTTAACTGTCGCAGCATTTGACCTACAAAATAGCGATGCTAGAGTAATTGATATTGCCATAAAATATGGTTATCAATCTCCTGATTCCTTTGCTAGAGCATTTCGCGGTTTGCACGGCATTAAACCGTCAGAAGCAAAACAGCATGGTTCACCACTGAAGTCTTTTCCAAAAATGACCTTCCGATTATCAATTGAAGGAGGAAATGAGATGAACTATCGTATCGAGGAAAAGGAACCCTTCCGAATCGTTGGTGTAAAAAAACGGGTACCAATTATTTTTGAAGGAGAGAATCCAGAGATCACCGCCATGTGGAAATCATTGAACAAGGAGAAAATGGAGCAATTGGAAGAGCTCTCGAACACAGAACCTGATGGGATCATTCAAGCATCCACTAATTTCTCAGAAGGACGTATGGAAGAAAAAGGTGAACTAGATCATTATATTGGGGTTGCTACAACAGAAGAGTGCCCAGAACAATGGAGTTCATTAGAGGTTCCGGCCTTTACTTGGGCAGTTTTCGAATCAATTGGTCCGTTCCCACAACATTTGCAGGAGACATGGGGGGAAATTTACGCTGAATGGTTCCCATCATCCAATTATCAGCAAATGAAAGGTCCGGAGATTCTTTGGAATGAAAATAGCGATTTTGATTCGCCAGACTTTAAAAGTGAGATTTGGATACCTGTAGAGAGGCAATAACGGGGTGCTCAAACATTCCTCGAGGACAAAAGAAGGCGAAAACGATAAAAAGAGTCTTCGAGAACCACTCTCGAGGACAAAAGAAAGCGAAAACGATAAAAAGAGTCTTCGAGAACCACTCTCGAGGACAAAAGAAGGCGAAAATGATAAAAAGAGTCTTCGAGAACTACTCTCGAGGACAAAAGAAGGCGAAAATGATAAAAAGAGTCTTCGAGAACCACTCTCGAGGACAAAAGAAGGCGAAAATGATAAAAAGAGTCTTCGAGAACCGCTCTCAAGGACAAAAGAAAGCGAAAATGATAAAAAGAGTCTTCGAGAACCACTCTCGAAGACAAAAAAGAGCAAAACGAAAAAAGTTCTCTCGTGAAAGAATGAAGGACAATGTGTATGTGTATCCTTCATTCTTTATTTTACTTGGGCTATGGTAATGCCATCGCCAATCGGAACAAGTATGGATTCTAATTGTGGATGATCTGCGACTGTTTGATTAAACTCCTTCATCAATGTGGTATAACGTTTGGAGTCCACCTCATCATCAGCGACACTACCTCTTACCAACACATTATCGATAGCAATCACAGCATTGGGTTCCGCCAGCTTAATGCATCGTTCCAGATAATTCGGATAATTACCTTTATCGGCATCAATAAAGAAAAAGTCAAATCGTTTATTTTTTGCTTCCAGTTTTTCAAGACTTTTTAAAGCAGGACCTGTTAAGTATGTAACCTGGTCTTTGAAACCTGCTTTAGCGAGGTTACTTTCTGCTAACTTTGCATATTTTTCCTCTAATTCTAAAGAGGTGAGCGAGCCATTTGGTCCAAAACCTCTTGCAAGACATATCCCACTATATCCACCAAGTGCTCCAATTTCCAGCACATGTTTAGCACCTGAAATCGACACTAACATCGTTAAAAATTTCCCAGAAGAAGCTGATACTGAAATATTAGGCATCCCATTTTTCTTGATGGAGGTAATCACTTCTTCCAGTAAACTATCTTGCGGATTAAAAACGGAGTCAATATACTGATTAATTTTCTTCATTCTGTTCACATCCCTTTTGGTTGTGTGTTTCTGTTTCATCTAATTCAAACAGCTGTTTAAATTCTTCCATCATCATATCAATTGCCTTTAATTCACCGACTAATATTTGTTGGATGGATTGAAATTCGGGTTGCTCCAATTGTTGTTGAATAGTCGAGCGCTTTAAAAGTCTTGTGGAGAAACACAAGACTTTTTTGGTTACTTATCTATATGACTCTGTAAATCATTCTTTAGTTTTTCTAAGAAGCTTGGTTCTAATTCAACATAGTAAATCTCATCTTCAACGAAAGTGTTTAATCCTTCTTCCAACTGTATTATATCATATTGGTATGATTTCTTTTTCATTTGATTGAACACATCATCAGTTAGATTTGTTTGATGGTGAGAAATAAGCTCTATTAATTCAGGAAACTTTTGATCCTTCTCTAATAGATTGGCAAGATTATTTTGTTCTTCGATTTCATATTTTTTATTTTCATTATCAATTCCTAATAATTGAAATATTTCATCCATCGGCATCAAAGCATAGTAATCAATCGGAATATCTAAATAATTAGACACAGTTTTCACGCTCGCTGCTGGGTCGTTATCATGAGCTCTCACATGTAATAGCTTTGTTTTTTCAAGCTTTTCACCTTCACCATTATACCTGTCAACATATAAATCACGGGGAAGGGAAACTACTTTTACACTTTCCTTATCGAAATTAAAGGTAAGCAGAAGATTAAAAGGGTTTCTGTGTCTATCTGTATCCTCACCCATTAGCAATAAAACAGAATCCCAATCTCCTTCTTCTGTTGATGTGATACTTTTGTCTGCGTCTGAATTTTGTTTTTCGTTAAGAATAAGAGATGGGATTAACGCAATAGCTAAAATAAACACTGCAATAGTTGCCATGATAGGCACTATTGGACGTGTAATATTACGTTTTTGATGATGTTGAACTGTTGCTTGGTTACGAATTTTTCGGATTGTTTGTTCCCTGTCTTCTTTCGTAAACGTTAAATCTTCCTGATTGAAGTAAGAGGATAATTCTTTCTCAAATTTGTTACCCATAGATATTTTCCTCCTTCATTATATTTTTTAATTGCTGTTTTGCCCGCCTTAGTCTAGTTTTCACCGTATTAAGGTTAACTTCTGTAATGATCGCTATTTCTTCCATTGTGAAAGATTTGTAGTAATAAAGAAAAATCACCTCTCGATACTTTTTTGACAGTGAAAAAATACAGTCCTTAATTTCGTTTTGTTCCTCCGCTTCCATTACCTTACTTTCAGCTGAGAATATCGTCAGCGTATTTTCCAAAAAGTTTTTTGCTTGTACTTTTCGGTTATGCCAGCTCCTGAGATGGTCCTTACATTCATTGATAGCAATCCGGTATAACCATGTTTTAATGGATGCGTCATTTCTAAATTGCTCAAGGTTTTGATAACACTTTACAAAGGTGTTCTGAACCATGTCTTTAGCTAACTCTTTATCTTTCACATATTGGAAAGCTAACCGTACTAAATCATCACCGTAGTTTATCATGGTTTCTTCTAATAATTGTTCTTTTTCCAGTTCTGTCATTACACCACTCTTCTCTAATTTATCTTACTTTCGCACATTGGACGAAAGCGATATTTAAATAGTTTCAAAATATAAGAAAACTCCAAAAGAAGCCTTCATGATAAAGGCTTCCTACTTTTCATTTTGGTAGTTACCATTTTAGTTAAAAAAGCACCTGCAAATGCCAAAAACCCATAGATGAAAATCCAGAAACCAAAAGATCTGTTAAACCATACAATGGCAGCTATGATTCCAAGCAGTATTACTAGAATAATAGGTGCAGAGAGGTTCTTAAATATTAAGTAACCAACGCCCCCAAGTATAATAGATATGATAGGGAATATGAAAATGATCAATGGAATAGTAAGCATACCATTTCCTCCTGAATATCGGTGTCACTTAAAGTTGCTTGTTGCTTTGCTTTATTAGTTGATTTTGTCATAGACATTCCCCTTTCACTTAGGTTTTATCGTTGTAACTAACTGTTCCTGATCCGTAATATAAAAATCCATTTCTGGTCGTTCGTTGATTAAGTTAAGTTGTTCTAGTTTAAAAAAATTTACTCTGTGATAGGGATCATGATCAATGATCGGTAATTCATTTTTTTGTGCGATATATTGATCGACTGCTTGCTGAACTAGATCCAAGGCTTGTGCGATATGCTTATCTTCTTCCTCAAACAAGTCATAGGTTTCTTTTGACATGTAGTATTTTTTTGATGGAATCGCCTTCAAAATCGGAGCTAGTAAAGTATAGTCTAGCGATAAGTCGTCCTTGATCAATATTTTCAATGGAATATTTGGAGGTAAGTCTCTACTGTACTCATGAATAGCGGACCGGACTTCTTCTAATGATATGTCTCTTGTTGGGAACTTTTTCGCTTCTTTTCTTTTTTTCTTAAACCACAATTAATTCACCTCACTTAATTTGCGAAAATTTTGTTGAAAATGGCCACTCAGTTGCCTCATTTAAGAAAATTATAGCAAATTCCAGCTAGATTGATAGTCTAACACGAAATTTCAGGCTATTTTTTGTTATTTTATATCCAATTTTATCAAAAATTGCTACATTATAGTGGAATACTTTAAAGGAGGAAATGAAATGGAAATTTTAATGGAGAAGGTTCGGGAAATCAGTCCAAAGACATTAGCAGTCGTCGGTTATGAAGCAGATGGGAGGTTTTTAACACGTGTGATTGAGTATGAAGAAGCAGATGATTATGAAACGACATTTAGTACACAGCAAGTGATGGATGTTACTTGTAAAGCTTTTGGTATTAGTTTAAAAGGGTTGATTGAAGGAGCAAGAATGTTAAGTAGGATCACGCATAAACCACCAATTGCGATTGATCGGATGAGTGGAATGTACTTTTTTCCAGTGGAATCCCCCTTAAGAAAAGCTTGTACATGGATTGCGCATTCACACGTTCTCGAAATAGAAAAAATAGAGCAGCACTTAACACGAGTCGTTTTTAAAAATGGGCGTGACTTGGTGTTAGAGGTTTCTTATGCTACAATGATCAATCAATTGTACCGTACCGCCCAGTATCGTTACCTACTTAGTAACAAAATAGAGGATATCCTCGAGGCTTCTCAGCATATTGCGGAATCGAAATGGCATAAAAAGAGATAGAAAAGTTTACATGTAGTAAAATCGGAAAGGGGTAGTTAGTCCTTCCGATTTTACTATATCACGGTGCTAACGTCTACAACCCCCCTACAGATCATAGTTTCACTTTATCTTTCTTACTATAGTATGGTAGCTCTCCTCATCATAACCTTTTTCCATCGTATTGTAAGTGTGGATGGAATAATTAGCAAGTGGTAGTTTATTACTTTGTATAATTTCAGCTTTTAAACCGTAATTAATTCTTTTCATCGTTGCTAAATCAAATTCCTCTCCTTCGTAGCTACTCCCTTCTATGCTAATTTGGACATCTGGTAAATACGCCCTCTGCAAACTCTTTTCCCATTTTGGAACATAGCGGTCATATAAAACTTCAAACATCTCTAGGTTGGCAAAATGTCCATTGTTGTAATCCGCTATCAAATTTTTTATTATTTCGTCTTTTTCTTCTCTATCATCAAAATGATAGGAAGTAACAGCATTTACATCTATATGACCAATGGATATTCTGCTGTCGTATTTTTCTAGTTCGAATATTATATCTGAATATTTTTCATTGTACATATGTTGAACCAAATACTTTCCTAATCCGTCTAAACCAGAATGTGAACGTTCTATATCAATATGATCAACTTCGATACTGTCATCGCTTTGTTTTTCCAAAAATACTTGTGCTTTAAAAGAATATACAGGTTTACCTGTGGTCTCTACTGGGATAAGAAGACTGCTGTCATCAGTGAGGGGAATGCCTGGACTTGTATTAAATGCTATCTTATCTGGATCGGGTTTTAATTCAATGTTGTATTTTTCTTTCCCAATACGAATTATTTCTTCTGCTATTTCTTTTTGGTTATCTTCATCATTTTTAAATTCGCGCGCTTCCTTTGATGCACATCCCGTTAAATAATAGAGAATGAGGAAAGACCATAGTATGGTTGTTGTCAGCCGTTTCATTATGTAACCTCTTACCAAATTGTTGATTTTATCTCATAATTATCTATTATATCTCGAATTATCTTATTTTCAAGTGATTGGAAAAACATTGTTGATGAGCTTGAAATAGATACACACTCAGTTGTGATCACAGTGAATTTATATTTGCATGAAGGTGAACCAAGTCAAGAAGTGTTAGATGTGGTTGCTGAAGAAATTGAGTTATCCAAAGATATTCCTCAAGGGATATATCATGTTTATTTGCATGACAATCAAATTGATAAAACACGAGCAAATGGAAGAAAAGAATCTTCCATCTCACTCACGTATCCCAATGAAATGATTAAAAATGACTAGAAATAGTGTTTAAAGTAATAGTAACGGCAACGAACATAAAAATAAAAGTGCAATAGGGAACATTGCTATTCTAAATGGTGTCCATTGCGTGGAGATAAGATCTACCGGATTTTTCGCTGGCGCATAAAGCCAGTTTGCGATTCGTTGTGATAATGATTTTTTCAATGGAATATCTGGTACATCTACTTCAAATTCATCTAATTTTTGTTTTAATTCCTCGGGAATATCGTGTTTATTCATCATCATCAACCTCCAATAGGTCTTTTAGCTTTTTTAATGAACTGTGTAGTCTTGATTTTACTGTCCCAATAGGAATTTGTAAAATAGCAGCAATCTCTTTTTGACTTAAATCATGATAATAAGTAAAAATAATTACAGCTCTTTGTTCAGGTGGTAGCTGTTGTAAGGTAGTGCGAATCGTAATCTTTTCTTCTAGTGATACTGGTTCTTCTTGGTTCTGTTCATATAAAAATGGGAGTAGCTTTTTGAACTTGTTCCGTCTTTTTAGTTTCGTCATCGTTAACTGGTAAGCAATTCTGAATAAAAAAGTGCGAATATGGGACTTAGTGGAGTCATAGTCATTTGCATATTTTTGAAATTTGATAAATGTATCTTGGACAATATCATAGCTTAACGCTTCATCCTGTGTGTAACGGTAGATAAACTGATAAATTTGTTGATGGTAAGTGGTAAATAACTCTTCCACTTGGATATTATCATTTGAAATCATCAGACCACCGCTCTTTAATTCCTTTAAATACATATGCTAATCGCGTAATAAACCAAATGAATGTAATTAAAGAAAAAACAAATGTTTGGTGAAGAAAAAATTGTATCCAATGGTTTTCGATATTTTCTCCGGAAAGCAAGAATACAAATAATCCAGTAATACAGATAAACGTATAAACAGCAGACGCAATAATGGTATAATCCCATCTAGTCCAGTAAAAATAAAGATCTGATTTTTTAAAATCGATATTTCCTAGTCTGTCTTTAACTACTTTTTTGTTCATAGTAGCAATAAGTGTGACAAACAATCCGCCCAAAATAAAAGCAACAATCGTACTGATCAACCAACCTAATTCCATTTTATCATCTCCTTCATTTACTTATACCATGAACGGAGATGAAAAGTTCATTATTTTTTTAAAAAAATTACAGCTTTACTTCTTCTTTGGAGGAAGACGTTGACTCATAAGCATGTGCAAGTAATTCCTCTAAAATCAGTTCGACTTTTTTACGAATAGCTGGATTAAAGTAATTCCGTTTTTCCTCTTTTCCTTTGCAGAGGAATAGGTAAGATGTGAACGAATCATTTTTTTCTGCTGCAACGACTTTAATTTTCTCCTGATACATTTGTTTGCGCAATTTTCTTCGTTCTTCGGTTGCGTTTTTTTCCATCTTTTCCAACAGCGCAATATATGGTTCATTTATCTTAAAAGGGGATAGTTGGTTCATTTTTTGTAAATCATGTTTAATAACCTTTAAGGCCATTGATAAAAATAGAAAACGTGATGCTAATTTCCATTCTTGTTCGTTTAAATATCTCATTTTCCATTTCCACCTCCAAGGGAACGTTTGTTCTATTGTATACCCGAACCTCTAAAAAATGCAACAAAATTGTAAAAAAACTAAAAAGAAAATCAAGGATTTAAGTGAAAAATTAGGAAAACAACCAAAAAAATATTAAAATGAAACTAACTCATTTTTTTGGTCAGGTGAAGGAGTTAAACAAGATATGATTACATATAATATAAGTAATTTAGATAAAATTGATGTGGAAGAAATTAAAGAACTAGTTGAAGCAAATGAATTAGGACAGTTAGTAAACTTCTTATTGCAAAGCTATGAAAGCTTAGGTCCTCTTCCTGGCTTCTTACTTCCTTTTATTGAAGCTTTTCTTCCCTTTTTGCCGGTTATCGTATTTGTGATGACGAATGCGGCGGCATATGGGTTATTAGAAGGATTTATTTTGTCATGGACAGGAGCCAGTTCAGGAGCAATAGCAGTATTTATGTTGGTTCGTCGTTTCAAACATATTCGGCTATTGCAATGGATTAGCAGGAATAAACAAGTAAAAAAGGTAACCAACTGGTTGGAACGTCATGGGTTTGGACCATTATTTCTTTTACTTTGTTTTCCTTTTTCCCCTTCTGCGGTGATTAATTTAGTAGCTGCTATCTCAGGAGTAGGCTTTTACCAATTTGTATTGGCAGTATTATTAGGAAAAGGTGTCATGATCCTAACCTTGTCCTTCATTGGAGATAGTATTGTCTCCTTTGCACAAAATCCTGTTAAAACCATAGTATTAGCAATAGGAATCTCTATTCTCTGGATCATAGGTAAATATATAGAGCAACGCCTGCAAAAAAGAGCTAAGGAAAAAAGTGGAGGTAAAAAGGGTTAGAATCTTCCAAAAGGGGGTAAATTAGTTAATAAAGAGAGTCTCTTTGGAGTGAAGGATTATGGATAAGAAGCGTATTTGGTCAATTGTGCGAATTGTTGTTATTGCATTGGTGTTGGCTTTGTTTTTCCGATCTTATTTATTTGCAAGTTATGTTGTAAATGGTAAATCGATGGAACCAACACTGCATGATGGAAATTTACTAATGGTCAATAAAATAGTATATGATTTAAAGGATATTAACCGTTTTGATGTCATTGTTTTTCACGCGAATGATAAGGAGGATTATGTAAAAAGAGTGATCGGAAAACCTGGTGATCATATTGTTTATCAAGATGACATGTTATATATCAATGGAGAGGCAATTGATGAACCATATCTGGATCCATATCGAAAACCGAATGAAGTACTCACAGAAGATTTTACTTTAGAAGAAATAACCAGTGAAGAAGTCGTGCCAGATGGAAAATTGTTTGTATTAGGTGACAACCGGACAAAAAGCTATGACAGCAGAGCGATTGGTTTCGTGGAAGAAGAAACAGTGGTAGGAAAAGTAGATATTCGTTATTGGCCGATGTCAGAGCTTAACTTTCAATTTATAAACTAAATAAAGGTAAGCGCTTTAATTAAGAGCCCAATCCATAAATGTTTTTAATGGATCGGGCTTTTTTATGGGATTTTATGGTACAATATAGTGGAGATAAAAAGGGGAAATCGCAAATAGGAAGGAGATGTAGCAATGATCTCTGAATTAAAAATGAGTGATTTTAATAGATGTCAGCATTTGATAAACAAAGATGGGCATATGGAAGTGGAAGCTGTCATTCTGGGCAATAATCCAGGGCGTATCTTTGTAGACAACCCAGAATCTCCGGATGCTGCATTTATGTGGCTTGGGAATAATGATGGATTTTTTTTATTAGGCAATGAGAAAAACGTGGTGTTTAGAAAACAATTAGACCACTTCATAGAGAAAAATATTTTCCCCGAAGCAAAAATGCAAGGCTTGAATGATCTAGAAATAATAGCACACCATCCGGAATGGAACCCTGTGATAGAAACCATATTTAAGCAAAGAAATTTAGAGAATTGGAATCAGCGAGTATACCAACTTTCACAAACGAATTATATAGCAGAAAAAGAGCCAATTTTGAATCGCCAATATCAAATGACAAAAATCAATAAAGCACTCTATGAAAATAATACTATAGAAAATATTGAATTCTTACATACCAATATTATAGAGTTTTGGGCTTCAACTCAACATTTTTTTGACAAAGGTATTGGTTATTGTATTGTTTATGATCATCAGATCGTCAGTATTTGTTTTTCTGGTTTTGTTGCTGAAAAACAACAGTGCATAAATATCGAAACAGTAGAAGAGTATCGAGGCAAAATGTTAGCACAAAAGGCTGCTCATCTGTTTGTGCAAGAATGTTTCGAGAAAAATGAAATACCATATTGGGATTGCATGGTAGAGAATAGTCCATCTGTTGCGGTTGCTGAGAAGTTAGGATTTACTAAAAAATTTGAATATAAAGGGTATCAATTTCCGATTGGATAAAAAGAGAGGTGCAAGATGACAACTATCTATAAGAGTAAAGAAGGTAAACGAGTCATAACTGAAAAATACGAAAAGTATTTGGACAATCTTGCTTTCGATGTGGAACGGGAATATGTGGATACAAGCTTTGGCACAACCCATATACTTGTAGCTGGTCCAGAAGGTGCTCAGCCTGTTATTATTCTTCAAGGTGGTAACTGTATTAATCCCATGACGCTTTCATGGTTTTCTCCATTAGCAGAGCAATACCGAATTTATGCACCAGATACAATTGGTCATCCAGGATTTAGTGCTGAAAATAGAGTATCTGCAAAGGATCAGAGTTTTGCCCGTTGGATTGAGGAATTAATGAATCACTATCAGATATCCAAAAGTGCATTTATTGGCCCGTCTTACGGTGGTGGGATTATACTAAGATTAGCTACTTTTATGCCTGAAAAGATAGCATCTGCTATTTTAGTTGCACCGGCTGGTTTAAAACTCGGTTCTAAATGGCACATGATAAGAGATATATTGTACCCGCTTATTTGTTTTCATATCACTTCATCTAAAAAGCATCTCCACAAAATGACCAATGTTATGTCAGAAAACAGCATGAAAAAAATCGATGTAGAATTGATAGGTGATGTGATGAAATACGTAAAGCTAGAACAAAACATGCCAAAGTTAACAGAAAAGGAAGAGTTAGTAAACTATAATGCTCCTACCTTAGTTATAGCTGGGACAAAGGATGTCTACTTTCCCGAAAGTAAAATACGTCAAACAGCAGAAGAGATTATTCCTAATCTGGTGGCATTTAAAAGTTATGAAATGGGACATTTTCCTTCAGAAGCATATCTAATGAAAATGAATCAGCAAATCGGGAAGTTTCTTGAGAAATATTATGAAGAGTACGATTTAGTACAAAGTTCTATCTATTAAGCTATTTTGTTTTCATGGATGTGGGAAACAAGAGTCTTCCAAGCTAATTTAACGTACGGTGTCAATCATCTGTAAAACAATATCGAGTAAATCAAAGAAGGTAAGCGTAGGTCAAAATCAACCATTGATGGAAGTCTCACTTTATATTTGATACTGGAAAGAGTGGAGAAAAATATGGCACAACACACAGTTGGTATTTTACTATTTAATCAAGTGGAAGTATTGGATTTTGCAGGGCCATTTGAAGTTTTTTCATTAACATCAAAATTAGAAACGAAGCTTTTTAATGTTATAACTATTTCAGAAGATGGAGAGATGATTAAAGCAAGACATGGTTTGAAGGTGATCCCGGATTATAATTTTCATAATCATCCTGCATTAGATATTTTGGTTGTTCCAGGAGGGTATGGAGCAGAAGAAATTGAAATAAATAATTCTAGCCTGATTGATTGGATTAAACAACAATATTCACAAGTTGAATATATGACATCGATATGTACAGGAGCATTACTCTTAGCTAAAGCAGGATTATTAAATGGGAAAAAGGCAACGACACATTGGATGGATCAAGATAGATTGGAAAAGGAGTTTCCATTGGTAGCTGTTCAGCGCAATGTAAAGTTTATAGATGAGGGTAAGGTTATTACTTCTGGAGGGATCTCAGCAGGGATTAATATGTCTTTTCACCTTATCTCTCGTATTTATGGAAGAGAAGTTGCAGCAGAAACTGCGAAGAGGATGGAATATGATAGCTTTTCCCAAGATAGATCTTAGTAATTCGTTGCTCATACTTTCATTAATTCATATAAAATCTCCTGATAGTAGATTCACAACTATCAGGAGATTGTTTATAAGGAAAGAAAGTATAAAAATTGGATGCCTGTCTAGCTCCGAGCGCCCAGAAACTAGGCGACTTCACGAATCGCCCTACGATAAGTCATCATCGGTTCGTAAACTCACCGTGATTCCTTTATCTCAGTTGATGCCCTCCAGTCGCTACGTTTCTAAACGGGCGCTCTGCGCTTTTCTTATTTCTCGATCTGTTCTTCTGCCGATTCCTCTGTTTCCGGACTTAACTCTTCTTCGATTTCTTCAGGTGCTTCATTTCCACTTGGGCTGTCAAAGGATCCAGGATCAGCGTCTTTATTATTGCTTACGCGAATTTCTACGGTGTAGTCCATGGAAACAAAGGCATTAAAGTTGCTCATCCCGACAACTGTACCCTTCACTTCAGGTGCATCGACATATTTAACAATGTAGGAGATATCTGCTCCTTTGGATTGATAATCCTCATAGAACAAACGTGGTAAATCTCCTTCTAATTGTCCGCGGTAATCTCTTAAATATGGTTTGCCCTCTGAGTAAGTGACAGTCATACTTTTATTATCTTGATCGGTTAATTCTGTTCCTGGTTCAATAGACTGGGCGATTAAATTTCCGTACTTTACTTTATTATGGAATCGTTGTCTCACTGTTACGGATAGACCTTCATAGCTTGCCGCCTCTTCCATGGAGAGAGACGCAAAATTTGGTACTTCAACAGATTTTCCAAGTGAAATCGTGACTTCCATTTCGTCCTTTTTGGCAATCATTGTTTCTGGATCAATATTTTGTTTACTAACTAATCCAGCTTCAATGTCATTGGATGCTTCTTCTTTGTAGGTGATTTCAATTTCATTGGTATCGGCCCATTGCTTTACTTCTTCTTTACCTTTATTAACAAAATCAGGAACTTCTATATCTTTTTCAAAGACTTCTTCCCCTTTTGAGAAATATACACTTGCATTATCTTGGCGACGATACTCTTCTTCACTTATTTCTTCATCCCGCATCACAAAGCGGGTGAATTCTCCTTCTTCCACCTCATCACTGAATTCCGTAACAATTTGTAAGTTTTCTGCTTTGTTTTCTTCCTTCCAAGCTTCGACTTCGCTCCTAGTCATTTCGGAAAATTCAGGTAATTCGATATGCTCTTCTGGGTCTGCACCAATACTACTTGTTAGAGTAATCGTTGATCCTTTTTTAACCTTTTTTCCTTGTGCTATGCCTTGTTCGATGATTTGATTGGCATCATATTCCATACTGTATTCCTGTGTTAGTTCTATCTCCATATCGTTCTCATCTGCCCATGCTCTTGCATCGGCAACTGGCCCGCCAACAAAGTCCTCCATATCGACATAGCGAATGCTGTAGTATATGAAGGCAATTAACAATAATGCAAGAATTCCAAGAGCAATATAAATGATTAATTTCTTGCGTTTCTTCCATTGGTAATCTGGATCGATTTCAATATGTTCATGGTTGTCACGCGGAGGTTTTCTCACGCTTTTTTGCTCAGTAGGAAACGATTCTTCCTTAGGCTGCTCTTGGTCCGGTTTCTCATTACTGGTTGGTGGCTCCTTTTTTTCTTTAGGCAGTTTATCGTAATTATCTTTGTCAAAATTAGAAAGAAAATCACTCATTGGTATTCAAGACGCCTTTCTTTAAATAAAATGTTTGATCAGACTGTTCCGCAATATCATTGGAGTGCGTAACCATAATCACACACTTTTCATGCTCATGTGCCAATTTCTTGAAAATATCGATGATTTCCTGTTCCATTTCTTCATCTAAATTTCCGGTAGGTTCATCAGCAAGAATCAGTTCAACGTTAGTAGATAGCGCCCGTGCAATTGCCACACGCTGCTGCTCTCCACCTGATAGTTTATTAACCGTACGATTTGCTTTATCTTGGGAAATGCCAATATAATCTAACAAATTATATGCAACAGTTTTGTGATTATCGGGTAACTCATTTTCGGTAATGGACATAGAAATCAATACATTTTCAACAGCGGTAAAGGTAGGAATCAAGTTATAGCTTTGGAAAATAATACCGACCTTATTTCTACGGTAATTATCGTGTCCGATTTCTAGAATATTTTTTCCGTCGAAAACAACTTCTCCGTTGTGTGGCGTATCCATAGCACTAAGTAAGGACAACAGAGTCGTTTTGCCAGAACCAGATTGTCCTAATATCGTATAAAATTTCCCTTTGTCAAAGGAAACATTAGTATTTTTCAAGACAAAGCGACGACTTTCACCGTCTTGATAGTAATAATTTAAATCTTTTGCTTCTAATATCATATATTTTAACCTCCTCTTACATCATAATTTTTTTAGGGTTTAATCGAATAATATAAATTAAAGGAATCACCGTGGATAGTAAAATTGTGATAATTCCCACGGCATAAAATAGCAAAATAAAATCTCCTGTTAAGTTCACTTCATAAGCGTCGATTACATCTTCTGTTGTTAGATCTGTTTGCATTTCTGTGTAATAGATTTCTTCTTCACTTTGATTATTGTCATTATCAATCAAAGAATCAGAAACGGTTTGCGCTAATAGATTTCCAGTAAATAAAGATAGTGTCATCCCAATAATGGAAATAATCAATACTTCTGTAATGATTTGCCCTACCACTCGCATGCGCGATTCACCAAGTGATAAGTAAATACCTAACTCGCGCTTCCGATCTCTAAGGAACAGCAAAACAACTAACCCAATAATAAGAATAGTCGTGATGACGGAAGCGATTAAAACATATTTGGATAAGTTAGACATGGATTCAATTGGTGAAGCAATTGAATCATACGAATCACTTGCATGACGAACAATAAATAGGTCTGGTAGTAATGGGCTTACTTCTTCTTCAAAAGCTTCTGCATCCTCTGGTTCATTTAAGACAAAGAAGGGTACATAATAATCTTCATATTCTGGCATGTCGCCAACCGAGAATTCCATTTCTTGTGAAACAAGTTCATTGGCTACATAGATCGTATTTTGAAAATCCATATCCATGTAATCGAATTCTTCAGGATTTTCGGTATCACTATTCACGGTTTTAGGTTCAAAAATACCAATCACTTCTAGTGGTACGTCTCGAGAATCTAAAACTTCTTCTTCGCCGGATTCACTATATTCATATATTTCGTTCGATAAGGAAAAGGTATCTCCAACCTGAAGATTATTTAAATCTGCTAGTTTCTTAGAAATAATTGCTACAGGCGTTCCGTTTTCAATTTCTTCATCTGTGAAGACACGTCCATCGACAAGTTCACTTTTACCTTCTTCAATATCAAGTAGTGGGGCATAATTTACTCCTTTTAGTTGAAATTGAGGCCCCATTCCTTCCATTTCGACTTCTCCTTCTGCTTCTTCCATCATCGGATTATAGCTTTCGATTTCCTCAGAAGCTAAGAAGGCTGTTGTATTATAATCATAGTATTTAACATAAGGAAGTTCACCAATTTGATTAATTAAGTCCTCGCCTAAATTTGGAATCTCTAAATTCATCATTTCTGATTCTTCCATACTATCAAGTGCTTCATAATCTAATTCGAGTGTTGCACCTGTTCCGAGTCGTTCTTTAATAGATTCTTCGACATTAGCTGTCGCCTGTGAAATGGAGATGGCTCCTGCTATCACGTTTCCTAAAATAAAAAGGACAGCAAGTAAAATTAGAGATTTTCCTTTTCTTCTAGTAATACTTAATAAACCACGCTTAAAAAAATTCATTTCGTTCCCCCTGTTCTTGTTTCTTATTTAATGAAATGGTTGAGTCATGATGAAGATTTATCTTGGTGATTTTTGCACATAATACCTCCATTAATGTTAGACGAATTCTTACTGTAAAAAGTTTCATATAATAGCAAATTTTTATGTGTTGTTAGGATAAAAAGAGGAAGGGGATGGCAAAAAACGATACGAAAAACCTACATTTGTGCATTTTTCTACAAATATTTCTATTACTATTCAACTATTCTAGCCTTATTCATATTTCAATAGTTAGGTTTCCAATTAATGGAGATGATGGTATACTAAGTTTGTTAAAGGCAATGGAATACTCGTGAGAGACTAGATAATAAAAAGGTTGAAGGACAATGACATGGAAAGAAGAAATACAAATAGCTAGAAAAATAGTGGTCGCATTTTTGAAGGAGGAATTGAAATGATTCTAGGATTACATCATGCACAAATTACGATTCCAAAAGGTGCAGAAGAAGAAGGGAAAAACTTTTATTGTAGTGTACTAGGTTTACCTGAAGTTGAAAAGCCTGATGCCTTAAAAGGCCGTGGAGGATTCTGGTTAAAAGTTGGTGATAGGGATGTACATGTAGGAACGGAAGATGGTGTGGACAGAACTAAAACCAAAGCACATTTAGCTTACCAAGTGGAAGATATTGATTATTGGCGAGAGGTTTTGGAACAGCATCATATTGAAATATTTGATTCCGTACCAATTCCAAATTTCAAACGTTTTGAATTTAGAGATCCCTTTGGTAATCGGGTAGAAATGATACAAGAATCATAATGTGAATGTGTTTTTTAGAGGAGAAAGAAATGACAAAACCAACTGTTATTATTAGTGATTATAACGCTAAATGGGCAGAAAAGTTTACTAAAGAGAGAAATAGAATTATAGATGTCTTAGGTGATAAAGTTGTTGCAATTGAGCACATAGGAAGCACTTCTGTAAAAGGATTAGCAGCAAAACCAATCATCGACATTCTAGTAGGTATACAAAACTTAGATGAAGTAGATCAATTGGTGAATCCTTTGAAGGAAATTGAGTATGAGTATGTTCTTAAACCAGAGCTTAAAGATAGAAAATTTTTTAGAAAGGGCGAGTGGGGAAAGGGCACTTCCCATTTACATGTCTGTGAATATGATAGTAGGGAATGGATTGAAAAGCTATTATTCCGAGATTATCTTAGATTACACCCGGAAGCAGTTCAAGAATATGAGGTCTTAAAGAAAAGTCTTGCTTTGGAATATAAGTATGATCGACAAACATATACAAGCCAAAAAGAACCTTTTATTAAAAATATTGTGGAAAGAGCAAAAAAGGAGAAATAATGCTTCCGCGAGCAGGAATCATTGGAGGGAGATACGGTTATTGTTCCTGGAGAATTTTAATTGTATCACATAGATAATATTTTATAAGATTTTTCAGAAGTGGAGTGCATTTGATGGTAAAATACGTTATTTTTGATTTTGATGGGACGCTAGCCGATTCCCGAAGAGCACTTTTGAAAAGTTGGAATACGCTAGCAAAGCAGTATTATTTTAGAGAAATAAACTTAAATGAAATGGAAAAAATGAAGAAGCTGTCTATCAAGGAAAGAGGTAGGTATTTGCAGTTTCCGATGTTTAAAATGCCAATCGTGTTGCCTAAGTTTTATCAATTATATCGAGAATCCATAAATGAAGTGAAGCTATTTGAAGGTATTGCTGAAATGTTAGCTGAACTAGAGAGGAAAGGCTATAAGGCTATTATTATATCATCTAATTCAAAAGAAAATATTATGACATTTTTAAAAAGTAACAAGTTAACGAGTATAACAAACGTTATCTGTTCAAGCAGCATATTTGGGAAAGATAAGTTAATCCACAGATTTCTAAGGGGAAATAACTTGGAGCCAGCAGAAGTAATTTATGTAGGAGACGAAAAACGAGATATTCTTGCTTGTAAAAAAACTGGTGTTAAAATAATTTGGGTTAGCTGGGGATATGACACTTTTGAAGTGGTGAAAAAAATGAAACCTGATTTTCGCGTAAACACTCCAGCTGAGATATTGAAAGTGATTTAAAAAGAAAAGCAGTTATAAATCAATATAAATACTCCTATGTTGAAGTACTCCGTGCAAGTCGATGTTGATTCTAGGATGTGATAAAAAGAAAGGGAATTATTCTAGCGATTCTATTTCCCGGAGAAAATAAGTAAGTAGCCTACAATCAAACCAAACACCATTTCTCTTCACAACAGAACATTCGTTTGCTATAATCTATGGTAAAATAGACGTGAAGATCGAGAAAGTAGGTGTTCTCTTTGTTGCGATTTTTAATTGGAAGTGCAACGGTGAATAAAAGCGAGCAATGCTTGCAAGAAATAAGACAAGAACTCAAGCTAAATCCTCAAGGATCCCCGATTATCTATTTAGTTCCAGATCAAATGACCTTCCAACAGGAATATGCGTTATTAAATGATCCTGATATAAATGGCTCGATTCGTGGACAAGTCTATAGTTTTTCACGGTTAGCGTGGCGCGTTATGCAGCTGACTGGTGGAGCAACAAAGAAATACATTACATCAACGGGGATGCAGATGATGCTTCGTAAAATTGTCGAGGAGCGGACTGATGAATGGAAAGTATTCCAGAAGGCGATTGAAAAGCAAGGTTTTATTGAACAACTGGAGGACATGATCACCGAATTCAAACGCTATTGTGTTACACCAGAATTGATCAATGAGCAGTTACAAGAAATGAATCGATTCCAGCACAAGACAATTGGAGAAACAGCGTTACAACATAAATTAGATGATTTAGTTTATATTTATCAGCAATTGACTACAGCTTTACAAGGTCACTACATGGATAGTGAGGATCAGTTACAGCAGTTAGTAGAAAAACTAGAAATGACTAACTTTTTAGAAGGCGCATCCGTTTACATAGATGGCTTTCACCAATTTACGCCACAAGAATTATTAGTGATAGAAGCAATGCTCAAAAAGTGCGAAAATGTCACAGTGACGTTAACGGTTGAGGATGTACATGATCCTGAGGTAGTACCGTTAGACCTTTTCTATCAAACAAAGGAAACCTATCATCAATTAGAGCAATTAGCAGAACAAACGATGGTGGAAACAGAAGTCATTCCTTTAACAACAGATGAAAATGCAACAGCACCATTTATTCATTTAGATCGTTATTTTGATAGTCGTCCTGTTCAGAGTTATTCGGAACAAGCACCCGTTCGGATCGCGGAAGCGGTGCATCCGCGTGCTGAGGTTGAAGGAACAGCACAGGAAATTGTTCGGTTAGTACGGGATGAAGGGTATCGTTATCGTGATCTTGCTATTCTGATTCGCGAACCAGATGTTTATCATGATCTCATTACTACTGTTTTTGATGATTATCAGATTCCGATATTTGTTGATGAAAAAAGAACGATGCTCAACCATCCGTTAATTGAAACGATCAGATCATTGCTCGATGTCATTGAAGGAAACTGGCGATATGATGCAGTCTTTCGCTTGCTAAAAGCAGGGTTTATTCCGAAAGGAGAAGGTAAGCATCGCTTAGATCAAGAGGCAATTGATGAGTTAGAAAATTATGTGTTGGAGTATGGCGTACGAGGCAGAAACAGATGGTTAAGTGATAAGCCTTGGATATTCCAACGTTTTAAAGGTTTTGATCAATCAGCACAAACAGACCGTGAACGCTCAACACAAGAACGTATTAATGCTTATCGGGAAAGAGTAACAGCAGCACTTGCGGACATTGATCAGCTACTACGGGAATTACCAACGATTAAAGAAAAGGCAATTGCCCTATTTGAATGGTTGGAAACAATTGGAGCACCTGGACGATTGGAGAACATGCGTGACCAATATGATGAAGAAGGAAGAGTCGAAAAAGGACGTGAGCAAGACCAGGTGTGGGATGCGGTCATTCAATTGTTAGAAGAGATTACGGAAGTTGCTGGTGAAGAAAAGATGGACTTGCAGACATTCCGTAATGTGTTAGAGTCCGGCTTTGATTCACTAAAATTTTCCCACGTGCCACCGAGTATTGATCATGTTGTGGTAGGTTCAATTGACCGTTCGCGTATGCATGGCATTAAGGTTGCTTTTTTGTTAGGAGTGAATGAAGGGACCTGGCCGATGAAACCTGGTGGGGATGGTTTAATTTCAGAAGAAGAACGTGCTCTACTACAAACACATGGCTTACAATTAGCAGAGGGAAGTAAACGTCAATTATTAGATGATTGGTTTTATGTTTACTTAGCGTTTACGCTGCCGTCTGATTATTTATGGGTGAGTTATCCAATAAGTAATGAGGAAGGAAAACAAAAAGTCGCTTCTCCATTAATCAAAAGACTGGAGGAAATTTTTCCGATCCAAAAAGAGCATTTGTTTTTACAAGACCCAGAAGAGATGACAGAAGCAAGTCGTTTTGTAACAACACCAAATAAAACAAGAGGTGCATTAACTGCACAACTGGCAAGAAAGTTAAGAGGCTATCCAATCGACGATATCTGGGATTATGTCTTAAACTGGTTTATTGAAAAATCCGATCAACCATCGATTAATCAACGTGTATTAAAAAGTCTTTTTTACCAAAATAAGCCGACAGATTTAGCAGAAGACACGGTCGATACGTTATACCAGAAAGAAATCAATGCAAGTGTGTCAAGGCTCGAAATGTATCACCGCTGTTCGTATCAGCATTTTGCCAAATATAGCTTAGGCCTTAAGGAACGACCAACTTATAAGCTCGATGCACCAGATATCGGTCAACTCTTTCATGAAGCCTTAAAGCAGATCACCGAATGGGTTCAAAAAGAAGGGCTTGGTTTTTCTGACATATATGATCAAGAAGCGAAGAAATATGCCCATCGTGCTGTTGGAAAGTTAGCACCAGTATTACAGCATCAGATTTTACACAGTTCGAATCGTTATCAATACATTCAACGTAAATTGGAAAATGTCATCGCGAGGGCGATGTATGTGTTAAGTGAACAAGCAAGAAAAACAAACTTTTCGCCTGTCGGTTTAGAAGTCGGATTTGGTTACCCAGATCAATTAGAACCATTGACCGTCAACCTGCCAAATGATTATACGTTAATGTTAAGAGGCAGAATTGACCGTGTTGACCAAGCAATGGAGAACGAGCAATTATATTTGCGAATTATTGATTATAAATCCAGTTCAAAAGGATTGAATTTAACCGAAGTATATTATGGACTAGCACTACAAATGTTAGCTTATCTGGATGTTGTCCTGAAAAATGCAGAAAATTGGCTAGGGCAAAAGGCATTACCAGCTGGTGTGCTCTATTTCCACGTCCATAATCCAATGATCTCAGCTAGTGATTTTCTTACCGAAGACAAAATTGAACAGGAAATATTTAAAAAGTTCAAAATGAAAGGACTTTTAGTTGATCAGGAAGATGTTGTGCGCATGATGGATACATCACTGGAATCAGGAAGAAGTAATATCATTCCAGCAGGATTTAGTAAAAGTGGTTCTTTCTATAAAGGTTCTGATGTAGCAGAACGGGAAATTTTTGACCAGCTGCAAAGCTATATCCATCAATTAATGGAAAACGCAGGACTAGCAATTACGGAAGGAAAAGTCGATCTCAACCCATATCAGCAACAACAATTAACAGCTTGTACTTTCTGTGAATTCCGTTCGGTCTGTCAATTTGATCCGACATTGGCAGAGAATAATTATCGCAGGCTCAAAGAGATGAAAGATGAAGAAGTAATTGAAGCAATCAAGCGGGGTGAAGGATAATGCCGCAATGGACCAAAGAACAGGAAGAAGCGATCTATCAATCAGGGAAAAATATTCTGGTAGCAGCTGCCGCGGGATCAGGGAAAACGGCTGTACTTGTAGAACGAATCATTCAAAAATTATTAAATAAAGAACAGCCAGTCGATATCGATACCTTGCTTGTCGTAACCTTTACCAATGCAGCGGCACAGGAAATGCGAAATCGGATTGGAGAAGCTATCGAGTCGGCTCTAGAGAATAATCCGACTTCTAATCATTTGAAAAAACAATTGTCATTATTACAGCATGCCGCAATTTCCACTCTCCATGCTTTTTGTATGGAGCTGGTGCGAAAGTATGCTTATCAAATTGACATTGATCCAAATTTCCGCATCGCAGACAGCATCGAAGCAGATTTAATTCGGCAAGATGTATTAGAGCAACTGTTTGAAGCATGGTACGGAGAGGCAGATGAAGCAGAGCAGGAAGCTTTTTTTGCTGTTGTGGATCGTTTCAGTAATGATCGAAATGATTTAGAAGTGGAATCGTTAATTTTAAAAATGTATGAATTCGCCATCCAGCACCCGAATCCGGATTACTGGTTGGATCAAATGGCGACCATTTATCAGGTAAATGATGAAATGACAGAGGCGGAGATTCCTTGGTTACAGTTATTGAAGCAAGAAGTAATCGATCAACTGGACGTAATGGAAGCATTGGCGGAACAAGCGCTTGATATTACCAGGGAAAGCGATGGACCTTACCATTATGCAGAAGCAATTGACGCCGACAAGGAAATGATCCAGCACGCTAAAGGTGCGATTAATATATCATGGGAAGAAGCACGTACCATATTTGCTGGCGGGAAATTTAAAGCATTATCTCGTAAAAAAGTGGAATGTGGAGAAGACAAAAAAGATAAGGTGAAAGCAATTCGTGATCAAATCAAAAAAAGGTGGGGCAATATTGCCAAAGATTGGTTCACAAGAAGTTTAGTGGATCATCTTCGCGATATGCAGGAACTACACCCAACTATCGTCCAATTAACGAAAATGATTAAACAGTTTAAGGCTGGCTATCAAGAAGCAAAGAAAGAAAAAGGACTTGTCGATTTTGCTGATTTAGAGCATTTTGCTTTAGATATTTTATTAGAAGACAAAGAAAGTAACTCACCATCGTCTGTTGCATTAGACTTGCAACGGAAGTTTACAGAGGTAATGGTCGATGAATACCAGGATACCAATATTGTGCAGGAAACAATCTTGTCGCTAGTATCCAATCAAGAGGATGGCGGCAACATGTTTATGGTTGGTGATGTCAAACAAAGTATTTATCGCTTTAGACATGCCGAACCAACCCTTTTTATTGATAAATACAAACGATTTGCGACAGATGAGGATCCTGGATATCGAATTGATCTAGCACGAAATTTCCGTAGTCGAGAACAAGTATTAACGGCAGCAAATTATATTTTTAGACAGTTATTTGATCAAAAAGTCGGAGATATTGACTATGACGAGGATGCTGAATTAATTTATGGTAACAAAGATTATGAAAATGTTCCTTTTCCAGATATTGATACCGAATTGCTTATCATTGATCAGGAATCCAATGACAATGATCGATCTGATGAAGATATTGAGAATGAAGAAGACTTAGAAAAGGCTCAACTGGAAGCACGGGCTTACGCTGCAAAGATTAAACAATGGATTGGTGCAAATGGTGATGCGCCGACAGAAATTATGGATAAAGGTACTGGTCAGCCACGAAACGTAGCATACCGTGATATTGTTATTTTATTACGCTCTATGACATGGGCACCAACGATTATGGAAGAATTTAAGAAACAGGGAATCCCTGTTTATGCTGAGCTTTCAACAGGATATCTTGAAGCAATCGAAATTCAAGTGATGATTAGCTTACTAAAGGTGATTGATAACCCAAGACAGGATATTCCACTTGCGTCTGTATTGAAATCACCAATGGTCGGGCTGGATGAAGATCAACTGGCGAAAATCCGTCTAGCTAAAAAAGGCGCAACTTACTACGAAGCACTTAAAGAATACGTTAAAACAACGAATAATGAGACAATTGAGCATTTTATGGAACAGTTGAACCAGTGGCGCAAAGAAGCACGACAAGGAGCGTTGTCGCATTTAATCTGGGACATTTTTCAGGAAACAGGTTATTATGATTTTGTTGGTGGCATTCCTGGAGGACGCCAACGCCAAGCAAATTTACGCGCCTTATATGACCGTGCTAAAAGTTATGAATCTACATCTTTCCGCGGATTATTTCGTTTCTTACGTTTTATCGAACGAATGGAAGAGAAAGGTGATGATTTAGGAGCGGCGAAAGCATTAGGAGAACAGGAAGATGTTGTCCGGATTATGACGATTCACAAGAGTAAAGGATTGGAATTCCCGTTAGTAATAGTCGGTGCAATGGATAAGCAATTTAATCAACAAGATTTACGTGCAAAATATTTGTTACACAAAGAATTAGGTTTTGCAACGAAATATATTGATCCTGTCAAGCGGATTATGTATCCGACATTAATCTATCATGGTATAAAGAAACAAATGCAACGAGAAATGCTAGCCGAGGAAATGCGCGTACTTTATGTTGCGTTAACACGTGCGAAAGAAAAAGTGGTGATGGTCGGCACGGTGGGATCATTAGCGAAGAAGAAAAAGAAATGGACAAATATTATCGCACACCAAGACTGGGTTCTTCCATCTTATTATCGTTTAGAATCGTTATCTTACCTAGACTGGGTAGGTGCCAGTTTAGTCCGTCATCAAAAAGGTGAGATATTAAGAGACGATGATCAACCGTTAAACATCCCAGAGGAAATAACGGAGGATGTTTCGGTCTGGAGGGTGGATCGTGTCCATCAAAGTGAATACCAGGACATTGATGAAACAAACCGTGAACAGATCGAAGCATTAGAAACAGCCATTCACGGGTGGGAAGGTTTAGCACTTGCAGATCAGGATTTAGAGCAAAAAGTGGCCAATCATTTAGAATTTAAATATCCATACCAAGATTCTATCTTTTACCGTGCAAAACAAACGGTAACAGAAATGAAACGACAGCATGAAATGATCGACAGTTATAGTGATCAGAAAATCATTGAACCTTTTCGTGCTCCAATCCGTAAAAGACCACGTTTTATGCAGAAAGAGCAGAAGTTGACACGTGCAGAAATTGGTACAGCAATGCATACCATCATGCAGCATTTACCATTGAGAAATGATTGGACAGAAATATCGTTAGTGGAATTTATTGCTGAATTAGAAACAAAAGAAATGATCACAGCTGATGAGGCTAGTGTCATTGATACCGAGGCAATACTAACCTTTCTTCATACCGATATCGGAAAGAGATTGGTGGAAGCAGATCAAGTGGAAAGAGAAATTCCGTTCAGTTTAACCTTGCCAGCACAAGAAGTATATCCACAGTGGAAGGAAGAGCATCAAGAACGAATTTTTTTGCAAGGTGTGATTGATTGTGTCATCAAAACAGATCATGGTCTGGTTCTATTGGATTATAAAACAGATCAGATTCATGAGGAGATCAGTCCGCAAGTAGAAGAAAAACTAAAAAACCGATATCTAATCCAAATTGATCTTTATGCAAAAGCACTTGAACGGATTTGGAAACAACCAGTTATTGAAAAATATTTATATTTCTTTGATAAAAGTATACTCGTAAAGGTGTAGCATAAGGAGTAGCAAGCTCCTTATGCATTTCCACCAACGATTTGATCGACTGCGTCTGGATCAATGGCATTGGTAATATTAAATCCAGTATTTGTGTTTAAGAAATCACCGGTATTATTGGCGCCAGCACCAGTAGCCGATTTATCAGCACTTTTTGGTGCTAAATAAAAGCTGTCACCAAAATTGATTACACCACCGCCGACACTATTAATTTTGATTGGACCTACAATCGAAGGCAAAACTATCACAACCTTTCTATTTGGCGCTACGTAAATTTAAAAATTATCCTTAATTCTCCTCTTCAATTTCATTCTTTAAAATCCTAATATGTTTTAGCCTAGCAAGTGAATTAATTTTCTTACTGCTTCCTAATTGCGTAATGGCGGACGTTGATATTGCTGTAACATCAATGTTAGAAACATAAATATTCCGATTATGATGGCAATGATTACCGACTACAATTTCAGGATCAGGAATCGATTGGATCGTGGTGTTGAAGATTCGATATTGGTTTAATTCAAATCCTTTATCAGAGGATATGCCTCCTTCTTTTTGTACCGCGAGAACATCTGCTTGAGGTTCTATCTCTTTCGTATCACCAATTTGAAATAAAGAACTATGGGATATACTGTTTATTTTTGCTTGCTTAACATTAGTCGTTCGTGGCATCATGATCAATTATTTCCTCTTCTCTGTTATTAATAGCAGCACCAACAATAAAAGATTCAGGAGGTGTGTCAAAAAGCGAGGATAGTTGTATTTCATGACTGTCACCGACAATAAAGAGAGAGGAACTTGAAACACCGACAACCGATATGTTTCCGACGCCTAAGTTCCAATTATTCACGGTATAATACATGACGATTTACTCCTTTTGCTTGTTTTCGAACCATTTTCTAAGACCTATTTGAAATTCATTTTTCACATTAGAAAGTATATGCTGATTCATTTGTTCAGGAGGAACATTGGCTTGTTGATAGTGAGCAATTCTGCTGGAAATTTGCTGTTTGATATCGTCTAATAATGTTTGCCGATAGCCTGAATCTAACGGATAGTGATATTGCTGTTCCAATGATTGTAAATAGCCAGGTAATTCTTGGTCAACATACTGTTCTAATGCCTGGTGTACAGGTGGTAATGGTCCACCGTTATGATCAGGTATAGAAAATTCATCCATAGACTGTAAATCTTCAGGGGTTACCCCGATATGAAGTGTTCCGTCCAAGCGTTCAATTTTTAATTGATCAAAATGGTATTCTAACTTTTCAATCGTTGTATTTTTATTAGGAGATTTTTGTTGTTCTAATTGTTGGATACGATTCTCTAAGGAGTTGATGTGATTATATAATTGTTGGACTTGCTGTTGTAATTGGGTAATATAATATACCATCATCTGATAATCCATCAGAAATCACTCCTTACGAGAATATTAATAAGGTGATAAAGGGACTAATGGTGGTTCTGTTACACCTTGTGGAACTGCTTCTTCTGCAGGTTCTTCAAATTCACCTGTATTGTATAATTGAGATACTGCTTGCATTTTTCCGGTACTGCCAATTTGTAAAACGGACGAATTCGTAACACTTCCAACTTTTAAAAAATGAATATAGATCGATTGGTTTACTGTTAAATTCACATGATCACCTACTAAATTCCCGATATATTTTGATCAAATTCGTCATTGTCTACCATTGTTGTCTGCGCATTTTGCAGTTGTACACGTATGCCGTCCCCTGTATTAAAGGAACCACCACCAGCGAAGGTTTTGGATAGTGTATATGGATGCACTTTGTAAATATCACCAATATGAAAAATGCTGGAATTACCAATGTTGATCACTTTTACAGCACCAACAATTGCGGGCATAGACATCATCCTAACGTTGATACATTATTCCATAATTATTTTATGAATTTTTCAACAGTTTGTGAAAATAGTCTACCGTTTTCCTGATAATGCTAGTTTATTTTTACTGAATAAAGTAAAATGAATGCAGATAGTAAGTAGGGAGAGTGGAAAATTGTGAATAATGCAACGCCATTAGCAGATTCAAAAAGATTACCATGGATTGATACTGCAAGAGGATTTGCGATCTTTGGTATTTTTATGGTGAATTTACCAACCTTTCATGCACCGTATATGATTTATGGCAATGGTATCAACTTTTGGGGAACAGGTGAACCGGGATTTTGGCAAATGATTATCGATATATTTTTTCAAGCGAGTTTTTATTCCTTATTTTCTTTTTTATTTGGTTTTGGCATGCAAATCATTTATGAAAATTTACATGCAAATAATGTGCAAGCACCTCAAAAATGGATGGTCAGGCGTTTGTTCATCTTGCTTGGATTTGGTCTGATTCATGCATTTTTAATTTGGTACGGTGATATTCTCATTACATATGCAGTTACCGGATTTTTGTTACTATTATTTTTGAATCGTAAAAATGTTA
Organism: Gracilibacillus suaedae; assembly: GCF_017599345.1. Taxonomy (GTDB): domain Bacteria; phylum Bacillota; class Bacilli; order Bacillales; family Amphibacillaceae; genus Gracilibacillus; species Gracilibacillus suaedae. The sequence goes on from NZ_JAGFVL010000048.1 coordinate 40,490, forward strand.
CATTAGTCGTCTGGAGTATCTGTCTTTTACTAATTCCGACGCTTATGTTGACCGGTTTGTTATTTTTAGCAAGTTTAATAGAAGATATCAATAATTTAACCGATTCGGCAGCTATTGAAAGTGCATTTCAGCATTATGGGCAAGGCAGTTGGGGCGAGATATTAACACAAAATGCTAATGATTGGCTTTATGGTAATAATCTATTTACTTTCATTTTGGGATTGTTAAATATTTTGCCGATATTTTTAATAGGTTTACTTTTTGCCCGAAAAAAATGGCTGCATGATCTACAAGAACATAAAAAAACATTGTGGAAATGGTGGATTTTCTCCTTGATTTTGTTTGTGGTGTTCAAGGCTGGACCATATGCATTTGGAAATCCATTTTGGTTTTCAAGATTACAAGATACAATTGGTGGTAGTGCTTCGGCGATTTTTTACGTCATTACGATTGCCTTTCTTTTTGATAAATTCACTAAGGTTTTCAAAATGATTGGTTATGTCGGTAAAATGGCACTATCTAATTATATTCTGCAATCGATTATCGGTGTATTTGTATTTTATTCGATTGGATTTGGACTATATGGTCAGCTGACCCCTTTTCAAACGATATTAATCGCATTTATCGTTTATCCGCTCCAAATGATACTCAGTTGTTTATGGTTGATAAAATATAAACGCGGCCCACTGGAATGGGTATGGAGAAGTCTGATTTATCAGCAAAAGCTTCCAAATCGGCGTAACCATTAAAAATCATAAAGAGATATTCTTTTACAATACAGTGAAAGATGTTCTTGATAAATGAAATCTGTGACATTTCATGATATGATACATTCATGAGAATATAATTGGGGGTGCACTTAAGATGACACATATGCACATAACAGCATGGGTAGTAGGACTAATTCTTCTATTGGTATCCTATGCAATGTACAAAAATGGAAACAAGTCCGGAAAAATGTTACATATGATCTTACGGTTAGTTTATTTATTGATTATTATCACTGGTTTCTTATTATTTATCAATAATACCGGTGTATATACAAATTCAGCCGGCATACTAGGTGAAGTAATAGTCAAAATAATTGCTGGAATTTGGGTAATCGGTGCAATGGAAATGGTTTTAATCAGGGCAAGCAAAGTAAAACCTACTAAAAGTGCTTGGATTCAACTCATTATTGCCTTTTTAATCGTACTTATTCTAGGTTTTGGCAGACTGCCATTTGGAGTACAATTTATGGGGTAAATTCGGTCACGGAGATAATTCCGTGATCTTTTTTTATTGTCTAGGAAATGATAAATTTTTTGGATGTGGATAACATGTAGGCAACCTGTTTAGCCACGTCCAGCTTCGAGCGCCCAAAAACTAGGCGACTTCACGAATCGCCCTACGATAAAGAAGACTTGCCGATTGGTTAAACCAGAGGCTTAGTCGCACTTATACCTTTAGGTGAAAGTCATCATCGGTTCGCTTTTCTCAGTGATTGCTTTATCTCAGTTGATTCTGAAGCCGCTACGTTTTTAAGCGGGCGCTCTGCGCTTTTATTCCTTGTAAGGAAAGTATATAAACATTGGTATCCCACTTTTTTTAGAGATGTCAATGCTATATTTTAGTGCTTTTATGGGATAATAATCCAAGTTTTTAGCTCTGACATGTGTTGTAGAGCAGATCTTATGGGAATTGTTTGACCTGAAGATCCACTTTTTTGAGCGGGTTTTGCTCAAAAAAGTTAGCTGAAGGTTAAACCCCACGGAAAGGGAAGTGGGCAGCCGGAGTGGTGGTCAAGTTGTTCAAATATTTCTTAATTACTACCCAAGTAATAATGAACCGGCGGGGGTTGCCGGTTTTTCTTATTTCGCGTGAAGTGGAATTATTTTTTGGTGGACATTTAGTACGTTATTTTTTAGAATAATGCCGATTTATCGATGTGTGCGGACATATGATCACTTATTTGTTGAAATAAGTGTGAATTTTACGTTATTTGTGCTGAGTAACGGAATAGATGTCCGCGGCAATCAAAAAAACACCTCTTTTGTCACTGTTTAAGGAACGAATGTCCGGTTCCACCTCAAACATAAGGTACTAGCTTAGGTGTCGGTTGCGATTGTTGCGGTCGTTTTAATTCGTATCTCTTGTTCATTTTCTTTCTTTTGCTGCATACATTAATAAGAGCTACTATGATAGGGAAAGGTGTGTCATTACAGTATGTGTGGGATTACAGGTTGGATCGACTTTACCCGAAATATCGGGAATGAACGAGAACAAGTACAGCGTATGGCAAGTAAAATTAGCCATCGAGGACCAGATGAAACCGATTTTTATACGGAGACACATGTTGGATTCGGACATCAGCGTTTAATTGTTGTTGATCCAGCTGGCGGCAAGCAACCGATGAGCTATCCAAAAGACCAACATTCATACGTATTAGTGTATAACGGTGAGCTTTATAATACAGAGGATATTCGCAGTGAACTGTTGAAACAAGGATGGCAATTCAATTCTCACTCCGATACAGAAGTCCTGTTGAAAAGCTATATCGAATGGGGAGAAGCACACGTCGAGAAGTTAAATGGTATCTTTGCATATGCTATTTGGGATCCATCCAAGCAGCAGCTATTTCTTGCCCGTGACCGTCTTGGTGTAAAACCTTTATTTTACAAGGAACATTATAATGGCTTACTATTTGGCTCTGAAATAAAAGCGATTCTCGCACATGATGAAGTAGATCCTGTCATCAAAGAGGAAGGATTATCTGAGATTTTTGCACTTGGTCCGTCACGTACTCCAGGCCATGGTGTATTTGACGAATTGAAGGAATTACGCGCAGCACATGTAGGCATCTTTAACCGAGATGGCTGGAAAATTAGACGTTATTGGAATGTGGAAAGTAAGCCACACGAAGATTCCGTAGAAGAAACAGCCGAAAAGGTTCGCCGTTTATTAGTGGATGCAGTAGAGAGACAGCTAGTTTCTGATGTTCCACTTGGAACCTTTTTGTCAGGCGGAGTAGACTCCAGTGCAATTACAGCGATAGCTGCACAATATCTCGAACAAAATCAAAAGGATGCTCTTCAAACCTTTTCCATAGATTATCAGGAGAACGACAAATATTTCAAAACAAGTAGTTTTCAGCCTAATCAGGACAAAACCTATATTGAAAAAATGGTAAATTCATTGGGAACCGAACACCATAACTTTGTGATAGACAATGGGACATTGGTTGATTTATTAAAAGATGCAGTACGATACCGTGATTTGCCTGGGATGGCTGATGTTGATTCTTCTTTATTATGGTTTTGTGAACAGACAAAAAAACAAGTCACTGTTGCACTATCTGGTGAATGTGCCGATGAAATTTTTGGTGGCTATCCTTGGTTTTATCGGGAGGATGACCTTAATCGAGAAGGTTTTCCATGGATTCGTTCTTCAGAAGTGAGACAAAATTTATTACAATCAGAAGTGAGTCAGAAATTAAACTTGGCAGCATATACGAAAAAGAGATATGAAGATACTGTAGAAGAAGCTCCTTTATTAGAGGGAGAAGGGGCAAAGGCAACCGCAAGAAGACAAATGTTTTACTTAAATATGCAATGGTTTATGCCGACATTGTTAGATCGCAAGGATCGCATGAGTATGGGGGCTAGTTTTGAGGCACGTGTTCCGTTCAGTGATCATCACTTAGTTGAGTATGTGTGGAATATTCCCTGGGAAATAAAAACACACGGAGATCGTGAAAAAGGTATCCTTAGAAAAGCGTTAGAAGGAATTTTACCAGATGAAATTCTATACCGAAAGAAAAGTCCCTATCCTAAGACACATCACCCGGCTTATACAAATGCAGTGATCAATTGGATGAATGAGATTATTGATGACAAGAATGCACGTTTATTCGAGATATTAGATCGCACTAAAGTAAAAGCATTGGTCGACCAGAAAGCAGCAAATATTAGTGCACCATGGTTTGGCCAATTAATGACAGGACCTCAATTGCTGGCTCATCTCGGACAAATTGAATACTGGATGCAAGAAAATGATGTGATAATTGATATATGATTCTGTAACGTCGAAACTGGATGAAAGTAGTGACAGTTATGAAGAAATTATCTATCGGTATATTGCTTCTATTACTTATTCCTACCACCTTGCATGCACTAGAATGGACGTACTCGTTTGTAGTGTTAGACGGCCGTGTATATGAAGTGACCGATGAACAAATCAATCAATCTCTTATCGGCAAATCGATCGGAGAAGTGACCACCCAAGCTGATGATCGCACCGGTAAGTATTATGGCAATGCATCTAATCATTATCCTATAGGTACTAAGTATTTAAAAATAGAAGGCGTAGATATTTCCGAGGCAATTGCAGTAGCAGAACAAGGGTCGTATGTGAAAGCTGAATTTGTCCAACGTGTTCCTTTACACTGGCGCAATATGATCTATTACCTTACACCAATCCTCTTTTTAACCGTACTCATTATCACATACCGAATTAGGGAAAAAGTTAAGAAAAAATACCAAAACTCTCTATCGATTTAAGATAGGGAGTTTTTCAGTCACAAAAAATTCATGTTATTTTTCGTTAAGGGTATTTGACTTTCTTTGATTGTCTAGGATAATAGATAATGAATACATACGAGAAAAGGGGACAAATATGCATTACATAAGAAAAGTATTACTAGTTATGGTTCTATGCCTGTTTTTATTCCCAAGTGTAACCGTGATGGCAGAAGAACAAACAGGAGAAGGAATCTATTATATTTTAGTAGACCGATTTGTAAATGGAGACAGTAACAATGATATAGAGATTAATATTGGTGATCCTTCTGCATATCATGGTGGGGATTTACAGGGTGTTATTGATAAAATTCCTTATTTAAGCGAACTAGGTATAACTGCCATTAATTTAAGTCCTATCATGACGGCAGCTTCTTACCATGGATTTGATCCCTTAGATGCTCAAAGTATCGATCCTCAATTTGGAAATATCGCGGTGCTGCAAAATCTTGTAGCCGAAGCAAATGAGAATGATATCAAGGTAATTCTAGATTTCGTTTTATCACATGTAGATAATGAACATCTCTGGGTAAATGAACAGTCTGATTGGGTATTTCAACCTTCCATCAATCAATTGAATGAAGAATTACCAACCGTTAATTTGCAAAATGAAGATGTACAGCAATATTTTCTGGAAACAGCGGCATATTGGATGAATAGTACGGGAATTGATGGTTTTCATGTTTATGTAGATGAACAAACACCACAATCCTTTATCGATGAATTGCGTCAACGTGTACAAGCTGAGAAAGAAGATGCGTATTTAATAGTGGATGGAATGGAGGATGAAAACAATATCGATCATGATTTTCAAAAGGAAGCGGTTGATATTCTAAAACACCCCGGAGAGTCCTTGGAACCATTATTTTCTCACGAGATATCTGGTGTGCATTACATGGAATCTGCGCTTACATCTCGCTTTACGCACGAAACAGTGAAAGAAGGCTATCACCCTGTCACAAGGTGGAAGCTTGCATCTACATTACTCTATACATTACCAGGATCTTCTTTTCTTTATCAGGGAGTAGAAGTGCCAATGGATAATGGGGAAGATGAACCAGATCACCGCATGGCCGAATTAAATAAAGAGGACGAAGAAATAGCTCAGCATTTAGAAAAGCTAGCAGCCATCCGCCAAGATTCCTCTGCATTACAAAATGGGGAAATAGACCTGGTAGCTCAAGCGGGGGCTATGTCAGTTTACAAGAGAAGTGCCGATGATCAAACGATGTATATTGCGATTAATAATGATACAGAAACACAGACAGCCTCGCTGAAAGACATCGGTGACGATGTACAGTTGAGAGGTTTGTTGGAAGATAACATCGTCAGACAACAAAATGATGGTACACATCGCATGATTTTAGAACGCGAAACAAGTAATATTTTTGTTTTAGAAGAAGATACAGGGTTTAACTGGTTTTTTATTACCATGATGGTTGTGATACTTGGAGGGTTTGTTGCGTTTGTTGCGGCGGTTAGTGTGAAGAATCGTAGAATACGTCAGTGAGCATAATGTAAAGAATTGAGCAGAACTTTACTGTGGATAAACTTTGAAATTATATACTAAATGCAATGCAGAATCTGGGTGTAAATAGAAGGGCGCTCAGAAGCTATAGTGGAAATATAGTGAATGAGCGAGTTAGAGCTCAACCAGTTATTCTCCAAAAAGAATAACTGGTTTTTCGAGTAAGTTAAGAATGTATAAAATCAGTGCAATGACTGCGTTAAGCGAAGTAGTTATTTTGAAATGTTTGATGTATATTTGCAACGCTCCGACTAATTACTTCGCTTTCACCCAAAGGGCATAAGTAACATCTGCTAAAAGCTTGCTTACGCAGTGTATCCTATACCGCGGGCCCGGTTTCAACTAACTTTGCAAAGTGGATGTTCGGCTCGCGCTATTCCCGCAGGAGTCTCCGTAAATAGTCTCCGCTATGAGAAGGTGCAACAATTCTTGTCATAAGTAATAGATTGACTTTTTACAAAGAACAAAGTTAAAAATCGCTATCCGCGAGTATAAAAGCTGCTGTGTTACTTCATGCTTGCGTTGTAGAGCAGTACTTAGCGTAGGCCGCCCGCTTTCACTCCTGTGGGAATTGTTTGGCCTGAAGATCCACTTTTTCGAGCGGTTTTTGCTCGAAAAAGTTAGCGGAAGGTCAAACCCCACGGAAAGGGAAGTGGGCAGCCGGAGTAGTGGTCAAGCTCTTCATATATTTCATCATTACTACCAAAGTAATCGACACCTACTTTAGCATTTAATAATGGACCGGCGGGGTTGCCGGTTTTTCTTAACTATATTTTTTGTTTACGCTTATTACTCTAGTTTGACAAGAGAAACGCTAGGGATCACTACAATAGAATTTTATCCAAAAGCTTCACTAGAATTCTCTAGTTAACTTTCTTCAAAAGTACTAAGATTATTTTCGTAATCGAATTTGAAAAGTTTCTGTAATTCAATTTTTCCAGTTGGAGTTACTTGAACAGCCCGTGTATTAGGCAAGCGTGTTATCCATTGTCGTTCGAGCATCTGTAATAGTAAAGCATTTCCCAGTGCTCCAGCAATATGATGTTGTCGCTCACTCCAGTCTAAGCAACAACGAGCATATGCTCTCCGCTTCTTTTTCTGTTCTTCTAGATTTATGCCAAAGTCTTGAAAAAACTTGGATCCTTTCGGTGTTACTTCAAAATTTAAATCTATCTTTTTTATATAATCTTGTTTCATAAGAGAATTTGTAATCTGTACACCTAGATAACCTGCCAAATGATCATAACAAGTTCGGGCGAAATGGATTGCCTTTTGCTCTCTAGATTCTCTATATGATGTAACAAGAGAGCTAGGTGAAATACTCAACATTTGCTCTATTACTTTTGCTACATCACTGTTAATTAACTTATAATAACGATGTCTTCCATGCTTTTCCACGTTAACAAGGTTTGCCTCTAGCATTTTGTGTAGATGGAAACTAGCAGTTTGGGGTTTTACCTTAGCAATAAGAGCTAATTCACTAGCTGGGTGGATATTTCCATCCATAAGACTAAGTAAAATAGCTGATCGCGTTGGATCTGATAGTAATGAAGCGATTTTAGAAACATTAGGATTCATCATTTTCCCTCCTTACATTCATATTTCGATGATAGTCGAAATTTTTAAGATTTACAATATAAATGTAATGAAGTTAAAGGAGGAAAAAACTTGAATAGGACAACAAATCAGGACACGTTAAGTTTTAAAGAAATTAAGCCTAAAATTATGTATTATGGAACACCAACATTGCTTCTTAACACGTTAAATGAAGACGGAACAACTAACATAAGTCCAATGTCTTCGTCTTGGGCTCTAGGTGACTGCATTGTTCTTGGAATAGGACTTGGAGGGAAAGCTATCGAAAACTTAGAAAGGTATAAAGAATGTGTTATTAATTTACCCAGTCCAAACCTTTGGGATAATGTTGAAAAAATTTCTTCTTATACCGGAAAAAAAGCTATCCCTTCTTACAAGCAAGAGATCGGATTCACTTATAAAAAAGATAAATTTGAATCTTCAGGATTAACTCCCTTAGAATCAAAAACGGTCTCTCCCACTCGAATAAAAGAATGTCCTATTCAAATCGAAGCATTGGTTAAAAATATTCGAACCCCTGAATATAATCCATTGTTTGCAATTGTTGAAACACAAGTATTACATTTTCATGCAGACGATAGCATAATACAAAATGAAAATTATATTGATCCATCTAAATGGAGTCCATTAATATATAATTTTAGGCATTACTTTGAATTAGGGAAAGAGGTGGGCAAAACATTCCGTTCAGAAACTTGATAATTAGAAAAATAGTTATCCTACAAAAAATTGCACATAAAACGTTTGGATAAATAGTTTAATCCAAGCGTTTTAAACTACATGAGAATTGAATTAGCCATTCTAATGATTGCAACATATAGGTGCGTCTGTTATAATTTTTATAACTTAAAGGAACGGAGGGTTGCTTGAAAATGGGGATCTACTATATTAGAATTCGATTTTAATCTTTATACTACTAATTTTATAGTGTTTAAAGGCTCTGCCTGTGTGTAGAGTAATCGGATAGGTTTCCCTATTTTTAAGTAATCATCATAAACAAATAAATTGTATATTCAATAACCCAATAATATATAATTTGTAACGAATGAGCAGGATTATTTTATTTTGAATCCAGTTTTCTTGTTATGTTTTTATGGATGATTTTTATAACTCACAAAGCAAAAATCCGATTATTCAGCACAGGATAGTACACCTGTGTTTTTTTTATTTGAGAAATGATGAGGATGTGATGAAAAGTGAGTAAATCAATACAAGAAGTGATGGACATAGCGAGGAAATATAATCTTCCATTACAAGGAGATTCTTTACAGTATAATGAGTCGGGGTTAGATTTTCAGGTTGTATTTGCAAAAGATCCGGAAGGAGAGGAGTGGATATTACGTATTCCTCGAAGACCTGATGTAATGCCGAGAACGAAAGTGGAGAAAAAAGCTTTAGATGTAGTGAACGAATATGTATCAACTTTTCAGGCTCCCAACTGGTTGATATATGAAGAAGACTTGATTGCGTATAAGAAATTAAATGGAATACCGGCTGGAACAATAGATCATGAGATTCAAAATTATGTATGGGAAATTGATATTAACCATGTACCAGCTAATTTTCATAAATCATTAGCAAGTGCTCTGGCAGAACTTCATAACATTCCAGCAGAGAATGTAGTAAATTCCGACTTAATTGTCCACAGCCCAGAAGAAGCGAGACAGTCTATGATCGAAAGAATGGCGGCTGTGAAGGAAAAGTTCGGGGTAGGTGAAGCTTTATGGCATCGTTGGAAAACATGGGTGAATAATGATGAAATGTGGCCAAAACGAACAGGTTTCATTCATGGTGATATCCATGCAGGTCATCTTTTAATAGATGAAGAAGCAAATGTTACCGGCATAATTGATTGGACAGAAGTAAAGGTAACAGATATATCGAATGATTTTGTAGGATATTATCAACTTTTTGGTGAGGATGGGCTAGTTTCCCTAATTGATGCTTACAAAGAAGCGGGAGGTTATAGTTGGCCATTAATGAAAGAACATATTATGGAATTAAGCGCTGCTTATCCAGTAGCCATCGCTGAGTTTGCATTAGTTTCCGGCTTGGTTGAATATGAGAAAATGGCAAAACAAGCATTAGAGGTTACTAAAAAATAGAAGTCTTCTTTCCATCTGTTAAAAGAGCAAAAAGCATACCGTTCACCACGTGCACTGGTATGCTTTTGATTTATTCCGCCGCAGCTTTCGTTTCTTTTCTGAAAAATACTTTCTTCACCCAAGTTCTTGATCGCCATCTTCTTAGTTAAGACTCCTCTTAGCCATTCATCGGCAATAAAAGCTATCCAGTACACCTACTCATCCTAAATCTAAAAAGGTACCATAAAACCATGCAGATGTAGCATTTACACCAGAGCATCGAGGTAATCCGAATTACAATAGAAAACCTAACTTTACCTGCAGCTCTGGAGTGAGTTAATGACCACAAGGTAAATGCTCGACCAGGTTATGTAGTAAAATTCAAAGGTTTATGACTTCTTCAAATAGTATTCAAACATATAATCATATTGTATTTGGCATGGTTATTGACTAGAAGTCTTTGCTACTAAGATAAGAAAATTAATGAAACACAAATAGCCTTTAAAACGTAATTCTAGCATAACCTGTTCAGTATAAAGGAGTATCAGCATGCCCAAAATGTGGGGAAACGGAATGGGGGCTTGGTAAGCATGGTGGATATGCAGCGATGCAACCTGTAAACAAAATGAGTTGTGGTTCTGATGTGGAGTATATAATTTGTATCAATTGTGGCTATATTATTGAAGGTTAAGTAAAATCCAGAGAAATTTAAAGGTACCATTTATTGATTTAAAAATAATCTTGTTAATTGATATAAAGGAGTGATTAGATGACAAATAGTCAGGTAATAAAAATATATGATTATCACGTGTGGGCAAATAAAAAAATATTTCAACATTTAAAGCAGCTACCTGATGAAATTTTAAACGGCAAGGTTAAAAGTGTTTTTACTTCCATTTCAGAAGTGCTGACTCATCTTTATGCTACTGATATAACTTGGCTGGAGGTGATGAAAGGAAGTAATTTTCATACCATCATAAAAAAAGTTGAACATCAAAAATCTCAAGCATCACAAGCTTCAATAGTTGATCTAGAAGAACTGTATGATCAACTTTCAACAGCGTATTATAAATTTTTCAATATACATAAGAATCCTGAACATTCGATCACTACAGAGCATCCACAACATGGAGTATGTGAGTTCACCCTAGTTGATTTAGTTCATCATGTCGTTAATCATGGAACATACCATCGTGGTAATCTAACGGCAATGCTTCATCAACAGGGTGAACGGGGTGTACCAACAGATTACGTGTTTTTTCTTTTTAAATGAATTTCGCGACACATACTGTTAAACGATTTTTCCACCATTAACATGAATGGTTTGACCCGTTACATAACTAGCATCATTACTTGCAAGGTAGACATATGCTGGTGCAACTTCCGCTGATTCACCAGGTCGCCCTATTTCGGTATCAGACCCAAAGGTTGCAACTTGATTCTCATCAAAGCTTGCTGGAATCAGTGGTGTCCAGATTGGTCCAGGTGCAACACTGTTGACGCGAATTCCTTGGGTGACTAGCGATTTTGCGAGAGATTTCGTAAATGTCGTAATGGCTCCCTTGGTACTGGAGTAATCAATCAAACTTTCATTACCTTGAAAAGCGGTAATCGAAGAAGTATTAATGATTGAACTACCTTGTTTTAAATGAGGGAGTGCTGCTCTTGTGAGATAAAAATAACCAAAAATATTTGTGCGGAATGTTTTTTCTAATTGATCATCGGTAATTTGAAGAAAATCCTGCTGTGGATATTGAACCGCAGCATTATTCACAATAATATCAATTTTACCATGTTCATCGATTACTTTTTTCACAACATCTTTACTAAACTCACTATGCGAAATATCTCCGCGAAATAGACTACATGCTTTACCTTCTTGTTCCACCATTTTCTTCGTGTCATTGGCATCTTGATCTTCGTCGAAGTAGATGATGGCGATATTTGCTCCTTCTTTGGCAAAATGAATCGCAACAGAACGACCAATTCCGCTGTCCCCACCAGAAATGATCGCAACTTTATCTTTTAATTTATTACTCCCCTGATAATTGTCAAGTACACTGACTGGAAGAGGGGTCATCTTATATTCAAAACCAGGTTGTCGATCTTGATGCTGCTTCGGCAATACTTGTTTTTGCTGGTTTGCTGACATTTTGGACACTCCTCGAAGCTTTTTCTCCTAGTATGGCAAAATTGAAGAACTACATACGTAAAAAATCCCTGCGAGTGCAAGGATTTTCTAAAGTGTCCAGTAAGTGGTGAAAAGCGTCCAATAAAAATGAGGTGTTTGTTACGATATTAACTCGATCGCAAAACTCCTACTTGGAACAGTCTATTTTTATTTCGGAGAATCATTTAAGAAAAATAGCGCGATTGTACCTGGTCCGGAATGTGCACCGATGGCAGAACCAACCATGTTAATTTTGATATCTCTCACATTCCATTTTTCGCGGATCATGCTTGCGATATGTTCAGCTGTATCCAATGCATCGCCATGGCTGATCGCCACTAATTGGTTGTCAAGATCTTTACCGCGTTCCTCCATCACTTCGATCATACGCTTAAACACTTTTTTGGAACCTCTCACCTTTTCTAGTGGAATCAGTTTTCCATCTTCCATGTGTAATAAAGGTTTTACTTTTAATAATGTACCGACAAAAGCGGCTGTTTTACTGACACGACCTCCACGGTACAAATATTCTAAGTCGTCTACAGTGAAAATATGTTCCATATGTTCATAGTAGTGTTTACTTACTTCGAGTATTTCTTCCATGCTAGCACCTGATTGAGCTAGTTCTGCAGCTTTCAGAACAACAAGCCCATACCCTAATGATGCGCATTTCGTATCAAGAACATGTAATTCAAAATCAGGGGATTCTTCTTTCACTTCTTGTTCCATTAATTTTGCCCCTTGATATGTACCAGACAGTTCTGAAGAAAAAGCTAAATATAAGACCTGGTTTCCTGCCTTGGCATGTTTTTCGAAAGCATCTTTAAACACTTGTGGACTGACTTGTGCCGTTTTGGGCGCTTTGCCTTCTCTCATGGCATCGTAAACTTTTTTTGAAGAAATACTAATACCATCTTCGTAATCTTCACCATCCAGTTGAACCGTTAATGGTAACATTTCGATGTCAAATTGTTGAAAATCTTCTGATGAAAGATCACAAGCAGAATCTGCAAGAATTTTTACAGCCAATGTAACCCCTCCTTTTTTCCTTTTGGATCATGTATGATGATCGTGTTTTAGCTTAATATAAGTGTAAGCTTAACGAACAGTTACGTCAAAATAAATTCACCAACTTTTTTGTTTAAAATACTTGGTTTCCAGATCAGATTCTAGTATAGTTTATTCTTGTGCAAAAGAGATTATGTAATGAGATAAAAGGGTATGGAATCATGTGGGTTCCGTTAACAGGAGGGATGAACAACATGTTTTTAATGGAAGCAAAACGAATAGCAATTGTAATAGTTGGTGCAATACTTAATGCAATTGGTCTTAATTTTTTCTTGATTGGCGCAAATGTATATGCTAGTGGCTTTACTGGTATTTCACAAATTTTAGCTACTGTTTTTTCTGATTACTTAGGAGTAGAAATTGCAAGTACCGGTATTATTTTATTAATTCTCAATATACCAGTAGCTATTATCGGTTGGTTAATGGTAGGTCGTGGCTTTACGATCTACAGTTTTCTTTCGGTTATTGCTACCTCTTTTTTCTTAGAGGTGTTGCCGATTGTTAATTTGTCCAATGATATATTGCTTAATGCAGTATTTGGTGGAGTTATTGCCGGTGTTGGTGTCGGTATTACCTTGAAGTGGGGTGCTTCCACAGGTGGCTCTGATATTATCGCAATGGTTTTATCTCGGATGAAGGACAAGCCAATTGGCGGTTATTTAATGGCAATTAACGGAATGATTATTGTTATCGCTGGTATCTTAAATGAGCCGGAGAATGCACTTTATACTTTAGTAGGTTTGTATGTAACAACACGAGTTATCGATGGTATACATACTCGTCATGAGAAAGTGACAGCTATGATTGTAACGAAAAAAGCAGATGAGTTGCAAAAAGCCATTCATGACACGATGATTCGAGGAATTACGATACTGCCGGTTAAAGGTGCTTATACAAAAGAAGATAAGCATATGTTATATTTAGTTATAACCAGATATGAGTTATATGATTTAGAACGGATTATCCATGAAGTAGATGAGAATGCCTTTACGAATGTTATTCAGACAGCAGGTGTCTATGGATTCTTCCGACGAAATGATTGAACACTTTTCTCGTATCAAACATCTAATCTTTTAAAGGGGGTCGCAGAAATATGAAAAAATATATCTCTCTCATATCGATTATTTTGATGATGTTGTTAATGGCTTGTGGTTCTTCGGATGTGGAAGAAACAGAAACAGATGATTCGGTACCGGTAGATAATTCTACTGAAGAATCACCCGAATCAGAGAATGCTAACGAAGAAGAAACTCAATCCGAAACGGAGGCTCTTTCAGCTATTATGGAAAATTTAGATTTGAAAGTTGCTGCAGAACAACAAGGTACAGCGATTGATTTTAAACTTCAGTTAATCAACAAAACTGAAGAGACCGTTGACTTGATGTTTACTTCTGGTCAACAATTTGAAATTAAGTTGTTTCAAGAAGATGAATTATTTTATCAATATTCAGAAGGAAAAATGTTTACCGAAGCTTTGGTTGAAGAATCATTAGAACCTGGTGAATTCAAGAACTGGGCAGAGTCCTGGGACATGATTGAATATTTGGAGCCTGGTGAGTATGAAGTAGAAATGACGCTGTTACCAGCTGAAATAAACGGACAGCAGGTAGAAGGTGAGCCATTGCAACAAACGATTACCATTACACTAGAGGACACTGTAGCTGATGAAGATGGCCCTTTTCGCTCAGTTGACGTAGAAGGAGAAAATGGCGAATATACCGTTACAGGAGAGGTTGATACCAGTGTCGGTGTAACCTATTATGAGGTAGAGGATGGCCATAATTATTTAGTGGAGCAAACAGAAATTCCTGTTGAAGGCGATGGATGGCAGGAGTTTGAGATCCATATTTCGATTGACGAGGATATGTTACCTCAGAACGGGGCAGTTGTCATGTTACTGTATACAGAAGATCGTTCTGAACAAAGACCAGTACAATTAGAGGTAATGCCATAAGTAAGTAGTCCACATATCGTGGAATGAACATAGAAAACGCTTGGTTAGAAAAAGTTCTAACCAGGCGTTTATCTATTATCTAATATTTGCGTATTATTAACTATAGGACGAATAGTTTAGTACTACTAAAAAAGGTTCTTCTTCATTTGATCCTTTTATTAGAAAAAGGTCACCATTATAAAAATTCAATAAACAAGGTAAATTCCGACTAAAAGGTATGGTGAAATATCAAAGAAAGTTAGAAGATTAGTTGATAAACTTAACATCCTCATCAGAGTATTTCTCTGGTGGGGCTACTTTATTCAATTACGAAGGAATCTTCAAAGTTTTGTTTAATTACCTTTTTTGATTAATAACCGTATTTAGTAATAACTTCTTCTACTTTACCAGTAAGCTCGTCCCATTCGACATCCATTTTTTTGTTAACTGTGATAAAGTGTTGAAAACCAAATACATTATCGACACCTTCTAGTTTCATTAGTTCATTTAAAATATCATGTTCACTTGTTTGACCAGGCATAACAGAAATACTATTATTTCCTTCAAAAATCATTTTGTCACTAGTAAATTTCATTGCGTTTGGATTTGGTGTTGCTTCTACATGAATACTCATAGTCTTTCCTCCTATAAAACGACTTTATCATAATCATATCAAAATGTAGTTGATTATGAAAGGAATTCAACAGATGCTGAATCAAGAAAAGAAGGTATACGATTTCGCATACCTTCTTTAAATAGAGGAGCTTACTTTAATTCATTCTGTTGCTTTAATTGATTCTCTAATTCGCGAAGTTCTTGCTGTTCTTCTGCTGTTGCATTTGTATAAGCAGTTTGAATCGCATTTTGAGCTGCTTGTTTATCTTGCTCACTGAAGTTCCCGTTCGCGCGATTCATTAAGCGATTGACGGCATCTCTTGCTTGCTGAAACAATTGGTTTTGCATAATAAATCCTCCTGTCTATTGAATCACTAGGCTTATCAGTTGGATTACCATTATGATCCTTTTTAATGGTGGTAATGAACTAATGGAAGCTTTGATCTTTGATAAACCACCACTGAAACAGAGCTTAAGGAAAAAGCATGAACACCAATTTGATGTTCATGCTTATTATGGATTAATCGTGAATTTCTATTCAGATAGATCTTTGCCAACCTTAACGTTAGCTTCCAATTTTAAATAATCTACAAGGAAATTGCCGATACCGTCTTCTTCATTGGTTTTGGTTTCGTAATTAGCGATTTGTTTTAATTCATCAATAGCATTTCCCATTGCGACACCAACACCCGCATATTCGATCATTTCGAGGTCATTATCTTCGTCACCAAATGCAATGATATTATCGACAGGGATGTGGAAATAATGTGCAATTTTTTTCAAGCCAACAGCTTTGTTAATCCCTTTTCGTACAACTTCAATTACATTCCAAGGTACACCCCATTTTCTATGTTCAATAATGGATGCATGTTTATCATCTAAATATTGACGCAATTCCTCAATATGCTCGTCTTTCGGGTGGATTAATAAAGAGGTAGGATCCTCTTGTAAGTGATTTTTTAAGCTTCCCACTGTAATCAAATCCTGTTGATTAGGTTCCGAAAAAACATCGATAATTTGTTGGTCAAACTGATCTAAGTACATATTATCTCTGATTTCAGCAAAAATATTATGGACTTCAAAATCGTAACAGGTTTGAATGATTTTTTTGGCAGTTCGATTTGGGAGTGGTGTGTGTAATACGTCCCATTTTTGATCGGTTGGATGATGAATAAGTGCACCGTTAAAGTTAACCATCGGAGTTTGTAAACCAAGCTCTTGGTAATACGCAATACTTGCACGATGCGGTCGACCTGTGGCGATCACAACGATATGTCCTTCTTGGATGATTTGCTGAACCACTGATTTGGTATAAGAGCTGATTTCCTTTCGATCGGTTAACAATGTTCCGTCTAGATCTAACGCAACCAAGTGTCTATTTGTTTGCATACCTTCACCTCACTATTGTAATTATAGTTTAAAGATCTTTCTTTCAGGTGTAAAGTTTTGTATATTTTTATTTCTAAATTTTGCATGTTTGATTAAGAAGTTATATCATGAAAATAAGAAAAGAACGAGAAAGGAATGTACCGATGATAGCGATAAATAAAGAGTATTGGCACGACATACCGTTATTACATGTCGTTGACGGAGAAAAGAAAGAGCAAGCATTACCAACTTTAACATACATACACGGCTTCACAAGCGCTAAAGAACATAACCTACCAATAGCATATTTATTAGCAGAAAAAGGATATCGAGTATTACTACCTGATTCGATGTTGCACGGTGACAGAGAAGTCGATCTTTCACATGCGGAAAGAGAGTTTCGCTTTTTTGATATTGTAAAGCAAAATTTGGATGATATTGAAAGTATTTATCAAGAATTAGTCGCAAAGCAATTACTGGAGGGGAATCGGTTTGGGCTAGCCGGTACAAGTATGGGGGGAATCACGACAGCTGCTGCCTTAACGCAATTTTCATGGGTTAAGACAGCTGGGGTGCTGATGGGTTCACCGAAGATCACTGCATATGCTGAACAATTAATTGGCTTCATGAAAGCTCAGCATAAAGAATTGCCAATCTCTGATGATCAACTTCACTTATTAATAAATGAATTAAAAGACATTGATTTATCGTTACAAATGGAGAAATTATTTGGCAGACCATTATTTTTCTGGCACGGGGAAGAAGATACGGTAGTTCCATTTGATCATGCCTATAGTTTTTATGAAGAAGCGATTGAACATTACAAAAACCCTGAAAATATCTCTTTCTTAAAAGAAATAGGTCGCGGACATAAAGTTAGCCGGTTTGCGATTTTAGAATTTGTAAAGTGGTTAGAATATCAACTATGATTTAAATCATTTAAAAAGTGTCCGATTTGTTTTATAATAAATGATAAGAGTTTGAAGGAGGGATTGAGATGGATCAAGCACTAGAAGAGAATTTAATGGGAGCACTGGAAAATGTGATTGACCCGGAGCTTGGTATAGATATCGTTAATTTAGGTCTTGTGTATGGTGTAGACCTTGATGATGAAGGTATTGCTACTGTAACAATGACACTAACTGCAATGGGATGTCCTCTTGCAGGTCACATTGAACAAGATGTGAAGCGTGTCATGGAAGATATTCCAGAAGTAAAAGATACAGAAGTGAATATCGTCTGGAATCCGCCATGGTCTAAAGACCGTATGTCGAGATACGCAAAAATCGCACTCGGTATTCCGGATTAATAAGAAAAGCGCCCTTCTAACAAGGCGCTTTTTTTAGTACATGAAAAATTGGTGCATCCAATCCATAAACTATGAATTAAAGTGGATTACATTTCATACTAGTAAGTGAGTGCGGACATTTGTTTCGTTATTTGTGACAAAAATAGCGTTTTTAGGATACTTGCGGACATCTATTCCGTTATTCATCGAAAATAAAGCTGTTTTTCATCAAAAGAAACCGAATAAGGGATTAAATGTCCGCCAACACCGAAAAACGGGTGCTATTTCGTAAGATAACGCACTAAATGTCCGCTCAACCTATTCAAACAACTTGTCTTCTATTTTCTCAACATTAATTTTCCACATATTATTTGCTGCGAGTTCGATTAAGCTTTCTTTTTTTAATTGACTGAGTGTTCTGCTGATGGTTTCTCTAGTCGTACCAATCATATTTGCTAGCTCTTTGTTTGAGAATTGTTTAGCTAACAGAACATCACCATGTCTATTTTCTTTACCATGTTTCTTTACCAATCGCAAAATCAACATCATGACTTGTTCCTGCGTATTGTGCAGAATTTGTTCTTCCAAACGTTGTTGTAAATCGACAATCATATCACCAAGCACTCGAAACAATTTAACACTTATTTGTGGAAACTGCATTAAAAAATCTTCAAATTGTTGTTTCGGTATATAAACCAAGGTACTGGGCTCGATTACTTCCGCATGTGCCGGATAATTATCATGTCGGAAGAATCCCTGGTGTGGAAACATATCGCCATTATGCAAAATATTTACGATTTGCTCCCGACCATGGATATCTGTTTTGTATATCTTTATTTTACCTTCTAAAATAAAGTAGACATTTGAAAGCTGGTCATCTTGCATAAAAACATGTGTATATTTTTGATAACGTTTAGTATGAGCAATTGTCTTTAAAGAGTCGATTTCATACACCGTTAATTCTTTGAAGATTGGAATCGTATGTAAAATATCTTCAATCGATTGCTGTTTCATAATGTTCCCTCCTTGTCATGTCTAATCACGGCGTCAATTCCCGTAAGCCTTTAAATTCACGTGGGAGGTCACCACCTATTTATCATAGAAGAATATAGGCGATAATACCTACGATAAAGCAATAGAAAGCGAAATATTTTAAATTTCCATTCCTCATAATGTTCATAAACCAGCGTAAGGAATAATAAGTAGCAATAATCGCTGCAATAAAGGCGATGAGATACGGAATCCAAAGTGTATTAAAATTCGGATCATTTATCAAATCATCAACAGACAGCATCATCGTACCAACACTTACAGGTATAAACATTAAGAACGAAAAGCGTAAAGCAGTTTCTTGTTTCATTCCTAATAACATCGCCGCTACAATCGTCGCTCCTGAACGGCTGATTCCAGGTAATAAAGCAACTGATTGAGCCAAGCCGACGATAACTGCATCTTTCATAGTTAAGGCACCATCATTTTTGTTTCCGCGTAAGTTTCGAATAATCCAAAGTGCAATACCTGTAATAACTAAAGTAATCCCAACCATTTTTGCCCGGTCTGCAAAGGTTGACTCAATATAATCATCTAATAGCAATCCAAGTACTGCTGCTGGGATCGTGGCAACAACCAGATAAATGATAAACATAAAATCATCATGATATGCTTTATCTTTTGTAGTCATATAGTTAATACCATTTTTGGTGAGCTGGATAATATCCTTCCAATAAATCATCAATACCGCAATTAGGGAACCAAAATTGACTAACACTTCAAATGATAAACCATCTACACCTACACCGAATATGTCCTGTAATAATACTAAGTGACCACTTGAGGAAATAGGAATTGGTTCAGTGAAACCTTGTACTAACCCTAAAAACAAATATTTGATCAATAACAGTAGTTCTTCCATTTATGTATCCCCCTAAAATCTGTATTCCATAAAGATAACCCTTGTCACTGTTTGTTGACAAGGGTTATCGGTTAATACGAAAGTGATCTATCTTGCATGTTATTCTTCTTCTTTTAAGATACCGTCACCTAAAATAATTGCAACGATACTAAAAATAGCTGCTATGGAAACAGCTGAAGCAATATTAAATTCTTGACCACCCATACTTGTTAGTACATATGATACAACGGTTAAAATAATGACTGCCCAAAAAATAGTTGCGAAATATTTCATTGTCTCACCTCTCTATCTATTATGAATCCCATACCATTTATCACTATAAGCCCCTATTTCAAGCTTAGTAGGGAATAACAGACGCTATCCCTCTGAAAGTTTCGCTAATGATCAGTGCGAGGTAAAACCCCACTGATCATAGTCTCACTTTATTATGAATTATGTATACCCTTACGTTTTTCACCATCTATAGTTTATCAAATTTTATTAATAAAATAAACAAAAATCTTGTACAAAAGAAAATTTGTGATCCTTTTGTGAATGCTGACGTTTCGAGGGTTTCTATACAATTGTAATCTATTTGTAATGTTTTCTTGGTTTACGTGATGTCGACTAAGCGATAAAATAGTCCTAAGGATAGTCTGTTCGTCTAAGCCAATCTTTAAGGAGTGCGGATATTGAAAAAATATATTATCTTGCTCATTTTTACTTTTCTTATAATTATTCCTATATTATCCGGCTGTAACTACAATGCAAGTGGTGAAAAGATAGAACGTGTTGGAATGCTAATTGAAAACACGATCCATGATCAAAGTTGGGGCAACAAAGGATATCGAGGGTTACTTGATATACAAGAAGAATACAATATGGATATTTATTTCCGTGAAGGTGTCCAGACACAACAGCAAGTAAATATTGCCGTTGAAGAATTTGCCAATGAAGGAGTACAAGTTATTATCGGTCATAGCAGTAGCTTTGGTGAATATTTTAACCAAATACAAGCATCATATCCTGATATTCAATTTATATATGTAAACGGTGGCTATTCAGCAGATAATTTGATTAGTCTCAATTTTAACTCTTTAGCAATGGGTTTTTTTGCTGGAATGGTTGCAGGTGAAATGACGGTAACTAATCAAGTAGGGATTATAGCTGCTTATGAATGGCAGCCAGAGGTAGAAGGCTTTTATGAGGGTGTTCTCTATCAAAACGATCAGGTGAATGTCGATATTCAGTATGTCTATGATTGGTATGAAGAGGATCTGGCAGTGGAGCATTATCAGAAAATGCTTAATCAAAATATGGATGTTATTTACCCAGCTGGCGATGCTTATAGTGTTTCCATTGTTGAGTCTGCTATGAATGAAGGTATATATTCGATTGGGTATGTTAATGATCAGCAACCTATTGGTGGGCAGTCTGTATTAACGAGTACGGTTCAACATATCGATAAATTATATGTCTATGCCATTGAACAATTGCAAGAAGGCGAATTAGAAGGAGGAATTTATAACTTCGGTTTTGAAGAAGAAGTAATAACTATGGGCCCGTATAGCGAGCATTTGTCAGAAGATTTTATCGATTATTTGAATGAACTAATCGAAGAGTATAAGGAAACAGGCTTATTACCTCATCAAACGGAAAAATAGCTGGGACAAAAGTGTTTTTATAAAAATAATATCCGAACGATTATGCGAATTTCTACGATTAGAAATTGCTATCGTTCGGATTTTTTTATTGCATAATATTCATTTTAATTCTTTACATTATTGTCTTTGAATAGGAAAAAATTGATTTGTCTCATCCTCTTTTTTATCACGGTATAATCTCATTTTATGTTTTTGAACATATCTTTGATAGGTGATAATTTCTTGTACGTATCATTTAGTAATTGTACGGTTTGAAATAAGTTAAAAGAATTTTCGTCTTTTTCTTCTGGTTCTTCCGATTCTTCCATTTGCTTTTTACCGAACATTAATTCATCAAATCGATTATGCTTTTCCATACTTATCCCTCCTAAAGTCATCATATGGGAGAATCCACTAGAATGTATGGGTTCTTGAAACGTTGGTAAATGAGTATTTTTCCTTAGAGTGGATAGACTTTAAATAAATAAACTTGAAAAAAGTGAGATCTTGCTATAAAATTAGTACCAAGTCTTAATAATTGATAACAATTCCTTTGAGAGGAAGGATAAGGATGAAAGCAGGAATAATTGGAACTGGTCATTATGCACCAGAGAAAGTTTTAACTAACGCTGATATGGAAAAAATCGTCGATACAAGTGATGAGTGGATTCGAACAAGAACTGGAATTGAAGAAAGAAGAATTGCTCATGACAATGAAGATACATCTGATATGGCATTTAACGCAGCAGAACAAGCATTAGAGGAAGCTGAAATCACGGGGGAAGATTTGGATTTAATATTAGTTGCAACAGTTACACCTGATCAACCTTTTCCTACAGTATCCTGTAAACTGCAAGAACGCTTAGGTGCAACAAAGGCTGCAGCAATGGATATCAGTGCTGCTTGTGCAGGATTTATGTACGGGGTCATTACGGCAAAACAATTTATTGAAACAGGTGCATATAAACATGTATTAATAATCGGTGCGGACAAATTATCGAAAATCACCGACTGGACAGACCGCAATACTTGTGTTTTGTTTGGAGATGGTGCAGGTGCGGCAGTAATGGGACCTGTAAGTGAAGATAAGGGTGTACTATCCTTTGAATTAGGTGCTGATGGTAGTGGTGGCAAGCATCTAGAACAAAATGATGATTATATTTTTATGAATGGTCGAGAAGTATTTAAGTTTGCGGTACGACAAATGCCAGAATCATCAGTACATGTGGTAGAAAAAGCAGGTTATGCTAAAGAAGATGTCGATTATTTAATTCCGCATCAAGCAAATATTCGTATTATGGAAGCTGCTAGACAGCGGCTAGGTATTGAAGAGGATCGAATGGCAGTCAATGTTAATAAATATGGTAATACTTCAGCTGCTTCGATACCTATTGCTTTATCTGAAGGAGTAAAAAACGCTAAAATAAAGGATAACGATTTAGTCGTCTTGGTTGGCTTCGGTGGAGGTTTAACATGGGGCGCTGTAGCATTAAAATGGGGAAAATAAAAAAATAGGGAGGAATCGATATGAGTAAAAATCGAGTGGTTATTACTGGTATGGGTGCCGTGACACCATTGGGAAATACTATCGCTCAATTTTGGGATCATTTAAAATCTGGTACTTCTGGAATCGATTATGTCACAAAGGTCAATAAAGACGATTTTCCAGCTAAAGTTGCTGGTGAAGTAAAAGATTGGGACCCAACCGAATATATGGAGAAAAAAGATTCAAAACGCATGGATTTATTTACACAATACGCAGTAGGTGCTGCGAAAATGGCGGTAGAAGACGCTAATCTTGAAATTACTGATGAAATTGCTAATCGAGTTGGAGTGTGGATTGGCTCTGGTATTGGTGGTATGGCAACGTATGATGAACAATTTAGAAAATTTGTTGATAAAGGCTATCGTCGAGTTAGTCCATTCTTCGTACCGATGCTAATTCCAGATATGGCTGCTGGTCAAGTCTCGATCCAACTAGGAGCAAAAGGGATCAATAACTGTTCCGTAACTGCTTGCGCGTCAGGGGCAAACTCAATCGGTGACGCTTATAAAGTTATCGAACGTGGAGATGCCGATTACATGATCACAGGTGGAGCAGAGGCACCATTAACACCAATGGCTTTTGCAGGCTTCTCAACAGCAAAAGCATTGTCATTTAATGAGGATCCAAATACTGCAAGTAGACCTTTTGATAAAAATCGTGATGGATTTGTCATGGGGGAAGGAGCAGGAATTTTAATCCTGGAATCATTAGAATCTGCTGAAAAACGTGGCGCTACTATTTATGCTGAAATTGTAGGTTACGGCGCTTCCGGTGATGCGTATCATATTACATCACCAGCACCTGAAGGAGAAGGAGCAGCACGCGCAATGCAGCAAGCACTTGATAGTGCAGAAATATCTCCTGAGGATGTGGACTATGTCAATGCGCATGGTACAAGTACAGAGTACAATGATTCTTTTGAAACACAAGCGATCAAAACAGTTTTCAAGGACCATGCTTACAAGATGGATGTTTCCTCAACGAAATCTATGACAGGACATTTATTAGGAGCGGCTGGTGCGATTGAATCGATTGCATGTGTTAAAGCACTTCAAGACGGTATTTTACCACCCACGATCAATTACGAAACACCAGATGAAGCTTGCGACCTGAACTATGTACCAAACGAAGCGATCGAAAGAGATATCAACATCGCCATTAGTAACTCATTAGGTTTTGGTGGTCATAACGTAACACTCGCATTCAAAAAATATCAATAATATTTATGAAGGGGACAGGATTGCTGTCCTCTTTTTTTATGCAGTCCATAACCAATAAACGTCCTGTTGTCATAGTTTGGGGGCTTGTACATATAAATTAGTATAAAGTGGTTAAGGGGCGGGTTGTGGTGATTTATGTGTTGCTTTTTTTAATAGGATTTGGATTATCTATTTCGGGTGGCGTCTCGATCATTCTTTATCTGAATTTTATACCGGCTGGGTTGTCTTTTCTCGATTATTTTGCCATTGTTCAAACAAAAATTGAATGTTATTTCTTCCTCCTTGGCCTTATTTTTATGGGGATATCTGTTCAAAGGATGACATTATTTTCTGTTAAATAATAACAAGAAAAGAATAAATTATTGTGTATTGGTCATACTGTTTGATAAAACAGATTAGTCAAAGTGAGGGTTCGTCATATGTTGTATTTACATGATGTATGGGTCAATTGGTTCGAAGGAGAAGAAAACGGCTATAATGTCTGTCCCTTCCATGAATGGAGAAAATCAGATGGTATTGAAATTCTAGATCAAGCTCCGATACTCTTCATCGATGACAAAACCTTTCAATACATTGAGAACGATTTGCAAGATGTACCTCAATCTATGTTAGATCAAATTTATCAACGTGCTTACATTCGCAAAAATCAAGAACGGCAACAGCTTGATTATGCTTGCGTCATCACGAACGGTTCATCGATTCTCGCATTTGATACGATGGGATATCATATACCGATTCGAAAAAGCAGACTAATCCCACGTCAGGAGCGGTTAGTTTTTGATCTGATTGAGGGACGAACCGCCAAGACATATTCAATACCTGACCATACGGATAAAGAATTTCACATTTTATCATTACCGCCGGAATATATGGTGGGTTTGACGAGAAGAGAGCGTCAATTAAAACAATTATTAATGATTGCTTTGGATCAGTTAGATGTTGCTAATTGTCTGGAGGAAGTAAGATACTGGTTAACAGAATGGGCGCCGGAGCAATATCACTCCATTAAAAGATTGACATTTAATGAAGCGTGGGAAAAGCTTTACAACGATTTAGTGACCGGTTGGAGTACAAAGCATGAAGTTTTTTGCAAACAAATTATTAAAGGGCAAGCTTTTTATGAAGACATATGGGAGCGGGAGCACCAACCATATTCAACTAAATCATTACGTTCATAAAACGTAAAAAACCTTGGAGCTGTTAGGGCCTCCAAGGTTTTTATATGAAGGTAAGAAAGTATAAAATCAGTGCAATGACCGTGTTAAGCGAAGTAGTTATGTTGACATGTTTTATGTATATTTGCCAACGCTCCGACTAATTACTTCGCTTTGATACGCTATCTTTAGAGTAGACAAAGAAAAACACTTTGCAAAGCGGATTTTCGGCTCGTGCTATTCCCGCAACGGGTTTTGCCGGTTTTCTTAACTAGCATAGATGCTTTTTTTATTTTTTCTTTTTCTGTACTCGCCCAAGGCCCATCGCTTTTTTCGCTTTACGTAACATTTTATTTGCAGTAAAGTTGGCTTTATCAGCACCTTGATCAAGTAGATCATCTAATTCATCTGATTTAATCAATGCGTTATAACGTTCTTGGATCGGACGTAATGTCTCAATCACAGCATTTGCAGTGTCTTGTTTAAATTCTCCATAACCTTTACCTTCATATCTTTGTTCTAATTCTTTAATGGATTCACCTGTGCAACTTGCATAAATAGTTAATAAATTACTAATTCCTGGTTTATTCTCTTTGTCATATTGAACAATACCATCAGAGTCAGTAACGGCACTTTTAATTTTCTTCTCAATTTGTTTTTCCGTATCCAGCATGAAAATAGATGCTTTTTGGTTATCATCTGATTTACTCATTTTTTTCGTTGGTTCTTGTAAGGACATAATACGTGCACCAACTTTTGGAATGCTGATTTCCGGAATCGTAAAAATATCATTGAAGCGATGGTTAAAACGCTGCGCTAAGTCACGCGTTAATTCCAAGTGTTGTTTTTGATCATCACCAACAGGCACAATGTTGGTATTATATAGCAAAATATCAGCAGCCATTAGTGGTGGATAAGTTAATAAACCGGCAGATACAGCTTCTTTTCCTTGGGATTTATCTTTGAATTGGGTCATGCGTTCCAATTCACCTATGTAACTGATCGTTTGTAACATCCAACCCAATTGTGTATGTGCAGGCACTTCTGATTGAATAAAAAGAACAGATTTGTCTGGATTAATGCCAGAAGCTATGTATAGTGCTGCAAGGGATTTAATATTTTCTCGTAATTTTAATCTGTCTTGTGGCACGGTAATGGCATGTTGGTCTACTACACAGAAATAACATTGATTGTTTTCTTGTAGGGAGACAAAATGTTTCATCGCACCTAAATAATTTCCTAATGTTAGACTACCACTCGGTTGAATACCTGAAAAAATTGTGTTCATTTTTCTTCACCTCTATAAACCTGTATGTATATTTTTTGTGATTCAATTATTCCTTGTTACGTTTATTCCAACATATACGTAATTGAATTCTATCACATGTAAGAAATAATTTCTCTTATTAATATATCACTTTATAACTCGATTCCTTTTTATAATATCACTTGTAGAGCAAAGTTGAAAGATTGTTTAGTGGAACGGTCATATGATGCATTATTATATGATGTACAGGGTATAACTATAATAAGATTTCTACATGAAAGGAGAAAAATCTATGTCTAAAAACGAGATAATAATAGATGCTATTATCAATGGCGAAAAGTATAAGGCTGATAAACAGGAGTCACGTGAAAATCCTGCACACCCAAATGAAATTGTTGGTTATGCACCAGTTAATACAGTGGAAGATACCATCAAGGCAATTGATGTAGCGCACGAGACCTTTATAACTTGGAGGGAATCCTCAATTGATGATCGGATTGAACGTATGCGAAGTGCGATTCAGAAAATTAAAGATAACACATCTGAAATTGCAAAATTGTTATCACGTGAGCATGGCAAAGCGCTTTATGATTCCGAAGGTGAGATTGGAGTATCACTGATGTGGATGGAATATGCATGTGATAATGTCAAAGAAGTATTAAAGAACGAAGTGCAGGAACACGATAACGGCAAGACGATTATTGCTAAAGATGCAATTGGAGTTGTATCTGCAATCACACCTTGGAATTACCCTATCTCACTTTCTACTATTAAGATAGCACCAGCATTATTGGCTGGAAACACGATGGTTTTGAAACCCAGTCCTTTAGCGCCACTTGCGGTTAGTAGAGTTGTTGAAATCATTGCAGACGAATTTCCACCAGGAGTATTAAACATGGTACACGGAGAAGCAGATGTTGGTGTCGAGTTAACATCGAACCCTAAAATCGCCAAGATTGCCTTTACAGGAGGAACGGAAACAGCAAAACACATCATGAAGGCGGCAGCGGACACTATTAAACATATGACATTAGAATTAGGTGGAAATGATGCAGCCATTGTCTTAAGTGATTTTGATGTAAATGATGAAAGGGCAATGCGGCGCTTAGTTATTTCTAATTTTCTCACTGCTGGACAAATTTGCATGATTGCGAAAAGAGTTTATGTGGATCAGTCAATTTATGATCAGTTTGTTGAAAAGTATATAGAAGCGGCTAACAAGTGGATACGGGTTGGAGATCCTTTTGATGATAATGTTACAGTGGGCCCTGTTAATAACCAAAAGCAAGCAGATTATGTTCAAAGCTTAGTGGACGATGCTGAAGACAAGGGAGCCAAGGTAGTGAAATTAGGCACAGTCCTTGATCAAGGTTTATTTGAAGAAGGTTATTTCATGCAACCTACAGTCGTTTTAGGTGCAGATCAAAATGACCCAATTGTCGTAGAAGAACAGTTTGGTCCAACCGTTCCAATTTTACCTTTTGAGAATGATCAACATGCAATTGAACTTGCCAATGACAGTATTTTTGGCTTAACTAGTTCTGTCTGGGGGAAAGAAGAGCACGCGATAGAGATTGCGAAGCATATACAGGCCGGTACTACCATGATTAATACGGCAGCCGTTCAGGGCCTTGATGTCCGCTTCCCATTTGGTGGTGTGAAACAATCAGGGATAGGACGTGAATATGGTAAAGAAGGAATTCTCGCATATACTGATACACATGTGATTAACGTTCCTAAAAATCGAGATTTGCCTTACATTCCTGAATAAATCACTAGATCATCTTTGCTTGTTTTTATGAGATGCGATACGCCGGTTCATCAATAAATGCTAAGTAGATGTCAATTACTTTAGTGCTAATTATGAAATATTTGAATAGCTTGACCACCACTCCGGCTACCCACTCCCCTTTCCGTGGGGTTTGTCCTTCAGCTAACTTTTCTGAGCAAAAACCGCTCGAAAAAGTGGATCTTTAGGCCAAACGATTCCCACAGGAGTGGGAGTGGGCGGCCTTCGCTATTATCATGCTCTACAACGCTAGCATGGAGTAATACGGTTGTTTTCTACTCACAAATAGCTATTTTACACTTTGTCCATTGTAAAAAGTCAACTTATTACTTTTTTAGCAAAATTACTCACTTCGCTGTGTACATGAAAAATCCACATTCCATCGTAAGAATCCTTCCACATTGTTATTTTTACAAAAATTTATAGAATTTAACATACTTTTAAAATCTAATAATAAAATATAAATAATATTAGCATAATCCCTAGTAGAGCCCCTCCTTGAATAACAAAGAAAGTTATCCAATTCGTTTTGATTCTGTCAGAAGGTAATGGCTGTTCTTCAAAGCTGCTGTGCCATTTTTTCGGAGTGTTCACTCTAGTAAACACTTTTCTAAAACTAAGAGATGTAATATCAAAGAATTTCTTCGATATTACATAAAGTAATAGCCCTATCATTATATAAAAAGTCCCGATATAAAAAGTAATATTGATGTAGTCCAGTAATGAAGCATGACGTGTAAATAATATGACTAATAGTAGACACACTAAACAATGTGCAAATATTAGAATTATATGCTGGAGCCATTTTTTCATGAGAAATTGTCTCCTTTCCTTTTTTAATTATGAGATATTTATTTAATATTAGCAATATTCAGGTTTCTTTGGCAGGTTATCAGCTTATATTAGTAGATGTTTTCAGTGTTCAAAGAGTATAAGTTTTAATGTTTTATAAAAAAATATATAGGGGGTATTGAAATGAGAGGTAACAAATGGTGGTTGTTAGTGTTAGCACTTGTTCTTGGTTTAGTACTAGCTGCGTGTTCCTTTGAAAACGATAGTGCAGAAGAAGAAACGGACAATGTGGAAGAAAATGAAACAGATGGCGAAGGTGAAAGCGAAGGGGAAGAAGAAGGCGAAAAAGTTCTACGTATTGCATCTACTTCTGATATTCCGACAATGGATCCAATTCTTGCGGAGGATAATGTATCCATTCAATACACTGATACCGTGTATGAAGGTTTGTATCGTCTGGCGCCTGAAGGTGAAATAGTTTCCGGTATTGCAAAAAAAGATGAAACAGAAATAAGTGAAGATGGATTAACGTATACTTTCCACTTACGGGAAGATGCTCAATGGGAAAACGGAGATCCTGTCACTGCACACGATTTTGTGTACGGCTGGCAACGTGCTGTTGATCCGGATAACGGTTCATTTTATGCTAATTACTTAATGAATGGCAAAGTGAAAAATGCTGCTGAAATCTATGTAACAGAAGATAATGAATCTGATGTAGAACCATTAGACCCATCAGAATTAGGTGTAAGTGCTCCAGATGATCATACATTTGTGGTTGAATTAGAGAAACCGGTACCTTATTTTGAGTCATATGCCGCTTTTCCAACATTTTTACCGATGAATCAAGAATTTGTTGAGGAACACGGTGATGACTTCGCCCTGTCTCCAGATAGTATTCTGTCAAACGGACCATTTAAAATGACAGAATGGGAGGCTGAAGCAGGTTGGAAATTTGAGAAAAATGAAACATACTGGGATGCAGAAAATGTGGCATTAGACGGTATTTCGGTAAAAGTAATTAAAGATGCAGATACAGCACTTTCCAACTATGAAGTAGGTGAATTAGACCGTGTTACCTTGTCAGGTGCACAGGTACAAGATAATCAAACAAGTCCAGAATTTCTTTCTCTTACGGAAACAAGTGTCTTCTGGTTGAAGTTTAATCAAGATTCAGAAACTGCAAGCGAATATATGCAAAATCTTAACTTTAGAAAAGCATTAGCCAAAGCATTTGATAAACAAGCGTATATTGATGTGGTTTATGGTAATGATTCAACACCAGTTAATTTCTTTGTTCCGGAAGGCTTTGTTGAGCATCCAGAAACAGGAGAAGATTTCCAAACAGGTAGTGATGTTTTAGCCTATGAC
Organism: Gracilibacillus suaedae; assembly: GCF_017599345.1. GTDB lineage: Bacteria > Bacillota > Bacilli > Bacillales > Amphibacillaceae > Gracilibacillus > Gracilibacillus suaedae. The sequence continues at coordinate 71,369 of NZ_JAGFVL010000048.1, forward strand.
GTCGAAGCTGCACAGGAGTTTTGGGAAGCCGCAAAAGAAGAACTAGGGTTTGACGAAGTGACTTTATCCTTCTTAAGTGGGGACAGTGATGTCGCTAAAAATATTAGTGAATTCATGAAAACAGAACTAGAAACTAATTTAGAAGGCTTAACGATTGAAGCGAACAATGTTCCATGGGCACAACAATTAGAAATTATGCGTGAACAAGATTATGAATTAGCAGTATCCGGTTGGGGTCCTGACTATAAGGATGCTATTTCCTTCGTAGATCTTTGGATAACAGATGGAGAAAATAACGATATTGGATATTCTAACGAAGAGTATGATGCACTTGTAGAAGCAGCAAAAGGAGAGCTAGCAACAAGCCCTGTAGAACGATTCGAAGCAATGCAAGATGCAGAAAAAATAGCGTTAGAAGAAGCAGCTATTGGGCCGATTATGCAGCGCAAAACTTCTGTACTTGCTAAAGATTATTTAAAAGGTATGGAATCATTAAACCCATTCGGTAACGACTACAGCTTTAAATATGTGGATATTGTTAAGTAACATTTAAGACAAATTTTATCACGGTGCTAAACATCTGTAAGACTCCACTTCAAGCTTCAACTATACAAGGATAAGTGGAGGGTTAACAGATACTACACCCTGATAAGTTTCACTGATGAACAGTGGGAGCTACAAACTCCGACTGTTCATAGTCTTACTTTATAGTATAGCAAGGTAAAAGAGGGTATAGCCTAGGTCAGTTAAGCTATACTCTTTTTTTACACATCAATGTTCAACAGATAAGAAAAATCAATGTGAAGTCTAACATCTGGTAATCCAAGAATTCTTAGAACTTTTAATTGCCTATAAGGTGAACTCATGCTTTAGGAGGTGGAAGCATTGACCAAATATATTTTACAACGACTGATTTATATGATTATTACACTGTTTATTATTGCAACAGCGACGTTCTTTCTCATGCAATTACTTCCTGGTTCTCCGTTCAACGAACTTGGTGGCAAGATGACTGAAGCACAGGAGCAAATTTTACTTGAAGAATATGGATTAAATGATCCTGTTCCTGTACAGTATGCTAAATACATGCTTGGAATGGTACAAGGTGATTTAGGCGTGTCGTTTCAATATGATAATCGGTCGGTAACAGACATCATATTGGATCGAATTGGTCCATCAGCACATTTAGGTGCTCAAGCTTTAATTATAGGTTCTGTTTTGGGGATTATTTTAGGGATGATTGCTGCGATTAGACATAACACTTGGGTGGATTACTCTTCCAATGTATTAGCCGTTATCGGGATATCCATACCATCATTTGTATTCGCGGGACTCTTGCAATATTACTTTGCAGTACAATGGAGAATTTTCCCGCCCTCTTTTTGGGAAGGACCGATTTATTCGGTATTACCCACGATATCACTGATGATATTTCCAATGGCGATCTGTGCGCGTTTCATGCGAACCGAAATGCTTGAAGTATTAGGTTCTGATTATATTGAATTGGCACGAGCAAAAGGTGTTTCAAATTCAAAAATTATGTTTAAACATGCATTACGAAATGCTTTAATACCAGTTATTACCGTTTTAGGGCCAATGACCGTTAGTTTGATGACAGGTACATTAGTTATTGAACAGATTTTTGCTGTGCCAGGGATTGGTGAACAATTTGTTCGTTCGATAAGTGTCAATGATTATCCTGTTATTATGGGGACAACCATGCTATTTTCGGTATTATTTATCTTGGTCATTTTGATTGTTGATTTACTATATGGAATGATTGATCCAAGAATCCGTATTACAGGAGGGAAGGACTAATGGACAATGGTACAAAAAAGTATGACCTGGAAAAGTTCAAACGTGTCCATTTATCAGATGATGCCAATGAAGAACTTTCGCGTCCGCAACTTTCCTTTTGGAAGGATGCTTGGATCCGGCTTCGTAAAAATACGGGTGCTATTACTGGGTTAATCGTCATCGTCTTCATAATCTTAATTGCTTTCATTGGGCCATTCATGAATGAATACACCAATGAAGGTGCGAATTATGATGCTGCTTATTTACCGCCGAAGGTTAAAGGATTAGAAGCAATCGGATTTGATGGTATCCAAACATATGAAGTGCAAGGCGCAACCAAAGAAGAGGCGATAGAACGTGGATTAGCTGGGTATGAAATAGAAGAAGAATATGTGCAAGATACTGAAGTAGTGATCACGAAAGAAGAAAGTGAAGATGGTTATGTGACGGTAGCAATGGAAGTAGATATTTATGCAGCGCGAGGATTAGAAGATCAATATTTTTGGTTTGGTACTGACAGTATGGGGCGGGACTTATGGACTCGTATATGGAATGGTACACAAATTTCTTTATATATTGGTTTTCTTGCAGCGATGATTGATATGGTAATCGGTGTTATCTATGGTGGAATATCTGGTTATTATGGTGGCAAAACAGATAATATTATGCAACGAATTATTGAAATTCTCTCCGGAATACCAAATTTGGTAGTAGTCATTTTAATGATCATTTTATTGGAGCCTGGGTTAATTGCCATTACGATTGCCCTAACGATAACAGGATGGATTGGGATGGCACGTATAGTACGTGGGCAAGTACTAAAATTAAAAGGACAAGAGTTCATTTTAGCGGCAAGAACATTAGGTGCAAACAACAAGCGTATATTGATGAAACACTTAATTCCAAATGTGACAGGCATGATCATTATTAATACGATGTTTACGATTCCCAGCGCAATCTTCTTTGAGGCCTTTTTAAGTTTTATTGGTTTAGGCCTGCAACCACCGATCGCATCACTAGGAACCCTTATCGATACAGCTTTTGATGATTATAGGGTATTTCCATATATGCTGCTTTATCCAGCAGTGATTATTTCCTTATTAATGATTGGTTTTAATATATTAGCGGATGGATTACGAGATGCATTAGATCCGAAGATGAGAAAGTGAGGTGCAGAGAAGATGGAACCCATTTTAGAGGTTCGTCATTTACATGTAGTCTTTGATACTTATAGCGGTACTGTTCAAGCGGTAAGAGGTGCGAATTTCACATTGAAGAAAGGTGAAACATTGGCAATCGTTGGGGAATCCGGTTCTGGTAAATCCGTAACAACCAAAGCTTTGATGGGGCTCGTTGCGAAGCCAGCTGGTCATATTCCCGAAGGTGAAATTCTATTTGATGGAAAAGATTTGACAAAACTATCTGATAAAGAAATGCAAAAAATTCGAGGAAAGGATATATCAATGATTTTTCAGGATCCGATGACATCCTTAAACCCAACAATGAAAATTGGAAAACAGATTATGGAAGGCTTGATTTTACATCAAAAGTTGTCGAAAATAGAAGCTAAGAAACGTGCTATTGAATTGTTGGAATTAGTAGGAATACCTGATCCAGCAAATCGAATGAATCAATATCCCCATCAATTCTCAGGTGGTATGAGACAACGCGTTGTAATTGCAATTGCCCTAGCTTGTAACCCGAAAGTATTGCTTGCGGATGAACCGACAACAGCACTTGATGTAACGATTCAAGCACAAATTTTAGAACTAATGAAAGAAATTCAGAGGAAAATGGAAACTTCTATTATTTTTATTACTCATGATTTAGGAGTAGTAGCAAATGTAGCCGATCGTGTAGCCGTTATGTATGCTGGTAAAATTGTTGAAATTGGCACAGTCGATGATATCTTCTATAATCCTAAACACCCCTATACTTGGGGGTTACTTGGATCGATGCCAACAGTAGATAATGAAGATGAGAAATTAATGGCTATACCTGGTACTCCACCGGATTTAATGAATCCTCCCAAAGGGGACGCATTTGCCGCCCGTAATGAGTACGCTATGCAAATTGATTTGGAAGAAGAACCCCCCATGTTTAAGGTGTCAGATACACATTATGCCGCAACTTGGTTACTACACGATGATGCACCTGATGTGGAACCTCCTGAAGCGGTGAAAAAGCGAATGAAAGGCATTGCGAAAGGTAGTATTTCTGCTGGAAGGAGAATCGACGTTGAATAATGATAAGATTTTAGAAGTGAAAAATTTAAAACAGCACTTTCAAGCAGGGAGAAAACGTATTGTCAAAGCTGTAGATGGTGTTAGTTTCGACATCTATCGTGGTGAAACATTTGGTTTAGTTGGGGAGTCTGGTTGCGGAAAATCAACAACTGGAAGAACGATCATTCGCTTATATAATGCAACAAGTGGTGAAGTGAAATTTAATGGCATCGATGTTCATGGTCGCAAGTCAAAAAAAGATTTGAAACAATTTAACCGTCAAATGCAAATGATTTTTCAAGATCCATATGCATCCTTGAATCCAAGGATGACGGTAAAAGAAATTATTTTAGAAGGTATTGAGATTCATGGGTTGATCGAACATGAAGCAGCAAAAACAAAGCGGGTAGAAGAACTTTTAGAAACAGTTGGTTTAAATAAAGAACATGCAACTCGATATCCTCATGAGTTCAGTGGTGGACAACGTCAGCGTATTGGCATTGCGAGAGCATTAGCCGTTGATCCGGAATTTATCATTGCTGATGAGCCGATATCCGCTTTGGATGTTTCAATTCAGGCCCAAGTAGTTAACTTAATGAAAGAATTGCAGGAAAAACATGGGTTGACATATCTTTTTATTGCGCATGACCTTTCGATGGTTAAATATATTAGTGACCGTATTGCAGTAATGTATGCAGGTAAGATAGTAGAGCTTGCAGACAGTGATGAGCTATACAAAAATCCATTACACCCTTACACACGCTCACTTTTATCAGCAATTCCATTACCGGATCCGGATTTTGAGCGTACCCGTGAGCGGACTATTTATGATCCCGCACAACATGATGCGGACAATGCTAAATTTAGAGAAGTGAAACAAGGCCATTGGTTATTATGTACCGAAGAAGCATATAAAGCGTACCAAGTCAATCAATCATTTGGACCAACGCCCAGTGACTAGTGTCCCTGGGTGTGCATTTATCTCAAACATTCCAAGTGAATTAACAAAAATCTAGGTATATTTTACGTTATTTTAAAGTAAGATTAAGATAAAAGAACCAAATTCCATCATTTTAAAAAGTTTTTCTACGAATATTAACAAAAGAGGACAGAAATTCTATATAATAGAGCTATACATAAATTTTGCTGTAGGAGTTTGATGGTATATGCGTAAGTACATAAAATGGTCAGTCAGCATGATGGTTGCGATGCTTATGTTAGTGGCAATCACAACAACAGTAAGCGCTGAAAAAGAAGGGGAAGATACACTGCAAGCGCAAGCCCATAAGAAGAAAGAAACAGAATTATTTATTCATGAATTACCTGAAGCATTAGCAAGATTTTCGTTTGTATCTGATTTACAATTTGAATATCCAGATGCGGTTAGAGGTATCTATGTAACAGGTCATTCTGCTGGTGGCAGTCGCTTTGAGGAATTATTGGATCTTATTGAATCAACCGATCTAAATGCGATGGTAATTGACATTAAAGAAGATCATGGATATCTTACGTATGAACCCGAGGAAGAGTTGCCTTATGAAGGGGTTGCTCAAAATTTTATGAGTGATCCAAAAGAAGTCTTAAAAACACTTGAAGAGAAAGGAATTTACCCAATAGCGCGTGTTGTTGTATTTAAAGATTCTGTCTTAGCAAAAGCAAGACCAGATTTATCATTCACAAAAAATGGCGAAGTTTGGGAAAATGGTAAAGAAGAATCCTTTGTAAGTCCATTTCAACAAGAAGTGTGGGAATATAACCTTGAGATCGCCAAAATGGCAGCAGAGCTTGGTTTTAAAGAAATCCAATTTGACTATGTTCGATTCCCTGAAGGCTTTGAAAAGCGTGATAAGGAATTAGAATATGATCAAGGTGACTATAAAGATGTCGAACTGGACGAAGTTAAAAAAAGAGTAGAAGCTGTGACGGACTTTGTTGCATATGCGAAGGAAGAATTAGAAACTTATAATGTTGATGTGTCAGTGGACATATTCGGCTATGCGGCAACACTTGAAGAAACACCTGGTATTGGACAAAACTTCTCTAGAATTGCAGATAATGTCGATGTGATTTCTTCGATGATTTATCCTAGTCATTGGACACCTTATTTTGGTATTGATAAACCTGATCAAGAACCATATAAACTCGTCAATGAATATGCCAAAGTGGAAAATGAAGTGTTAGGTGCATTAGATAATCCACCTGTATCTAGACCATGGATTCAAGATTTCGAAGCTCCTTGGCTATACAGCGGACCGACTTTCCAGTATGGGGTGGAAGAAGTGGAAGCACAGATAAAAGCTTTAAACGAGAATGGTATTGATGAATTTCTAATTTGGAATGCTGGGAATTCATATACAGAAGGAGTCGATTATACACCATTAGATTAACCCTCACAAATGTGAGGTCTTTTCTATTGATTGAATGGATACAACGACATTTTTGCGATTAATTATAGCAAAAGAGGGTATAATGAAAGTGATTCTATGCAATTTGGAATGACACTATTGAAGGGGAGATTAGTTTATGACCTGGTACGAGAAATTAAAGCAATATTTCCCTGTAGAGGAAATGAAGTCAAAACAACATATGGAATTGCTATTAAAAGAAAAAGGAGATGTTTATTATAAAGATGAAGGACCACATCACGTTTTAATGTACGCAGAGTTCCCTACTTTTCTTTTTATTGACTATGTCTATGTTTCCACAGAGTCACGTGGACAGGGAATTGGTCATAAGCTTATCGAAAAGCTAAAGGAAAAAAATAAACCGATTATTTTAGAAGTCGAACCTTTTGATTATCAAGATAGTGATTCAACAAAGCGATTACGCTTTTATCAACGAGAAGGGTTTAAACATGCGGTTTCGATTGGTTATACAAGAAAGTCATTGGCAACTGATGAGGCTAATTCATTAGAAATTTTATATTGGTCACCATCTGGTGAAAATGAAGAAGAAATTTATAAGCAAATGAAACGGATGTACGAAGATATACATACCTATAAAGATGAAGAAATTTACGGGAAATCCTATCAGCCTGTCGATGAAGTTTTGACCTATGATGATGACCGAGAAGCGAATGATATCTTTGATGTATTAGATAACCAACGTCCAGAAAAAAATAATTAATATTTTAAAATGGTGTTTAGGGTTGAATAGGAAGGGAATACTTTTGATAAAGACAAAGATATGTAAAAAGTGAAGAAAAACACATAACCCCCTATCATTCCACTACAAGATATAGTATACTTAGTACATAGATGATAGATTAAACTCATTTTAAAGTAATAAAAGGTGTAAGTGACAAGCATCTAAAAATTATAAATTAATTCATTTTGAGGAGTGAAGTTACATGGTAACACTTTATACCTCGCCAAGTTGTACATCATGTCGTAAAGCGAAAGCATGGTTAGAGGAACACGATATTCCATTTAAAGAGCGCAACATATTCTCAGAACCATTAACGCTTGATGAGATTAAAGAAATTTTAAGAATGACGGAAGACGGAACAGATGAGATCATTTCAACTCGTTCAAAAGTATTCCAGAAATTAAATGTAAACTTGGATCAGCTTCCATTAAAAGATTTGTTTCAATTGATTCAAGATAATCCTGGGTTATTGAGAAGACCAATTATTCTAGATGAGAAAAGGTTACAAGTTGGATACAACGAAGATGAAATTCGTCGCTTCTTACCACGTACTGTTCGTACGTTCCAATTAAGAGAAGCACAAAGAATGGTAAACTAAAAGGAAAAGCAGATCTTATCTTTGAGATCTGCTTTTTTGGTGTGCCGGGCATGCATCTAAACTCTAGGGTTCAAGTCCCGAACTGGGAAGGCAGTAGTACCAGTTAGCCAAGGACAAGGGTGTCTAGGGCGACCTAGAATCTGAAGGAAGTCGGAGGCAAATTCCCGCCTTGAGGAACACGAACTTCATAGAAGGCTATTTATACTTGGATGAGACTGCCAAACACATCAAAGTCCATACTGCCGAAGGGTATAGGTAGTAAATGAAGCAAGGATATGGGGAGGAAGTGTAGATGCTTACCCCGGGAGGTCTGATAGCAAAGCGGTACACTTACCGTAACCGGATGTGTGAACATTCACTGAACTATCAGAAGTCAGCAGAAGCCATAGTACCTGTTTCTTCTAGAGGAACAGGGAAGGGCGGAATCAGGAAAGGAACATGATCACTTGGGATACGTATGGTTTGATGAAGCAGAAACACAAGTTCCTTCCTCATGGAGGAAACGGTGAATCCCGTGGGGGACATGAGAAGGGTGGAGAACACATACCACATAAAGAGAACGATCATGTACGTAGGAGAGAGAACGAATGTTAAAACAAATACTGTCACGAGAGAATCTACTACAAGCTATATGGCGTGTAGAAAAGAATAAAGGAAGCCACGGAATCGACCAAATGCCCGTACAAAACCTACGAGTGCATTTGAAAGAGAACTGGACAATCCTCAAGCAACAATTGGAAACAGGAACCTATCAACCTCAACCGGTCCGTCGAGTCGAAATCCCGAAACCAGACGGTGGAAAGAGGAAGCTAGGGATTCCAACCGTGACAGATCGCTTTCTACAACAAGCGATCGCACAAGTGTTGACCAAAGTATATGACCCGCAGTTTTCGGACCATAGTTATGGATTTCGTCCCCAAAGGCGAGGTCATGACGCGGTGAGGAAAGCAAGAGGGTATATACAAGAAGGCTGTCGTTGGGTAGTAGATATGGATCTAGAGAAATTCTTTGATAAAGTACATCATGATCGTTTAATGCGCACCCTGAGCAAACGGATTAACGATCCAAGAGTGCTGACATTAATCCGTCGCTATCTACAAGCAGGAGTCATGGAGCAAGGACTTGTTCAGTCGAACACAGAAGGAACACCACAAGGTGGCCCGTTAAGTCCTTTACTCTCTAATATTGTCTTAGATGAATGGGACAAAGAATTGGAGCGCAGAGGACTGCACTTCGTCCGTTATGCGGATGATTGTCAAATCTACGTTCGTTCCAAAAGAGCAGGACAGAGAGTCAGACAAAACATGACGGAATTCCTGGAAGGAAAACTAAAGCTGAAAGTGAATCAACAAAAGAGTGCGATTGATCGTCCATGGAGACGAAAATTTCTAGGATTCTCCTTCACCAGTCACAAGAAGAGACCAAAGGTTCGCATACCAAAAGAGAGTATTAAGAGGCTCAAAGATCGAATCCGTTCCTTAACATCAAGGAAAGAAAACATCAGTATGGAGACCAGAATCGAACGATTAAATCGGTACTTAATCGGTTGGATAGGATATTACCAATTGACCGAGGCACCAAGTGTTCTGAAACAGATAGATAGTTGGATCCAACGTAGACTCCGCATGATTCGATGGAAAGAATGGAAGTTGGTCAAGACAAGGTATCGAGAATTACAAAGGTTCGGTGTGAAGAAGGAGAAAGCGTGGGAATGGGCCAACACAAGGAAAGCCTATTGGCGGATTGCGAACAGCCCCATTTTACACAGAACCCTCGGCAACCGATATTGGGGAAGCCAAGGACTAGAAAGTTTGTTTATTCGTTATCAATTTTCACGTATGACTTGAATGAAATCGCCAAATACGGAACCGTATGTTTGGTGATGTGAGAGGGTCGGAGGTTAGTCACCTCCCCCTATCTCGATT
>NZ_JAGFVL010000049.1 GCF_017599345.1 Gracilibacillus suaedae
AGGAAAGCATTCCTGTAATAAAGCAAAATGGGTATTGAATAAAAAATACCCCCTTGGTATGATACGAGGTGTCCAAAGCTGATCAGCGAAAAGGACCCTTAATTAGAACCAAGGAGGACTATTATGTATTATAAACAAAATGAAAAAATATCACAAGTAACGGAACAAACATTAATTATCGGGATTGATATCGCCAAAAACAAACACGTTGCACGTGCGCAAGATTTTCGTGGCATACAGTTTGGAAAAGCTTTATACTTTGATAACTCATGGGAAGGCTTTGAGAGCCTCATGTGTTGGAAAGATGAATTATGCGTCCAGCATGAAAAAACGGATATTATCATGGGGATGGAACCAACGGGACATTATTGGTTACCTTTAACTTATTGGTTAAAAGGAAAACAGCTAAAAGTCGTTGTTGTCAACCCGGCTCATGTCAAGAAATCAAAAGAATTGGATGATAATTCACCAACCAAAAATGATGTAAAAGATGCCAGAGTAATATCCCGTCTCATCCAAGATGGGCGTTATTCGGAACCGAATTTACCAGAAGGTATCTATGCAGAACTGCGAGAAGGTATGAATTTGTACGAGCAATTAATAAAGGATTTTCAAGCAGTAAAAGGTCGTGTTCATCAATGGATTGACCGGTATTTTCCTGAATATACAACGGTCTTTTCCAACTGGGAAGGAAAAGCCTCTTTGGAAGTCCTCAAGATGGGATTGTTTCCGGATGAAATCGTCCAAACAGAGGACATTACCATCTTGCATGAAATTCGTAAAGCAGTCAAAAAAGGAGTGGGATTGAAAAAGATCCGACAATTAAAAGAAGTTGCCGGACATTCTGTTGGCATACAAGAAGGAAAAACCCTAGCTAGGTTAAAACTGAAAACATTAATGGAACAATATGTCCTGCTTCAAGAGAAAATAGAAGAGGCATGGGAAGTGGTAGAGGAGTTTCTAGATACCATCCCAGGCGTGAAAGAAATGGATGATATGAAAGGGGTTGGCAAGGTAACGATCGCATCATTCTATGCAGAAGTGGGCGATATAAGCAACTATACGCATCCTGAACAAATCATTAAATTGGCAGGATTAAATTTGAAACTGGCCACGTCCGGTAAATGGAAAGGCAGAACCATCATCACGAAGAGAGGGCGCCCGAAATTACGTGCTCTGTTGTTTAAAGTCATTCTGCCATTGGTGAATCACAATCCTGCATTTAAGGCAATACATGAATATTTTACGACAAGAAAAGAAAATCCATTGAAGAAAAAACAATCCTTAATTGCATTATGTTGTAAGTTAATTCGTGTATTATTTGCCATTGGAAAGAAACAAGTAGCCTTTCGTCCAGAAAAGATGTTACAGGATATCCCACATTTTCGTTTAAAAGATGCCGTATAACAAAAGATTTGGTAATGTTCTCTTCATGGAATGACAGTTATACCTAAGTGGCTTGACATGGAGCCTCTATGGGCATGATCTCCTCGCCAAGGAATCAAATGGTAAAAAATTGGCTCTGTTGGATCAGGGTATCATGCCCACCTCTCCACATCAAGCCGTGCAATGAATAGAGTGTAGTGAAAGAAAGACTACAGACGATAGTAGCGTATGAATGAAAGATTATCTTAAATAGAAACACATGAATGACATCAAGAAAACAAACACAACATCTGAAGCCACGGAGCAGCCGGCAAACTTATATACGATCGGGCAATGACCCTGGAGGAAAGCATCGCCGGCCCCACTTCATGGATAGACCGAACGAAGGAATGTATGCGCAAAGACGCTGTGAGATATGGGAGGGTTTGTCGCCATGAGTACTGTGGGAATGGAGTGCGATCATAGCACAACTAATTACCATTTTTTTCAAAACAGAAAGAATGGCTTATTAAGTACACCCTTTTTCACCATCATTCCCTAAATGATTTGGTTGACTCCAGTTATGATGTGAAGTAGTCCTTGATATGTAGATGAAATTCTAAGAAAAACAGAGTAATCAAGAGAATACGTTAGTATATAGAGGGAGTATAAAATTTGGGTGTCTGTCTACGCAAGCGTCCAGAAACTAGGCGACTTCACGAATCGCCCTATATTTGGATTTATAAACTTTATAAGTGATTTCCTATACCATAAGAAGTTGCTATTTGTACACTATTTAGATATGCATTAGGAACACTAATTAAAATCCGCTCATCCTGATCACTTAATGCTAAGTAGATTTGCGATTCCTTTAGTAGCTATCGGTCAACAACAAATCTATTCTTTCCTAATTTGCTTTTAATAATGAGCGCAGTAGTGCGTATTCTCATTCTAAAAAGCATCATACATAAAAGAAAGTTATAGAATGGAGGGGGAATATGGCGGATATCGCTTCCGTTATTTTATTGGCAATTGTATTGGTAATTTTAATTATTCCTGGGGCACTTATGATTCTATGGTTTTGGAAAGACCGAAATCAAAAAAGACACGCAGTCTTACGTAATTATCCACTAATAGGAAGGGTTCGTTATTTTTTGGAAAATATTGGGCCAGAGCTAAGGCAATATCTGTTTACCGAAGATGATACAGGGAAGCCATTTTCTAGAAAAGATTATCTCCATATTGTCATGCCGGCAAAATATAAAAAAAGATTAGAAGGTTTTGGTTCCAAGCGAGATTTTGATCAGCCAGGCTATTATATTAAAAACACCATGTTCCCAAAGTTGAAAGAAGAATTATCGATTGACCACGAACCAAAAGTGGATACAAAGATATATCACATTGATAAGGAAAACCTTTTTGCCAGAAAAGAACACCGTCAGGCACAGAAAGTATCCCCTTATTTACTAGGCAAGGAGCATGAAATTGTAATTGGTCCAGAAACAGAAAACCCTTTTCATGTGCGAGGATTAATCGGTATGGCTGGAATGAGTTATGGTGCGCTTGGTGAAAGGGCTATTACTGCACTTTCTATCGGACTCGGACGTGCCGGTGGTACATGGATGAATACGGGAGAAGGTGGCTTATCTTCCTATCATTTAAAAGGTAATGTAGATTTAGTCTTGCAAATTGGTCCAGGTTTATACGGTGTGCGCACTCCTGACGGGGAAATGTCTTGGGAGCAACTAAAAAAGAAGGCTACTATTGACCAAATAAAAGCCTTTGAATTGAAGCTCGCCCAAGGTGCAAAAACACGTGGCGGGCATCTAGAGGCGGAAAAAGTAACGGAAGAAATTGCTAGAGATCGAGGTATTGTGCCATATCAATCGAATGACAGCCCGAATCGGTTCCAGCAATTTTCAGATGTTCATGGTTTGTTAGATTTTGTTGAACAAATACGTGAGGTAACCGAAAAACCGGTTGGCATAAAAATAGTTGTCGGGCAAGAAAAGGATGTGTATCAATTAGCAGAAGCGATGAAAGAAACGGGGAAGAAACCAGATTTTATTTCTGTCGATGGGGGAGAAGGTGGAACAGGGGCTACTTTCCAGGAGCTAACGGATAGTGTAGGGCTTCCGATTAAGTCTGCGATTCCGATCCTTCATAATGCATTAGTTCAGGCAGGGGTTCGTGAGCGAGTGAAAATTATTGCATCTGGTAAATTGTTTACTCCGGACCGAATTGCTTTTGCTTTAGCACTAGGAGCAGATTTAGTCCAGGTTGCTAGAGCATTTATGATCACAACAGGATGTATTATGGCACAAGTGTGTCATACGAATCATTGCCCTGTAGGTGTAGCAACAACAGATCCGAAACTGCAAAGAGGATTGGATATTGAAGAGAAATCTTATCGAGTAACTAATTATGTGATATCAATTAGAGAAGGACTCTATAATATAGCGGCAGCTGCAGGTATAGAATCCCCGACACAATTAAGAGAGAAACATGTTGCTTATAAAGATCTGTACGATGTAGTATACGAAAATCATTTAATGACAAATAAATAATGTGATATACTTATTTAAGTATATTAAGAAAGTCGGGGGAAGAAGATGCAGCGTGGAAGTTTTCAATGGATGAAATCAATCAATAAATCTATTATTTTAAATAAAATTAGGACGGCTGGCTCTATTTCACGTGCACAAATTGCTAAAGAGACACAGTTAACACCACCAACTGTTGGAAGTATCGTGAAAGAACTGTTGGAGCAAGGGCTGATCAAAGAAAGTCAGCTCGGTATTTCACAAGGTGGAAGAAAACCAACGTTGTTAGTACTCAATACGAATGGCTTTCATATTATTGGCATTGACGTAGGTCCAAGTGATATTCGTTTTATCATTTCAGACTTGGCTGGGAAAATCGTAGATGAAGTGGAACAAAAAATAGCACAAGAATTAACTAACGATAGCTTTCTAAACATGCTTACAAGTGGAGTTGAGCTATTAATAACGAAACAGTCTTCCTTGCAATATATCGGGATTGGTGTGGCAATGCATGGTGTAGTAGATTCTGAGCAAGGCATTTCAATTTTTGCACCTAACTTAAACTTACGAAATATACCAATCAAAGATCATTTAGAAGCAGCGTTTGAGATGGATGTAAAAGTAGAAAATGATGCAAAATCATTAGCCTTGGGAGAAGCATGGTTTGAAAATCAAATGACTGCTAAAAGTATGATCGCGGTGAATGTGGGACGAGGCATCGGTGCCGGTCTAGTGATTGATGGAAAATTATATAGTGGGGAACACGGTATTGCTGGCGAAATAGGCCATATGACAGTTGATTTATATGGCAAAAAGTGTTCGTGTGGAAATGAAGGTTGTTTACAAACGGTTGCTTCAGGGCCTGCGATTGCAGAGAAAGCATTCGAATTATTAGAGCAAGGTAATGCAAGCAGCTTATCGGAGTATCGTGAAACGATAACAGCGGAGAATGTACATCAAGCGGCGATGGAGGGAGATCGCTTAGCCCAAGATGTGTTAAAGGAAGCGGGAACTTATTTAGGAATTGCACTGACCAATTTAATTCACGTATGTAATCCTAGTACTATTATTATTGGCGGCGGAGTTTCAAATGCTGACTCCTTTATTCTGGATCCGATTATGGACACGATTAAAACAAGAGCGATATCAGAAAGAGCAAAGAGAACACCAGTCTATCTATCTAAATTAGGTGAATATGGTTCTTCGCTTGGTGCAGTAGCACTGATTTTGAGTGAACTATTTGAGCCGGTAGTAGAGTAGGAGTATCCATTATTACTATTTTACTTTATAATAGTAGTTGAAAAGTACTATTTGTTAAGAAAGTTGTGATAAAGTGGCTGTGAAAAAACGATTTACTTTTTCCGTTTCCGAAAACCCTCTTCCCTTATATATTGAAAGTATTGGTTATAATCCGTATGAATTGGACTTTAATCGGCCTGAAGGATATCCCTATTATCATTGGTTGCAAACGGTGAAAGGAGAGGGAATCATTGAACTAGCCAATCAATCCTTTTCTTTACCATCAGGCAAAGGTATTTTGTTAACGCCATATACCCCTCATAAATATTACTCTGATCACGAAGCTAGTGAACATTGGGAAACATACTATATTACTTTTACTGGAGCAGCGATAGATCCTATTTTAAATGCGCTAGATATGAACTATTCAGCTTTCTATGAAGAAAATGAAAATATATCTTTTAGTAGACACATGGAGAAAATTATTGGGAAGTTGGAAGTGTTTCAGGACCCGCATCATTTAGCTCATGAAATTTCAGCTGATCTTTATCAATTTTTAATGCGTTTGAAAAAATATGGTCAAATGAATAATAAACTGTCTGTCTTGCAATCATTTGAAAAAATAAGAGGTATTGTTGAGTGGTTGGAACAAGTCTATCCACAAGACATTGGTTTATTAGAAATGTCGGAAAAAGCACAAGTTAGCTCCCAACATTTAAATACTATGTTTCATGATACATTCGGTATTAGTCCTTATTCTTTTCTTGTACAATTACGAATCAGAGAAGCCAAACGCATTTTGATCACTACACCGGATTTATCTTTGAAAGAGATTGCCAAACAAGTTGGGTTTAATGGTGTCAGCCACTTTGTTACAACATTTAAAAAACGCGAAGGTATTACACCTTCCACTTACCGGAACCTGTATCAATAGTGGTGCAGGTTTTATATTAAGTATCGTTAGAACACTAGAATAGTAGGAAGAAAAACAGATAATTAATAAAGGCTAATCTATGTTACTCATCTACTAGTGCTTAGTTTCATCTTTTAGGATTTTATCAGTGCTAAACGTCTGTAAGTCTCGGCTACTGGTCATATTCCCACTTTATTTATGAATTCTCCTTTATCCAATTTTATGCATGTAATCCTCTGCGAATAGTTTCTTTAACTATACAATGATGGGGGGATGTTCAGGCTCTCTATCCTTCACTTTCTGATAAATTTCTTCCGATTATTTATAAATGTAACTTCATAGTTATTTTCATATGATTAGCAATGAATGACATCTATCATGTTATCGGATGTGTTTCATTATTTGAAAGTAATATAGAATAATTTGATATATAAATCATTATGAAATCGCTTTATAATAAATTCTGTAGAGATAATTAAATTAATTTATTAAGGAGGTCATGAAGTTGTTTAAAGAGAAAACTTTATGGGGTTTATTATCAATGGCAATGTTTGTGCTTTTACTTGCAGCATGTGCTCCAGAACGTGAAGGAGTAGAGGAAGCTACCGACAATAACGAAGGATCAGAAGGTACAGAAGAATCACAAGAGCAAGAAAAGCCAGAGGAACTGGTTGTATGGATTAATGATGAAGATATTGCAGAAGATATTTCAGTGGAAATGTTTGAAAAGTATACTGAAGAAACAGGAATTGAAATCTCTTATAAAAGAGTAGCATTACCTGATCAGGTAGAAGAATTAGCACTTGCAGGTCCTACCGGTGATGGACCGGATTTATTTTTCCAGCCTCAGGACAGTTTAGGGGATGTCATTGCGCAAGGTTTAGCATTGCCAATTGATTATTCTCAAGAGGAAATAGACGGATTTACCGAAGAAGCAATTAATGCTTTTACGTATGATGGAGATATTTACGGTGCTCCAGTAGCAGTAGAAACATATTTTGCCTATTACAATAAGGACATTATCGATAGTGTACCAGAAACTATTGATGAAGTATTCGATATGTCTAAAGAGGTTACGGACGCTAGCAATGATCAATATGGGTTTTTAGTATCACCAGAATTTTATTACTTGTACTCCTTTATGAACGCTTATGGTGGATACGTGTTTGGTGAAGAGGATGGTGTATATGACCCAACTGATATTGGGCTAGATAACGAAGGTGCAGTTGAAGGTTTAACTAAATATCAGGAATTTATTAGCGAAGGCTTAATGCCAAAAACATTAACCGTTGACGTATTAGACGGTCTATTTACGGAAGGTAAAGTTGGTATGGTATTTAGCGGACCATGGAATATGCCAATATATAAAGAAGCACTTGGAGACAGTGTTGCAACAGCTCCACTTCCAAAAATGAATGGTGAAATTGCTCCATCCTTCATCGGAGTAAAATCATGGTTAGTCTCTTATTATAGTGATCAACCGGAATGGGCAGAAGATATAGCTAAATTTATGACGAATGATGAAAATTCACAAGCTTACTTTGATGTAACTGGTGAATTACCGCCAAAACCTGAAATTCTTGATGCAGTAGATGATCCAATGTATGCAGGATACACAGAACAAGTACCACAGGGTACACCAATGCCAAACATCCCTCAAATGGCACAGGTTTGGGATATGGATGTTGCAATTGAATTGATTAATAACGATGCAGATGTCGAAGAAGCACTAACAGACACCGTTCAAAATATTAAAGATAATATGGATGTTTCCGGTGGCTTATCAGGAGAAGAATAATCAACTTGGAGTGGAAAAGTCTGCTTTTCCACTCTCCATTTTGTACTAATAGAAAGAGGTGGTATCTATGTCCCAGCATCAAGAACAAGAGCAACTAACCAGCTATCAAAAAAAAATGAATCCAAATGTAGCAATGGTTCTTTCCATTTTACTAGCAGGATTAGGTCAAATCTATAATAAGCGCTATATGAAGGGAATTTCTTTTATGATATTGGAAATTGCCTTTATCCTAGCGACTTTTGATTTTCTTTGGTTAGGACTTTGGGGAATTGTTACATTAGGAACAATTCCAGGGGTCGATCATTCAATTTATTTACTCGTTTATGGGATTGTTTCCTTAATTTTAATTGCATTCGCATTCATGTTATATATCTTTAATGTGCGGGATGCAAGAAAACAGGCGATTTTACTAAATAATGGCTGGCAGCCTCCAACTTTTAAACAAGCAATTAAAAATAGCTATGATAAAGCGTTCCCGTATATTATGACAGCGCCTGGATTAGTGTTGCTGATTTTTACAGTTGTTTTTCCGCTTTTATTTGCAATTGCTTTAGCCTTTACAAACTATGATCTTTACAATTCTCCACCAAGATATTTAGTAGAATGGATTGGGTTTGCTAATTTTACAGATTTAGCAACCGTCCCGATTTGGCAAAATACGTTTATTAGTGTATTTGGCTGGACTATAATCTGGACAGTTGTAGCAACATCTTTCCAAATCGTTGTCGGTTTGATTTTAGCCGTATTAGTAAATGATAAGCGGGTAAAATTTAAAAAGACGATACGTACAATCCTGATTTTGCCATGGGCAGTACCAGGGTTTGTGTCGATTTTAATTTTTGCGGCTATGTTTAATGATGAATTTGGAGCGATAAACCGTGATATTATTATACCGTTAATTGGCGGCAATGGACTACCATGGTTAACGGACCCAACCTATACGAAAATGGTATTAATCATGATCCAGACATGGTTAGGGTATCCATTCGTATTTGCACTGTTCTCAGGGGTGCTCCAAAGTATCTCATCTGAGTGGTATGAAGCAGCTGAAGTAGATGGTGCAACACGCCTGCAGAAATTCAAGAATATTACTTTGCCGCACGTGTTGTTTGCAACAGCACCATTATTAATCATTCAATACACTACAAATTTTAATAACTTTAATATTATTTATCTCTTTAATGAAGGTGGACCAGCTGTGCAGGGGCAAAATGCCGGTGGAACAGATATTTTGATTTCATGGGTATATAAATTAACATTTGATACGAACAATTACAGCATGGCTGCTGCGATTTCCTTAATCATTGGTTTAATCGTTTCGGTATTTGCCTTTTTCCAATTCAGACGTACCAATTCATTTAAAGAGGAGGGGAATATCTAATGAGTCCAAAATTAAAATCAGCATTGGAGTTAACCGGTATATATGCTATTTTTGCGTTTATGACAGTGATTATCCTTTACCCGATTGTTTGGGCTATTGGTATGTCATTAAACCCTGGACAGAGTCTCTACTCCTCTTCCATTATTCCGGAAAACTGGTCGTTAGAGCATTATAAATGGTTGTTTACCGACCCGAGAAGTAACTATGTAACATGGTATAAGAACAGTATGATTGTTTCAGGCTGCGCTGCCTTGTTCTCTGTCATTATGACGTCGGTTGTCGCATTTTCATTTTCTAGGTATAAATTCGTTGGGAGAACTTCTGCGTTATATACGTTTCTAATATTGCAGATGTTCCCCGTTATGATGGCGATGGTAGCTTTGTATATTTTCTTACACTTAGTAGGATTACTGGATTCATTAACAGGCTTAATCCTAATATATGTTGGAAGTCAAATTCCTTTTAATGCATGGCTTGTAAAAGGTTACTTAGATACAATCCCAAGAGAGTTAGATGAAGCCGCTCGAATTGATGGAGCAGGTCACTTTACCGTGTTTTGGCGAATTATATTACCACTGGCAAAACCAATTCTAGCCGTAGTTGCGTTATTCAATTTTATGACACCTTTATTTGACTTTATATTACCTTCTATCGTATTGAACAGTCCGGAGAATTACACGATTGCGTTAGGATTATTTAACTTTATAAATGATCAATTCTCTAACAACTTTACAAGATTTACAGCTGGTGCCATATTAATTGCGATACCGGTAGCGGTTGTGTATTTGTTCTTACAGCGTTATTTGATATCTGGTCTAACAGCAGGTGGAACAAAAGGATAATCATCAATTTTGGAGGATTTATATATGACACAAAAAGAGTTTATTAAGGGTGTCGATTTGTCATTTGTCGATGAGGTAGAGACAGAAGGTGGACAGTATTATGAGAATGGTAAAGCCGTCGATGTGATGGAAATATTGCATCGTGCCGGAGTTAATGCTGTCCGTTTACGATTATGGCATACACCCACTGGGGGATATTGTAATTTAGATAGAACGATAAAAATGGCCAAAAGAATAAAAGCCTATAATATGAATTTTTTACTAGACTTTCATTATTCCGACTATTGGGCAGACCCAGGCAAGCAGACAAAGCCAAAAGCCTGGGAGAATCTAAGCTTTGATGAGCTTGTCGAAGCCGTATATAGTTATACAAAAGAAGTTATCGAAGCTTTTAAGAAAGAAGATCTAACACCAGACATGGTTCAGATTGGTAACGAGATTACGAATGGAATGTTATGGGAAGACGGAAAGATTTATAAAGAAGAGCAATCAGGGGAAGTGGAGAATTGGGATGGAATTATTCCACTTATTAAAGCAGGACTGGATGGCGTACAAGCTGCCACAAAGGACACCGGCCAAATAAAAACAATGATCCATATTGACCGAGGAGGAGATAATCTTGGTTCACGTAAATTCTACGATCAAATGGAAAAGTATCAGCTTGAATATGATGTGATCGGTCTCTCCTATTATCCTTGGT
The DNA here is from genome assembly GCF_017599345.1 of Gracilibacillus suaedae. Taxonomy (GTDB): domain Bacteria; phylum Bacillota; class Bacilli; order Bacillales; family Amphibacillaceae; genus Gracilibacillus; species Gracilibacillus suaedae. The sequence goes on from NZ_JAGFVL010000049.1 coordinate 10,782, forward strand.
GGCATGGTCCATATGAAGATTTTGAAATAAATATGGAAGATATCGCAACTCGTTATCAGAAAGAAATAATAGTAGTGGAAGTTGCTTATCCATGGATTGTGCCAGATGAAATTCCAGAGATAGATGATGAACCGGATTTTCGTGAACATCTTGTACCGGGATACCCTGCCACAGCAGAGGGTCAAAAAGCTTATTTGGAAATGTTAATGGAAACAGTAAAACAAACACCAGATAATTTAGGTAAAGGCATTTATTATTGGGAACCGTGTTGGATTCCTTCTAAGCAAAAGTGGTCAGTCGGCCATGAAAATAATTGGTCTCATTTAACTTTATTTGATTATGAAGGCAACAGATTAATGGGACTAGATGCATTCGCTAATGAAAAACCAACAAGAAGGAGTTAGATGATACGATGAAGTTTAACCCAGTAAGCAACAAAATACCAAAAATGCTGCATGGTGCAGACTATAATCCGGAGCAATGGGATAAATTCCCAGAAGTATTAGCGGAAGACATTCGCTTAATGAAGCTTGCTAAATGTAACGTGATGTCAGTCGGGATTTTTTCCTGGGCGAAATTGGAGCCAGAAGAAGGAATATTTACATTTGAATGGATGGATCAATTACTGGATACCTTTCACGAAAATGGGATGTATGCTTTTCTGGCGACACCAAGTGGTGCAAGACCGGCATGGATGTCGGAAAAGTATCCAGAAGTATTACGAGTAGGGGCTAACCGTGTACGAAATCTGCACGGAATGCGCCATAATCACTGCTTTACATCACCTGTATATCGAGAAAAAGTAGAGATAATGAATAGCAAATTAGCAGAACGCTATGCTGACCACCCAGCAGTAATCGGCTGGCATGTGTCCAACGAATATGGTGGGGAGTGCCATTGTGAATATTGTCAAGATGCGTTCCGTGAATGGCTTAAGAAAAAGTATCAAACGTTAGATGCATTAAATGATGCATGGTGGACAACGTTCTGGAGTCATACTTATTCGAGTTGGTCTCAAGTGGAATCTCCTGCACCACACGGAGAAACAATGGTACATGGCCAAAACCTTGATTGGAGACGCTTTGTCACGGATCAAACATTAGATTTTTATCGTCATGAAGTAAAGCCATTAAAAGCTGTTAATCCTGAAATGCCGGCAACAGCAAACTTTATGGAAGCATTTGAAGGTTTAAACTACGCAAAATTCACTGATGACATCGATGTGATCTCATGGGATTCCTATCCTACATGGCATGATAAACAAGGTGAGTCCTATCTCGCTGCTTACACGGCGATGAATCATGACTGGTTCCGTTCCTTAAAAGATGGCAAGCCATTTTTATTAATGGAGAGCACGCCAAGTTTAACGAATTGGCAGCCGATCAGTAAGCTGAAAAAGCCAGGTATGCATGTTTTATCATCATTACAAGCGGTAGCACATGGCTCTGATTCCGTCCAATACTTCCAATGGCGTAAAAGTCGCGGCTCCAGTGAAAAATTCCATGGTGCAGTGGTAGACCATGCTGGACATGAGCATACACGTGTATTCCAAGAGGTTCAAGAGCTGGGGGAAGGCTTGGCCAATTTAGATGAAGTAGTTGGTTCAACAGTTGATGCAGAGGTAGCGATTATTTTTGATACCGAAAATCGCTGGGCAGTCAAAGATGCTCAAGGCCCCCGTAATGCTGGTATTCATTATGAGCGTACTGTGACAGAGCATTATCAGGCATTTTGGGAACAAGGTATTGCGGTAGATGTGATTGATTCCGAAAAAAATCTTTCTAAATATAAATTAGTAGTGGCACCAATGCTCTATATGGTCAGACCTGGAGTCGGCGAAAATATTGAAAAATTTGTTCAAAATGGCGGGACTTTTGTTACGACTTACTGGTCCGGCATTGTCGATGAAAATGACCTTTGTTTCCTCGGTGGCTTCCCAGGTCCATTACGTAAAACGTTAGGAATCTGGTCGGAAGAGATTGATGGTTTATATGATGGCGAAACTAATCGCATTAAAGTAGTAGGCAATAATGAATTAGACTTGCGTGGTGAATTTGAAGCAAAAGAATTGTGTGATTTAATCCATTTAGAAGGCGCGGAAGCACTAGCACAGTATGGCAGTGATTTTTATGCAGGAAGACCTGCGCTTACAGTAAATCAATATGGCAAAGGAAAAGCATATTATATTGCTTCGAGAAATGATCAGCCGTTCCATCGTGCTTTTTTTGAAAAGCTAGCAGATCAGCTATCATTGAAACGAGCGACTGGTGGCTTACTACCAAAAGACGTTAGTGCTCAAGTTCGAACAGATGGCACAAACGAATTCTTGTTTTTAATGAACTTTTCAAATCAGATAAAAAATATTAACTTGGGTGGTCAGACTTATCGAGATTTGCTCACAGACAATGAAGTACTAGGAGCTGTCTCATTGGATGGATTCGGTGTTAAAGTATTGAAAAAATAAAACGAGTTTTAAAGGCATTCCTTGAATAGGAATGCCTTTATTCTACCCCAAAGGAGTTGAAGTGAGCGGCCACCCGTTGAATCATGGAAGTGGGTAGTTGGAGTGGAGGTAATGCTGTACATTTATTTTCATCATTGCTACCAAAGTAATCGTACATGGGTATTTTTACACGACCCTCGAGAAGGTGGAATAAGATGTCCCAAATAATCTTAAGTGATCATCTATGTAGGAAGAGCACTTTTTTACATTAAAGTCCCGTTAACTGAAGAAATCTACAACTGTATTTAAATATTTGGACAGCATTTCTTTATCTCAGAAATAAAAAGTTCCGATTCTTTAGGTGAATTTTAACGCTTCCTAACAATGCGGATTGGTAGAAGATTTCAATTCCATCTGTAGATGACAATACCCGATAACCAGTATAAATATATTTGTTCTATATATCTTTGTTATATGTTCATATGGGATACGACTATAAAATGGACCGCCTCTCACCAATAAATGATCTTTAAAGAAAATGTTACCCATAAAATAAATACAACTGTGATTATAAATGTAGATAAAATAATGTCACCAATTCCATTAATGTCAGCGAAGAACAAGGGTAATAACGTAAAAACTCCTATAATTAAAACTGCAGTAAATATGAATATAATAAAAATTTGATCCACTTTAGAGCGAAAAGACATATAATCAACTCCCATATGGAAATATTTATTCCAGATAGGTAACCTTTGCCACGTAGACAAGCGATTAGCCGCTTGACGAATCTATAAATAAACAGGTAGAATTAAGGTGTTCCACTTATAAGAATGATGTTCCATAATGCGGAACATTTTAAAAGGAGAAGTAATTATGTCCCAAGTTCAATCAGTAGAACGAACGCTTTCTATTTTAGAAATATTGTCAGCACATCCGGAAGGTTTAAGTATCGCGAATCTTTCCAAGGAATTATCACTAGCAAAAAGCACCGTACATCGTCTGTTAAGCACATTAATGACAAACGGCTATGTACAACAAGACGAACAGACAGGTCATTATCGACTTGGTATTCAATGTCTTGTTTTAGCGAGTTCCTTGTTGAATCAATTGGATATCCGAAAAGTTGCGAAAGAAGCATTACACAATCTAGCAAAAAGCTCAGGTGAAGTAGTGCACTTATGTATCCATGATAATAATGAAGTCGTTTACATTGACAAAGTGGAAAGTGATCAAACATTAAGAATGTATTCTCAAATTGGAAGAAGAGCTTTAATGCATTGTACAGGGGTAGGAAAAGCGTTGCTCTCAGGCTTCACACAAGAGCAATTAGATCATTTAATTGCAGAAAAAGGACTGCCGAAATTCACAGAGACCACGATTACCGATAAAGCCAATCTGCAAAAAGAATTAAGGGAAATTCAAGATAGAGGATATGCAATCGATGAACAGGAGCACGAAAAAGGTATTCGCTGTATTGCAGCTCCGATTTATGATCATGATGGTAACGTCGTTGCTGCTATCAGTATTGCAGGACCTGCTGATCGAGTGACAAAAGAAAGGGTTAAAGAGGATTTAGCACAAGCTATTTTAACGCAAAGTAAACAGATATCCGCAAAATTAGGTTATATCAAAAACTAGGTGAAAGGAGTGTTGGAAAGTGAAAATTACCAACATCGAAACATTTGTTGTAGCACCAAGATGGTGTTTTGTCAAAGTGGAAACAGATGAAAGTATTGCAGGATGGGGAGAGCCTGTAGTAGAGGGGAAGGCAGCAACAGTAGAAGCAGCAGTACATGAACTGGCTGACTTTCTAATAGGAAAGGATCCTTTAAAAATAGAGGACCACTGGAATGTCATGTATCGTGCTGGCTTTTACCGCGGTGGGCCGATTTTAATGAGTGCTATTGCTGGTCTTGATCAAGCATTATGGGATATTAAAGGGAAATACTTTAATGCTCCAGCTTATCAATTGCTAGGTGGGGCATGTCGTGACTTGATCCGTGTTTATTCCTGGATTGGTGGTGACAGGCCAAGTGATGTGGGAGCTGCGGCCAAAAACGTAGTGGAAGCAGGTTTTACTGCAGTAAAAATGAATGGAACAGAAGAACTGCAATATGTTGACAGTTATGAAAAAATTGATAGCGTTATCGAAAGGATTGCATCTGTACGTGAAGCTGTCGGTGATTATATCGGTATCGGTATTGACTTTCATGGCAGGGTGCACAAACCAATGGCTAAAATACTGGCAAAAGAACTGGAGCCATTCCGCCCGATGTTTATTGAAGAACCAGTTTTACCAGAAAATAATGAAGCATTAGCGGAAATAACGAAACATACCTGCATTCCGATTGCGACTGGTGAGAGAATGTATTCTCGTTGGGATTTCAAGCCATTATTTGAATCCGGTTTAGCGGATATTATCCAGCCGGACTTATCTCATGCAGGCGGGATTACTGAAGTGAAAAAGATTGCTTCGATGGCAGAAGCATATGATATCGCTGTTGCGCCACATTGTCCATTAGGTCCGATTGCTTTAGCAGCTTGTTTACAAATGGATGCAACCGCTCACAATGCATTCATCCAAGAGCAAAGTCTAGGTATTCATTATAACCAAGGGAATGATTTATTAGATTATATAACAGACAAAACCGTATTTGATTACCGAGATGGACATGTCAAAATTCCTCAAGGACCAGGTCTTGGTATTGAAATCAATGAAGAGAAAGTAAAGGAAATGGCAAAAGAAAGACACAGATGGCGAAATCCTGTTTGGCGTCATCAAGATGGAACCGTTGCGGAATGGTAAGGAGGGATTCTAATGGATGTTGTAACAATCGGGGAATCGATGGCTCTTTTTACACCTGATAAAACAGGGAAAATGCGATATGCTTCCCAGTTTTCTAAGAAATTTGCCGGTGCAGAAACGAATGTTGCAATAGGTGTCACACGTCTTGGATTGCAGGCTGGATGGATAAGTCGAGTTGGTGATGACGAATTAGGCAAAGCGCTTATTTCTTTTGTTCGAGGAGAAGGAGTAGACACTTCACAAGTGAAAAAAGATTCGCAAGCACAGACAGGCCTCTATTTTAAAGAACTAAGAAGCGAACAAGATGTCCGTGTCTATTACTATCGAGCCGGGTCTGCTGCTAGTAATTTAAGTCCAGGCCAAATTCAGGAAGATTACATTGCCAGCGCAAAGTATCTTCACTTAACAGGTATAACGCCAGCATTGAGTGAAAGCTGCTATCAGACAGTTAAACAAGCAATCGAATACGCAAAAAAACATAATGTAACGATTATATTTGATCCAAATATTCGCGAGAAATTATGGGGATCGAAAGAAAAAGCAAAACAAGTGTTATTAGAAATTGCAGCGGAAGCCGATATTGTTCTGCCTGGAGTAGGTGAAGCTACGTATTTATTTGGTCAACATGAACTTGAGCAGTATGCCAACCTTTTTCTTGAAAACGGTGCGGAGGTTGTCATCCTTAAACAAGGTAGTAAAGGGTCCTCCTTTTTTACAAAGGAGGAACAGGCTTTTGTTCCTGGTTATCCGATCGAACGTGTCGTTGATCCCATTGGCGCAGGGGATGGATTTGCCGCAGGAGTGATTTCTGGACTATTAGAAAAACTACCTCTTGAAAAGACGATAGCTAGAGCTAATGCCATAGGTGCAATGGTAACCATGGTGAATGGCGATGTAGAAGGGTTGCCCGATATCGAAGAAATTGAACGATTTATTCAGGACACAAAAGAAGATGTGAGCAGGTAATACGAAAGGAGTTCATTTTTAATGGGTGTCTTGCAAAGTATTTATCAATATAAATTAGTCGCAATAATTCGTGGTGTACCCTCAGAACATATTCTTGATGTAGCAAATGCACTTCATCAAGGAGGAATTAGAATATTAGAGATTACGGTCGATACTACGAATGTATTAGATGCAATAGAGCAGGTAAGAAAAGAATTTGATCAAGAGCTGATCGTTGGTGCCGGAACCGTTTTAGATGCGGAAACAGCTCGAGCAGCGATTATGGCAGGCTCGCAATTCATTTTTTCTCCAACTGTTGACATAGATACGATTAAGTTAACGAAAAGGTACGGTATTGTCAGTATTCCGGGAGCAATGACCCCGACAGAAATTTTAACCGCCTATGAAAATGGCGCAGACCTTATTAAAATCTTCCCTGCAACAGCATTAGGACCAACCTATATCAAAGACATAAAAGGACCGTTGCCACATATACCGTTAATGCCAACAGGTGGGGTCAACCTTGATAATATATCTGCTTATTTTCAGGCAGGAGCAGTGGCAGCGGGATTGGGTAGTTCCTTGGTGAAAAAACAACAAACATATTCCAAAGAGGATTTAAAAGCGTTAACACATAGAGCAGAACAATTTATGGCAAAAGTTTAGAGGAATGGAGTGAACAAGATGACAAATGACTGGGAGACACTATCCTTAAATTAAATTTCTGGCGTGCACTGATTGATAATGATATTTATGAAACAAATCAGTGGAAACCTGTCAGCAACAAAGCGTACTGGCAGAAATATGGTTTACACTGGTTACAGCATCGGCTTGATGATCAGGTATCGGATGACAGAAAACAAGTACAGAGGTAATTGCAAAAGTAAGAATTGCACCTCCTGGTCTTTCTTAACAACCTATATCTATGATGTCTTTGCTAGTTGAGGTATTCAAGTTAGGGTTACCGGCCAATTAAATGGAGATACGCCGGATACTTTCCCGAGAATTGGCCTGCAAATGAAAGTCCCAAATGCGTTTGATCAGGTAAAGCGGAATGGAAGAGGACCTAGTGAAGCTTATGTCGATAGTAGAGTAGAGAAGCAAATCGTTTCGGTGTTTGGTAAGGCACAGTCGATCAGCTATTTACTAATTACGCTGTACCACAAGAGAATGGTAATCGCCATCAAGTAAAATGGATGTCTCTTTCCCGGGAAGAGGGCACTGGACTTCTAGTAACAGGGGAACCAACCTTTGATTTTAGTGTGCATCGTTATGATATGGAAAATATCGATCAGACAGAAGGATCTTACTTTAAATATTGACTATAAACAGCATGGCATCGGTTCTGCGAGCTGTGGTCCAGATGTTCTGGAGAGATATCAATTACATGCAGAGGACTTTGCGTTTACTGTTCGTTTTATTCCTTTTTCATCTAATGATGATCCCAAACATGTAGCCAAAACTACATTATCTAAGAGAATATAATTTTTCTGGACACTTTTTATAATTATCTGGACACTTTCGCCATTTACTGGACACTTTTTAAGATAATCTGGACACTTACACAAAGAACCCGCTTCTAGATTTAATCATCTAGAAGCGAGTTCATCTAGTTCTTTCTTATAATTCACTGCACCACATATTAGAGCCACATGTGTCACCATTCTCTAACGTTGCCAACTTCCTTAGTCTATTATGTCAAAAATAAAAGTAGTTTTGGCAAAATATTTTTCATCTTTATCTAACCAGATGGAAGGGAATCCTTCATGATGAACCGACGCCGGTGAACCTTGTGTTTCAAGGCACAGTCCTAAATATCTTACCGACTCTCGTTCGCGTAATCCTAATCCTTCTGGCAGGTTATTAGATGTGTACATCACCACACCAGGCTGATCGGTTATCACTGTTAACCGACGACCACTTTCTTTCTCGCGAACAACAGCACTTTCCTGTTTGGAATGGTCAAAGATAAAGTAATGATCATAGCCATGATTTGCCACTAGATTTTGCTTATAATCGGATGTCACACCATCTTTCATCAGGCGGCCATTCCGGAAATCATAGACAGTATCATCTACTTCTAAAATGTTACCAGTTGGAATTAATTCTTCATCCAATTCAACAAACTGACTGCTGTCCAATGTAATCTCATGATTTTGAATATCTGATTTCAAATTACCGCTCAGGTTAAAATAGGAATGGTTAGTACTTGTTAGAACCGTTTTATGATCAGCTACACCTTCATAGGTAATCGTAAAAGCATTATCATTATTCAAGGTATAAGTTACTGTCATCTGCAAGTTTCCAGGATAGCCGTTTTCACCATCTTTGCTTTTTAATGTCAGTGTTAGTCCTACTTCATCATTATTTTCAAAAGGGACAACCTTCCAGATTGATTTATGAAATCCTGGCTCACCACCATGTAAGTGATGTTCTCCTTCATTTTTCGGTAGTGTAAAGGTCTTGCCATTCACTTCAAATTGCGCTTTTTCAATTCGTCCGGCTACACGACCAATTAACGCCCCAAAAAACCCAGGATTGTCAAGGTAATCTTCATAGTTTTCAAAACCAATCACGACATTTTCCAGTTTACCATCACGATCTGGTGCAAGTATCTTTGTAATGATACCACCAAAATCAAGGATAGAAACAGCCATCTGATTATCATTGATTAAGGTAAACTCTTTCCATTGCTGGTCTTTTACTTTGACTACATCTGTTTTTACTTCCATAACCCGTTTCCTCCTAGTTATCTTTCATTTAGGTGTGACAAAAACCGTTTAAACGCATCTCTTCCGGACTGGTTTGTTTTATACACCCCGGCATCCTCCAAGACACGTGCAAATTTTTGTCCTAGTGCATCTTCTACAATTTTGTTAACGTTGTCTTTTGTTATCGTTGAATGTCTATCTTCCATAGATTGTACCCAATCATGGTGGTATTCTGCAACCGTTACCTTTTGACCGAGGAGATGCTTTTTAATTATCTCTAGCTCCTCTTTTAAACGGGGAGGAAGTACTGCAAGCCCCATCACCTCAATAAGCCCAATGTTTTCTTTCTTAATATGGTGTACATCCTCATGTGGATGGAAGAGTCCCATCGGATGTTCTTCTGTTGTACGATTGTTACGTAATACGAGGTCGATTTCGTATAATTCGCCACGTTTGCGAGCAATTGGTGTGATCGTGTTGTGTGGCGTATCACCTGTATATGCAAGGATATCTGCACTAGGATCACTGTATTCTCGCCATTTTTGTAAAATGTAATCAGATGCATCCACCAGTTTGCTGCGATCAGTATGGCGTAAGCGAATTACCGATAATGGCCATTTAACAACAACCGCTTCAACATCGGAAAAATCGTCCAATATAAAGCTAAATTCCTCTTCGGCATTTGTCATTGCAAAGGTATAGTGACCACCTTGATAGTGATCATGTGATAAAATACTGCCACCGACAATCGGTAAGTCAGCATTTGAACCAATGAAATAATGTGGGAATTTTTCAACAAAAGCTGTAAGTCTGGCAAAAGAATCTCGGTTAATTTTCATAGGACGGTGTTCTTTTGCGAACAGGATACTGTGTTCATTGTAATAGACATAAGGAGAGTATTGTAGAAACCATTCTTCCCCTTCCAATGGAACCTTAATAACCCGGTGATTAGAACGTGCCGGGTGACCGATCCGTCCTACATATCCCTCATTTTCCACACATAATAAACATTTCGGATAAGCGATATCCTGTTTCATTTCTTTTTCACGCTTAATTTGTTCGGGATCCTTTTCCGGTTTTGACAGGTTTATCGTAATGTCTAACTGTCCATAATCCGATGCTGTTTTGAAATGAATGTTGTTCGCAATCCGTTTTGTTTGAATGTAATTACTATCTTTGCTTAGTTGATAGAAATAGTCCGTTGCTTTTTCTGGTGAGGCTTGATATTTTAGATAAAAGGTTTGGTTTACTTCTGAAGGTTTTGAGATAAAAACGTCCATGATTTTGGCAGTTAGTTGTTCTCTTTCATCAAGTAAGCCTTCGATTAATCCTCTTTTTACAGCCTGATCCGCTAAATCTTCTAAAATTTCCGGAATATCCTGGTTTAACAGTTCTGCGTCATCTTGATAACTTGCTTCATTGAGTAGCCCTAACACTTGATTACGTGCATAAATTTCGTCACCAGTCTGGATCAATCCTTTCTCCATAGCTTTGTTGACTAATGTGTTCACTAAGCTTGAGATATTGGTCATGTTAATCCTCCTTGTAGCCTGTAGGATTAGCCTGATGCCAATTCCATGCATCGGTAATAATCTTATCAATATCAGTTCTGGTCGGGTTCCAACCAAGAATACGCATTGCTTTATCTGATGCAGCAATTAACGTACTAGGATCACCTGCTCTTCTTGGTGCTACTTCTGCCGGAATTGGGTGATTTGTTACTTTTCTTGCTGCATCAATGATTTCTTTTACAGAGAAGCCTTGGCTGCTTCCTAAGTTAAAGACATTACTTTCTCCGCCTTCTCTTAAATATTTAAGTGCTAGTATATGGGCATCGATTAAATCTTCGACATGAATGTAGTCACGGATACATGTGCCATCAGCAGTATTATAGTCGTCACCAAAAATAGAGATGTACTCTCTTTGACCTAACGCTACTTGCAATATAATTGGAATTAAGTGTGTTTCAGGACGATGGTCCTCGCCAATTTCGCCTGTACTGCGTGCTCCAGCAACATTAAAGTAACGAAGTGATACAAAACGGATACCGTGAGCAGCTTCAGTCCATTTCATCATTTTTTCCATTGTTAATTTTGTTTCACCATACGTATTAGTAGGGTTTGTTGGCATTGTTTCCGTAATTGGTACTTGTTCTGGTTCACCGTATGTTGCTGCAGTGGAAGAGAAGACAATATGTTTGATATCGAATTCTGTCATGGCTTGCAGTAATACTTGGGTTCCGTATACATTGTTATCGAAATATTTGAGAGGGTCTTCCATTGATTCACCTACTAATGAGTTTGCTGAAAAATGGAGTACTCCATCAATCTTTTCGTGTGTAAATACTTCGCGCAAGAATTCGATGTCACGAATATCGCCACTATAAAATGTTGCGTCTGGATGAACTGCACCCGCATGCCCTGTTAATAAATTATCAATCACCACTACCTCATATCCTTGATCAATTAATTGATATACAGCGTGCGAGCCAATGTAACCAGCTCCACCTAAAACTAAAATACGCATTTGTCATCATCCTTTCTAACTTAAAAAATATTAAAATAGAACCATTCACAAAATACATACACTACGAACCAATAAGCATGGATTTACTCTCCTCCATTCTGATTCTAGTCGAGTGCTAAGCCACCGCTGCGGAAAAAATACTCGCTTTCCGTGGGGAACGCTTCAGCCAGGGAGCTTCTTGATTAAACATCTTTGTCCCCTTGCACCGAGGAAGCCTACTTCGAAGCTTTACTAGGAGACGCAGGTGCATCACGCAGGGTCTTCAGACTGTTCCTTTCCCACAGGAGTCTCGCATTTTTTCTGCAGCTTAGAATAGTGTTCTAATAAAATGACAGGAAATCCAAAGGAAATCGTTCCCTAAGTTCTATTCTTACCATAATTGGAAAACTAAATTTAGCGTAGGCAGAATACGGAGACTCCTGTGGGAACAGCGCGAGCCGAAGATCCACTTGGTAAAGTGCTTTTCTTTACCAAGTTAGCTGAGGCCGTGCCCACGGAAAGCGCAGTATTCTGCCGGAGCGGTATTCCAACACTTCCTATGGAAAGAATGGAGGAAAGCCTCCCTCCGGAAATTTTCATTAGTTCGCAGTATCTATCAACTACGAACCAGTATGAGCGGCAGTTTATGCCTAAAGTGATATCTCCTTAGCACCATCTCCGACTGCGGCTACGTAAAAGGTTGGAGCGTAACCCACTTTGTCTTGATAGGATTTGTCAATGGCTTGTTTGACAGCTTCAACCATTGTCTTTTCTACGATAGCAATCGCGCACCCGCCAAATCCAGCGCCTGTCATCCGGGCGCCTAGGACACCTTTTTGTTGCCAGGCAGTTTCGGCAATGGTATCAAGCTCCACGCCTGTTACTTCATAATCATCGCGTAATGATACATGAGATTGGTTCACTAATTCACCAAATTCCTTGAGGTCACCAGCATTTAACTTTTTCAAAGCATCGATCGTTCTAGCATTTTCATATACAGCATGTTTTGCCCGTTTTTGATTTGTTTGATCAGTAATTAATGAACGGTTTTCCTCGAATTGTTCTGGTGTCAATTCACCAAGGCTGTTAATAGAAAGTTCTTTTTGCAGGTCCGCTAGCGCTACTTCACATTGATTGCGACGTTCATTATACTTGGAATCAGCGAGTTCACGTCGTTTATTCGTATTAATAATAATGATATCATGATTTTCCAATTTTATTGGTGCATATTGATAGTTTAATGTATCACAGTCTAATAGCATCGCGTGATCTGCTTTCCCCATACCAATTGCAAATTGATCCATAATGCCACTGTTGACACCGATATAATCGTTTTCAACTTTTTGTCCAAGTTGGACCATCCGAATACGGTCTATATCAAGTCGGTAAAGATTTTCTAATAAAACCCCAGTTACAAGTTCAATGGAAGCAGAGGAAGAGAGACCCGCACCGTTAGGAATATTTCCGTAGAATAATACGTCAAATCCTTTATCAATATTAAACCCTTCTTCCAGGAAGTAAAGAATCATTCCTTTTGGAAAATTGGTCCAACTGTCTTCGCCTTTGTAGGAAAGGTCATCTAGTGATACTTCAATTATTCCTTTATCAGGAAAATTATCCGAATAGAGTCGTAACTTTTTATCCTGTCTTGGTACTGCTAACGCATACGTACCAAAGGAAATTGCAGCAGGGAAGACATGCCCGCCGTTATAATCTGTGTGTTCCCCGATCAGATTAATTCTACCTGGTGCAAAAAATGCTCTGGGCTGTTCAGTTGTTTGGAACATACCTTGAAACTTGGCAACTAATGTTTTTATATCCATTTTCATTATCACCCTTTGAAATATTTTGTCGACTTAATTAAATTAATTTATTAACTAAAGTATACGTGATTTCGTTAATAGATACAAGGCTAAAATGGAAATAATTGATTGAGGTGAACAGTCACCTATAATGATGTCACATAAAATGGAAATAAACGGCACTACTCGTTATTTATCTTTACAAAAGTTAACAAACACTTTACGCAGAGTTTAATTAATTTCAACCTTGAATTGATAGAATCAAAGATGGAAGATAGACAAATTAATAGAGGAGGAGAGAGAATGGAGCGACATTCAAGGTTAAAAATATCTAGCTTATTTTTGGCATTTTTACTTGTATTTACTCAACTCTCAACAGCATTTATACCTATAGTAGAAGTAAGTGCACAAGAACAAGAGACGGAGGCTATTTCTGTATCTGATGCATTGGCAGAAGGTCATGATACAGAAGTGACCATGGAAGGGTATATAGTAGCCCCTTTTAATAATCAGTATGCCATTAAGGTAGCAGAAGAGAATAATGATGAGGCTACGTCTATCATTGTTAAGTTGGAATCAGATCAACGTGATCAATTTAGTCCACAGTTAAATGAAGCAGCATTAGGACAAAAAATTACTGTGACAGGTACAAGGGACCTTTATTCCAATCAGGAATCCATTGAAAATGTAACAAGTATTACATTTGCTGATGGTGATGCAATAGAGGACGAAGACCCGGTTCCGTCTAACCTATCGATTTTAGAAGCACGCCAACAAAGCAATGGAAGTGTCGTAACCATTGAAGGTGTGGTAACTTCTAGTAATCTAGCAGATCCAAATAGCAGTCAATTATCCACATACATACAAGATGAGACAGCAGGTATTAATCTTTTTGCATTTGAAGGATCTTCTTTTCCAACATTAAGTGAAGGAGATCGAGTTCAAATAACAGGTGAAATCGATGTTTATAATGGATTAACAGAGATTATACCAACTGACATGGAAGTGATCGCTAGTGGTGAAACTCTACCAGCTGCAACAGATATTACGTTAGCAGATTTAAATGATGAAGCAGTAGCAGAGTCATTAGAAGGTCAATTAGTTTCTGTTTCCGGATATATGCAAAATATTCCATCTGATCCTGCTGGTGGAGGCTACAATATTTCGTTAATCGACAGTGACTTTAATAGTACAACGTTAAGAGTAATGGAAGGAACGTTAGATGTTACGGAGCTAGAAGAGGGTAACTGGTATGAGATTACAGCTGTTTTAAGCCAATACAACAGCTATCAACTATTACCTAGAAAAGCTAGTGATCTATCATTAGCGGAGGAGCAACTGGACGCGCCAGATGCAAGTGGAGAATATACTTCAACAGTTGAATATGTTTCGGATGGTGACACGATTCGGTTAACAACACCTGTGTTAGGATCTGATCGAGTACGTTTTGTTAACATTGATACACCTGAGACAAATGTGAATGGAGCAAATGGTGTAGATGAGGAAAATCAACAAGAACATGGTCAATATGCAACAGAACGCTTGAAAGAATTATTGCCAGAAGGTTCAACCGTAACATTAAAAATTGGTGAAGAACCGACTGATCAATATGGTAGATTGCTAGCGGAAGTCATCAATGAAGATGGCGTAAATACGAACCTGGAATTAGTTAAAGAAGGATTCGCAACAACCTACTTTATCTGGCCAATTGGTGATGAAGATAATTATCAGCTTTATCAGGATACCGTTAAAGAAGCAATAGATAATGAACAAGGTATTTGGAATCCTGAAAACCTATTAACAGAGTTACCTTTTGAGTACCGTGCCATTTCAGAAGGTGGAGATTTCCATCGTTATGTAGGAAACTCCGATACGAAAGAATATGTAGAACCTACCGAATATGCAGAAGTTCCGGTGGAAAAACGTATCTTCTTTGCAAGTGCGGCGGAAGCTGAAGCACAAGGATATACTTCTGCAACAGCAGGTGAAGAACCATCTGATGACATATTGGAAGTACAACTATTAAGCATGAACGACTTGCACGGAAAGATCGACCAGGAATACGTATTAGATGTTGATGGCGAAGATGCAGTGTATGGTCGTATGGATTACACGGCACAAGCGATTAAAGAACGAGAACAAGAAAACGAGAATACCTTACTTGTACATGCAGGTGATATGATTGGTGGAAGTTCACCTATTTCAGGTTTGCTTCAAGATGAGCCAACAGTAGAAATTATGAATGAAATGGGCTTCGATATAGGTACAGTAGGAAACCATGAATTTGATGAAGGATTAGATGAATTAAAACGCATGGTAAATGGTGGGGATCATCCAGAAGGACTAGGTACAGAAGGTTACGAAGGGATGAACTTTGATATGCTTTGTGCCAACTGTATTCAAGAAGATACAGGTGAAACCTATTTACCACCATATGCTATTCAGGAAGTTGACGGTGTAGAAATTGGTTTTATCGGTGTTAATACACAAGAGACAATGAACATGGTCATGCCGTCTTCTTTAGAAAATGTAGCATTTACGGATGAAACAGAAGCAGTTAATGATGCAGTTGATGAATTACAGGAACAAGGTGTGGAAGCAATTGTTGTTCTTGCACACATGCCGGCGACACAATCTGGATCAACTGCTACAGGAGCTGCAGCAGATTTGGCTAAAAATACCGATGATGCAGTAGACATTATTTTTGCAGCCCATAACCACCAAGTAGTAGATGCCGTTGTTGATGAAAAATGGATTATTCAAGCATCGGAATATGGAAAAGCCTTTGCTGATGTTGATATTCAAATTGATCGTGAAACAAAAGATATTGTGGATGTAGAATCAGAAGTCGTATTTGTGAAGCAAGATGATTACCAACCTGAACCAGCGGTTGAAAGTATTTTGAATAAATATGAGGCTGAAATCGAATCTATTGTAAATGAAGAAATCGGTTATAATGCACAGGAACTAACTGGGCAGTATACCAATGATGGTGATCACGGTTTAGGTAATTTAATTGCAGATGGTATGAAATGGGTAATGGATGCTGATTTTGCGATGCACAATGGTGGTGGTATCCGCGACTCCTTAAACGTAGGTCCAATAACTTGGGGTGAAGTGTTTAATATTCTACCTTTTGCTAATAATGTGATGTCAGTGGAAATCAAAGGTGAAGATTTAATTCCTATTCTAAATGACAATTTATCAAGTTACGGATCAGATTATAGTGTGTCCGGTTTACACTACACCTATAATTATGATTATCAGCATGTAGTAGATATTACCTTTCCGGACGGATCGCCAATTGATCCAGAGGAAACATATGTATTAGCAACGAACAATTATATTGGTACGCAAGATGGTCCAATTAGTAATTTAGGTAAAAATCCAGTAATGGGTCCAGTTGATGTTGATGCTGCGGTGGATTATATCAAGTATTTAGATACTTCTGAAGAAAACCCATTAGTAGTTGGACCAGAGGGACGTATTACGCAAACAGACGAGGTTCCAGACATGGAAGATGAAGGCGAGGCGATCGGCTATAATGCACAGGATTTAGTCGGTAGTTACACAAATGGCATTGATCATGGTTTAGGTAATTTAATTACAGATAGTATGAGAGTGGAAATGGACAGTGATTTTGCTGTGACGAATGGTGGAGGAATTGGTTCTTCCTTATTAGCTGGACCGATCACGACATCTTCGTTAGAAAAAATACTAACCCATGGTAATACATTAGTGAAAATGGAAGTGACAGGTGCTGAATTAGAAGAGATTCTGAATGCACAGCTTTCTGATAACGGTTCTGATTATAGTGTATCTGGGTTCCAATATCGCTATAATAAGGCAGCAAATAAAGTGATATCTATAACACTTCCAGACGGCAAGAAAGTGAAAAAGAATGATACCTATACCTTAACAACAAATAGCTATTTAGCATCAAGAGGTGTATTCGCATCAATCGATTCTGAGCGAGAAGAAGGCCCTGTCGATGTAGAGGCGCTTGAGAATTACATTATTGCTCTAGAAACAACAGAGGATAATCCATTGTTATATGGTACAGAAGGTCGTATCTCTACTGTACCGAAAGTGACATTGCCAGATGTTGTAGATAATAAGGCGAAAGTAAAAGATGTTATTTTTGATCAGGTAGCAGCAAAGGGCAAAGTTACCGTTGACTTTACCGAAGTAGAAAATATTGACGAGAGCCAACCATTAGAAATTACAGTAACCAAATCGCAATTAGCCAAATTAAAAGAAAAAGATGCAGTTTTAGCTGTGAAAAAAAATGATGTAACACTAGAATTTCCAGCAGCAGTGTTTACTGGGGAACAGGATGCTACCATCATCATCGAAAAGCTAGCAGATGTAGAAGGTGCGAAAAGTGCTGTTTATGATTTTACCCTTGTGGAAGGTGAAACTATAATAAGTGACTTTTCTGAAACAGAAGGTGTTCAATTAGCCTTTAACATCCATGACGAAGATGTGGAATACTCAGACCTTTTGAAGGTATTTTACCTAAATGAGAAAACAGAGGAATGGGTAGAAATTGGCGGTGAGTATCAAGGCGGTATTGTGACAGCGACAACTACTCACTTCTCGATCTTTACTGTAATGGAAGCTAGTGAAGATAATGATAATAATGACGATGATGAGACCAATAACAATGGTGGAAACAATGATGGTGACGAAACTAATAATGATGTTGGAAATAATGACGATGGTGAAGCCAATAACAACGATGGAGATTCAAAAGATAATGATAAGAACTCCAATGGATCAGAAGATCAAAAGAAAACAGAGAACACATCAACAGAAAATAATGAGCTACCAGATACCGCTACATCCATGTTTAACTACTTGATAGCAGGTGTCGTCATAATCGCATTCGGCTTATTATTGCTGATTCGCAAAAGAAAACTAAGCTTATAACGAAAAAGGCTACATTCAGCTGAATGTAGCCTTTTTTCTTTCATTAATATAGTACGTCTGTTCCTTGGGAGAGTACAAAACGTCGTAACCCCTCAAGTCTAATTTTACTGTTGCTTAATAGTAGTATACTGCTCTCTTATTTTCTTAGCTGCTTCCACCATTTTTTCCAGAGCGGCGATGGTTTCAGGTTCTCTTCTCGTTTTTAGCCCGCAATCTGGGTTGATCCAGAATTGTTCGACATCAATGGTTTCTAGAGCACGTTTGATGTTTACTTCAAGCTCTTGCAAAGTTGGAACACGTGGGCTATGAATGTCATAAACACCAAGCCCGATCTCTTTTTTATAATCATTTTTTTCAAAGGTTTCCACCATTTCCCCATGACTTCGGGAAGTTTCGATCGAAATCACATCAGCGTCTAATCCATCGATAGCTTCATAAATTTCGCCAAATTCAGAGTAGCACATATGCGTATGGATTTGTGTGTCTGGTTTGACCGTCGCCGTTGCAAGCTGAAAAGCATTAACAGCAGCATCAAAATAGGCAGGCCATTTTAAGCGATCCAATGGTAATCCTTCACGTAACGCAGGTTCATCTACTTGGATGATGTTAATTCCTGCTTCTTCAAGTGCTAATACTTCTTTTTCTAGCGCTAAGGCAATTTGATCTTGTACTGTGAATCGAGGTAGTTCTTCATGAACAAATGACCAATTTAAGATGGTTACAGGTCCAGTTAACATTCCCTTAACAGGACGATCAGTTAAAGATTGGGCATAGGCGATCTCTTTCACGGTGATGGCCTTTTCCCACTCCACATTTCCAACTAATAAAGGTGGTTTAACACAACGTGAGCCATAGGATTGCACCCAACCAAATTCGGTAACCGCAAAGCCTTTTAATTTTTCTCCAAAATATTCAACCATATCGGTTCGTTCGAATTCACCGTGAACGAGTACATCTAAATCTAAATCTTCCTGAATTTGAATCCATCTTCTCGTCTCTGCTTCAATAAAATCCTGGTAGGCTTGGTCAGAGATATCA
This sequence comes from Gracilibacillus suaedae, assembly GCF_017599345.1. Lineage (GTDB taxonomy): Bacteria > Bacillota > Bacilli > Bacillales > Amphibacillaceae > Gracilibacillus > Gracilibacillus suaedae. The sequence continues at coordinate 29,967 of NZ_JAGFVL010000049.1, forward strand.
CCTTTACGCCATTTTGTTCTTGTTCTTTTTACTTCGGGTGTTTGCGGTAAGCTCCCGATTGTTGTTGTCGGTAATAAAGGCAGATTTAATGATGCTTGTTGACGTTTCTTTCTCTCTGTAAAAGGAAGTTCTCGTTTTGCATTTTGTCTTGCGATAGCAGGTGTTTGATTACGGTAGTCAGATTGATCCAGATTCAATATTGCTTGTTGGCTAGCTTCAAAAGCGTCAGCAACAGACTGTTTTCCTGCTTGTAAAGCGGTTGTTAAATTTTGCAGTTCTTCTAATTTTTCATTGGCGAAGCTTAATCCGTCTTTGACAACAGGATCTAGCTTTTCTTCTAAATGTTTCGTTACTGGCACATGTAATAAGGAACAGGATGGTTGTATAATTAATGTTTCTGGGTTTGCTGTTTGTTGGATATGCTGTAAAAGTTGATATTTTTCCTCTAAATTAGCACGCCATACATTACGACCATTGATAATACCAGCACCTAAAACTTTATCGGAAGGGAAGCCAAACTTTTGGATCAACTCTAAATGATCACCATGTACAAAGTCTAATCCAATTCCCTTTACTGGTAGAGCAGTAATTTGTTGATAATGTTGAACCGTCTCAAAATAGGTTTGTAAAATGATCTGAATTCCTGATACATTGTTATCGATCGATTGATATACTTGCTCTACAAGATGTATTTCCTTTTCAGAAAGGTTAGTACCCAAAATAGGTTCATCTATTTGTACCCACTTAGCTCCTGCTGCTGCTAATTCGTTAAGAACTTGTTCGTATAATGGAAGCAAGCGGTTAATCCAACTTTCTAATTCATCTTCTTGATATCCTTTTGCCAGTTTAACAAATGTGACAGGTCCAACAATGACAGGCTTGCCGTCAATGTTCAATTCTTCTTTTGCTTCCTGATAATAATATAATGCCCGGTTCTCTATTAATTTTGGTGATGTTCCGCTTAGTTCTGGCACTATATAGTGGTAATTGGTATTGAACCATTTTGTCATTTCCGCCGCTACAGCATTTGTTTCACCACGAGCAATCGCAAAATAGCTAGACAAGTTTGTTGGGGTATGTTGCTGAAATCGCTCTGGAATAATATTAAAGGAAACAGCTGTATCTAATACATGATCATAAAATGAAAAATCCCCCACAGGAATAAGGTCAATTCCTTGCTCTTTTTGCTTTTTTAAGTTGTTAAGTCGTAATTTTTTGGTTTGTGCTTTCAGTGATTCTTCACTAATGTCTCCTTGCCAGAATGCTTCGATGGATTTTTTCCATTCTCTTTTTTCTCCTATACGCGGATAACCTAAATTGGCACTAAGAATTGTTGTCATTGTGTAAAAACTCCTTTAAATTTATATTTTTGTTACTAACTTAGCTTGTTGCTGAACATACTTCGTGAGCTCCACTGTTAATGGATAATGCATAAACGGAGTGATAATATAAATACCATTAAAATAATTCATCGCCGTTTTAATTAACTCCTTGGCAATTTGCATTCCCTCTTGTAAACTGTCCTGGCGGTTATCATGGCGCTGCATTCTTGTGCGCACTTCGTCAGATAGTTTCATGCCTGGTACCTCATGATGAAGAAATTCTGCATTTCGATGAGAGGTAAGTGGCATGATACCAATGAAAATAGGTTGATCAATATGTTTAGTAAGTCGATGCAATTGAATAATTTGCTCGTGGTTGAATATCGGCTGTGTCAAAAAGTAGTCCGCACCATGCTTTATTTTCCGTTCCATTCTTTTCACTGCTTTTTCGAGATTGGCCACATTTGGATTAAACGCAGCAGCTACCTGAAATTGAGTATTTGTTTTCAAAGAACTACCAGAAAATGAAAGCCCTTGGTTACACTGTTTGATCAGCTTTGTTAATTCAAAAGATGTGACATCAAAGACAGATGATGCACCCGGAAAACCACCAATACGAGTCGGATCTCCCGTTATAGCTAGAATTTCATGGAGACCTAATGTATGCAATCCCATTAGGTGGGATTGAAGCCCGATTAAGTTACGATCACGACATGTCAAGTGGATGAGCGGTGTTGCGTGACATCCTGCTTGCTTCATTTTTACAGCCATCGCTAGATTACTAATACGTGGAGTAGCCAAGGAATTATCTGCTAATGTAATTGCATCAACTCCAGCATTCTCCAAAGCAAATACACCATTCATGAAAGAGTCTGTGTCCAAATGTTTTGGTGCGTCTAATTCGACAATAACGGTATGTCGTTTTCGAGCCTTATCTGCAATTGTTGTTCGTAGTGGTGGCTGCTGGTCTGTTTTATTTTGGGTAAATGTTACTTGCTTTACTTCTTTTTCTGTAATAGGTTCTAAGTCTGCTATTCCATCTTTGAGTGCACGAATATGTTCTGGCGTCGTGCCGCAACATCCGCCTATTAACCGGACCCCTTGATCACGGAAATCCTTCGCACATCGTTCAAAGTAGTGAGTATGCTGGGTGTAAACTAGTTTCCCGTTTTGATAAGCAGGAAGACTTGCATTAGGATATGCTGCCAAAAGTGCCTTTTCCAGGAGTGGAACTGATTCTAATGCCTTGATCATATAGTGAGGGCCTAAATGACAATTCACTCCTACAACATCTGCACCAATATCTTCTAGTGTTTGGAGGGCTACGGGAAGCTGGATGCCATTTTCCATCACACCAGGTTCATGCATCGATACATTCGCTATGATAGGCAGATCTGTTTCTTGTCTAGCAATCTCTAAGACTTGTTTTATTTCTTCGAAGTCATAGTATGTTTCTAGTAATATCCCATCCACACCTTCTAGTAATAGCGAGAATAGCTGTTCCTTAAAGCTGCGGATAATATCCTTCTTAGAAGCTACTATTTTTTGCACACCTCTAATTCCACCAATCGTTCCTAACACAAATGCCCGGTCTTCGGCAACGGTCTTGGCGAGTTGAACCGCTTTGGTATTCAATTGATGTACTTGATCTTCTAAACCAAACCGTGCCAATTTGATATAATTTGCTCCGTATGTGTTGGTTTGAATGATTTCTGCCCCCGCATCAAGATAGGTTTGATGAACATGAATGATTTCATCGGGATGGGTAGTGTTGTAAGATTCGAAACATCGATCTACACCATGGGAGTATAGTAAAGTTCCCATTGCTCCATCAGCGACCATTAATCTGTTTTGTAAATGACTAATTAGTTTGGACATAAAATTTCACCTCTCTTCTTTACAAAATAAAAAATCTCCGGCTATAGAAAGACGGAGATTTATTAGAAAAAGACTCTCATCTTTCAAGCACATCATGCTTGCTGGAATTAGCACCTTGTCAATGATTGACGGTTGCTGAGGTATCGTAGGGCCAGTCCCTCCACCTCTCTGGATAAGAAAAAGCTATTTAGTTAGTAACATTTGTTAGTAGTTTACAACAACCGCAAACCAATTTCAAGCCCATTTTGAAAATAATGGTATGAAATTGACGGGATAACTTGACTGTTCTTATAATTATGATATGATAAAGTTTAGTTGAAAATGATTATCAATAACAAGGAGGATATCTCCATGAACCTACAACAACTCATTAAAGAACGTCGCTCGATATCTGTTTATCAAGATAAAGAGGTTTCACAAAGTTTGATCGAAGAACTATTAGAAATAGCTATTTGGGTTCCTAATCATAAGATGACAGAACCATGGCGCTTTGTTTTTATTCAAGGAGAGGCTAAAGAAAAACTGGCAAATATTAACCGGCAAGTAGCAGTCTCCAAAACAACTAGTAATTCAGATGAAGAATTAAAAATAGTAAGCGATAATGCTTATCATAAAATAATGAATGTGCCATTTATCTTCTTTGTCGTTAATACCTTACACCCCCAAGAAAAGTTAAGAGAAGAGGATTATGCTTCTTCTAGTTGCTTAATACAGAACTTTAGTTTACTAGCGTGGGAAAAAGGATTAAGTACTTTTTGGAAAACAGGAAAACTAGCCTTCTGTGAAGAAACAGCAGAATTGATTGGTTTACAAGAGGATGAAAGAGTAGTGGGGCAAATACAAGTAGGCTATCCAGCCAAAAATCTTCATCCAGTTCCCAGAACATCTGCAAAAGAAAGAATCACCATTATAGAGTAAAACGCATCGGACGCTTGAATCCCGATGCGTTTTTTTGCTGTAGAACACAGTATCCATAAACTGCGCAGTAACTCTCTTGAGGATCTGCTCTGTCCATCCTCCCATAGAGAGTGCACCGAATACCGCTTCGGCAGAATACTGCGCTTTCCGTGGGCACGGCCTCAGCTAACTTGGTAAAGAAAAGCACTTTACCAAGTGGATCTTCGGCTCGTGTGAGTTCCCACAGGAGTCTCCGTATTCTGCCTACGCTATTGTTGTGCTCTGGTTATAGAAAGGATAGAACTCATGGAAATACATATGGTGGAGAATTCGATTGGTTGATTTCGGATTAGTGTTGTAGGGCATATCTTAACGAAGGCCGCCCACTTTCACTCCTGTGGGAATTGTTTGACCTGAAGATCCACTTTTTCGAGCGGTTTTGGCTCGAAAAAGTTAGCTGAAGGACAAACCCCACGGAAAGGGAAGTGGGCAGCCGGAGTGGCAGTTATGATCACGATATATGTCAAAATTACTTCATAGGTGACTGTGCATTTAATTTCGAACAAACAGTATTTTCA
>NZ_JAGFVL010000050.1 GCF_017599345.1 Gracilibacillus suaedae
AGGAAAGCATTCCTGTAATAAAGCAAAATGGGTATTGAATAAAAAATACCCCCTTGGTATGATACGAGGTGTCCAAAGCTGATCAGCGAAAAGGACCCTTAATTAGAACCAAGGAGGACTATTATGTATTATAAACAAAATGAAAAAATATCACAAGTAACGGAACAAACATTAATTATCGGGATTGATATCGCCAAAAACAAACACGTTGCACGTGCGCAAGATTTTCGTGGCATACAGTTTGGAAAAGCTTTATACTTTGATAACTCATGGGAAGGCTTTGAGAGCCTCATGTGTTGGAAAGATGAATTATGCGTCCAGCATGAAAAAACGGATATTATCATGGGGATGGAACCAACGGGACATTATTGGTTACCTTTAACTTATTGGTTAAAAGGAAAACAGCTAAAAGTCGTTGTTGTCAACCCGGCTCATGTCAAGAAATCAAAAGAATTGGATGATAATTCACCAACCAAAAATGATGTAAAAGATGCCAGAGTAATATCCCGTCTCATCCAAGATGGGCGTTATTCGGAACCGAATTTACCAGAAGGTATCTATGCAGAACTGCGAGAAGGTATGAATTTGTACGAGCAATTAATAAAGGATTTTCAAGCAGTAAAAGGTCGTGTTCATCAATGGATTGACCGGTATTTTCCTGAATATACAACGGTCTTTTCCAACTGGGAAGGAAAAGCCTCTTTGGAAGTCCTCAAGATGGGATTGTTTCCGGATGAAATCGTCCAAACAGAGGACATTACCATCTTGCATGAAATTCGTAAAGCAGTCAAAAAAGGAGTGGGATTGAAAAAGATCCGACAATTAAAAGAAGTTGCCGGACATTCTGTTGGCATACAAGAAGGAAAAACCCTAGCTAGGTTAAAACTGAAAACATTAATGGAACAATATGTCCTGCTTCAAGAGAAAATAGAAGAGGCATGGGAAGTGGTAGAGGAGTTTCTAGATACCATCCCAGGCGTGAAAGAAATGGATGATATGAAAGGGGTTGGCAAGGTAACGATCGCATCATTCTATGCAGAAGTGGGCGATATAAGCAACTATACGCATCCTGAACAAATCATTAAATTGGCAGGATTAAATTTGAAACTGGCCACGTCCGGTAAATGGAAAGGCAGAACCATCATCACGAAGAGAGGGCGCCCGAAATTACGTGCTCTGTTGTTTAAAGTCATTCTGCCATTGGTGAATCACAATCCTGCATTTAAGGCAATACATGAATATTTTACGACAAGAAAAGAAAATCCATTGAAGAAAAAACAATCCTTAATTGCATTATGTTGTAAGTTAATTCGTGTATTATTTGCCATTGGAAAGAAACAAGTAGCCTTTCGTCCAGAAAAGATGTTACAGGATATCCCACATTTTCGTTTAAAAGATGCCGTATAACAAAAGATTTGGTAATGTTCTCTTCATGGAATGACAGTTATACCTAAGTGGCTTGACATGGAGCCTCTATGGGCATGATCTCCTCGCCAAGGAATCAAATGGTAAAAAATTGGCTCTGTTGGATCAGGGTATCATGCCCACCTCTCCACATCAAGCCGTGCAATGAATAGAGTGTAGTGAAAGAAAGACTACAGACGATAGTAGCGTATGAATGAAAGATTATCTTAAATAGAAACACATGAATGACATCAAGAAAACAAACACAACATCTGAAGCCACGGAGCAGCCGGCAAACTTATATACGATCGGGCAATGACCCTGGAGGAAAGCATCGCCGGCCCCACTTCATGGATAGACCGAACGAAGGAATGTATGCGCAAAGACGCTGTGAGATATGGGAGGGTTTGTCGCCATGAGTACTGTGGGAATGGAGTGCGATCATAGCACAACTAATTACCATTTTTTTCAAAACAGAAAGAATGGCTTATTAAGTACACCCTTTTTCACCATCATTCCCTAAATGATTTGGTTGACTCCAGTTATGATGTGAAGTAGTCCTTGATATGTAGATGAAATTCTAAGAAAAACAGAGTAATCAAGAGAATACGTTAGTATATAGAGGGAGTATAAAATTGGGTGCTCGTCTACGCAAGCGCTCAGAAACTAGGCGACTTCGCGAATTGCCCTATGATAAAGAAGACTCGCCGACTGGTGAAACCAGAGGTCTAGTCGCACTTTCATCGACTAATTTCGGTCACCTCCTGCGACCAATGTCGATATTAGAACATCATGTTCATCGTACCTTTAGGTGAAAGTCATCATCAGTTCGTAAACTCACCGAGATTCCTTTATCTTAGTTGATCCTGAAGCCGCTAAGTTGCTAAGTGAGTGCTTTTCTTATTTTATCATTGCCGCTTATGTTTAGGGATTGCTTGTTCGATAAAGTTATCTGCTAGTTTTCTTAGTTCTTTTTTCATTGTCTCACCTTCCATCGGTAAACCGTGACCAGCGATTATCATGTCGGGATCTAGATTCGCTAGCTTTTTGACAGTCTCCTCAGCGCTAATCCAGTCTTCTGTAAAAAAAGCAGGTGGTCCGTAAACATGCTGCAAAGGGAAAAACACTGCCCAAGATGATTCCGGTTTTTCTGTTGAAATAGCATCACCTGCAATTAATAAACGATCCTTTTCACGAAACAAACTGATATGACCGGTGGTGTGTCCGGGTGTTTCGATATACTTCCAATCTTCCAGAAACGGAACAGAACCATCATGAGGTAATGCTGTCACAAGACCTTCCAAGTGTTCTGGCTTGGTAGGGAATATCGTTGATAATAATGAAATCATTCCTCCACCAACAGTTGGATCCCCTGGAGGGTATTCTTTTTTACCTGTGACAAAGTCCATTTCGTTTTTGTGGATATATATTGGCACATTCCAGTATTCTGCTAATTTTTTCGCGGAACCGATATGATCAAAATGTCCGTGTGTTAATATAATTGCCTGTGGTGGTTTATTGCCATAACGGTGTTCACAAGCGTGAAGAATTCTATCTTGATATTTGCGTGTGCCAGTATCGATTAAGACCCAAGCTTCATTCGGTGCGCCGATCATGATGACGTTAACAACGAGAGTCCGGTAATAGGCTATATCTGGAAGGATTTCTTCCGGAATTGCATGGTCTAAATCATGTTCAAGGTCTTTCCATTTATCAAAATGTTCTTGATCCATTGTTTTCCCACCTTATTTGTGCATAAACTATCATTATTTTGGTGTGAAATGAACAGATTTATACCATCGTTTGAAAATTTTAAAAAGTACTTGTTGTTTCGGAAGTAGTATGGTATGATTTGTAGCAAATCCAAGTAATGTCTTTCCAATTTAATAAAAACGCAAGATTTTCTTATCCAGAGAGGGGGAGGGACTGACCCTGCGAAACCTCGGCAACCAGCACTCATGTGCCCGGTGCCAATTTCAGAGAGTCACTATTGATTCGAAGATGAGAAGATTCGACGCTGATTGTTTTTTATGTAGCATAATGCAATTAAACGTGGAATCCTTCTCTATCTTCATAGGGAAGGGTTTTTTTATGTTTTAGGTAAGCAAGTATAAACGGAGTTGTCTAGCACTAAGTACCAAAAACTAGGCGACTTCCGGAAAGCGCCCTACGATAAATAAGACTTGCCGACTGGTGAAACCAGATGCCAAGTCGCTCTTTCATCGACTAATTTCGGTTACGTCCTGTGACCAGCGTCGATACGAGAACATCATGTTTGTCGCGCCTTTAGGTGAAAGTCATCCTCGGTTTCTATGCTCAACGTGATTCCTTACATGAGCTGGCTGATTTTGTTGTTATATTAAGTGACTCCCTTAACAGTGAAGCGATTGGTGCAGGACAACTAGAAATGCCACGACAAAGCTTAGGACAAACATAAGTAAAATTTATGTAAAAAATGAAAAACCCCTTTACATGTATGGACAAATTAGTCAAACATGATAAAATTTTAGTAAGTCGACGTGAGGGAGTTCGATCGAGATGAAAATGTGGATGAAAAAATTAACCGTTTTATTAGTGACCATATTAACACTAGGGTTATATGTTCCTCCTATCTACACTAATGCTGATGTTGATCTAGGCAAAAAGGATATAGAGCCAAGTGAAGATCAGCCGAAACAAGTAGATAAAGAGGAAATAGAAGCTTCGATAACAGAAGAAAACCTAATTCTTGAAGACTCGAATCAGCTTTATCTTCAGGAATTAAGCCATCGTGCAAAAGAACAAGTCCAAGCAAAATTAGGTGCAAAAATTTCGACAAAAGTGAATGGAGATCTTAATCGAACTGTCTTACCAAATCTTGAAACGGTTTTAGATAAATTATATGAAGAAATTGGTGAAGAAGAAAGCCAATACTTAATGATTGCTGATGAGCCATCTGCCGGATATGGAGAGCGTATCTTCAACTTATATCATGTAAAAGAAAAAGAAAATGTTGCTAAGTTTCATGTCAATCGGTTAAGAAGACCACAAGACGGTTATTATTTTCAATTCCACTATCATTTGCAAGACGATCAATTCGAAGAGCATTTTCCCATAGGAGAAGTTTATTGGGGGAAAGATACACCACCAAAATGGATGTCATAATAGATAGGATGCCTTACGAATAGGAGGCATCCTTTTTAACCATAATATCAGAAAATAAACTGTCAGAATTTTAAATCATTTCCCTTTATTTTAAGTCGAAATATCGGTAAAATAGATCTTATCGTGAATTTTTTAACAAAGGAGTCACAAAAAAATGCCTATTAAAGTGCCGGATTTATTACCAGCTAAGAGTAAGTTACAAGAAGAGAATATTTTTGTTATGGATGAAAGTCGGGCATTTAAACAAGACATTCGGCCACTTAAAATATTAATATTAAATTTAATGCCATTAAAGCAACAAACCGAAACCCATTTATTACGATTATTAGGAAATAGTCCATTGCAATTAGAGGTAGGATTGTTGCATACGAGTACACATACGTCAAGGAATACATCGGTAGAGCATTTAAAGCAATTTTATAAATCGATTGATGATGTAAAAGCTAATAGATATGACGGGCTAATTATCACTGGCGCTCCAATTGAAAAACTAGCCTATGAAGAAGTGAATTACTGGGAAGAGCTATCCGAAATTATGGAGTGGAGTAAAACGAATGTCACCTCTACCCTACATATTTGTTGGGGAGCAATGGCAGGCCTCTACTATCATTATGGGGTGGATAAGTATTTGATGCCGGAAAAATTATCAGGTATTTATACACATACGCTTAATGATCCGCGAGAAAAGTTAGTCAGTGGTTTTGATGAGGAGTTTTTAGTGCCGCATTCACGTCATGCTGATATAAGAAAAGAAGATATCGAAAAGGTCTCAAGCTTGAAAATATTAAGTGAATCGGAGCAAGCTGGAGTATATATGATAGCCTCAACAGATGGTAAACAAATCTTTGTTACAGGCCACCCAGAATATGATGCTCTAACATTAAAGAAAGAGTTTGATCGGGATATGGCCGCTGGACTGAACCCGATCATACCAGAAAATTATTATCCGAATGACGATCCGAATCAAACACCGAGACTGCGCTGGCGCACACATTCTAATATCTTGATCTCTAACTGGCTGAATTATTATGTTTATCAGGAAACGCCCTATGAATTGTAAAAAAGTTTTTCAAAAGAAAGCTTAAAACCTATCGGGAAATGGAAATAGGTTTTAAGCTTTTATATTTCTTGTAAGCAACTTTTATAAGTAAGTATGTATAGGAAAAGGTGATTTAAAACATATATATTAAGAAGCAAGAATAGCTATACAGATGGAGTTGCCATTTTGAAAACTAGCTAGTGCAAGTCAATCGCTACGGCTGATCGTTTCGCTATCCTTTTTCCTACAACGAATAACAGAAAAAGCATAACCCCTATTAGTGATTTCCTATGCCATACCTTCACAGGGATAATAACCCAAGTTACCTGGTCTGACAAATGTTGTAGCGCATGGGCGGACTGAAGATCCACTTTTTCGAGCGGTTTTGGCTCGAAAAAGTTGCTGAAGGGCAACCCCCCAAAGTAATAATGGACCGGCGGTGATTGCCGGTTTTTCTTATAAGGAAAGAAAGTATATAATCCTCGGTATCAACGCCTTTGTTATCAAAGTAGCCATTTTGAAATAAACCGTATAGGAAACCATCGCTGCGGCTGTCCACTTCCCTTTCCACGGGATTTTCGACTAAGCTAA
>NZ_JAGFVL010000051.1 GCF_017599345.1 Gracilibacillus suaedae
ATACTCCCTCTATATACTAACGTATTCTCTTGATTACTCTGTTTTTCTTAGAATTTCATCTACATATCAAGGACTACTTCACATCATAACTGGAGTCAACCAAATCATTTAGGGAATGATGGTGAAAAAGGGTGTACTTAATAAGCCATTCTTTCTGTTTTGAAAAAAATGGTAATTAGTTGTGCTATGATCGCACTCCATTCCCACAGTACTCATGGCGACAAACCCTCCCATATCTCACAGCGTCTTTGCGCATACATTCCTTCGTTCGGTCTATCCATGAAGTGGGGCCGGCGATGCTTTCCTCCAGGGTCATTGCCCGATCGTATATAAGTTTGCCGGCTGCTCCGTGGCTTCAGATGTTGTGTTTGTTTTCTTGATGTCATTCATGTGTTTCTATTTAAGATAATCTTTCATTCATACGCTACTATCGTCTGTAGTCTTTCTTTCACTACACTCTATTCATTGCACGGCTTGATGTGGAGAGGTGGGCATGATACCCTGATCCAACAGAGCCAATTTTTTACCATTTGATTCCTTGGCGAGGAGATCATGCCCATAGAGGCTCCATGTCAAGCCACTTAGGTATAACTGTCATTCCATGAAGAGAACATTACCAAATCTTTTGTTATACGGCATCTTTTAAACGAAAATGTGGGATATCCTGTAACATCTTTTCTGGACGAAAGGCTACTTGTTTCTTTCCAATGGCAAATAATACACGAATTAACTTACAACATAATGCAATTAAGGATTGTTTTTTCTTCAATGGATTTTCTTTTCTTGTCGTAAAATATTCATGTATTGCCTTAAATGCAGGATTGTGATTCACCAATGGCAGAATGACTTTAAACAACAGAGCACGTAATTTCGGGCGCCCTCTCTTCGTGATGATGGTTCTGCCTTTCCATTTACCGGACGTGGCCAGTTTCAAATTTAATCCTGCCAATTTAATGATTTGTTCAGGATGCGTATAGTTGCTTATATCGCCCACTTCTGCATAGAATGATGCGATCGTTACCTTGCCAACCCCTTTCATATCATCCATTTCTTTCACGCCTGGGATGGTATCTAGAAACTCCTCTACCACTTCCCATGCCTCTTCTATTTTCTCTTGAAGCAGGACATATTGTTCCATTAATGTTTTCAGTTTTAACCTAGCTAGGGTTTTTCCTTCTTGTATGCCAACAGAATGTCCGGCAACTTCTTTTAATTGTCGGATCTTTTTCAATCCCACTCCTTTTTTGACTGCTTTACGAATTTCATGCAAGATGGTAATGTCCTCTGTTTGGACGATTTCATCCGGAAACAATCCCATCTTGAGGACTTCCAAAGAGGCTTTTCCTTCCCAGTTGGAAAAGACCGTTGTATATTCAGGAAAATACCGGTCAATCCATTGATGAACACGACCTTTTACTGCTTGAAAATCCTTTATTAATTGCTCGTACAAATTCATACCTTCTCGCAGTTCTGCATAGATACCTTCTGGTAAATTCGGTTCCGAATAACGCCCATCTTGGATGAGACGGGATATTACTCTGGCATCTTTTACATCATTTTTGGTTGGTGAATTATCATCCAATTCTTTTGATTTCTTGACATGAGCCGGGTTGACAACAACGACTTTTAGCTGTTTTCCTTTTAACCAATAAGTTAAAGGTAACCAATAATGTCCCGTTGGTTCCATCCCCATGATAATATCCGTTTTTTCATGCTGGACGCATAATTCATCTTTCCAACACATGAGGCTCTCAAAGCCTTCCCATGAGTTATCAAAGTATAAAGCTTTTCCAAACTGTATGCCACGAAAATCTTGCGCACGTGCAACGTGTTTGTTTTTGGCGATATCAATCCCGATAATTAATGTTTGTTCCGTTACTTGTGATATTTTTTCATTTTGTTTATAATACATAATAGTCCTCCTTGGTTCTAATTAAGGGTCCTTTTCGCTGATCAGCTTTGGACACCTCGTATCATACCAAGGGGGTATTTTTTATTCAATACCCATTTTGCTTTATTACAGGAATGCTTTCCTTACAAAAAAAAGGAGGTCTACCTCCCTTTAAAATAACTTTTGCCATGTTTCAGGACCTACAATTCCATCCACTTTTAAATTATTCCGTTTTTGATATTGTTGCACTTTTCGCTCTGTCTCTGGTCCGAAAATGCCATCTACTTTAGCACCTACTTTACGTTGTATAATTTCAACAATATCTCCTTTGCTTCCTCTTCTGATAATACCAGGATAATTAGCTACTAATGTGGTATTTTTGTCCAGTCTTGCTCTTGTTACTGGACCTACAATTCCATCTACTTTTATACCCTCAGATCGCTGAAATGCTTTTACAGCTGATTCTGTTTCATCTCCAAACACTCCATCTGCCCCATATTTATTTAAGTTAAAACCAAGTTTTATTAACTCTCTTTGAAGATTTCTTACTTCCGTTCCCTCACTTCTTTCTTTTAGTGTTTTATTTGAACTAAACTGATTTAAATAAGACATCGGATTTACGGTAGATGATGGTTTATCAGCACGATATCCATATGGAGGAGCAGCTTCTACTTTTTTACGTATTTCGTAATGCAAATGTGATCCTGTTACATATCCGGTTTGTCCTTGGTAACCAATTACTTGATTATGTGATACTGTTTGGCTACCCTTTACGGCGACAGAATCGAGGTGCGCATAAAGCTGTGCTCTGTTATTCCTATCTCGGATTAACACTACATTCCCATATCCTCCTAAGCCTGTACCATTTTTACCAAAGCCGGCATAGATAACGGTTCCTGAAGTAAAGGCCCGAATTGGTGCTCGATGAGATTTTACTAAATCAACACCTGCATGAAAGTCTCTTGAACCCCTTATTGGATGAATTCTATAACCATACGGACTCGTAATTCGATATCCACGAAATTCTGCCATTGGCTTCCCTCCCTTATTATTCCTTTGCTCTATTACAAGTCTGCTTTACTATTTGATGACTAAATACAGCCAAACCAGTTGCAATAATACCTTCTGAAATGGATCGTATGTTCCAACCATACAAATTACATGCTGCTAGGACTCCAATGGTTAATAAAATCCAAATAATCAGCCAATCAGGTATAAATGGTGTTCTTTTGCAGGCGTATCCGATAAACCAGAGTGCTGGTACGATAAACTGAAAACCCTCCGGTAGCAAATGCCATAAATCATCCATCGAACGAACACCTCCTCTGATCTCTTCATTCGAGTCACTAACCAGTCGAGTTCTTCCGCTTCTAGCAGTATAAAGAAAGACTCATATTACAATATGTATCGACCTCCAATCATGATTTGGCGTTTGACATGGATGCTCTCTTATTTTTATAATCGGTGAGATACTAAAGAAAGTGTCTAAATTAATTTATTATTTTCAAAAAAATGTCTATGCTAAAAAATAGTAGATTAATGTAATTAAATGAGGGAATACCTATTTAAATTAACGCAACAAAGGAAGGGGGAACTATGTCATTAATTAGACATAGGTACATATGAAAAAAGAGGAATCGATTAGCGATAAGGTTGGAAATTGAAGAAATAACTGACGAAGATAACACAGAGAAAGATAAGCCAGACAAATAAACAAAGGGGATTCTTATAAACCGACAGCGCTGTGTAACAAGTAAACACCTTCTTAAGCAAAATGCTTTCTTTGACAGATGTATTTATGTCAGAATAGGATAGAAGCTTAAGAGAGGTGTTTTTATGCAAATTGAAATATGGTCCGATTTTGTTTGTCCATTTTGTTATATTGGTAAAACAAGATTAGAGCAAGCTTTGGAAAGATTTCCACAAAATTTAGATGTTACGATTCAATATAAAAGCTTTGAATTAGATCCAAATGCAGCTAAATATTCAGGGAAAAATATACATGAATCTTTGGCAGCTAAATACAATATGACAATTGAACAAGCAAAAGAAGCCAATCAACAAATTGGTGAACAAGCTAAAGCTGTCGGTTTGGATTTTGTTTTTGACACAATGAAACCAGGTAACACGTTTGATGCACATCGGTTAAGCAAGTATGCACACACACTGAACCGTGAGGCAGAATATATAGATATGATGCTTTATCATTACTTCACTTTATCAAAAGATCTCAGTGATAAACAAACACTTCAGTCCATTACGGATGAGCTTGGTTTTGATCAACAAGAAGTTCAACGTATTTTAGAGGATGAAACAATCCATGCCGAATTAGTCAGGCAAGATGAAGCAGATGCACAACAATTAGGTGTAACAGGTGTTCCATTTTTTGTAATCAACAAAAAATATGCTATTTCTGGTGCTCAACCTATTGAAACATTTATGCAAGCATTAGAAAAAGTAGCAGAAGAAGAAAATAATCAGTTAGAAAATTTAAATCTTCAACATGGTAGTTTTTGCGACGGAGATCATTGCAAATAAACTATCGCTATAGTGCGAAAATAGGCGCTTTCCATTTGAATGGAACAGAGCCTATTTTTTTGCGTTGAATTTAGTTCTTTAGTCCTGATTTTAAGGTAAGGTAAAAAGTTTGCTATTTCTTGTCGTTTATTGAACGAAAACATGTTATAATCTATTTGAACTAATCCTTAATGATTATATACCAATTATCCACCAAGAATATTTACCTACATCAATTATGAAAACCCTTACTAATAAATACTAGAAGTATGGAGGATTTGATTATGACAAACAAATTTATACGCAGAAGTAAAAGCGCTGTCATGAAAACAAAGCAAGTATTGCTAAACACATCAAAAAAAATAGGAAAAGGCGCAAGTAGACTAAAAATAAAAATTCCAAAAAAGAAAGCTAAAGACGCACAACAAGCACTGCAAAACAGTAATGTATCGAGAAAAGATTCGATCAGTACAAAAATACTAATTAGTATATTAGCAACGGTACTTATCAGTGTTTTGATCGTTGGGATTGCTTCTTATTTTATATCTAATAATATTATTAAAGATAAAGTAACAGAAGCTTCCGAGCAAACAATTGTCCAATCTGGGGATAAACTCGATTATCTAATGAATCAATATAAAGATCGGGTAACAGAGATTTTAATGGCTGATAATTTCAGCAATACATTAGCAGAGCTAGATCGCTATGAAGAAACAAATAATTTTGATTATTTCAATTTAAAAAGTACGATTGATGATGCGCTAACACAAATTACTATGATTGATAATAATGTTAGTCTCTACCTCATACATACCGAAAAAGAAAGATTAATCTCTTCTTCGGAAACACTTCCTGAGGAATCCGTTTTTAGTTCTGACTGGTATCAGGGTGCTGTTGAAACAGAAGGTTCGACTGCATGGATTGGTGGTCTTGCTCAAGGAGTTAATGGTACCTCGGAAGAACCTACTGTTGCTTTTGGACAAAAATTAAGAATCAGTGGTACTGAATATATTTTAATAGTTGAATTAGATACTGCCGTATTTAAAGATGCTCTACAGGATGTTAGATTTGGTGAAGAAGGCCTAGTAAGCATGGTAGATCGGGATAATGAAGTCGTCTTTTCTTTCGATCCTGAAGATATAACGCAACCATATGCTTACCAAATCGCCGTTGATTCGGAAGAGAACATGACCGAAGATGATGGGCAACTCATTTTTCAACATGATTCAGATGTAACAGATTGGTATTTAGTAGGCTCTGTCCCTGAAGCAGAATTGACAAAAGATACAACCATTATCTTTTATGTAACAGCAGGTATTGTCCTATTATCGTTAATTATTTCTCTTTTCATTGCGAATGGAATAGTGAAAACAATTGCTCGTCCAATTGCTGATGTTTCTAGTCTGATGGCTTCAGCAGAAAAAGGTGATCTTACTGTGAGATCGAATCATACCTCACGCAAGGATGAAATAGGAGAACTGGCAGAAAGCTTTAATAAAATGCTTGAAAATATTTCCGGAATGATGCATCAAACAAGAGAATCTGCAAACAAAGTATTACATGCTGCTATTGAATTAACTGATATTTCCCAAATGCAATCTCAATCAGCTAAAGAAGTAGCTGCTGCATCAGAAGAAATTGCCAGTGGTGCTACAGGCTTAACAGATGAAGCTGAAAAAGGTAATTCTTTAGCATCCAACATACACGATGAAGTGGAAAATGTCTTCGAAAATAATAGTGAAATGGAAAATCATGCGGTAGAAGTGCTAGAGCGAAGTCATGAAGGTTTAGAAAAAATGAACGAGTTAGTAAGCAAAACAAAAGATGGCGAGCAAATGACAAATGCACTAGTCGAAAAAGTAGATACTTTAAAAGAAAGTACAGAGCAAATCAATCAAGTAATGGAAATGCTCACGAACATAGCTCAGCAAACGAATCTACTTTCGCTCAATGCTGCTATTGAAGCTGCGCGTGCTGGTGAAGCTGGTCAAGGCTTCGCAGTGGTTGCAGACGAAATCAGAAAACTTTCAACTCAATCTAAAGATTCAATTGATAAGGTGGAAGAAATTACGACAGGTATCGTGAATGAAGTAAATGAAACGTTAGAAGTTTTAGAAGAAGCTACACCTCGTTTTAAAGAACAAGTAACACAAGCAGAAGATACACAGATAATTCTAAATGGTGTCGGAGAAAGTATGGGTGCGTTTACTGGTAAGATTCAGCAGGTTACTCAATCTATCCAGCAATTAAGAGATTCACAGGAAGTATTAACTTCAACCATTCACCAAGTAAGTGCAACAGCACAACAGTCTTCTGCGATTAGTGAAGAAGTTTCTGCCACTACAGAAGAGCAATTAAAAGTAAGTGAATCACTTGTTACTACTTCTGATGAGCTAAAACAGCTTTCTGAAGAATTACAAGAAATGATGAAGAAATTTCAGGTGTAGGAGTAGAATATGACTCAGAGGTTAAAAACTACTGAAAATTTTGTCTTATGTGCTAACGTTTGGTTACCCGGACATTTAGTGCGTTATTTGACGGAATAACATCCTTTTTTCGATGTTGGTGGACATTTAATCCCTTATTCAGGTACTTTCGATGAAAATTAGTACTTTTTTCAATGAATAGCGGAATAGATGTCCACCGCATCCTAAAAAAAACCACTTTTATCACAAATAGCGGAACAAATGTCTGCACCCAATCCGAATTTACCGGTGGATCGTGTTTATGTATTTTGTGCATTGGACTATCTCTATTATTTAATCAAAAAATGGTATAAATCTGTTTTATAACAAGAAACGATTTATACCATTTTTGTATTCAAGATACTTATTTTTTATTATCAACTAAAGCTTCGAATTGAAGCGCTATGATTTTAGCCATTTGATCGGCACCTTTTTCTGTAAAGTGCGTGTGATCTTCTCCATTATGTGCAATCATAAAATATGCTTTGGCAGCTTGATAGCCAATGGACTGTATATGAGCATTGCTAAGATTCATTAAATCTATTAAAGCTACATTTTCTTCAGCTGCTACTTCTTTCATAGCATTACAATAATCACCGAAATCCTGCAAAAATTCTCCCTTGACGTAATGTAACCTAGTTACAGGTGTCAACAGTAACGGTATAGCTCGCTTAGCTCTTGCTCCTTCTATATACTGACGAAGAAAATGCTTGTATTCTTGATAAGGCTCTGTATACCTAGCAGGTTTTTCTTTAGTAGAATCATTATGCCCCATCTGAATAAACAAATAATCCTTCTCCCTTATTTCTACTAATATTTCATCCAGTCTTCCTTCTTCTATAAAAGTCTTGGAGCTTCTTCCACCAATAGCATGATTATGGATATCATATCCCTTCAAATACAGACCAAGAAACTGTCCCCATCCTGCTTGAGGATAATCTTGTTTTGGATACATCTGACAGGTAGAATCACTTGCTAGGTAAATACTAGTTTTATTCATAACTCCATTCCCTTTTCTTTGTTTTCATTTCTGCTTCCAGTTGTTCTTCTATCATTTTTTGTTTATGTTCAATCTTCACAAACGTAACATACGTAATATACATGACGACCATACTCGTTAAACTCCCGCCAAATAAAAAGATAAAGACCGGAAATGTTGCAAGTACATAATACAATGTAAATAGTGCCGCTAAAGCATAGATCGTCCTTAAAGGTTGATAAATGGCAATTATAAAGGCATTCTTGAAATATTGTTGAAAACTATTTTGATAATGGACATATAAAGGTAATAAGTACACTACCATTATGAAAAATAGAAATGCAAAAAATAGAAACACACCTTTTATTATCAGATTCCACATGGGATCTGGTAACGAGAAATACTGTAAATTCGTTAACAGCATTAAACCAAACAAACCGGTAATCCATGTTATGCCATTGGCTCTTAGGAATTCTTTTCGATATGTTTGCCAAAATAACTTCCCAATATGGTAGCCTTGATCCCCCATCACCCATTTACGAAACACGGTAAACATGGCTACCGTACTCGGACCTAAACCTAATAAAATCAGCCCGATACAGGAAAAGACGATCCACAAAAAATTGACATATAATAAAAAAAGTACTGCTTCACCAAATTGATAAAATTTCCCTATCCAGCTATCACTATTCATTTGATCACCAACTTTTAAGTATGTTCTATGATTAATTGTATAGGACCAAGTAATCCAGATGGTAATGCTAATTGATCCATTTGATTTGCACTGTTGTTTGTTACTCTTACTTCTAATTGGTTGGTCCCTTCTTTTAAAGCATGTATTGGAATGCTCATCTGATAAGGAGCCCAAAATTGTACATCCGTAAAATGATCATTGAAAATAATTTCCGCTATTTCATAAACTTCACCTAAGTCAAGGATTGCATCCGCTATCGGAAAAATATCTTTTTTTAAATCAAACTCGAAATAGTAACTTATTGTCCCAGAATAATGACGGAGCTTATCGACTGTAGTCCAACTGACTAATTTATCCTTTGACCACTGGAGATAATTTGACTTTTTCGGTGTTTTTTCGGGATCCCATTTAATAGATAATGAACTCAGCCTTGTTTCTCTGTCTAAAGCTTTTTTTACAATTGAAATATTAGGGTCCACTGCAATGATAAGCGAAGATCTTCTTTCTAACTCTAAATATAGCTGCTCATTTTGAAAATACGCTTCTTTTTGTTTTCCAGTCCACGGGTCCCATATTGCAGTTCCACCTTCTTCTTTCAATCCAACTGTACCTTTAAATTGTTCTTCACCTTCATTGACTATTAGATAGAAATAAATTCCTTGTTTTTCTACTAGACTCACTCTGATATCAGGATAGTATTCGTCCAATTGGACCGTTTGATAACGTTTAATATGCTCTATCATTTCAGCTGAGTGATCTAGCTGAGTGATACCGTCCACTTCAGCTTCTCTGCCAACTCTAATAAGTTCTCCGCCTTGATTAACCCATTCCAATAATGTATCCCTTACTTTAGGATGATATTTTCCCCAAGCTATCTGGTCTAATATAACAACCTTATAATACTGATTGGCAATCTTTAAACTGTCACTTACTTCAACTGATTCATCCACAAATAATTTTTCATTTACATAATTAAATTCAATCTGGTTTTGAAATAATTCTTTTGCTGCTTTCCACGGCAAATAGTCATCTTTCGTTAGTATGGCAACTTCAGCTTGATTAACACTATCTGTCATCAGCCAGCTTAACCTCTTCATGTAGGTGCTAAAATATTGATAATATGGCCACCAAACATTATTAGGTCCCACATCTGGCGGTCGTTCATGACTTCTATGCTGACCTTCTATCGAATAATAAAAAGCATGTGGGCAAAACAAATTAACACCCCGAACCGCTAACCAGTCTATATACCATTTCATATCAGCTGCAGACAAATTCCAATTATTATCTACGCCACAAACACCTAAAAATTCATTTATATTTCTTCGGCGACGATAATGTCTCGCAATATCTGCACCACATTTTCCTGCAGTGGAATGAGTGCCTTGTATTCCCTTCTCATCTTCAGGAGCTGCCCACCTCCAAACTACATCCTGCCCTGGTATATGGAATGATTTTAACAAACCAATGTCATCACTTGCAGCTGGATGACCAGTCAATGACAGATTATTTTGCTCACACCATTCACTAATAGGACGGTAATAACTATCGAGCAGTCTTTTATGAAGCGCACGTTTATACCCTTCTTCCACTTCTTCTGCCTTTTTATCTAGCTCAAAAAATAATGCTAGTAAGTCCTCGATATGAAAACCTTCGGCGAAGAAATTATTTTCAAAACCAGATGTCCATGGTATTAATCCTTTCTGAGCATTTCTCCCCAGCATATCTGGTTCATCGGTAAACATCGCAAATACAGTAGTACCAAAATAGTTTCCTACCACTTCTTTGTAACGCTCATGAGTAATATCAATAAACATTCTAACAGCTTCTGGATTTAACAAATCGGCTGACCTTGGAGCATGAATTTCACCGTCATCTTGACCTTCATGAACCCCTCTTATCGTACCCTCTGACTCCATTTCAACAAGTGCAACTAACATCCATTCATCTATGTTACGATTGTTACTTTGGAAAAACTGATCAACAAGCTCATCACGTAAAGTAAACTCTAGCTTATTCTCAACATGTTTCTGTTCTACAATTTCCACATTTAATGGATACTGACAATAAATTTCTTTACTATCAATCACTTGCTCTATTTTACGTACTAAAAATAAAGCTACTAACCGGTCTGATCTTTTGATTGTAAATTTATTATTTTGAAATGTCAGCTGTTGTTCAAAAGCTTTTAAGCCTCGGCTTGCAAAATTTGGATTTCTTTCTACCACTTTACCATTAGCTGCACCTGATGGATACATCGCTTCATCGTATAAAATAACATGCATACCTAATTTACCTGCTTCTATAACAGCAAATTTCACAAATTCCATAAATGCATCTGATAAATATTCCAAATTATCTGGTATGCCTATCCGTGGATGAAGTACAAACCCTTCCACACCTTTTTCTTTAAAATCGTGTATTTGCTTTTTTAGTTCGGTTTTGGATAATTGATCATTCCAGAACCAAAATGGCATTGGCGAATACTCAGATCCTGGATTTTTAAATTGGTTCCATGATAGCTGACTCAAATTTATTCCCCCTCTATATATTTAAGAGCTATTTGATTTTATTTTTCTATACTGACTTGGAGGTACACCTACATGTTTTTTAAAAATACGATTAAAATAACTATGGCGATATCCAACACTTTCTGCTATTTCACTAATTTTCAAGTTTGAATTCAGTAATACTTCCTTCGCTTGATCAAGTCGTACTGTTGTTAAATAGTCAATAAAATTAATACCTAGTACTTTCTTAAATGCTTTACTTAATGTATATGCATTTGTATCAACTTGATCCGCACAACTTTCTAAAGAGATATCTTCCATGTAATGTTCATGTATATATAATGCAACTTCATCTACCAGCTGTTTCATTTCAATATTCATATTATTCTCTACAAAATCCACATATGGTTGTATCACCTTATCTACTAACCATCTTACAATCCATTCTCTTTCTCTTATTTGTGCTAGTTCTTCATACATATTTCGGCCATTATAGAGTACAGTAGGATCAATTCCAGAATGTAATATTTCATGTTGAATCGTACTATATAATTGCATATTACTTGCTTGCACATTCAATTCTTTATTACCGTTCTCAACTAAATAATTGAAAAATTGACGAATGAACGCTTCAGCTTCCTTCGTACGACCTCTTCTTACACATTGAATGATCTCCTTTTCCAATTCGAACGGATAGTACAATTTCTTCTTATATTCTCTTTCTTGCAAATCATTTAAATGGATAATTTGATTTTGATTTTCAAACTCTCGATATCTTTTTCCACGCCCTATTTCCTCAAACAAATGACTGATTTGTTTCACTTGCTCTGTTTTAGAACTAATCGTTATCGTCGCCTTCAAAGCTAAAACTTTATTTATAGCTTCTGTAATTTTTTCTGCTAACACATGCAACGATGTCGGTAAACTCTCTTTATTATTGGGAACGATTAAAAAGATTCCCGCTGAAAGGTCATAATTATTTAAAATCGTGTATTGTTGAAACTGTTCTTTGGTAATATCTTCTGCAATATTAGCCATAGCGAATGTTAGCAAGCTGTCATCTTCTTCATTTATTTTATCTGAGTCATACATCCCTGTAAGCTGAATATCTAAAAGGACAAAAGTATGATCCTTCACACTCCAACCATATTTCTCCATTCTTTGCCTTAAAGAGCCTTCGCTATAATCGTATAAGTATCCCTTGGTTAATTGAACTAAAAAATTTTGTCTTAGTTGTGGTATTTGTTCTGATAATCTTTTTTCTAAATGGCGCCTTTCATCTGTCAAAGCATGAAACTGCTCATGAATTTGTTTAAACTCATCTCTTTTATCTTTTACCCTCTGTTTATCTGGTGTTGTAAGTGTATTGACCAAATTACGAACCGGCTTATATAATCGATTAGATGCAAACCAAGTCATCAAAAATGCTAAAATTAATATCGACAAGCTAGCGACCATGATCACTTTCGATATGGTAACGATAGGTGATGTAATAGCAGATATTGGGGCCGCCGAAACATAAGTCCATGTTGAGCCAATTCGATCAAACTGACCGGATGACACAGAAAAAGTTTCATCCTCCCAGTCTAATTGAAAGGAACTACTACCATTTTGGTTTTTGTTAAGTTCATTTGATAAAACATTCGCTAAATCCTTGTGATTACTGTTTGCCGTAGATAGTAGCACTTCATTTTCCTGATTAAATAGCATTGTAAATCCGTCGCTATATGGAGTTAAAGTTTCGATTAATGAAGCCAACTTCTGTTTATCAATTTTAACTATAATAGCACCAAATGGATGATTAACAACACCTGGAATTTGGTGTGTTAGTACAATATCTTTGGTATACTTGGTATTTTCAGTAAATGGGTCTTCTTGGTCCCAGGTGACATTCTGCCTACCCAAAAGTAATGATTGGTAAGCATCTTCAATACTATTATCCTGGATAAAACTTAAGTATGGTGATAATAATATCGGTTCTCGACCGTTTACAAACAGCTCTACTTCATCAATTAGTGGATGACTCCCTTGTAATATCAGCAATTTTTGCTTTAAGTCTCTAGTTTTCTGAAATTCGCTGACATAATCCATATTTATTAACTGCGAATTAAAAATCGGTTCAAATGCCCAATAGCTTAAAGATTCCTCTAGATAGTTAAATTGATCATCAATGTTCTGGGCTCGATCATTAATTTCCTCCACATGGATTTTTCGTAATTCTTCTTCAGTCGAATATAATCCGAAAGTATAAATTCCAATAGCGGAAACAATACCTGGTATGGACGTGATAAAAAGAATCATTAAAAAACTTCTGCGAAAATATTTACTGCTCCACCGATTATCAACCCAATTTCTAATCTTTGTCCAAAAATTCATTTACGCTCACCTCTTATTCATATAAGCATACCACATTTTGTAAGCGTTATCATGCAGTGAAGAACAATTAAGGAATATAGAACTAGATTATCCTTTCACAGATCCTAGTAAGATTCCTTTCGCAAAATGTTTTTGTAAAAATGGATAGAATACAAGAATCGGGAGTGTTGCTACTACTACTACAGCCATTTTTAAAGACTCTTCAGGTGGATCGGTGAGCATCGTATCCATTGTACCAAAATCTACATTGGCGACCATTATTAATTGTTGTAATAATAATTGCACTGGCCATTTTGCACTATCACTAATATATAGTAATGCATTAAAGAAATCATTCCAGTAAAATACCGCATAGAACAGCGTAAATGTTGCGATTACTGGCTTTGACAGTGGAATGACTATTCTCCAAAACACACCCATATCTGAACAGCCATCAATACGTGCTGCCTCTTCCAATTCAGTTGGGAGGTTTTGAAAGAAACTTTTGACAATGATCAGATAGAATGGATTGATTGCGACTGGTAATATTAATGCCCATAAGGAATCTAATAATCCTAAACTTCGAACAACGATATAGGTTGGAATCATACCACCATTAAATACCATCGTAAATACAACCAAGTTTAAGATGATATTTCGCCCTAACAAATTTTTCCTGGATATTGGATAAGCCATAGACATCGTTAATAATAAACTTACTAATGTACCTAATATAGTGACGAGGACAGAAACACCGATACTGCGAACAAATGTATTGGTCGAAAATATATAATCATACGCCGCAGTAGTAATCGTTTCAGGTACTAGAAAAAAAGGTCTGGCTGCTATTTCTGCTTCTGTAGCAAATGATGCTGCGATTACATAAACAAATGGTATAAATGTTACTAACCCCATTAAAATTAATACGATATGGTTAAACACATCAAATACACGTCCTAATGGCGTGTTGTGCATCTTGTGCATGTGAGCTTCCCCCTTTGATTAACACTTCTATTAGAATAGACCTGTTTGCCCCATTTTCTTGGCAAAATAATCGGCACCATATATCAGGATAATACCAACAACTGCTTTAAATAAACCAACTGCTGTACTATAACTAAACATACCTTGGGTTATCCCTACAAAATAAACATACGTGTCAAATACATCTGCAACATCTCTGTTTAATGAATTGGTCATTAAGTAGATTTGCTGGAAACCTTGATCTAAAAAATTCCCTAATCGTAATATTAATAAAATCACAATGGTACTTCTTAATGCTGGTAATGTAACGTGCCACATTCTTCTGAACCGTCCTGCACCATCCATAATTGCTGCCTCATATTGTTCAGCACTAACACTTGCTAATGCAGCTAAAAAGATAACCGTTCCCCAGCCTGTTTCTTTCCAAATAACTTGTGCGATAATCATGGGCCGAAACCAGTCTGGACTCGAAAGAAAGTTAATTTTCTCACCGGTAAAAAATTCTACCACTGCGTTCACTGCACCACCACTAGTTGTCAAAAATACATACGTTATACTAGCGATGATAACCCATGACATAAAGTGTGGTACATAAACCAATGTCTGAATCGTACGTTTGAAAAATTGCATTCTTACTTCATTTAATAATAACGCGACGATAATCGGAGCCGGAAAAAAGAATATTAAATCATAAAAGGCTAAGATTAATGTGTTGCGTAACAATCGGATAAAATCAGGGTTTTGAAAGAAATTGATAAAATGATCAAATCCAACCCAATCACTAGACCAAAAACCTCTAAATGGTGAATAGTCTTGGAAGGCCATCAATACTCCCCACATTGGTAAATATTTAAATAGAATAAAATATAAAGCACCTGGAATCAATAAAAAATACAGCCATTTATCACGCAATATTCTTTGCATATTCGTTAATTGACTTGTCGAGACAACGACATCGTTTTTTGCTTTTTTAGACTTCATACTCAGTTGTGTCAATGGTTTCCCCCCTGAATAAGCGGATATCTGTTATTTACGCTATCAAGCATAGATAACAGATATCCAACCCAACATTATAAGAAATTATTGTGTTGCTTGGTATAATTCATTTATTTCTTCGATATATTCTTTACCACCAGAGTTCATCCACAATTCTTCTGCTTCATCTAGTCCTGCTTCATCTATCTGACCAACAATATATTGAATTTTTGCATCTAAAATAATGTTATCCAGTTGTTCGCCTTGTCGACTATATATTTCAGAAACAAAAGGTTCTGCAGGGTTTCCGACAACTATCTCCTCATTCGTTTCTAATACTTCCTCTTCTTTTTCTTCCAGTTCTTGCAGTGGCTTTTCTAAATATCGATCTTCTGGGACAAAGGTTAGCAATTGGTTCGTGTCTTCATGTTCATAAATCAACGACTGATCAGTGGTTGGTGTATATACACCATCTTCCATCTCATAATGTCTACCTTCAATTCCATTGAACGCTAGTGTCTGACCTTCTTCCGAACTCATATCATCCATAAATTGTAATACTTTATGCAGCTCTTCTTCCGTTTCAACAGCCTGCTTAGAAATGGCATACATCATGCTATATCCGGAAGTAGGTAGATTATATAAACCATTTGGTCCTTCAACAGCACCAAATACATCTACCGTCCCTTCTAATGATGGATCTGCATCTATCATTTGATCTTGGTTTCTGCTTGCAGCATCTACCACATCGACAATGATTCCTGCTTCTCCATTCACAAAAGCGTCATGCCACTTGGCAGGATCCATTACTGCAAAATCTTCATTTACTAATCCTTCATCATACATTTTTTTAAAGAAATCTAAGGCTTCTCGATAGTTAGGGTCCTGGAAGTGTGGATAGAGTGTACCGTCATCTGCAACTCCCCATTTATTTGGAACACCAAACCATGTTTGCATGATATCCCAAGGTCCCTCATATTCTGATACAATCGTACCAAGTGTATCGTCCTGACCGTTACCATCAGGATCATCATGTGTAAAGGCATACATCACATCATAAAATTCGTCAATTGTAGTTGGTGTTTCCAGTCCTAAATTGTCGAGCCAATCTTGTCTAATTGTAACTCCCATACGTCCTAATGGTCTGGAACGATAAATACCATAAATCTTTCCGTCAATAGATATGTTATTTAGCACAATATCATTCATTTGACTTAAATTTTCATAATCATCAAGATAATCTGTTAAATCCCAAAATGCACCGTCATGAACAGCATTTATAAAACTTGATGTTTTTCCCGTTAAAATTAATGAAGGAAGATCTCCAGATGCAAGTGTGATATTAAAACGTTCATCATAATTACTATTTGGAACAAACGTAATATCTAAATTTGTGTTTGTGAATTCTCCAATTGCTTCTACAACAGGACTATCATTACCAGGTGGTTCTGGTGAATGCGATGTCGTCATAATGGAGATGTCATATGCATCTTCAGATCCATCACCTGAGTTGGTTTCAGATGACGCATCGTCCCCGCCCTCATCTGTAGAACTACTAGTATCACTATCGTCACTACACGCGACTAATATGGAACTAAGTAATAAACTAAATAATAACAATAACAGACTCTTTTTCATTTTCAATTCTAATTCCTCCCCTTTTTCATCATGAATTAATAATCAACTCTTTAGTGAAATTGTGATGAGTTATTCACCCCCACCTATTTAATCTCGTCACATCCTGTAACGGCTTAGATAAAATATAAAACGCTTTCATTTTTCCTACAATAGTCATTTTTTGTCCTCCAAACTGAATAGTTGAGAAAAGTCGATTCTTATTATGTATCCAAAAAATTAATATCACTTTTTTATCCTATTATCACTTTTTTGCAATCCGTTTCATATTAAGAATAGTCTGCTCTTCAATAAAATATATACCATCTTCCCCAAACAAAAACCTCCATGTAGATGGAGGTCAATGGTAATTCTAAATCCAATCTGTTTAGCTCTTTTGAAATAATACTTTTATGTGTTTCTCTAGAATTGACAAAGACAGAGGGGTGGCATGACCTTCATCCCCATCTATATTAGTTACCTTTTTAGGATTTGCATCAATCTTGATAGATTTAGCCTTCCAATAAGCTACCTGTTCATG
Organism: Gracilibacillus suaedae; assembly: GCF_017599345.1. Taxonomy (GTDB): domain Bacteria; phylum Bacillota; class Bacilli; order Bacillales; family Amphibacillaceae; genus Gracilibacillus; species Gracilibacillus suaedae. The sequence goes on from NZ_JAGFVL010000051.1 coordinate 17,526, forward strand.
ATCCTTAAGCATTCCATTCCATAAATTTGAAAGCATCGAAACACTATCAAAACCCGAGATCTCTTTAATCGCATATACATGCAAGTAGCCATCATCTGCTTTCACTTCTTTCATTACATGTTGCAAGCCAGCTACAGTATCGGTGACTGTAATAAGAACAAGCATCGCTTCTAACTGCTTCAGTTCATTTTCATATTCTACTGTGACAGTAAATGTGTCTTGTTTAGTATATTGCTTCACACCCTCAATGAAGTATGCAAGTGAACCAAGCTTGGATTTTTGCTCTGAAGTAACTTCATAAGTTGCTTCTGCAATTGCCCCTAAATTAACAAGGTTCATAAAATAAGTGTTATTAATTTTACCAATGTCCGTTAATCTTTCGACAGGATTTTCTAACACTTGTATTGCCTCTTTTGGCTTTAAGGGGATATCAAGAGCTTTAGCAAAGTTATTTACGGTACCCAATGGAATTATATGTATTACTGGTCGGTATTCTTTCTCTGCAATACCACTTAATACTTCATTTACCGTTCCATCTCCACCCATTACCGAGATGATGTCCATCATTTTTTTACATGCTTCTGCAGCAAAATTTTCCGCATCATTTTCATTCTTAGTTTCTTTCACTGTGACATGGTATCCCATTGTAATTAGCATATTTTCTGTATCATCTATAAATACAGTACTCTTTTCTTCACCAGAACTAGGATTAACGATTATCATTGCCTGTTTTGATATCAATCAGTTTTCTCCTTTCATTACCACAACAAATCTTCGTTCTCATCCATATACATCGGCGAAATATCCATAAATAAATATAAGGAATCAGCTAACGGATAGGAGAAAGTACGAATCCTATCACCTGTTTCAATATCATTGTACAGATCAGAAAGAATCCCAGATTGTTCCTCTTTCATGCGAATAACATTTTCGATAAAATACGGACGCCAACTCCAATTTTTCCCTTTTATCGTCTCATCCCATACCCAACCTTGATCCATATGAACAAAGTTAACGGTTTTTTGAAACCCATCTTCATCAGTTACATAAATTCGAAAAAAGATATGTTCCATTTCTTTTGCAAGACTATCAACTTGTTCATCTAAACTCTTATTCTTCTTCACTAGCTGCCATTTTTCTTGAACCTGTTGATTTAGTGTGGCTGTCAGCTGGTATTTAGTAGTCAGTTTGGATCTTTCCACCTCAATAAACTGTTGAATATTTTGACGAAAACGTTCTTTCAATACGTCTTTTGCTACGAAAGCAACCGACGTTTCGGCGAGAAAGCTCCCTTGGTAAAATCGACCATTGTTCCTCCATGCATAATGAAAGTGGTAATTGGACGTAATACCGTCAAATAATAATTCGGCTCCAAGCTTACGTGCAAGTAATGATAAGGAATAAATGATGCCATGAAAACCATTAGAATTTGATTCACTTTGAAGTGCTTGCAAATCAACTTTTAAAATATCAGGTTCCATGAGGTTAATCCGATCTAAATTACTTGCTCCTGTTCCCAGATCATCAATGGCTACTTTCACCCCCATCGTTTTTAAATATTTGAATGTATGTATCACCAGCTCAATATCTCCACGAAATTGATGTTCGGTGATTTCGATTACAATTTTGGAAAGATCAAGACCTTTTTCCTGATACTTTAATAGATGATTTAGAAACTGATCTTCTTTATCTAAGAGAAAATAATTCGCATGCACATTCAAATACAAATGCTCTTCCATTCCTTGCTCAACATACTGTCTTAATGCCTTGTCTTGAACCTTTTGATCGATTTCCATTTTGAAATCATCCGGCACATTCGTATCATGGAAAAATGAACCTAAAGGAATAACTTGATTATCTATTTCCAATCTACCTAACACTTCATAACCAGTCACTTCATGACTATCCGCACTGAAAATTGCTTGGAAATAAGGTTTCACTTTATCTACATGCATCATTACATCTAAAGGATCCATCTTGATTCCCCTCTCTTACATTAATTGTAACCGCACATATTGTTTTATTCAAAAAAATAGTCTGAATCCGATTGGAATTCAGACTATTCACTACTTTGTTTAAAATTTCGCTTGATATCGATCTAATTCCCATTCTGTAACCGCGATACGATAACTATCCCACTCATCTTGTTTCAATGATAAGTATTCATTTAACGCATAATCACCAAGAACTTTTTTCCCAATTGCACCAGCTTTTAATGCTTGAATAGACTCACCTAATGTTGTTGGTAAGTTTTCAATACCGCGCTCTTCACGTTCTTCATCACTCATGCTAAAAATATCATCGACTGTTTCTACAGGTGCTTGTAATGATTTTTCTACACCATCGATACCAGCCGCTGCAATACTAGCATAAGCGTAGTAAGGGTTAGCACTTGGATCTGGACAACGAATTTCGACACGAGTTCCTGCACCGCGAGTAGCTGGAATACGAACTAATGCAGAACGGTTGGACGCAGACCATGCGATGTAACAAGGCGCTTCATAACCTGGTACTAGACGTTTATAAGAATTTACTAGCGGATTTGTAAATGCAACAAATGATGGTACGTGGTGCAACAACCCCGCGATAAATGAATATGCGGTTGCTGATAGTTCACGAGAATCAGATTCATCATAGAAAGCATTTTTTCCTGCTTTTTCATCGAATAGAGACATATTCACGTGCATTCCGTTGCCATTTTCACCAAATACCGGTTTCGGCATGAATGTAGCACGTAAACCGAATTGCTGTGCTACAGTTTTTACAACCCATTTAAATGTAGTAGCATTATCTGCAGTTGTTAATGCATCATCGAATTTAAAGTTGATCTCGTGCTGCCCTTGCGCAACCTCATGGTGAGAAGCTTCAATAGTAAAGCCCATTTTTTTCAATGTTTTATAGATTTCCAAACGAACGCGTTCACCTAAATCGTACGGTGCTGGTTCGAAATATCCACCTTGGTCATGTACTTGTTGAGTTGGCTGACCTTTTTCATCTGCTTCAAATAAAAAGAACTCCAATTCTGGCCCTACGTTAACTGAAAAACCTTTTTCTTTTGCTTTATCTATTGTTTTTTTTAGAATATTTCGCGGGTCTCCTTCGAACAAAGAACCATCAGGGTTTGTAACACTGCATAAAAAACGCGCTTCTGAGTAATCTGATTCTTCTGTCCACGGTAATACTGCGAATGAGTTTAGATCCGGTAATAAATATAAGTCTGATTTATTAATCGGTGTAAACCCTGTGATAGATGAACCGTCGAACATTGTTTTTCCTTCGACAACATCATCTAATTGTTCTGCTGTTACCGTCACTTGTTTTAATGTTCCTTCGATATCAACGAATTGTAAATGTAGTAATTCTACATGTTTTGTTTTGATTTCTTCTTTAATCGTTTCTAGTTGTGAGACAGTGTCCACTGTTTTCTCTGGAGCAATTGTTGCCATTCTTCATTTCCCCTTTTCCATGTAACTTTATTTAACATCTTTTGTTATTAACAATCCTACAATAGGCCGAAATAAATCGTCATGACTTTTGTAAGAAAATCTGACAAACTTTTTTAATAAAATTTAGCTTTCTTCCAATCTATTACGGGTTCTGATGACTGTCACATCGCCTGACTTGAGAATTTATCAAATACTATAAAAAATTCATAAAAAGGAAAAGAGTTTTATATGTAGCAGGTTCAATAGAGAATCAAATTACTATTTACTTTTTTCGAAAGAACCTCTCGGAGACAAAGGTACACTACATATCAAGCAAACTTAAGCTATCAAGCACTTTGGAACACACCCTATAACCGGCAAGAATGAATTTTCGTAAAATTAAAAACCCGGCTCCTCATTATGGATACCGGGTTTACACTCATTAACCTTGAACAAATGCTTTTAATGCTTGCCATTCCTCTGAGGTAAGGGTTACACCTTTTCCCATTTTTTCGTGATCTGGTGACCAATCACGAATATCGTATTTTGGCTCACGATCATTCCAGCTAATAAGATTAACTTCTTTACGCCATCCCTTTGGTGATTCAGAAAGGACAGTCACTTGTTCTATAATCTCATATTTAATACCTGCCAAGTTTAAAAACCTCCTGTTATGATTCCACATTCAAAAATCCGTTTATTAAGGGAGACTTATCAGGTTTTTAGCGTCTGTTATTCCTCACTTAGCTTTCTTGTGTTACCTCAATCTTGAAGCGGGGATCTTACAGACGTATAGTAACGTGATAAAAAAGGAAAGCAAAGGCTGCTACTAAATATCTCCCTGTCTTCTCTATATTTTAATTGAAGAAACAGGGAGCTTCAACCATTATGTGAAGTACACATGGTTAGGATAGTTTGTATTTATCAATTAAATCTCTTAAATCCTGATTCAAGCTTGTTAAAGTTTCTGCTGAGCTTGCAACATTACTGATAGCATTTATTTGTTCATCTATGGTAGAAGTAATTTCTTCAATTGATGCTGCTGTTTCTTGAGACACACTTGAGATACTCTCTACATTTTCATTCATTTTCTCTGCTTCTGTTGAAATTCCACCTATTTCTTCTTTCACCTTAGTAATAGCTTTAACAATGTCCTTTACTGCTTGTTGCATATCCATAAACCTTGTTTCCGTCAGCTTCACATCATTATTTAGTCCCTCTGATAACATACGATTCTCTTCTACAGCTTTTACCGTTTTTTCTGTTTCTGACACAATGGTTGACACAACATTTTGGACATTATGTGTCCCCTCTTTAGATTGTTCTGCAAGCTTACGAATCTCATCTGCTACGACAGCAAATCCTTTTCCATATTCACCAGCTCTAGCTGCTTCAATACTTGCATTTAAAGCTAGAAGATTCGTTTCTTCCGCTACATGCTCAATCGTATCCATAACCTCTGTTATGTTTTGAACTTTTTGATGTAATTGACGAATGTCATTCGAAATTTCATTCGCTCTAGTGACTGAATGTTGGTTTGATTCCTGAAGCTTTGCAACAATATCAATACCTTCATTTGATAAAGATTCTGTTTTATGTGAGATGTCGTCCATTTTTTCGGTTTGTTTCCTCATCTGATGAATGGCTTCTGTTAACTTCTCTACGCGATAGTGGATATCTTCTAGATCATTCGCTTGTTCTTGTGTACCTTTTGAGATTTCGTTCATCGCATCACCAACTTCTTCACTACTTGCCGACGTTTCTTCCGAAATAGCTGATAAATCAGTTGCTGAATCTAATAACTGATCGCTAGATTTCTGAACATTTGTAACAAGGTTCCTCAACTCTGTAGACATTTGATTAAAGGAACGAGCTAATATCCCAATTTCATCTGTTGATTCTGGTAAATCAGATTCACTAATGTTTCCATTTGCAATATTGGTTGCTTGTGACGTTACTTCTTTTAATAACTTTAATTTCTTTCTTGTTAAAAAATAAAACAATATAGAGCTTGTTATAATAATTATTATTGTAATTGCGAAAATAACAAATTGTAATACATTTAACCCTTCATATAACTCATCTTGAAATACCGCAACACCAACTGTCCAGTCCCATGGTTCAAAATACCTCATATAAGCGGTCTTATTACGATAGCTACCGTCTGGTTGTTCGTCATTATATTCTGCAAATCGATTTGAAGGATCACTATTTGCTCCTGCCGCTATCAAACGAGCGCGATTATTCCTGTTTAATTCATCAGCTGGTTCTCCCCCAATTTTACTAGGGTGAAGTTGCAATACTAAATCTTGATCATAAGCAAGTACATAACCACGATCTTTATAAACAAAATTTGTCTGTGTATAATCATACTCATTATTTTCATTAACAGGTCCATTTAATATTTCTCTTGCTTTATCTTTCGCTTCTGCTTCTGTTAAATCTCCTGCTTCCACTTCTTCATTCAAAAACTCTAGAACAGTGTATGCACCATCCGTAATTTTCTGTAATTCACTTTCTCCTGATTCTAGAAGTTGATCTTTGGCTACTTGATAACTGAAGATACCGATGACGATACCGGTAACTGCTGTAATTACTGTAATTAATGCGATTAACTTTACTGAGATACTTTGCATTTTTTTCATGTTGTACTCCCCCTCCTATGCTTTATATCGACAAATTTCTCGAAATTTCAATGAAGGGAGAATAAAATCAATCGAAGTTAATCATTATTATAATGTCTATTTAAAAAAGTAAATAATAATAAAATCATGAGCACAAAAACGGTAAGAAAGATAAACATTTGTGAAAAGCTAGTATAATTAATGATCACCCCTAAAACAAAGGAGCCTAGGGCTATCCCTGTATCATATAATGTATAAAACGTTGCAGTAGCATGGCCGCTTCGATGCATTTTCACATTCGAAACTGCTATCGTTAAGAAAAATGGTAACAATGAACCATAACCGACACCGATCACAGCAGCAGCGATCAAAAACGTTATCGCATGATTAGAAAAGCTTAACATGAATAACCCAAAAGAAAATAAAACCATACAAGGAATAATGATCGGCTTTGGTCCTCGAAGATCGAACTGTTTTCCTAAATAAGGTCTTGATAAAAGCATCGTTACTGCAAACACAACAAAGAAGTAATTGGATACATGATCTAATCCACGTGCATTAGCATAAACAGAGATAAAGGAAACAATACTTGCATAAGCAAAAGCAATCAGCAAGCCGATAAATGAAATAGAGACTGCTTCTTTCTCAAGTAATTCCTTCCACTTAAATGAAGTGCCTTTTGGCTGATCGGTAGGTTTTACCTCTTTCGCTTGAACGAAAAAGCTAGAGATCACACTTAAAACCGTAAACAGGTTAAGCATAATAAATAAGTTATAATACGAAGTAAACTGGATTACTGTAAGACCTATAAAGGGACCAAAGACAACTGCTAAATTCATTGCCATTGTAAAATATCCAAGTCCTTCTCCACGCCTTTTAGCTGGAACAATATCTGCAGCAATTGCAGATGTTACGGTTGTAACAATCGCAAATGATAGTCCGTGAATAAAACGAAGTACTAGCATTGTCATAAAAGAGTCTACAAATAAATAAAAAATCATCGTCATCGCAAACAGGATACTACTGATTAATAACATTTTACGTTTGCCAAATTTATCGAGAATAGTACCAGAAAATGGTCTTAACAATATTGCAGCCAACAGCATGGCAGTGACAACGAGACCACTTTGTGCCTCCGTAGCATCCCACTTATCGATCACATACAACGGTAATGTGGTTAGTAACGAATAAAAAGTGATAAAAATAAACAGATTCACTGCCGCTATACTTATAAAATTCTTCGTCCATATTCTTGGTTGGGACATACTTATTCATCTCTTTCTATTGATAGTTTTTCTAGAAGGTGTTGTAAAGTGAGTTTTTCCTGTTTTGATAATTGTTCCAGAAATAATTCTTCTGTCTGTTTCACAGCTTGAATAATTTCCGGATAGGTTGATATTGCTCTTTCCGTTAATGTGACAATCCGTTCTCGTTTGTCGGTTCCAATTTTTCGCTCAACCCACCCTCTTTGCTCCATCTTTACTAATGTTCTAGTGATGGTTGGAGCTTCGACCTTTAAATATTGCCATATTTCGGTCTGTGTTATGTTCCCCTTTTGATATAAGGTATAAAGGATTGTCCATTGAGAATGATACAATCCAAACTGGTTTAAGGTTATGTTTAATTCATTTTGAAACATTCGCAGTTTTTGATGATATAAGTGCAACAAATGACTCGTATCCATGTTCTTACTCCCCTCTAAAATTATTTACCTAGGTAAATAATTAACTTTATAAGTATAAGATATAACTGATAAAAAGTAAAGAAGCAGCCAGTGATAACCCGACTACTTCTTGCTTTTCATTCGTTCTTTTATATAATCAATGAATTCATTTGCTTTTTGTTCCGGTGGTTGAGTCATTAAACTGACAACCATAAATAAAACAGTTGCAACCACGATTCCCCAGATGCCAGATTTCAAGCCAAGTAATAATCCACCAGTTGCCTCAATATAAATCACCAGAATACTACTAATAGTGACACTTACGATAACTCCAGCCGCTGTACCTTGTTTCCAGAAGAAGGTCCCGATGATTGCTGGAACAACAACAATTAATCCGGCAGAAGAAGCAACAGAAAGAACAGCAATTAAGTCAAGCTCCAATTGGGCAAATAAAAAGGCTAATACAGCAATTACAGGGATAACGATTTTACCGATCAATAATTGCTTACGATCGTCCACGTCTCCTTTCACATTACGATACACGTCTCGTGAAAATAAAGATGATAATGTTAATAAAATCGAATCAATGGTTGAAATCGCGGCTGCCATAATTCCGACCATTACGATCACACCTAAAATCGGTGGAACGACTTCAGAAGATAATAACATAGGAGTAGCTAAATCAGCATTTTCTAAACCAGGGAACAGAATAGATGCTGACAAACCCCATACAACAGATACAACGGTATAAATAAGTCCAAAAACTAAAAACCCCATTAACATATGACGCATACTTTTTAAAGAAGCTGGCATAAATAAGCGCTGACTTACTTGTGGATTGGATATACTAAAGAAAAACCACGGTAATGTTAAACCTAAAAATGTCCAGAAATTAAAAAATCCGTTCCCCGGCACTGCTAAAGCTTGTGGATCATTCGCTTCAATCGATGCAAAAAATCCACTCAACCCACCTAGACTATTGACAATCAAAATGACAACAATGGTTGAAGTAATGATCATGATTAATGATTGTAAAGAATCGGTCCATGCCACCGATCGAATCCCAGCAATATAGGAAAAGATAAGTGCCAATACCGTTGCAATAATAACACCTGTGGTATACGGTATCGCGTCATTCGTCACACCTTGCAGCAAATATCCGATTCCTGTTAACTGAACAGCACTGTACGGAATCAAAAATAAACAGCTGGCAATTGCCGAAACGATAGCTACCCATCTATTTTGATAACGGTCACCTAACATTTCGGATGGTGTTACATAACCATACTTATTACCAACCAGCCAAAAGCGTGGACCAAATATAGCAACAAGAGAGACCCCCATAAAATAAATAATTTCAAATCCGAACGCACCGACACCACCATTGTAAGTAAGGCCTGCCAATCCTACTAACATAAAAGCACTATAAGTCGTAGCACTGTAACTTAAAGCTGATACAAAACCATTTAATTTTCGTTCTCCTAAAAAGTATCCAGACATACTGTTTTGTCTGCCATTTCTTGATAAATAAGCAATTACAATAGCAATCACCACATAAATGGTAATCGTTGACCAAACCAATGTTGTGCTCATTCCTCGTCACTCCAATCCGTCGTTAAAAAGTAATTCGCCAAAATGGTGATAACTGCTAAGATCGACCAGAACAAAAAGCTGCCATACCATTTCGTGACATCACTGAGGAATGTGTAAGGAATCACATAACCAAGAATGACAACAAGCAAAATAATAAGTCCCCAAAATTTCTCTTTTTGATTCACTTCGCTCACCTATCCTTTCGTGTCATGCTTCTTATTATACAGATAATTATACATGTGTAAAGACACCTGTTAAAGATTTTTGTTCTTATAAAGAGAGACTATGATCAATGTTAAGCACCACAATAAAAAAGCACGACCAGCTTCATAGCTGATCGCAACTTTTTAATCTTCTGGTGGATCTGGATTTTGGTCTTTTAATACTTCTAACGGAGAACGTTTCTTCTTTTTCTTTTTCCAACGTTTAATATAAATGGTTGGTGACTCATAATCGTCAGATGCGGTAATATCACGATTCGATGCTCGCATAAACGACCATGCTAATAAGAACATAATGAAAATTAATGGAAAGCCACCCACAATACTTGCTGTCTGTAATGTATCTAAACCACCAACAAACATTAATGTAAGTGGCAAAATACATAATGTGAATGCCCAGAATAGTCGGTTCCATCTAAGTGGCTCATTTTCTACTTCCTTTTGCGCAACAGATGCTAAGATAAATGAGGATGAATCAAATGTCGTTGCCAGAAAGATGACTGCCAGAATCGTAAAGGTTGCAACCATTAATCCTGGAAGTGGAAGTTGACCAATAATCGCAATAATTGTTGCTGGTGCGCCAAAGTCATTAATATAACTCATGGCGTCAAATTGCCCTGATAACTGTAAATGTAAACCAAAGTTACCCATGATACCAAAGAAGAGTACACAGCCTAATGTCCCGTATACCATTGTACCAAATATCATCTCACGGATTGTTCGCCCTCTGGAGATACGGGCAACAAACAAGCCAACGAACGGTGCATACACTAGCCACCATGCCCAATAAAACACAGTCCATGCTTCTGGGAATCCAGATTCAGTGAACTCATCTAAATCCCCAAATGGTTCTACCCAAGTTGCCATTTTAAAGAAATTATCTAACAAAATACCTATGGAGTTGAAGGTTGTTTCTACAATAAAACGGGTAGGACCAAGTACGAGAATAAAGGCTAAAATAAAAAGTGCTAACCATAAGTTTATATCACTTAACAATTTGATTCCTCGGCGTAAGCCGGAATAAGCACTTACTGCAAAAATGGTCGTACAGACAAGCATAATAACTGCTTGTAGCCATAAGGTAACAGGCCATCCAGTCAAATAGTGAACCCCTTCCGCAATCATGGGAGTTCCCAAAGCTAGTGTAGTTCCTGCTCCACCTAACAATCCAAAAATAAAGAAAATATCAATAATTTTCCCTAATGGTCCATCTACCAAACCACCTAAAACTGGCCTAACCGCTTCACTTACTTTTAGTACAGGTTTCTTACGTACATAAAAAAAGTAAGCAATTGGTAATGCCGGTAATGTATAAATCGCCCAGGCTATCGGTCCCCAGTGAAAGATACCATAGGCAGTTGCCCATTGAATTGCTTCTGTTGATTCTCCGGCCAAGCCGAACGGAGGTCCTTGAAAGTAGTATACCCATTCAATAACAGACCAGTACAAAATACTGGAACCAATACCAGCTGCAAATAACATGGCGGCCCATGAAAAAGAATTAAATTCAGGTTTTTGACCCTCATCACCTAATTTCACATGACCATTCTTACTAAATGCAACATATAAAAGAAAAGCAAATATAATGAGACCCATCGCTAAATACAACACACCAAAATTAGTGGTCATAAAAGTATTAGCCATGCCAACCATTTCTTTTCCTTCTTCAGGGAAGAAAACTAGCGGTAATACTACTGCTAGTAACAGTAAAAACGCTCCAATAAATGTCGGCCAATCAATCAGTCGATGTCTCATTTTTTTCACACCTTCCTATTCAATATTACTTTTAACTTTCCCATATTAATCTAAAACAAACAAAGAAGAGGACAATTTTTCATTGTCCTCTTTACTTTCTCTTATTTTTATTATGTTGATTCGATACATTTCTTCGAATATGGATGTTATACCACAGTAACGCAATCGCAATGATGAAAATAACGATCGCTGGAACATGAATAACACCTGTTAAGTCTAAAATCATCATCACAACTAACACTGTCAGCAATGGTATACGAATTTTGTTATAGCTCATGACATCCCCCTTTAAGAGCGTGTTCAAAAAGTTATCAAATTAGAAGTGGCTTTTTGAACAAATCATTTAACCGTTTTCACTCATTAATCCTACCATAAGTAGAGGGGAATTCATAATGTTAACCAAATAATTGCTTTTTGGCTGCTAAACTCATCTGTGATGGATTCCATACAGGCTCCCATACTAACTCAACGGTAACAACCTCTATTTCATCTATTTGCAGTAATCGGTTTTTGACACCATTTAAAATACTATCATGCATAGGGCAACCTGGTGTCGTTAATGTCATTTTTATAAAAACTTCATTTGACTCAGCTATTTGAATGTCATAGACCAACCCTAAATCAACAATATTTATTGCTAATTCCGGATCTATTACCTCATATAAAGCTTCTTCTATCACTTCACGTTCCATCGCTTCCCACTCCTCTATTTAAATAAAACCAATATCATTGATTGCGCATATACCATAGACACAATCATCATAACGCCTTGCGCTAACCACACACCTACTCCAATTTGAGCTAACATCGATCCAATCAATCCGACTACACTAATGGTTAAAACTGCAAAAAGTACTACTGCTAATTTCTCATTGATCATCTCTTTTAAAGTCGGTACTTTTTCTTTCCCTATATAGTCTGCATATTGTTTGGTCCACCATAAAAACGGGACAATTTTATATAAATAACCTAAAATACTGAAGACAATCCAACACATAATATAACTAAATAAAAGAATACCCCAATGAAAGGCTGATTGTAGACCTATAAAAGCAAAAATCACAGCAATAATGTGGATAACGTTCCCAATTAAAATTGCAAACAAGGAAAAAACAAAGGCTTTGTCTAATTTTCTTTTCAAACGATTTCGATAGATTATCTTCATATTATAGGTGAATAATGTGAAACCACTTGCTAATAAAAGAAAACCGATTGCTTGTACATATGCTATTTGTATCCAAAACGAAACAGATACAAATAGCAATCCCATGATATAACTGCAGATCGCATATTTGCCGTAATGAGTAGGATAATCATGTGATAAACTGAACATAGGAACCAATTTATAAGAAAAGCCAAAGATCAGCAGACTAAACCATCCCACTACTCCGAACAAGATATGGGTATAAAAAATCGATTCATGGAATGGCATACCTTTTGTTGCAAAACTATAAGCGAGCAAAAAACCGGCTGCGATTGTAAAAAAGAGCATAACTAGCGCTGTCAGAATAAAGGCATACATAATTGATTTTTTCTCTGTTTGACGAAGCGTAATAGCCATTTGTAGCAAAAACATACATATCCCCATTACAACAATGACCGCTCCATAAATGGATTGGGCAGGACTTATTGCTAATAAACCGGCAAAGATAACCACACCAGAACAACTGCATAATAATGGGAAATACCCTAGTTTTTCTCGCCAAATACTTGTTAAAAACACAACAGGAACAAGTTGGTACATTGCTCCCATCGCAACAATCATCGCAAATCCTAGTAGCAATAGATGGACTGCAGACCAAATTTCAGGTATGCGAAATTGCCCCTGTAAAAGCGATGCACTGTTCCAAAAAAAGATAATCTGTGCAACTACAAAAGCCACTAAACCAAAAACAATAAAACTTAACGGCAGGCGAATATCTGTCGTACTCTTGATGTTTCCAGTTGGCATCATTTTACTCACCACGCTTTGTAATGATTATCTTAAAACTGCCATCTTGTTGGGGTCCTGTTACATAATCAAAGCCCAGTTCATCTAATTCCGCATATAAAAACATTGGTCTTCGGTCATTGATAATCATCAGCTGCTCACCAACTGTCATCGCTTCTAATTGTTTCAAGGTGCGAACCATTGGTTGAGGTGGCTCCATCCCTCTATTATCCAATATGATCATCAGCCTTCACCTCTTTTCGATAGATGACTTTCCAATGTTTCCTTTCGATTTTCTCAACTTGATAAGTAAATCCTTTACGTCCTAATAGTTTATGCAATGGTATCGGATTGAATGGCGCATGTAGTATCAAAGCTTGATTCTCTTTTAAACCTTTAACAGTTCCCATAATTTTATCGAATGGTTCTTTTTTTAACGCTAAATCTTCACGGACATCTAGTTCAACATATTCTTCCGTCATCATTATCCCTCCTGCCCTCTTTAACAAGGTGTTAATTATCCATAAGACACCCACTAATGGAAGTCTCCCTCTATGATAATCATTATCAATTAAAAAAGAAGTGATTTTGGTCACATTTTTACGCTATGAGTGTTTGAGATCACAATTCCGTTCATCAAAACATGATATGTTATCGCAGAAGGAGGGAATGATTTGTTGAAGATTAAATTACTTGTAGTCATTGTTTTAACGTATTTGTTGATTGTATTTGGCGGTTATGTAGCATCGTCGGAATCAGGAATGGGATGTGGACCGGAATGGCCATTATGTAATGGAGCGGTAATACCCGAATTACAGGGTGATACTTTAATCGAGTTTGCCCATCGTGTGATTGGACTTGTTTTGTTTTTACTCTTCAGCCAGATTGTCCTACATATCTATAAGAAGAAACGATACCATCATCTTAAAACTATTACGTTAAACAGTTATTTGTTACTCCTATTTCAAATTCTAGCTGGTGCTGTCGTAGTCATCTTAGATTTACCTGCTCTTGTTGTAACACTACACCTTGTATTAGCCATGATTTTTTCCGGATTATTAATTTACCTCTATCACCATACAAATGGCACTTTTCTTAAAGGAAAAAAGACAATACATTTGCCGATATTGTTATTGGCGCTACTTAGCACAATAGGATTGGGCGCCTATGTCAAACATACATCAATTGGTCTAGCGTGTAGTTGGTTGGATTGTCACGGCACATTTATGCCAAACTCCTTAGTAGAATGGATACAAACCATTCATCGAGTTTTTGCGCTTATTAGTTTTGTTTATCTCATTTTTGTCGCTTTTATCTATCGCAACCGTTCCATACTGATTGCAATCCTTTTATTCGTTATCCAAATGGCGGCTGGTATTATCACTATCTTGACCCAGATAGATATGCTCTGGGGGGTGTTACATTTAGCCCTTGCCACTGCTGTTTACTATTTTGTGTTAGATGCATGGCTGCAACCAAATAAGGAAAACAGTAAACGCTCATGTTCATGATGAACTTGAGCGTTTACTGTCGGATCCGTTATTTATTTGGTGTATCTTTCAACCTTCGCTTTACTTCTGGTACAACTTTATGGACTAGTAAATCCATCGTTTGTTTGACTGATTCGATCGGTTGCCCACCAAAATCAACTTGTGCATGAAATCGATCATGATGAAACAACTGATGTTGGTAAATAATTTTTTCTACCATTTGTTCTGGTGTACCTACAAATAACGTCGATTCTTTACTTGTGATAAATTCTAAATCTGTTCGAGCAGTGCCCATTGCACCACCGATTCCTTGTTTCGTTAAATGTTTCCAATAGTTAGCATAATAGGGATAGAAGTCCTGTTCTAACTCCAATTCGGTTTCACGAATCATCGTATGACCTGCTATAGCAACTGCTGGGCTTTCCCCTTGATAGACTTCATGATAACGGTGAACTAATCGTTGATACTTTTTAGCAATTCCACCAATCATCACAACTGTTAAACCGCAACTATTGCGACCTGCACGTTCAGCACTCTCAATTGTTCCACCAACTCCGATCGAAATTGGTAATCTGTTCTGTAGTGGACGTGGTGCAATCTCTGCCGCTTGTATAGCTGGTCGGAATTTACCTTTCCATGTTACTCTTTCTTGTTGATTCAGCTGTAAAAATAGTTGTAAATGTTCGTCAAAGAGTTCGTCGTAATCCTTTTCACTGTACCCAAACAATGGAAAGGATTCGACAAATGCACCTCTCCCTGCCGTAAATTCCACACGACCGCCTGACAGCAAATCTAAGGTCGCAAAATCTTCGAATAACCGTACGGGATCTGCTGTATTTAATAAGGAGGTCAACGCTGTTAATTTGATCTTACTTGTTTGCTGGGAAATAGCAGAAAGAAGCATTTGTGGCGAGGAAACCGCGTAATCTAAGCGATGATGCTCTCCCACACCAAAAAGGTCTAATTCTAACTGATCTGCATATCGGGCCATTTCCACTAACATATTGACACGTTCTTTTGTCGTTATCGTTTGCTTGGTTTTCGGGTTTTCTAAAATTTCAGATAAACTATACACTCCAAACTCCATACTGTTCTTCCTCTCTATTTTGTAAGCAGAGCTTTCCAATTTGACCATGGGAACTGATCAGGTGGAAAGGAAACCGCACTGATGTCCTCTTTACGAACCGGATGAATAAGTCGTAATTCATGCGACCATAACGCAATTTGCTGACCAGGCTTGTTTACCTTTGCCCCATATTTCTGATCGCCATATAGTGGATATCCCCGTGAAGCAAACTGAACTCGAATCTGATGTGGGCGGCCAGTATGTAAATTGATTTTTACCAAGCTCAAACCTTTATCACTTGCTATAAGTTGATAATCCAGTACAGCTTTTTTTGCTTTTGAATTATTTTTTGACGAAACCGTGACAATATTGTGACGACGATCTTTCCACAAAAAATCGACCCACTCCTCAGCAGGCGCCGGAACTCCTCTGACAACAGCCAAATATGTTTTGTTTAATTCATTTTTTCGGATTGAATTAGATAATCGGGATGCAGCCTTTGATGTTTTCGCAAATACCATAACACCACCAACTGGCCGATCTAACCGATGGACTAGCCCTAAATAAACATTACCAGGCTTCTGATAGCGGATTTTGATATCTTCTTTTAAAATAGTGAGAAAATCCTCATCATTACTTTGATCTTTCTGCACAGGTACATTGACAGGTTTTTCCACCATTAGCAAGTGATTGTCTTCATATAGAATATGGATATTCATAGAAAACCCCTTTTTTGTAGATAGTCGTTCGTACTACATATTCTAACATAAGAAAAGTGGAGAGCGCCTACTTCAAAATTTTCATTTTCTTATATGTTTTCTAAAGCAAAAAAAGACCCCCTAATACTAGGAGACCTTTTATGCATTATTATTCTACTATCAATGTTGCCACCATATCTTCGTGACCAGCACCACAGGGCACTGAACATCTGATCGTATACTCGCCTGCTTCTAAAGTTGCTGTTTCAGAACCTGCATCATCCAATGCAATATCAGTACCTTCTATTTCAATACCGTGGAAACCTTCTTCGTTCGTTAGGTTTACTGTAACTTCACCAGCTGGTACCGTATATTCTTCTTGATCAAATTGCCAGTTAGATGCCTGAATATCTACTGTTTCACCATCACCGCTTGCAGTTTCTCCAGCTTCTCCATCATTATTTGAACTTCCTTCATTATCACCGCCACCACAAGCTGCAAGTACAAGTGCTAATGATAATGTCATCATGCTTAAAAGTATTTTTTTCATGATTGTTTTTCCCCTTTCTATTCCATTTAGTTTGTCAACCACTTACATCATAAACGATTACACACAACATTAATATGATTTTAATCACACTCAGATTGTGATATGGCTCACTTTATATCCAATCAAAATATCCTATGCTTGAGTCAAATCCAATAGATAGGAGGTTCA
This sequence comes from Gracilibacillus suaedae, assembly GCF_017599345.1. GTDB lineage: Bacteria > Bacillota > Bacilli > Bacillales > Amphibacillaceae > Gracilibacillus > Gracilibacillus suaedae. The sequence goes on from NZ_JAGFVL010000051.1 coordinate 34,709, forward strand.
CAAAATGTATTCCAACACAAAGAAATCAAAGCATTCCATGTCAGGAACGATCGCCTCTGTCACTATTGTTGCTTTAATCATTATTTTAATGTGGGCAGGTGTATTTGCAATTTATATGGCTAGAGTGTGATCTATGACTCCATTATAACGATTGGTTTCTTTATTTATCTACTATTACGTTATATTCTTCACAAAACATTCATATTTGAAGGAGGGAATAAATTAATGAGTAAGTTAGAAGAAATTTGGATGACAGTTAGTGTTGGGATTCTCGTTATCTTTATGGTAATTGTCGGTTACCAAACCTATGCTTTAGGGATGGGGCCACCAAGCCATAAAGAAACGATCGATCCACAAAAAGTTGAACAAACCGCTCCATTTGATAATCCGGGCTTAATTGATCTTGGGGACAACAAATATGAACTAGTTATGACATTAGAAGCTTTTGCGTTTAACCCTGGAAATGTCGAAGTGCCGGTTGGAGCAGAGGTCGAATTTACGATGACCTCGAAAGATGTGTCACACGGTGTTCAAATTCCGGGAACCAATCTAAATGCGATGGTTTTACCTGGCCATATTCAAAAAATTACACAAACATTTGATGAACCTGGTGAGTATTTAGTTTTATGTAATGAATATTGTGGCGCTGGACATCAAGCAATGTTTACAACCATTACAGTGAAGTAAGGAGGGGCAAAAATGGAACAGGCAAAAAATGTTGGATTTAAAGAAAATGTATTAAGTAAATTAGGAGTTAACCCTCAAGATGCTAAAATTTCGCTCACTTATTTCACCATTTCATTTGCAACATTATTAATTGGTGGTTTATTAGGGTTAATTCAAGGTTTAGAGCGCGCCGGTCTTTATTCGTTACCGGGAGGATTTAATTATTATCAAGTCTTAACCGCACACGGACTTTTATTGTTAGTTGTATTTACTGCTACATTCACAATCGGGTACCAACTTGCCAATCTCTCCCATTCTTTTAATGGGTTATTACTAAAAGTTCGTAAAATGATATGGATGGGTATCGCCTTTAAGGTTGTTGGTGTTGTGCTTACCGTAACCATGATTGTTTTAGGTGAAGCATCTGTACTATACACTTTCTACCCACCTTTAGCAGCACACCCAGTATTTTACATCGGATTAGTTCTAATAGTGTTAGGTATTTGGTCTGTAGATTTTGGTGTATTTATCAACTATCGTCATTGGCGAAGAGAAAATCCGGGCCAACCAACACCGATTCTAGCTTTCTTTGCAATGGGTGTGTTTGTACTATGGTTTTTCGCAAGTCTCGGTGTAACTATTGAAGTATTTATGATTATCCCATGGGTATTAGGATGGGTGGAAACGATTAATGTAATGGTAACAAGAACATTATTTTGGTGGTTTGGTCATACCCTTGTTAACATTTGGTATCTTGTTGCTATCTCTGCATGGTATATTATTGTGCCGAAAATTGCGGGAGGCAAACATTTCAATGAAAAATTAATTCGACTAGTGGTTATTTTACTTGTTGTATTAAACATTCCAGGTGGTTTCCACCATCAAATTATTGATCCTGCTATTTCAACATCGATTAAATTCTTACACGTCTTCATGAGCCTGTCGATTGCAGTTCCTTCCTTGATGACTGCCTTTGCCATGTTCTATGTATTAGAAAAAGCAGGACGTAAAAAAGGTGGAAAAGGATTATTTGGGTGGTTTAAGAAGCTACCATGGGGAGATGTTCGTTTCCTTGCCCCAATGATAGCGATGATCGCCTTTATCCCAGGTGGTGCAGGTGGAATCGTCAACACTAGTAATCAAATGAACCAAGTCATTCATAATACGATGTGGGTGGTCGGACACTTCCACGTCACCGTGGGGGTATCAGTTGTGCTTACATTCTTCGGTATTTGTTACTGGTTAATCCCGCACTTATCTAAACGCCAATTAACACCGAAAATGAATAAGATTGGTGTAATTCAAACTTGGATTTGGACGATTGGCATGACGATTATGGCTGGTTCCATGCATTTAGCTGGCTTAGTCGGAGATCCTCGTCGTACTTCTGATACAACCTATGCTGGTCATGATACTGCCTTAAGCTGGTTGCCATATGAGTATGTCTTCGCTACTGGTGCGACCCTGCTTTTAATCGGTGTCATTATTCAGGTGTTTGCCGTGTTTAATATGATGTTCTTTGCTCCAAAAGGCAAAACAGAATATCCAGTCGCAGAGCCTGAAGATAATCAACCAAAAGTACCGATGTGGACAGAACGTTGGGGATTATGGGCTATTGTCTTACTTGCTGTTGTTGCAATGGCATACGTGATTCCAATTGTAGACATGATTGTTAATGCACCTCCGGGATCTCCACCGATCAAAACGTGGTAACCATTTGATTATATGAAGGGAAGGACATTTCATGATTTTCGTATAGATAGTTTGAATAGCTAGATAGGTTCTCAACTCTTCCTTGGATATTTTCATTTATCCATGGAAGAGAGAGTTTTTTCTAGGGAAAGATTTTCTCTTACCGGGATATATGTTCCGCTTCCATGGATATCTTCACTTATCCATGGAAGAGAGAGCTTTTTCCAGGGAACAGAAATTCTCTTCACGGGATATGTGTTCCACTTCCAGGCATATTTTCACTTATCCTATGAAACAAAACACATAACTAGCGAACCAAAACTTGTATATGGTTATGGATGTCTTATCAAATAATTCGTCTTAGTCTCTACTCAATCTATAGCAAAAGGTGGTGCTTGGTTTGACTAATCATGAAAGAATCGCAGTTGTTGTTATCATACTTTTTGGGTTGGCTGTTTTCTTGGTTGGCACAGATGGCTTTCAAGCTTTTACAACGGAACAAGCACGCACAAACCAATTAATCAAAGAACAACCTCAAGTACCTAACGTAGTCTTAGAAGATAGCAAAAGTCGTACCTATTCAATGGAGGAGTTACAACAAAATAAATATTTATTTATTACGTTTATGTATACTAATTGTGCTACTGTCTGTCCACAATTAGAACGTAATATGCAAGAGGTTTATCAGCAATTACCAGTTTCCATGATCAAAAATGACATTCAATTTTTAAGTATTAGCTTTGACACCGAACATGATGATCCAGAAACACTTGAAAAATATCGGAGTTATTTTGACAGTGATGGTGAAACATGGCGTATGGCACGAATAAATGAGCAGCAAGCATTAGATAAGTTACTAGACCAACTTGGTGTTATCGTGATTCCAGATGATTATGGTAATTTCCAACACAATACAGCTTTTTATTTAGTTGACAGGGATGGTTATTTAATCGATGTAATGGATTACACCGAAATTGATCAGGCAGTAGAACGAATTAAATCTGTGATCGGAGGAGATTCAGCATGAAACAGGCAAAGTATGGTCTTCTATTATTTATTTTTTTAATATTACCTCCTGTTGCTAATTTATTAGAGTCGATTATGATCTTTCATATGCACACACAAATGCCTTTATTTGTTTTTGCTGGGTTTCTGATGACACCTTTTTATCACAAGAAGTTTCCAAGCTTTTTCATGAAATGGAATCATTCAGGAATTCCAGGCATCTTGTTAGTTATCTTAATCTGGTCCTATTGGCAAATTCCTCGGGCAATGGATGATGCTTTAGCCCATTCCTATGTAGAAATCTTTAAGTTTATCAGTCTGCCTTTTTTAGTAGGTATACCGCTTCGTGATAGCTGGCGAAAGATCAGAAACCATGGACAATTTATTTTTTTGATCTATTTATTTGCTACTTTGATCGTCACTGGTTTTCTTTATATTTGGGTAGATGAGCAAATTTGCAATAATTATTTAATTATTGAACAACAAACTCTTGGCTGGGGTTCCTTAGCTATGGCTGCCTGTTTGTTATTATATTTAGTTTACCGTCAGTTCGAGAATGATGAAGAAGTTTAAAATATAAGATATTTATAAAAAGCAGGAAATTCACGAATGGTAGAGTAAATATCTCGCCATTCAAAATATTCTGCATGTCCACCATATACTTCCTCAAAACCTTGCTGTTTCATAGCCAGTTTAGTCCTAGAAATATGAAAAAATTGCGTAATAACCGTTATATTGTCTGTTGACAAATCATGTTGTTGAACGATCTCCAAGCTGTTCTCCGCCGTCATTCTCGTATTATAGCCATTATTATCAGTTATGACCGATGTTTCAGGTACACCTTTTTCGATTAAATATGCTTTCATTACTACTGCTTCATCATACCCTTCTCTCCCTACACCACCACTGACAATAATCGTGTCTAGTAAATTATTAATATACAAATTATAAGCTTTATCAAGACGAGCTTGCAGTCTTGGTGAAGGTGTGCCATCTTCATTAACTTTATTACCAAGGACTACACCAACTTCAGATCGTTCATCTTCATCGGTTAATCCATCAATAATAATAACGATCGTATGTATAACAAAAAAAGTGAATGCCAGTCCAATCAGAATGATAACTATTTTTCTCATTATATACTCCTTTCCCTTCCTATCATAACTGAAAAAAGGCTTTTAAACTATCCCTCCATATAGTAAACTTATTTTCAGAGATGAAGAAGACAACAGGGGGATACATCATGTTGATGAAAAAATGGTTGATCAGTTTACTTTTTGTTATGATGATACTAGCTGGGTGTGGTACTGCGACGATCGAAGAGGACCAAGCTGAAACACCAGCAGCGGACAATACTACCGAAGAAACAATGTCTCAGGATAGCGAGACACCTGTAAAAGAGCCTGAAGCTTTAAAAACAGCAAAAGATGAAAATTTCGCCACGGCTACTGTCAATCGTGTAGTTGACGGGGATACAGTCCATATTGAATTAGATGGTCAGGAAGAAACTGTAAGACTTTTATTAGTCGATACACCTGAAACCAAACACCCTAACCTTCCTGTTCAACCTTATGGTCCGGAAGCATCTGATTTTGCAGTGGAAAAACTGGCAGGAAAAGAAATTCAAATCGAATTCGATGGACCAGAACGAGATAACTATGATCGACTTCTTGGCTATATTTGGGTGGATGGGGAAAATTTTAATCAACTATTATTAGAAGAAGGATTAGCACGCTATGCTTATGTCTATGACCCGCCTTACACTCATCAAGATGAAATGAAGCAAGCAGAACAACGAGCACGCGAAGCAGGGATTGGAATCTGGAGTATCGATGGATATGTAACGGAAGATGGCTTCAACCATGAAGATGCTTCTACAGAAAAACAAGAAGAAGAGACTCCAGATGAGGATGTTTATTATGCTAATTGCTCAGAGGCACGTGAAGCCGGTGTAACTCCTTTGCATGAAGATGATGCTGGGTATGGTAGCCATATGGATGGCGATGGTGATGGTGTAGCTTGTGAGTAGTGAAGGAAAGCCCGAAAGGTCATCAGATGACCTTTCGGGCATATTTTTATCACTGATTGTATATGCGATAAAATAATTTTGTATTCTGTTCTACTTGGTCTTTTACATGTTGTATGGGTAACTGTTTAATTTTTGCTATTTGTTTAATCACTTCTTTGATCATATTCGGATGTGTCATTTCCCCCTGAAATCGCCCTTCAAACGGCCATGGACCATCCGTTTCTACCATCATCAATTCAATAGGGTAGCTTTCCATTAAATCCTGAATCTCTTTTTCATAGAAACAATCTGGTGTCACAGAGATCATATAATTTGCCTCGATCATCCGCTTAATTGTAGCAGCATCTCCTTTAAACCAATGAAAATGGGCACGCTTTACACCATACCTTGCTAATAAATCACATACTAATGCAGCATCATCATACACAGCATGCAATACAATCGGCAAATCATATTGTACAGCGTGGGCCATGAATCGCTCTAATATGTCGATATATGGTTGAAGATCGAGACTAGGTTCATCTTTTCTTTTGTAAAAAGGAAGTCCGACTTCTCCAATGGCAACTATCTTCTCATGATGCTCATGAATCAAAGTTTCAATGTGCGCTATTTCTTGATCAGTCGGGAGTGATTGTTCCGGATGCCAGCCAAACGCTGGATAAACAGTTGGATATTGCTCCGCTAATTGCCAAACTTTTTCACAGCTTGTTAGATTACTGGATACTGCAATCATTCCATCCACTTCTAACGTATCCATGATCTTTTTTTGCTCATTGGGCTGATACCAATCCAAGTGAATATGTGCATCAATCATCTAATACACCTCGTAATGTCTGATAGATTTCCTTCTTTTTTTCGAGGAATTCCTGCGTTAAAGTTAATTCTTCATTTCTCGGACGTTTGAAATCAATCGTGAATTCCTTGATAACATTGGCAGGCTTAGAACCTAAAACAAGCACTCGGTCTGATAAAAAAATCGCTTCTTCAATATGATGGGTAACAAATAAAACAGATGGCCTTTCTTGTTCCCAAATAGTTAATAACCATTTTTGCATTTCTAACCTTGTGAACTCATCTAATGCTGAAAAAGGTTCATCTAAACAGATAAAAGATTGTGGGCTTAAAAGACTTCGAACAAACGCAACACGTTGACGCATCCCACCAGATAATTCGTGCGGATATGCGTTGGCATAATCTTTTAACCCTGCTCTTTCTAACATCTCTAGCGCTTTTTGTTTATCTGGCTTTTGATGTAACTCCACACTCAACACCACATTTTCAAGAACAGTACGCCAAGGAAAAAGCGATGGGGTTTGTGGCATATAGCTAATCGATCCTTTTTTACCATTGATCGCTTCGTTATCTAGTAGAATCGTTCCGTGATCGGCTTGATAGAGTCCACCAATCATATGAAAAATAGTACTTTTCCCACTACCAGACGGTCCGAGTAAAGAAACGAATTCGCCATCGTTCACGCGTAAATCCAAGTGATCAAGAATGTTTTTTTCACCAAAGCTTTTCGAAATATTTTCGAGTTCTAGTGTGCTCATTACTGTTCCTCCTTACCCGGATGCCATTTTAAGATAATTTTTTCCATAGCAATAATAATCGTGAAAAAAATCAGACATAAGATCATAATAAATAAAATCGCTACAAAAACTCGATCAGTACGGAATGATGATGAGGCTAGCGTCATGTATACACCAATTCCTTTGTTAGCACCTAACCATTCCGAGATAACAGCCCCCATCACACTATAGGTAGCGGAAATTTTCAGTCCGGAAAACATTTGTGGAACTGCATGAGGCAGTTCCAGCTTAGTGAAAATTTGTTTCTTCGTTGCACCAGCCATTTTCATATAATGAATTAATTCCGGATTTGTATGTCTTAATCCATCGATTGTCGATACAGCAACCGGGAAGAAACATACTAATGTAATAATTAATAGTTTAGGCGTAATACCAAATCCAAACCAAATAACAAGTAAAGGTGCGAGTACAATAATCGGAATATTTTGCGACATAATCAGCAATGGATAGAGTGCTTCACGGATTTTAGGCAATAGATGAAGCATAACCGCAATGAGTAAGCCTACACTTACACCAATGGCAAATCCGCTCACAGTTAAAAATACAGTTGAAAAGATATGATGCTGATAATTACTCCAGCCATTGATCGCCTCTTGCATAATGACAGTTGGTGCAGGAAGAATCCAGGTCGGAATAGCTAATATCCGACTGGACAATTCCCATATAATTAAAATACTGACGATCACACTAACTGGTAAAAAAGACTTTCTAAACATAGAGCATGCTCCTATTGGTTTACTGGACACTTTTCGTGATTTATTGGACACTTTTGATCTTTTTCTGGACACTTTCGGAAGTTTTCTGGACACTTTTCAAATTTAACGATATTTCTTCGTCAATTCACTCATGGAAGCTTCATGATCTTTTTGTGAATAAATCTTCACTTGTGAGATAACACTTGGGCAATCTAATTCATGCATACGTTGATTCATGTTTTCGATAACAGATAATAATGCTGCTAGATCGCCCTCCATTGTGGTTTCTAGTGGATTAACTTGATATTTGACACCTGATTCTTCAATAATTTTGATTGCTTCATCAACGAAAGGTATTGAATCTTCCCCTTTAGGTGTCTTAGGAATGATTTGGATACTAACTAATGCTTCAGCCATTCATAACCCTCCATTATTCTGGTAAAAATTCGTTTGTAAATGCTACGTTGACTTCTAGTTCTCGTTCTAACAGGTCATTTTCAAACATGAATTCTGCATAATTGCTCCAAACTTCTTCTGATTGTTCGCCCCATTTATCCGCGTCGTCTTGGTACCTTGGTGATATCCATTCCTGACTGGCATGAACTAATTCTTCGTCTAAATCTGGCTGTGCTTCTAATAAAATATCAGCTGCTTCTTCTGGATTGTCTATCGCATCCTGATAACCACGACTAACTGCAGCCATAAATTTTTTGATTGTTTCCGGATTTTCTTCGATCATCTCTTCATTTGTTGTAATAACCGGTGTATAGTAGTCTAGTTTTTCTGAATAGTCCGTGAGATAGATCATATCAATTTCTTTACCGCGAAGTTCTGCTTCAATTCCAGTCCAACCATAGTAAATCCAAGCAAAGTCTACATCACGCTCTACTGCTGTAAAAAAGTCGGTATTGCCCATATTCACAATCTCGACATCTTCGACAGATGCCTCTTCCTGTTTCATTAATGCATCGATAACTGCTGATTCAACAGGAGCCCCCCAACCACCATACGTTTTTCCGGCAAAATCAGCAGGTGATGTAATTTCTTTTTCTACTGGTGCTGCAAATCCCGAGGTATTGTGTTGGATTACTGCAGCAATTGAAACGAGCGGAATATCTTGAGTACGTGCTTCTGTTACTTGTTCCTGATAGCTGATCCCAAATTCCGCTTGCCCTGAAGCTACAGTCTGATCTGCTCCTGCTTCACCTGGCATGACTATATCCACATCTAATCCTTCATCTTCGAAATATTCTTTTGATTCCGCAACATAAAGGCCGGTATGATTAGTATTAGGCGTCCAATCTAATACTAAGGTAACTTCTTCCAATTCTGCTGGTGTGCTTTCTTCGTTCCCGCAACCCGCGAGTATAAACATACCAATTATTGCAAATAAAAACTTTTTCATGATGAATCCCCCTATTTTATCTTTTTAGAGGAACATATAAGAAAGCGCCCTAGACTTATAGCCTAGGGCGCATATAGATAGTTAATCTCATATGTTCCCTACGCTGGTGCTAACCAGATCAGGTTCTAAGGGTCAGCATCTTACGGATACAGTCTCAACCGGCAACACCGGTCCCCCTACATTTCATATAATATTGCTAACTTCTACTTTGACATAATTCGTGTTTTTCTTCAAGTTTTGACCATTAAATAAACGAACCTCTAATGAAAGAGATTCGTTTATTTATTATTATCCATGAATTTTACTTGCTACTTCAACGACACGTTTTGCCTGATGTTTAACTGCATCTTGAACATTTTCAACCATGGAGCCGTCTTCCTGGCTTTGGGTAACACTTGTTCCATAAGGGTTACCGCCAGCGGCAAAAATGGAATCATTAGAATACCCTGGAGGAACGATGATAGCACCCCAATGCATCATAGATGTATAAAGGCTTAACACAGTTGCTTCCTGTCCACCATGGGGATTAGAAGCTGAAGTCATGGCACTTACTACTTTGTTTACAGTCTTACCTGATGCCCATAGACCACCTTGTGTGTCAATAAATTGTTTCATTTGGGAAGCAACATTTCCAAAACGTGTTGGCGTGCTAAAGATAATGGCATCTGCCCATTCTAAGTCTTCAGTTGTTGCAACAGGAACATCTTTTGTTTCTTCCACGTGCTTTTGCCAGCCTGGATTCTGAGCAATCGCTTCTTTTGGTGCTGTTTCAGCAACTCGTACCACTCTTACTTCTGCTCCTGATTCTTTTACCGCGTCTGCTGCCCAGTTTGCTAATTGATAGTTTATACCTGTAGAACTATAATAAACTACTGCCACTTTTACCATATAGATAAAACTCCTTTTCTTGTTAGATATTATTTGGTTTGCCCAATTTGATAAAATGTATACTTTTATCTCGAAGATGAGATGCTTTTAATTTATCACACAATTATCTCAGTTTCAAGATAAATAAACTAAAAAAACATGGAGCGACTCTCCATGTTTAATCAAATGTTAACCCTGCCTCAACCAAAGTATTGTAGCGAATCACATTTCCTGCTTCCTGATAATCAAAATGAATGATTGCTTGCTTACCATATAAAATAATTTCCCCTTCTGGTGCCATCATGGTCATCGCCATTACAGATTGTGGTGTACCTTCACGTATTTTTGTTATAATCTCTTTTTTTTCGGATTCGTCAGTTGTATCCAATACAACCTCCTCACCTACGATTACCTCAACACGGTGATAGATGTCCTCAGGAACTATCATATCTGCAAAGGGCAGATTTGCTATAACTAATCCTCCAGTGTCATTATCGCAACCTGTTAGTTCGAACATAATGTTTTGATCCTCTGTTAAGTAATATTCTAATTGTTGACAGGATACTTCGCTTATTGTTTCTACTTCAACAAAGTTATCTTGAGTTGCATCTTCTTTTACGATATACTCTCCATTCTGAAAAATATAATGATCAAACACCGAGCCACCTTCAGCAGTAATGTTTACTCCTCGCATGATGGCTTCTTCATTGTTTTCTGTTTTTTGTATAAATTGTTCTAAAGTGACTAAGTTTACCGTTTCATCAGGTGCTATGACCATATCATGTTCTTCATCAACGATCCGTTTTATTGCAACTGCACTACTTTGTCCTGGATAGGATTCTGCAACTGCACCATGGGTGACTTGAATTTTTTCGCCTCTCATAAGTGAGTCAGCCATGCTATCTTCTATATTGTCGAGGCTGAAACTAATTGCATCCCCTGCCTCTTCCTGCTGTTCTGGATGGAACTCAGATATGGATGGATCCAATCGATTCTCGACAACTAATACACGATTATCTCCTATGTTAGCGACATAACCTTCCATCACATTTTGCACATCATTATTTTGATCCGCTTGCATTTTATTCCCGTTATCCAAATTTGTACCACAAGCAGTTACGAATAATATCGCTATAAGACCGAGTACATATTTCAATACAATCGCCTCCCTTTTTCTATTAGTCGTCATCCTTTGGAAAAGGTTACATCAAAAAAAGAATGGACAATCAAACGTCCATTCTTTTATTCTCCTGTTTCAGCGAAATGTTTTACCCGTTCCCCAATCTCATCACGTACTCGACGGAAAACTTCCCACTTCTCTTCGTCTGTTCCTTCTGCTTTGGCTGGGTCATCAAATCCCCAATGTTCATTGCGGATACCAAATGGGATAACCGGGCACTTATCACGTGCATCGCCACATAACGTTACAACCATATTCGAATTTCGCAGTATTTCCAAATCAATTTTGTCAGATGTTTGTTTAGAAATATCTATACCTACTTCATTCATCGCTTTGACAGCGTTTGGATTTAAACCATGTGTTTCAATTCCAGCACTGTAAACATTCCAGTAATCACCTAAATATTGTTTCCCCCATCCTTCTGCCATTTGACTGCGGCAAGAGTTACCTGTACATAAAAAATAAATAGTTTTTTTCGCCATTTTAGATTCCTCCTATAGTTAAAATAATAATAGTGTCAGATATAGACCCACTAATGTAATAAATAAAATGGGTATCGTAAGAATAATTCCTGTCTTAAAATAAGTACCCCATGAGATTTTCACACCTTTTTGGGATAGAACATGTAACCATAACAGTGTTGCTAACGAACCGATCGGAGTGATTTTTGGACCTAAGTCAGAACCTATTACATTCGCATAGACCAGCGCTTCGCGTACAACTCCAGATGTATTTGTTTCGGCAATTGCCAGTGCATCAATCATGACGGTAGGCATATTATTCATCACGGAAGATAAAATTGCTGCTATAAATCCCATGGCAACAGTAGCACTGAACAGACCTTGATCTGCACTCCATTGAATAAGTCCTGCCAAAACATCAGTAAGTCCGGCGTTACGAAGACCATAGACAACCACATACATCCCGATCGAGAAAAAGACAATTTCCCATGGTGCTACTTTGACTACTGCTGTTGTGTTAACAGCAGAGCTGTTTCGTGCCATCATTAAGAAAAAGATTGCAATAATACCAGCAATAATTGAAACTGGTACAGCAATAAATTCACTGACAAAATAGCCAACTAATAATATTGCAAGGACATACCATGACAGATGGAACATTTTAATATCTTTTAATGCTTCAGCTGGCTGTTTTAAATGATCGATCTGATAGTTTTTCGGAATATTTTTTCTAAAGTATAAATACAATACCGTAATCGTAGCAATGATCGAAAATATATTGGGAATGACCATTCTCGATGCGTATTCGACAAAACCTATTTCGAAAAAATCTGCTGAAACAATGTTCACTAAGTTACTAACAATCAATGGCAATGAGGTGGTATCAGCAATAAAACCGCTCGCCATGATGAAAGGAAAGACCATTTTCTCTTTAAATTGCAAATTACGAACCATAGCCAGAACGATTGGTGTTAAGATCAAAGCTGCTCCATCATTTGCGAAAAAGGCTGCTACTAAGGCACCTAGTAAACTGACATAAATAAACATTTTAATACCATGACCTTTTGCGAGACGGGCCATATGTAAGGCAGCCCACTCAAAAAAGCCGATTTCATCTAAGATTAACGAAATAATGATAATTGCCACAAATGCTAATGTTGCATTCCAGACGATTCCAGTTACTTCTAAGACATCCTGAAATCCGACGACGCCAACAAGCAGTGCCACTATTGCACCGCCGATTGCCGACCAACCAATCGATAAATTTTTAGGCTGCCAGATCACAAGTACTAATGTCACTAAAAAAATAAGAATAGCTAAAATTACGTCAAACAAAGTATTGTCCCCCTACTAACAACAAGTAATCCTTGCTCCGTTTTTCTCTAATTCTATTAACTTTTCTTCCTGACTAGGTAATTGCTCTAAAATAGACTTCATGAATACGAACCATTCACTTTCATGATTTAGAGAATAAAATACCCATTGCCCTTTCCGTTCTTCCTTGATTAAGCCTACATCTCGTAATTTACGCAAATGCTGACTGATTGATGGTTGACTCATTTGAAAAATTTCAACAAATTCGCAAACACAACAAGTCTGGTTTTCGATTAATTTCATCATGGTAAGCCTTGTTTTATCACCTAACACCTTAAAAATTGGTGCGGCTTTTTCAATTTGAAATTCCGTTTTGGTCGTCATTCTTATGCCCCCTTCACATTTGTATATAAATATATAACAATATACTTATATGCGCAATGCGTAAATCTCACATTTACAAAAAATTAATAAAGGAAGAGGCTATTCTGCCTCTTCCCCCAATCCTCTAAAAAAAACAATATACAATAAATTAAGCAATAATACCAGCACACTGGACAGGTACACTGCCCCAACTATGTGTTGCTCGTTAATCAAGTAATTATTACAAATTTGCACAGGTGTTCCGAGATACAGCCATGCCAATAAACCGAACATGGATAAAAAATTGATATAAAGAAAACTCTTGAATATCCCCCCTATTTTTCGCCAACTATTCTTCCATAAAAATCCAAGCAGTGGAAGTGATGCAAACTTCCAAATTTCTAGTTCTATCTCTGTTAAAGCATCATCCAATGACCGCGGTAGCATCCAGAAAATTAAAACCCCCACTGCAAGTAACATGCCAGCTACACCATTATCATTCCATTTTTCTAGAAAACGCCAATTACGATTGCCATGTAATAAAACACCCACTAAAATGAGCAAAGGTAATTGAAGAAACATATGCAGTACCATTACCGATTCAAGACTTTCTCTAATAACAGGGGCTAGTAAGAGAATAAAAAATAAGATGGCCAGTTTCATCATATCTCCCTCTCTAACCTTCCAACGACATATTCTGAAGCAGCTTTAATATCAGTATAATCTAGAACATTCTCTAAATATCCATCCTTATTAACAAAGTAAAAAGCAGAATTGTGGGAAAAGCCATCGTACTTATCCGGGATAACAATCACCCCAAAAGCGTCTAATAAAGATTCTAGCTGCAGCTGATCTGGAATCCTTGCCATTCGCCATGTTTCTCCATCACTATGAAAGTATTGTCTGTAGTTTTCTAATGTTTCTGGATCATCTCGTTCTGGATCAAAACTTATCGTTAGAAAGATGAGCTCTTCCCCAATATAAGATGGGGGAATGCTTTGATATACCTCGGCAAAATTTCTTTCTAATTCTGGGCAAACTGTCGTACAAGCTGTATAAACAAAGGTTATAAACACATTTTTCCCACGAAACGCCTCCATCGTATACGTTCGTTCTTTGCTATCTTCCAATATCACCTCAGGAAACTTCGGTTTCGTCTCTATCAAATTGTTCTTTCGAGCTGTTTCTGCTGTAAAAGCAGTAAATCCATCTGTTCCAATAAACCACATCCAAACAACTAAAATAATCGATACAATAATAGCTATTCTATTACACCATTTTTTCGTCATATTGATCGTTCCTTTTTACGTTTCGTTGCATACATAGCGAACAAAATGAACGATAAATAAAGTAGTAGCAATTACTAGAAACACACCGGCGATTCCTCCAAATAAGGCCGGCCCCATCCATTCAGGAGTATGTGTTGCCCAACGTCTAGGTGTACTTAATGCACCTGAAACTAAAAATTGAACACTAACAGCAGCCATTGTTACGATATAACTAAAAAAGGCAATCCAGTCTAATTTCGTTATTTTTAGACCACCATCTACTTTTGCTAAATAATACATAAAGGCAAAAATCATCACAACTGCACCAAGCCCCATATACATATGGAAATGTCCCGGTACCCATTTGGTATTATGCATAACATGGTTCACAACAATCGTCGCATCTATGATTGCAGGAACGACTCCAACTGTCCAGCCAAACATGGATAAAAAGGCTAACCCGGATGACATATCCCACTTAATTCCTGATTTATATACAATCATCAGCGTACCATAAGCGGTGACAATTAATACCGGTAATCCATTTGCATAAGAGAACACCTGTCCAATTATTAACATCCATTTGGGCATCACGGAATCCATTAACATGTGGTGTGTATAAATCATTAACGTGAATATGGTTGACATGGACCATGCAATTAGAAAGACTTTATTCGCTTTCCATGATCTATTTGTATATTTAGCTAACAGTTCATAGACGACAATAACACTCATATAAATAATCGAATTAGCAAAAACATGACCAAATGCATACGTTAAATTTTTTGCTAACAGTGGATCAAAGGTAAATGCTGGATTAATGGTATGAATGATGTTCATCATAATCACAGTTGCTCCGGCAATCAATGCTGTTACATTAACGATCGTTACCATTGTACCAGCAATAATCGCAGGTTCTGGTGCATCTTTTTCAGCCTTTTTACCGGCAATCACATCCCAGCCTAAACCTTTTGCAAGACTGCCTTTCTTCCTAATGATTGCCCGGCCAGTATCAATGAATAATAGTAAAAAGCCAATACCAATAATCAACATACCAAATAGATACAACAATGCACCAATTATTCCCCATGCTTTGGCAGATAAGGTTGGTAGTGGATACAAAAACGTCCAGGCACTTGCATAATCAAAGGAGAAAACACCAATAATGACAAGCACTAGTCCGATTAAAAATAATATCAAGTTAGCCTTAAAAATTCTCTTTGATAATGTTACATGTTGACTTAAAAAATACCACATCACAGCAGATGCTGCTAATGCAGCCGCACCTATCATTCCTGTCCCATGAATGGTCATGAATTGATAAAATGTCGGCGGACTAAGAGATAAACCACCACCTTGAGCAAGTAACATTAAAATACCAAATACCATCATCAATAAAATCACTATTCCGCCAATGACTAAATAATTTTTAATTAATCGGTTATGGACCATCTAAAACACTCCTTCTCTAATTCGTTACCGTAATTTGATAAGTCATCGCATGATGTGCAAGACCGCAATATTCCAAACATAACACTTCATACGTACCAGGTTCGGTAAACGTCAAATAGACAACATTGGTATATTCTGGCATTGCTTGTGTTTGCGCAATTATGTTCATTTCCTCATCGTATAGTCCGAACCCGTGGTTAACATCTTGACTTGTCACATGAAATTCTATAGCCTCTCCTACTTTAAATTCTGATTGACTTAACTCCCAACCAAATTGCAACGCTTCCACATCAACAATTGTTGGGTCTTCACCCTTTCCGTAAACTGGCTGATCATAAGGAAGTTCTCTCAGTGTGTAAATCGTGATGATGAGCATAAATACCACCAGAGTAACACCATAAAATGTCCTTGCTTTGTACCATTTCTTTTTAATCGGTTCATAATCTCTTTTTTCAGTCGATTTCATAGCTACACACAAAAAAATAAAAGTAATCAATAACATAAAAACAAGACTTGTTATCCACGCAACTGTTTGAACCATCCTACTACCTCCTAAAATCAATATCTATGTCACAATGTATGACAATTTATTTATGTTACGTGTGATACAGATCACGTTAAAGGCTTTTTTATTGACAAAAAACAAAACTTTTAATATATTTAAATATTAAACTTTTATTTATGTAAAATAAAATAAATGAGTAGTATCAGGGGTATTTTTAATACAATAAATTACAGTTCTTCTCCCTTCTCATAACAATAAAAAACACGGAGTGTCACTCCGTGTTTTTATTTAATAGTATAAAATTTGGGTATATGTCTAGCTTCGATCGCCCAGAAACTAGGTACTCTTTAATAATCTACTGCTTCTGTTAATACGTCTAGATTCCGTTCCATTAAGCTAAAATATGTTTCGCCATTTTCAATATCTTCATCAGTCAAAATGGATAAGTTATGCAATTGTAATGATTCGACGTTTGTTTCTGCTTGAATCACTTCTGCTACTTTTGGTTCTATATTTTGTTCAAATAATAAGTATTGGATATTATTATTCTCTACGCGATCCAAAATTCCTTCCAACTGTTTCTGAGAAGGTTCCTCAGATGGCGACACCCCTGATATTGCAATTTGTTCAATACCATAGCTCTGTTCCCAATAGCCATAAGCTGCATGTGTAACAAGAATTTCATTATTTGGGGCAGACTCTAATTGTTGATGAAATTCATCATCTAAAGCAATCAATCCTTCTTCAAGGTCACGAAAATTTGCTTCAAAAGTTTCCTCTTGTTTTGGATTTAATTCGATTAGTCCATCTTTAATATTGCGTGCTAATTCTATGGCACGAATAGGGTCTAGCCAAAGGTGTGGATCCTCATCACCATGGTCATGATCATGTGCCTCATCCTCTTCGTGCGCATCTTCTTCCTCATGCTCTTGTTCTTCTTCGTGACTATGATCGTCTTCTTCATGTACATGCTCTTCTTCATGACTATGTTCGTCTTCTTCATGTGCATGCTCTTCTTCATGACTATGTTCCTCAGCTTCATTACCGTGAACATGCTCAACTAGTGAAACTCCTTTAGCTGCTTCTAACATTAATACATCTTCACCAACAAGTGCTTCTTCTATTTGTTCTGCATATGCTTCTAGATTAGCTCCGTTATATAAAAACATATCCCCTTCTGCGATATCTACCATCATTTTAGAAGTAGGTTCAAAGTTATGTGGATCAGATCCAGGTGGTAAAATCGTTTCTACTTCCACAAACTCCCCACCAATTTCTTCTGTAAAATAGGCTAATGAATACAAGGTTGAATAAATTTGTAGTGTATCGTTCTCTGACTCTTGTTGGTTTGCTTGGGAATTTTCCTCAGCATTACAACCTAGTAATAGAAATAATATAGATAAAATGACTATACTCATCTTTTTCATTAAAAAATATCCCCCTTCATTCTTACGTATAAAAATATAAATACAATTAATCACACAAAAACAAACCGTAATCGATACGGTTTAATAGTATTATAGATGATTAGCTTTATAATGTAAATAATAATTGTTACGATTTGATTTGTTTTTAGCTCCATTATTAACACATAATAAATAAAAACAGTTTTATCAACCTAAGATGAAGCGCAGTTGTTAAATGTCATACATTGTTCATTGATTATTCCTGTTCATAGTCGTATAGTAATATTAAATAAAAATGTATCTACGGAGGATCATAATGAAAAAAATCTATATCCTAATCACTTTATTAACGCTATTATTAGTGGCTTGTAACAATCAAACAGAGAATGATGAACAAGAACATGAAGAAGTAAAAGGTATTCAGGTAGATTTTGAACTTCCTAAAGAAGCAGAAGTAGGTGAATCCGTATCGCTACAAACTACCGTTACTTACGGTGAAGATGAACTGGTAACAGATGCGGAAGAAATGACCTTTGAGTATTGGAATGTAGAAGATGAGGACAATACAGTCAATGTGGATGCTACTAATCACGAAGATGGCACTTATTCAGCAGAAGTGACCTTCGAAGAACCTGGCACTTATGAGATTTATGCGCATACGACAGCTAGAGATATGCATTCGATGCCAAAAAAATCCATTACTATCAATGGTGAGGAAGCTGAACATCATGATCATGAGTCGCATGATGAAACAGAAAGTACAGAACACGAACATGAGCATCAGCATGGTTTTGAAATAAAACTAAATCCATTGGAAAGTATAACTGTCAATCAGGAGAAAGACATCACTGTAGAACTTACCATGGATGAGGAACCATATGAGAACGCACGAGTACGTTACGAAATCATACTAGAAAATAAGGCGGAACATGACTGGGTCGAGACAGAGGAAGTTGATACTGGTAAATACGTAGCTTCTTACTCTTTTGAAGATGCTGGACAAGTAGAGATGGTCGTCCATGTAACAGATGATACTGGACTACACGAACATGAAGAATTTGAATTTGAAATAGAAGAATAATTTGAGAAAGGTATACGTCATTTCAATGTATAGTTGAAACGACGTATACCTTTATTTACCATCTTGTCAATAAATAGAGCAACTTATTTGATAAAACGGATTACAAGCGGGATTCGATATTCCTCCCCGTTGAACGCTTTAAATAAGGCGATAAGGGTAAATATAAATGCTAGAACACCTACAATCGGCAGTAGTACAAAACCTATCAACAATAGCACAAGAATCCCACTTACTATGCTATAAATCGTAAAGGAAATAAAGAAATTGAAGTATTCTTTTCCGTGAAAGTCAATAAATGCTGACTCATCACGTTTGATCATCCAAATAATTAATGGACCGATAATTGCCGTAAAGAAACTTAGTAAATAAATTAACATTCCAAACAATCTTTCGTCACTGTTCGTCATTATCCACACCTCCTCCTTCGATATTGTACCATATCTTGTCATTTTTTGTTGATAAATAGATAATTCTTCTTGTAACGTATATAATAAGAGGAAATGATTAAAAAAGGGGTATACTATGGAACAATATGATCTTATCGGAATAGGGATTGGTCCCTATAACCTTGGACTCGCAACATTAACAGCTGAAAAAACAAATCTGAGAGCAATCTTTTTTGATCAGAATGGGCAATTTGCCTGGCATCCCGGAATGCTGATTGAAGGCTCTGATTTACAGGTTTCTTTTCTGGCAGATCTTGTGACATTTGCGAACCCTACTAGTAAGTATACGTTCTTAAATTATTTGCATGAACACAATCGCCTGTATAAATATTTCTTTTTTCATAAATTTGAAATGCCTCGCGCTGAATACGCAGCATATTTAAAATGGGTAGTCGATCAAATGCCAAATTGCCACTTTAAATCTCAAGTAAAAGATGTCATTGATCATGGTGATCATTTTGAAGTGGTTGTCAACCATTGGGGTGAACAAAAAGAACGTTCTTACTATACTAAACATGTCACATTAGGAACTGGTAGTACCCCAGTGATTCCATTCGAATTAGATGATATCGGCTCAGAACATGTTCACCATTCCAGTCAATATTTATACCATAAAAAACGAACTCTTCAAGCGAAGCATATTACCGTTGTAGGATCAGGACAAAGCGCATCAGAAATATTTTTTGACTTACTAAAACTTCAAGAGCATTTTGATTACCACTTATCTTGGTATACAAGATCTCCTGCATTCTTACAGTTAGATAACAGTAAATTAGGGCAAGAAGTATTTACACCAGATTATGTTGACTATTTTCATCAGTTACCTTATCAAGAAAGAAAAGATTCTCTAGATCTCCTAGGCCAGTTACGAAAAGGAATTGACCGGGAAACCTTACATAAAATTCATGAGCTACTTTATCATCGTTCCGTTGATAACAATAAACTGCCAGTTACCATTCAACCACTAACAGAGATTCAGAAAGTTGTACAGGATAACTCACATTTAAAAGTCGAGGCAAAACAATGGCAGGTAGGTAAAGATGTTACTTTTGAAACGGAGAAAGTGATACTAGCTACTGGGTATAGACCAAACATTCCAGACTGGTTCTACCAGCGTTTTGAAAACAAAATTGAATGGAATGATGACAAACATTTCAAAGTGGATAATAATTTTAAGCTTGTGTTTAAACTAGGGCAAAGAAAGCATCACTTTTACACCTTAACGAATTTGGAACAATCACATGGAACAGGAGCGACTAATTTAGAATTGGCCGTAGACCGCAATATCCAAATTATTAATGAAATTGCCGGAGAAACAGTCTATGAAGAAAAAAGAGGTACGATTTTTACACAGTTTGATTCGGAATAGATTTTAAGCGGACATCTGTTCCGCTATTTCACGGAAAAAGGGGTAATTTTAGCTGTTTGCGGACATCTATTCCCTTATTTATAAGAAATTCTCCAAATACAAGCCAAATCTCGATGAATAACGGAATAGATGTCCGCATCCCCCTTATAATGAGTCATTTTTGTAAAAATAACGGAATAAATGTCCGCTGACTTCTTGTCATTTCGTTTCAATCATAGTTAATTCTGTAAGACTATGTATTACTTTTACACTTGAAGTAGTTTCATGACTTATTCTGTTTAGCCATACGCCAATCATTCCTGCTTGTTTACTACCTATTGCGTCTGTTTCAAATCTATCACCTACATAATAACATTTATGAACCTGAGCATTTGCTAGTAGACATGCTTTTTGAAAAATAATAGGATTAGGCTTAGCAACGCCTATTTCACTTGAGGTAATGATATACTCAAAATAATGCTTAATCTCTAAATTCTCTAATTTTTCAATTTGTTGCTGATATTCACCATTGCTTATTATCCCAAGTCGAATCCCTTTTTGTTTTAACGATTTTAAGCAAGGGATTACATCTTCAAAAGAAGACCAATTTCTTTTATACAAAGCCAAATAATGGTTGAATTTGTTATCTGCTTGTTGGTCATTTAAATGATGACCATATAAGTCTTTTATACGTAATCTTCTTGTTCCTGGAATGTTACTTCACCCGATAAAAATTTCTCGAAATACTTTTTGGATAATGCAAACCACAAATCTACAAATTCCATTTCGTTACACGCTAGCTCATCGTTAAACTTTTTATAGAAATCGATTGCTGCCAATCTTTCCGCTTTGTCGTGGTCGAGTAGTGTTTGAATCAATATCGAAGAATATCACTTGGAATTTCCCCCATGTAAATAGCAGATAAGCTATATTTTTTTAGCTATACAAAACATTTCCGCAAAATCATTGACAATTGTTTTGTTAGGATTAGTTTTTATATCAGCTCTCATGCTTTCTAATCCTTTCTCATAATCTTCATCATTGATTAAAGTAAGTACGGAAATATCTCTATTTTTAGCGTGTTCTATATATTCTACCACCTTTATATTTTCCATTCGGTACACGATTTTAAGATCCACTTCAAAACCTTTTGATGTAAGCTTGTTAAACATAACATCTTTACTCCAAAATCTCTTAAAATCTTCATCATAAGCTGACAGAAAATAATAGTAAACCCACCATTTAGGCATATCATGTATGGCTATATTATGTAATTTATAAATGCCACCTTTTTTCAGTACACGTTGTATCTCATTCAATGCCTTATCCTTCTTCATATAATGATGAAATGCATAGTTATTGGAAATAAAATCGAATGTTTCTGAAGCATAAGGCATATCCACAACATCTGCTTGAATCAACTCGACATTCTTTACCTTTTCCTTCGCCTTACTCAACATTTGATCTGATAAATCTAATCCGCTCCATTTTATATCTGAGCCATTAAAATAATTGGTTTGTTTTGCAAGGTAAAGACCGGTTCCACAGGATAAATCCAGTACGTCGTATTCTTTTTGCCTATTGTTTTTCATGTATTCTTTTAAATCATCATCAAAGCTTATTTCATCAACTCTATATTGATTATTGTCGTACTTTTCGGCGATTTTTGAATAATTAGTTGTTTTCATCATCTTACCTCTCTAATTTCCTTTTGCAGCATAATTAATTTTTAGTTAGATTTTAAATAATCCAAGACCATATCAACTCTTTCTGACACGGTATAATCTCCTTCGATCCTTAAAATTGGACAAGTTAAATCATCCATCCAATGTTCATGTAAAGTTTTACTTCTAACGTCCATACCGCCATTATCATATAAGGAAGCCCATTCCATAAATTTTTTTGATTGCTCGTATTTACTACCACCAGCTAATATCTCTTTTCCATACCTTTGAAATTCTCTTTGTCGTAACCTTTCCAGTCTAATGTCTGAAGGAATCCATAGAAATATAACCAGATCAAAACAATCTTTAAAGGTATCTCCCCACCCACAAACTGCCCCGGATAAAATCCAGTTTTCATTTTGCGATAAATCCTTTTTAAGCATGTTTATTCTTTCTGGAACTTGTCTTTGTTCTGTAAATTTGGTTATCCAAAAATAATCATCCGTATCAAGATATTTATGAGGTAAAGCGTCTGACAATGAAGCACCAAGTGTTGAAGTTCCAGCACCAGCAGCTCCCAATATATGAATGTTCCTGTACAATTTTTCTCCTCCTGTGTGACGACCTTTATAAATTATCATCATCTAATGCTAAATAAGAACAGCTAATGTAGTTAACCGTTTACAATTATGATTTCATTTTCTATTTCTTTCATAATATCGTATGCGCCTTCCGACTTGTTCGAGCAGACTACAACCTTATAATCACTTTCTGGATAATAGGCAGAATGAAAACTAACACCTGGATCATACCCCATAACGTGATACTTATTAATATTGCCATGATTTTTTTCAATCCAGACACCGTATCCATAATAACTATTCTGCTCATCTGTTTTCACATGAGGTATGAACAGTTTTTTCGTGTATTCTACAGCTAAAAGTTGATTACGTATTAGTGCATCCCACAACTTAATCATATCTTTCACTGTAGTGTATGCTCCTCCGTCAGATCCACCTTTTACTGGAAGCGAATAAATATTTGTCTTCCAACTACCATCCGGGAAGTCCATATACCCTAGCGCTGTGTTTTGTGGTAAAGCATCCAATTCAAAATATCCTGATTGATCCATCCCTGCTTTGTTAAAAATATGTTCTTGAATATAATCTGAAAAGCTAAGGTTGCTTGCCTGTTCAACAATTAAACCGAGTAAAATATATCCTGCATTATTGTAATGAAACCTCTCACCAACTCGAAGTTTCATAGCATTTTGATGAAATAATGGCAAAAAATCCTCTAACCTTCTGATCGTGTACATCGGGTATTTAATCCATAATTCTTCAAAATCATCCATTATCTCTTCATCAAAATAGTCAGGTATTCCAGAAGTATGTGTGAGTAGATGATGAATGGAAATGGATTGATCGAAATGAGGAAACGAGATGTCCAGACAGTCGTTCAACTTGGACTCAAACAACAGTTCACCGCTTTCAACTAGTTGACAAATAGCTATAGACGTGAACAGCTTACAGCCTGATGCGATACCAAATCTAGTATCAACTTTATTTTCCAGCTGTTCTGAGCGATTTGCAAAACCATAACTCTTCTCCGCCACAATATTATTTTCATCTTGCACAATAACGGTTCCCGAAAAATCAATCTTTTCCATAGCATCATTAATACGGTTGACAACATTTTCCTCCATCATAAATTTGTTCCCTTCTATTTAGTTTTCCGCAAAGAGTCGTGCTGGCTCTATAGCTATCACTTTAATACTAACATAATATTCCAAAAAAGATGACATTTTTGGAATATTGATTAAGTGTTTGAAAATAAGAATATTTCCCTGCCTTTGTAGTAAATTGTTGTTAAATGTGCCAAGTGTAGCTTTAATAAATGTTTAATCAAAAACAAAGAAAGCATCCATTTTAAATAAAAACTAATCAAAATGGATGCTTTCTTTCTATAGTATTTTTATATTTGAACCTATTCAATTACAATCACGCATTTATGTTGGAAATTATTATTTTCTAAACAAATATTTGATTGAGATCTACTTTTAATCCAGTTATGATATTTACAGAAATTGTGTCATCTTTCGTAAAGACTCCTTGAAATTTATATTGATCACCTACTAAAAGATGTATTTCTACAGAATCGTTTACCGGATCAACAAGCCAGTACTCTTTTATCCCCGCTTTTTCATAAAGATGATATTTCTTCCAGCGATCTAACTTTACAGAGGACGGTGAAAGGATTTCGATAATCATATCTGGTGATCCGTTACAACCTTTGTCATCAAGTTTTTCCTGATCACATACTATCGATAAATCCGGTTGAACAACATTATTTATATCATCATCGTGTTTATTATCTACTAACAGGCGTACATCAAAAGGCGCGAAAAATACTTCACATTCCTTTTCTCGCAAGAAAACAGAAAAAGCTGTAGATAATTCCCTCAGAAACACCTTGAAATTTTTAATAAAACATTCATCTTTAGAGCGGTATTACTTAATTCTCTATGTATCTTTTATTTTTCTGATTACATTTTCCATCCTTTTTAGTGATAAGTAAATGATTAGGATAATGTGTTAGTACTAAGTGCTACTTGCACGATTTGTTTTTCTCCATTTTCCTCAAAGACTTTATATTTCTGCATCCCTATTTTTTCTGCTACCCTTTGTGACGGTATATTCTTCATGGTGGTGTATGAAAAGACCTTTGGATAATGTAAAACTTCAAATGCATATTCTTTGCAGGCTGATGCAGCTTCTGTCGCATATCCTTTATTCCAGTAGTCCTTGATAATATGAAACCCAATCTCAGGCACTGTTTCATTTCCAATATTTTGCATTGTAATGCCACAATCTCCAATGAATGTATCATCATTTTTTAAAACAACCGCCCATAACCCGTGATTATATTTTTGGTAATTTTCCATATTCCATTGAATCCACTTTTCTACCTTTTTCATATGTAATGGCTCAGGATAGTATTGCATCGATTCTGGATCTGAAAGAACCCTTGACAACTTTTCTGTATCCTCCAGTTTTAATTCTCTTAAATAAAGCCTTTCTGTTTCCATTATTTTCATACCGTTCACCTACTTTCTAAACTAAAACTGACTTCCTAAGTATTTCTATCTGACCACTCCAATATTAGTATAATATTCCAAAGTGTTTAATGGATTCATACAAAAAAGAACAATCATCCGCAGTTGTGTTATAGATATTACGGGACATATTCAACAGATGATTTGTTTAAAGTAATAAATAATAGTTGGTGTTATTTTTTGTTTATAATGCCGGTATTAAATAATAAACTAACTCTACCTTAGGTATCCTCCGTTATTAATATCAAATGTTGCCCCTGTGTAATGCTTAGATTTGTCTGATAATAAGAAGACAACCGTTTCAGCAACATCTTCAGGCATTACAGGCGTATCGATGAGTTGATCACTTAAATATTCCTTTTTTCGCCAATTGGGTATCGTATGCATCAGCGGAGTGTCAACCATGGTTGGAGCAACAGTATTTACTCGGATATAAGGTGAGAAGTTCTTTGCACAGCTTTTAGTAAGTCCAAGTATAGCAGCTTTTGATACTCCATATATTGCATCTGAACTACCTTCTATTCCTGATACGGAAGACATGTTCACAATCACTCCATTACATTGACTGTGGAGCAATTTCTTGCCAAACATTTGAGAAAAATAAATATATCCCTTTACATTTATATCAAGTACTTGATCAACATCAACAACTTGATAGTCCAATATATTTTTCGCTAAATAAATCCCAGCATTGTTAACTAAACTATCTACATTACAATGCTCTGTTTCAACATATACAAAAAACTTAGCAACCTCTTTATAATTACTTACATCTAACGGATACGTATGTAGAACACACTGATCATTAGTTGCTCGCTTTAACTCTTGTAAGGCCTGTTTATTAATATCACATGCAATTACTGAAGCACCTTCATCTAAACATTTTTTTACAATTTCTTTGCCGATTCCAGAAGCTGCACCTGTTACTATTACTTTTCTATTTTTGAGCACATGGAAAACTCCCCTCATCTCAACAATTTACTAAATGCACCAGGAACGTTACCCTTTACCTTATGGCTTACTATCACGATAGTCACCTTCACTGATCGCCTCTTTCAGTTAATATACTTTTTGTATTATAAAGAATCAGGAAGGTGATTCTTGTACATTTCGATAACATTTGTATTTGCTTGTAATGTTGCAATAGTGTTGTGATTGGGCTTCGAATAAATAATTGGATAATCTTCTTCACCGAATTCTTCTTGAACTGAGAATGCTAATTTTTCTTCTTCTAAAGAAAAATCTGCTTGTACTCCTGGTTTATTTCCCCGAGCGTCTACTCTTATCCAACGATTTACCGAACGGAGAAAAACACCATTTAATGCATGTAATGAGTAACCCTTTTCTGGTGTGTCAAAGATCATTAACTTTTGATAACTAAATCCGGTAGGGATCCCTTCAGCACGTAATATCGCTGCTAACAAATTAGCTTTTGCATAACATATACCTTCTTTAACTCTTAGAACATCTGAAGCTTGACAGGTTACGATTGAGCCTTGAATATCCCATGAATGAGATATTTCATCCCTAACAAATTCAAAAGCTGTTTTTACCTTTTCGGTTTCTGTCTGATCTTTGTTATATAATTCATTCTTCTTGCTTTGAATAATAGAATGGGAATAGTCAACCATATCGAGCTCTTTGAGATACTCATCCATATTATAAGATTCTGGTATCAGTTTCATCTTCTCACCCCTTTGTATAATTATACATTAATAAGTATATTAATACAATAATCAACTAAATTACTCTAAGCATTTTTTAAATAACACTCTACCTTGAGTGGATCCATCATAATTGGTGTGAACTGGTACACCATCCACTTCACTATCGCCTTCTTCTATTTCAAACCCCATTTTTTTGTGGTAAGCAATCGAAACTTTATTCACTGGCGAGGTGACAGCACGAACAATATTTCTATCATGTTTTTGAACCACTTCAAAAAACTTCTTATAAAGTTGATTTCCTATCCCATATTTTCGATAATGAGGGTGAACCCCGACGACGTGAATATATGCTTCATTAACGTAAGATTGGGATAAAAATCCAATTAAAAAACCAACGATTTCGCCATCCTTTTCTACGATAAAACTTGTATTATTGAAATGGACAAAAAATAATTTGGGTAGCATATCAGACATTTGTCTACCGCCCCACCAATCATTGATTAGGGGAGATATGATATTATAATCTGAGCTTTTCACTAAACGTATTTCCATAGCTTTTACAACTCCTAATTAATATAATCTAGTTCCAATCTATTATCTTACATTGTAAAATAAAGGTATAAAAACTTAAAGGAGATATAGAAGCAGTAAAAGAAATTATACATTGGGCGTTTACATCCAATAGTGTAAAAAGAATCACTGCTGAATGCGAGAATAACAATGTTGCATCAATCAGAGTATTAGAAAAATTAGGCTTTAATAGATTAGGTTCAGAAAAAAATTTGTTGAAATGGCAATTCGAGAAATAATTTGGAATTATACTAACCAAGACGTGCATAAAATTGCACGCCTTGGTTGGTTTTCACACACCTCTTTTATTCCCCCATACCAAAGTATGGATCTGTGGTAACACACGGACATTGTTTAAAGCACTGGAGTTCATCACCTGCTCAATTAACCACTCATATTTCGTTAATAAATGACTCGCTAATTCGTTCGGTGCTACTGCTTCCAAATTATCATTACCTACCTGTACGAAAAAGGGAACCTCTGGATATCTATTATGAACGTTAGTTGCATAATCCATGTCTTTATCATCAAAAATAACCACTTTTATACTTGTATGGGCAAGACGTCCGTGCTTTTCTAGTTGGACTAAAATGTCATCCAACATCGTCCAGTTGGTTTTCATCATAGAGCTTGGTGGTTTGGGAGATATCGTTAAGTCGTCTACTTCCACAAACCAGTCCTGCCAACGACTCCCTTGCGTTTCCAGTGCTACTTCCATATCGTTCGAGTGTAACAAATCTATTAATTCACCTACATGTTTCAGAAGTGCCGGATTCCCGCCTGAAATCGTGACATGATCAAACTGATCACCACCGATTTCTTTTAATCGATTAAAAATTTCTTCACTAGTCATCTTGACAATATCTTCTTTGGCACTGCCATCCCAAGTAAAAGCAGAATCACACCATGCACAGCTGTAATCACAGCCAGCAGTACGAACGAACATTGTCTTACGGCCAATTACCATGCCTTCCCCTTGGATAGTTGGACCGAATATTTCCAAAACAGGGAGCTTATTCACTGATCAT
The DNA here is from genome assembly GCF_017599345.1 of Gracilibacillus suaedae. Classification (GTDB taxonomy): domain Bacteria; phylum Bacillota; class Bacilli; order Bacillales; family Amphibacillaceae; genus Gracilibacillus; species Gracilibacillus suaedae. The sequence continues at coordinate 63,525 of NZ_JAGFVL010000051.1, forward strand.
CCACTCCCTTCTTGCTTCCGCATAGCTAGTTGGCGTTTCAAATAAACGGACAAACTCTACCCGGCATTGATTCGGTAAATCCTGTACTGCTTCTTCCATCATCTCAAAAATCCAAACAACCATATTTTCTGCTGTCGTGTTCATCTTTGGCAATGTTTCGTTTAAATAACGATGATCGAGATGGATTTCAATTTTTTCTTTCCAAATGTTTTTGATATCGCCAAAGTCGATAACAATACCAATATCATCAACAAAGCCACTAATACCAAATACGACTTTATAAGTGTGTCCATGCAAATTTTTGCATTTTCCTTCATAACAATGAAGGTGATGTGCTGCATCAAAGGTGAACTCTTTACTTACCATGACACGTTTTTGGTGATATTTTAATTGATCGCGTTTTATGTCCTGGTCTATTTTCTGTAAATCATCGACAATTCGAAAGCCGTACATTATTGATTCACTCCATTACGCTTTGCTAAATAGGTGTCTAATCCTTTTTGTCTTAAGTGACAAGCTGGGCATTCTCCGCAGCCTGTTCCTCTAACACCGTTGTAACAGGTTAATGTGTTTTCTCTGATATAATCAAAAACTCCTAATTGGTCTGCCAATTCCCATGTTTCTGCTTTATCGAGCCACATTAATGGCGTGTGCACGACAAAATCATCATCCATCGATAAATTCAATGTTACATTTAATGATTTAATAAAGATATCTCGACAATCGGGATAACCACTAAAATCTGTTTCACAAACCCCTGTAATAATATGTTTAGCATCAATTTGTTTTGCTAGAATCGTTGCGAAGGATAAGAATAATAGATTTCTTCCTGGAACAAACGTATTGGGAAGCTCACCATCTTCTCCATCCGCAACTTCAATATCATCTCTTGTCAAAGCATTTGGCGCCAATTGATTTAACAACGACATATCCAAAATATGATGTTTAAGGCCTTGCTCAGCTGCAATTTCTTTCGCTACCTCAATTTCCGCTTGGTGACGCTGATTATAATCAAAGGTGACTAATTCCACATGTTCGAACTTTTCTAACGCCCAAAAGAGGCATGTCGTACTGTCTTGACCACCACTAAAGACAACCACTGCTCGATTATTTTTATCCATAAAAAAATTCCCCTTTCACATTGAAAAAGAGAATTCTATACACCCAAAAACAAAAATCATACCTAAGGCACGGCATGATTATCCTTAGTTTTTTATAGAGGGTGTAGCTAGAACCTCTCCTGCTTACATCACAGACTTTTATGTTATTTTAAGCACAATTTGTAGTATAGCATATTTTACTAGACAAAAGGAAGTCAAATAAAAGAATAATTAATTACTACTATCTTTATCACTTATAGTAAATAATCAATTACAATTGGTGAGCACTAAATATGTTTATTTTACATTTTTTTCTTGAAAAGTATAATCACACCTGTATATAATGGTGATGTAGTGTATTGGCCAATCATTACAATTAACTAGGAATAGATTTTTTAACACATTCACCAAAAAATATGGAAGGATGTAAAAAATTGAAAACTAAATTCACATTTTTGTTAGCGCTTACTTTATTGGCCGTTGGTCTATTTTCAGTAGAAAATGTCGAAGCTGCTAGTTTGGATGCTAGTAAAAGTTACAAGATCATCAATAGATTCAGCGGTAAAGCATTAGAGGTTTACGAATGGTCTGTGTCTGATGGCGGTAATGTGGTGCAATATGATGACCTTGAAGGAATGAATCAACAGTGGAGAATTATCGATGTCGGAGAGGGTTATCATAAAGTTGTTAATGTCAATAGTGGGAAAGCTCTAGAAGTATACGATTGGTCTACAAGCAATGGTGCTAACGTAGCTCAATGGTCTGATTGGAATGGTACAAGTCAACAATGGGATATCGTTAATCTCGGCAATGGTTACTACAAGATTCTAAACAGGCATAGTGGCAAGGCATTAGAAGTATTTGATTGGTCCAGCGAGAATGGAGCAAATATTGTCCAATGGGATGATTTAGGAGGAGAAAACCAGCAGTGGCAAATCATCGAGGTTCCACCAGCTGACACGATTACAGTAAATGAAACGATAGTCGTCTCAGAAGGAGAAACATTTGATGGTGAAGGAAAAAGATATGTAGCTAATCCAGATACATTAGGTGATGGAAGTCAATCAGAAAGTCAACAATCTGTGTTTAGATTGGAAGATGGAGCCACTCTTAAAAATGTCGTTTTGGGCCATCCTGCAGCTGACGGCGTTCATACCTATGGCGATGCTTTAGTCGAAAATGTAGTTTGGGAAGATATTGGTGAAGATGCTTTAACAATAAAAGATGAAGGGCATGTAACTGTACGTGGTGGTTTAGCACAAAATGGTGAAGATAAAGTTTTTCAAGTTAATGCACCTTCTACCTTTGAAATTATTAACTTCACTGCAGATAATGCGGGTAAAATGATACGCCAAAATGGTGGTACAACCTTTAAAACAAGTATTTTTATCGAAGGTAGTGTTATTACCAATATGAATGAAGCGATTTTCAGAACAGATAGTAGTTCCAGTGAAGTAACGATGACAAACACCAGATATTCTGATGTCGGTAACAAGTGGTACAATGTACAAAATATATCTGAAACCAATAACTTTGAATTTTAAATGAGTGAAGTGCGTTTAACTTGAAAAATATTAGTTAAACGCACTTTTTTCTGTGAGAAGTCTTCCAAATGGCTCAAGATTTAGCTGTTAGTTTCTTATATATTGCCATCACCTATTCCTATATTGGATGATATATACTGCTGCATTAATACAGCTATTGAAATAAGAACTGGTGGGTCATCTATTCTTGGTGGGCGTAAGGTGACGTTTAGTTGTGGCGTTTCTTGATGAGGTTGAACATTTACAGGCTCTTCTAGTTTTGCTCTAAGTGTCGACTCTGTTAATAATATTTCAGAACTATTCATTCCGGTATTCACCGTTGTAGAAAGTAAATAATAGGTACCTGCCTTCACATTTTCAAATGCAAACTCCCCTTCTGTTTCAAGAATAGTCCCGTACAAAGGCAGACCTTCCGGGATCGGCTTAGAAAATAAACCTAATAATATAATACCATTTATCTCTGATGGGGATGTAATCTTTCCTCGAACAGTTTGAGAAATATTTCTATAGTGATTAAAAGCTTTAGTACGTTTTAATTGAATTTGTTGAAGGTGTTGCGTGACACTCGATTCCGATTGACGAAAAACAGAGGGTGACACTCCTACCTTTTGTGTAAATCGGGTAGTAAAAGTCCCAAGGCTATGTTGCCCAATCTCCATTCCTATATCCCTTATCGTTAAATCTGTATGGATCAGTAGTTCTTTAGCTCTTTGTAGTCGAAGTGCAGATAAATAGTAGTGTGGCGGCAAACCGATTTGATCTTTGAATATTCTAGAGAAGTGATAGGGACTATAAGCAACATGCTTTGCTACTTGTTGAAGTGTGATTTCTTCATGTAAATTTGCCTTGATATATTTAATAGCTTCTTCAACTTCTGGAGAGTTATGTACCATAAAAACACCTCATGACTATTTTTTATCATTTTACTAAATCTACGAAAATGAATCTACTATAATTAGTATCTGTTATGAAAAAAAGTACAATGACAGGAGTATTTGTGAAAAGCTTAGTACGACTCACCAATCGGCAAATAAAATATTCTTTATCGCAGGGTAAAGTTTCCTAGTTTCTTGGTCAAATACCCAAAATTTACGCATTCTTTAACAATAAACTGACAACAACACACGAGCATAAATGAGGCTCGTGTTTCTGTACATTAGAACAGTAATTTTTTTTAGAAAAAAGCAGTTGTGAATTTGGATGAATTAAAATTTTATGGCCACTTTTGGGAGTTTTATGGTCACTTTTCGCGATTATATGGCCACTTCCGAGCACTTTATGGCCACTTTTCGATTATGTAAACAAAAAATCATCCCACATTTATTTATGCGAGATGATTTTTAATCTTAAACTAGATTAAAATTTGGACAGCACCTATTAAGTTAACAGTCAATATTTTATTGAAACTACGATCCGCCGAGATAGCATAGCTTCAACATCATTAAGTGGACCAAACGGAACTAGATTTTGAACAATTATAAAAACGAGAATTAAACTCAAGCCTAAGACTAGTAGGTTTTCTGCAGTCCGAATCTCTCTTTTCAACCCTCCCCACAAGTGTAACTTTAAGCAAATGTCAATCTTTAGCAAAAGAGAATCAATACATTTTTTCAAAAACTTTACGTAAAGAAAAACACGGCTTTAGATCCGTAGTTGCCCCTATCATTGTGCTAGAAAGAGCGGGAGTTGATCCCACCCTTTCCAACCAGTTAATATATATCTTTCCATTTATCAATATTATCTGGATCAAACTTGAATGGATCTCCTAAAAGAATTTCGACACCGTCGTCACTTTCTGTTACTTCAAATTCCCCTTCCAGTTCGCCTGCTTCGAAAGTTTCACCTACTTCACCAGTAATCTCTTCTTCCACTAATGCATTAGCTGCATTACCGGTTAGATAACCAACATCAAGTGGATTCCAAAGGTACATCCATGGACTCACCCCATTAGAAATGTATTCTGCCATTTCACTAGGTAAACCTAATCCAGTTACAAGTACTTCTCCTTGAAGCTCTTTATCTGTAATAACCTTGGATGCTGCTGCAATACCTACCGTTGTTGGTGCCACAATTGCTTTTAAATCTGGATATGATTGAAGTAATGCTTCTGTTTCCGATACACTTTTATCTCTTAAGTCATCACCATAAGCCACTTCAACCAACTCAATATCTGCATATTCTTCACTTTCTAATTCTGTCTCCATCCACTCGATCCACAGATTTTGGTTAGATGCTTGAGAAGTTGCACTTAAGATCGCAAATTGCCCTTCATTTTCCATCATTTCTGCAACTGCTTGCACAAGGGTACGACCAATTGCTTCAGGGTCTGCTTGATTAATGTGAACGGTTCGAGAGTCACCATTTACGGCTGAATCTGCTGAAAGGACTTTAATCCCTTGGTTCATCGCTTTCGTCAAGACAGGTTGTAATCCATCATAATCATTGGCAGAAACAGAAATACTGTCTACTTGTTGTGCAATTAATTCCTCGATTATTTGGATTTGACCTTCTACTGTCGGCTGATCCGGTGAACGAAGAATCGCTTCACCACCTGTTTCATCGATTGCCGTTTCAAAACCTTCCATTATTTTCTCACCGTATGGGTTACCAGTATTTTTGAAGACAAATGCGTGTCTCTTTTGTTCGCCATCTCCATTACCGGCAGTTTCTTCGGTTCCATTTTCGTTTGAGCTTTCTGACCCTGTGTTGTCACCACCGCTTTCTTCGCCTCCACCACAAGCAACAAGCAGCCCAAATAAAAGTACAGCTAATAAATGTACCAACCATTTCTTTTTCATACCTTTTTCTCCCCTTTTTTAACATTTTATGATTAACAGTAATATGACTGTTTAACCCGCTATTTTCTCTTCTTAACTCGTAAGTTAGTAATCGTTACCGAAATAATTAATAACAAGCCAATGATGACTAATAATGCTTGTGCCGGGATGTTAATTAACCCAAGACCGTATTGCAAATACCCAATAACAAACACTGCAAGTATTGCACCTAACATTCTCCCTTTACCACCTGCTGTACTAATCCCTCCTAAAGCAACCATTGCAATTACATCCAATTCATACATATTGGCGACATTAGGTCTGGTACTGCCCATTCTCGCTGTTAGAAAAATAGCTGTTATCGCCGCCATTACACCAGCCAACGTAAAGACGATCAGTTTAATACGATCTACCTTCACTCCAGCGAACCGTGCCGCAGTTGGATTACTCCCGATTGCGTATATTTGTCTGCCAAACACTGTCTTTTGCTGAATTAAGACAAACAAAATAGCAAGCGCAATAAACAGGATTAAGATAAACGGTATCGTTCCAATATAGCCCCACCCGAAAAAAGAAAACCAAGTAGGGAAATCACCTGCTGACTGATCTTCTAAAATCATGTAAGCAATACCGCGATACAAAATCATCGTCGATAAGGTCACGATCACTGCGGATAGTTCACGATATTTCACTAGCAGGAAACCATTTAAAAATCCACATAATGCTCCGACAACTAAACATAACACCAACGCTAAAATCATTGGTAAGCCGGCATTATATGCTGTTGCCATCACAACAGATGATAAGGCAACTGTCGAGCCAACAGAAATATCAATTTCCCTCATTAACATAATCATGACCATTGGAAAGACAATAAATGCTTTATCTAAAAACGTCATCGTCGCATCCGTTACACTCGTGTAATTGAGAAAATAGGGAGAAATCGAGCTATTCATCATGAAAATAGCGATAATTAGCAGAACTAACATCCATTCCCATTGCAAGAAAAGTCGTTTCCAAGAAAAAGGTTGGCTATTTTCTATCGTTCTAGTTACCATTGCTAAATCTCCCTCCTGAGACGATTATTTCTTTCGATAAATTCACGGATATTGGTATTAAATAGAACTGCTACCATGATGATAGCGCCTTCAATTCCCATCTGCCAAAATGGAGAAACATTGATTAATGGCAAACCATTACTTAACACCCCTAACAGCAAGGCACCTAAGAGAACTCCTGTTACTTTGCCAACCCCACCTGCAATACTGACACCACCCAAAATACATGCAGCAATTACGGTTAACTCATAGCCTGAAGCTGTATCACCTTGAGCAGATGCATATTTAGAAACCCATAAAACACCTGCTAATCCAGATAACCCACCCATCATCGTATAAACAAGCATTAAAATCTTCGTCTGATTAATACCACTTACACTAGCGGAATCCGGGTTACTTCCGACTGCATATATCTGCCTTCCCGTAATCGTCGTATTAACAAAATAATAGAAAAATAGAAAGGTAAGAATAGCAATAAACACTAGCGTATTAATACCTAATATGGAACTGGTGGCTATATTTTTAAAGGAATCTGGCATTTGGTATGCACTTACCCATTCGCCACCACTTGTCCAGAATGTCAATCCGCGGAAAACATTCATTAAACCAAGCGAAGCAATAATCGGCAGGATTCCTATTTTCGAAACTAGTAAACCAAGCATAACACCACAAAAACATCCCACTACAATTCCTAATAAAATAGCTAAAATGGGATTTAACCCAGGAACAGAGCTAACCGTCAAGGCGGTAATCATACCAGAAAGTGCAAGGGTTGCCCCTATTGAAAGATCAATGCCCCGGGTGATTAGAACAAGCATCATGCCAAGTGCTAAAATGCTGAGAATAGCTGTATTTGTCAATAAATCTCTCAGGTTACCTATTGTCAGAAATGCAGGATTCAATAGCTGAATGACAAGCACTAAAATAATAATGAAGCCTAATAAGCCTACTTCACGAAATTTTGAGACTTTCTCTAAATTTAACTGTTGTAGCATTACCCTGTCACCTCCTGGCTCACTACGATTTTATCTTTGGACATGGCTGCTTCTAATATCGCTTCTTGACCTGCTTCCTTTCGATTCATAATACTTGTCAGTCTTCCTTCACACATGACCGCAATTCGGTCACTCAAGCCAAGCACCTCAGGCATTTCAGATGAAACTATAATAATGCCATATCCTTGCTTAGCTAAGTCAACGATGATTTGATAAATAGCGGATTTGGCACCAATATCAACACCTTTGGTAGGTTCGTCAAAAATGATTACCTTTAAATCAGTGGTTAATAATTTGGCAACTGATACTTTTTGTTGATTACCACCAGATAAAGAACTGGCTAATTGGAAGACACTTGGAGTTTTCACGTTTACTTTTTCTGCTAGTTCTTTCGATACTTTACGCTCTTTTTGTTCGTTTAACCAGCCATTATTAGACAGCTCCATTAAAGATGCTAACGTAATATTTTGTTTAATCGACCACTGTAGAACAAGACTCTGTGCTTGTCGGTCTTCTGGTAAGTAGCCAATTCCTAAGTACATCGCTTTAGATGGATGGTCAATCTTCACCTTTGTTCCATCAAAAATGATCTCACCTTCATCATAAGGCTCTATTCCAAAAATGGATTGGCATAATTCACTTCTTCCTGCTCCTACTAAACCTGTTAATCCCAGAATTTCTCCTTTTCGTAATGAAAAAGAAATATCTTTAAATCTACCAATTTGCCCTAATCCTTTCACTCTCAATATCTCTTCTCCGATTTCAGCTTGTTTATCTGGAAATAGCTGCTTAATCTCGCGACCAACCATCGCTACAATCAGATCTTCATTGTGAATCTCATCTACATTCCACGTGCCGATATATTGCGAGTCTCGAAAAACAGTTACACGATCAGCTAATCGATACATGTCTTCAAAGCGATGGGAGATAAATATAATCGAAACACCCTCATCTCTTAGTTTTTCGGTAATCGTGTATAATTCTTCACTCTCGCGATGGGTTAAAGCAGCAGTCGGTTCATCCATGATAATAATTTTGGCATTTGCAGATAGTGCCTTTGCAATTTCTACAATTTGTTGCTGTGCTACACTTAGTGCTCCCATCTCTGTTTTGGGATCTAAATCAGAGCCTAAGCTTTCTAGCAATGCTTTTGCATCTGCGTGCATTTCTTTCCATTTAATCATGCGGGTTATCGGATTAATTTTTTTGTGTCCCATATATATATTCTCCGTAATGCTTAAATCTGGATAGTTGGTAACATGTTGATAAATTGCTGCTATTCCTAAGCTTTGCGCTACTTTTGGACCATTAATCTCGATTTTCTCGTCGTGCAGGTAAATCTCTCCTTCGTTTGGTTGATGTATCCCGGTAATGACCTTTATAAAAGTTGATTTCCCTGCACCGTTTTCTCCCATTAGTGCGTGGATTTCTCCTTTTTTTAATTGAAAAGATACTTTATCTAAAGCTTTCACACCTGGAAATTCCTTGGTGATATCACAAAGCTCTAATATATAGTCTGACACCCGTCTCACCTCTCTTTAGTTTGTATACGCTTACCTAAAGTGTAGTGAATAAGTCTCAGAAAGAATAGGAGACATCTTTCTGATAGGGGGGTGAAATTTCTGTTTTTTATTGAATAACGAAACAATCCAATCTGCCTAGTTAATTTAAATCGATGCTAACGTTTGTTGAGCGGACATTGAATGCGTTATTTAACGGAATTACAACCGTTTTTCGGTGTTAGCGGACTTTGAATGCCTTATTCAGTTGCTTTTTGCTTAAATTAGCATTATTTTCGATGAATAGCGGAATAGATGTCCGCGGGCACCCTAAAAACAGCACTTTTGTCACAAATAACGGAACAAATGAAGTTAGAATAAAAAGTGGACA
>NZ_JAGFVL010000052.1 GCF_017599345.1 Gracilibacillus suaedae
ATACTCCCTCTATATACTAACGTATTCTCTTGATTACTCTGTTTTTCTTAGAATTTCATCTACATATCAAGGACTACTTCACATCATAACTGGAGTCAACCAAATCATTTAGGGAATGATGGTGAAAAAGGGTGTACTTAATAAGCCATTCTTTCTGTTTTGAAAAAAATGGTAATTAGTTGTGCTATGATCGCACTCCATTCCCACAGTACTCATGGCGACAAACCCTCCCATATCTCACAGCGTCTTTGCGCATACATTCCTTCGTTCGGTCTATCCATGAAGTGGGGCCGGCGATGCTTTCCTCCAGGGTCATTGCCCGATCGTATATAAGTTTGCCGGCTGCTCCGTGGCTTCAGATGTTGTGTTTGTTTTCTTGATGTCATTCATGTGTTTCTATTTAAGATAATCTTTCATTCATACGCTACTATCGTCTGTAGTCTTTCTTTCACTACACTCTATTCATTGCACGGCTTGATGTGGAGAGGTGGGCATGATACCCTGATCCAACAGAGCCAATTTTTTACCATTTGATTCCTTGGCGAGGAGATCATGCCCATAGAGGCTCCATGTCAAGCCACTTAGGTATAACTGTCATTCCATGAAGAGAACATTACCAAATCTTTTGTTATACGGCATCTTTTAAACGAAAATGTGGGATATCCTGTAACATCTTTTCTGGACGAAAGGCTACTTGTTTCTTTCCAATGGCAAATAATACACGAATTAACTTACAACATAATGCAATTAAGGATTGTTTTTTCTTCAATGGATTTTCTTTTCTTGTCGTAAAATATTCATGTATTGCCTTAAATGCAGGATTGTGATTCACCAATGGCAGAATGACTTTAAACAACAGAGCACGTAATTTCGGGCGCCCTCTCTTCGTGATGATGGTTCTGCCTTTCCATTTACCGGACGTGGCCAGTTTCAAATTTAATCCTGCCAATTTAATGATTTGTTCAGGATGCGTATAGTTGCTTATATCGCCCACTTCTGCATAGAATGATGCGATCGTTACCTTGCCAACCCCTTTCATATCATCCATTTCTTTCACGCCTGGGATGGTATCTAGAAACTCCTCTACCACTTCCCATGCCTCTTCTATTTTCTCTTGAAGCAGGACATATTGTTCCATTAATGTTTTCAGTTTTAACCTAGCTAGGGTTTTTCCTTCTTGTATGCCAACAGAATGTCCGGCAACTTCTTTTAATTGTCGGATCTTTTTCAATCCCACTCCTTTTTTGACTGCTTTACGAATTTCATGCAAGATGGTAATGTCCTCTGTTTGGACGATTTCATCCGGAAACAATCCCATCTTGAGGACTTCCAAAGAGGCTTTTCCTTCCCAGTTGGAAAAGACCGTTGTATATTCAGGAAAATACCGGTCAATCCATTGATGAACACGACCTTTTACTGCTTGAAAATCCTTTATTAATTGCTCGTACAAATTCATACCTTCTCGCAGTTCTGCATAGATACCTTCTGGTAAATTCGGTTCCGAATAACGCCCATCTTGGATGAGACGGGATATTACTCTGGCATCTTTTACATCATTTTTGGTTGGTGAATTATCATCCAATTCTTTTGATTTCTTGACATGAGCCGGGTTGACAACAACGACTTTTAGCTGTTTTCCTTTTAACCAATAAGTTAAAGGTAACCAATAATGTCCCGTTGGTTCCATCCCCATGATAATATCCGTTTTTTCATGCTGGACGCATAATTCATCTTTCCAACACATGAGGCTCTCAAAGCCTTCCCATGAGTTATCAAAGTATAAAGCTTTTCCAAACTGTATGCCACGAAAATCTTGCGCACGTGCAACGTGTTTGTTTTTGGCGATATCAATCCCGATAATTAATGTTTGTTCCGTTACTTGTGATATTTTTTCATTTTGTTTATAATACATAATAGTCCTCCTTGGTTCTAATTAAGGGTCCTTTTCGCTGATCAGCTTTGGACACCTCGTATCATACCAAGGGGGTATTTTTTATTCAATACCCATTTTGCTTTATTACAGGAATGCTTTCCTAACAAATGAAAAGGTATGGAAAGCTTCCATACCTTCATTGTATTAATAGGGGCCACGAATATGATCGTGTACTTCATTTTTATAAAAGTTGCGTATTTTTTCTAACTCTTGGTTGGAGAACTCTGGAACGTTAACTGCTGCCAGGTTATCTTCGACCTGTTTTACTGTTTTAAAACCTGGAATCACGGAAGAAACAGCTTCATGGCTTAAGATCCATTTCAATGCTGCCCTTGTCATATTGCCTCTTCTTTCTGCAATCCATTCTAATTGCTTACTCAACTCTACGCCTTTAGTAAAAGGCAAACCAGCAAAAGTTTCTCCGACATTAAATGCTTCACCATTCTGATTAAACTTACGGTGATCATCATCTTCGAACTCGTGATTAGTAGAGAATTTGCCTGTTAACAATCCACTAGCTAACGGTACCCTAGCTAGGACACCGACATTCTTCTCCTGTGCAACCGGGAATAACTCCGTGATTGGCTTTTGGCGAAACATGTTAAAGATCACTTGTAAAGCTGCTACATTCGGGTTTTCCATGGCTAGCAAGCCTTCTTCCACTGTCTCGACACTAACACCATAGTGACGAATTTTTCCTTGTTGCTGTAATTTATCCAATACTTCAAATACAGCTCCATCTTGAAGGATTTCAATTGGCGGACAATGGATTTGAATCAAATCTAACTGTTCACGCTGTAGTCTGCGTAAACTATTTTCTACATAATTAGTTACTGATTCTTTTGAATAGGTCATAGGGTCCTGTATATCTCCGGCACGACAAAATTTGGTTGCGATATAAATCTTGTCTTCTTTCCCTTTCGTTGCTCTCGCAAGTAACTCCTCACTGTGGCCATCTCCATATACATCGGCAGTATCAAAGAAATTTACCCCAGCATCCATAGCACGTGCCAATCCGTTTAATGCTTCCTCATCATTGGTTTGGCCCCATGCACCACCTATCGCCCAGGTGCCAAAGCTTAACTCACTTATTTTCATATCTGTTTTGCCAAATTGACGATATTGCATTAAGTCTCTCTCCTCTTATTAATTGTTTACTTTTACATAATCACGCCAGTTGTGAACAGGCTGCCAATCTAATACTTCTTTTGCCTTTTTATTACTTAATAATGTTTGATATCCTTCTATTGGCTCACGAAAATCGGCTACATTAGGGAAGCATGTCTCTATCAGCTCTTTACTTGTGATATCCATACTGGAGTTGTCAGCAGCAAGGTTTAGAGCTACTGTTCCTAGCCCATCCTTTTCGACTGCTAATCGATAAGCTGCTCCAGCATCTCGTGCATCAATATAACTCCATAAAATCGGCTTACGTAATTCGGGCTTATGTATAAACGCTGGGAAATTCTCATACATTTGTGGAGCGATGACATTGCCTACCCGCATCGACACAACTTGCATACCTGTACGTTGATGAATCATGTCAGCTGTTTTTTCGTTAACGATTTTAGAAAGACCATAACTATCCTCTGGCATTTGCGGATGTTCCTCATCGACAGGTACATATAAAGGTTGTAAGTCTTGTTTACTAAAGACAAGCCCGTAGGATGATTCACTAGAAGTAATCACTGCCTTTTTGATTCCTAGTGTACCTGCTGCTTCTAAAATGTTATAAGTTGACATGACGTTATTTTGAAATGTCACTTCATTTGGATGAGAATACGCTACCGGTATCGCTGCTAAGTGAACGACAGCATCTGCACCTTCAAGCACTCCGTACACTTCACCAAGATTGGTTAAGTCTGTAATAATTGTTTTACATTTAGGATCCTTCGGATGTTTTTGATCGACATTTACTACCTCATAATTATGATCCAAGAATTCCTGAATAACAGACGGCCCTAACAAACCACTCCCACCTGTAATCACTACCTTTGTCATATCGATGCCACCTTCCCCTTCTTTGTTTGCGTTTTCACACACTATTATACGTGCTTTCACCAAAGAATTAAAAGAATCCGCTCAACCCTGCTTTTTTATCTAATTCGTAGTAGATATATACTGCGAAGTAGTGAAAATACTGTTTGTTCGAAATTAAATGCACAGTCACCTATGAAGTAATTTTGACATATATCGTGATCATAACTGCCACTCCGGCTGCCCACTTCCCTTTCCGTGGGGTTTGTCCTTCAGCTAACTTTTTCGAGCCAAAACCGCTCGAAAAAGTGGATCTTCAGGTCAAACAATTCCCACAGGAGTGAAAGTGGGCGGCCTTCGTTAAGATATGCCCTACAACACTAATCCGAAATCAACCAATCGAATTCTCCACCATATGTATTTCCATGAGTTCTATCCTTTCTATAACCAGAGCACAACAATAGCGTAGGCAGAATACGGAGACTCCTGTGGGAACTCAC
>NZ_JAGFVL010000053.1 GCF_017599345.1 Gracilibacillus suaedae
TTCTTCACCAAGTTAGCTGAGGCCGTGCCCCCGGAAAGGGAGTGTTTTTCCGCAGCGACGAATGAGCACGCAACTTCAGAAGAATGGAAGAAAGCCTCACTTTTTCACCTTTCATTACTTCGCAGTATGTATCTACTACGAATTTGGTGAAAGGTAAAGGAATGTACAGATGTTGCTCAGTTTTTCTTAACTAGAAAGGGTAGATACAATGCGCACGATTAAAGTAGAGGATCTAGTCAAAACGTATGGTGAGAAAGTATTGTTTGATGGGATTTCATTTTCGATTTCAGACAGCGATCGTATCGGTTTGATCGGGGTTAATGGTACAGGGAAATCCACCTTACTAAAAGTATTAGCAGGTATTGATCAGGCAGAATCCGGTATGATCGATCATCCCAATGATTACCGGATAGAATACTTAGATCAAGACCCACAGCTAACGGACGGGGACACTGTACTAAATCAAATATATTATGGTGATGCTGAAATGATGGTCACTTTACGACAATATGAATCAGCCATATTAGCTTTGGAAAGAGAACCCGAGAATGTAACCATGCAAAATCAACTTTTGAAAATACAGGAAAAAATGGATCAAGTCGAAGCATGGGACGCCATGACCGTTGCTAAAACAATCCTAACAAAATTAGGAGTTCCGGCTTTCGACAAAAAAACGGAAAACCTTTCTGGCGGTCAACGTAAACGTGTAGCAATAGCTAAATCTCTAATTCAACCAGCAGATTTACTGATACTAGATGAGCCAACCAACCATCTCGACAACGATACTATCGAATGGCTCGAAGAATACTTACCCACTTATCAAGGGGCTATTTTGCTTGTTACACATGATCGCTATTTTCTTAACCGAATTACTAACCGTATTTTTGAGTTGGATAAGGGTAACTTATATACATACGAAGGCAATTATCAAACTTTTTTAGAACAAAAAGCGATACGGGAAGAACAAGAAATACAAGCAGAACAAAAGCATAAAAATATTTTGAAGAAGGAAATTGCTTGGCTCAAAGCAGGTGTTAAGGCAAGAACAACAAAACAGAAAGCCCGAATCGATCGTGTTGAAGAAATGAAAGAGAAAACCTTTGACACGAAAAAACAGGATTTATCATTTCAAGTTGGTTCCACTCGCCTTGGTAAAAAAGTCATGGAAGTTAAAAATTTAGGTAAATCATATGATGGAAAAACCTTGTTTAAAGACTTTAATTTTCTAATTAAGCCTGGTGACAGACTAGGAATAGTAGGTGCTAATGGTAGTGGGAAAACGACTTTACTAAATATTTTAGCTGGCCGTGTCGAGCCGGATACAGGTACCATTGACATTGGTGAAACCGTGGAAATTGGTTATTATACACAAGATCATCCACCACTAGATGATAGTGTTAAGGTGATTGACCTTGTCCGCGATGTAGCAGAGGTGGTCCATACACTAGATGGTAGTGTCATTACAGCTGAACAAATGCTGGAACGATTTTTATTTCCAAGATCGCAACAATGGACATATGTTCGAAAGTTGTCAGGTGGCGAACGCCGTAGACTATATTTATTAACTGTACTAATGCGTGAACCAAACGTATTGTTTCTCGATGAGCCAACCAATGACCTGGATACGGAAACACTTGCAGTACTTGAAGATTATTTAGAGCAATTTCCTGGTGTCGTGATCACGGTATCCCATGATCGTTACTTTCTGGATAAAACCGTTGAACAGATTATTGCCTTTACCGAAAGTGAAACATTAACCTTTTTTTATGGCAATTATTCCGAATTTCGCGAACAGCAAAAAGAATCAGAGCATAAGCAAAACAAAACGATATTAAAGCAAAAACCGACACGAAAAAAGAAAAAGCTATCCTATCATGAACAAAAAGAGTGGGATACAATAGAAGATGAAATAACAACACTAGAAACTGAGCTTGAGCAAATTGCAACAGAAATTGCGGAAGCAGGTAGTGATATTGGCAAAATTCAGCCTCTATACGATAAACAAAATGAAATCGAACAACAACTGGAAGAAAAAATGGAAAGATGGGAAGAACTATCCCTTTTACTAGAAGAACTGAAGGAGGAGTCATAATGGCAGACAAACAACTACAGGAAAAGTACGCAGAACTAGCATTAAAAACAGGTGTGAATTTGCAGGAAGGACAGGCATTAGTGATCAATTCTTCCATTGAAGGAGCGGATTTTACGAGAATTGTTGCCCGTAAAGCATATGAAATGGGTGCTAAAAATGTCCATATTAATTGGTCAGATGATGAGCTTACCTATTTGAAATTTAACTATGCATCAGAAGAAGTGTTAACAGATATACCGAAATGGCAAGTAGCAAAGCATTTAGATTTTGCTGAAGATGGTGCGGCGCTATTATCGATCCGCTCCACTAATCCCGATTTACTAAAAGATATTGATTCTGCGAAAATCGCAAAAGCAAACAAAGCAAGTGGGCAAGCGATGAAGGAATTTCGTCAGTATACGATGAATGATCGGATTCCATGGTCAATCATTTCTATTCCAACAGGTGACTGGGCACAAAAAATCTTTCCAGATAAATCAAAAGAAGAGGCAATCGAAAGCTTATGGGAAGAAATTTTTAAAATTGTTCGTGTTGATCAAGAAGATCCTGTCGCTGCATGGGATGAACATAACCGTACCTTAAAACAAGCCCGAGAATACTTAAATGAAAAATCGTATAAAGCACTGATTTTCCAATCAGAAGGTACAGATATCCGCTTCGAATTACCAGCAGGTCATATTTGGAAGGGTGGCTCTGCGAAATTACCGAATGGTAACAGCTTTAACCCGAATATGCCGACTGAAGAAGTCTTTACAATGCCACATAAATATAAAGTAGATGGTAAAGTAACCGCAACAAAACCACTTGTATATGGGGGTAATATGATTGATGGCTTCAGCTTAACATTTAAAGATGGCAAAGTAGTCGACTTTGAAGCTGAGCAGGGCTATGATACTTTAAAACATTTACTGGAAACAGATGAAGGGGCAACACGTCTGGGAGAATTAGCTTTAGTACCACATGCATCACCTATTTCACAATCAGGTTTAATTTTCTATAACACTTTATATGATGAAAATGCGTCCTGCCATATTGCATTAGGAAAGGCCTATCCAACTAACCTTGAAGGCGGGTCAGATATGAGTGAGGAAGAGCTAGACGAGCACGGAGTAAACGATAGCCTGACACATGTTGATTTCATGATCGGATCGGCGGACTTAGATATTGACGGAGAAACACAGGACGGAGAAAAAGAACCTGTATTCCGTCAAGGAGCATGGGCAATCGATTTTGATTAAGGAAAAGAAAGAACTCTCGTTTGATGACGAGAGTTCTTTTAATTAGGAAGTGTCCAGTAAAATCTAGGCATTTTCCAAAAAGCACTCCAAAAACACTTCTCCATATTGTTCGAACTTGCGCTCACCAACACCATGGATCTGCAGCATTTCGTATTTTGATTTCGGCTTGACAACAGACATTTCGCGCAAACTTTTATCGGAGAAAATCACATATGGCGGAACACCTTGTTGATCTGCTAATGACTTTCGCAATCTTCGTAATTGTTCAAACATTTCCGTATCGTATGCAACAACTTCTTTCGTCTCTACTTTGGCTGCCTGTACATATACTTTTTCTTCTCCTGTTAAAACAGATACAGCTCGCTTGCTTAGACGTAGGGTTGGATAGCGTCCACCTTCAGATACTAAGAAATCTTCTGCTACTAAAAATTGAATAAAGGAAACAAGCTCTTTCTCTGTCATTTCTTTCATCAGTCCGTACGTGGATAGTCGGTCAAAGCGAAATTGCTTTACCTTTTTGTCATTGGAACCTTTTAAAACCTTAGCTACTAAACTGGCTCCGAATCGTTCATCCATCCGCTTGACACAAGATAGTACCATTTGTGCTTCCTTTGTACGGTCAACTTTTTCTAGATCACTGTCACAGTTAGAGCAACTGCCACATGCTTCTGTTGAAGAAATCGTATCATTAAAATAACGGAGAATATATTGCTGCAGGCATTGATCGGTATGGCAATAATTGATCATTGCCTGTAATTTGTCATATTCGCCTCTTTTTTTCTGCTCATCCATCATGTCCGACTGATCAATTAAATATTTTTGCAATGTGATATCCTGACCTGAAAAAAGAATGATACATTGACTTGGTTCACCATCCCGTCCAGCTCGTCCGGCCTCTTGATAATAACTTTCTAGATTCTTCGGCAAGGCATAGTGAAGTACATAGCGGACATTGGACTTGTCAATACCCATCCCGAAAGCATTGGTAGCGACCATTACTCGTGCATTGTCATAAATAAAATCATTTTGCGCTTCTTTTCTAGCTTCTTCTGACATCCCCGCATGATATTTTCTAACAGAGAATCCCTTTTCTTGTAATATAAAATAAAGCTGATCGACTTGTTTCCGAGTTATCGCATAAATAATTCCAGTGTCGTCCTGATGAGCTTTTAAATAATCCGTTACATACCCTTGACGATCGTGTCCCTTTATAACCTGGAACGTAAGGTTATTACGTGCAAAGCCAGTGTTAACAACAGCATTATCCTCGACATCGAGCAGTTGCTGTAAATCACGAATTACTTCCGCGGTAGCTGTTGCCGTTAATCCAATCAGTACAGGACGATTACGTAATTGATGAACGGCTTGGACAACAGTACGATAACTGGGGCGAAAATCGTGTCCCCATTGTGAAATACAGTGAGCTTCATCAAATGCAATTAATGAGACATGCAACGAATTAATGGCATCAAAAAAAGCATTGGAATCAAAACGTTCTGGCGCAACATAGACAAACCTATATTGACCATTACGAATCTCAGCTAGTCTACTAAATTGTTCTTCCGTTGTTAAGGAACTGTTTATATAGGTAGCCGCAACTCCTAATGATTGTAGGGCATCCACCTGGTCTTTCATTAAGGAGATAAGCGGGGAGATCACGATGGAAACTCCATCTTGTGCAAGACCGGGGATTTGATAGCAGATTGATTTCCCTCCGCCAGTCGGCATAATAGCTAACGTGTTTTCCTGATTAAGGATTTGGTTCACAATTTTTTCTTGTCCAGGTCGGAAAGCATCATAACCAAAATATTTTTTTAATAAATCCAACGTACTCATACAATATCATCCTTTTAATAAACTCATTGTTAGCATAACATTTTTTATGCCTCATACATATAGTAAAACTTGGCTTGTCGCTGTTACCTTTGGTGAATTTCATTGTTTTATTTCCATAGAAATCAATACGTTTATCGTGCAAAGAAAAAAGTTTGAAATAAAAATATTTACATCCCACCTATTAACCTTTAAAATAATGCTAGCTTCTGATGAAATTTAATGAATGTAAATATAGATAAAGATAGAAGGTAAAGGGGGATAATGATGGACTCATTATTATTAATACTCATGCTTATTGCTGTGCTTGGTGTCGGCTCGCAGTGGGTAGCTTGGAAATTCCGATTGCCAGCAATTGTCGTGATGTCGATAGCAGGTTTACTCGCTGGACCTGTATTCGGATTGATGAATCCAGAAGAAGCTTTCGGTGATTTGTATCGCCCGTTTATTTCCATAGCTGTGGCGATTATTCTTTTTGAAGGAAGCTTGAATCTGAATTTTAAAGAAGTAAAAGGGTTAGGAAAGCCAGTTTTTCGTATTGTTACATGGGGAGCGTTTCTTGCCTGGATTTTGGGATCGTTAACTGCCCATTATGTAGCAGGGTTATCTTGGGCGGTTGCATTTGTCATTGGAGGTATCTTTATTGTAACAGGTCCTACTGTTATTTTACCACTGTTAAGGCAATCAAAACTAAAACCAACACCAGCAAAGATCTTAAAATGGGAAGGGATTGTTGTTGACCCATTCGGTGCTTTAATAGCTGTCTTTGCCTTTGAATTCATTTTATTCTTGTTAGCTGACGGAAGAGATGCAACAGCCCTATTATTTTTCTTATTAGCATCCTTATTTGCTGTAGTACTTGGGGTTGTCTTTGGAAAAATTACCGGGTGGATGTTTGAGTCAGGACATATTCCAGAATTTTTAAAGTCACCTGCTGTTTTTGCATTGGTTATTGCATGCTTTATTATAGCGGATGAAGTGAAACATGAAACAGGTTTATTAGCAGTAACTGCAATGGGGATGACATTGGCGAATCTTGGTATATCTTCTATTAGGGATATGCGTCACTTTAAAGAGAATATCTCGATGCTTTTAATTTCAACAGTATTTATTCTCTTAACCTCATCGCTAACAATCGACACATTAATGGATGTTTTCCAGCCAGCAATTATTGGATATGTATTATTAATGCTGTTTGTCGTCCGTCCACTATCTATTTTCTTATCAACGATTAAATCAGGTTTATCGTTGCAAGAAAAAACATTGGTTGGCTGGATCGCTCCACGAGGTATTGTTGCTTTGACAGTAGCAAGTTATTTTGCAACTATCCTTGCAGATGAAGGATTTGAAGGGGCATCCCTTGTAACACCATTAACTTTCGCATTAGTATTTTCCACAGTTGTCGTTCATGGTTTCTCTATTGGTTGGTTAGCGAAAAAATTAAACCTTTCTGCAGAAGGGAAGCCAGGAGTGTTAATTGTCGGCTCCAACCGTTTTACCAATTCTTTGGCAAAAACGATGAAGGAATTAGGTATCCCAGCAGTTGTTGTTGATTCATCTTGGGATCGACTTAACGGTGCTAGAAAAGCAGGGATTCAGCATAACCATTGTGAAATTTTATCAGAGCAAACAGAATATACAATGGATTTCACACCGTATGATTACTTGTTAACAGCGACTGAATATGATTCTTATAATGCCTTAGTGTGTTCTACATTCTTACCTGAGTTTGGTAGAAAGAATGTGTTCCGTTTACCAAAACAAAATCATAGCGGAGATCATTTAGTAGATATTGACCATACGATTGGTGGAAGAGAAGTATTTACACCAACAGAAGGTATCGAAGAATTGAAATACAAATTGAAGAGTGGGTATGTTTTACGAAAAACATCTTTAACAGATCGTTATTTGTATCAAGATTATTTGAAAGATCGTGACAAGGAAACCGTGTTGTTGTTTGTGTTGAAACAGTCAAAACAAATCGAGTTCTTTGCAGAAGATTTTGAGACAACAGCAACAGCAGGAGATACGATTGTCAGTTTAACACCACCAAGTAAAGAATTTCATAAAATCAAGGAAAAACTAGAGGAAAAAAGAAATGAGAAAAGCTAGCAACAAACTGTTGCTAGCTTTTTTGCTGTTGTATTTTTTGACGAAGATCGGATATTTTTGCAGCTAAGCGTTCTAATTCCTTTTCGTTATATGCTGTGTTTCCACCTACATATACTAATTTCTCTAAGTCAGCAGATAGCCTGGTATAATCAGCTTTTAAGTCTTCTATTTCTGCTTCCAGTTCTTTAATGTTCATTATTTTCACCCCATTTATATTTCCATTTCCCTTAGTAAAGCGTAAATCAGTTAGAAAGAATAGGCAAGCAACATTCTAAAATAAACAAAAAATACCAAAAAAATGAAAAAGTTTTACCTTTTTTGGAGGATTACGAATTATTTATGAGCATATGACATTATATATCCATGAAAGCAATACATTTTTTTTATACACGATTATTTGTGGTTTAATTGATCTCAATCGGGGCATAGTAAATTTGTGAAGAATGCAACATTTTTGTAACATTAAATATAACTTGTAGTTCGGTATTTTCTTAGAAGGGGGGAAGTAGTTATCAAATTCTTTCGATTGCTAGATAAATGTATACTTAAAATAGAAGAATTCATTTTAGGGGGATCAATTATTGTTATTGCACTAATGATTTGTATGAATGTTATTAGTAGGCAGTTTTTTGGTCCTAGTATCGGTTTTCATTCAGAAGTAGCCAAGTTTGCTGTTGTGATCTCAACATTTATGGGTATTAGTTACGCTGCACGAAAGGGAAGACATATTAGTATGTCTGCTATTTACGATACTGTGCCTTGGCGTATTCGTAAAGCAATGGCTATTTTAATACCACTAGTTACAGCGCTGATATTATTTGCTTTAACCTATGTATCCTTTGAGTATGTAGTGAATGAATACGAAAGAGGCACCACAACAGCATATTTGGGTATGCCAACATATATTATGTATTTATTCATACCACTAGGTTTCTTTATGGGTGGTATTCAATTTGTGCGAAATTTAATCGTAAATATTGTCAACAAAGAGGTTTACATTGGGACAGATGCATTGGATTATAATGACATCAAACCAGAAGATCGTCATATTGATGATCAAATGCAAGTATAATTAGTAAAAAAGTGAGGAAGCCAAAATGCTTACAATATTATTAGGAATTATGGTCATTTTACTTCTGCTTAACTTTCCCATGATGATACCACTTATCGTTGCACCATTTGTAGTTGTCTTATTAGGATATACACAGTTCCCAATTGACTCTTCTGTTATGGTAGGGCAATTAGTTACAGGAATTGAATCATATCAATTACTTTGTGTCCCATTATTTATCTTTGCAGCAGACATCATGACTGCGGGTAAAACGTCACAACGTTTATTAGACTTTATAGGATCATTTATAGGACATCTTAGGGGTGGGTATGCTGTGACTACCGCAGCAGCTTGTTCTTTATTCGGTGCTATCTCTGGTTCAACTCAAGCAACGGTAGTAGCAATTGGTAAACCAATGCGTGAGAGATTGTTAAAAGTTGGGTATAAAGATTCGAGTGCAATGGCCTTAATTATCAATTCAAGTGATGTAGCTTTGTTAATACCGCCGAGTATAGGCTTAATTATGTATGGACTAGTGTCTGGTGAATCAATTGGTGATCTTTTCATCGCAGGTATTATTCCCGGTCTTATCGTATTCTTAGCATTTACGATTTATAGTGTAATCTATGCAAAGGTAAAAAATATTCCATTGTCAGATAAAGCAACATGGAAAGAAAGATTTCATTCGTTTAGAAGAGCGCTCTTTCCTTTAGGATTTCCGATATTAGTTATCGGTGGTATTTACCTGGGGTGGTTTTCCGCAACAGAAGCAGCAGGGATATCCGTTCTATATGCTTTAATATTAGAAGTAGTTATCTTTAGGTCAGTCCATCTTAAACAATTACCAGGTATTGCTTTATCAACAGGGTTAGTAACATCAGCGGTATTTGTGTTAGTTGCTGGTGGTCAAGTATTTACCTATCTTGTCAACTTAGAAAAAATTCCACAAATGCTTTCTGATGCAGTATTAGGGTCTGATCCTAGTGAAATATATGTATTGCTTATTGTAACCATATTCTTTTTTGTGGGATGTATGTTTGTTGACCCTATAGTAGTGATCTTAGTATTAACACCTATTTTTGCACCAATTGCAAGTGAAGTTGGAGTTGATCCAATACATCTAGGTATTGTTATTACATTCCAAGCAGCTTTAGGTTCTGCAACACCACCATTTGGTGTGGATATATTTACAGCCAGTGCCGTCTTTAATAAACCATATATGGAAGTAATAAAAGGTACACCTCCATATATTCTCATAATGGTACTGATTTCTGTTTTATTGATTCTGTTTCCACAGATTTCTCTTGCTTTATTGTAAGGGAATCTAACATAATAAAAAATATTTAGGGGGTTTTTATCATTATTAACAAAAAGCTTTCACTATTAGCAGTATTACTATTAGCGTTAGGTGTCTTTTTAGCAGCATGCGGAGGAGGCACGGAAGAAGAAGAAACTGATAACGGCGGCGAAGATACAGGAGACAATACGGAAGAAACAACTGATGGAGAAGAAGCTGCAGGTGATTTTGAAGAGCAAGAATGGATTTTTATCACAGAAGAAACTGGTGAACAAGTACAAATGGCTTATGCAGATGAATTTGCAAAGCGTATTGATGAGAAATCTGGTGGAAGTATCACAGTCGAAACTTATGAATTTGGTGGACTTGGTAGTGAAACAGACCAAGTTGTACAATTACAAGAAGGGACTGCTCAGCTAGCAGTAACATCTCCAGGTTTTATTGGGAACACAGTAAAGGAAAGTCAAATTTTTGGTCTACATTTCTTATTTCCTGAAAGTGTAGAAGAAACACAACAAATTTTAAATGAAAGTGAAGCAATTAATGTAGATTTAGTAGAGCAATATGAAGCAATTGGTCTAGAACCGCTTGCATTCTGGACAGAAGGTGCTATGCAATGGACTAGTAATACACCTTTAGAATCTCCAGCAGACTTTGAAAACTTTAAAATGAGAACACAGGGTAGCGAGTTACAAAATGAGTCTTATGGAGCATATGGAGCAAACCCAGATGGTTATAGCTGGGGTGAACTTTACACAGCATTAGAAAACGGTACGATGGATGGACAGGAAAACCCAATATTCTTTATTGCTGATGCTTCGTTCCACGAAGTTCAAGATTATATGACACTTTCTAACCATAACAACTATGTAGCAACAACAACAGTTAACCAAGAATGGTATGATGGCTTAGGAGAAGCTGAAAAAGCTCTAGTCGATGAAACAGTGGAAGAATTACAAAGCTGGGTGTTTGAAGAGCAAGAACGTCAAAATGAAGAATTCTTATCTGTCATTGAAGAAACGACTGAAATTGTAGAAATCAGTGAAGAAGATCGTGAAGAATTTAAAGAACTAGCAATGCCAGTACGTGACTTCTATCGTGAGAACATCTCAACAGTTGATGGAGCAATTCTTGACAAACTAGAACAAGAAATTGAAGAAATTACTGGTGAGTAATTTAACAACCAAAAATATACATGATTATTAATATGCATGAAAAATCCTCGAGCTTATAAAAGCTTGAGGATTTTTTTGTTATAAGGAAAGAGAGTATAAAATCAGCGCAAGGACCGTGTTAAACGGAGTAGTTATTTTGAAATGTTTGATGTATATTTGCAATAAATTTTTAGAAAATATTCACAAATCTGAATTCGCTTTCATTGACTCGAAGAGAATTTCACAATATACTTAAATTATCTGCCGTTAAATTTTGCCTCATATGCAAGGTTCAAGGTAAATCTAAACTGTAAAGGAGAGGGTTAAGTGAAGACAAGTATCAGGAAATGTACACTGGAAGATTTGCAATTATTACAGGACATAGGTACAGAAACATATAATGAAACTTACAGTCATCTAAACACACCCGAAAATATTAATGAATATTTAGATCAAGCCTTCAGTACAGAACAACTTACGAAAGAATTATCCAATCCATCCTCGACATTTTTATTCCAATACGTAGACAACATGCTAACAGGTTACTTGAAAGTAAATGAGGGAGACGCACAAACATATCAAATCGGTGATAATGCCCTGGAAATCGAACGCATTTACGTGAAAAACACCTTTCATGAGAAAGGATTAGGGAAATTATTACTACAAACAGGAATTGATATTGCAAGAGAACGAGACAAAAGTGAGATTTGGTTAGGCATATGGCGAAAAAACAAAAACGCTATCAATTTTCATGAAAAAATGGGATTTGAAAAGAGGGGATCTTACTCGATCTATATAGGAGACGAGGAACAAAATAATTATATTATGGTCAAGCAGTTAAAATAGTTCAACGTATCTCATTATTATAAGTCTTATAATCTATTATAAGGTAACAGGCTTTCGCCAACCTAATTGGCGAAATGCCATGGTATCTTATACGATCATCAATTCTTCACACTTAAAACAAATCCGGATCCTCTTCTGATTGATTTTTCTTCCACTCATAATAGAAATGCGCAATGATCGTTTTAACAACTGCATAAGCAGGAATGATAAACAATAATCCTAAAAATCCTGCAATTCCCCCAGCAGCTAGAATCAAGGTAATAACCGTTAACGGATGAATGGATAGCGCTCTTCCCATTACGTTTGGTGAGATAAGGTTACTTTCAATCTGTTGCGCGACTATCATCACAATTGCCGCCCATACAGCCATGATCGGTTCTTGAAAGACCCCAACGATAATAGCAGGAATTGCTGATAAAAACGGACCTAAGAATGGAATGAAATTCATTAATAACCCAAATAAGGCTAAGGATAAGGAATATTCTAGGCCAATGATCAAATAACCAATATAAAGCATAGCCCCAACACACACGCTCACAATAAACTGTCCTTGAATAAATGAAGCCAAAGTATGATTAATGTTTGCTGTTAATGTTTTAAAACTTTTTGCCTTTTTAGGGCTTAAAAATTTTGAAACAAAAGGTACAAACTTATATCCATCCTTCAACATAAAGAAAAGGAAGAACGGGATTAAGAAAAAGGCAAATACAAAACTGAAAATTTGTCCGATCACGCCAATGATGCTGGAAGTAATCGTTTCTGCATACTGACTGAAATTATCCAAGACATTTTGAATCGCGTTTTCAAACTGTGGTGGTATAATATTCTGATTTTCCTGCCACATTTCAAACAGGCTTTCGGCGCTGTTTACCATTTTCGGAATACTATCAACAAAGTTTGAAAATTGTCTTTGTACAACGGGAGCAACGAAGTTAATAATGATCGTAATCACTAAAACGATTAAGAGAAATACAATAAATGTACCTGCAATTCGCGGTACTCTCTTTTTTTCTAACCAATTAACGATGGGATTTGTAATATAGAAGATAATCCCAGCTCCTATGATAGGAACCGCAATGGCAGTCAGATAAGCACCAACAGGCTCAAATATAAACTTAGTTAAAGAAATGAGATAGATTAAAGTAAAAATAAGTATACATGTTACGAGAATCCGTATGCTCTTTTTTTTAAACAAAAGTGCCACAACCTTTTCTGTCTTTATTCATTAATTGTATTTTATCATATAAAATAAAAAAATGGTTTTTGGACCCCTGAAACTCTTCCAAATAGTGTGAGATTATAATAGAAACAATAGAAAGTCTATGCTAGTATAAGAATATATAATGTAGGACTAAGGGGGAAATCACATGTCATGGCAAGATACATTAAAAAGATGGACATCTCATACAACGCTAGATAAAGATTTAGGAGAACAATTAAAACAACTATCCCAAGATCAGAAGGAGTTAGAAGATTCCTTTTATAAGAATTTAACCTTTGGTACCGGCGGAATGCGTGGAATGCTGGGGCCTGGAACCAATCGAATGAATATTTATACCGTTCGGAAAGCAGTGGAAGGATTAGCAAATTACATAACGAAAAATGTAGATAATGCACATAACAGAGGAGTTGTTATTGCATATGACTCTCGCTATATGTCACAAGAGTTTGCCGTAGAAGTGGCAAAGGTTTTAGGTGCACATGATATTAAGGCATATGTATTTGAATCATTACGCCCAACACCATTACTTTCATTTGCGGTTCGCTATTTAAAGACAGCTGCCGGTATTATGATTACCGCAAGTCATAACCCTCCTGAGTATAATGGTTTTAAAGTCTATAACGAGGATGGCGGACAAGTACCATTACAAGAAGCTGCTGCCATCATAGAAGAGGTAAATAAAGTAGAAGATGAATTAAATGTTACCGTCAAAAGCAAGGAAGAAGTCGAAAGTGCTGGTCTATTGGAGTGGGTTGGCGAAACAGTGGATAATGCTTATCTTCAGGAGTTAAAAACCATTCAAAAGCAAGCAGAAGAAAACAGTGTGAATATAGTCTTTACACCATTGCATGGAACGGCTCATGACCTTGTATTAAAAGGATTAGCTCAAATTGGCTATGACCAAGTACATGTGGTGAAAGAGCAAGCAAACCCGGACCCGGAATTCTCGACAGTACAGTCACCAAATCCAGAAGAGCATCAAGCGTTTGAATTGGCAATCAAGCAAGGGAAAGAAATCGATGCGGATATTCTAATTGGTACAGACCCGGATGCTGATCGTTTAGGTGTTGCTGTAAAAGATGGGAATGGGTCTTATCAAGTATTAACAGGGAATCAGTTAGGATCACTATTATTGGATTATACATTATCTCATTTAAGTGAGAAGGAACTTGAAAATGGGCAAGTAATTAAAACGATTGTAACATCTGAATTGGGAAGGGCGATCGCTTCCTATTATGGTGTTGATTCACTTGACACGTTAACTGGTTTTAAATTTATCGGTGAGAAAATTAAGCAATTTGAATCTGACCAACGACATTTCCTTTTCGGCTATGAGGAAAGTTATGGTTATTTAATTGGAGATTTCGTCCGTGATAAAGATGCGGTACAAGCAGCAGTAGTAGCATGTGAAATGGCGAATTATTGGAAAGCGAAAGGTAAGACACTTTTGGAGGCACTAGATACATTGTACGAACGTCACGGCTATTACTTAGAAGGCCAGAAGTCTTTAACATTAAAAGGTAAAGATGGTGCTGAACAAATTGCTGCCATTATGGAAGATATTCGTGAAAATCCGTTTACACAATTAGGTGGATTACAAGTAACAGCGATTGAAGATTATCAAAGCAGCAAACGTAAGTTACCAGTAGGTGCAACAGAGGAAGACATTTCATTACCAAAAGAAAACGTTATGAAATTTTTGCTTGAAGATGATGCATGGGTATGCTTCCGTCCTTCAGGTACGGAACCTAAAATCAAAAGCTACTTCGGTGTAAAAACAGATAATGCAGATAAGAGCAAATTGCTTTTACAAACTATTCAAGCAGAAGTAGAGGAAAGAATAAACAAGATTATCAATGCATAATGAATTGGAAAAAGAAGAACCTAATGCTATCACTGAGATGGTATAGGTTCTTTTTTTGATTAGTAAAGATTGACAGACAGGAAAAAAAGACTTATAGTTATAACATACATAAAGGGGAGTAGCTGTTACAATAAATGTCGTCATTTCGAGAATTATCTCCGGCATTATTGGCAACTCAGGCGTTGTTGGCGAGACCTTTACCACCAGTGGTAAGGGTCTCGTTTTTTATGTGATCTTTACCAACTGGTGGAGATCACATTTTTATTTAGGAGATGGAGCAAATTGGAATTATTATTAGAGTACGGATGGGTTTTATTAGTATTAATTGGTTTGGAAGGGATTTTAGCAGCAGATAATGCGCTTGTTCTAGCGATTATGGTCAAACATTTACCGGATGACCAACGTAAAAAAGCGCTCTTTTACGGGTTAGCAGGTGCTTTTGTTTTAAGATTTGGTTCCTTATTTGTTATTTCGTTCCTAGTTGATGTCTGGCAAGTACAGGCAATAGGTGCAGCCTATTTATTATTTATCTCGATTAAGCACTTATATGATACATTTCGTAAGAAGAATAAAGGAGAGACAGGAGCAGAAGAGCAGGCAGAAGCGGCAGTGGAAAAAGGAGGACCTGGCTTCTGGATGACCGTCTTAAAGGTTGAACTTGCCGACTTAGCATTTGCGGTGGATTCCATTTTAGCGGCTGTTGCCTTAGCAGTAGCTTTACCAGCAACAGGCATCGGTACGATTGGAAGCCTTGATACGGGTCAATTCCTTGTCGTGCTAGCTGGTGGGATGATCGGATTAATCATTATGCGTTTTGCTGCGAATGTATTTGTTAAATTATTGCATGAGCGTCCTGGATTAGAAGTGGCAGCATTTGTTATTGTCGGATGGGTTGGTATTAAATTGGTAGTAAGTGTATTAGCGCATGAAGATGTTCACCTTTTATCACATGATTTTGCACATTCCTTGCCTTGGAAATTAACGTTCTATCTTGTCCTTGTTGCTATCGCAGTAGCTGGTTGGTTTCTATCCAGTAAAAAGGAAGAACCGGAAGCGTAAACAGATCATTTTATCGTCTGAACTCCGATGTCTATAATGGAGAGAGAAAGGATGATATAAATGGCGATACACCAATTTACATTAAATGCCACGTGGCCTGGTGGTAGAAATGAAGTAGGACATATCGAAGCAGGTAATTTAAGTACCAAGATTTCCATTCCACCTGAAATGGATGGTCCGGGAGTTGGTACGAATCCAGATGAAATGTTATTAGGTGCAGCTGCTACCTGTTATTTAATTACAGTGGCAGCGATGATCGAACGAGCGGATTTGCCTCTTGAATATATAGAGTTAACCTCTGTAGGAGATGTAGATGTCACCAATGGTGTATTTACTTATAAACGAATCATCCACCGTCCTGTTGTCATATTAAAAAAAGAAGCAACTGCCGATCATCTGCAAAAGTTGAAAAAGATTGTTAAACTAGCAGAGTCATCCTGTATGATCTCTCGGGCAATTAAAGGAAACGTCGAACTAGTCTTAGAAGAAGACCTTTCGATTGCAAGCTAACTTGTACTCCTCATGGGTACAAGTTTTTTTATTATGAGGAAAACCGATCATTTTCATCAACACATTTCCAGTTAAGTCACCTTTTACTGGGAAATCCTAAAGCTTCTTTTAGCAGTTTTTACTGGTATTCGTAACACTGTTAAAGATTTATCTAAAGCAAGAAGCTTGTCATGTTTCCAATAATGAGTGTACACTAATTTTAAAAATAAATACTTGCACAAATCATAAGTTTTGACATATGAAATAAATAAATGTAACATAATCCAAGTATTTATATCGGTTTAATTGAAAAGGAGGAAAAAAGATGAACACAGTTTTCATAATTATCAATATTGCTATTATGCTATTATTTATCGGTGTTTTAATCGGTATGCAGCGAAAATATGTATCGTTTAGTAAACGAGTTTTCGCGGGTTTAGGACTAGGTATTCTTCTAGGTGCCTTTTTACAAATTGTTTATTCAGCAGATTCTGAAATCGTTACTGCAACGACAGATTGGTATAACATTGTAGGGCGTGGATATGTCCGCCTATTAATGATGATCGTTATTCCGCTAGTAATGGTGTCTATTATTCAATCGATCATTAATTTAGAGAAATCATCTGAATTAGGGAAAATGTCAGCATGGATTATTGGTATTCTTGTTTCTACTGCTATGGTGGCAGCAGTAGTTGGTGTAACAAGCTCATCAATCTTTAATCTAAATGCAGACCAAATCGAAATGGGTGAAGCTGAACAAGACCGAGCAGCATCATTAGAGGAAACGCTAGGCTCAGTTGAAGGAATGACGACCCCACAAAAAATACTAGAATTTATTCCGTCTAATATTTTCTTGGATATGACAGGAGAGCGTGCTACATCTGTTATTGCTGTAGTTATTTTCTCTATTTTAGTTGGAATTGCTGTATTAGGTGTAAGAAGAAAGCAACCAGAACAAGCAGAGAAATTTATAGATATAGTAAATACTTTCTATACTGTCATCATGCGTATTGTAACGATTATTTTACGCTTAGCGCCATATGGTATTTTAGGATTAATGGCAAATACAGTAGCACAGACAAATATAGCGGGCATTATTGAGCTTGGCAAATTTGTCGGTGCATCTTATGTGGCATTGCTTGCTATGTTTATCGTCCACATGATTATTCTGGCTATATTTAGACTAAATCCATTTACATTTGTCCGTAAAGTATTACCTGTACTAAGCTTTGCGTTTACATCAAGATCAAGTGCAGGTACGATTCCATTGACCATTCAAGTACAGAGGGAAAGTCTTGGTGTTCATAGTGGTACGGCCAATATGGCGGCATCTTTCGGTGCAACAATTGGTCAAAACGGTTGTGCCGGTATCTATCCAGCGATGTTAGCGGTAATGATCGCACCTAGTCAAGGAATCGATCCGTTATCACCAGGTTTCTTATTGCCATTGATTTTAATCATTGGTATTAGTTCATTTGGCGTTGCTGGTGTTGGCGGTGGTGCAACATTTGCTGCGCTAATTGTATTATCATCTATGAATTTACCTGTAGCACTAGCAGGTTTACTTATCACAGTAGAACCATTAATCGATATGGGGCGTACAGCATTAAACGTAAATGGTGCTATTTTATCGGGCACCTTAACATCTAAATTCATGAAAAAACTAAACATTAAAACGTATAATGATAAAGAAGCAATTAATAAAGACATTGCTGTATAATTAACTTTTAAATCCCCTCTTATAGCCATAAGAGGGGATTTATCATTGTATTATTACCTTTTAATTCTCCATCGATCCATCGTTATATAAAGAGCTGGAAGTAATAATAAAGTCAATATTGTCGAGAAAATAATTCCAGCTACAATTGATACTGCGAGTGGTTTAAATAAGACATCACCGACAATGATAATTGGTGTTAACGCAGCAATCGAAGTCAAGGTTGTTAATATGATTGGTCGTAACCTTGCGCGTCCGGCTGCAACGATGGCGTTTACAGTATTACCATCATATTGCTGTTTGTTCTGTTCAATAAATTCAATGATCAATATAGAGTTGCGAACAACGATACCAGATAAAGAAACAATACCAAGTACTGCTAAGAAGCTAAGTGGTTGCCCACTAATAAATAAGCCAACAACTGCACCTGTCACAGCAAAAAACACAGTACTTGTAATTAAGAAAGGCATCAACAACGAATTAAATTGCACGGCAAGTGTTATATAGATTAAAAATAATACAATCACAAACAACTTAGCAATCTCAACAAAAAATTCTGTCTCTGCACTTGCTTCTCCATCCTCCATTAAAACATACTCATCATCTAATTCAGCAAGTTCTGTCTGCATCGTTTCAATTACTGCTGCAGTATCGGCAGCGAAATTTCCTTCCCCTGAGTCATATACAGCTATTGTGATAATTCTATCCCCATTTTCATGAGTGATTGCCGCCGTTTGCTCTTCAGTTGTAGTAGATACTAATTCATCAACTGAATAATCCTCTGGTATTCCTTCTTCTGACGTAACAAATACTTGTAGTGAACTAAGGTCAATTTCCTCGTTTGTTCCCTCATCCAAAACTAATTCCATGTCTAACTTGTTATTATTAGTGTTTATTTCAGATAGTGGCATACCAGCATTTGCAAGCTGAAGCGTGTTTTTTATTTGGCTAATCGCAATGCCATTTTCTGCGATAAAATCACGATCAATTTCATACGTTTTTACTAATTGACTTGTACCAGCGTTTAATGTTGCAACTTCAACAGAATTGAGTTCATTTAATTTATTCTTTAATAACGTAGATTGCTCCAACAATACTGCTAAATCAGACCCTTTTAGTTTTAACTCTATCGTTGGAGATGATGGTGGACCTGATACAATCGTTTCTAGAAATATTTCTGCATTTGGAAACTGCTCTCGTAATTCTTCCTGATAGTTTTCAATATATTGAGCTGCTGTAGTTTGGTCACGATTAACGCGAACAACTATTTGGCCAGTATTTTCGCCAGATCTCGTTAAGCTCGAGTTAAAGATATTAGGTAGCCCAGCCCCTGTATAACGAGCTGTTTCATCCACATACTCGGTATTGTCTTGAATATATTGTTCTAATTCGGCTAATTTTTGATCTGTTTCTTCTATTGGTGTACCTTCGTCCAGCGTTACGGAAAGTGTTACTTCCTGTCGATCTGCTGCAGGAAAAAATTCAAATGGTACTTTTATAACTAGCAATAGTAACAAGATACACACGATCATCCCGCTTAAGACGGTTAACCATGGTTTTTTCAATGTTGTTGGCAGAACATTATCAGCATAACGTTCTTCTAACCGACGAAAAAGCGCTGTAAGTAAACCGGATTGGCGTTTTTTGGTGCGATACAACTTTAATTGTCTTGTATATTGAATAGTAGGAATAACAGTCAAGGCAATCAGCGTAGAAGCAATAATCGTTCCCATCAGAGCAATTGGTAAAGCTTTAATAAATTCCCCATTACTTCCTGATAAAAAAGTCAAAGGAAATCCATTACTTCTTCCTCAATCAGATTGGTAATCATCTGTTCCACTATTTCAGGACTTACACCAGGATAAACAGTGGAAATAGTAGCAATATTTTGCTCAATTTCTGGTATATCACGTTTTGGTGTTTGTACGTATGTAAAAATCCCTGTAATGATAAACAATAAAACAAAAATCCAAACTATTCTTCGATATTTTATTAATGTTTCCAAACACTTCACCTCATTAAATTATTATCTAAAATATCTTTACTCAAGGGGTTTTACTTTATCACGGTGCTAAGCGTCCACTGATTATAGTCTCACTTTATGTTTATTGTATATAATGAAATAATTGAAAACAACAATCGTTTGCATTTTTAACCATTCAGATAGCATAATATGGTAGTACCCTTACTGGAGGAGGATGAAACATGGATAAGTTATTAAAAAAATATGCGAAACTAGCATTACATACTGGTGTAAATTTACAAGAAGGTCAAGGGCTACTCATTCAAGCACCGATTGAGGCCATTGAATTTGTCCGCTTGGTGGTCACACAAGCATATGAAGCTGGTGCCAAAAATGTCCATGTGGAATGGAAAGATGATGAATTAACTTATTTGAAAATGAAACATGCGCCAATGGAAGTATTAGAAACGTTCCCGAAATGGCGAAAAGATGCCCTGGTTAGTATGGTGAAAGATGGCTATGCAGTATTAAATATCTATGGTGAAAACCCTGACCTCTTGCAAGGTATTGACGGCAAGCGAATGGCAGCTGTAACCAAAGCAAGCTCAACTGCTTTAAAAGAATACCGTGATTACATGATGAACGACCAAGTGCGTTGGTCGATTGTTGGTTACCCGACGACAGAGTGGGCACAAAAAATATATCCAGATTTAGATGCAAAAGAAGCGAGGGAAAAACTTTGGAAAGAAATTTTCCGTATTGCACGTGCCGATCAAGATGATCCAATAGAAGCGTGGAATAAACATAATCAATTATTACGCAATGCCCGTGAATATTTAAATGAGAAAAATTATGCTAAGTTGCATTTACAAGCAACAGGGACTGACTTAACGATTGAACTACCAGAAGGACATATTTGGCATGGAGGAGCGGCAGAGGCGACTGATGGCGTGACATTTAACCCAAATATTCCGACTGAAGAAGTATTCTCGATGCCACATAAATACGGTGTCAATGGTCAGGTAACAAGTACAAAACCGCTTAGCTTCCAAGGTCAATTAATAGAGAATTTCACCCTGACCTTTAAAGACGGTAAGGTAGTTGATTATTCATGTGAGAAGGGGGCAGAGGCGCTTAAACAGTTATTAGAAGCAGATGAAGATGGTGCATCCAGGCTAGGTGAAGTTGCCTTAGTACCACATGAATCTCCAGTCTCTCAAGCGGGAATTGTTTTCTTTAATACCCTGTTTGATGAAAATGCTTCCTGTCATATCGCTTTAGGAAAAGCGTACCCAACGAGTATAAAAGGCGGCTCTGATATGAAGAAGAAGGAAATGGATCAACATGGTGTTAATGATAGTATTGTCCATGAGGACTTTATGATTGGTTCTGCAGACATGAATATTGATGGTATCACGAAAAATGGGAGAAAAGAGGTTATTTTCCGTAACGGTACATGGGCAGTAGATTTTTAAAAAATTTCACAAATTTAACACAACAATTACAAATTGTTAACAATAAGTGGAATTACTTTTTGTTCTTCTTTATAAAAGGTAAGATGGTATAAAAGCATAAAAAAAGGGAGAATGAAAAATGCAACGTGAAGCTTATTTCGATAATGCCAAGCTAGTGTTTATATTTTTAGTTGTGTTTGGTCATTTAATTCAACCTTTAAAGCAGAATATTGAATTAGTCAATGTGCTATATCAATGGATATATTTATTTCATATGCCGGTGTTTATATTAGTAAGTGGTTTTTTTGCTAAAGGGGCAAGTGATAAAGGGTATTTGATGAAATTAGTTAAGAGGATCTTATTCCCTTATTTCTTATTCCAAGTATTTTATTCTGTCTACTTTTTTACCATAGGTAAAGATAGCTGGGATACCACGTTGTACGATCCACATTGGGGATTATGGTTCTTATTAAGTTTATTTAGCTGGCACCTACTATTGATTGGATATAAAAAGCTGAAACCTATTTATGGAATTCCATTAGCTTTTATAATAGGTGTTTTGGTAGGCTATCTACCATTTATCGGACCGTCCTTCAGTTTATCAAGAACGCTTGTTTTTTTTCCCTTTTTCTTAATCGGTTACTGGCTGTCCCAAGATCAAATATTTAAATTGAAGACAGTTAATAATAAGGCAATCGCACTAGGGGTATTGATTGCGGTGTTTGTTACATCTTATGTGACACCAACGATTCCTGTCGAATGGTTATTTGGTTCCCATTCTTATCAAGGCTTGGATGCAGCGGCTAATGGTGGTTTTATTCGGGCGATGTTATATACCGTAGCTACATTAATGGTTTTTTCGGTATTACTTTTAGTCCCGAATAAACGTTATTCTTTTACACCACTTGGTCAAAATACCATGTATGTCTATTTGTTACATGGTGTAATTATTCAATACGTTCGCCAAGCGCATTTACTGGCCGTAGACCAAAATCTTGACACATTAGGTCTTGCTGTCATCGCGGCTGCAATCGTATGGTTTTTAGCATCTAAATGGGTTGTAACCTTCACTCAGCCAATTGTTGAAGGCAAAACAGACCGCATTCAACAATGGTGGAAAGAACGGAAAAATAAACGTCAATCATCAGATCAAGTATATCAATACCAAGAAAAGTCATCTTAAGATGGCTTTTTTTGCTTGTAAGGAAAGAAAGTATATAATCCTCGGTATCAACGCATTTGTTATCAAAGTAGCCATTTTGAAATAAACCGTATAGGAAACCATCGCTGCGGCTGTCCACTTCCCTTTCCACGGGATTTTCGACTAAGCTAACTTTTCCAAGCAAAACCCGCTTGAAAAAGTTAGCTGAAGGGCAAAGCCCAGATTTGCCGGTTATAAAATAGTCAACTACTTTCAAACAGGCTTGCTAGGCCTCGTAACGTGCAAGAATCCTGTCTACACTTTTGCCATAGCCTTCACCAAATAAATTTAAATGAACAAGCAAATAAAACAATTGATAAATCGGTTTAACTTCTTCATAATAATCTTCCAATGGAAAGGCTGCTTGATAACTATGGTAAAAATCAGTCGGAAAACCGCCGAATAACTCGGTAAACGCTATTTCAAATAAATGATCCCCGTAAACGACAGACGGATCAATTAAATAAGGTTCTCCCCCTTTACCAACTAGCCAGTTACCACCCCATAAATCACCATGGAGCAGGGATGCACGAGGTGTCTTCGGTATGTATTGCTCGAGATTAATCAATAAAGATTCCATCCGCTTCTGTCTTTTGCCACTCATTCTTCCTTTTTCCATAGCAAGTTCCATTTGGGGGCGAAGGCGCATCTCTCGGTAATAGTCAATCCAATTGTTATACCATACATTTTCCTGGATCAATTCTCCGACAAAAGTAGTTTGATCTAACCCATAAAATGAACCTGTTTCAGCTAAATGTAAAGCAGCTAAATTCTCTCCTAGCACACGGCCTGTCAAGTTACTTTTGTTTCCTTCTATCCATTCCATAATTAAAAATAATTCTTCATCATCTTTAGTGATGTCAAAATGATAGACTTCTGGTACTGCGATGGTATTGGTAGCACGAATTCGTTCTAATCCATCCGCTTCAATTTTAAAAAAATCTGCGGGTACATGTTGATTGGTTTTGATAAAATAATGCTTTTCAGCTGTTTGGACATAATAAGCCTGATTAATATCACCGCCAGCTATCGGCTGGACAAGCTGGACGGGGGAATAATCTCCGATTAATTGTAACTTTTCGTGCATGACACTCCCTCCTTGTAAAACTAGTATAGCATCTAAAAATCAAGGTAGAAAAGCAAGGTTCTATCGTGTACAATAGGAAAGAATTTATTTATAGGTAGTAGAGGTGAAAGTAAAATATGCAACGAGAAAATTGGGCATCAAGACTAGGTTTTATGCTAGCAGCAATGGGATCTGCTGTAGGTTTAGGTAATATATGGCGCTTCTCTTATGTTGCCGGTGAAAATGGTGGAGGCGCATTTTTAATTTTATATATTTTAAGTGTGTTAGTGATCGGTATTCCATTATTATTAGTAGAAGTGAGTATCGGAAGAAAGGCGCAAAGAGATATTGTCGGCTCTTATAAAAAACTGGCACCGAAACAACCATGGTTTATGGTCGGTTATCTAGGTGTTGCGAGTGCCTTTCTAATTCTAAGTTTTTACAGTGTCGTAGCAGGATGGGCGCTGTACTACTGGTGGAGATATCTAACAGGTACGATGACTGAGGTGCCGGATATTGGGTTTGGTGGATCATTTGAGGCATTTATTTCACAGGATTATGCGCCATTGTTTTGGCATGCGCTTTTCATGGGGATTACTATGTTTATCGTATTAATCGGTGTAAAGAAGGGAATAGAGCTTGCCAATAAAATATTAATGCCGATTTTAGCGTTAATGATGATTGCGCTGGCGATTTATAGTGTAACACTACCAGGTGCTGCTGATGGACTTGCTTTCTTATTTCAGCCAGATTGGTCTGTTTTAGAAGATCCTTCTGTCTATATCGCGGCATTAGGACAAGCTTTCTTTTCGTTGAGTTTAGGTGTTGGAACGATGATGACGTACGGAAGTTATTTAACGAAACAGCATCAGTTACCAGGGGCGACAGTGGGAATTGGTGTAATGGATACTTTATTTGCGATTATTTCAGGTATTGTCATTTTTCCAGCTGTGTTTGCTTTTGGCATTGATCCTAGTTCTGGACCGCCACTTGTTTTCATAACATTACCAGAAATTTTTTATCAAATGAATTTCGGTAGTATGATTGGTTTGGTATTCTTTACAGCATTAAGCTTAGCAGCGATCTCTTCTTCGATTTCATTGCTAGAAGTACCCGTGGCTTATCTGATGCGTGCGGCTAATATGTCCAGAAAATTAGCATCACTTATCGTCGGACTTGTTATTTTTGCATCAGGTGTAACGGTTTCGTTAGGAATGGGAAAATGGAGTGGTATCACCTTGATTGGTGATCGCAACATCTTAGATTCAATGGACTTTCTTTCGTCCAATGTTTTCTTACCGATTGGCGGGTTCACGATGGCCTTATTTGTCGGTTGGTATTTTACCAAACAAGAGGCACTGGAAGCGTCGGATTTAACTAATAATCCAATTCGAAATATCTGGTATTTGTTAGTGAAATTTATCGCACCATTCATAATTGCTATCATTTTCTTAAATTCGCTTGGAATTGTATAATAGCAGGAGAGAGGATGAGCGATGATGGCGATTACCAATCAGCAGATTTTACGAAAGATAATAGTGGAATGTGAACAAGCATTAAAAAATGAAAACAAAGTAAGAGAGCATGCGAAAGCAGTGCAATCTTTAACAGATTTATTATTAGATCAAGATAACAGTGCACCAGCACCATCAACAAGCTCAATCAATGAATTAGAGTGGCAGAAAATGGTTGGTCAACCTGCGCCAAAACCACCGACAAAACAAGAGAAAAAGGTGGAAGATGACGGTGCTAATGGAGATTCACTACTTGACTTCTAAATAGGGAGTGGAGATACAAATGAAAATCTTTTTATTATTAGGTATTCTGAATGGTTTTCTTGCCGTGGCTTTAGGAGCTTTTGGTGCCCATGGTCTAGAAGGTAAATTATCAGAGAAGATGCTTGCAACGTGGGAAAAAGCAGTACAATATCAAATGTTTCATACAGTCACCTTACTTGCAACAGGTTTATTAATGCCGAAAATTACGTCTGGAAGTATCATATCAGCAGGCTGGTTTTTCTTTGCGGGAATCATCTTGTTCTCCGGCAGTCTCTATATCTATTCGACAACTCAGATCAAAACATTTGCGATGATTACACCGATTGGTGGATTGGCATTTTTAGTCGGCTGGGTGTTGTTAGGTTATGCAGTAATCAAGTATATCTAGTTTTTTATGACCCTTTGCTACCACCAAAGGGTCATTGTTTTTTTACATATAGAAAAGCACAAGCGCCATTATTCCGATGATACCAATACCTCGTAATATAAATTGTGAAAAGAAAAATGAATGCCCCTTTCTCCACTCTTTCCAAGCTTCAATGAAAAAATTGATACTTAAGCTGGCTAAGGCAATCATCCCTAACAAAGTCGATTGATTTTGCCATGCGAGTATAATGAAAACAAGTGTCAAGCTAAAACAAGCAACCGTAATTTCATCGATTGAAGCTTTTTTCTTCATGATCTTTACCTCCATAAGAAAAGACACAAGCATTTACTTGTGTCTGAGCTGTTGAAGTATGTTCTTTAGGAACGAAAGTATAAAATTTAGGTATTTAGCGTGGTGAATAGGATACTGTGCCAGGGTTTTGGTTATATGGATAATCGTAATTAATTTCTTCATCAAATGTAATATAATCTAAGTACACCATTAATAACACATAACGTTTACCAGTTTCAGGATCACTTAAAATAATGTGATCACGACCAGCTGCTTCGATGATTCCTTTAAATACTTTTGCGTTCCAGCGGTCATTGTTTTCAAACGTCATGTATACGGTAGCTCTTTTCCCTTTGTTTAATCGAAGGATATTTTCGATATAGGATTCTTCAGCAGGGAGCATACCAGGTATGTCTGAAACGGGTGGTTGCTGTGGCTGTCCAGTCCCGATCGTTCCTCCTGACTGTGCCATTTGCCCCATCTGACCATATTGGCCCATCTGGGGCATTTGTCCATAAGGGTACTGATATCCTCCGTAACCACTTGGCATACCATAGTAGCCTTGCGGAGTATATGGTTGCCTATTGACAGGCTGCTGTTGGCTCTGATTTTGATTTTGACTCATTAATAAGACTCCTTTCTTAAATCGGAAATTTGCTCGTGCTTTTTCCATATTCCTACTAGTCATCTATATGCATTTTGTTTTGCAAACATGCATAAAGAAAAAACACACGGAAAATACCGTGTGTTTAAATAGCTAAATAAGCTGGAATCTCTTCTGTTTTTAAAATGTTGCCGACATAGAATGGTCCAAACTCTCCATATCGTGCACTGACCACATCAAAGCGCATTTCATAGACAATCTTTTTGATTTGTAGCACATCTTTAGCAAATAAAGTAACACTCCATTCCCAATCATCAAAGCCCATGGACCCGGTAATAATTTGTTTGATCTCACCAGCATACTTTCTCCCCGTCAAACTATGCTCATACATTAATTGACGGCGCTCATCCATCGGCAGCATATACCAGTTATCATTACCTTCCCGGCGCTTGTCCATTGGATAGAAGCAAATATGGTCCCATTGCGGTAGCTTCGGCTTCAAGCGCGCGCGAACACCTGGGTTGTCTTCTGGATTATCGGATTCCTTCGACATATATTTGGATAGTTCCACAACGGACACGTAAGAGTAGCTTGGTGTTGTGAACTCAGCAAATTTTGATTTATTAAAGCGTAATTCGATTTCTTCTAGCTCTTTCATAGTTGGGCGAAGAATCATTAAAATGATATCTGCTTTTTGTCCCATTAAAGAATAAAAAGCATGACTCCCATCACGTGCTTCAGAGACTTCTTCCCATTCCTGAAGCATCGTCTGCAATTCGTCGACCGCTTCTTTGCGCTCATCTTCGGAAGCTTTTTTCCATTTTGTCCAATCTATTTTACGTAAATCGTGTAAACAATACCAACCATCCATTGTTTCGACTGCTTCTGGCATTTTGATTCACTCCTTTTAGAAATCATCCTTTCGTTTTAATATAACATATTTGGGGAAAAATACTTATTGAAACGCAAGTTAAAATGACAATTTCTAACAAAAAAATGAACAATTTTAAAATTTTTTGTATTGAAACGCATTCATATAGGTTCACACTTTCATTATTACACGAAAACGCGTATCATATAATACAGATAATATTTTGGAGGGTTAAAAAATGAGCGATTTATTTGCGGATATTAAAAGTAGATTAGAAGGAAATGCTAGAAAAATCGTGTTTCCTGAAGGATTGGATGAACGAATTTTAACAGCAACCAGCCAATTGA
This sequence comes from Gracilibacillus suaedae, assembly GCF_017599345.1. Classification (GTDB taxonomy): domain Bacteria; phylum Bacillota; class Bacilli; order Bacillales; family Amphibacillaceae; genus Gracilibacillus; species Gracilibacillus suaedae. Next base: position 27,917 of record NZ_JAGFVL010000053.1, read on the forward strand.
AAAAAGACGGTTTAGTTGAACCTGTATTAGTTGGAATCCAAGAAAAAATAGAACAGAAAGCAAAGGAATTGAGTGTGGATATTACGGGAGTGGAGATTTTAGATCCAAGCACCTACACTGCATTTGACGAGATGGTTGCTTCTTTCGTGGAACGCCGTAAAGGCAAAGCAACAGAAGAAGACGCACGCAAAATGTTATTAGACGAAAACTATTTTGGTACAATGCTTGTTTATATGGGGAAAGCAGACGGCTTAGTGAGTGGTGCTGCTCATTCAACAGCAGACACAGTACGTCCAGCATTACAAATTATTAAAACAAAAGAGGGTATCAAGAAAACTTCAGGTGTGTTCATTATGGTACGTGAAGATGAGAAATACGTGTTTGCAGATTGTGCCATCAACATTGCACCAGACAGCCAAGACTTAGCAGAAATCGCAATAGGCAGTGCCGAAACCGCAAAACTTTTTAATATAAACCCTCGCGTTGCAATGCTTAGTTTCTCAACAAAAGGTTCAGCAAAATCAGAAGAAACCGAGAAAGTTGCCGAAGCCGTTAAAATCGCAAGAGAAAAAGCTCCGGAATTAACTTTAGATGGTGAATTCCAATTCGATGCTGCATTCGTTCCATCCGTAGCAGAGAAAAAAGCGCCAGGATCTGTATTAAAAGGTGACGCAAATGTATTTGTATTCCCAGGTCTTGAAGCTGGTAACATTGGCTACAAAATCGCCCAACGTTTAGGCGGCTTTGATGCAGTGGGACCAATTCTTCAAGGATTAAACAAACCAGTGAATGACTTATCACGAGGTTGTAGCAGTGAAGAAGCATATAAACTAGCATTAATCACCGCAGCACAATCATTAGATGCACAGTAGATTTCTACTGTGCTTTTTGCTATATTTAGGGGAGAAAGGAGAATAGATATGATTCCCGATACCCCCATTTTAATGCAACAATATCGGGCGCTCCTAGAATTCCTTCCAGAACAACACCTTGAGTACCCCAACATTATCAATCATTTCCGGCGGCAAGATGCAGGGCAAGCTGGAGAAGACAGCCTCACCTACTACCTCGATCAAGCACAGGTACCATCTCTAACATGTCTCAAAAGGTTACGTCTAGAACACAACAGCTCTTTCCAACTAGATTGGCTCATTCTCGGGTTAGGATTCCGTGTTATTTTTGAAGTGAAAAGTCATACAGGAGAAATCTATTTTGACGCGAAATCTCGTCAATTAACACGTATATTAGATGGCATCAAAGAAGGTTTTGACGATCCAATTTTGCAAGTCGATCGCCAATATGCTAACCTGCGAGCCTATTGCATCGCTTACAACATCGACCAATTACCAACTTATCGTTTCGTTGTCTTTGTTAATCCTAACGCCATTCTCCGCTTACACGATTACCCTGAATATAAACGTATATTGACATCTCAAAGAGTCCCATCCATTCTAGAAAGTTTGGCAGAAAAGCACCCTCCTATCATTTCCGAAGAAGAGAATCAACAAATCGAACATTTTTTAGTGGAAAATCATCGGGAGCGTGCGATTTCGATACTAGAAAAACACGCCATTTTATGGGATGATTTACACAAAGGATTACCATGTCCCACTTGTAACAAACGGCCAATGAGAAGAGAGCGAATGCGTTGGCAATGTGCTTTTTGTGGAACAAGAAGTACCGATGCACATCATAAGGTGTTATATCAAATCGCATTATTAGCGAATAATAGATTGACCAAGCAGTTGGCACAAGACATGTTGCAAATGTCGTCACCAGAAGCAACCCGGAAATTAATTACAAGAGCGGGATATATAAAATTTGGAGTGAAAAAAGGGGCTTACTATTCACACCCTGATATACTAGCCGTAACGAAAAACAGAAGTGGCCATAAAACTCGGAAAAGTGGCCATAAAAGTATTAAAAGTGGCCATAAAGCATAAAAAAGTGGCCATAAAACTCAGGAAAGTGGCCATAAAAGTATCAAAAGTGGCCATAAAAAAAAGGAGCCACGCAAAATGATCTCATTCAAAAAATTAATCATGCATCGCTTGAAGATGCCTCTTAAATTTCCCTTTACCAACAGTACAACTACTGTCAAAGAAAAGGATATCATCATTACTGAACTCCATGATCAAGATGGATTGATCGGCTATGGTGAATCTGTGGCATTTGATTACCCATGGTATACAGAGGAAACGGCAGATACAGTACAACTCATAATCGAGCATCATCTCTGGCCAGCGATCAAAAAGCAAGAGATCAATCATCCGACAGAACTCAAGCTCCACAACATCCGCAGAAATCACATGGCAAAGACAGCTATTGAAGGTGCAGTGTGGGATCTTTATGCGAAACGCTGTCAACAGCCGCTTTACCAAGCAATTGGAGGAGTCACCAACCAAATATCAGTGGGAGCAGCAATTGGCCTCCAATCCAACGAAAAGCTGCTAATTGAACAAATCGCAAAAGCACTTGAGCAAGGCTATCAACGGATCAAACTAAAAATAAAGCCGGAAAATGACTTAGCCATCTTAGAAAAAGTGCGCAGCCATTTTCCGGCAACACCACTGATGGTCGATGCCAATTCAGCATATACAATCAACGACATCGAGCATCTAAAAAAAATGGACCGATACAACCTAATGATGATCGAACAACCACTAGCTTCTGATGATTTCACCAATCATGCCAAACTTCAGCATGAAATCAACACACCAGTCTGCCTTGATGAAAGCATTCATACTCTAGCAGATGTTCATACAGCTATCGCACTCCAAAGCTGTAAAATCATCAGTATTAAATTAGCAAAAGTCGGCGGATTCACGAATGCGATCAAGATTCACGACTATTGCCAAAAACATAACATTCCAGTCTGGTGCGGAGGAATGTTGGAAGCGGGAGTAGGGCGTGTCCAATCATTGGCATTAGCAACATTACCAAATTTCAGACTACCCGCAGACCAAGGAGCATCCAACCGCTATTGGCATCAGGATATTATCACTCCGGAAGTAGAGGTCAACAACGGTTATGTCACTCTGCCAAAGCAGCCAGGCATCGGCTACCAAGTTAAGCTACCATCAACGGATCAAAAAGTACTCACTTAAGTGCTTTTTGATTCCGCTCAATCATTTGTGCCATCCTTTTTTCAAAAACAGCTAACTCTTCACCTGATAAGTCAGTATATTCTACATCCCCTAACAATCGCAATACTCGGACTTTGCTATCCTCGACCGTTAACTCCACATCAACCAACTCAGACAATGATCTCATTGTATCAGGCTCCACGTCCGGATACGCAAACCGCTCGTCATCAATTGAACGCCCTTTACCATAAAAATCACGAACTAACTTAGCGCGAGTCGCTCCGCTACCACGTACGCAAATATAAATTTGCACCGCAATCCCTTTTTTGACCCGACGCTGAGAGATACCAGCAAACTTTTTGCCACCAATACTCAAATCATAATCACCAGGACAATAGGATCCAACCACCTCAAATGCCTCAATCTGATCGGTGAGATCCTTATACATATCCTGGACAAACGCCGTCATTAACTCATACCCCGAATGAATGCCCATCTCTGGTAAATCCGGCACTATAAATGAAAAATTTAAGACGTCCTGATCGAGCACTACCGCAAGACCACCAGAATTTCGGACGACAACATCAAACCCTTTTTCCTCTAAAAATGCGACAGCATCGTCCACAGCCGGTAATCGACTATCGATAATGCCTAGAACAACCGTGTTGTTATGGACCCAGAACCGGCATGCAGACTCGTCACCGCATCGCCCTATCGATTCACACAACGTATCGTCGACCGCAAAGGATGCCATCGCTGTTCCTAGCGCCTCTGGATCACTGTGATCAATGACTCTAATTCTTTTATCTTTAAAAAATTGCTTCCAATCTTTCATGATTATCCTCCAAACCTTTTCGTTCACCTAAAACTATATTATACTAATAGTAAGAAAAAAGAGGAAGGTATTTGCCATGGCTTATAAAGATGAAAAATTACATGAGGAGAAGGTGTTTAAAGATCCGGTCCATCGCTATGTCCATGTACGCGATCAAGTGATCTGGGATTTGATCGGCACTAAAGAATTCCAACGATTGAGGCGGATCAAGCAATTAGGTACATCTTTTTTAACCTTTCACGGAGCGGAGCATAGCCGTTTTAATCATTCACTTGGTGTTTATGAGATTGTACGTCGTATTTTGATTAATTTCGAGGACAGGCCTAACTGGAATCATGAGGAACGATTGCTTTGTTTATGTGCCGCATTGCTTCACGATTTAGGACATGGACCATTCTCCCATTCGTTCGAGAAAGTCTTTAAATTAGATCACGAAGATTTCACGAGGGCGATTATTTTAGGGGATACGGAAGTGAATCATGTATTAACAAATGTCGGTATTGAATTTCCTCAAAAAGTTGCCGATGTTATTAATAAGACCTATCATGACAAATTAGTAGTAAGTTTAATATCCAGCCAGATTGATGCGGATCGGATGGATTACTTGCAGCGTGATGCGTATTTTACTGGTGTAAGCTATGGCCATTTTGATATGGAACGGATTCTGCGTGTGATGCGCCCGGTCGAAGATCAAGTCGTTATTAAAGAATCGGGTATGCATGCAGTCGAAGATTATATTATGAGCCGTTACCAGATGTATTGGCAAGTCTATTTTCACCCAGTTACCCGCAGTGCTGAAGTGATTTTGACGAAGATTTTGCACCGTGTCAAAGCATTATATGACGGAGGATACACGTTTAAAGTGGAACCTTCACCTTTTGTATCTTTCTTCGAGGAACAAGTGTCACTTGGGGATTACATTAAGTTGGATGAAGCAGTAGTCTTGTATTATTTCCAAATGTGGGCGGATGAAGATGATCCGATTTTAAGTGATTTGGCCTATCGTTTTATGAATCGTCGTTTGTTTAAATATGCCGAATTTAATCCGAATTTACAAATGAATGAATGGATGGAGCTGTACCAATTATTCCGTGATATTGACCTTGATCCGGACTATTATTTAGTAGTAGATTCTTCGTCTGATTTGCCGTATGACTTTTACCGGCCAGGAGAGGAAGAAGAACGGTTACCGATCCATTTGTTAATGCCGAATAAGGAATTACGTGAATTATCTCGTCAGTCTGATATTGTAGAGGCAATCTCAGGGAAGAAACGGACCGATCATAAGTTATATTATCCAAAAGATTTAATAGAAAAGTTGCCAGAGGATAGACCGGAGAAACAAAAAATTAAGAAAATATTAAATAAAGTAAGACTATGATCAGTGGGGTGTTAATCCCCGCTGCTGATAGCGAAAATTAGATAAACAAGAAAGCTAAAGAAACTGGGGTGTTTTCATTGCTAGATAATCATGCAAAGCTTGTTAAAGTGATCGCAGCATCGGAAGGAATTGTCGGGCGCAAAAAGTTGCAAAAAATCATTTATATCATGAAAAAACTTGGACTACCTTTTGAAGAAAAGTATACATTCTATTTTTACGGACCGTATTCTGAGGAATTAAGCTTGCGAATTGAGGAAATTACCAATCTAGGCTTTGTCTCAGAAGTAAAAGAAAAGAAGAGTAATTATTATCAATATCGTTACCAAGTGACAGAGCAGGGAGAAGATTTTCTTAAACATTCCAATACCGAGCTGCCGTTAGAACAGTCACTTTTGCAGGAGATGAAAGAACAGAGCTCACGCTTTTTAGAACTCGTTAGTACGATGCTATATTTTGATCATTTGCCAAAACCTGAGGTCGAACAAAAGATACAAGAAGTAAAGAAAAAGTCGAATTATACACCAGAGGATATCAAAGAAGCCTGGGGATTTATAGGTAGATTGCAAAAATAACCCACCTGTGATGGGTTATTTTTATTTGCGATTATATTTTGTTATTCTGCTCATTTAACAATTGATCTAGCTTATTTTCGATTCGTTCTAATTGTTTCTTTTTCCTTCCTAAACGAAATATCAATAGGATTAAAATAGTAATGATGCTTAGAAATAGGATAAACGAAATAAGAGCGAAAAACATATCGCCACCTTGAAGTCCACCTATACTCGCGTAAAGCAAATAAAACACATCCTTTTCTTCCTAGTATATCAAGGATAATAATGGAAGGTGAAGGGCAAAAGAATAGCAAATCCGAAAAAAGAGTCCTTCACCGTCTCGACTCCAAGTACCTATCAATCGATTAGTCGCTTTCCACCAACACCATAATTACGCTTATCGATATCCTCGACAAACACAACAACTTTTTCGCGTGATGCTCCTGTTGTTTCAACAACCGCATCTGTTACTTTTTCAATTAATGCTTTACGCTGTTCATCTGTTCTGCCTTCTAGCATTTGTACTGTTACGTATGGCATATGTATTCTCTCCTTTTTATGGATATCGATATTATTGTATCGTAAAAACAAAAAGAGGGAAACACAGAAGATGATAACTTACTTTCAAACATGCTACAATAAAAAGTAAAATAAGTAGGAGGATGGATTGTCATGAGTGAAGAAAAAAAGAAATCTAATCAATTTACAATCATGAAGGACGATTCCACGGATGGTCATGGCGGATATGGTGTCGGATCGATCAGTTTAGAAAATATCTCTCCAGTGATTGTCGATCCGAATGATGATCGTGCCTTTGTAGATATGGGAGCAATGCACGCCAGAAGTGAAGTAGAACGTCGTGTGAAGTTTCTTCCAAATAAAGAAGATGTACCAAACGGTAAACTGTACTGGATTGTCTGGGTTACGGTTGAACGTGGAGAAACCGGTCCTTACTACCACGGTGTAACCGGATGTGAAATCCGTGTCGACCGTTCGATCAAACGTGCTTATAAATCAATGCCAGAGCATGTTAATCATATGGATAAATCGATGAAAGGACATGTGATTGTTGAGCATATGGATGAGAAATCACAAAAGTTACTCGCTGATTTCTTACGCGAATTTGACCCAGAGATGTGGAAAAATTCATCCGATGATCTAAAGCAAGCTTTGCCAGAATAATGTGAACATTTTGTGAATATTATCTGAATATGAGCGATTATACTTGTCCTAAGAGATCAATTTTTTTAAAATATACACACATGGTAACTCTTCGTTACTAGGACCGGAAAAGGCTGGGCATTTGCCCAGCCTTTTTCCGTTTTACTGCTCATCTTCTCCTGTCCACATCCATTCCCACCAGTTTTCCAGTAGGCGATCTTCAGGGATCATCTCATCGAATTCTTCAGGGTGCTCATATTCATCTAAATGGGCGGTGCAATATTTCGTTGGTTCTGTTCCTTGCACAAATAACATCGTGTGTGTCTGTCCACATTCATCTGATGCCAGGAAACCTGTATTTAAATCAATCGAAGCCTCCACTACATTGTCAGGTTTTACGATATGTTCTTCAGGTAAGTCTTCATGAGCTGATTCCATAAAATTTGCCCAAACTTCCTTTGCATATTGCTGATCGTTCACTTTTACAATTTCGCGATTATCATCATATCCTACCCAAACACCAGCGGTAAGAGCAGGGGTAAAGCCCATCATCCAGTTATCCACATTGGTTGTACCAGATTTTCCTGCATATTCATGTGTCAGCTTATCAGCGATAGAGGCACCAGTCACACTCATATAGCCGTTTAATTCTTCCTCAAACATTCCTTTCATCATGTCAGCGAGGATGTAGGTATACTCTTTTTGCAACACTTGATTATCTTCTTGTTCGGAAAAGGGATTCCACCCTTTATCATCTGATTGTTCTTGTTCCCGGTCGTACAACACTTCGCCGTAAGCATCTGTCACTTTCGTAATCGTATGGCCTTCCACATCAAGACCGCCATTCGCTATCATACTGTATCCTGTTACCATCTCCTGCATCGTTACCACCTCTGTGCCTAAGGCTAATGATGCGACTGGCTCCAGTTCACTATTAAATTTAAATTTATTTTTGGCTGTTCGTACAAATCGTTCTGGTGTCACATATAAATTCGTTTTAACAGCAAATATATTGTCAGAAAGTGCCATTGCTTGGGCCATTGTGATCGGTTGATTGGCATAATAGTCATTATAGTTACTAGGCTGATAGCTTTTGCCATCCGCCAACTCAAAAGTGGTCGGTTTACTCATTAAGGTCGTGGCAGGTGTCATTCCATTTTCTAAAGCTGTATAATAAAGAAACGGCTTAAAAGCAGAACCTGGCATTCTTTTTGCTTGTGTTACCCTGTTAAAGGAAGAATCCTCATAATCTCGACCACCAAGGAGAGCGGTAACACCTCCTGTATCTGGATCCATTGCCATTGCACCAACTTGAATTTCTGAGTCTGCATCGATCGCTTCAGAAGCTTGTTCCATTGCTTGTTGCTGCTTCAAGTCTAACGTCGTATAAACTTGGTAGCCTCCTGAACGAATGTCTTCGATGTTTACATCCAGCAATTCTTGCAATTCCTTCACAACGACATCCTGAAAATAGGGTGCGACACTTTTGTTAGCAATATCACGATCCTCTGAAAAAGATAATTCTTCATTCAAAGCTGTTTCATATTCGATATCATCGATTACATTATTCTCATGAAGATTGCTTAAGATTAATTCTTGTCTGTCTTTAGCATTATCCAAGTTATGAAAAGGCGAGTAGTGAGACGGCCCCTTCGGTATTCCGGCCAGCATTGCTGCTTCTGCCCAACTGAGATCAGCAGCAGATTTATCAAAAAAGTACTTGCTCGCAGCTTCAATACCATACGCACCATGTCCATAATATATCGTATTTAAATATCCTTCTAACAGCTCGTCTTTATCATAAAACATTTCTAATCGAATCGTATAGAATGCTTCATATAATTTCCGTTGCCATGTCTTTTCGTGAGTAAGAAAAAGGTTACGAGCGTACTGCTGTGTAATTGTACTTGCTCCTTCTTTCAGGGACATGGTTTTAATGTCTTTCCAGATCGCACCGACTAATCGTTTAAAATCAAATCCGAAATGATCATAAAAATGTTGATCCTCTGTAAAGACCGTTGCCTGCTCCAAGCGGTCATCTATTTCTGCAAGGGGTACCCAGTATCTTTTTTCTGAACCATATTCCTCCCCGATCACTTCTTCCGTATTACTATAATAAATCGTATTCTGCGGTCGTTCTAAAGACGGTGGGCCAAGTAAAAAGCTAGCAATCAACAGGACTGCAATACAAGACCCCATCATTAATACTAGAAAAAAACTAAACTTCAATAACCGTCTCTTTCTCTTCCTGCGTCTATATCTATGCCTCACAGGACCACACCTCCACTTCTTATGTCATTAAGAAGCAATTTCTCATCATTAGCATTATGGATAAAAAAAACCAGGGATAAACATATAAGTTGGAAGAATTACTTGATTTTTTACGGAAAAACTCTAGAATAGTATTGTTTACAACTAAAATAATCATTTGTACATATAGATGAAGGAGCGATCCAGATGGGATTATGGTTTACTGAGAAACAAACAGACAACTTTGGGATTACTGCAAAGATTGAACAAACATATCATACAGAAAAAACAAATTTTCAAAAACTGGACATGGTTGAAACGGCAGAATGGGGTAACATGTTGCTGTTGGACGACATGGTGATGACAACAGAGAAAGACGAATTTGTCTATCACGAAATGGTTGCACATGTTCCATTGTTTACTCATCCCAATCCGAAAGAAGTACTAGTTGTAGGTGGTGGTGACGGAGGGGTAATTCGTGAAATTTTAAAGCACGCTTCTGTTACAAAAGCAGTGCTGGTAGATATCGATGGAAAAGTCATTGAATATTCTAAAAAATATTTACCGTCCATCGCGGGGAAATTAGATGATCCGCGTGTAGAGGTACGTGTAGCAGATGGATTTATGCATATCGCCGAAAGCGAAAAAGCGTACGATGTCATCCTAGTCGATTCTACTGAACCAGTAGGGCCTGCTGTCAACCTATTTACCAAAGGCTTTTATGCAGGGATATCAAGGGCATTAAAAGATGATGGTATTTTTGTAGCACAAACAGATAATCCTTGGTTTAAAGCAGAATTAATCCGTCAGGTATATGCGGACGTGAAAGAAATTTTTCCTGTTACCCGCTTGTATACGGCGAATATTCCAACTTATCCAAGCGGATTGTGGACATTTACGATCGGAAGCAAAATTCATGATCCATTAAAGGTGAAAGAGGATCGCTTTTTTGAAATAGATACAAAATATTACACAAAGCAATTGCACCATGCTTGTTTTGTTTTACCGAAATTCGTGGAGGATTTAACCGTTTAGAAAGGGGGAGGGGAATGCGATTTGACGAAGCCTATTCAGGAAAAGTATTTATTATGTCACGTCCAGATTTTGAAGATGCAGATGCGATCCTTTATGGGATGCCAATGGATTGGACAGTTAGCTTCCGTCCGGGGTCACGATTCGGTCCTAACCGGATTCGCGAAGCATCGATTGGTCTGGAGGAGTATAGTCCCTATTTAGACCGTCATTTAGAAGAAGTGAATTATTTTGATGCAGGTGATATCCCACTCCCTTTTGGTAATCCAAAACGGAGCCTGGAGATGATTCGGGATTATATCGATCAAATTTTAGCGCAAGGGAAATTCCCATTAGGCCTAGGTGGCGAACACCTGGTCAGTTGGCCGATTATCGAAGCAGTATATGAAAAATATCCAGATCTTGCGGTCATCCACATAGATGCCCATGCAGATTTGCGTGAGGAATATGAAGGTGAGCCATTATCCCATTCGACACCAATTCGCAAAGTCTGTGAAAAAATTGGACCCGAAAATGTCTTTTCCTTCGGGATTCGTTCTGGTGATTGTGATGAGTTCCGTTATGCCAAAGAAAGTGGTATGTATATGGCGAAATTTGATGTAGCTGAACCGTTAGAGCAGATGTTGCCAAAATTAGCGGGTCGACCCGTTTATGTTACAGTAGATATTGATGTATTAGATCCCGCTTTTGCACCCGGTACAGGGACAGCGGAGGCAGGAGGGATTTCGTCGAAAGAATTATTGGCAGCTATTCATTTGATTGCCCGATCAGATGTGCATGTAGTCGGAGCAGATCTTGTCGAAGTAGCACCAAACTATGACCCAACAGAACAGACTGCAATTGCTGCGAGCAAGTTTATCAGAGAAATGTTGTTAGGTTGGGTAAAATAGGTCACACCAGATGTAAACTATGACGTAAATATGATAAAATAGGTTACAGTTTATATTTGGATTAGGGGATATTACATGAAAAAGAATCAAATCGTGAGAGATTTTTTGTTAAATGAGACAGAAATGCCGTTACATGTCGTATATCAGCAGTTGAAAGGTCAGCCTAATGAATTGAAAGATATGAGTGAAATTTGCCTAGAGAGTAAAAGTGTAGCAAATCAATGTGCCGCGATGGAATATTTGTATGCCAATGGTTTATTTCCTGAATTAAAGCTCTTGATTGAAAAGACAGAATATGCTACCAGCAAGCTGGTCCGGAAAACATCCCGAATTTACCAAATTATGTATGACCGGAAAACACTCAGAGCTAAGCAATTAAAGCCAGATGCACCTGCAAAATATATCAAAGCCGTAAATCGTTTGCGAATAAATGATGATGAATACTCATTGAAAATACTGCGTGATCTAGTTCATATTTTCTGTTATTTTGATATGCACCAGTATGGCAAGATTGGAACGTTTAATCAATCGATTAAACAAGATCTTCTCCATGTAAAAGATCCATTATTGTATAATTTACTGGAATCGAGATTGAATGAGACGTTGTTTATTTATCACTGGAAACGAAATGAACTGATTTTGTCACGGAAGTATGGTTATCAATTATTAACGGAAACCAATAATCCTCGCAAAAAAATTGATATTCATAACATTTTGGCACAAGGTTACTTATTCGAAAGCTATGATCAGGCGATGTACCATGTTTCAGTTGCACTGGAGCTTGCTAGAGAATTACAATATGAACGAGCGATGTATGGTTTACAGAACTTCACGCTGCCTTTTATCGCCGCTTATTATAAGAGGACAGAAGGTATCACAAGTGAAGATCAGGCTGAGCAAGCCCATATTGCCTTGGCAGAAAATAATCTAGACAAATGTATCCGTATATTAGAAAGTTCCGATGAACTTACCCCTTTTCAACAATATTATTTAGGACGAGCTAAGCAGGATAAGTATTTATTACGTACGTCTTATCAAAAGTTTATCGAAGAACGTGATGATTATTTTTATGCGAGATTACCACTCGAGGCGTTAAACGCCCTTGATCAATAGAAGGATGAATAAAATGAATAAATCTCCCGTATCCATTAAAATGACAATGGAAATTATTGAACTAGGAAACAAAGAGGTTACGGTTGTTGAAGAAAAAGGTCATTTATTGGAGAAAGATGATACTACTGTATTGAAATTTAGTGAAACAAACGAAAATAATGAACAAACGGATTCTCTGATTACGATTCAACCCGACAAAGTTAGTGTCAAAAGGTCCGGAGCGGTATCGATGTTGCAAAAGTTTCAAAGCAAGCAAATAACGGAAAATGTTTATCGGCATCAGTTTGGGACGATGCATATGGAAACTGAGACAGATCAAATATCATACCAACCCCCTGTTGCAAATCAGGATGGTAAATTATTTATCAAATATCAAACAAGTTTGAACGGGGAAACACCGAGACGTCACCGCTTAACGATTAGCTTAGCAAAAGAAAACTAATGGAGGTTATTGTATGAACGTGATGCAAAAGATGCAGGAAAATTTAAAGGCAGAAATTAAGCGCGCAGTTCTGGCGGCAGAGTTGGCAACAGAAGCAGAACTTCCTGCTGTTGTCCTCGAGCAACCAAAAGACAAAGCGCATGGAGATTACGCAACAAATATCGCGATGCAGCTGGCTAAAGTAGCTAAAAAAGCTCCACGCCAAATTGCAGAAGACATTGTTGCGCAATTAGATCAATCAAAAGCTTCAATTAAAAGTGTCGATATCGCAGGTCCAGGTTTTATCAATTTTTTCATCGACAATCAATACTTAACGAATTTAATTCCAACTATCTTAGAACAAGCTGAAAAATACGGGGCATCAAATGCTGGCAATGGCGAAAAAATCCAAGTAGAATTCGTTTCAGCAAACCCAACCGGTGACTTACATCTTGGTCATGCTCGTGGTGCTTCTGTCGGCGATGCACTGTGCAATATTTTAGCGAAAGCAGGCTATGATGTGCAGCGTGAATATTACATTAATGATGCTGGTAATCAAATTAATAACCTTGCTTTATCTGTCCAAGCACGTTATATGCAAGCATTAGGAAAGGACTTTCCCATGCCAGAAGACGGTTATCATGGTGCCGATATTATCGGAATCGGAGAAACGTTAGCAAAGGAACATGGAGAAGCGTTGCTGGAAAAATCAGAAGAAGAGCAGCTAGCCTTTTTCCGTGAATATGGGTTAAAATTCGAATTAGATAAACTAGCAGAGGATCTAGCACAATTCCGTGTAACATTTGATAATTGGTTTTCCGAAACATCTTTGTATGAAGAGAACAAAATCATCCCGACAATCGAATTATTAAAAGAAAAAGGCTATATTTATGAACAAGATGGTGCTACATGGTTCCGCACCACCGATTTTGGAGATGATAAGGATCGTGTTTTAGTCAAGCAAGGCGGTTCTTATACGTACTTGTCACCAGATATTGCTTATCACAAAAATAAGCTCGATCGTGGCTTTGATAAGTTGATTAACATTTGGGGTGCAGACCACCACGGTTATATCCCAAGAATGCGCGCAGCGATCCAAGCATTAGGCTATGACGCAGATACATTGGAAGTGGAAATCATTCAAATGGTCAACCTTTTCGAAAATGGTGAAAAGGTAAAAATGAGTAAACGTACTGGTAAAGCAGTAACATTAAGAGAGTTAATGGAAGAAGTTGGCATTGATGCCATGCGTTATTTCTTCGTTATGCGTTCAGCCGACTCCCATCTAGACTTTGATATGGACTTAGCCAAGTCAGAGTCGAATGATAACCCAGTTTATTATGTACAATATGCGCACGCACGAATTTGTACGATGCTCAAGCAAGCAGAAGAGAAGGGGATCGACTTTACAGCGTATGATGCTAGCATTTTGCAGTCTGAGAAAGCAGAAGATTTATTGAAAAAGCTGGGCGAGTTTACCCAAGTGATTGCCGATGCAGCGGAAAGCCGAACGCCACATCGCATCACCCAATACATTTTCGACCTAGCAGCAAACTTACACAGCTTCTACAATGCTGAAAAAGTAATCAACGAAGACGATTTAGATGCAACAAAAGCAAGACTCGCATTAATGCAAGCAGTTCGCATCACACTAGCAAACGGAATGAAACTAATCGGTGTCCACGCACCGGAAAGTATGTAAGAAAGGGCTGTCCATAAGTTCTGGTCAAAGACTTATGGTAGCCCTTTTTCTTTATAATAACAATTCGAATCATAAAACTAAGTACCAAAATAAATCTTGTAGAAGGAAAAATGGTACTTAGTGTATCTTAATTTAATACCAAACGTTGAGTCAGCCAATAGGTCGGCATAGTACTGAGGAAACGAAAGGATTCCAACGGACTATAAAAAGATCCGGAATGGAATGCTAACCCATGATAGAATTATCAGGTACAGTGGCTGATGATTGAGCCAAGTATCTGTCATTATTTTGCTGTTGCTTATATCGGAATCATAGGCTTTGCGCATTGCCTGGTAGATAGGATGCTGATGGCTGACGATCAGGTTTAGCTCCTGATTCAGCTGAAGACTTCTGCGATCGAAATTGGCTGTACCTACATCACATGTTTTTCGATCAAAAAATAACATTTTGGCGTGAAAAAAACCATCAACATATAGATGAATGGTGGCACCACGTTCTTTCAATTTTCTCAAATAAGGGAGAGCTGCAGCTTTAGCTACAATATGATCAGCTTTTTCAGGAATTAAAATAGTTACGTCAACACCTCTCGCCAATGCAGCCATAAGTGCCTCTGCAAGTTGTCGGGTAGGGACAAAATAAGGAGAGCCAATTTCAATCGATTGGTTTGCTTTCTTTATATAATTCAGCAATTCTTTCTCTAATACATCCCCTTCCGTCACTAAGGCCTGTACATCACCAGTTTGAGAAATTTGGCTTGTATTCGCTTCTCCCCAATCACTAGCAAAGCTGTTCTGTAACACCTCGCTAATTTCCCCAATCATTCGTAAATGGTAATCACGCCAACTTCCCAATAAAACATCTTTGCCAACATATTCATTACCTAGATTAAAGCCACCAAGGTAGCTAATTCTCTGATCAATCACAAGCACTTTGCGATGATTCCGCTGTTGTAAATGGTAGAAAAAAGGAAAACGCGGTGGATTCATTTTGCGCATATCAAATTTTTGATTTAGCCATTTTTTGCGAAAATTAAAACTGCCCACCCAATCGGCTAATAACCTTACACGAACTCCCTCAGCATGTTTACGGGCGAGCAGCGTATAAAACTTGTTACTTATTCGATCATTACGAATAATAAAAAATTGCATGTCAATCGATTCTGTTGCTTTCTCGATATCGGAAAGCATTGCCTCAAATAAAGAATTTCCGTCAACAAACAATTCTACTTCTTTAGTAGTGGTCTGCCAACTTTGACTTTTATTACGGTGGGAAACAAGAAAACGACCAAATTGGAAATCAATAATTAGTAAAAGAATAAACAAGATGATTATCCAAAGCATATATTTTTCCCTCATTTCTCCTTGTTACTATACCCAAAAAAGGTTAAAATCATAAGCAACATAAAGGATGCGTTTTTTTCAATAATAAGTTAACATATAGAAGGACAGATAAATAAAAGAGGTGTTAATCGTGCAAAAATTAGTTTTTTTTGTAGGTGTAGCAGGAACAGGTAAAACAACAGTAGCAGAAAAAGTCTCAGAACATATCCCGTGTGCATTTCTTGATCGTGATACAGTAGGGGGACGTTTTGTGGAACGCTTTCTGGAAATGAATGATCTTGATCCAAACGATCGTGATTCAACATTTTATAAGGAAAACCTTCGCGATTTAGAATACGATACAACGAAAGATATATGTATTGAAAACTTACGTGTTGGACAAAATGTTTTTATGATTTCACCGTTTACAGCAGAATTAAAAAATAAAGAATGGATCGAAGAAGTGATTGCAGCAAGTGACAAAACAAAAGCAGAGGTTGATGTCAAGGTCGTGGTTGTAACGCTACAGGATATCGAACAACAACGTAAACGAATTGAAGAGCGCGGTACAGACCGTGATACATGGAAGTTGGAAAATTGGGATTCTTATGAAACAAGAGTAGACTTCGTACCAACCATTAATTGGAATATTACGAAAGAAAATATCAATATTTTTGATAATTCCGGTGATTTAACGGAAGAAAAGGTTGGAAAATTGGTAAGTTTTATTCAAAAATAGCTTTCTGAAAGATTGTTGCAATTCAATTAACAAAGCCATATAATATGATGGTAGAACTTAACTGGTCAGTGAATTTGTTTACATAGATTAGATAAAAAGGAGTGCTAGAGCGTGAGTTTAAAGGACTTAACAAAAGAAAGAATAGATGAAATGGCAATGATTGATATTGCAACGTTAATTTTAGAAGAAGAAAACAAAGCAATGGATTTCCGTGAAATCTTTGAACGTGTTGCCAAATTGAAAGAATTATCCGAGACAGAAAAAGACGCCTGGATCTTGCAATTTTATACTGATTTAAATATAGATGGCCGTTTTATGACGAAAGGTTCCAACCTGTGGGGATTAAAAAGATGGTATCCGGTAGAAGAGATTGATGAAGACATCACTCCTGTACCGAAAAAGAAGAAAAAGAAAAAAGCGAAGAAGAAAAAAGCTCCAGTGGAACCATTGGAAGAAACGGAAGATCTTGATGAAACAGTTATTGGTGATGAGGATTTAACTGGATTTGATGAGGATCTAGATACAGATGATATCGTAGATGATGACTTTGACTTTGATGATGATGACCTTGAAGATGAAGTCGATGATGATTTTGACACAGATGACGAACTAGAAAAATAGTTCATCAGAGTACTTGACTTTCCACAAGCTTCTGAGTAAAATTTTTATTGGGCTCCATAAATTAATGGAAATATACAGCGTTCCCCTGCTCAAGGGGAGCGCTTTTTATTTTTTAGTAAGCAATTATTTCAATCATATTTTCATCAAGCTTAGTATGACTACTACTATAAAAACAGAATACTAAGCAAAAGATAGAACAATTACAAAAGAAAGAGGGATACAGTGTGACGAAATATATCTTTGTAACTGGTGGTGTTGTTTCTTCCATTGGAAAAGGAATTACAGCAGCATCTCTAGGCCGCCTTTTAAAAAACAGAGGATTAAAAGTAACCATTCAAAAGTTCGACCCCTACATCAATGTTGACCCGGGAACGATGAGCCCTTACCAGCATGGAGAAGTGTTCGTAACAGATGATGGTGCTGAAACAGACTTGGACTTAGGTCATTATGAGCGATTTATCGACATCAACCTAAACAAGTATAGTAACATCACAACAGGTAAAATCTATTCAACTGTTATTAAGAAAGAACGTCGTGGTGATTATTTAGGTGGAACCGTCCAAGTTATTCCGCATATTACCAACGAAATTAAAGACAAAGTATTTCAAGCAGGAAAGCAAACAAACGCAGATATCGTCATTACTGAAATTGGTGGTACTGTTGGCGACATTGAGTCGTTACCTTTTATTGAAGCAATTCGTCAAATTAAAAGTAACATTGGCAGAGAGAATGTCATGTATATTCATTGTACATTAGTTCCTTATATTCAGGCAGCTGGAGAATTAAAGACAAAACCAACCCAGCACAGTGTGAAGGAATTACGCTCATTAGGTATCCAGCCTGATGTAATTGTATTACGTACAGAGCATGAAATCAGCCAGGAAATGAAAGAGAAAATCGCTTTGTTCTGTGATATTGATGAAAAAGCAGTTGTTGAATCAGGTGATGCTGATACCCTTTATCATATTCCATTAGCAATGCAGGAGCAAAAACTGGATCAATTAACATGTGATCACTTTGGTTTAGACTGTGGTCCAGCAGATATGACAGAATGGAATCAATTAGTGGAAAGAGTACTAAACCTTTCGAAAAAAGTTACAATAGGACTTGTCGGTAAATATGTAGAATTACCAGATGCATATATCTCCGTTGTAGAAGCATTAAAACATGCAGGGTTCGCACATGATGCAGATGTCGATGTGAAATGGATTAACGCAGAAAAAGTTTGTGCTGAGAACGTGGCGGTGGAATTAGCAGATGTTGATGGATTATTAGTACCAGGTGGTTTTGGGGATCGTGGCATTGAAGGTAAAATTGAATCAATCCGTTTTGCGCGTGAAAACAAATTACCTTTCTTAGGCATTTGCTTAGGTATGCAGCTGGCAACGGTCGAATTCGCGCGTAATGTGCTAGGATTAGAAGGGGCAAATTCAGCTGAAATTGATCCAAATACGCCACACCCGATTATCGATCTTTTGCCAGAGCAAAAAGATATTTCCGATCTTGGCGGAACATTACGTTTAGGCTTGTATCCTTGCCGATTAAAAGAAGGAACGAAAACAAAAGATGCCTATTATAATGAAGATGTGGTTTATGAACGTCATCGTCATCGTTTTGAATTTAATAATCAATATCGCGACCAGATGGAACAGAATGGCTTTATCTTCTCAGGGACAAGCCCTGATGAAAAGCTAGTGGAAACAATCGAGCTAAACGACCACCCATGGTTCGTCGCATCACAGTTCCACCCAGAATTCAAATCAAGACCAACTCGACCACAACAACTATTTAAAGGATTTATTAACGCAGCCGTAAACAAACAATAATGTGAAAAAAAGTCCCATTTTACCAATCGTCATAGTACATTACTATGACGGTTTCTTTATGCTATTATTCAGCTCAAATAAACACAAAATTTATAAAATACTACGAATATTGCAGGATTTTCGTCTATCATATCGAACTATAAGAAAAAGGGCTTATTACAAAACGGACGCCAATTCGCAATTTATGACAATGTATCAAGCAACTAAATATATATAAATAGAAAAACATAAAGGAGCTGGCAGAGCATGAACAAAACAGTATTAGTAGTAGATGATCAAATTGGTATTCGGCTGTTACTCGAGGAAGTAATTCAGCAAGAAGGGTATAATGTAGAGTTAGCTTTGAATGGCAAAGAAGCTTTAGACAAAGTCTTAGATAATAAGCCTGATTTGATCATGTTGGATTATAAGTTGCCAATCATCGATGGCCCTACTTTAGTTAAGAAATTGGAAAATGATAATATCGTAGTCCCAACTATTATAATGAGTGGTTTGCCAGAAAAAGCAGAAGATGATGTACGAGATTTAAAATCTGTGTTCAAAACAATAGGAAAACCATTTCAATTAAATGATATTAGACAATTACTGAAGAATATTTTGGAATAGTTGATTAAATTTTCTACAGTGGTTCAAAGATTTTGAGAAATTTATGGGGGTAAGCGTTTTCTGTCGATTGTTTTGTTGCACCTTTTTGTCGGAATTGGTATTCTATTAATGGGTGCAATCTTTCGTAAGAGGATCGATTGTTAAATCAATTGTATATACATACCTTAAAGGAGGAGCAATTATGCCATTAGTTTCAATGAAAGAAATGCTTGAAACAGCTAATAAAAATCGTTATGCTGTAGGTCAATTTAACCTTAATAACCTAGAGTATGTACAAGCTATTCTTCAAGCAGCTGAAGAAGAAAAATCACCGGTAATCCTTGGTGTATCTGAAGGTGCTGGGAAATACATGGGTGGTTTCAATGTAGTAGTCGCTATGGTAAAAGCTACAATGGAAGCACAAGGTACAACCGTTCCAGTAGCAATCCACTTAGATCATGGTTCAAGCTTTGAATCTTGTGCAAAAGCAATCCATGCAGGTTTCACTTCTGTAATGATTGACGCGTCACACGATCCATTTGAAGAAAATATTGCTGTAACTTCTAAAGTAGTAGAACTTGCGCACTTCCACGGAGTATCTGTTGAGGCAGAACTTGGTACAGTTGGTGGTAACGAAGATGGTGTACAAGGTGGCATCATGTATGCTGATACGAACGAATGTAAAGAGCTAGTTGAACGTACTGGAGTTGACTGTCTTGCACCAGCATTAGGTTCTGTACATGGTCCTTACCAAGGTGAACCAAACTTAGGCTTCAAAGAAATGGAAGAAATCAACACAGTAGCTGGAGTACCATTAGTACTTCACGGTGGAACTGGTATCCCAGTTGCAGATATCCAAAAAGCAATCTCCTATGGTACATCTAAAATCAATGTAAATACAGAAAATCAAATCCAACAAACAAAAGTAGTTCGTGAAGTATTAGAAGCGAACCCAGAAATGATCGACCCACGTAAATACTTAGGACCAAGCCGCGACGCAATTAAAGATACAGTAATCGGAAAAATGCGCGAATTCGGTTCTTCAGGAAAAGCATAAATTGATTTACAAACCATACTCTTAAGTGAGTATGGTTTTTTTCTGCTTTGATGATAGAAGTTGCCAGAAAGCAACCCAAAGTTGCCAGTAAATCCTGAAAGTTGCCAGAAAGCGGCCCAAAGTTGCCAGTAAATCCTGAAAGTTGCCAGAAAACAGCCCAAAGTTGCCAGTGAATCCAAATAGTTCACATTAAATCAATGCCAAAATTAGTCCATCTACTTTCGCTTGTCAATCTCCTGTTTTAAATCACTTGGAAATGAGATATAATGATTTTAAGTTTGTTTTTATTACATAATATTGGCAGGTTTAGTACAGAATAAGTTTATAATATTGATGTTGCTGGGATGGTTACAGGAATCCTTGAAAGTGAGGGAAATATATATGCAGAAGTTGCTTATAGAGGGCGGTTATTTATTAAATGGAAAAGTTCGGATCAGTGGTGCGAAAAATAGTGCGGTAGCATTATTACCAGCATCTATATTGGCAGATTCAAAAGTAATTATTGAAGGATTACCAGATATTTCGGATGTAGAAACGTTAAGCTATTTACTGGAAGAAATCGGTGGAGAAGTAGAGCGAAAAGGACAGACGGTTCATATAGATCCTGCTCATATGACAGCAATGCCGCTACCAAATGGACGTGTCAAAAAACTGAGAGCTTCTTATTACTTTATGGGAGCCATGCTGGGGCGTTTTAAGGAAGCGGTCATCGGTTTACCTGGTGGATGTTATCTTGGTCCAAGACCAATTGATCAGCATATTAAAGGCTTTGAAGCTCTTGGTGCAACCGTTACGAATGAACAAGGAGCTATTTATTTACGAGCAAAAGAACTGAAGGGTGCCCGGATCTACTTGGATGTTGTCAGTGTCGGAGCAACGATCAATATTATGCTTGCTGCAGTGAAAGCAAAAGGACGTACAGTTATTGAAAATGCAGCAAGAGAACCGGAAATTATTGATGTAGCCACCTTACTAACCAGTATGGGTGCGAGAATTAAAGGTGCAGGAACGGACGTTATCCGTATTGATGGTGTAGAGCAGTTAACTGGGTGCATGCATACCATTATTCCTGATCGTATTGAGGCAGGTACCTATACAATATTGGCCGCCGCTCAAGGTGAGAAAGTATTGATTGACAATGTTATTCCGCAACACCTGGAACCACTATTGGCCAAATTAAGAGAAATGGGTGTACATATTGAAGAAGGGGAAGAGCAATTACTCCTCCATAGAGGAGAAGGACTCAAAAGTGTTGATATCAAAACCCTTGTACATCCTGGTTTCCCAACGGATTTACAGCAACCTTTTACAGCATTATTGACAAAAGCAGAAGGTACAGGGGTTGTCACAGATACTATATACCAAGCGCGGTTTAAACATATCGATGAATTAAGAAGAATGAATGCTCAAATTAAAGTAGAAGGAAGTTCTGCCATTGTCCAAGGACCTACACCGTTGGAGGGTGCAAAAGTAAAGGCGAGTGATTTGCGAGCAGGAGCATCTCTGATTGTTGCCGGTCTAATGGCAAATGGAATAACAGAAATCACAGGATTGGAACATATTGATCGAGGGTATGCCAACTTAACAGAGAAATTAGACGAGCTCGGTGCCCGAGTTTGGCGAGAAGAAATGACCGAAAAAGAGATACAACAATTTCAGAATTCCTAAAGCAAGAGAGACCACGAAGTCTCTCTTTTCTTTTACATATTAGGAAAATGATGCACAAAATCCATAAACTATGCAGTAACTGGATGGATTTGCGTTGTTCCATCCTGTTTTTTGAGAAATGTTGCCATCCGCTCCGGCAGAATACTGCGCTTACCGTGGGCGGTTTTTAGCTAACTTGGCAAGAAAACCACTTTGCCAAGTGGATAAAATGAGTTTTACCTAACCATTTCTTAAAAATTCACATTAATTTTACAAAAAAATCACTTTTTCATAAAAATTAGTTGAATATATAGTTGTAACCATGTACTATATAGAAAGAATATCATTGACTCATTTATTCCAAGTAATTGAGTTCTTCCAATATCATCCGGCAAACGGGTTGGATGAAGGTGCTTCCATCTCATACTCTTCTTGAGATTTCAAGCGATCTCGGTGCTCCCATTGAGTTTCCATATATTGATTGACCATTGACAGATAAAACAAATGTATAAACAAACGAAAGATCAATTTATCATATTGATTAGATTCCCCACGTTTAAAATCTACAAACTGTTAATCTCGAAAATTACATGAAGATGGAATATATAATAAAAAAATAGGTGTGGTGATTTTGTGAGTGAAGTAACAATTTCAGAACTAGAACAAATGACATTAAAAGAACTTTATGCTAAAGCAAAAGAATTTAAAGTATCTTATTACGCAAAATTAACAAAAAAAGAACTAATATTTGCGATATTAAAAGCGCAAGCGGAAAAAAGCGGCTATTTGTTTATGGATGGTATTTTAGAAATCATTCCGACAGAAGGCTTCGGTTTCCTCCGTCCAATCAATTATTCGCCTAGTGCGGAAGATATTTATATTTCTGCATCCCAAATTCGACGTTTTGACTTACGTAATGGTGACAAAGTATCTGGTAAAGTACGTCCGCCAAAAGAAAATGAACGATATTACGGACTATTGCATGTCGACGCCGTCAATGGTGAAGATCCGGAAGCAGCGAAAGAACGTGTTCACTTTCCGGCATTGACACCGTTATATCCAGATCGCTTGATGAATTTAGAAACGGATACAAAGTTGATTTCAACTAGAATCATGGATTTATTAACACCTGTTGGTTACGGGCAACGTGGTTTAATTGTAGCCCCACCTAAAGCAGGTAAAACGATGCTTCTTAAGCAAATCGCAAATAGTATTACGAAGAATCATCCGAACACAAAGCTAATTATTCTTTTAGTGGACGAACGTCCGGAAGAAGTGACAGATATTGAACGTTCTGTTGATGAGAATGTCGATGTAGTCAGCTCTACGTTTGACGAAGTACCGGAAAATCATATAAAAGTAGCCGAATTAGTGTTAGAACGTGCGATGCGACTTGTTGAGCACAAAAAGGATGTCGTCGTTCTTATGGATAGTATTACACGTCTTGCGCGTGCTTATAACCTTGTTATCCCACCAAGCGGAAGAACGCTATCTGGTGGTATTGATCCGGCTGCCTTCCATAGACCAAAACGCTTCTTTGGTGCCGCAAGAAATATTGAAGATGGAGGAAGCTTCACTATTCTGGCAACAGCCCTAGTAGAGACTGGTTCACGTATGGATGATGTAATCTATGAAGAATTTAAAGGTACAGGCAATATGGAACTGCACTTGGATCGTAATTTAGCACAGCGACGTATTTTCCCTGCGATTGATATATTACGTTCCAGTACAAGAAAAGAGGAATTGCTTGTTTCCAAAAATCATCTCGAAAAAATGTGGGCGATTCGAAAAAGTATGCAAGACTCTCCAGATTTCTTAGAGCGTTTCTTACGTAAATTACGTTCAACGAAAAGCAATGAGGAATTTTTATCTGTATTAGAAGAAGAAATGAAGCGAAAAGGTACGAAAAAATCTAGTTAATGATAGAAATATTAAAATTCTCTTGCAAACAGTGCTTTAGGTTGTTATAATTCTTCTGTATGACAAAAATGCTCAACAAAGCATGAATCTAACTCTGTTTCCTCAGGATTCAGGGCAAAAGGAGTGGACAGACATGAAAAAAGATATTCATCCAGAATACCACAAAGTTGTATTTCTTGATACAAGCTCTGACTACAAATTTCTAAGCGGATCTACTACAACATCTGAAGAGACAATTGAATGGGAAGATGGCAATACGTACCCATTAATCCGTGTAGAAATCAGTTCAGCTTCTCACCCGTTCTATACTGGTAAACAAAAAGCTGATAAAGTCGGCGGTCGTGTTGACCGATTCAAGAAAAAATACAACCTTAGCTAATTGGTATTTTTTCATTGTACGAAGATATAATAGGATAAAAATCCTTGAAACAGGCAAATGCACCAAAAATTTGCCTGTTTTTTATTTGTATTATCTGAAAGGACAAAATACTATTGTTGATAGTAGTATATGAAACTAAGGCTTTCGCGATAAGCCGAATTTTTCTTTGATGTTGACGCTGAGAGGAAAATACTCACAGCTACATATTAATACGAAAAACATGGTAAAATGTTTAAATATAGAGAAACAATAATGCTGGAAGGGGCAACATTATCATGCACATTATGAAGCATGCCGGTTGGATTGAACTAATATGCGGAAGCATGTTTTCAGGCAAATCAGAAGAATTAATTCGCAGAGTACGACGCGCAACGTACGGCAACCTCTCTGTTGCTGTCTATAAACCACTAATTGACAATCGTTATAAAGATGATTATGTCGTTTCCCATAATGGCTCAGAACTAATAGCAAAACCTGTCAAACGAGCAATTGACATATTAGAAGACATTACCGATGATATGGATTTGATCGGAATCGACGAAGTACAATTTTTCGACGATGATATTATTCATATCGTGTCAGAACTAGCTGATAGAGGCCATCGTGTTGTCCTAGCAGGATTAGATACAGATTTCCGCGGCGAACCATTTGGACCGATGCCGCAGCTTTTGGCGATCAGTGAATTTGTTACAAAATTAAATGCGGTATGCCCTGTCTGTGGTTCGCCTGCAAGCAGAACGCAACGATTAATTAATGGCAGTCCAGCTTCTTATGATGATCCTGTTATTTTAGTTGGTGCCAAAGAAGCATATGAACCGCGATGCAGACATCACCACGACGTACCGAATCATCCGAAAAGTAAATTAAAAGCACATAGTAGATTTTGACGGTCTTCGTTATTTTGTAATATACTGTATCATAGTGAAGTTTTGCTAATCGGAGAAAGAGGTGAAGAACGTGTTAGATCGCTTAGAATCGTTAGAAGCACGTTATGATAAATTGAATGAATTATTAAGTGACCCGGAAGTTATTAATGATTCGAAGAAATTAAGAGAATATTCGAAAGAACAATCAGATCTTCAAGATGTGATTTCAGCTTATCGGGAATATAAAGATGTCTCAACACAACTAGATGATGCTAAAGAGATGTTAGAGGACGATCTTGACGATGAAATGCGTGAAATGGCAAAGATGGAAGTCACAGAGCTTTCTGAGCAAAAAGAAGAGTTGGAAGAACGTCTGAAAATTTTATTACTACCGAAAGATCCTAACGATGACAAAAACGTTATCATGGAAGTCCGTGGTGCAGCAGGGGGAGACGAAGCAGCTCTTTTTGCTGGGGATTTATTCAGAATGTATTCTCGTTATGCTGAATCACAAGGTTGGAAAATTGATATAATGGACTCTAATACGACTGGTGTCGGTGGATTTAAAGAAATAGTGTTCATGATTAATGGAACTGGCGCCTATTCGAAATTAAAGTTTGAAAATGGTGCCCACCGTGTACAACGTGTTCCAGAAACTGAATCAGGCGGACGTATTCACACTTCAACAGCAACAGTAGTCGTTATGCCGGAAGCAGAAGAAGTAGAAATCGATATTAATGAAAAAGATATTCGTGTCGATACCTTTGCGTCTAGTGGTCCTGGTGGGCAATCGGTAAATACAACGATGTCTGCAGTCCGTCTAACGCACGAACCAACAGGAATAGTTGTATCGATTCAAGACGAAAAGTCACAAATCAAAAATAAAGAAAAAGCGATGAAAGTTTTGCGTGCTCGTATCTATGATAAATTTCAGCAGGAAGCACAAGCAGAATATGATCAGACACGTAAATCTGCGGTCGGTTCTGGTGATCGTTCTGAGCGGATCAGAACGTATAACTTCCCACAAAATCGTGTAACAGACCACCGTATCGGTCTGACCATTCAAAAGCTTGATCAAATCTTAGAAGGTAAGCTGGAAGAAGTAATTGATGCGCTTATCATCGAAGAACAAGCGAAGAAAATGGAAGAAATCGGTGAATAACATGCAAATATCAACTGTACATGAGGCCCTTGATTGGGCTTCTTCTTTTTTACAAAAACATAACTGTGAACCGAAAGTGGCAGAAATCCTGCTTTTACACATTTTGGATTGGTCCAAAACTGATTTGCTCATTCATTTACGGGCGCCGCTTCCTGAAGAGGAGCTAGCGGATTTTCAGCAAAAGATTGAACGACATGCCATAACAAAAATCCCTGTCCAGCATTTAACAGGTGTTGAAGCATTTTACGGTCGTACGTTCCATGTTAATAAACATGTTCTCATTCCAAGACCGGAAACGGAAGAACTCGTACAACAGATAATAGAAACTGTGGATAAAACCAATATTACTTGTGTGGATATCGGGACGGGCAGTGGCGTAATCGCTGTCAGCTTGGCTAAAGAATGGGAAAACAACAAGCAGGTCGAAATGCTTGCCACGGACCTTTCTGAAGAGGCATTAACAGTCGCCCAAAAAAATGCTGACCAATACAACGCAGAGATTACATTTTTTTATGGCAATTTCTTAGCACCGTTGATTGAACAAGGGAAAAAAGTAGACGTAATCGTTTCAAATCCACCATATATTGATTATAAAGAAGCGGAAAGTCTATCGGAAACTGTTAAGGATTATGATCCGGAGATGGCATTGTTTGCAGATAGCAACGGCCTTGCCGCTTATCAACAAATTATCCACCAAGCAGGTCGAGTATTAAATAAGCAAGGTATGATCTTTTTTGAAATTGGTCACACACAAGCAGAAGCAGTTAACCAACTGATCAAGCAGCAATTTCCTAACAGTGAAGTGACCATCTTCCAAGACATCAATGGCAAAGACCGCATTGTACGTGCGACAACGTAACTGTTCACGAAATATTTACCGCTATCTTGTGAACAGGAACAACTATCTCGTCAAAAGATATAGCAAGTGAAAATGGCTTGTGGAGAGGTATATAAATAATTTGAGGAACCTGAGAATGATGTTCTGCCGACTATCGATTCTTTCAACGAACCTTTTGTTGAAGCAAAAGCCGTTTTGTTTATAAATCTGAATGGCATACTAATCATAAAAAATTTTGAAAAGTGAGGGTGTACGATGATTGCAAAGACTGAACAGGATTTTAATGGATTAAAAGAAATTGGTCGAATTTGTGGAGCGATTCGAGATGACTTAGTCCACTGCACTAAACCTGGAATTACTACAAAAGAACTCGATGAAATTGCAAAAGAGATGTTTGAAAAAGCAGGAGCTCAATCTGCACCAAAAGGTGAATACGATTTTCCGGGATATACGTGCATTAGTGTAAATGAAGAAGTTGCGCACGGAATTCCGGGTGAACGCACCATTAAAGAAGGGGACCTTGTAAATATTGATGTTTCAGGTTCTAAAAACGGCTATTTCGCAGATACTGGAATTTCCTTTGTTGTTGGGAAGGGAGAGACCATTTTGCAGAAAATATGTGACGTTGCTAAAGAAGCCTTCGACGCTGGACTAAAGAAGGCAAAACCAGGTTCGAAAAAAAGCGCGCTCGGAAAAACTGTAAACAATGTAGCAAAACAGCATGGTTTAACTGTTATAAAGAATCTTACTGGACACGGTGTTGGGCGATCAATTCATGAAGCACCAGCACATATTTTCAATTACTACTCACGCTGGGATGACGAAATTTTAAAAGATGGTATGGTAATTGCTTTTGAACCTTTTATCTCTACATTGGAAGAGGAAGTTTATCAATCCGAAGATGGATGGACTTTCCTAACCGATGAAAGCTTTGTGGCTCAATACGAACATACAATTATTCTAACGAAGCAAGGGCCGATTATTACTACATTGTAATGGTGTGTTTGACGAGCCACACAAGCCTCTTTAGAAAGAAAGTATAGGTTATTTGTGAAAAATTAATAGATTAAAAGTTTAAAAGCTTTCGATGTTGTCCACACTGTGACTAGCAAAAGTTAATTACAGGGGGATAAAAAATGCGAAAGCTTATTTTATTTAGTGTACTTATGTTTTTAATTATAGGTTTTTTTCCACAAAAGGTAACGAGTAATGAACAATCCTACCAAGTGATTCCGGATGAGGCAATCCGTTTAAGAATTTTAGCGAACAGCGAGGATGAGAAGGATCAGGAGATGAAACACGCTGTCAGAGATGCGGTAAATGAAGAAGTGACAGAATGGGTTGAGGAAATGGATGATATTGATGAGGCGAGACAGCTTATTTCCTCTCGCATCGATGATATCGATCAAATTGTGAAAGATACTGTAGCAGATGAAGAGTATACGGTGGAATATCGTAAAGACGTAAAATTTCCGACGAAACTTTATGATAACTATCTCTATCCAGCTGGTGAATATGAAGCAATCTTGATCACTTTAGGTGAAGCGGAAGGATCTAATTGGTGGTGTGTCGTTTTTCCACCTTTATGTTTTTTAGATTTTTCATTTGGTACAACCGTAGAAGATGAAGAAGATGAGCAAGAAACAGAAGAACTTGAGGAAGAACAAAAGGAGGAAGAGGAAGTAGAATACACTTTTTTCTTCTTAAAATGGTTTAGTTAATCATAAATCTATCATTTTGTCATAGATTAATAGTAAGACGAAATGATAGAGGTGAGAGGATGCAATTAATACCGACGAAAGAGTTGGCTCAAAAGGAATTTGAAGCTTTCTTCGATGAAAAGGTGCCACATTTCAATGAAATAGAGATGAAGCAATATGGATATTTCATCTATAAACAAGAAGAACCGACAGCCTTTTTCTCACTGATTCCAGTTGATCGCCATACGTATTGGTTACGGAGTTTAGTCATGAAAAGAAATGCACCTGTTCTACTACCGGTATCGATCATTCAAACAGCAGAGAAGTTAACGCAGAGTTATGGGGCTACGTCCTTAATTATCCACAGCAAAACAGTTGTTCTCGAGCAGTTATTAACACAATTAGGATATAACCTGACAGATCAAGTTTTAGAAGAGTCATTACAAGCTTCGTGGTGGATAACTAGTCTAGAAGATGTGGATAAAAACGACAGTTATACACAAACTTCTACGTGAATGTGCAAAAACTCGTGTATAACTAAAAGGAGTAAGCATTTAAAATATAATCTGTTTATAAAAATGTGTATAAATGGCTGATTTGTACACATTTATCTTCATTTTTGTGGAAAATGCTGTGGATAAGAAAAGGTGCTTGCACAATTTTCTTGATAACTTCATAATAGTGGATAGATTCTATCTAGATCGAGGGATAACATGAAAACAGAAAAATGGGATGCAAGCAAACAGTCATTAATCAAAGCCGCTCAATTATTAAATGAGCAAGAAGTAGTGGCATTTCCCACTGAAACAGTTTACGGATTAGGAGCGGATGCAACGAGTGAAGTTGCGGTCTCGAAGATTTTTAAAGCGAAAGGCCGTCCGTCTGATAACCCTTTAATTGTCCATGTCTATGATCCAAGTCAAATCCAACATTATGTTACGGAGATATCCACAATGGCCCAAAAGTTAATCGAACATTTTATGCCGGGCCCTTTTACAATTATCTTACAAAGCAATGGGACTGTCGCAGATACTGTTACAGCTGGATTGGATACTGTGGGAATCAGGATTCCTGACCATCCAATCGGTAGGGCGCTAATACAAGAGGCTAACCTGCCACTTGCTGCACCAAGTGCGAATCTTTCAGGAAAACCGAGTCCAACAACAGCACAGCATGTTTACCAGGATTTATACGGAAGAATTGCTGGAATTATTGATGGTGGTGCAACAGGCGTAGGTTTAGAATCAACCGTTGTCGATGCAACAGGTGATATACCGGTTATTTTAAGGCCTGGTGGTGTGACCAAACAGCAGATAGAGAATGTAGCTGGTAAAGTGGAACTGACAGGTTCTCTAAAAGAAAATCAACCAAAATCACCGGGGATGAAATATACTCATTATGAGCCAGATGCCCCGCTTATATTAATAGATGGCGATCAAACCTTTTTCCAAAATTATATCCACAGCTATCAACAAGAAGGAAAAAAAGTTGGGATCATTGCCAGTAAACCGTTAGTTGAACAGCTTCAAGCAGATATCAGTTATAACTGTGGCAGTCAAGGTGATTTATCGCAAGTAGCTGCCAATCTTTACTACGGACTAAGGTATTTTAATGACACGGACGTTGATGTTATTTTAGCCGAAACCTACCCGCAAGAAGGAATCGGTGATGCTATCATGAATCGACTAACTAAAGCTGCCACTCACCGGTACACGCAAAACAAAAACATATAACGATCCCCCCACGCATAAGAATGGGACAAGGGGACTGGCATGTCTCACTTGTTTTGTTTAAGTGCGAAGGGGGGCTTTTTTTTGAATGGTAACATCAATCATGGAAGTGATATCTATTATATGTATGGCATTTGCCTTGGGAATGGATGCCTTTTCAGTCGGATTAGGGGTGGGAATGCAAGAAATTCGATTGAAACGAATATTTTTGATCGGCCTTGTGGTCGGTATTTTTCATATGATCATGCCCTTCATTGGGTTGTTGTTAGGTTCGATACTTTCCAATAAAATAGAAGGAATTGCCATTCTAGCTGCAGGTTTATTATTATGTGCAATCGGGTTTCAAATGATGTTTCAAACCTTTTTGCAAAAAGATACACCAATATTAGCGCCAGTTGGCTTTGGCTTAATCATGTTTGCTTTTAGTGTAAGTTTGGACAGCTTCTCAATCGGACTATCACTTGGCCTTTCTGGAGTAGCAACCGTATTTGCGATTATTATGTTCGGTCTTTTCAGCACAGTATTAACTTGGTGTGCATTACTGATAGGTAGAAGAACTCATCATTTATTAGGCACCTACAGTGAACTGTTGGGGGGAGCTATTCTCTTTGCATTTGGACTGCACGTATTATTTTAATAATATGATATAATAAAAGGAGATTATGATTAGTAGCTGGAAAAGTCCTCTCTTCCAAGGAAAAAGGCAGATATCCCCGGAAGAGAAGGAGATATCCTCTGAAGGGAAATCGTGTTCCATGGAAAAAGTCTTCTCTTTCAAGGAAAAAGGTAGATATCCTAGGAGTAGCCGGAGATATCCCAAGAAGAACTTCACTAGCTCATTGGAAATTATTTAATCATGAAGCTGGGGTTAAAATAATAAGTAATATCAATAATGGAGGCAAGCAATACATGAATATTTTGTTCGTTTGTACAGGGAATACATGTCGCAGTCCGATGGCTCAAGCGATATTACAACATAAAACAGAGCATAACGTTCAATCTGCCGGACTCTTTGCAGGTGAGGGGATGTCGGCGTCAGAAGGGACAAGCAAGGTATTAAAGCAGGAAGGAATCTCATCTGATCATAAGTCGCAACCTGTTACAGAAGAGTTAGTAAAATGGGCTGATTTAATTCTTACCATGACCCAGAATCATCGAGATATGTTGAAACAAAGCTACCCAGCAGAAACAGGAAAAATTTTCACCTTAAAAGAGTATGCTGATCCTAACTACGAAAATAATTGGAATGAGTTAAAAGAAGCATATACGCAATTAGAGGAAGCAAAATTAGCAGGTAGCGAAATTGATCCAACTTTACTAGATCAAATCAATCAGTTAGAAAAGAAAGCTCAAAACGTTGATATAATCGATCCGTTTGGTGGAAATTACATGACTTATCAAAAAACTTATGAAGAATTGGACAATTATCTTGAACTATTAGTCAAAAAGATAGACAATAAAGATAGATAAAAAGTCATGTTTTTGAGGAGGAAGTCAAATGGAAGGGAAAACAAAAAAAGGGGTAAGTCTGAGAATAAGATTGGTAATATTTACAACTTTGCTAGCTCTTATTACATACTCTACTAGTGCGTTATTTATTTATGTTCTAAAAGATATAATAGGAGAGTTTATTAATATTCCAGAGGTGTGGTATGTATTAGGTACATTAACACTAGGGATTATCTGGTCAGGTATTTTAGCGTTCTTTGCAGCTGGATTTATTACGCGGTCACTTAATAAACTGAAAAATGTTGCGGCAAAAGTGGCAGACGGAGATTTAAATGTCGAGATTGAACAACCGAGAACTCAAGGTGATGAAATCAGTGAATTAACGATCGCATTTCAAAAAATGGTGCACCATTTAAAAACAGTTTTAACGGAAATTGAACAACATGCGTCAGAAACATCGCAATCTGTACATAAAATGAAAGATGCTGCATCTAAAACAAAACAACAGACAGATGTCTTAGAAGACACGATAGGTCAAATTTCGACAGGTGCTGAGGAAACTTCT
This sequence comes from Gracilibacillus suaedae, assembly GCF_017599345.1. Classification (GTDB taxonomy): domain Bacteria; phylum Bacillota; class Bacilli; order Bacillales; family Amphibacillaceae; genus Gracilibacillus; species Gracilibacillus suaedae. The sequence continues at coordinate 60,742 of NZ_JAGFVL010000053.1, forward strand.
GATGCGATTCAACAAACAGCAGAAGCAGTCGAAAATTCCACTCGTTTAGCTACCCAAGTTGATCAAAAAGCAGAAGATTCACAAGGTAAATCAAATGAGATGGTCCAGCAGTTAAATGAATCCAAGGAAGTCATTAATCAGTTACTTTCAGGGATTATGCAGTTGGCAGATAATCAGGATCATGCGCTTCATGACGTGAATCGATTATCCCAAAAGGCGAAAGAAGTCGAAAATGTTATCTCGCTTGTAGGGGACATTAGTGAACAAACGAATCTTTTGGCATTGAATGCATCGATTGAGGCATCTCGAGCAGGGGAAGAAGGAAAAGGGTTTGCGGTTGTTGCTGAAGAAGTGAGGAAATTAGCGGATCAAAGTTCTGACGCTGTGCAAACCATTTCTAACTTGATTCAGGATATGCAAAAAGATGTCGAATTGGTAGTAGGCAATATGCGTACACAGGTTGATGAAACACGTGGAGAAGTGAAAAAAGGGGAAGAAACGAACCAAGTGATCGATAACATGTCAGATTCGGTCCACCAGGTAGCATCCGCTATCAGAGAAATATCACAGCTCGTAGACAATCAGTTACAAGAAATCGAAGCAACACAAGCGAAGTCACAGAATGTTGCTGCGATTGCGGAAGAAACGTCTGCTGGTGCCCAAGAAATGCAAGCTACTGTTGAGGAACAGGCAGGTTTTGCCGAAAATTTAGAAGAGTTGGCGATCTCGCTCGATCAACAAGCACAAAACTTGAAAATAAAGATTGAGCAATTTAAGCTAAGCTAAACAACACTTTTATAAAAAAAGGAGCAATAATTGCGATGAAAGTCATTTTAGCATCTGATCACGGTGGGATTCATTTATCTAAAGAAGTTGCATCTCTATTAGAAGAATTAAATATTGAATATGAAGATATTGGCTGTAATTGTGCAGATTCTGTTGATTACCCTGATTATGGAATTCCGGCAGCTGAACGCGTAGCAAGTGGAGAATTTGATCGTGGTATTTTGATTTGTGGAACAGGAATCGGAATGTCGATCGCAGCGAACAAAGTAAAAGGCATTCGTGCTGCACTAGTACATGACGTTTTTAGTGCTAAAGCAACTCGAGAACATAACGATTCGAATATGATCGCAATGGGAGAACGTGTCATTGGACCTGGTTTGGCAAGGGAAATTGTCAAAGAATGGTTAGGTACAGAGTTCCAAGGTGGTCGTCATGCTAACCGAATTGGAAAAGTATCAGATTACGAGAATAAATGAAATGAGGGGAAAATCCATGAAACTCGATCAATGGGGATTAGATCTCAAAACAATTGTGGATGAATGGATTTCACTCGAACTTCTTTCCGAAGGTGACCTTTTTGTCGTTGGTTGTTCGACTAGTGAAGTCGCTGGGGAACGTATTGGTACAGCAGGCAGTGAAGAAGTAGCAGCCATGATTTTTCGTGAACTAACTCGCTTAAAGGATATAACGGGTGTTCAGTTATGTTTCCAATGCTGTGAACACTTGAACCGAGCGATCGTTTTAGAAAAGAAAATCATGCGTGAACGAAAGCTTGAACAAGTGTCAGTAAGGCCAGTTCGTAAAGCTGGCGGCTCGATGGCGGCATACGCATATGACCATTTAGAAGATGCGGTGGTAGTTGAGTCGATTCAAGCGGATGCCGGTATCGATATCGGCGAAACGATGATTGGCATGCAGCTGAAACCTGTAGCAATCCCACTTCGAATGGAGAAGCGTTACGTAGGTCATGCAAGAACCACAAATGCACGAACAAGACCAAAATTAATTGGTGGCCCAAGAGCAGTATATCCGAGTTAACGAACGAGCTATATATGCACCTTTTTTATTTTTACGAATAAAAGGTGCATATTTTCTTGTTTTTATTCGTGAAAAAGTATAGAATTATTTGAAAAATGATGTTATTTTATAATAAGATCATGTAAATAACGAATAATGTAAAAAACACCTACCAAAAATTATTAGGGGGAGCAAAAAATGGATCAAGTAAAAAATTTTGATGCAGAAATTTTCCAAGCGATGGAAGATGAAAGAAAGCGCCAGAACGATAAGATTGAATTGATTGCTTCAGAAAACTTTGTCTCAGAAGCGGTAATGGAAGCACAAGGCTCTGTTTTAACCAATAAGTATGCAGAAGGATACCCAGGCCGCCGTTATTATGGTGGATGTGAGCATGTCGATGTCGCAGAGGATTTAGCGCGCAATCGTGCCAAAGAGCTGTTTGGAGCAGAACATGTCAATGTTCAGCCACACTCCGGTGCACAGGCAAACATGGCGGTTTATTTTACTGTTTTAGAGCCAGGTGACACGGTGCTAGGTATGAACTTAAGTCATGGTGGACACTTAACACACGGAAGTCCTGTTAATTTTAGTGGTAAACTGTTCAATTTTGTTGATTATGGGGTAGATCAAGAATCTGAACAAATCGATTATGAGGATGTATTAGCAAAAGCAAAAGAAGTACAACCCAAAATGATCGTTGCCGGTGCAAGTGCCTATCCGCGCCAAATCGATTTTGCGAAATTCCGTGAAATTGCAGATGAAGTAAATGCTTATTTAATGGTAGATATGGCGCACATTGCAGGGCTTGTAGCAGCAGGTTTACATCCAGACCCGGTACCACACGCACATTTCGTAACGACAACAACGCACAAAACTTTACGCGGTCCACGTGGTGGTATGGTGTTATGTAAAGAAGAATTTGCTAAGAAAATTGATAAAACAGTATTCCCAGGTATGCAAGGTGGTCCATTAATGCACGTAATAGCTGCGAAAGCAGTAGCATTAAAAGAAGCATTACAGCCATCCTTCAAAGAGTATGGTCAGAACATTATTAAAAATGCTAAAAAATTCGGTGAAGTATTAGAATCAGAAGGTATTCGCACAGTATCTGGTGGAACAGACAACCATTTGTTATTATTAGATGTTCGTGGTTTAAACTTAAATGGTAAAGTTGCTGAAGCCGCATTAGATGAAGTGGGTATCACGACAAATAAAAACACGATTCCATTTGATCCAGAAAGCCCGTTTGTAACCAGTGGTATCCGTGTAGGTACAGCAGCAGTAACATCCCGTGGCTTTGGAGAAGTAGAAATGGAAGAAGTCGCAAAAATTATTGCACTAACGTTGAAGAACCCTGAAGACGAAGCAACTCTAAAAGAAGCTCGTGAACGTGTAGAGGCTCTAACAGCAAAATTCCCATTATATCAATAATGCTAAAAAAGCTAGACTATGGAGTCTGGCTTTTTTCGTTTTATGTGAAAGCGCCCGATACCCAAGAGGGAACGCCCGATAAATCATAAAAAGTGCCCGATATAACCAGAAAAAGAATAACCCCTTTCTTATGCTTGCATGGTTGTCTGTTTTTCTGTACAATTTTAAGGATGAATATTGTGGGTTATTGGGATAATAATTTGAAAAAAGGAGAGTTTCCCTCATGAGTAATGTGTTTGTATTAGATCATCCGTTAATTCAGCACAAATTGACGTACATACGAGATAAAAATACAGGGACGAAGGAATTCCGTGCTTTAGTAGATGAAGTTTCGACATTAATGGCTTTTGAAATAACAAGAGACCTTCCACTGGAAGAAAAAACAATTGAAACACCAGTCACTACTGCTACAACCAAAGTATTAAGCGGTAAGAAAATGGGGATTATTCCTATTTTAAGAGCGGGGTTAGGTATGGTGGATGGCATGCTATCCCTTATTCCTGCTGCCAAAGTTGGACATGTTGGCCTTTATCGTGATCCAGAAACATTAAAACCTGTCGAATACTATATTAAACTGCCATCCGATATCGAAGAGCGTGAATTAATCGTAGTAGATCCAATGTTAGCAACTGGTGGATCTGCTAATGATGCCATTCATTCCTTGAAAAAACGTGGAGGAACTAATATTAAGTTAATGTGCTTGCTCGCAGCTCCAGAAGGGGTTGAAGTCATTCAAAAAGAACACCCTGACGTTGATATTTACCTTGGAGCGCTTGATGAGAAGTTGAATGAAAAAGGTTATATTATCCCAGGTCTTGGAGATGCAGGAGACCGCTTGTTCGGAACAAAATAATGATGTTTTATGAAATAGCATGCATTGATTTGTATGCTATTTTCTGATTGAAAGCACATTGAGTGGACATCTCGTTAAGTGTACAATTTAACCTGAATTTCCTTAAATAACAGAGTTGATCTCCGTGAAGTCACCTAAAGGAGATTGAAATTATAACGCATCAAATGTCCACAACGTCAAAAAAATCTTGCTTCTCGCTATACATATCTCCCCTCCCAATCGCAAACACTACTCCTATCCAATCAAAAGGAGTGCTTCATGTGTCATTGATTTTATCCCTTTTCTTATTTACCTCAGCTATTGCAGGTTCAACTGAATACTCCTTCATTATCGAAGTAGAAGGTGATCCACATCAGTTCGCCGAAGAAATAGAAACTTATCATCCTAATGTAGAAATCCTAGCTGTCTACGATACGATCTTCAATGGCGTTGCAATCAAAACGGATCAGCGTAACCTCGAAAGAATCAAAAGACGCACAAACTTTCAGCAAACCTATTCTGTTCAAGAATATCAAACACAAATAGCAGAGACTAACATTAATGAGAGTGTCCCTTTTTTAATACCTGAACCTCTACCCTTCACAGGAAAAGGCGTCAAGGTAGGAATTGTTGATACCGGAATAGACTATACGCACCCCGACTTGCGTGCAAATTATCAAGGTGGATATGATTTGGTTGATTTTGATGATGACCCAATGGAAACAACCCCTGAGCAAGGTATGCCTACGTTACATGGTACACATGTCGCGGGAATCATAGGTGCGAATGGACAGATGAAAGGTGTTGCACCAGATGCGGAGCTATATGGCTACCGTGCACTTGGCTCAGGAGGAACCGGGACATCTGTTCAAGTGATGGCGGCAATCGAAAAAGCAGTCAAAGATGGAATGGATATAATCAACCTATCCTTAGGTAATTCGATTAATGGACCGGATTGGCCGACAAGTGTTGCCGTTAACCGTGCTACAGAGCAAGGGGTCACAGTAGTCATTGCCAATGGTAATACAGGTCCTGATTTATGGACGGTTGGCTCACCTGCAACAGCGAATCAGGTCATTTCAGTTGGGGCATCGACCCCTAAGTTAGAGCAACCTTTTTTGTACGATCGATTTCATGACAAAAAAATTGAGATAATGCCGATGCAAGGCTCCCCTGATTGGGAATTCCCGCGTGATCTGGAAGTAACGAATAAAGAGGAGAAAATCACTCACGATACGATCTTGATTATGGATCGAGGGGAGATCCCGTTCGCCCAATTAGCTAAAGAAGCAGAGGAAAAAGGAGCAGCAGCACTGTTAATTGCTAACAATGAAGAAGAAGGAGTCTTTGAAGGTGCAGTAGATCCGAATATTTCGATACCAGTAGCAGCAATTAGTCAAGAAGACGGCAAATGGCTAAAAGAGAATCCAGGCTATTTAAGCATAGAATATCAGGAGATTCAGGATACCGTTACCGATTTTAGTTCACGTGGCCCTGTTACTGTTAATTGGGCAATAAAGCCAGAAATCGTCGCCCCTGGTGCCGGTATTCTAAGTACAGTACCAGGTGGGTACCAGGCATTGAGCGGAACCAGTATGGCGGCACCACATGTGGCAGGGGTAATGGCATTACTGAAAGAAGCCCATCCAGATTGGACACCATCACAACTGAAAGCAGCGGTACTTACGACAGCAAATCCGTTTCAAAACTTCCAACCTACAGAACAAGGGGCAGGTAAAATTGATCCCAAAGCAGCAGTGGACACAGACACACTAATCCATCAGTCTTTGTTGCAATTTGGCAAAATAACAGACAACAGTGAACAAAAAGTAAGTACGGTGACCGTAGAAAATATCTCAGATCATGAAAAACAATATACTTTTGAATTACCAGAGCAAGATACCGACATTCGCTTTCAGTTGCCGAGAAGCTTTACTTTACAGCCGGGCGAAAGGAAAAAGGTAGAAGTAAAAGCAACGATAAGACCAGGGCAAATGGAAGATGGGATCAAACAAGACTATCTATATGTAAATGAAACGCCAATTCCTTATATGTTTCTAACAGAAGAACACGATATTCCTAAAGCAATGGGATTGGAGTTAACGATAACACCGCTGGAAGATAGTTATCATTATCAATTGTACTTAGTAGAAAAGGCTGAAAAAATGACGATCGACCTGTATGATGCCAAAACCTTCGCATATGTTACGACCCTAGTTGAACGTACAGATTTAAATCCAGGTGTAATTGAAGGAGAGGTTGAACAACAAGAGCAGCTTCAAACCCAATATATTGCAAATATAACGATCGAAACCAACCATAATCAAACCTACCAATACCAGACAATTTGGGAAGGAGGAGCAGGATAATTTTTCTTGTATAAGCGGTCAAGGGGACTGGATAAAAGTCCCTTTAATCCGCATAAAATCAGTTATTTCGAAACTCGAAGGAATTTTCACAATATTTTCAAAAAAGGGCTTGTTGTACTTGGTGACTAGCAGTGAAAGGGATCTGCCGAAAGGTGTGGAAACTTGTCCGTTTATTTTTGTTTTTTGTCTCTGAAATCGATTGACAATAGGGGGTCCCTATTGTATGCTAATTTAGTGTGGATGATAAGGGTTACAGAGGTGTGATGAAAATCACTGCAGAAGAAAATAACATGTGTATATGTGAGATTTTCTTCCTTTATACATAAGTAATACGTTTGTATCATAGGAGTGAAAGAATGTCACCACCAAAAAGGAGCCCTTACCATGGTCTGGCGGTATATAGTGCTATTTTATCACAACTCGTTGGCGCACCATTAATTGGCTTGTTTATTGGTAGAGGTATAGACAAGTATTTATCCACATCACCACTTTTTTTAGTGATCGGACTTTTTTTGGGTCTGGGAGCCGGTTTTTATGGAACCATTCATTACGTACGAGATAAAACGGGAGACGAATAACCATGGATCAATACAAAAATATGATAACCCGTCAACGTAAATGGATGTTCTACCTTCTTGCACTTTTTGTTCTTGGTTGGGGGTTTACGCCCTTCACAAGAATATTCCTCGGACTCCTCCTGGGAACAGCATTAAGCTTTTATAATATGTGGGTTATGCAGCGGAAGATCGACCGTTTTGGACAAGCTCTCTCACATGGTGGTCGACCAGCAGGAATTGGTACATTTACCCGCCTAGCCACGGCAGCATTAGCGGTTATCATCGCAATGCGCTTTGAAGAATATTTCCATTTGATGGCTGTTATTTTGGGATTAATGACAACTTATGTTGTTATTATGATAGATTTTGCACTATTCAGAAAACAAGACGAGCAAAAGGAAGTGAGGTGAAGGAATTGGATCACGAATCACCGCTGTTTCATGATCTGTTTGGCATTCCATGGTTAGATTTTAACCTGTCCACTACTTTAATGACGTTTATTTCTTCTGTTATCGTATTTATTATTTGTACATTGGCAGCAAGAAATCTTCAGATGAAGCCAACCGGTTTCCAAAACTTTATGGAGTGGATTGTCGATTTTGTCAAAGGCATTATCGGGGATACGATGGATTGGAAAACAGGGAAAGTATTCTTACCGCTAGGTTTAACATTACTAGTGTACATTTTTATTAGTAACATTCTTGGTGTAATTACTATGGGAGTATGGGGGCATACACTATGGTGGAAATCACCTACTTCTGATGCAACGCTCACATTATCATTATCAGCGTTGGTCATTATTTTAACCCACTATTACGGGGTGAAAACGAAAGGCGTCGGCGAATATATGAAAGACTATGTACGCCCTGTACCGTTTTTATTACCTTTCAAAATTATTGAGGAGTTTACAAACACCTTAACACTAGGTCTACGTCTCTTCGGTAATATCTTTGCTGGTGAAATTTTATTATCACTTATTACCAAAATGGCCATGGCGGCCTTACCATTCACGCTTATATCCATCATTCCGATGATGGCATGGCAAGGATTTAGTTTATTCATTGGAGCTATCCAAGCATTTATTTTCACTATGTTAACAATGGTTTATATGTCTCATAAAGTGAGTTCAGACCATTAAAATAAAATAATCTTAATTATCTATACATTTTAAAGGAGGAAACAAACAATGGGAGCTTTAGCAGCTGCAATTGCAATTGGTTTAGCGGCACTTGGTGCTGGTTTAGGTAACGGTATGATCGTAAGTCGTACAGTAGAGGGGATTGCACGTCAACCAGAATTAAGAGGTGCACTTCAAACAACAATGTTTATCGGGGTAGCGTTAGTAGAGGCGATTCCAATTTTCGCCGTAGTTATTGCCTTCATGGTAATGTAATTATACTTAATCTGATAGAATGGCGAAGTTCGTCTAAGACAACCTTCGCCATTCCTTTGTAACAAGAAAAGCGATAAGTGCCGTTAAGAAACGTACGGTTTGGACTGAAGCGTAGGAGATAAAGGAAACACGACGAAGAATGAGTCGATGTTGACTTATCAACGAAGCTGAGGGAAAACCGCTAGTTTCTGGCACATAGAGCTAGACAACAAGAAAAGCGATAAGTGCCCTATAAAATAAGGCGAACGTAGCTATAAAACAAGAATGTAATGTTACAGCGAAATAGATGACTAATCGTGGGAAGGAGTGAACACTGTGCAACTTTTAGCAGGTGGGCTCGTCATTCAAGCTGCAATCGGCGGTTTACAAGGTGGAGATATGGCATTTGCCATTGTCAGCTTTCTAATTTTACTTGCATTATTGAAAAAATTCGCTTGGGGTCCATTAATGAACAAGATGGAAGAGCGTGAAAACCATATTGCAAACGAAATTGATACAGCTGAAAAAAACCGTGCGGAAGCAGAAAAAGCTGCGCGTGAGGCAAACGAACAATTAAAAGCGACGCGTCAAGAAGCGCAACAAATTATTGAAGATGCGAAAAAAGCAGGAACTGAGCAGGAACGAACTATTATTGAAGCAGCAAACGAAGCAGCTGCTCGTATTAAGAAGTCTGCAGAAGAAGATATCGCACGCGAGAAAGAAAAAGCAGTTGAAGCACTTCAAGCACAAGTGGCAACCTTATCAGTACAGATTGCTACTAAAGTGATCGAGAAAGAAATTAATGCAGAGGATCAAGAACAGTTGATCAGTGAGTACATTAAAGAGGTAGGAGAAGAGCAATGAGTAAAACGAATGTAGCAAAGCGTTACGCAGAAGCTCTTTTTCAAATCGGTGCAGAAAAGGAAACCATTGATTTCCTGGAAACAGAATTGACAACAGTCAAAGAAGTTTTCCAAACTAATGAAGGATTTCTTTCATTTTTACAACATCCAAAAGTAGAAGTAGAAAAGAAAAAGCAGCTACTTAACGAAGCGTTCGCAGGCTTTTCGAAGGATGTATTACATACACTTTCGTTACTTGTAGATCGCCATAACGAATCGATTGTACCAGATATTGTCGACCACTTTATCACTTTTGCTAATCAGGCAAAAGGAGTGAAGGAGGCAACGGTCTATTCGGTTCGCGCATTATCAGATGCGGAAAAAGAAGAAATCGAAAATGTGTTCACGAAGAAATTAAATGTAAAAGCGTTGAAGATAAATAACCATGTCGATCCATCCGTTATTGGTGGCGTCAAGATCAAAGTTGGCAATACAGTATATGACGGCTCTGTCAAAGGTAAATTGGATCGTCTTGAACGACAAATAAGAAGAGCAAATTAAGGACGATAGGGGTGAAATGGCATGAGCATTAAAGCTGAAGAAATCAGTGCGCTGATTAAACAGCAAATTGAAAGCTATGATTCAGACATTGAAGTGAGCGATGTTGGTACAGTTATCGAAATCGGTGATGGTATCGCACGTGCACACGGTCTTGATAACGTCATGTCTGGTGAGCTTGTCGAATTTTCAAATGGTGTCATGGGTATGGCACAAAACTTAGAAGAATCAAATGTCGGGATCGTAATCCTTGGGCCTTATACGGAAATTCGTGAAGGTGACGAAGTTCGTCGTACAGGTCGTATTATGGAAGTGCCAGTAGGGGAGGAACTTATTGGTCGTGTCGTTAATCCGTTAGGACAACCAGTTGATGGAAAAGGTCCTATTGAAACTTCAAAAGCACGTCCAATTGAATCTCCAGCACCTGGTGTAATGGATCGTAAATCAGTTGATGAACCATTACAAACTGGTATCAAAGCGATTGACGCATTAGTACCAATCGGTCGTGGTCAACGTGAGTTAATCATTGGGGACCGCCAAACAGGTAAAACAACCGTAGCTATCGATACAATCTTGAATCAAAAAAATGAAGATATGATCTGTATCTATGTAGCAATTGGTCAAAAAGACTCTACTGTACGTGGAACAGTAGAAGTTCTACGTAAGCATGGAGCACTTGACTATACAATCGTTGTCTCTGCCGGCGCGAGTGAGCCTGCACCACTTCAATACCTAGCACCATATGCAGGGGTATCTATGGGTGAAGAGTTCATGTATAACGGCAAACACGTACTAGTTGTATATGATGATTTAACAAAACAAGCGAACGCATATCGTGAGCTTTCCTTATTATTACGCCGCCCGCCAGGACGTGAGGCATTCCCAGGGGATGTATTCTATTTACATTCTCGTCTATTGGAACGTGCAGCAAAATTAAATGACGACAAAGGTGGAGGTTCTTTAACAGCACTTCCATTCGTTGAGACACAAGCAGGGGATATTTCTGCTTATATTCCAACGAACGTTATTTCGATTACAGATGGTCAAATATTCTTACAGTCCGACTTATTCTTCTCCGGTGTGCGTCCAGCGATTAACGCAGGTCTATCGGTATCTCGTGTAGGTGGTTCTGCGCAAATCAAAGCAATGAAGAAGGTTGCCGGTACATTGCGCCTTGACCTAGCCTCTTTCCGTGAGCTAGAATCATTCGCACAATTCGGTTCTGACTTAGATAAAGCAACACAAGCAAAATTAAACCGTGGTGCTCGTACGGTAGAAGTATTAAAGCAAGGTCTTCATAAGCCATTAGTAGTAGAAAAACAAGTTATGATCATCTATGCATTAACAAAAGGTTTCCTAGACGACATTCCTGTTGAAGATATTACTCGTTTTGAAGAGGAGTTCTTAACATGGTTGGATAACAATAAATCAGAACTTCTTGCTACAATCAAAGAAACAGGAGCTCTTGCAGATGATGGCGACATGAGCGGTGCAGTAGAAGAATTCAAAAAAACATTTGTCGTTTCTGAGTAATAATAAAAAAGCGAAAGTGTCCGTTTAGCGACATCTCGTAAGTAATAGCGTCAACCTTTTAGGAAAGGGCGGTGAAACAACGTGGCATCTCTTAGAGATATCAAAACACGAATTAATTCCACGCAAAAGACGAAACAGATCACGAAAGCCATGCACATGGTATCTGCATCTAAATTAAGTAAAGCAGAGGAATTTGCCAAAGCTTTTGATCCATACAGTGATAAGATTAAAGAAGTTGTTAATAGCATAGCCGGTAGTGGTCAGGATGCAGAGCACCCAATGCTTCAGACACGTGAAGTGAAAAAGACAGCTTATTTTGTTATCACGGCAGATCGAGGTCTGGCGGGAGCTTTTAACAGTGGAATACTTCGTGAAGTTTATCGCACGATTCAAGAGAAGCATCAATCCAAAGATGAATATGCCGTTATCGCAGTAGGAAGAATGGGACGTGACTTCTTCAGAAAACGTGACATCCCCGTTCTTCAGGAGATCACTGGTCTTTCGGATCAACCTAATTTTGCTGATATTAAAGACTTAACGTCTGAAACGGTACAACTTTTTATTGATGAAGAAATTGATGAGCTAGTGATTTTCTATAATCACTTTATCAGTGCGATTTCACAAAAAGTAACATCGAAAAAACTTTTACCACTCACAGATCTACAAGAAGAAGCTGGTGGTACAAAGAGCACATATGAATATGAACCAAATCAACAAGAAATATTAGATGTATTATTGCCACAATATGCGGAGAGCTTGATCTTCGGTGCACTATTAGACAGTAAAGCGAGTGAGCATGCTTCTCGTATGACTGCTATGAAAAGTGCGACAGATAACGCGGATGAACTTATTGATGACTTATCATTACAGTACAACCGTGCAAGACAAGCAGCGATCACGCAAGAAATCACCGAAATTGTTGGTGGGGCAGCCGCATTAGAATAATACAATCGTACGGTAGTAAATCTTTAGTTAGGAGGGAAATCGATGGCAAAAGGACACGTTATTCAGATTATGGGGCCGGTTGTCGACGTTAAATTCGAAGATGGCCATCTCCCTGAAATTTACAACGCGTTAAAAGTACAGTATGATGTGAACGGTGAAGCGCAAGAACTAACGGTAGAAGTTGCTCTTCACTTAGGCGATGACTCTGTACGTACAATCGCGATGTCATCTACAGAAGGTGTTCAACGTGGAGCAGAAGTAACAGACTTAAACGCACCGATCTCAGTACCAGTAGGTGATGAAACGCTAGGTCGTGTCTTCAACGTTTTAGGCGAGAAAATCGACCTTGACGAAGAAATAGGTGCAGATGTTCGCCGTGATCCAATTCACCGCGAATCTCCGCAATTTGAAGACTTAGCAACAGAAACAGAAATTCTAGAAACAGGTATTAAAGTTGTAGACTTATTAGCACCTTATATTAAAGGTGGTAAAATCGGTTTATTTGGTGGTGCGGGTGTAGGTAAAACCGTACTTATTCAAGAGCTGATCAACAACATCGCACAAGAGCATGGTGGTATTTCCGTATTTGCTGGTGTAGGGGAGCGTACTCGTGAAGGTAACGACCTTTACTATGAAATGAAGGATTCAGGCGTAATTTCCAAAACAGCGATGGTATTTGGTCAAATGAACGAGCCGCCAGGAGCGCGTATGCGTGTAGCACTAACTGGTCTGACAATGGCGGAATATTTCCGTGACGAAAAAGGTGCAGACGTACTATTGTTCATTGATAACATTTTCCGTTTTACGCAAGCAGGTTCAGAGGTATCGGCACTTCTTGGTCGTATGCCATCTGCCGTTGGTTACCAGCCGACACTTGCAACAGAAATGGGTCAATTACAAGAGCGTATCACATCAACGAATAAAGGTTCTGTTACATCTATCCAAGCGATCTATGTACCAGCCGATGACTATACAGACCCGGCACCGGCTACAACGTTCGCTCACTTAGATGCAACAACAAACCTTGATCGTAAATTATCAGAGCAAGGTATTTACCCAGCGGTAGATCCACTTGCCTCTACATCTCGTGCACTTGACCCTGAAGTAGTAGGGGAAGAGCACTACAATGTTGCGCGTGAAGTACAGCAGACATTACAAAAATATAAAGAACTACAGGATATTATCGCGATCCTAGGTATGGATGAGTTATCTGATGAAGATAAACTAACGGTATCTCGTGCGCGTCGTATCCAGTTCTTCTTATCGCAAAACTTCCACGTAGCAGAGCAATTTACAGGTCAACCAGGTTCCTATGTACCAGTTAAAGAAACTGTCCAAGGATTCCGCGAAATCCTAGATGGTAAATATGATGACCTTCCAGAAGATGCATTCCGTTTAGTCGGCCGCATCGAAGAAGTAGTAGAAAAAGCAAAGCAAATGGCTTAATTCGCCTTTAGCTTTTATTCCAGCCTAAGGAGGGGTTCTGTTGAATACACTAACAGTAAGTGTTGTTACTCCGGATGGCCCTGTTCTGGAAGATTCATTTGAAATGGTTAGCTGTAAAGCTGAGAGTGGAGAGCTCGGGGTCTTACCAGGTCACATTCCGCTCGTTGCACCACTGTCCATTAGTGCAGTGCGCTTAAAAGGAGAGAATCCACAACGAATTGCAGTAAGTGGAGGATTCCTTGAGGTTCGTCCTGATAAAGTGACAATTCTTGCACAATCAGCAGAGCGACCTGATGATATTGATATCGAGCGTGCTCGTGCAGCGAAAGAACGAGCAGAACGTCGTTTACAAGCTAAGCAAGATGAAATAGATTTCAGAAGGGCAGAATTAGCACTTAAACGTGCCTTAAACCGAATCGATGTCGTAGAAAATAGATAACAAGGAAAAGGGGCTGCCTCAACCGACTGGTTGAGCGCAGCCCCTTTTCAAGTTGCAAATAAATCCCTCAAGTTGCAAATAAATCCCTCAAGTTGCAAATAAATCCCTCAAGTTGCAAATAAATCCCTCAAGTTGCAAATAAATCCCTCAAGTTGCAAATAAATCCCTCAAGTTGCAAATAAATCCCTCAAGTTGCAAATAAATCCCTCAAGTTGCAAGAAGAACCCCCAAAGTTGCAAGAAGAACCCAGAAAACAGAAAGGTAAATCTAAAAGCAGTGCATCACATGCCATCCTTTCAAGATTTCAACTAAAAAAACAATTCCCTTGTCGAAAATTCAGCACATTTTTCTCAGATCTCCACTTTCTCATCTACTATATAGAGTGCCCATATTCTTATAACAACTCTTTAGTCCCATCATCTACTTAGAAATGGTACAAAATGGATTATATCCCTGTCCTCATATCTAATAAAATAACATTTTAGCTAAATTTCCCGGGAAATATCAAAGTATATCCGATTAAGGCGAATCGTCAATATATATGTTAAAATAGAGAAAAACAAGTAAACGAGGGATATATTATGATGCAAAGTTTGGCGCAAGAAGGATTGATCGGGATGTTATCACATCTCATTTTTATCGTGATTACATGGCAAGTCCTTCAAGCTCTGAATTTCGACGAATTATTTAGAAAGAATAAAGTGTTTGAAGCACGAATATTGGTTATCTTCATTACGATAGCAATTGGTTCAACCGTGAGTAACTTTTTCTTAGACTTCTTAAAGTGGTCCCAACAATTAATCTACCTTTTTTAAGTTTACTCATACCAAAATAATAAAAAAGAGTATGAATACTTTATTTCCTGCCAATACTTCTAATAAAAAAGGAGTGCGGGAAATGAAGTATTTTTTTATATTGCTTGTGACGGTTGGAATGATGTTCTCTGTAGATCAATTACTTACTGAGACAAAAACAAATATAGAGAATCAAAAGGAAATAGACGAATTGATAGAATTAGTGGATGATCAGGATCTTCAACTATCAAACTTGCAAACTACTATTAGAGAATCAATGGAAATAACGGACATAGAAAGTTTTATTTCTAAAATCAACGGGTATCAACTCGATATACAAGAAAAAGATCAAGATAATAATCGACTGAAATTCAGTACAGACCGACAAGAAAACACTGGAATTACCGAATCAATCTTATTAGTGCGTATTAATGAACAGGAGGAACAATTTCAGATCATCTATACGATTACGGCGAATGAAACAGCACCGGAAGTACTAAAAGTATATAAAGAGAAAATGAAAGAAATTACTAATGGCTTATTTAAAAAAAATGCGCAATATTTTTCTTGTGTTGAAGCGTGGAAAGATGGTATGATAGATATTGTTTGTTTTATAAATTTTGTAAAATCACGACTAGATATGACAATAACTGACGAAATAAAAGAGCCAGATTTTTATACGTGGACTGGCTATACACCAAAATGGAACAATAAATTGCAACAAAATGATGAAGAAATTAATATGCAAATCGCAGTAAGAGAGCGGATAGGAGATCGGACAACTATCACTATAGGAACACCTATCCTAATACATGAATACTAATAATAATGAATATGGTCTACAGAGGAGAATGAGCCTTGGAAAATATCATCGTACGTGGTGGTAGGCAGTTAAATGGTACTGTAAGAATTGAAGGAGCAAAGAATGCCGTACTGCCTGTCATCGCCGCAAGCATAATCGCAAGTGAAGGAAAAAGCATTATACACGAAGTACCTGCATTGGCAGATGTACACACCATAAACCAAGTTTTAACGCATATGAATGCAGAAGTTCACTATCAAGGGAATACCGTAACAGTGGATGCAACCAAACCATTATTAACGGAGGCGCCTTTTGAATATGTTAGAAAAATGCGTGCATCTGTCCTAGTTTTAGGACCTCTTTTAGCACGATATGGTCATGCGAAGGTAGCATTACCAGGTGGCTGTGCAATTGGATCACGACCAATTGATCTACATTTAAAAGGGTTTGAAGCTATGGGGGCAGATGTCCATGTTGGCAATGGCTTTGTCGAAGTCTCTACGAAAGATAGATTAAAAGGGGCTAAAATTTATTTAGATATGCCTAGTGTTGGAGCAACAGAAAACATTATGATGGCAGCAGCACTTGCAAAAGGGAAAACAATTATTGAAAATGCTGCTAAAGAACCGGAAATAGTAGATTTAGCAAATTATTTAAACAAAATGGGTGCTAATGTTATAGGTGCCGGCACAGAGACAATTAAAATTGCAGGTGTCGACAAGCTTCGTGGAGTAGAGCATACGATTATTCCAGACCGTATCGAAGCAGGAACATTTATGGTAGCAGCAGCTATTACAGGTGGTAATGTTTTAATAGAAAACGCTGAAATTGAGCATATTCGTGCCCTTGTTTCCAAAATGGAAGAGATGGGCGTTAAAATTAATGAAGAGAAAAGTGGTATTCGTGTTATCGGACCAAAGAGATTGAAAGCTACGGATATCAAAACATTGCCACATCCAGGATTTCCGACAGATATGCAATCACAAATGATGGCATTGATGTTACAGGCATCAGGTACTGGAGTGATTACAGAAACTGTTTTTGAAAACCGTTTTATGCATGTTGAGGAATTCCGTAGAATGAATGCAAAATTAAAAATAGAAGGCCGTAGCGTCATCGTAGAGGGTCCTGTTAGCCTTCAAGGGGCAGAAGTCGCTGCGACTGATTTACGTGCCGGAGCAGCCTTAATTTTAGCAGGATTAGTAGCAGAAGGATATACCCGTGTAACTTCTCTACACCATATCGATAGAGGATATGTAGATATTACAGAGAAATTTGCTAACCTGGGAGCGGACATTGAAAGAGTCACTCAAGGAGAAACTACTATCATAACCGAAGTACAACAACAAGTAGAAGTACAATAATAAAAAGAGGACAGCTTTAATAGAAGCTTGTCCTCTTTTTATTATACATTAGGAATCTGTCAACTGATAGCAGGACAATAATTGTCCAAGCCTATTCTCTACTTAAGTTTTTCATTGTTCTAATCTCCTATTCTTCTGAATAAGATAGAGTAGAAACATAAGAAACACAGAGGAGGTTAGCCATGGCCAGATGGCAAAACAAAAAAACATCAACTAACTGGAAATTACCAACTATTATCATCCTTTCGACATTACTCACATTTATGTTTATCATCCCAACCCTTATCGTGATACCGTTCACAGAGGATGATGCAACTCAAGCATCTGTAGAAACAGCAACAGCAACAGCAAGCACTGCAGAAGACGAAACAGCCATTTCATTAGAATCTCCTTTTGATATCCATGTATTACGCACGGAAACAAATGAAGTGGAACAAGTCCCCTTAGAAGAGTACGTGACACATGTGGTTGCCTCCGAAATGCCTGCAGATTTTGAAATCGAAGCATTAAAAGCACAGGCATTAGCAGCAAGAACTTTTATTATTCGTTTTCTGATGCAAGAGAACCCGAAGGAACTTGCTGATGGCGCTGATGTGAAAGATACTGTCGAACATCAAGTATATAAAAATACAGATGAACTTAGGCAAGTATGGGGTAGTGACTACCATTGGAAAATCGACAAAATTACCGAAGCAGTCGCAGCTACTCAAGGACAGATAATCACCTATAGTAATGAACCAATCACCGCATCGTTTTTTTCGACAAGTAATGGCTTTACAGAAAATTCCGAAGACTATTGGGAAGGTGAACTGCCTTATTTGCGATCGGTTGAAAGTCCTTGGGATGAAGAAGTATCTCCTAAATTCTTTGATCAGAAAATATTTACGGTAGCTGACTTGGAAGATAAATTAAACATCGATCTTTCTAACTCAGTAGAAGATTTCCAATTGACAAGAACAGAAAGTAAAAGGGTAGAGACAGCAACAATTGGTGGAGAATCCTTCTCAGGGCGAGATATCCGCGATTATCTTCAACTGCCATCTAGTGATTTCACAATTACTAGAAAAGATGATCATTATGTCTTTACAACGAAAGGCTATGGTCATGGTGTGGGAATGAGTCAGTATGGCGCAAATGGGATGGCACAAGAAGGGAAAAACTATGAAGAGATCATTGAACATTACTATCAGGGGGTACAAGTAAGCACGCTAGAACAAGCAACTCCAACCCTTTTAGCAAAAAAATAAAAAAAACATGTATAAAATTTCCTCTTTATGATCACAATGGTTGCTGAGGTGATGCATAATGGAGGAAAACAAGAACGTTTCAAAAAATAGTTGGAAACGTATCTTCAAGAAAAGATGGTTTTTTCCTGCTGTATATCTAGCGGTAGCTGCTCTACTTTTAACAGGGGTTCTATGGTATCAAAATGCTGCAAATCAAGGGCCAGACTTAGCAGAAGACATGGAAAATCAACTAGATGATCTAAGTGAAGATCAAGATGCACAAGATGAAGAAGATGCAACTACTGTCATGCAACAACAGGAAGTACTAGAGATGCCAGTTTCCGAAGACTTGCAAGTGGAAATCGTGACCAAATTTTATGATTATGGAGCAGATGCAGAAGAACAAGAACAGGCGCTCATTTCACACCAAAACAAATTCTATCAAAGTGATGGGATTGCAATCTCGACTGATGACCATGAGGCATTTGATGTGACAGCGTCATTGTCTGGAACGGTAGCAGAAGTGAAGCAAGATCCATTACTAGGTAATGTGGTGAAGATGGAGCATGAGCATGGGGTTTCCACATACTATGCTAGTTTAGATGAAGTTTTTGCTGAAGAGGGTAACGAAGTCAAGCAAGGAGAAACCATTGGAACAGCTGGACAGAATACACTCGGTCAAGACAATGGTGTCCACGTTCACTTTGAAGTGAGAAAAGATGGAACACCAGTCAATCCAGAGCATTTTATTAATCAACCAATTAATAAAATTATCGGACCTGACAAGGGTGAAGAAGAAGACAAGGAACCAGCTGCAGAAGATGAAGAGAAGGAAGAAGAAAATTCAGAAGAAAATAATACACCGACGGAAGAAGAAAGTTCAGAGGAAAATGAAGCATCAACAGAAGATGACAGTTCAGCTGAAGATGAGAACGCAACAGAATCAGAAGACAATTCAGATGCTGAAAATGAAACAGAATCATCGAGCGCAATGGAACATGCGTAAACCAAATCTCCTTACCTGTGAAAAAGGTAGGGAGATTTTCATTTTTCAACGCTATTCTTACATATTCTACTTACAAGCTATGAAAAACAATCAAATAGTGTCGATATCGATAACTATTTGACGAACGATTCTAGCAAAAAACCTATTGCATAATTTCTCGATTATGAAATAATAAGTAACTGTGAAAGGAGATAGATTATGGCACAATCAAATACAAAAACAAAGATCGGGACAATGCTCGACTATTTTGAATCAGAAAAGCAACTGCAATTTCCTCAATTTTTAACCTTGATCAGTCTAGATAGTGACGAAGCAGCACAATTGGAATTAGCAAAGGAATTCCTGCATCAAAGCAATTCTGACTTAGATAAACGATTAGCTCTAGAGTATTTTTATATTAACCAATGCTACCATGAATTACAATATTTTATAGAAGTGAACAAAGAAAGTATGAATCCATTAAATCAAGGATTAGCGATACTTTATCAGTTCATGCTAGATTTAAAAAATGGTAAACCTGTTCATGAGATCAGAACTCAATCGAAAACGGTTTCCGTTCAACATCCTGAATTAAGGTGTTTAAAATACTTTTTGTATATTGAAATAGATAAAAAAGTATATAACTACGAACGAATCGGTTACTATCTAAATAAAATTCAGAAATATCTACGTCATCTAGACAATCCACTATTTATTACATTCTTCCAGATTAGAATAAAGAACTTATTATTTCACTACTATTGGAAGAGAAATGAGTTAATTTTAGCAAGAAAGAACGCTTATGAAGCGTTACAAATGCCTCATCATATCAAATCAAAAGCACGTCTCCACCTAGACTTAGCACTCAGTTATATATATGAAGATTTTGAATCTAGTGTCTATCATATCGAAGAAGCAAAATACATAGCTAATTGCTTAAACGATGCAGACACTTTAGAAGATATTGATTCACATATTTATCCGTTTATTTGTGCACACTTCGGAAGAGTGAAAGGGGTTTTTACTAACGATCCGATTGAACGAGCACACTTAGAAATAGCAAAAGGGAACTACGAAAAAGCAACAAATTTGTTGGAACAATTAGACACAATAACCCCGTTTACACAATATTACTTAGGCTTAGCAACAAAGAAGCAACATTTTTTCATATATTCTTATCAATACTTTATGGAGAAAAGGAGTGATCACTTTTTCGCAAGGTTGCCACTGAGGGCTTCAGAAGGTTTAGGAATATAAAGAAAATATGGGAGTGGGAGAAATGTCTATGAAGTTCGTAAAAAAGTTTGATCCAGATTACGGTGATATTG
The DNA here is from genome assembly GCF_017599345.1 of Gracilibacillus suaedae. Taxonomy (GTDB): domain Bacteria; phylum Bacillota; class Bacilli; order Bacillales; family Amphibacillaceae; genus Gracilibacillus; species Gracilibacillus suaedae. The sequence continues at coordinate 81,371 of NZ_JAGFVL010000053.1, forward strand.
GTTAAAAAGAGTGATGGCGAAAGCCATCACTCTTTTTAATTACATCGTCCAATCCTCTCTGACTCGTATGCTGACGCAAAATTTACTGTCATAATGGGATGTGCTGTTTAATATGATGGTACAAATTATCTTTTATTTGTCTAAGGTGAGGATGCTATTCGTCGGTATTGTGGATAATTTTATAGGTAGGACTTGTCTCTGTTCACACCTTGGACTGACAACTTTGGGGAGGCGAGTGATGTGCATGACTACATCAAAGAGAGAACATTAAGGATTGGAAGGTACATTGTCGAAACGAAGAAAACGGTTCGAGTTATCGCCAAGGAATTTGGAGTTTCAAAAAGTACAGTACACAAAGACCTGACAGAACGATTACCAGAAATACATCCAGAGCTGGCAAACGAAGTCAAAAACATACTAAGCCACCATAAAGCAATTCGACACCTTCGTGGTGGAGAAGCAACCAAAATGAAATATCAGCTTAATGGTAAAAAAGCACCGCCGGAAACAGAAGAACTATTAACTAAATAACCTAAATGATATCCTCTCTAATTCATACATATACCTTCAGATGAACACCATACTAATAACAGATACTCCTTGCTATCAGCTATTTTTCGCAAAAATCCAGTAAAAATATAAAATAACGACATTTTTTTATGGAAATATATAACGATATTCAGCATTTTATGATATTATATATAATTAGAGGTATTATGTACCATAATAGAGAAAAGACATCTACTAGCAGTCTACATAAACATCATTAATTGATCGACATAAATCTCAAGTTAAGGTTATGAAATAGGGAGGATAATCGTTCATGTTTTCAAGAGATATTGGAATAGATTTAGGAACTGCGAATGTACTTATTCATGTGAAGGGAAAAGGTATTGTACTGGATGAGCCGTCCGTTGTTGCGATGGATCGCAATACCGGTAAAGTATTAGAGGTTGGTGAAGAAGCACGCCGTATGGTTGGCCGTACACCAGGTAATATCGAAGCAATTCGTCCGCTCAAGGATGGAGTCATCGCAGATTTTGATGTAACAGAATCAATGCTTAGATATTTTATTAACAAAATTAATGTCAAAGGATTTTTATCGAAGCCAAGAATGCTAATTTGCTGCCCAACAAACATTACCAAGGTAGAACAAAAAGCAATCAAAGAAGCGGCAGAAAAATCCGGCGGTAAAAAAGTTTACTTAGAAGAAGAACCAAAAGTAGCGGCAATCGGTGCAGGTATGGATATTTTCCAACCAAGCGGGAACATGGTCGTGGATATCGGTGGTGGAACAACAGATATCGCTGTACTGTCGATGGGAGATATCGTAACGGCTCAATCGATCAAGATGGCTGGGGACAAATTCGATGGTGAAATTCTTCAATATGTAAAACGTAAATATAAATTATTAATCGGTGAAAGAACAGCAGAAGATATTAAAGTTAATGTTGCAACTGTATTTCCAGGTGCTCGCAATGAAGAAATCGATATTCGCGGTCGTGATATGGTAACAGGTTTACCTCGAACGATTACGATCCGTTCCGAAGAAGTAGAAGAAGCGTTAAGAGAATCGATTTCATTAATTGTACAATCTGCGAAGACCGTTTTAGAAAAAACACCACCAGAATTATCAGCAGATATTATTGACAGAGGTGTTATTCTAACCGGTGGTGGTGCATTGTTAAATGGTTTAGACCAATTGCTCGCAGAAGAATTAAAAGTACCAGTTCTTTTAGCGGAAGAACCAATGAATTGTGTAGCAAAAGGTACAGGCATTATGTTAGATAACATTGATAAACTAGAGCGTTCGATTGTTTAATACATAAGAAAAGCATAAGCGCCCGTTTAGCGACCCATGGACTGGACTGAAGTGTAGGAGATAAAGGAATCACAGTGACGAAGGAACTGATGATGACTTATCGTACAGAGCTGAGGGAAGTCCACTAGTCGCTGGCGCTGAAGCTAGACATAAACAAGTTTTTTGCGTCATTAGGAGGGAAGTTCGACTCATGCTAAGAGGTTTTTACACAGCTACAAATGGAATGATGGCACAGCAACGTAGACAAGAGGTGCTATCCAATAATATGACCAATGCACAAACTCCTGGATATAAACAAGATCAAACACCATTAAGAGCATTTCCGGAGTTATTAATTCAACGTATGGAAAACCGTGATATTCCCAATTCGCAGGGTACTAGTGTACCAACCATGACTGAAATTGGGGCTATTAACACCGGGGTATATGTACACGAAACGATACCTGATTTCGTACAGGGTAGCCTTCAAGAAACCGGTATTTCAACAGATATGGCCCTAGTCCAGGGTGAAACTCCTGATGAAGACGGATCAATCTTTTACACGGTCCAAAATGGTGAAGGAGATATCCGTTATACGAGAAACGGTAATTTCACTGTTGATGGTGAAGGGAATTTAACAACGACTAATGGTTATTATGTTTTAGACGATGCGGGGAATCCAATCAATACGGACAACTTAGCATTTACAGTAACACCGGAAGGAATGGTGCAACTAGACGATGGCGAAGTGCCACTTGGGATCGCTTATAGTGCCAATCCTAATGATTTAGTGAAAAACGGACAAGATTTATTTGAGCTTGGAGAAGATGGTGAGGCATTAGTGGATGCTAGAGGTGTAGACGGCTTACAATTCAATGTCCAGCAGAATCATTTAGAGAATTCCAACGTTGATGCCGCACAAACAATGACAGATATGATGCAAGCATACCGCAGTTTTGAAGCAAACCAAAAAGTAGTTCAACAATACGATCGTAGTTTAGACAAAGCAGTCAATGAAATTGCGCGACTTGGATAATAAAAGGGGTAGAAGCAAATGACAAGAATGACCTTCCAAGCTGCTGTAGCGATGGGGCAATTACAACAACGATTAGATAATATCGGGAATAATATTGCGAATGTAAATACAGCAGGCTATAAGAATCGTGATGCCAACTTTTCTTCTTTACTGTCTCAGCAAATCAACACCGAGCCTGATCCAACTAATCCCCAAGGACGATTAACACCAGATGGATTACGAGTTGGGAATGGAGCAAAGCTAGGTCACACCAATTTTAATTTTGATCAAGGATCATTACAAGTAACAGACCGTAACCTTGATGTTGCTTTATTGGAAGACAACCATCTTTTTCAGGTAGCAGTTAATGAGAATGGTGAAGAAGAAGTTCGTTATACAAGAGCAGGTAACTTTTATTTAACTCCATTGGAAGAAGATCAAGTGATGCTCGTTACTTCTGATGGAAATCCTGTTCTTGGTGCTGGTGGGGAACCGATTGTCTTAGCTGATAATATGGACGATCTGAAAATCGAGGAAAATGGTGCAATCAATGTGACACGTAATGGTGTGCAAGCTGTTGAAGGCCAATTGGAGATTGTCGAAGCAGTACGTCCGCGATTGTTAGAAGCGGCAGGGGGCAGTTTATTCCGCCTATCTGAACAATCACTTGATAATTATCCGTTTGATGAAATCATCAACGAAGTTGGATTAGCAGATGTAAGAATGGAAAGTGGTTCATTAGAAGCTTCCAATGTAGACCTAGCAAAACAAACAACAGATATGATCGAAACGCAACGAGCATATCAATTTAATGCACGAACAATCTCAATGCATGACCAAATGAGAGGACTCATTAATCAGTTGAGATAGTGTAGTTTTTAATAAGGAGTCATCCCGTATGTCACAGGAAACAAAAGCAACAAATAAAAAAACAAATAAAGCAGATGAACAAAAAAAAGCTCAGACACAGACGAAAAAGGAAAAAAGAGCTGATAAGAAAAAACAAAAAGAGAAAAAATACGTCCGTCGCATAATACCAATTTGGGCGAAGGTTTTGATTATTGTTGTGCTAAGTTTATTTGCTTTAATGATCGGTCTCATCGTAGGTTTTAGCATACTTGGAGATGGCAGCCCGTTAGACGCCTTGAAATGGGAAACATGGCAACACATTATCGATTTCGTTAAAGAATAATAACTTCGACTGATAGATCTGATAAAACACGTGATCTTGCATAGGCATTCACGTGTTTTTAAATTTCCATTAGAAGTTTTGCTGGACATCGAAAAATGGAGATATCCCCGGAAGCAGAGCAATTATTCCCGGAAGCAGAGCAATTATCCCCGGAAGCAGAGCAATTATCCCCGGAAGAGAAACTCTGCTCCGTGGAAAAACCCTTCTAAGGCGTTCCCTTTTTTTAAAATATGAAGATATCCAAGGAACTGAAGCAATTATTACTGAATGCAAAGCTTCATTGAAAGACTCTTGTCAAGCTATGATTTTTTCTCCTCTTTTTGATATACTTTAGTGGATAAAGGAAAGGAGTCATACATATGGATATTGAACAAATTAAAGATACGATCCCACACCGTTATCCATTTCTGTTAGTGGATGTGATCACCGAACAAGATGATAAACGGATTGTCGGCAAGAAGAATGTAACTATTAATGAACCATTTTTTCAAGGACACTTCCCGGACTATCCTGTTATGCCTGGTGTATTAATTGTCGAAGCATTAGCACAAGTTGGGGCTGTTGCGATTTTGAGTAAAGAAGAAAACAGAGGCAAAATCGGTTTTCTTGCGGGAATTGATAAGTGCCGATTTAAACGTCAAGTAAAACCAGGAGATCAACTCCGCCTTGAAGTCGAAATCATCCGTATTAAAGGACCGATCGGAAAAGGAAAAGCTGTTGCAACAGTAGACGGTGAACTAGCTTGTGAAGCGGAAATTACATTTGCCGTGAAATAAGTAAAAGAGAGGCTTTGCGGAGCTTCTCTTTTTAATAGTGAGAGAAAGTATAAGAAATTGGGTTCCTGTCTACATCCGCCTATCCAGAAACCGAATCGCCTTACGATCAAGAAGGCTTGACTATTGGTGAAATCAGAGGCTTAATCGCCCATTCATCGACTAATTTCGGTCACGTCCTGTGACCAACGTCGATACTAGAACATCAGTGTACCTTTAGGTGAAAGTCATCAAAATCACCGTGATTCCTTTATAAAAAAAGATTTGCATGTCTCTAATACCAGTCTCACCACATTTGAATAACCTCCTCCTATCCAAAAATTCAAAACAAAAAAATATAAATAAAATTTATGGCATATTTTGTAGATTATTTGGTTAACCTACCATTGAAGACGACTTAAAGGAGGATATCACATGGAATTAAAATACGTTAAGTATCTTTCAGCTTTGTTATTATCACTAGCTCTACTAGCTGGTTGTGCGACAAATGAAGATGAAGAAGAACAACCGCTTGAAGAAGAGCAGCCACAAGAAGAAGCTCCAACTGATGAAGCTCCAGACGGTGGCGAACAAGGTGAGAATGGTGGCGCTGATGGCGGAACCGGAGAAGACATTGGTGAAAATGTTGAAGAGAACTTAGACGAAGCCGAAGAAGAAATGGAAGATGCTGTTGAGAATGGTGAAGGTCCAATTGATGATGAAGATAATCCACAGGAATAATTGATCACCATCAAAAGCAGTCAACTTAAAGTAGAAAGCTAAAACCCTGTTTCAGTAGAAGCAGGGTTTATTGTTATGGGTACACATCTTGCACTTTCACAGGGATAATAACCTAAGTTGCCAAGTCTGACATATGTTGTGGATTGACCGACGAATTCAATTCACCCGGGACTCGTTAGGCCTGAAGAGCCATTTTCGAGCGATTTTTGATAGGTTTTTTATGCTATTAATTAATAGCGCTTTTCCTTTGATATTCGACTTGATAACTGGTATAGTATACTACTGACTGACCAGTCATTCATGAAAGTTGAAAAAATGAAACATTCATAAAGGGGAAATCGTACTAGAGAAAGTGAGGCGCTACAAAGACATGGACAATAAAAAGCAGCGCATGATTGAAGTGAGTTTGAAACTCTTCTCAGAAAAGGGCTTCCACTCTACCTCTATTCAAGAAATCGCTGAAAAAAGTAATGTATCCAAAGGAGCATTCTACTTACATTTTGAATCAAAGGATGATTTGTTTGTAGAAATTATCAAATATTATTCAGAGACAGTCCTTCAGAAGCTAAGTAACATACAACCTGAGTCAAGCGATCCTTTTAATCAATTTACGAAACAGATTAGTGCATTTCTACAGTTGTTTAAAGAACACAAGGAATACTTAATGATACATTTTCGAGATAATATCCATCTAGGTGATAAGAAGGATGAATTAATTTTAAATCTACTGAAGCAGAGCTATGATTGGATAGAAGACCGTTTAATTAATATTTATGGTGAAGAACTTAAGCCATACATAGTAGATGTCATCATCCAAACTGATGCGATGATGAGTGGTTATCCAAAATGGATCGCAATTCATGACATTGCTTTTGATCCAGATCAACTAGCTGCTTATATCACCAAAAATATCGATATTTTGGTGCAAGACATTTTAATAAGGTCTGATCCTCCTGTATTTCAATATCAGGATTTGAAACGATTTAAACAAAGTAATGACCAGTCATTTCAAGCTGTCATCGAGCAAATAAAAGGTCAAATCACAGAACTGGAAAGAGGTGAAAGACAGCAAATAACAGAAGCTTTACATGTACTTGAAGAAGAATGGCAAAAGCCAGAACCTAAACAAATTATCATTCAAAGTATGATTGAGCATTTAGAATCGTATGCAACTATTAAACCAATTGTTCAATCGTTAAGACCATACTTATAAAAATATTGAGAGGGGACAAGAAAATGAAGCGTTTATTATTTTTATTGATGATTGTTATCATCACATTAGTTGCGTGTTCGGAAAACAGTGATGAGGAAGAAGAACAAGTAGAACGCGTAACACCAGTTGAAACAGGAGAAGTAACGAAAGGCGATCTTGTCATGGAACGTAATTTCTATGGTCGTACGATGCCGAATCAAACGACACCTGTCATTCCTTCTGTAGCAGGTGAAATTGATGAATTAGAAGTGGAAAATGGAGACAAAGTGGAAGAAGATGATGAAATTGCGACCATCTCCAGCCCACAAGGGAACATTACCGTAGAAGCTCCAGCAGATGGAGTTATCTCACAATTGGAAGCAAAAGACGGATCGATGGTTTCCAATCAAGATCCATTAGCAACGATTATTGATTTGGAACAGTTAACCGTTCAATTACAAGTACCTGATGTACAACTAGATTTATTTGAGAAAGGGAAAGAAGTTACCCTTCTCTTACAAAGTGCAGAAGAAGAAACACACGATGCAGAGATTGAATATGTGGCAGACGCTGCTAATGAAGCAGGACTATTCCCGATTGACCTGTCGTTCGATAATGAAACAACTCATTATAAAGCAGGCGTTATTGCTACTGTTGTGTTAGAAGACACCGTAATTGAAGATTCATTACTAATTCCAACAGCATCATTAGTCGAAGAGAATGAAGATACTTTTGTGTATGTTGTGGAAGATGATACAGCTAAAAAAGTAGAAATAGACGTTCAAGCAACACAGTCCGAATTAACAGCTATTCAAGCAGAGCTTAATGAAGGAGACCAAATCATTACAAGTGGACAATTGACCCTTGTAGATGGCAGTAAAATTAGTGTAGTAGGGGAGGATTAATCATGAAACTAGTCAATACATCAGTTAAACGGCCAGTCGGGGTCATCATGATTGTCCTCGCTATTATTGCAATGGGTGTTATATCAGTTCGAAATTTAGCGATAGACCTTTTTCCGGAAATTGATTTACCAATTGCAGTGGTTGCGACCAACTATCCAGATGCAGCACCTCAAGAGGTCGAACAACTAGTGTCAGAACCGATTGAAGGCGGTCTTAGTTCAATCGAAGGGGTAAACACGATTCAATCACAATCACAAACAGGCTCTTCCCTTGTCATCATTATGTTCGAAAATGGAACGAATCTCGATAACGCTCTACTAGAGGTACGGGAAAGCGTAGACCAAGTAAAAGCAGCACTGCCAGATGGTGCTAATGACCCGAGTGTTCTTCGCTTTAACCCGAATCAAATGCCAATTATGTGGGTTGGCTTGACTGGTAGTGATACCAATACATTACAAACAGTAGCAGAGGATACCATTCAACCGTATTTTGAACGCCAAAGTGGTGTTGCTTCTGTCAGTATCGAAGGTGGAGAAGAAAGAGTTATAGAATTAGAATTAGACCGGGCAGCGATGATGCAATATGGTGTATCGACACAAGCGATTCAGCAGGCGCTGCAAGGTGCTAATCAATCTGGTTCAGCAGGATCGATTCAACGTGGTGAGCAGGATTTACAATTACGTGTGGATGGTACGTTTACTTCGGTAGATGACATTGCCCATTCAATTATCCAAACACCACAAGGCGCACAAATTACAGTTGAAGATGTGGCAGATGTCAACGATACATTACAAAAAAATGGTACAACACTAGTTAATAACGAGTCTGCCGTTGTATTGAGTATTCTAAAACAATCAGATGGTAATACGGTAGAAGTATCAGACAACGTATTAGCAGCAATTGATGATTTAAATGAAGATATGCCAGAAGGCGTTAGTCTTGATGTAGTAGTAGATACTTCAGACTTTATTAAACAATCGATTAATTCTGTTATTCAAAATATGATTTTTGGCGGTATTTTCGCCTTATTAGTATTGTTGCTCTTCCTGAAAAGTATTAGAGCAACTCTCGTTATCGGGGTGTCCATCCCAATTGCGATTGTTTCCACGTTTGTACTGTTGTATTTTACCGGAGAAACTTTGAACGTATTAACAATGGGAGGTCTCGCCCTTGGTATCGGGATGATGGTCGATAGCTCCATCGTTATTCTCGAAAATATAGTCTCATATAGGCAAAAAGGCTATGGTATCAAGGACGCAGCGATAAAAGGTGCTTCAGAGCTTGCGCCAGCCGTAATTGCTTCAACAACGACAACGTTAGTGGTATTTTTACCGATTGTTTTCGTGGAAGGTATGGCATCAGAATTATTTACACCATTAGCATTAACCGTTTCGTTTGCATTAATTGCTTCACTTGCGGTTGCGGTCACGTTAATCCCGATGTTATCATCCAAACTTTTAACGAAAGCCATGCAGGATAATGGTCGTCGTTACTGGTTCGATCGTTTCTTACAAAAAGTAGTTAATGGCTATCAACGAGTGATTGAAAAAGCCTTGAAACTTAGAAAAACAACGATTGCGATTACGGTTATTGCCATCATCGCAAGTGTTTCTTTAATTCCGTTTATCGGTACAGCGTTTATTCCAGAAGGTGATCAAGGTCAGATAGGTATCACGGTAGAAACACCTACGGGTACAAATGAAGAGAAACGACTGGCGATCACAGAGCAAATTAATGAAAAATTAACTGATTACGATGATGTGATTGACGTCAGTTATGTAACGGTAGGTAGTGCTAATACGGAAGAAGCCGTAATGACAGGTGGTTCAGATGCCTCCTATCAAATACAACTAGTACCAGCAGATCAACGTGATCAAACAACGATATCGGTTGTACAACAATTAGATGAAGACTTGCAAGATATTGCTGGAGCAGAGATTACCGTTAGTGAGGCAAGTTCTGGTGCTGGATTGGGAGATCCGATCCAAATCCAAATTTCAGGTCCAGAAACGGAAGTGTTACAGGAACTGTCAGATCAAGTACTGACAGTACTAGAAGATGTGGAGGGTGTTTACAATCCAACATCATCTCTATCTGATACACAACCAGAAATGGCGATTCAAGTTGATCGTGAGCTTGCATCGCAATATGGTCTAAGCTATCAAGAAGTGATGAGTCAGGTACAGCTTGGGTTCACTGGTCAAACGATTATGCAGTATCGTGAAGCCGGAGAAGAAATGAATGTCAAATTAATGTATCCAGAAGAGCAGCGTTCAACTATTAATGATTTAGAAAATTTATCGATTCAAAATCAACAAGGAACAACTATTCCTTTATCAACTATAGCGGATTTTGAACAAGTACAAAGTGCCGCAACCATCACACGTCAGAATCAGGAGCGACAAGTTAATATTTCATCTGGTATTGTCGATAGTGATCTAGGTACGGTATCACAAAATGTAAAAAATGCTTTGAATCAGATCAATTGGCCTGATGATTATGACTATTCCATTGGTGGCCAAGCGGAAGATATGACAGAAGCTTTTGTTGACTTAGGTCTGGCGTTAGTATTATCGATTTTCTTAGTTTACGCCGTTATGGCAGTCCAATTTGAAAACTTCCTGCATCCATTAATCATTATGTTTTCCATGCCTGCAACAGCAGTAGGGGTGTTTGGTGGTCTGTTCATTACCGGTCTTCCGTTATCAATTACGGCATTTATTGGGGTGATCATGCTCGCAGGTATTGTTGTTAACAACGCAATTGTGCTTGTTGATTATATAAACATTCTCCGAAATCGCGGAATGGATCGACACGAAGCAATTGTTGAAGCCGGGAAAACAAGGCTCCGTCCAATTTTAATGACAACTTTAACAACAATCCTGGCAATGGTTCCATTAGCTTTAGGATATGGTGAAGGTGCGGAAATGCAACAACCAATGGCAGTTACCGTTATTTTCGGTTTATTGACATCCAGTATCTTTACACTTGTGTTAATTCCGGTTGTTTATACGTATTTTGATAACCTATCAGAGCGTATTAAAGGAAGGTTTTCAAGAAAAGCTAAAAAAGAGAAAAAAGCGTAACAAGACTAATCTGAACGATCATTCCAAGTTCTTTAACATAGAACTGGAATGGTGTTCAGATTTTTCCTTTTAAAATATGATCTACCATGGATAATGTCCTTTCCAGGGAACAAGGAGTGCTCTTCCGGGGATAAGAGGAACTGTTCCGTGGATAATGCCCTTTTTCCAGGGAAAGTTATTTGAAATAGGATATTATTAACTCTATGAAAAAAACTACCCACTAATTGACGAATGAATAGTATTGCCTTTTAATCTTTATCAATTGCGTTACATTTCGCTAATAACTCTTTCGTTTCTATTAAATATCGTATAAAATAGAAAGATATGTGATGAAAATGTAAAATTTTGCAGTTTTCGGTTCGCACAGTCATAAACAGATATTTTTACCGAACAAATATAAGCAGCCTGATCGTAAGCAGGAGGAAAGAAAACAGATGAAAAAAGTAAACATCGTGTTCTTTATCTATCAAATGGGGGCCGGTGGAGCTGCCAGAACCTTGTTAAACATTATCAATAACTTAGATAGAAATAAATTTTCTCCCATCTTAGTCACGTTAAACTATGATGGGTCTTATGAGCATGCGCTAAAAGATGATGTAACCTTTATTAAATTGGACACGAAACGTTTGAGCAGATCCATTTTTAAATTGGCAAAGATTATTCGAGAACAACAAGTAGACATTGTATTTAGTACGATTCCAAGGGTAAACACCATTGCGATATTGGCAAAACTAGCCTCTTTCACAAAAGCTAAAAATGTGATTAGGGAAGCGGATAATCTAGGTGGTACGTTTAAAGAGAATCTTCAATTATTAGGATTTGGAGTTGTCTATCGGTTAGCAAACCAAATTATTTCCCTATCTGAAGGGGTAAAAGATAATCTGGTCGAAAGATATAAAATACCAAGAAAATCAATTGAAGTAGTCTATAACCCGGTCGATGTCGCTAATATTACAGAACTGGCTAATCAAGAAGAAGACTTTGATCATCAGTCATTATTTGATACAGATGACAAGGTGATCATTACCGCTGGACGCTTAGTCCCTCAAAAAGATCACCACACGATGCTACGTGCTTTTGCAAAGGTCAATGAGCAATGCGCTAGTCAACTGGTGATGCTTGGAGAAGGGTATTTATATGATGAATTAAAACAATTATCAAATGAATTAAACATAGAAGATCGTGTGCATTTTCTCGGGTTTCAACAAAATCCATATGTCTATTTCCGTCATGCCGACTTATTTGTACTGTCATCTAAGCATGAGGGATTTAGTCATGTAATTGCCGAAGCATTAGCGACCAAAACAGCTGTTGTATCAACCAACTGTCGCTCTGGTCCATCAGAGGTATTGGACAACGGCAAATATGGGTTGTTAAGTCCTGTCGGTGATGAAGTGCAGCTTGCAGAGAATATGCTCGCTGTTTTACAAGCAACTCCAGAAGAATTGCAAGCAATCACAGAGAAAGGTTACGACCGTGCTACATTCTTTAACTCTAACAAGATCGTCAGACAATATGAACAAATTTTCTTAGATGTGTTATAATTAATGGTTGTTCCCATCAAGTTATTTGTTCAAAAGTATCAGTTAAACGAAGGCAAAAACTTAAGTTTGCCTTTATAGAAGTGGAGGTTTATCTATTTGTCTCAATCAAGTAAAATTGTCCATATCACGACTGTACATCACCCTTATGATACGAGAATTTATCATAAAGAATGTGTATCACTGCAAAAGAGTGGATATGATGTGTCGTTAATGGCACCGATCGATGAACAGAGTGATAGTCAAGATGAGCAAAATAAAGTAGAAATCATTCCACTTAAGAAGTATGCCAATCGATGGAAGCGAATGCTCCTTGGGCCAATCCAAGCCTATAAAAAAGCAAAAAAGCTAAAGGCGGATATCTACCATTTTCATGATCCGGAATTAATCTTTGTCGGTTGGCTGTTAAAAAAGAAAGATAACACAGTCATCTATGATGTGCATGAGGACTACTATACAAGTATTATGCAGAAAGAGTATTTCCCTCAGCCCATCAAACGAATCATCGGTAAATTGTACAATAGTATGGAACGCTTATTAATAAAGAAAATGGAGCTTTGTCTGGCAGAAAAATATTACTTTGATCGTTATCAACGTGGGACAAGCATTCTTAATTACCCGATCTTGAATGAGAAGTTAATCAATCAAGATGTCGATCGAAATAACGTGAGCGACAAATTGCTATACACCGGAAATGTATCGGCAGAAAGAGGCGCGTTCTATCATGCTGAAATACCGAAGATCATGGACAAGCATATTTATTTAGTTGGGAAATGCCCAAGTAGCCTAGCAGAACAAATGAAAGAACATGCGGGTGACAAGCAAGACCACCTTCATTTTGACGGGGTTGACCGTTTTGTTGAGCGAGAAGAGATTGATCATTATTACTTAAATGAAAATTGGATTGCCGGTTTGGCGATTTTTCCTGCAACCGATCATTATTTGAAGAAAGAACTAACGAAGTTTTTTGAATATATGAGTGCAGGCTTGCCAATCATCTGCTCGAATTTTTCAAGCTGGCAGGCATTTATCGAGCAGCATCAATGTGGTATTACTGTTGACCCAGAAAATAAGCAAGAATGGATTAAAGCTGTTGAATACTTAACGAATAATCCACTAGAAGCGGAGACGATGGGGTATAATGGTAGAAAAGCGGTCCTACAAGAGTTGAGCTGGGAATCCCAAGAGAAGAAGCTCTTGGCATGGTATGACCAATTATTAACGAAATAGGATGGAAAATATGAATGAAATAAAAGATTACAATCTTGTTTCTGTAATTACACCAACCTATAATTCAGAAACGTATATACGAGAGACGATAGAGTCGGTCCAACAGCAATCCTATCCAAATTGGGAAATGGTAATAGTGGATGACGGTTCAACCGATCAGACCATCTCGATTATTGAGGAATATCAGAAAGAAGACAATAGAATCCGACTGATTGCCCTTGAAAGAAACCGAGGAGCAGCGGTCGCCAGAAATACAGCAATTGAAAACGCACAAGGCAGATATATCGCTTTTTTGGATAGTGATGACAGATGGTTGCCTGAAAAATTAGAAAGACAATTAGCATTTATGCAAGAGCATGATTATGCTTTTACCTATACAGGATATAAACGAGTCCAGGTCAATGATGAAGGGCAGAAAATAGAAAAAAATGTCAAGATGCCAGAAGCAGCAACATATAAGCAGCTGTTAAAAAGCTGTGTGATTGGATGCTTAACCGTTATGTTGGATCGTAAAAAGATACCTGACATTCGGATGGCTAACATCCGTTCACGGCAAGATTATGCCTTATGGCTTAACTTAACAAGGCGTGGTTACACAGCTTATGGTTTACAAGAAGTACTGGCAGTATACCGAGTAAGAAGTAATTCGATTTCAAGTAACAAAGTCAGAATGGCGAAACAAAATTGGATCGTTTACAGGCAAGTCGAAGAACTGAGTCTTCTAAAGAGTTTGTGGTATTTCACTCATTATGTATTTTTAAAGGTGAAAGCATATTTAAATTATATGAGGTAAAAAATTGGTGGTGTCTAAAAGCAAATGTTGAATTATATATCGGAAATATTAAAAAGAAAAGATTTACTTATATACCTTGTGAAATCAGGTTTGAAAGCAGAAAACCGAAATAGTTATTTAGGATATTTTTGGTGGTTACTGGATCCGTTATTAAATGTTATCGTTTATTATTTCCTTGTTGTAGTTATTTTAGGGCGTGGTGGACCTGGATACCCAGTTTATTTAGTGATTGGTCTAGTAGTGTGGCGTTGGATTAGTACGACGATTAACTCCTCTGCCAAAGCCATTACTAAGTATTCGTCGATTATCAATCAGGTTTATTTACCTAAAACGATATTCCCGTTATCTTTTTCGTTTACACAATTGTTTAATTTTAGTTTTGGTTTAATTGTTATAGCTATATTTTTGGCGGTGTTTGGATATGTGCCTGGATGGCAGATTATTATGTTGCCTTTGATTATAGTAATACAGCTTATTTTTTTAGTGGCGATCAGTTTGGTTGTATCCTACATTACAGTGTTTGTTCGCGATATAGATAATGTTTTAACACACATCGTTAGATTATTCTTTTACGCTTCACCGATCATTTGGGAAGGAAGTAGATTGGAGCAAAGCGACAAAATACCAGAACAGTTTCATATAATTTTGGATATGAATCCTGTAGCCATTTTATTAAACGCATATCGAGCTATATTAATGGAACAGCAAATACCGCAATTCTTGGGACTGTTCATGATTACTGTAATATCGATAATCGTAATAGTATATATGCTATATCACTATAACAAGAATGAACACAAAATCATTAAAGCATTATAAAAAAGAGGGTTGTCTGCCATGTATACAACAAGTGAAGGTCGAGAAACACAAAAATATCAAAAGGATAGAGAGATAGTAATTAAAGCAGAAGATTTAGGTGTTGCTTTTAATGCTAATTATCAAAGAGATGATTACAAATCAATAGCGATTAAGTTTCTTTCAAAAAAGAAAAAAAAGAAAAAAGGACCAAGCAAAACATGGCCTCTTCGAAATATTAATTTTACAGGTTATAAAGGCGAGGTGCTTGGGATTGTCGGCTCAAATGGTTCTGGAAAAACAACGTTATGCAAGGCTTTGTCTGGGATATTACAACCTGACGAAGGGAATCTAGAAGTGAATGGAAAGGTATCAGCATTATTCTCGATGGGTATGGGTTTTAACAAGGAACTTACAGGTAGAGAGAATGTTTATTTAAATGGAATGATGCTCGGTATCACAAAAGAGAAAATAAACTTATTTATAGAAGATATTCATGAATTTTCTGGTTTAGGAGAATTCTTTGAACAGCCAATGAAGCGTTACTCAAGTGGTATGAAAGCAAGATTAGGATTTAGTGTTGCTTCACATTTAGAACCTGAGATTCTAATCCTCGATGAAGCATTGAACACAGGTGACGCGGAATTTGGAAAAAAAGCATCGATTAAGATTAAAGAGCTACTTAAAAAAGCAAAAATGGTTATTATCGTAACTCATAGCCATAAATATGCTCTGAATAATTGTGATCGGTTAATGTGGTTAGAAAAAGGTGTAATCAAAGAAATTGGTGATCCTAAATATGTATTAGAGCAATATGAGGCAACTGTTCCGAAGAAGAAACCCAAAATGAAGAGAAAATTAAACTTAGAACAAACAAATGCTGATGTGAGAAATAAGCTTGTCATTAAAGCAGAAGACATTAGTATCGGATACCCGCTTAAAAAGAAAACGCATTGGGCTTTGAAAAATATTAACTTCGAAATTAATGAAGGAGAAGTAGTTGGAATCATTGGTCATAATGGAGCTGGTAAGAGTACTTTATGTAAAGTCATGACACAAATATTAAGACCAGATAGCGGTAATATTCAGATTAACGGTGAAACCACTGCATTATTAAATTACGGAACAGGTTTTAATGCTCAATTATCTGGTAAAGATAATATTTTTCTTAATGGCATGCTGTTAGGCATTCCAAAGGAAACCATGCATGAAAATTATCCGAAAATAGTTGAGTTTTCAGAATTAGGGAAAAAAATCGATAAACCTATCAAGGAATATTCTAGTGGGATGAGAGCCAGGTTAGGATTTAGTATTGCCGCAACTTTACAGCCGGATATTTTTATTCTTGATGAAGCCTTGTCTACAGGAGATATGGCATTTAAACAAAAAGCTAGTGAAAAAATTCAGGATATGATGGAACAAGCAAAAGCGGTGGTAATTGTTTCGCATAGTATGTCAATGGTTGAAAAGGTTTGTACACGAGCGATTTGGATTGAAAAAGGTACAATTAAATTTGACGGCGATTCAAAAGAAGCTGTTAAACTATATAGAAGAGAAGTTAAAGAAAAAAAGCAAAAGAATAAAAAATAGATGTATAGGTGTTGTGATGAATAATGAAAAAAAGAATCATTAAACTGATTTCTAACTTGGTACAGTTTATCTATGACCATATTTTTACTCATAAAGTAAGGTCTATGATTAACAATATTCTCACTGAAAAGAATAAGAAAAGAATTAAAAATCTATTAAGGAACGGAAAAAAGCAAATCAATATCCGGAAGATTAAACGTACTAAGTACAGATTGAAGAATTTAGGATTTATTGATGCTGGTTACAACGAGATGGTTGAATATTTTAACCAAGACAAAGACCGTGATTTAAAAGAGATGGCAGCTTTTGAATTGGCTTTGTGGCACAGTGACCAGTATACGAAAAAAGATGCCAAACAAGCGTTAGACTATTTGAATTCTATCCGAATAGACAGAGGTACGGCTGAATTCAAGAGACAAATAACGATTTTAAAAGCAGAAAATCTAAACTTTTTAGGTCACAATATAGAAGCAAAGCAACTTATAGAAAAATTAATAAATACGAAACAACATCCGGATTTGTTTTTAAGTTATGTCAATCTTCTAGAAGATCCAGCTGACAAAGTGAAATGGATCAATAAAGTATATGATCTCTATCAATTACCTGAAGTCAAGTTGGATGAAGCAGAACATAAATCTTTATATGACCAACTAACTGTTGATTATACTCAATCAAGCAGTATAAAAAGAAATGAAAGAGTTTCAATTATAATACCTGTCTTCAATGCTGAAACAGTACTTTCAACAGCATTGACATCTCTACAAAACCAAACATGGGAAAACTTGGAGATTATAGTTGTAGATGATTGTAGCAAGGATAATACAATTGCAGTTGCAGAAGAATTTGCTAAGAAAGACTCACGTATTAAAGTAATACAAACGGAGACAAATGGCGGCCCATATATTGCGAGAAATATAGCTCTTAATCAAGCTACAGGAGAATTTGTTACAATTAATGATGCAGATGATTGGTCTCACCCTTGTAAAATACAACGACAGGCCGAACATTTAATTAATAATCCGAAGATTATCGGAAATACTTCAGAACAAGCAAGACTAACTGAGGAATTGGATTTTTATCGAAGAGGAAAGCCTGGGTTATATATCTTTGGTAATATGTCTTCTTTTATGTTTAGACGTAAAGCATTTGTTGATAAAATCGGCTACTGGGATTCCGTACGTTTCGGCGCAGATTCTGAAGCCATTAAAAGAATAAAGCGAGTATTTGGTGAGAAAAGTATAGAGGAATTAAAAACTGGCCCTTTATCTTTCCAAAGACAATCAAGTGATTCCTTAACAGGAAATTCGGCATTTGGTTTCCCTGGATACTTTATGGGAGCAAGAAAAGAATATCTAGAAGCTCAATTAGACTATCATCAAAGGGCAGATAGTATAAAGTATACTTTTCCACAAGAGAAGCGGCCATTTCCAATACCCGAACCAATGAGGCCTACTAGAGAAGTTGGAAAAGGTGAGAGAAGACACTTTGATGTTATCATTGTCTCAGATTTTCGCTTAGAAGGTGGATCAACCTTATCTTGTCTAGAGGAGATAAAAGCACAAAAAAAGATGGGCATAAAAACTGGACTAGTTCAGTTAGCACGATTTGATTATGTTCCTAATAAAAAAATAAACCCGCTTATTCGTGACATGATAGATGGAGATTTAGTACAAATGATTGTATATGGAGAGAAAGTGTCATGTGATCTTTTAATCTTACGATACCCTCCTATTTTAGAACATTACCAAAGGTATGTCCCGGATATTCAAGCAAAAAGTATAAATGTCATTATTAATCAAACACCTATGAGTGACTATGGTGTCAGTGGAGAAAGACGATATAATATTGAAAAATGCCAAAAACAATTAATAGAATATTTTAATAAGGAAGCGATTTGGTTTCCGATTGGACCATTAGTAAGACAAGCCTTAGAAAAATATCATGCAGAGGAATTAAAGTCCATTCAGCTATCAGACAAAGATTGGGTTAATATTATAGATGTTGAAGAATGGAAATCGAATGAAAGAAAAAGAGAAAGAAATATTATTAAAATCGGTAGGCATTCTAGAGCTCAAGCAGTAAAATGGCCAGACAATAAGGAAGATATATTGCAAATATACCCGGATAAATCACCTTATCAAGTCCATATTCTAGGTGGTGCTGAAGCTCCTGAAAAAGTTTTAGGATATATCCCGGATAATTGGATAGTAAAAGAATTCGGCGAAGTAGATCCGAATGAATTTTTGGCTAATATTGATATCTTTGTATATTATACTCGCTCTGATTGGATTGAGTCATTTGGGAGGGTTATTATTGAAGCAATGGCTGCTGGAGTCCCTGTGGTAATATCACCGGAATATAAGGAATTGTTTGGTGGGGCAGCAATATATGCAAGTCCGGATCAAGTAACATCTAAAGTGCAAGAATTAATTTCTGATGGGAATTATTATGAGCGACAACAAAAGATAGCATGGGAATATGTTAACAATAATTTTGGGTATGCACAGCACCAATCTAGATTGGAGGAATGGTTAAATGAACAGAAATGAAAGAGATATTAACTCTCAAAGTAAAACTACATTAAAAGATATAGATGAAGACATTAAAAATCTAGATGAAAAAGTAAAAGAAATAAAATTGGAAATAGCTAAAGAAGAAGCAAGATCTAAAGAATTGGTAGAAGAAATTAACCTATTTGAGAAAGAGCTAGAAAATAAACAAGAAGATAATCATAAGTTGCAAAAAGAAACAAAGCAATACTTGAAAAGAGTGCATGCAATTAAGAATAGCACAATTTGGAATGCATCCAACCTAGTTAGAAAGAAATTGTTTAAGATAAATTCCTCTAAAAAAACGTCTGAAAATAATAACAAAAAAACAAATAATAAGAATGCTGAAAGAAAAATTAGAAAAATTAAAACCAAATTGTTAAACCTTGGTTTTAATCAACAAGCCAAGCTTGAGCTAGAAGAGTTGGCCAATAGTAAAAATGGAGTAATACAAAGCTTAGCTTCTAGAGAATTAGCTTTATGGCATGCTAATAAACGAAATGAACAAGGAGCGTTAAAAAGCCTTCATTACATCAATAAATGGTTACGCTATGAAAAAGACATTACAAGAATTGTACAAGCAACCGTATTAGCAGCTGAATCATATATGACTCTTGGAAAGGTAGAGGAAGCGAAAAATTTAATTTCAAGAGAAATCAGTAGACACAAAAATGCAGATCTATATATTACAGCAGCAAATTTAGAAGAAGATCAACATAAACGAATAGAATGGATCAATAAGTTGTATGAAATGTATGACGTGGCACCAATCAAACTAAGTCATTCAAGTGATAAGTTTCCTTACGACACTATTAGCTATGACCAATCACAATTAACATATTTTGAACCTTCAAGTAATACACCAAAAGTAACGGTTATTATTCCTGTTTTTAATGCAGAGGATGTAGTACAAACAGCGATAGAATCTGTACTGAATCAGACTTGGAGGAATTTAGAAGTTATTGTTGTCGATGATTGCAGTACAGATAATACTTATAGAGTTATTGAAGAATATATTGAAAAAGACAACAGAGTAAAACTTATTCAAACTGAAACCAATGGTGGAGCATACATGGCAAGAAATCTTGCTATTACACATGCTACTGGTGATTTTATAACCTTAAATGACTCGGATGACTGGTCTCATCCGCAAAAAATAGAGAAACAAGTTGTACATTTATTGAATAACCCAGAAAAGGTAGGAAATACATCACAGCAAGTACGTGCGACTTCTAACCTTTTTTACTTTAGAAGAGGAAACTTTAGATTAATGTTTACCAATATGTCATCGTTTATGTTCCGTCGAGAAGTTGTGTTGGACAAAGTTGGTTTTTATGATTGTGTACGGTTTGGTGCTGATGCTGAATATCTCAGAAGAGTTAAAAAAACCTTTGGCAAAGATGCAATTGTGGATTTAAGAACAGGTCCACTTTCATTCCAAAGACAATCTGATTCCTCTTTAACAGGAAACTCCGCATTTGGATTTCACGGTTACTTTATGGGTGCTAGAAAAGAGTATGTTGAAAGTCAATCACATTATCATAGTCGCGCAGAATCATTGAAATATGACTTTCCACAACAGAAGCGTGTTTTTCCAGTTCCAGAACCAATGTGGCCGAAAAGAGAACAAAAAGATAAACAAGGTAGACGTTCCTTTGATTTAGTTATAGTTAGTGATTATCGAACTTTTGATAATGAAATGTGGGAGTATATCAATAACCATGTTGAACTCCAAAATAAAAAAGTTGGCTTCGTTCAAATGTATCAATATGAGGTAGATCCGTTACAAAAAATAAAGAGTGAGTTTAGAGATCTAATTGATGGCGAGCAATTTCAAATGATTGTATACGGTGAAAAGATTAAGTGTAACAATCTTGTTATTTATAATCCGAATATATTAAAAGAGTGGCAACGATTCATTCCGAAAATTGATGCTGATAATGTGTCAGTAATAGCTAACAATATAACTACAGAAGATGAACAAAATGTAATAGAGAATATCCAAACTTATTACGAACATTTATTAGAGTACTTCGGTGAAGAAGCAATTTGGTATACAGATTCTAATGTTTTACGTGAAGCGATGGAAAACATTAGTTATATAAAAACGGTATAATCAATCTCAAATATGGAGGTGAAACATTTGAAAAAACACGTTTTTCTAATTGTACGATACAGTATGTTAACAGAAAATGGGTCGGGATGGAGAATTGGTGAACAAGCATTTGAAGAGTACAAACAAGAAGTATTTGAACCACAGCGTTTAGAGATAAGAGAAAGACTATTTAAAAATATAACACTGCCATCTCTATCAAACCAAACATTATTGAACCCTGATGAGTTTACTTTACTAGTAATTACATCGGATCAATTACCTGAAAAAAATCTCAAAAGTTTACAGCAAATGTTGGAGCCTTATTCCTGGGCTAGAATTATTCCAACAAACCATAATGATTCCATGAAAAACTTAATTGACCAAGTTATAACTAAAGAATTAAATGAATTTAATGAACCAGTCTGTTATTGTACCGCTAGATTAGATGATGATGATGCATTAGCTAACAATTACAATGAAAAGCTGTATCAGTATCTTTCTCATGAATACTCGGGTTTTTGTATTTCATTTGGAAATGGATATACTGGTATATATAATGTTCAGTTGGATGCATTCCAATCCTTTCATACAAATTATTCACCTAAGATTGCTCTAGGTTTATCTTATATAAATACCTATGATCCAAAAAATCAGTCATTTGAAAATCCGTTTATTTCCATCTTCAGTAATGGTTCTCACACAAAGGTGGATCAGCAAAGTCCAACTATTATTGACTCAAAAGATCAACTCTATCTGAGGACTATTCACGCTGTCAGTGATACAAACAGTAAAGAGCAAGTTAAAAGAGTAAAAGCAAAACCTGTAGTGGAACCGAAAATTATTTATAATAATTTTTCAATACAAACTGAATTTAAAGAAGAGCAATTAGTAGATGAACAATTTTTGAATAAATTAAAGGAAGAGAAAGAAGAATTAATGTTGAAATATAATAATGAATATAATGATTTATTGGATCAACTAAATAAAGTGAAAGAATATAATAATAAGTTGGAAATAGACTTAGAATTACTAAAAAATAATATCAGTTTTGAGGAAGATAAAATAAGGAATTCTACCAATGATCGAGATAAAGCATTAAAGCAACTAATCCAAATTGAAAATAGTAAAGTGTGGAGATATACGAATGGATTGCGACATGCATTAGATATTGTGAAAGGTAAGTCAAACAATCAAAAAAATTATACAGCGAAAATGACCGTAAATGATAAAGTTGAAGAAACTAATACGAAGAAAGTGAAAAAAACTGAACACCCCAAAAAAGCATCAAAACAGGACAATAATAGTGAACCAAAAAAAATTACTATTGAGAAAAATATGGTTTACAGAATTAAAAAGGCAAAAGAAAATGGCCAAGTTATAGAATACTTAGAGGATTTAGCCAATAAAAGAAAAGAAGTTGATCAATTATATAAACGTGCCTTTAAATATGCAGCTATGATTTATAGACATGATACGACAGAGACTCGATCTGAGGTTTATAAGAAAGCTTTAGAAGTATTAAAAATTGAAGAACTACCACATTCAATTGTAAAAGATTCTGATCCGTTACCTTTAAAACAAGCAGCTTCTTTTAGTGCAAGTCTAACGATGAGGTCTAGAAAGTCACAGTTGATGGAACGTACGCTACCTGAATGGCAGTTGAATGATAAAACAGACGCCTATAAATTTATTGATTCGATTAATGTAACTAGGCCATGGAGAACAGAGGATTCTTATGAACTAGAGATGGTTCCATTCTATGAGAATTCAGTAATAAAGCCGACGCAAGGAGCGGCTTCGAGAGGCGTATATTTTGTATACAATAAAGAACGTATTTGGGATGTGAAACGAGAAAAGTTTCTCTCGACTTGGGACGACCTTAAAGAAAGTATGAGACTCGATTTAAAAGATAAATGGGTAGCAAAAGATAATTGGTTTGTAGAAGAATTGTTAAGTGAAGATAGTCAAATGAAACAACCTGCTCGAGATTTAAAATTTTATTGTTTTTATGGCAAAGTAGGTTTGATTTTAGAAATAGTAAGAAAACCAGAGTTGAAATATTGTTGGTTACTACCAGATGGAACAAGGATTAATACTGGTAAGTATGAAGATAAGCTTTTTGAAGGAGAAGGAGCAACTAACGAGCAATTGCATTTAGTTTCATCGATAAGTTCAAAAATACCAGCTCCATTTATGCGAATAGATTTTCTAAAAGCAGAAAAAGGATTAGTGTTTTGTGAGTTCACACCAAGACCTGGTAATTACACGGAGTTTAATGAATCAGTGGATAAATTATTAGGAGACATGTTCTTGGAAGCAGAAGAAAGGTTATCTAATGATTTATTAGTTGGGAAAGATTTTGAAGAATTCCATCAATATCTTAAAAATATCAATCAATATGAAAAGAAAAATATGAATGAATAGATCATAATAGGTTGATCACAGTAGATCCAGGGATAACCGCCTATATCTATAGTCTCTAGATATAGGCGGTTATTTTTTAATGAATTAGCTTGACGTTGATAGATTTAGAGATTACGATATTACTAGGAGTAATTTTTTGTAAGAAGGGGTGTGACTTTATTAGGATAATTTTACCAATTAAATCCTTACTTATTCTGGTTGAACAATGAGTTTCTATTACAGGAGGAAATACTTGATGGAGTTTAAGAAAAAGCTAATTACGCTTGTAGCCTTTTTCACTTTTGTTTATTATGTGCCTATCAGTGCAACAGCTGAAGCAGAACAAGAAACTGAAAATTCGGATCAAGCTGAGGAAAGAACAACTGATAATGAATTAAACGAAACAAGTGAAGTGGAAGAAGAAGTGGAATCGTCAGATGATGTAGAATCAAAGGAAGTTACTGAAGAACAAGAAGAGGAAGTAACAACAGATGAAAATCAAGTAACGGAAGAAACTAATAGTACAGAAGCAGAAGTTAGTACTTTATCAGTAGAGGATACTTCGGCTTTAACTGTTGAGGATGCATCGTCAGTTCAAGATGATCTAAAGCAACTTGGTTTTGAAAACTCTGATATGGAAGATGCACTTCTATATTTTCAGTCTTATTATGGATTGGAAGAGACGGGAGAAGTTAATGAAGCAACACAAAATAAAATAGACGAAATTCTATCTAGTCCTTTAAGAAAAGGCCAATATCATAATGATGCTATCCAGTTAAAGAAAGACTTAGCTAGATTGGACATCCATATTTCCAATAGTCCTACTGAACATTATGGTCCTTTAACAGAAGCTGGAGTAATGAATTTTCAAGAACAATATGGTCTGCCAGTGAGTGGAATAGCAGATTATAAAACATTAGATAAGATTAATGAATTATTGACTGGTCCTATGTTTAATGGTCTACATCGTGATGATGTTGTGGATTTAAAAATTGACCTAGAGAAATTAGGATTTCATGTATCAAGTAACCCTACTTATCACTATGGACCGATAACTGAGTCTACAGTAAAAGAGTTTCAAAGCTATTATGGCCTAGAAGCTGATGGAGTAGCAGGCCCATCAACTTTGAATAAAATAGACGAAGTTCTAAATAGCCCTTTTCAAGATGGAGAATATAACGAAGAAACTATTAAGTTAAAAGAAGATCTCGAAATCTTAGGCTATAAAGTTTCCAATGACCCTACCACCCATTATGGTCCGATAACAGCATCTAAAGTGAAAGAATTCCAAGAGGATCAAGGGCTTAAAGCGACTGGGATTGCAGATTCTGTAACTCGTGCCAAGATTCAAGAATTGCTTGATAAACCACTTGAAAAAGGTATGGAAAGATTAGACGTAATAGATTTGAAATTAGATTTAGAGAAATTAGGATTTCATGTATCCAATAGTCCTACTACATATTATGGACCGATAACGGAATCAAAGGTTAAAGAATTTCAAAAATATTATGGTCTTACAGCTGATGGAAAAGCAGGTCCAGCGACTCTAGACAAAATAGAGGATATAGTCAATAGTCCATTTCAAGATGGAAAACGGCATGAGGATACTATTCAATTAAAGGTAGATTTAGAAAAACTAGGATTTCATGTATCAGATGATCCAACAACATTATATGGATACATCACTACCAAGAAGGTGGAAGAATTTCAGGAATTTTACAATCTGAAAGTAACAGGAATTGCCGATCCTGTAACAAGAAATAAGATTCATGAATTAGCGAATGCCCCGCTGGAAGATGGTATGTATCGAAATGATGTAATTGATTTAAAAATTGACTTAGATAAGTTAGGGTTCCATGTCTCAGACACTCCGACTACCCATTATGGACCAATAACAGAATCTAAAGTAAAAGAATTTCAAAAGTATTATGGGTTACCTGTTACGGGAATTGCAGATAGCGACACAGTTGACTTATTAGAGGAGTTAGCGTCTACGCCTCTTCAAGAAGGTGGTCATCACGAAGATGCTATACAACTTAAAAAAGATCTTGAAACATTAGGATTTAAAGTTTCAGACGACCCAACAGAGTATTATGGACCAATTACTACTTCAAAAGTAAAAGAATTTCAATCTTATTATGGATTGAAAACAAACGGTATTGCAGACTCTAAAACATTAGAAAAGATCCAAGAGATCTTAGAAAGTCCATTACAAGATGGTGCGAGAGTAAAAGAAGCAATACAGTTGAAGGAAGATTTAGATACATTAGGTTTCCATGTGTCTGATGATCCGACCAACCACTATGGTCCTATTACAGCGTCAAAGGTTGAAGAGTTTCAAGAATATTATGGTCTTCCTGCAACGGGAATTGCCGATTATAAAACACTAGAAAAGATCGAAGAAATTTTAAATAGTCCATTTCAGTATGGGAAAAATCATAAAGACACGATCCAATTGAAAAAGGATTTATCTAAATTAGGTTTCCATGTGTCTGATGACCCTAACGATTACTATGGTCTTATTACTACAGAAAAGGTAGAAGAATTCCAAGAACAATATGATCTTCCTGTAAGTGGTATAGCAGATGAAAATACTTTTGCTAAGATTAAAGAGCTATTAGAAACAAAAGTAATCTATCATTATACCAATTACGATTATTCGTTGCAAAAAATGCTAGATATTCAAATGGGTGTATCACCACAGACTGATAAATATCGAAATGATCCGGCATATGTATTAGCATCTGATATTGAAGTTTATAGTAGTCCAACTGTATCAAGTGGCGTGTTTGTAAGAAGTGCACCAAGAATTGAAGAAAGTACAAAGGAATTCAAAACAATAAGTACAATTAATGTTGAAATTCTTTCGAAAAATATCTCAGGTGATTCTTACAACGGCAGTACAGAGTGGTATAAGATTAAATACAATGGCGAAGAATATTATGTTCACAGTTTATTAGTGAATGAATCTAATGGTGCTAAGGTTAAAACGGCTACCGATGTAAAAGCAAAAACAAGTACAGGGAGTCATACATTTGGCCGACTTGCAGCAGGATCTTCAGTTTCCGTTAAAAGGAAAACCGGTTCTTGGTATGAAATTAGTTATCAGAGTTGGAGAAATGCAAAATCAGGTGATGTGATGGAATATTTAGACCCTGAGAAAAACAATAACTTCCAGCATCTTCTTTTATCAGGAACTGCAGGGTTATCCGCAAGTCAATTAAGAACCATTATAGACGGAAAGGGAACTCTAGATGGACAAGAACAAGCTTTTCTTGACGCAAGTAATTCAAGTAATGTAAACGAAGTATATTTAGTTTCTCATGCATTATTAGAAACTGGACACGGCACATCTGATCTAGCTAGTGGTGTTTATGTTGACAAGAATGGAAACACTATTAGAGACAGTAATGGTAATTTAATTTTAGATAAATCAAAAGTCCCTAGTGGATCAACTAAGGTTTATAATATGTATGGTATCAATGCAACAGATAATAATGCAGTTAATGGAGGAGCAAAGTATGCTTATGAACAAGGCTGGACTACTCCTAGTAAAGCAATAATTGGAGGAGCTCAGTGGATTTCGGGTCGATATATTAATCATAGTAGTTACCAACAGGATACACTATATAAAATGCGTTGGAATCCGCAATCACCAGGTACACACCAATATGCAACAGATGTTGGTTGGGCGGTAAAACAAATCTCTGAAATCCAAGATTTATACGAACAATTACCGGATGCCATAAAACAATTTGACATGCCTCGATATAAATAAAATAAATAAACCGAACTATTTTACAATAGTTCGGTTTATTTTTATATGGCATCAATAGAAATAGAATCCCCATCATTGTCAATCTTAAAGATACCACTTTGTATCACACTATCCGTATACTTTTTCAAGTAATTCTCTAGGCTCTCATTTGAATTGACTATAACTAAATAATCTGACTTAGATAATTTGTTTTCAAATTCATCTACTTCCTCATCTGAGGATAGTTGTGTAGTTATGCTGTAATTATCAGATAACTGTTCATAGTACAATACTTTATCTAGAAAACCTTTATCGTCTTTGCTTTCAGGGCTATAATAAGCTACCTCAATGTCTTCAAAATTTTCGCTTGGTACATTACTCACTAATTCTTTTACTTGGTATCTGAGACTTGATTCGACTTCTGGTTTCGAAAACATTTTTAATGTATTGTCATGGAAAGGAAATAGAGCCATCACACACATAATAAATAACAGAGGTGCCTTTATAACTTGGTCACGAAAACTAGTCAATAAAGTTGATATTTTATAAGCATTCACTAACATAAGTAAGCCAGTTATATAGATAATAGCAGTAGATTGATAACGTTTAAATCCTGCTAATCGGGATGCCTCATTTTCTGGCATCAAGAATACATACATTAAAAATAATGAAAAAACATAGATAATATAAAATACATTGGTTAACAAGAGAGTCCCAAATAGTAATGTATCTGTTTTTTTATTTTTTAAATAAATCAAGAAAAGCATGATTAAAGTAAATATATTTAATAATATCAGCAATAAAACATTAGGGTTTTCAATATTAGTTGCAACCTCAATAATATTAGGGACTATATTATTCATAAATTCTGGGGATTTATCTATATCCGTAATCGTACTTAGGCTTACTTCAAATTTATTACTTTCATACGTTTCTTCTACATAAGCTTTATCTACATATTGTCCCCAAAGGAAATTAAAAAATAAAGGTAATGCTACAATGGAAATTAAGAAATACACCATTACATTAGGTTTTTTTACCGGATAATCTTGTTCCGATTTGGTATAGTAATTTGAAATCATTAGAATGATTATTACGGCCACATTTAATATAAAGAATAACTTACCACTATCTTTGATTAGAAGTAAGAATATCAATAAAGGTGCAGTACTGATAAATAACTTTTGCCAATCATTTTTATAATAATAACTAATAATGGATATACTTAGCGCTGTTAATCCAAGCAAAGTATCCACTAATAAGTGATGGAGACTTTGGGTAATAATAGAAATAAGTACAACACTAGTTATTAAAGGGATTATAATAGTAACTGGTCTTCTCCATTTAGAGAAAGCAAATAGAACAGAAAGATTTGCTCCAATAAGTAAACCTTGAGCCATGAGAGTGTGGCTCTCGGTATAGCCAATAATTTTATTGACAAAATAGATGAATATTGCACTTCCTGGTGGATATGTGGTGTAGTTGACCATAGTAGAATGATCAGGCAATCCCTCAATCCTAAACATTTCTTTTATAATTAATGCCCAATGACTAAAATTGTCATAGTGTAGGTAAATGATCCCTTTTAAATGAAAAACAACAAACAACCCAAATAACACAAAGAAAAAAATACCAGGAGTTGCTATGTATCTCCAATATAAAGGTTCTTTTTGCTTAAATGTTTGAAAAGTGTAATAAATCAATAAGAAGAATCCAATTAAAAAAATAACATAGACTACTTGCGTTAGAATATTTAATATTCCTGAAATAAATAAAACGCAAGTAACTACAGAAAATAAGAAGATCGGTATGAATGTAGGATGTAATTTAAGCTTTTTGTATACCAATACACTCCATCCTATTAAAGATAATAAGAATATTCCCGATAATATATACGTTAGCATAAAATTCACTCCATATTACGCACTCTTAAAAACCCAAACACGTTGTATATAATAACTCATTAGAAACAATATAGTATCCACAAATATCTTGATTACTACTTCGCCACTTCCAATTAACGTATAAATCAAATAAACCCCATAAGATGAAACAAGCATTTGCGTTACACTAAGGGTATAATATTTATATAGTGTCCTTTTAGATGTGTTTTGAAAAACAAATGTTTTATTTACAACATAATTAAACAATGACGATAGAACCCTTGCGCCAATAGTAGCGTAAAAAATAAAAGAATTAGGAAATGCTTCTTTTAAAAGAACTGATAACAAAGCAAATAATAAGATATCAATTCCAAATGACGACAAGGATGATATTGCGTATTTGATAAAGATTGTATAGATCTTAAATGAATCTATGATAGGGTTAAAATGAGAAGATTCATTCTCATTCAGGTAAATGGTTTGGATTGTGACTTCTTCTATTTCGATACCGTACTTGCGTGCCTCTAAAATCATATTCATTTCGTATTCATATCGCTCACCTTTGATATCCAGAAGACTAGGTAAAGTGCTAATGTGTATTCCTCTTAAACCTGTTTGAGTATCTGAAATTTTCATACCAGTAGCAAGATAAAGAACTTTAGAAGTTAATTTATTTCCAAATCTGCTTCGGAAAGGTATGTCTTTTTCAGAGAAATCACGAGAACCTAGAATTATCTTTTTCTCTGTATTTAATAGTCGATCAGCAACTTTTTTAATATCATCAGGTGCGTGCTGACCGTCTGCATCAACTGTAATAACACCATGTATATCTTGATAGTTACTTAATACATGATTAAAGGCATTTTTCAGCCCTCTTCCTTTACCCAAGTTTATCGCATGTTGAAGTATTTCACATTCTTTCATCTGTTCAATGTGGTCAAAGATGTTATTGCATTCTTTCTTGCTTCCATCATTTATAACCAAAATATTATTAAATCCTTTTGAAATGAGTTCATTTGTGAAACCAATTAGCTCATTATCAGGATTGTAAGCAGGTATGATAATTAGTATATCTTTGTATTTACTCATTTTCCCCTCCGCTGCAAGATGTAAATTTTAATCTGACCCTATCCTAAATATTCGATATAACCATTTAAAAAGTGACTACTATTTTGGATTTTTAACATATTGTTCGCTCGTATTTTACAGTTTGCCCTAATAGAAACATTTTACACATTTCAGATAATTGGAAAACAATCATCAAAGTTTCTGAATTTAATAGATTGTATTTTTTAGTCCTCCCTTTTAATAGCAAAGTCAATTATATATATAGAAAGAGGGTAATTGCAACATTTTAGGTATATTATTTTTGATAAGAAATATTAGTTTATCACATTAGTGATAAAAAAGATCACGGAGTTAATTGAGCAACTTATAGTAACAAAATGTAAAATGTTTATCAATATAGTTATAATTCCTTTTTTATATCCGATATAAAGTATATGGCTTGGAGGAGGTGAAATGATGAAATTAAAGGTTTGTACTCTTTTCTTCGTGTTTAGCATTTTTACTGTCCTTTTCTCTATGTCTGATTCATTGGCCACAACTGAAGAGTTAAGTGAAGAAGGTTCTCAAGCACAAGATAATGAGGTCATCGAAGACGTATCTTCAGAAAAAGAGAATAATGAAGAGCAAAAGGTAAACGATCTCAGTTTACAGGTAGAGGAAGATGCTGAAGAAAGTGTTGAAAGTGACCAGACATCTAGTCTAGCAGAAGAGGAGAATAAGCTAGAGCTCGAAGATTCAAATGAAGAGAAGTTAACTGATGAGCCAAATGTAAAAGACGAAGAGGTAAAGGAAGAAGCTGAACAACAAGTAACAACTTTCTCAGTGGAACAACCAAAACAATTACAAAATGGTACATATGATGAAGATGTAATCGAACTAAAACTTAATCTAGCAAAAGCAGGGTTTAAGGTTTCGGATAGTCCAACTGATTACTTTGGACCAATCACTGAAAAAGTTTTGAAGGAGTTTCAATCATATTACGGATTAACCGATTCTGGTATTGCTGAAGAACAAACATTGGACAAATTAAATAGTATTATTAACAGTCCATTGCAAAATGGTAATAGAAATAATGAAACAATAGATCTGAAGCATAATCTAGCAACACTAGGATTTATAGTGCCTGGTAATATGACAGAACACTTTGGCGATTTAACGGAAGCTACCGTTAAGGATTTCCAAAAAGCTTATGATCTTGTTCCTTCTGGAATAGCAGATGAAGTAACAATGCGTAAATTAAATGAATTGATCGAGAAACCATTATCTAATGGAATGCATCATGAAGACGCAATTGAACTAAAAATTAACCTAGCTAAAGTAGGCTTCAAAGTATCTAGTAATCCTACTGATTACTTCGGACCTCTTACGGAAGTAGCTGTGAAAGATTTTCAAAAATATTATAATATAGCTGTTACAGGTGTTGCTGATCAAACTACATTAGAAAAATTAGCTGATATTCTTAGCAGTCCATTACAAAACGGAAATAGAAATAACGAAACCATAGAGCTTAAATATAATTTAGCAACACTAGGGTTTGTAGTACCCGGTAATATGACAGAACACTATGGTGATTTAACGGAGGCTACCGTAAAAGATTTCCAAGAAGCATATGGTCTAGTATCCTCCGGGATAGCAGATGAAGTAACATTACGTAAATTAAATGAATTAATCGATGAACCGCTATCTAATGGAATGCAACGTAAAGATGCCATCGATTTAAAAATTAACTTAGCTAAAGTAGGCTTCAAAGTATCTAATAATCCAACTGACTATTTTGGACCGCTTACGGAAGCAGCTGTGAAAAAGTTTCAAAAATATTATAATATAGCTGTTACAGGTGTAGCTGATCAAACCACTTTAAAGAAATTAGATGATATTGTCAGCAGTCCATTGCAAGACGGAAAACGTAATAAAGAAACTGTGGATTTAAAATATGACTTGAAAGCATTAGGATTTGTAGTGCCAGGTAGTAATATGACAGAATATTATGGTCCGAAGACGAAGAAAACTATAAGTGAGTTTCAAACGTACTATGGTTTAAAAAGCAATGGAATAGCAGATGAGAGAACGCTTAGCAAGATCGAAGAGTTATTATCAAGTCAGTTACAGAACGGGAATTATAACCAAGCAACAGTGCAATTAAAGTATGATTTGAAATCACTGGGCTTTGTAGTGCCAGGTAATATGACAGAACATTATGGTCCAAAAACAGAAGAAACAGTTAAAAATTTCCAAAAACATTATGGATTAACACAAAACGGTATTGCGGATTCATCAACATTAAAGAAAATACAAGATTTATTATCAAGTCCTATGCAGAATGGTAACTACAACAGTAAAACGATAGAATTGAAATACGATTTAGCTGCATTAGGTTTTGTAGTGCCAGGCAATATGACGGAACATTATGGACCTAAGACAGAAAAGACTGTAAAGAGCTTTCAAAAAGCATATGGTTTACCTGTAAGTGGTATAGCAGACGAAGTTACTCTGCAAACAATAAAAGATTATGTTGTAAGAATCTTTTTAGACCCTGGTCATGGTGGTACAGATCCAGGCGCTGATGGTTACGGGATAAAGGAAAAGGATGTTGTACTGGATATAGCCGAAAAAACATCCTATTACCTAACTAAAAATTATCTAGGAGTACGTACATTTCTTTCAAGGGATAGTGACAAATTTATTTCTCTTGATGACCGAACCAAACATGCAAACTCTATCGGTGCAGATTACTTTGTAAGTATTCATAATAACGCTTTTACGGGTAGTGCCAGCGGTTTCGAGTCTTATATTTATAATGGGTCTACTTCCGCAACTACAAAAAACAATCAGAAAATAATTCATAATTATTTAATCAATAAATTGAATGTAAACGATCGAGGTATGAAGGAAGCTAATTTTCATGTATTAAGAACTAGTAATATGCCATCGATCTTGATTGAGTATTTATTTATTGATAATAAAGCTGAAAATGAAAAGCTAAGAGACAGCAGTTATCGACAATGGCTTGGTCAAATTACAGCAGAGGCGATCGCCAAAGCATATAATTTGAAACAAAAATAAAAAACACCGATCTTCAAACTTCGAAGATCGGTGTTTTTACCATTTTATTCAGTAGCAGTATTATTTTGATTAGCTTCTGACGACGATTCAGACTCATTATCCAAAATATCCAAATGAGTTTGTAAGATCTGCTTTGTTTCTGCAAGGTTTTGTTCATCAAGACCATAATAATAAATATTATCTAACCAAAGGTCACTACCTTCAAGGTTCAATGTTTCAATATCAATGCTTCCAGATGTACCATATGATAAGAAAGCTTTCATTTCATCAAAAGATAAGTTTGTTGTCATGTTGTTACCGACAGCTTGAATGGCATCATCTAGTTTAAATACAGAATTAACAGATGTTGCTTTATCAATAATAGCTTTCATAATTTCTTGTTGTCTTTTTCCACGTTCTATGTCATTATCCATTTTACGTGTTCTTGCTAGTGCTAATGCCTCTTCACCATTTAAATTTTGTTCACCAGGCAGTAGGTGAATGGAATCACGTTTATCATCTGAGTTCGATTCGGTAAATTCAAATGGAACTTCCATTTCAACACCACCGATTGCATCAATGACATCTACGAAGGCATTAAAATTCAATTTCACATAGTAGTCAACAGGGACATCTAAAAAGGTTTCCACTGTTTTAATCGTTGCATGAACGCCACCAAAGGCATGGGCATGCGTAATTTTATCTTCATAACCGACTTCTGGGACATAAACATAGGAATCACGAGGAATACTTAGCATTTTTACACTATTATCATTCTTATTAAGCGTAGCTAAGATTAAGGCGTCAGATCGAACAGGTTCATTCTTTTCCCCTCTGTGTTCACTATCGTCTACACCGATAAATAATACGGAAACATGATCTTCTGTAGGATCGACCTCTTTTGCACGCAGTTCTGATTTATTATCTTCACGCCCATCGCTTTCATAAGATTCTGATACAGCTTTTTCTGCTTCATTGACCAAATTGATCGCATATGCAGAGGCAGCTCCAATTAATATAATTAAAGGTACGAAAATAAAGAATAGAATTTTCCTACGTTTGCTCTTCTTTTTCTTTTCTTTTATTTGAATTCTCGAATTCACATCTTTTTTTGACATCGTCTTTCCCCCGATTTCTAGAATAACCCACACTATATTACATTTTACTATGAAAATGTGTGGGCGTAAATTGAAATTTATAAAAATTTTACAATTCTTTTTTGCTTTATGCTATTCAATTAGACGTAATAAAGGGGTGAAATGTTTCAAAAATAATAAAATCTATGTTACTGGACACAATTATGATATAATGTGTATGTTTTGAAGTTGGATAATAATGCAAATTTCAATATTGAAAGGAAAGATGATGATGAAAATAGCTGTAGCAGGAACAGGCTATGTTGGATTATCAAACGCGATCCTATTAGCACAACATAATGAAGTATATGCTTTAGATATAGTAGAAGAAAAAGTCAAACTTATAAATAACCAAAAATCTCCCATAATTGATCAAGAAATTGAAGACTTTCTGGCAAATAAAGATTTAAATTTAACTGCTACAACAGACGCAAAGCAAGCATTTCAAGGTGTTGATTATGTAATCATTTCAACACCAACTAATTATGACCCTGATAAAAATTATTTCGATACTTCATCTGTTGAAAAAGTTATAGATACAGTTTTATCGATTAATTCTGATGCAACAATGGTTATTAAATCAACGATACCGGTGGGGTACACATTAGAATTGCGTGAAAAGTTTCAAACAGAGAATATAATCTTCTCACCTGAGTTCTTAAGAGAAGGAAAAGCTCTATATGATAATTTATATCCTTCCCGAATTGTTGTAGGAGAACAATCAGAACGTGCCCGAGTTTTCGCTGATTTATTAGCAAAAGGTGCTATCAAAGAAAATATTGACATTTTATTCACGAACTCAACAGAAGCAGAAGCAATAAAGTTATTTGCGAATACTTATTTAGCAATGCGTGTGGCCTTCTTTAATGAGCTAGACACATATGCAGAAGTACGTGATCTTAATACGAAACAAATTATTGAAGGGGTAGGTTTAGATCCGAGAATAGGAAGTCATTATAATAACCCTTCATTTGGTTATGGTGGCTATTGCCTACCAAAAGATACTAAACAATTATTGGCAAATTACCAAGATGTACCAAATAATATTATGACTGCTATTGTAGAGGCTAACCGTACGCGTAAGGACCATATCGCATCAAGAATCTTAGCAAAAAATCCTGAAGTAGTAGGCATTTATCGTTTAACGATGAAAACAGATTCCGATAATTTCAGGCAATCTGCTATTCAAGGTGTTATGAAGCGACTAAAAGGTGAAGGTGTGGAAGTAGTTATATATGAACCAAATCTTGAGAAAGAAACATTCTATAATTCCAAATTAATCAAGGACTTTAATACTTTTAAAGAAACAGCCGATGTCATTGTCGCGAATCGATTAACTGATGAATTAAAGGATGTAAGAAGTAAAGTATATACACGTGATTTATTTAGTAGAGATTAGACACAAGGAAGTGCTCAATTCTTATTGGGCTTTTTTGGTTAGTAACGGACAAGATATATACATGTAATCCGAATATAATTAGTATACTATTATAAAATCGTGTTATAATGGATCGAAGTAAATAGATTAAAATTAGTAAAAAGGATTCCTTTTTATAAGTAGGTGTATGTATGTTTAATATAATGGAGTTAATCGTAGCATTTCTAATTTCTGCTATCGTAGCTTTTGCATCAACTCCTCTAATAAAAAAATTAGCTATTAAAGTAAATGCTGTAGATCTACCTGGTGATAGAAAAAAACATGATGGGGCTAAAGCAAGGCTAGGGGGTCTTGCCATTGTTCTAGGGGTAACTGCAGGTTTATTATATTTACAACCACAGCATCCGCACATGTTAGAGATCATCCTTGGTGGTATCATTATTGTTATTACTGGGGTTATTGATGATATAGTCGGATTAAAAGCATATCAGAAATTAATTGGGCAACTTGCCGCTGCGCTGGTTGTTGTTTCTTCTGGGTTAGTAATAGATAAATTAACAATGCCATTTGTAGGAACAGTTCATTTAGAAGGATTCGGCTTAATTCTTACAATTATATGGGTT
This sequence comes from Gracilibacillus suaedae, assembly GCF_017599345.1. Lineage (GTDB taxonomy): Bacteria > Bacillota > Bacilli > Bacillales > Amphibacillaceae > Gracilibacillus > Gracilibacillus suaedae. The sequence continues at coordinate 117,938 of NZ_JAGFVL010000053.1, forward strand.
GTTGGTGTCTCTAATGCCATTAATCTTATCGACGGATTGGATGGACTTGCGGCAGGTGTATCAGCGATTGGTTTAACAAGTATCTTAATTATTGCGATCACAGATTACCGTTTGATCGTCGTTTATTTGGGGATGGTTTTAGTCGGAAGTTGTCTTGGTTTTCTATATCATAACTTCTATCCGGCCAAGATTTTCATGGGGGATACGGGTGCTTTGTTTTTAGGGTATGCGATTTCCGTTATATCCATGCTCGGTCTATTTAAGAATGTCGCTTTTTTTAGTTTTATTATACCCATTATTATTATAGCTGTACCAATTTTTGATACGCTCTTTGCCATTGTCCGGCGTATGATCAATAAACAAAATATAGGTACTGCTGACCGCAAACATATCCATTACCAGTTAGTTGAGATGGGTTATAGCCATCAAACTTCCGTGCTAATCATTTACGCATTTAGCGGTTTCTTTGGCGTTATGGCGATCATCTTTAATAGTGCAACGATGTTGACGTCTCTGATTATTTTAGCTTTAATTATTCTTGGGATTCAGTTAATTGCTGAATTATCTGGAATTGTTTTGAATGGGCAACAACCAATATTAAGCAGTTTGAAGAAATTAATTGGGAAAATACAAAAAATATAGACTTTATTTATCGAAACTCAAGATATTTGGAGGTGCAGAATGCAAAAAGTAAAAAAAGCAATTATACCAGCAGCCGGACTTGGTACACGATTTCTACCAGCAACGAAAGCAATGCCAAAGGAAATGTTACCAATCGTAGATAAACCGACTATTCAATATATTGTTGAAGAAGCAATTGAATCAGGAATTGAGGATATTATTATCGTCACTGGTAAAGGAAAAAGAGCAATCGAAGACCATTTTGATAATAATTTCGAGTTAGAAGATAATTTAATGAAAAAAGGGAAATTTGAGTTATTGGAAAAGACAAAACATCCTGCTAAAGTGGATATTCATTACATCCGTCAAAAGGAACCTTTAGGATTAGGACATGCAGTATGGTGTGCACGTAAATTTATTGGAAATGATCCGTTCGCTGTGTTACTTGGAGATGATATTGTACAAGCTGATACACCTTGCTTAAAACAACTAATTGATCAGTTTGACCAAACCGATAAATCTGTTATTGGTGTTCAACAGGTTGGTGAAGATGAGACAGACCGATATGGTATTGTCGCTCCTCAGGAAAGATTCGATAGGTTATACTCAATTGATCATTTAGTAGAAAAGCCAAAAAAAGGTACAGCACCCTCAAATTTAGCGATTATGGGTCGTTACGTACTAAGCGCAGAGATATTTGAATATCTAGAGAAACATGATGTAGGATCTGGAGGAGAAATTCAACTTACTGATGCAATCCAGCGCCTAAACGAATCAAGTAAAGTCTATGCTTATGACTTCCAAGGAAATAGATTTGATGTAGGGGAAACATTAGGTTTTGTTAAGACAACGATTGAATTCGCTCTGCAAAATGAGGAAATTGGCCATGATGTCAGAGAAATTATAGAAGATTTGTTAGAGAAATATAATCAACAATAAAGAAATATTACCTTACCTGAACAAAAGTATTTGTTCAGGTTTTTTATGTGTTCGTTTTTTTAATGACACCTCCCCACCTCTCATTTTGATTATAAAGATGAAGGGAGGTGGCACACATGGCTATTGCAGAAAGAATTGATTCCAGACTTCAATTAACATTCGAAGAAGGAACAGACCCAGTTTCTGGAGATCCGATTTATAAGACCAAGTCTTTTAACAACGTGAAGTTAGATGCGACAGCAGACCAGCTGCTAACGATCACGCAAGGGCTTGTTCCATTACAACAAATGGACTTGTATTCGGTGAAACGTAATGACACAGAATTAATTACAGAGGATTAATGGAAAAATCATAAGAACCAGGGAGGTGTAAGTGTTGAAGAAGATCGAATTAAAATTCGAAAATGAAGAAGGGAAGACAGTTACTTTCTCATTGGATAATCCAGTTGAGCCAGTTGATCCGGCGCAAGTTAGTGCAGCAATGGATACCATTCTTAATGAAAATGCCTTCTTTTCTTCTGGCGGTGATTTAGTTGCCAAGAAAAGCGCCCGCATTGTCGAGCGAAATGTTAGCGAAATTGAAATCTAATGAAACAAAAAGGAGAGCAGACCAGCTCTCCTTTTCATTTAGGTGATGTAAGCACGTTTCAAGGAGAAAGCATTCTGAAAATTTCCGAACAAAACAACTACTTTAAGGAGAGGAGTTCATCACATGGAGCAAACATGGATATCGTTAATCACAGATCTCGGTTTTCCAGTTGCGGTAACTTTTTATCTGTTACACCGTATCGAAACAAAGCTCAATACATTAATTGAGTCCATTGTTGCTTTACCTGAAAAAATGAGGTAGTAAATGATTTAACCTCAGCTAACCCCCATAGTTAGCTGAGGTCATTAAAGAAGGCTGTTAGACGGTCGGTTCGAATGTTTGGCAATCTGTTTCTTTTTCATTGGCAGCACTTTTTCCGGTATGGCTGACAACATAGATAGTATCTGCATGACATCTATTGCCCTCAGCCCAGAACTTACAGTTATTGACCTCACATTTAACATCTTTCGCCATCTGACACACCTCCTATATGGATATTCTGATTCAAGAATGAAAAATCATGTGTGGGAAAATTTCACTTTTGTGGGTACTTAGCTAGCAATTCTGAAATGTAATAATTTTTAGGGAAAACATAAAAGTTATCTGCTGCCTCTTTGTATACACGTTTTTTGTAATAAATATCTCCTAGAATAGCATGGCAATATTTCACGTCAAGTGAATTTCCTGTCAACTGGAAATAGGGGATGATTTCGTTTATTATTTTGTTGCGATAACTTTCAGAGCCATGTATCCTTTGAATAATGCCTTTTAACAAGTAAAAATAGTAGTCATACTTTTTATTTTTGTTAAGCGATTTTCCGCCATCAATTAAATCTAATGCCATCTCCTTATCTTCAAGCAATGCGTATATAAAAGCGTTAAAAAAGATATAGATGACTTTTAATGGAATCATTTTTTCATTGTAGATTGCTTTTCTACAGTATTTTAATGCGCTTTCAAAATCGTTATTTTTCAAGTAAGCAGTCCCTAATAAATAAAAGATGTAATTTCTATGTATGCTTGTATAATTATCCAGAATGGTATGTAACTCTTGAAGGATATCCTGTATGGGTAGTTGCGAGCGAAGTGAACTTTTAATCTTTATGATGCGAGACAATAAAATGTTGGGTTGGTTTAACGTTGACTGAAATATTGATAATGCAGTAGAGGCATAGGAAACAGAGCATAAGGTTTGTCCGATTTTATCATAGGCAAGAGCATAATATAAGTGAATGTCACCATCTTTTTCATACATATTAGGATTCTGGTTAGTGGCTATATTTAAATAAGTGAACGCCTCCTTTATATGGTCGAGTAATAGATAATATAAGCCGATTGATTTGTGAAAAGGATAGTTATTAGCAGGGGTAAGTGTATCAGCATACTTCTGAGCACTCTCTAAAAACTTTCCGGCCACATCAATTTGAAATTGGTTAAGGGCATGTTGGAAATTGCACCACGTATATGTGATAATTTGACTATAAAAATGAGTGATAGGAAATTTTTTGAGTTCTTTGTAGTATTTATTGGCGGTCGCATAATTTCTACGATTAATGCTTTGTTTCCAGGAGGTTAATTGAGTATTGAGCAGATGGTATTCTGGATGGGAAAGTTCTTTAATTTGCAAGACTTTTTGGATCCTTGACATTAATTCATCAGAAGGGTAGGATTTACCTGATTCAACCCTACTGATTGTTGTAACACTCGTATTTACTTCTTGGGCCAATTTTGTTTGTGTCCAATTAAGTTCTTTTCGGTATTTACGGACTAATTTGCCTTTATCATACACTGATTTCACATCACTTTCCTTATTTTATTTAGTTCAATGTATATAATACTATAGAATCATTATAAAATCCATATATTTTCAAAAATATTCAATTTATTTACAAATTATCTCGATTGAAAATAAGAGTATTAATAAAACCATTAAAATGATGAATGTTTTTAAACCGATCAATGGCACAATAAATAATAACCAGATAATAAATATGGCGAAACCAACAATCATGATGAAGCAAAAATAAAGAAACCTTTTCATGATGTTATCTCCTTTAAGTATGGTTACTATAAGTTATGACATTTGCCCAAAATCGTGATTTTTGAGATATCTTCCAAATTAGCATATAATGTGAGGTTAAAGGGGGAAATATATCGTGAAAAACATTAATATTAATGATTATCGTAAACCAGACTACCCAATTGATGATATCTTTTTAAAGCGCTGGTCACCTCGTTCGTTTTCAGAACAAGCAGTAGATGGAGAAACATTGATGTCAGTATTGGAGGCATCACGCTGGGCACCATCTGCAAGTAATAAGCAGCCATGGCGTTTTATCATTGCGAGAACAGAAGAGGACCGCAAGAAGTTTCAATCTTTTATTATGGATGGGAATCTTGCTTGGTGTGAGAAAGCACCTGTATATGTACTAATTATCTCTGATACAGAAGTTGGGGGAACTCATGGTTTTGATACTGGTACTGCTTGGGGTTATTTAGCTTTACAAGCCATGCAAAAAGGGCTCATCACTCACGCAATGGGTGGATTTTATAAAGATAAAGCTCGTGAAGTATTAAACATCCCAGAGCAATATGCAATTCATGCAGTCGTTGCAATCGGCTACCAGGATGAAAAAGAGAAATTAGAGGAAAAATTCCAAGAACGTGAACAACCGTCTGATCGTCGACCACTAACGGAAACGGTTATGGAAGGTGAATTTAGAGGTTGATTTTCTTCGGGTACACGCACATTTTATAAGATGTGCGTGTTTTTACTTGGGTAAGTATCTCTCTTCTTAGGATACATACTAATATTCAGGGAAGAGAGGCAACTATCCCCGGAAGCGGAACACATATCCCCGGAAGAAAGCTCTCTGTTCCATGGAAACAGTCTTCGCTTCCAGGGATACATGCTGATATCCAGGGAAGAGAGGTAATTATCCCCGGAACCGAAACACACATCCCCGGAAGAGAAGTAGCTATCCCCTGAAGCGAGACAATTATCCAAGGAAGGGAATCCTATATCCATGAATCGAATGTTTGAATCTACGAGTAACCAGTTGTCCCGAACTTAATAATTTTAACTATTTTCTTTCGGCATGCAACTTTCACGAATAGATACACAAACTACTACCTGATGAGGTGGTTTTTTTGGTACAAGGAGCTATTAATCAAAATACAAGGTTAACTAAAGAATGGCTACAAAATTATGTGGATGACTGGGTGGATTTTTATTTGAAGCATACGAAGGAAGGGGAAGTTGCTTCCTACATACCACTTTTAAAGCAAGCAGAAAAGAGTCACTTGGGAATTTCAATCATGGGTATTAACGGAGTTACGATTGAGTCTGGAAATGTTGATATTCCTTTCACGCTACAAAGTATATCCAAAGTTTTTACCTTTATTGTAGCATGTATGGAAAGAGGCGTTTCCTATGTGTTAGATCGGGTTGATGTGGAGCCAACAGGTCAGGCTTTTAACTCCATTATGCATCTAGAAATGAAGCAGCTCAAAAAGCCATTTAATCCATTTGTGAATGCAGGCGCAATTACCGTAACTTCGCTATTGAACGGCAAAACATCTGATGAGAAACTGGAGCCTCTTTTAAGTTTGTTGGAAAAAATTCTAGGGTACTGTCCTCCATTAAACATGGATGTATTTGAATCAGAAAAGGAAACCTCGATGCGAAATCGAGCTATTGGATATTATCTAGTCGAAACTGGCTATTTGGAATCAGAGCTAGAACTGACATTGGAAACGTATTTCAAGCAATGTTCAATCGAAATTTCTCTTCAGGATTTGGCTCATTTAGGAACGGTATTAGCAAATGACGGTAGGGATCCAAAAACGGAGAAAGAAATTATTCCAAAGCAATTTGCTCGGTTAGCAAAGTCTTTGATGTTGACTTGCGGGATGTATGATGCTTCTGGAAAATTTGCTGCATATGTCGGGATTCCAGCCAAAAGTGGTGTCTCTGGTGGAATCGTTGCCGTTTCTCCTCCTAGAGCAAGAAACGAAGATCTTCCTTTCCTTGAAGGGTGTGGAATAGGAGTCTATGGTCCTGCGCTCGATAAACAAGGCAATAGCATCGCAGGAATTAAACTTCTCCGGCATATAGCAAAACAATGGGATTTAAGTATATTTTAAAGATGAAAGGTGCACTTTGTATGAAATGCCACGAAATAGAATTAGAAAAGGTTTACAATACACTGTAAAATTTGTTATATTTAACCTAATCTTTCAAATGGAGTGAATGGAATGTCTAACCAACTTGTTCGAAGTATCTAGGTTTTCGGGCTGGAAAAAACGCGTACCAGCCGTCTAGGGGGAAGTATACCCTTTTTTAAGAACCTATATTTTGAACAGTGTTGGTAGTCATTGATATTACGATGAAAACAAGGCACTGTAGTCTTGTTTTTTTACATTTGAAAGGTGGCAAAAAAATGAATTATGATAATTTTTACGATAAGGTCGGAAAAATAAATGGTTGGGATTTTAGTCATATAGAGTCCTTCTCTGAAGGTGTTAAGTGGGATTTTTATGAAGAAGTAATGAAAAGATGCTCGAAAACAGACATACTATTAGATATTGGTACTGGTGGCGGTGAAAACTTATTAAGAATAGCCCCTTCGTTATTTTTCTTAATTGGAATTGATTTATCCAACTCGATGGTGGAAACAGCTCAATCTAATTTACAGAAATCAACATTACAAAACGTAAAGTTCTTTCAAATGTCGTCTGCTGAGTTACAATTCCCTGCTCGTTTTTTTGACATTGTTTCATGTTGTCACGCCCCATTTTCGGCAACAGAAATAGTTAAGGTACTAAAAAACGATGGTTGGTTTTTGACAGAACAAGTGAGCGAGGCAGACAAATTAAATGTAAAGAAAGCATTTGGCAGAGGGCAAGCTTATAACCAAACCGACGGAGCATTAAAAAAACGATATATTGGTGAACTGAAAAAAGCGGGTTTTTCTGACATTCAATGCTTTGAATATGATGCAATAGAATATTTTAACAGACCAGAAGACCTTCTTTTTTTGCTGAAACATACACCAATTATTCCTGATTTCGGTCAAGATCGAAAGGATTATGAAATATTGAATGATTTCATAGAAAATTTTGGAAATGACAAAGGAATTCGAACAAACTCTAAAAGGTTTCTACTCGTGGCTAGAAAGTGATGATGAATTTGTTATATCAAGCATTCGGAAATTCAATATGTAGATCGTCAATCTGGTGATCGATAAATAAAACAAGGGGTGGAGATTACTTGGATAATGAAAGTCCCTCGAAATTAACAAAGTGGAGAGAGAAATATGGAGCATTAGTTATAGCGGTAAGTTGTCTATATAGTGTCATCAGCGGCTGGGGGGGGGAATTGGTTTCTTTCCGGTCTTTTAGTGTTAGGTGTTTTGACTTGTGGAACGATAGGATTTTTTGATATAAAGAGAGCTATTTCACAAATGAATAAATAATAACTACTCTATAACGTCATACTTAAACGATGGATCGTAACATACTTTAAGGAGGTCTATGGAGTGAAAAAAGGAAATAAAATAGCTATTGCTATAAGTGTAAGTATAGGATTTTTAGTTGGATATGCGCCAAGAATTGGTTCCATAGCGAATGATAAGAAGAACAAACAAAAGAAATAGAGTTGTTCCTTATAAGATAACTTTATAAACAGAAGGGGTATTCGCTTGTTACTAAGGGAGTGAAATTTTGATAATAGAAAATGTTATAGAATTCCTATTTAACAAAAGAAAACACAAATAGATATATCAAATTTCTTAGATCACCTTTTTTTAGAAGCCCTTTTCCATAGTTTTGTAGATTTCAATTAGGATCACATTTTGGAGGTGATAAGTTATGAGTAAAGTTCATGCTAGCATATTTGGGTGTTTAATTTTGGCAACTATACTTGGAATAAATGGTCAAGGAATGGCTTATTTTTTAAATGATCATTTTATTACAATATCTCCCATCTTCTACTTAACTATTTTAACGATAATAAGTATTGTTTTATATTTATGTACATTTGTTTTGATATATGTCCAATATAAAAGGCGAAAAATAGGAAAAGATAACATATCAGTATATTTTAGTATTTCTGTCATAATTGGGTCGTTTACTTCTTGTTGGTCTATATTTGTATTGGCTATGTGGTGGGGGTAATGAGTTAGTGTTTACTTCCTGGAAAAAGAAAGTGCTATCCTGTTCAACTATGTTGTAGGATAGTGAATCAGGTAAATATATAAAGTAGAAAAAGAAAAAATTGTTCTTATGATAAAATATGCAGGAGGATAATATGAAAAAAACACATCTGGTAATGTTATTTTTAACATGAAGTCTCATAGTGACAGGATGTAATTTTATAGAAGAACAAAAAGCGGAAAGTATTATTAAAAATTATTATCAGGCAATTAAAGATGAAAATTATGAAGAAGCGTTTGAACAATTACACCTTTATGATTATGATGCAGAAGCTGATGAGAGTATGTTGTCAGCGGGGACAACATTATCCACAGAAGAAGCAAAAGAATTCTATTTGAAAAAGGTAGACCTATTGAAAGAACAAAATTATCAATTAAAAGACTTTGAGATTGGTGAAGTTGAATATGCAGATGGACATACATTTTGGCATCATATAAAACTAAGAGTAGACTTGAATGGTCAGGAATTTGAATGGACTGAAGTAGCAGAGATTTATAATGAAAAATTATTGATAGGTGAAAAAGACGACACGTATGGAAAGTACCGCGACGGGAAAATGAATTTTGATATAGAGGAAGAAAATATATCGTTTTAAAATCATAGCTGGAATTTTTCAAGAAGGCGATCCTAATATATTAGTTTCTATTATTGCCCAAAATTTTTTAGAGGAGACTCGAAATGAAAGAATGGTGGCATAAAAAGAAAGCAAAAATGAGAAAAAATCAGAAGAATAACGGGGAATATACATTTTGGGACTTCCTATTTGATGTACTTGTATGGTTGCCAGAATTAATTCTTTTACCATTTAGAATAATTTTTTGGTTAATTCGAGGTTTAATTAGAAATCCATTTGACTTATAAACTGATGAAGAAAATGTATTCCAAAAGGTAATGAATAGTAGGGGGAGTACTATTATGCTATTCTGAAGGAAGAATCGAAAGTAAACATACTATTGAATGAGGAGGAAGCGGATATGACCAAGAAAGACTTGTCAACAGAACAGCGAGAAGAATTACTTGAAGTATTACAATCCCGTTTTGAAAAAAATATGCATCGTCATAATGGTCTGGAATGGGCTAACGTTCAGGCAAAGTTAGTAGCAAAGCCTGAAAAGTTGTGGACGCTCAGTGAAATGGAAAGAACGGACGGTAAACCGGACGTGGTTGGTTATGATGAAGAGAAAGATGAATATATTTTTTATGACTGTTCAGCGGAAAGCCCAAAAGGCCGTAGAAAAGTTTGTTATGATCGGGAAGCGCTAGAGTCAAGGAAAAAACACAAGCCAGAAACTAGTGCTATTGATATGGCAACAGCTATGGGGATTGAACTTTTAACGGAGGAACAATACCGGGAGCTGCAGAAACTCGAAGATTTCGATAAAAAAACATCGAGCTGGGTGCAAACACCTGATAATATAAGAAAACTTGGTGGTGCCCTATTTTGTGATCGTCGCTATGACACGGTCTTTGTTTACCACAACGGAGCAGAGTCCTACTATGGTGCAAGAGGATTTCGTGGTTCGCTAAGGGTATAAGTTTTAACTTGCGGAAGGTAGCTTATCAAAAAAAAGGATAAGCTACCTTTTTAACGTAAGTGGCATATACCTTCTTGTTAAAACGAAAACGTTTATAGGTTAAAATATTCCTAATGAGAGGATTATTTATGAGTGGGGGAACTATGGGTTTAAGAATAATACATGCGATCATAGGTAATAAAATTGTAGATAGATGATAAAAATTTTTATTTGGAAGAATGGCATCTTGTTTCATACGTATTAGGTGACATGGCATACGATAAAGGAGTTGTAAATGAAAAGCTAAATGTTTTTAATCAAATAATAGGTTATATAGAGATATCAGCTAATGTGGCATCATTGAATATACGATATCAATAAATGGCGATTTTTCCTTAGGGAGATCAAAGCTTTGTTCTTATTGTTAGGTTGGTAAATAAATCCACGATTTTTACAGGTTTTCTACTATTTTAAGCTCCTATTACAAATGCTAAATCTGCACACTTTTTTCATATATTTCATTTAGAATGAAATATCATAAGTACATGTAATAGGAGAGTAACAATGAGAAGGTGTGCCATATTCTTAACAACTTTAATCGTAATCAATACTATATTTCTACCAACTGTTAAGGCTGAATCGAATGATTTGCCCAGCATTCGTAGTGAAGCAGCGATAATTATGGAAGCAGATTCAGAGCAGATTCTCTATGAGAAAAATGCCGACTCTCTCATGTATCCTGCGAGTCTTACGAAGATTATGACTTCCATTTACGCAATTGAAAATGGGGATCTAAACGATATCGTGACTATTAGTAATAATGCTAGTGCTAGGAATGTAGAGGGGACAACTGTCTTCTTAGAGGAAGGTGAAAAAGTTCGTTTAGAAACATTGATTAAAGGTTTCTTAATCAATTCGGGCAATGATGCTGGAGTAGCAATCGCTGAGTATTTAAGTGGAAGTGAAGAGCAATTCGCACAAGACATAAATAAATACCTCAAAAAAGTAGTAGGTGTTGAGAATACGCATTTAAAGAATCCACATGGTTTATTTGATCCTGAACATGTTACAACGGCTGAAGATTTAGCAAAAATAACAAACTATGCGATCGAAAACGAAACTTTTGCTGAAATATTTGGTACAAAAGAATTGGAATGGAATGGAAAGGCGTGGGACACTACCATTATTACTCATCACAAAATACTTAAAGGAGAAATTCCTTATGAGCATATTACAGGAGGAAAAAATGGCTTTGTTCACGAATCAGGTTATACACTAGCCACAACAGCAGAGAATGAAGACTTAAGTTTGATCGTCATTACTTTAAAAAGTAATGACAGGAATGGAATATATGACGATACTATCAATCTCTTAAACTATGGATTCGATCATTATGAAACATCTTATATTGCAGAAGATACATCCTTTAATCTAGAAGGAGATCAATATATTACGCCTGAAAAATTAGCATATACACACCTTTTGAATAATGAGGTCGAAAAACAGGTAACATCAAACGGTGAATTGGATATTGTCAATAACGATGAGAAAGTTATTCAATCATTTAAATTAAATAAAATAGAAGCAAAAGAAGACAAGTCTACTAATCTTTCTCATAATGAGAATAAAAAAAGTCAAGATGAAGTTCAACTGAATGATATTCCTTTAGGTCAAATACTTGTAGTTACTATTTTGATATTAATGGTTATTGGTGCTGTTTATCGTAAAGTTAAATAAGTTGTGCGAAGGTACCCATTAATTTTTAGTAAAAAGTGAGAGATTCAAAAAAGGTGATCGTAATTACTGATCACTTTTTAAAAATCATATTTTTATTGTTCTACTACTCTTTTTGTATCCAAGTATGTAACGAATAAAAAATATAATGCGTCTACATTATGATGTGACGTATAGTCTATTAATAATAATTAATATAATGAACTGGCATGAAACTGTAGTTAAAGATAAAGCTACTGGGGAAGGCGAAGTTTATGTTGCTACAAAGAATTTATACCGTAATAATGTACAGAAATTTATAAAGGTCATAAAGAAGCTTATATAGCATTTTTTATCTACACATTTCTGTTATATATAAGTAGCGATGGTATGGACAATATTTCAAAAGGCAAATTTAAAACAAAAATACTCTGAATTACTGTATATTCCTCTCTTTAAAAAAATCTCCATAGTAAAATAATATTACTTTTCAGAACAGACATTTCACTCATAGGTTTAATAGGAAGAAATAATCCATTGCATAATTTATCCGTTATATTTCTCCTTTTACTTTCTCTTATTTCTTTTATCCCTTTAGATAAAAACAATAATATAAGTTGGTCGATTACTTTATTTTTAGATAATATTAACTTAATGTATGACAATATAAAACCACCATTTTTTCTATATAATACATGTAGTTATTAATGAGTGAAATTTATTAGTTTTAGAAAGCGTCTAAAACTAATTGCATTTATTTACTTTTGTGTTAAAATGCAAAGTATATATTAGGTTACCGTTTAGGTAATATAATCCACTAATGACGTAACTTATTTTGATTTCATCTCTTTCTCTGATTAACGAAGGGAGGAAATAAAAAAAGAAAGAGATAAAATAAATAATTTAATGAGGTGATTGAATGGAAATGACAAAAAAGACCCCATTTTTGATTTTTTTCTTGTTAATCTCGTCTTTCTTTCTTATTAACACACCTAAAATACAAGCAGCAACTGGATTTCATATAAGCGGTAACAATATTTATGATGCTACAGGTGAACCTTTTGTGATGAGAGGTGTAAATCATGCTCACTCCTGGTATAAAAGTGACTCTGCTACTGCAATTCCCGCCATTGCAGAAACAGGGGCAAATACAGTAAGAATTGTGTTATCGGATGGTAGCCAGTATACGAAAGATGACATTGCTACTGTTGAAAACCTCCTATCATTAGCTGAAGAGAATAACTTGATTGCCGTATTAGAAGTACATGATGTTACCGGATCAGATGACCTTAGTGCTCTAAACAGTGCTGTGAATTATTGGATAGATATTAAAGATGCACTGATTGGGAAGGAAGACAAAGTAATAATTAATATCGCGAATGAATGGTACGGTACGTGGGATGGATCTGAGTGGGCTAATGGTTATAAACAAGCTATTCCTCAACTAAGAAATGCAGGTTTAGAACATACATTAATCGTAGACTCAGCAGGTTGGGGGCAATATCCTACCTCCATTCATGATTATGGACAGGAGGTATTTAATGCTGACCCATTAGAAAACACAATGTTCTCTATTCATATGTATGAATATGCTGGGGGAGATGCTGCGACTATTCAATCCAATATTGACAATGTGATTAATCAAGATCTAGCCTTGATCATAGGAGAATTTGGACATAAACATACAAATGGAGATGTAGATGAAGATACGATTTTGAATTATTCAGAGCAAACAAATGTTGGTTGGCTTGCATGGTCTTGGAAGGGAAATGGATCTGAATGGGCGTATTTAGATCTATCCAATGATTGGAGCGGAAATAATTTAACATCTTGGGGAGATAGAGTAGTGAATGGATCCAATGGTATAAAAGCTACTTCAACCATCAGTCCAATATTCGAAGAAGGAGATGACTCGGATAATGGGGAGGATCCACAAAATCCAGTTGGACCTGAGGAAACACTTTATGATTTTGAATCAGGAATACAAAACTGGAGTGGTCAAAATGTTTCTGGCGGTCCTTGGTATGTAGATGAATGGGCAACAAGTGGAAACCATTCTCTTAAAGCTGATGTTCAATTAAGCAATTCATCGGAGCATTATTTATCCCTTATCGATCACAAAGATTTTAGTGGGAAATCACAATTGAAAGCTACGGTAAAACATGCTAATTGGGGAAATGTTGGGGACGGTATAAACGCTAAATTATTCATGAAATCGGGGTCAGACTGGACATGGGTTGATGACGGTAGTGTCAAAATCAATTCTTCAAACGGAACCACCTTAACATTGGATTTATCAACTGTTCCTGACCTAAATAATATTAAAGAAATAGGAGTTCATTTTACAGCTTCTTATAATAGTAGCGGTCAAACAGCTGTATACGTTGATAATGTGACAATCGAATAATGATTTAAGCGTTCCGCAATAGGCAGAAACCGTATAATTAGAAGTAAAAGGTTGATACAAATTATACATGGTAAATTTGTATCAACCTTTATTTTGACTTTTTATTATCTGGAGATTGAAAAATTCGAAGCAATATTCTGGTAAAATGTTATTAGGAATAACTGTTAGATTGTGATGTGTTGATCTTAACGCTAACGGGCAGGTTAGTACAATAAGATGCGTTAAAATTTACACATAAAGTTAATGTTTGGGGGTGGGTTGTAATAATGACAGTTACTATTGGTATCGCATCATTATTTACTGGAAATGAAAGAGAGGAAGTATTACGTTTTTGGAACATATTTGAAACTGACTACAATTCTAATGGAGTTCAAGCCTTTGACCACCTAAAGGTTTATAATAGAACTAAGGAGATATACATATGAAAAACTTTGCTGATATTTTAATAGATCACAGTATTAGGAAAAATACAGCTCTAGTGGTTGGATTAGACCCTGATATTGATTATTTTCCGGGTTTCCTGATAAGTGGAAATACACAAACAACAGAGGAAATATGTGATGCAATAATTGAATTTAATAAATTAGTAATTGATGAGGTTAGTGAACACGTAGTTGCAGTAAAACCACAACTCGCTTATTACGAAGTCTATGGAAGCAATGGGATTAAGGCTTTGAAAGAGACAATAAAATATGCTCGTTCAAAAAACTTAATTGTGATTAATGATGCTAAAAGATGAGATATTGGTTCAACTTCAAAAGTGTACGCTAAAGCATTTTTGACAAATGGCTCTTTATCAGGAGATATGGTTACTGTAAATCCCTTCCTAGGACAAGATGGTTATGACCCCTTTATTGAGGTTGCAGAAGAAAATAATAAAGGGCTGTTTTTGTTATTAAAAACGTCAAACCCTTCTTCCTCTGAAATACAAGATTTAAAATTACAAAATGGGGAAGTCCTGTATATGCAAATAGCACAATTTATAAATACTTTTGCATGAACCGGTTACACTTGATTGGACAAGTTAGTTAAGGTCAGATACACTTGGTTCAAATAAAAGCCGAGGAGTTTTAAAATGACCAGAAGAATGAGAAGAAGCTTTTCCAAAGAATTTAAGGAACAAATGGTACAACTGCATGCATCTGGTAAACCCCGTGCAGAAATTATTAAAGAATATGAACTGACGCCTTCCTCCTTTGATAAGTGGGTTCGACAGTATCATGAAAGTGGATCGTTCCAAGAAAAAGACAATCGCACACCAGAACAAGAAGAGTTAATCAAACTTCGTAATGAAAATCAAAAACTGGCCATGGAAAATGATATTTTAAAGCAGGCCGCGCTGATCATGGGACGAAAGTAGATGTGAT
>NZ_JAGFVL010000054.1 GCF_017599345.1 Gracilibacillus suaedae
AAAATCATCCCGTAGGAGTGGAAGCGGACGGCCTTCGCTATGGAGCTATTCTACAACGTTAGTGACAGCTAACTTTTCGAGCTTTCTAAACATGTGTAATAAAACAAGTATGTTAGCGAATACATTCATTGTAAAGCATGACTTAGCGTAGGCGCCACTTCGACTCCTGGGGGATCAGCGTGATCTGAAGATCCACTTTGCAAAGCGATCTTCTTTGCAAAGTTAGCTGAAGACACGCCCCCTGGAAAGCGAAGTGGGCAAGCCGAAGCGGTTGTTACGACTATTAATCATGTCAAAATAACTACTTTGAACAGGACCGGGTGGGTTTTCCCGGTTTTTCTTATTGATTCCAACTACTCAAATGTGATCTTTTTCATCAAAAAATGCAAAATCGCTTTTTAAAAGACCATAAATTAATCAAAACAAGAAAACATACAATATAAACCTTATTTTCTACTACCTCCAAGATATGAAAATCAAAAAACAGCCATTTTGCTTTGCGATGGACCTGTGTTATAAAAAGGATAGCTCCTTTTTTGGGGGAGATATCACCCCCACTCTTCCTTTCAATCGAGAAGCAATCATAACCCCTCCGATTGCTTCTCCTTTCTTTTAGCGGATTATTGTAATTTTTATCATTCAAGTGTTATGATAGAGAATGGAAATTTATTTTAGAAAACATGTATCGATTTTAAGATAAAGAGGAGCGGCTACAATGCGTGGATTATTAAAGAAAGTATTCGGTGATGGTAACCAACGTCAACTCAAAAGTTTAGAAAAAATTGCAGATGAAATAGAAGCGTTAGAGCCATCGATACAGCTATTATCAGATGATGACTTAAAAAATAAAACAGAAGAATTTAAGGAACGCTATCAAAATGGTGAAACTTTGGATGATCTCCTAGTTGAAGCATATGCAGTTGTTCGTGAAGCTGCAAAACGTGTGTTGGGCATGCGACCATTTTATGTACAACTAGTCGGTGCGATTGCGATGCATAATGGCAATATTGCAGAAATGAAGACAGGGGAAGGAAAAACGCTTGCTTCCACGATGCCGGCATATTTAAATGCGATAACCGGAAAAGGTGTCCATATTATCACAGTCAACGACTACTTAGCTGATCGTGATGCCAGAGAAATGGGAGAATTATATCAATTTTTAGGCTTAACGGTCGGATTTAACCAAAACGGAATGCCTAAAGAGGAAAAAAGAGAAGCCTATGAAGCAGATATCACATATGGTACAAATAATGAATTTGGTTTCGACTATTTGCGTGACAATATGGTGTTATACAAAGAACAAATGGTACAACGCCCATTACACTTTGCCATTATTGACGAGGTCGACTCGATTTTAATTGACGAGGCACGTACTCCACTTATTATTTCTGGTACGGCCCAAAAATCGGCAAGCATGTATCAACAAGCGAATTCTTTTGTTCGCACATTAAAAAATGAAGAGGATTATACGTATGATGAAAAATCAAAAGGTGTACAGTTAACAGAAGAAGGGATGAACAAGGCGGAACGTTTCTTTAACATTGAAAATCTCTTTGACTTGAACCATGTCACATTAATGCACCATATTAATCAAGCTTTAAAAGCGCATGTTGCAATGCACCGAGATACGGACTATGTTGTGGAAGAAGACCAGGTAGTGATTGTCGACCAATTCACTGGTCGTTTAATGAAGGGTCGTCGTTACAGTGATGGATTACACCAAGCGATTGAAGCAAAAGAAGGCTTGCAAATTCAAAACGAAAGCATGACCCTAGCTTCGATCACATTCCAAAACTACTTCCGTATGTATGAGAAGCTTGCAGGTATGACTGGTACCGCGAAAACAGAAGAAGAAGAATTCCGCAATATTTATGCAATGGATGTTGTGGCGATTCCGACGAACAAGCCGATCATCCGTGAAGATAAAGCTGATTTAATTTATAAAACGATGGAAGGTAAGTTTAGAGCGGTTGTTGAGGAGATAAAAGCACGTTATGAAAAAGGTCAGCCAGTATTAGTTGGTACAGTAGCGGTTGAAACTTCAGAATTGATTGCTAAGCTGTTGAAAAAAGCTGGTGTAAAACATAATGTGTTAAATGCGAAAAATCACTATCGTGAGGCTGAAATTATTGAAAATGCCGGTCAGAAACACGCCGTGACGATTGCTACCAACATGGCAGGTCGTGGTACCGATATTAAACTTGGAGATGGTGTGAAAGAGTTAGGTGGACTTGCTGTTATTGGTACAGAGCGTCATGAGTCTCGTCGTATTGACAATCAGTTACGTGGTCGTTCCGGTCGTCAAGGGGACCCAGGTGTAACGCAATTCTATTTATCAATGGAAGATGAATTAATGCGTCGATTCGGATCAGACAATATGAAAAATATGATGGAACGACTTGGGATGGATGATACTCAACCGATTGAAAGTAAAATGGTATCACGTGCAGTAGAATCCGCACAAAAACGGGTAGAAGGTAATAACTTTGATGCACGTAAAACGATTCTTTCGTATGATGATGTATTACGTCAACAACGTGAAATTATTTACAAACAACGATTTGATGTGATTGATTCTGATGATTTACGTGAAATTATTGAACAAATGATACAAACAACAGTGGAAAATGCTGTTGATACCTATATGGCAGAGGATATTCCAGAGGACTGGAACTTAACTGGTTTAATCGAGTATATCCATGCTACTCTACTTGAAGAGGAATGGATTACCGAAGATGATCTGAAAGGTAAAGAAAAAGATGAAGTAACCGATTTGATCATGTCCAAAATCAAGGAAAAATATGATCAAAAAGAAGAAGAATTTACGTCAGAGAGAATGCGTGAATTTGAAAAAGTCATTGTTCTTCGTACAGTAGATACGAAATGGATGGACCATATCGATCAAATGGACCAGCTTCGTCAAGGTATTCACTTGAGGGCATATGGTCAAAATGATCCGTTGCGCGAATACCAGATGGAAGGTTTCGCGATGTTTGAACAGATGATTGATGTCATTAATGAAGAAGTAGCGAAATATGTAATGAAAGCCCAAATTCGTGAAAATTTAAAACGAGAAGCAGTGGTGAAAGATACTCAGGCTGTTTCTGGTGGGGATCAACAGAAGAAAAAAGTGAAAAGACCTTTTGTCAAAGCACAAACAGTAGGACGAAATGAACCTTGCCCTTGTGGCAGTGGTAAGAAATATAAGCAATGTCATGGAAGATAAGGTTAAATGAGGTGGAAGAAAGATGGAACTAGTAGAAATTAAACAAGAATTAGATAAAATGGCTAAGCGATTAGCGGATTTCAGGGGGTCTCTTTGACTTAGATGCCAAGAGAGCCCGTATCGCCGAGTTGGATGAGATGATGACAGATCCTAGTTTTTGGGATGATCAACAAGCGGCCCAGAAAATAATCAATGAGGCAAATGGTTTAAAAGAGCTAGTACAAGCTTTTGATAACAATGAAGAATCATTGGAAAATGCAGAAGTATCTTATGAATTAGTCAAAGAAGAAAATGATGACGATCTTCGTGAGGAATTGGAAAATGAAGTGCAATTTCTTACCGATGCACTTAATCGATTTGAATTATTTATTCTTTTAAGTGAACCATATGATAAGAACAATGCCATATTGGAATTACACCCAGGTGCAGGTGGTACGGAATCACAGGACTGGGCAAGCATGCTTTTACGTTTGTATACAAGATGGGCAGATGCAAAAGGATTTAAAGTAGAAACATTGGATTATCTACCAGGTGAAGAGGCCGGGGTCAAAAGTGTTACTCTTCTAATCAAAGGTCATAATGCCTATGGATATCTGAAAGCAGAAAAAGGGGTGCACCGCCTTGTTCGAATTTCACCGTTTGACTCATCCGGACGTCGCCATACATCGTTTGTCTCCTGTGATGTAACTCCGGAATTGGACGATGATATTGATATCGAGATCAATACCGAAGATTTGAAAATTGACACGTACCGTTCGAGTGGTGCGGGAGGTCAGCATGTTAACACAACTGACTCAGCCGTCCGCATTACCCACTTACCAACGAACACGGTAGTGACTTGTCAATCTGAAAGATCACAAATCAAAAATAGAGAGCAAGCAATGAAAATGTTAAAAGCGAAGTTGTATCAATTAGAAATTGAGAAACAACAACAGGAGATGGCTGAAATTCGTGGAGAACAAAAAGAAATCGGCTGGGGCAGTCAAATACGCTCTTATGTCTTCCATCCGTATTCCATGGTAAAAGATCACCGTACAGATTATGAAACAGGAAACACACAAGCGGTCATGGATGGAGAGATAGACAACTTTATTGACGCTTATCTACGTTCTGTAATGAATTAATAAGAAAAGTCTAGTGCGACTAGTTTCTGGTCACTCGGCGCTAGACATCTCTATTTATAGTATCTTTTACTACGAGCAAAAGGGGAAGCTCTCCTTTTGCTCGTTTTACTGTGTTATTAACAAATGAGGAGTGATGCAACATGATCGCAAGATATCGGAGAAAGCAAATGCCGAATTGGTTACGGCAAATTTTAGATTATTCTTTTGTATTAATAGGTGCTTTTTTTGTCGCCATCGCGTTTAACCTTTTTTTATTACCAAATAATATTGCGTCAGGTGGTGTAGCGGGGGTCAGTACAATCACAAAGGCAGTATTCAATTGGGAACCGTCGATTGTGCAATGGGGGCTGAATATTCCGTTATTTATTGCAGGTATTGTAATTTTAGGGAAAAATTTCGGGGCAAAATCCCTAGTAGGTACGATTATTTTACCATTTTATGTATTTTTGACAAGGGATTTGCAACCAGCGACAGCTGATCCACTGCTGGCATCTATCTTTGGCGGGATGATTGTCGGAATTGGAATTGGTGTTGTCTTTCGTGGAAAAGCTTCTACAGGTGGAATGGATTTAGCAGCACAAATACTACATAAATATATTGCGTTGCCACTTGGTGTATGTTTAGCAGTGTTTGATGGCTTAATCGTTATAACAGCATCATTTGTCTTTTCACTTGAGGAAGGGTTATATGCATTAATCGGTTTATTTATTACGAGCCGAACGATAGACTTTGTGCAAGTAGGTCTTAATACCTCTAAGAATGTTATGGTTATAACGAACCAACCTGATGAAGTTCGTCGAATTTTGTTGAATGATATTGATAGAGGTGTTACTATTTTTAAAGGGTTTGGTGGTTATACAGATGAAGATCGAAAAGTGTTGATGTGTGTCGTTCAGCAAAATGAATTCAGTAAAACGACACGTGCTGTCAAATCAATAGATCCAGATGCTTTTGTTATTGCGATGAATGCTACAGAAGTTCTAGGAGAAGGGTTCAAACGATAGTTTCCATTAACTGGATTCAAACCCTGGACTTAGGTATGAAAGTTATTGTTTCTTAACATCTTGAAATAAAATTGTAATAAAAAATAAGGTAAAAAATATCGAAAATGATGTTATAATGTAAACAGTGTGGAATAGATCGTCGAAATTTGATTTGGATCATTCGAGGAATTGTTAGATAAAACGATAAAAAGGTGATTACTTTATGATAAAAATGCAAGAAGTATATATGACTTATCCTAATGGGGTTGTTGCTCTGAATGGAGTGGATGTAACTATTGAGCAAGGAGAGTTTGTCTACATAGTTGGACATAGTGGTGCTGGGAAATCAACCTTCACCAAAATGTTATTTCGAGAAGAGGTACCAACAAAAGGTTCTGTTGTCGTGAACAATACAGATATAACGACACTAAAGTGGAAGGAAGTACCTTATTTCCGGAGAAATATTGGTGTTGTCTACCAAGATTTTCGTTTATTACCTAAATTAACAGTCTATGAAAATATTGCGTTTGCTCTGGAAGTTATTGAAGAATCACCAAAGAACATTCGTAAACGGGTGATGTCTGTACTAGATCAAGTAGGCTTAAAAAATAAAGCCCGCTTTATTCCGGATGAATTATCAGGTGGGGAGCAGCAACGTGTTGCTATTGCAAGAGCGATGGTAAACCATCCGTCCCTATTAATTGCGGACGAGCCTACTGGTAATTTAGACCCGGAAACATCATGGGAAATCATGCGAATATTAGAAGAAATTAATGCAAGTGGTACAACGATTTTAATGGCAACGCACAGTAAAGAAATTGTGAATACAGTAAAAAAACGTGTCATTGCTATGGAAGACGGTATGATTGTACGTGACGAGCATCGAGGAGAGTATGGATATGAAGTTTAGTACGTTAAAGCGACATTTCAAAGAAGGTGCTAGGAACACGTGGCGCAATGGTTGGATGACTATCGCATCTATTGGTGCCGTGACGACCACGTTAATTCTAGTCGGAGTATTTCTTGTATTAATGCTGAATTTAAATCACATTGCGAATGAGTTGGAAGATGATGTTCAGATTAAAGCATTAATAGAGGTAACTGCTGAAGAAAGTGATGTAGATCAATTAGAAGAAAATATTAACAACATTAATGGTATTGAAAGTATAGATTTTTCGACAAAAGAAGAAGAATTGGAGAATTTAATTGACAGCATGGGGGAACAAGGACAAGCATGGGGGTTATATGAACAGGATAATCCGTTAAATGATGTCTTCATAGTGAAAGCGGAAGACCCGCTTGAAACAGAGAGAATAGCAGCAGAAATTGAAGAGTTTGATTTTATTTATCGTGTGAATTATGGACAAGAATATGTAGATACCCTGTTTAAATTTAATGAATATGCTAGAAATGTAGGACTAGTTCTAATCGCAGCATTAGTATTCACTGCCATTTTCTTAATTTCTAATACGATCAAAATTACAATTTTAGCTCGTAAAAAAGAAATTGGTATTATGAAATTGGTGGGTGCAACAAATAACTTTATCCGCTGGCCATTTTTTGTGGAGGGCATGTTTTTAGGTGTATTGGGAAGTGTTATTCCGATAGCTGTGATACTAATAGGTTACTATTTCTTAACACAGAATATGGCAATATTGCAGCAGTTTAATTTTGTGACGATCTTGGACTTCTATCCATTTGCATTGCAAATTTCCCTTATTATTGTTGGTATCGGTGCTTCTATTGGTGTATGGGGAAGTCTTATGAGTGTCCGTAAATTCTTAAAAGTTTAATAGAATACGAGAAATTGTCAGATTAGAGAGGGGAAATTCTATGAAACGGTGTTATTTAATCCTAACTGTACTTGTCATCAGTACCATTTTCTCTTCAACCTCTGTTTTTGCTGAATCAGCGAATGAATTGGATAAAAAACTTGATGAATTAGAAGAGAAAAAAGATCAAATTAATCAAGAAGCTAATGAGGTAGAAAGTAAAGTAAATGAAACAGAGAAAAAAATCAATAAAAATCAAGAAGAACAACAAGAGACAAAAAGTGAAATGGATGAAATTAATAGTGATATAGTTGACACACAAGCTAAATTACAAGCAAAACAAGACGAAATAACAGCAACAAATAATAAAATAACAGAAACTGAAGATGAAATAGCAAAAACAGAAGAAGAGATAGAGGAATTAAACGAAGAAATTAAACAACTTGAAGAAAAAATTGCTGATCGAGAAGAATTATTAAAAAACAGGTTACGCGCTATTCAACAGAATGGTGGTAACACAAGTTATTTAGAAGTAATACTAGGTGCCCAAAGCTTTGGAGATTTTATTAACCGAGCGACAGCAGTAACGAAAATCATGGATTCTGATAAGAAAATCATGGAAGAACAAGAGTCAGATAAAGAACAACTGGAAGAAAATAAGGTGGAAGTAGAAGAAAAAAAGGTATCTCTAGAAGAAAATAAACAAGAACTAGAAGATACTAAGTCTACACTTGTAGCTCAAAAACAAGAATTAGATGAAATCAAAGGAACCTTAAATCAACAAATGAATGAAAAGGAAAATTTAATAGAAGAGCTAGAAATAGAAGAAGAAGAGTTAAACGAAATAAAATTAACAGCTGAAGAAGAACAACAATTAATTGATGCTAATGCTGCCTCTGTACAAAAAGCAATAGAGCAAGCTGAAAAAGAAAAACAACGGTTAGAGCAACTAGCAAAAGAAGAAGAAACAAGCAGTAATTATTCGGGTGCTAGTGTCAGTGGGGGAAATGGAAAATTTATTAGGCCAACAACAGGTAGAGTGACTTCACCTTTTGATCCAAACAGACTACACCCAATAGATAAAGTTGTAAAACCTCATAATGGCACAGATTTTGGCTGGAGAGCTGAAGGTGCCACAAATATCAAAGCTTCTGCTAGTGGTGTTGTATCTTATGCTGGTTGGATGAGTGGATATGGCAATACAATTATGATTACTCATTCAATCGATGGTCAAATTTATACAACTTTATACGCACATTTGAGTAGTATGAAAGTGTCGAATGGCCAATCTGTGGAACAGGGACAACAAATCGCTATTATGGGATCTACAGGTAGTTCTACTGCGACACACTTACATTTTGAAATTCATCCTGGTGGATATAAAAACCCTGTGAACCCGATGAATTACATTAATTGAGTTTGATAGTTTAAATCTACATATAAATTACAGTAGTAAAAAACAAAAGACATCACAAAATACTTGTGATGTCTTTTTTAAACCTTCATAATATAGAAGTAGAGAAGTTTTTATCAAGGTGCTAGGTGTTGATAACCTCCCTGCATGAAGCTTCGAGCTATACAAAGAATAAGTGTATGGGAGTCAACAGACGCTATCTATCAGTGATGGTACCCGCACTGACAGAAGTCTCATTTTATTTAAGGCTATGGGGTGGAATAATGAATATTAGAAAAAGGTATCTCGTGTTATTTTTGGTTGTTGCAATTGCTTTAGGAGCCGTTGGGACTTATGTAGGCTTGGGTTTCGTTGCAGATGGAACAAGCCCTAGCGGCAATTTAGCAAGTTCAGATCGGGATTTGCTAACAGAACTTGCTGATCAACAAGAAACGATAGAAGAAAATATGGGAAAAATGTCTAAAGTAGTAGATGCGTTTTCCATTATTCAAGAAAACTATGTGGAGGAAGTTGAGGATACACAATTAATTGAAGGCGCGATTCAAGGTATGCTTCAATCTCTTGATGATCCTTATAGTGTTTATATGGATCAGGAAACGATGGAGCAATTTGATGAACAAATTGAGTCTTCCTTTGAAGGAATAGGTGCTGAGGTATCGATGACAGAGGGAAATGTGACGATCGTTGCACCGATAAAGGATTCTCCTGCTGAAAAAGCAGGCTTAAAGCCTAATGACCAAATCCTCTCTGTTGATGGGGAAAGTGTGGAAGGATTAGACCTTTATGAAGCTGTCAATAAAATCCGTGGTGAAAAAGGTTCACAGGTCGTATTGGAAATCAGACGACCTGGTGTAGATGATTTGTTAGAGGTAGAACTGACGAGAGATGCAATACCGTTAGAAACGGTTTATGTCAATACAAGAGAAGAGAATGGAAAGTTAATTGGCATTATTGAATTAACTTCATTCTCGGAGAATACTGCTAGTGACTTTGAGAATGGATTAGCGGATTTAGAGGAACAAGGTATTGATGGATTAGTCATTGACGTGAGAGGTAACCCAGGTGGTTTGTTACCTTCTGTCCAAGAAATTTTAAGTAATTTTGTTCCTGAGGATACCCCTTATCTTCAGATTGAGGATCCTTCAGGTAAGAAAACAAGATATTTCTCTGACATAAGCTCTACTAAAGAATATCCAATTGTCACATTAATTAATGAAGGTAGTGCTTCTGCTTCTGAAATCTTAGCCGCTTCATTAAATGAAGCATTAGATTATGATATTGTTGGCGAAACATCATTTGGAAAAGGAACTGTTCAACAGACTGTATCAATGGGGGACGGTAGTACAATAAAAATCACTCGAATGAGATGGTTAACCCCTGAAGGTAATTCTATCCATGAAGTAGGCGTAGAACCAACGATTGAACAAAAAATGCCAGATTATTATTACACCAATCCTGTTCAGGTTGAGGAACCATTAACCTTTAATCAGAGTGACGACAAAATTGAAAATGTTCAAATTATGCTAGAAGGATTAGGATATGAGCCAGGAAGAACAGATGGCTATTTTAATGAAGAAACTCAAGCGGCAGTAGAAGCATTCCAGCAAGATCAGGATCTGAATGTAACAGGTGAAGTTGATGAAAAAACAGCAGAAGTACTGCAAACAACGATCATCGAGAAAATCCGAAACAACGAAGATGATTACCAAATAGACAAAGCAATCGAGACCCTAACAGAATAAGCAAGCGCTCAAGCTGTCATAGAATTCGCTATGACAGCTTTTTTAAAAGTGTCCAATAAATCTTTAAACAAGTGTTTAATGTAAAAATAATGAACTTGAAGAATTTGTAACCATTTTAACTAAAATCAAATTATGGGTAGCTAAATTTGATTTTTTTATCATAATAGAAGTAATATACATAGAAACTGAAAGTGCTTGATAAACATGGGGTTTGGAGCTAATAAATTTATTTAGCCCCAATATTAGCCCCAGCAAGTGCTTGGCTAAACACAGATACTGCCTTATCTTCCATTTCTTTTAAGGTATGAGCATAAACTCTATACACCATCTCCACAGTATTTCCTAAACGGTCCGCAACGGTTCTTGGTGGTATACCTTCGTTGATTAAAACTGTTGCATATGTGTGTCGCAAACCATGAGGAGTGATTGTATTAATATATATATCTTCCTTTTCTAACTGTTTGTATATTCGACTAAATACATTGTTTAAGGTGTTAAAAGATACCGGAACGCAATGGGAAGATATGAACACATAATCTTTTTCTTTATCTAAGCGTTGACCGTGCTTGAATTTCATTTCAACACACCACTTGTGATAATTCTCCAAGTTCTTGATAAGTTCATTATCGATCAGAATACTTCTGTAACTATTTTTAGTCTTAGGAGATCGTACTCCATGCTGATCTCGAGTACGTTTAACGGTTAGAGTTTTACTTTTAAAATCAATGTCTTCCCATTTTAAACCAAGGGCTTCTCCTTTTCTTAACCCAGTGTAGGCTAATAATAAAAGAGGAAACTGAAGAAACAACCACCACAACTACAACTTCAGGAGGCTGTTTATGATAAAAAGTTAAGCCGTCCTTCACTTGTGGTTGAAGAGTTACAAAGACAACTCAATAAAGGTACATTTTAAGTAGTAAGTCGCAAATACAATATCTATGTAGTTAACAAAAGCCCAGGTGTGGAAAACCTGGGCTTGAATGTATATTTAAATGTAAACTGTGTAATTCAATTAACGACTCATTAATTTAAGAATTAATTATTTTTTAATAGCCATAAATATAAGCATTCCTATTCCAACAAACACTGCTAATATAATCAATAGGATTATTATGCCAGGTACTCCAAAACTAGTTAACATATTATTTCCCCCCACTATCATTGTAACATTTATTCTTAACGTTCTATTTACCAAGATAAAACTAAATTCTTTATTCCACAAACCTGCCCGTTAGTTTAAGGTCACTATATCACAATTAGTATAATATCTGTATGATACGTAAAAAGCCCAGCGTGGAAACATGGGCTTTAAATAATATTAATTTTTAGTATTACTAATACAATTAACTAGAACATTTGTTAGCAATAAATTGTTACCACACATACACAACCATCAAAATAAGTGAAACGAGAAAAACTACAAAAAAGAATGGAAGATAATAAGAATTTTCTTTTTCTGTTTTCTGTTTACTTTCATAATAATTCCAACCAATAAATAGACCAAAAAACATTCCTATAATGCCAAAACGTAAAATTGATACTATGTATTCAATTACAGGTTTATATGTAGTTTGATAAACGCCATTGTTGACCTCTGTAACATCTTTATAATTAACAAACAGAATAGAGATAGCCAATCCTAATAGTAATCCATATATACTTGATTTTCTTAATTTACGTTCCATTTGATTATTCTCCTTCTAAACCAAGACTTCACTGAATTAACAGTCATTTACTATAAACAAACAATTCCACAATTGATAATCCAATTGTAGCACAAACAGTGTATAAATCTTCCTTATGACAACCTAATGGACACATTACAAAGTATTTCTATACCAACCAACAAAATTCCTGCAAAACCATCATATTTTTTATAATTTTATCCATACTAAAAAAGCAGTGCCAAGATGAACACTACCATTCTCCAACGCCCATCACTAATAAGTTGTGTTTTTTCTTAGTTTTAAAATGACATCAGAAGTCATTTCTATTCTTTTTTAGAAGTTCTATTTTTTGTTTTGTTCAATTAGTATTTCTTGGTTGTTTTTAATTTGTTTCAGCAAATAAATACTAACTATGAAGAAAGTGATTGTAGATATTATAAATATTAATAATATTAAGTCTTGGAAAAAATCCATAGATTCAACACCCTTTTAATTAGGAAATATATAAGAGTTTATCATTTATCATTTATTATTTAATTATTCCAATACAATATCTATGTAGTTAACAAAAGGAGCGCCATGGAAAAGCGCTCCTTAAATCTTTCTCCTTATAATAACTATTTAATACAAGTATTTCCAGCGGTTCTATCCATATGTTAATTCTTCACTTTTCTCTTGTAAAACCTAAGAGAAAACTCAACTAAAAAAAACAAAAACAAACCGAATAATAAAATTGTCAAGGAGTGTTTAATAAGAGGTTTCTTGGTTAAAATTTCTGATAAAGAATTGATAATTAAGATTATTCCCCAGAATGTAAAGGTAACCCAGCAAGCAATATCTGCATATTTGGTATTTGCTTTTTTATCTTGTTTGAAAAGCATGCATAATCTCCTTTTCAAATGCTATTTAATGTTAATACATTATTTATTATAAACTAATTATTTAATTGAATCAATTTCCTCTAATCTACAATTTTACAAATATATAAATTAAATAGTAGATTTTACAATTGTTAAATGGTAATATTTAGAATGTATTATAAAAAAGTAAAGGAGTGTGTGGTAATGAAAAAGATTTTTTTATTACTAGTATTAGTTTTTACAGTTTTTAGTTTCACTATAGGAGGTCCTGTTTCTGCTCAAACTAATCAAGATGTGGAGGGAAATTCATTAAAGATAGTGAATTTTAACCAAGGAGATATTGATAAGGTACATAATGTGGTAGGTATAATTAACGAAATAGAAAAAAGTGAATTAGATATGGAGAATCTATCAGGAAATAGTAAAGAAGAGATTAATAAATTGAGCCAAGCTGCACAAGAGTTTTATTTTTTGTATGAGGAAAAAGTAGATGAACTGAACATAAATTATGGTGAAAACGTTGAAATAGAGGTTTTAAACTTTATTAATGAAGTTTCCAACGATTATGAGATGAACAGTTCAGAGACAGCTGCAATTCAAGCTGCTTCGCTCGGCGGGGTCTATAAGTATTATCTAAGTAACCAACAGGTAAAAGATATAGCCGCGGCAGCTGGAGTTAATGGAACTTTTTGGGGGTTGATGGCAGCAATTGCTAAGAAGTTTGCTAAGAAACCTACTTATATTACTGCTTTAATAGTAGCTGTACCTGCGCTAGGTGCTTCTCTCCTAACCGCTTGTAATAGAAAAGGAAAAGGTATTGTGATTAAAGATATAAGAGTAGGTGCAACTCATAGCTGGAGTTGTTATTCTCAATAATTACTTCAAATTAAAATAATGGGTTTTTACGGGGAGTATAAATTATTTTGTGTAAATGGGAATTGCACTCAACTAACATCTAAAGGCTTTACGTGGAGAGGCGGGCGTGATACACTCATCTTTTCCGTTGGCGATAGCTTTGTTTTTTAAAGGTATCTCCATCGCCAAACCATCACGCCCGCAGAGGCTCCATGTCAAGCCGGCACTCTACTAGAGGTCATAGTGACAGCTCCGATTCTAGCCTCTCTCCAAAATAGATGGCAAGTTGTGATATACATTCTGTCCATCCTCTTATCGGCATAGTCCATTTTTTAGAAATTGCCATCGTAGTAAGGTAAATCATTTTGCGCAAAGCTTCATCTGATGGAAAGGCTGATTTTGTTTTTGTTACTTTTCGCAGTTGGCGATGATAGCCTTCTACGATATTAGTTGTATAAATCGCTCTCCGTATTTCGTGTGGATACTGAAAATATGTCGTTAATTCTAACCAGTTTTGTTCCCAAGAGCGTATGATGATAGGGTGCTTTTTGCCCCAAGTTTCTTTGAATGTCGCAAACTCCATTTCTGCTTCTTCTAAAGTGAGCGCTTGATAAACCTTCTTCAAGTCTTTCATCACCACTTTTTGTTCTTTGTAGGAAACGTATTTCATGGAATTTCTGATTTGATGAATCACACAAAGTTGTATCTCTGTGCGTGGAAAGACTGAGTTTATAGCTTCAGAAAAACCAGAAAGCCCGTCTTTACAAGCAATTAAGATATCTTCCACCCCTCTATTTTTTAGATCGGTACATACACCAAGCCAAAAGCTAGAACTTTCACTTTCGCCAATCCAGATACCTAAAATCTCCTTCTGGCCCTCCATATTAATCGCTAATACCGTATAAGCTGCTTTATTGACAATTCGATTTTCTTTCCGAACCTTGAAGTGAATCGCATCTAAGAAAACAATCGGATAAACACGATTTAGCGGTCGATTTTGCCATTCGGTCACCAGAGGCATGATTTTATCGGTAACTTTACTAACCAATGTAGGAGAAATGTCGATGCCATACACATCTCTCATTTGATCTTCAATATCTCTTGTGGACATCCCTTTGGCATATAACCCTAATATTTGTTCTTCAATTCCGTTTACCGTCTTTTCGTGTTTCTTAACAATTTTCGGTTCATAATCGCCATTTCGATCTCTTGGAATATGAAGATCTACTTTTCCAAACTTTGATTGGATCCCTTTCTTACTGTACCCATTTCGACTATTACCTGTGTTATTTCCTTTTATACTGTGTTTCTGGTAGCCTAATTCTTCTTCTAATTCGGCTTCAAATACCTGTTGAAGCGTGTCTTTAAACAATTGCTTCATCATCTCCTGAACATCCTCTACTGTACGACAATCCTTCGTTAGTTCTTTAATCGTTTTGTCATAAAAAAAGTCTTGCATAAATGATCATCTCCTTTTTGGTAAGTATAACCATTTACACAAAACTTTTTACGCTCTCT
>NZ_JAGFVL010000055.1:0-5954 GCF_017599345.1 Gracilibacillus suaedae
CGTGCCTTTGCATCCGTTCCATACAATCTTCATCATCTTGAATTGTTTCACACGGATAGAGGCAGTGAGTTTAAGAACCAACTTATTGATCAGGCATTAGAAACGTTTGGTATTGAGCGTTCATTGAGCGAAAAAGGAACGCCGTATGACAATGCCGTTGCAGAAGCTACATTTAAGACCATCAAAACAGAGTTTGTCAAAGGGGCTTATTTTACTAACCAACACGAACTTGACCTTGAACTTTTTGATTATGTTCATTGGTTCAACCACATTCGAATTCATGGATCTCTAAATTATTTAACACCTACTGAATACAAGTTGATGAACCTTTAAAAAATTGTCCGATTTAGTGTTGACATACCAGGCTATACTCTCACAAATAGTATTAGGTCTATTAGTTATCTTTTTAATAATAGATTTTGTACGAAGACTATTTGGGTTCTTTTTCTAACCAAGCTTCATCCTTCTTCTTAAAATTTTTTTAGAAAAAGAAGAGGGGTGTTTTTAATAAAATTTCCCAGTAAAATTTATTGTTAAATTCAGACAGCTCATTTTCCTCTGCAAACTCAGTAGAATAAGCTAAATTTTGACTTCCTTCAATGTCTCTCTTAGACTCATCTGCGAACGATAAGGGTAAACAGCATAAAGCACCGATTCCTACTAATGTGTAGATTAGTCTGGAAAGTGCAGCATCTTGTCCTCCAAATATAGATGCAAGCCCCAGTTTATACCACCAATAATTACTAATGCTAAGCAATACGTTGTAGTGTATTCATTTATATCGCCTCCTTTTTTTAGATAGTTATCTTTATCATTAGTTTGTTTTTCCTAGTTATACGATCAATTATAAAAGTTTTTGTAATAAAAAAAGACAACCTTAGTTGACCGTTTTCAACTTAATTGACTCAAATAATTCCGTTTTTCCTCTTTACGTTTAGAATAAAAAGTGTACTCCGTAAACATGTCGTCTTTACCTGTCTGTAACACCTTTAAATGTTTCATATGCATTTGTTGCTTCAGTTCACGTCTTTCCTCAATAGCTTTTTTCTCAATCGATTCCAGGAGTTTAAGATAAAGCTCGTTGATCTTAAATATACTGTTGTTCTCTTAATGTATTTAAATCCTTCTGAATAATATCAATAGCCATAGACAAGAACAAATAGCGACTTGCAATTTTGAATTCTTCGTCAGTTATATATCTCAAAATATTCACCTTATCACAGGAACATTCGTTCTTGTTGTATATTCAAATATTAATTTTATGCAAATTGTATTTTATGGAAGGGATTTAACAGTTCTTGTCGAAAGTAATAGTATATATGTCATAGTGGGAGGGAGGTAAAATGCTAAAAAATACATCCCATCAAGACCTACTTAACGAACTAACGAAGGAAGACATTGATCACATTAATGAAGAATTAGATACACTTATCCAAGAAAGAGAAAAAGGAAAAAGAAAAGATAAAGTGAAGTATTATGGTAGCTTGCTGATGAGGAAATTTAGTTCATAGCTCAAAATAGCAATTTAGAAGAAGGGATACAAAAGTCAATATGATAGAGTGGTGTACAAGAGTAATCTAAACCCAAAAGAAAAGGAGTTGTTTAGGATATTGAAGAACATAACAAAAATGAAAATATTAAAGCCAACTCATGAGGTGTTTGAAGCCTTTGTAGATCCATTAAAGATCGGTAATTTTTGGTTTTCATCCAGTTCTGAAAGGTGGGAACAGGGTAAGACGATTACATTAAGATACGATGAATACGATGCTAAAGGGGATATAGAAATAATAGAAGTTGTGACAAACAAGAAACTTGTTTTTAAGTGGAATGAAGGTTATATTGTTACAATTACATTAGAAGAGTTGAATAACTCCGATACAATTATTCAAGTGATCGAGGAAGGTTTTAACGAAAATGATGATGAGTTAATACTTAAACTGGTAGATAACAAAGAGGGATGGGTTTATATGTTAACTTGTTTAAAGGGATATTTGGAATATGGTGTTAATTTGAGAGTTGCATTAGTTAAATAATAGTGAAAAATATTAATTGTAAGCACCTACACAAAAGTAGGTGTTTTTTCTCATAGAAATATTGTATAATAATGTAAGAAAAGGGAGGGTTTAGTGAATGCGGATAGCTATTGAGTGGTTAGGAATTTTGTCTTTAATTACTGGTATAGTAATGACGAGCGGAGTATTAACATCAATGGCTATATATACCGCAGAGCATTATTCCGGAAATGAAGCCATTACGGGATTAGAAGGACTTGTTAGAAATGAGATAGCTGCTAAAATCATGGAAGAGCCTAGCGCATAGTTAGGTTTTTATGTAACCATTTGAAGCTATTAAACGACTAACTAAGTAAAGGAGTGTGAATGCGATGCGAAAAAAGATAGCACATCTTCTATTCACCACAACAATTCTTCTTTGCTCAGTAGGTTATGCAAATGGAGTTATTGCTGTATCAAGCAATTCAAATCACAAAATAGTATCTAATCATGTACTGGCAAGAGCAATAGGGAATGATAAGCTGTTGGAAGAAAATGTCCCTGATCAGATTTTAAATCTGTCAGAGCAAAAACAAAAGGAACTGAAAAATCTTTTTCATTCATTTAATTGGAAAACAGGGTTAATTGATTTCGTTCAATCAGTTTCAATCAGATTGACGTTAGCCGAAAACGTCTATTCTATTTATTTGTTTGAGGACGGTAAGGGTTTAACTCTCGTAAATGAAAGTAGTGCACGGTATGTTGTGCTTGAAGGGCAAAATTTTCAATCTATATATCAATTTATAAAACCGAAATTGTAATAAGTAAACTAATAGCTATGAAGCATCTCAAAAGAGGTGCTTTTTTAATGCCAAAAATAGAAGGGGATCAAATTTATTATGAATAAGGAGATGAACAGAAAATGAGAGAGAGAAACAATTGAGTTATTTAGAAGCTGACACTTTTATTTATTTGGAGAAGTCAAGTTTCTCCACTTGTTGTTATTGTTGTTGGCATTAGGGATTGTCACAGGTATTTTCAAAGCAATTAAGAATGGTTGATTGTGTTCGCGTAAATCACTTTTCGGATAGGATAGAAAGTTACTCATTCTAGTAGTAATTATCCTGGCTAACGTGGTAGATCAAATATTAGGTCTTAACGTTGCAGTCACTTATGCGACTGTGCTTCTTATATTGCGAATGAAGGTCTAAGTATTATCAAAATCTTGCTGAAGTAGGAGTCCTGGTGCCAGCTAGACGAGCTAAGAAATTGAAGTCTATTGATCAAGAAAATAGTAAGAGCATTACGGAAGAAATAAGAGATGAGTTGAACGAAGGGCATATAAATGCACTGGTTAAGATGTTGGGACTTCGATCAACGCTCGATCTCCACACTTTAATTTTATAATGGATCGCCGAGAGCTTTTTGCAAGTTTATTTAGTTTATGGAATCTATTTTTTAGTCAAAACTAACACATTTTATTTTCATACCCTAGAACAAAAAGCGGTTTATTTGGTTGCCATTCTGCATATAAAACCTCTTTATAATTAGTCACATTTTGGGTTAAAAGTTGATTCTTTAACCATTCTTCGTCACAGCCAGCTTCTTTTAAATTATCATAAATAACTTCCCCATTTATAATAAATGTTATAGGCAAATCTACAGGATTAGGTGGTAAGTTCAAGTCACTAATTTTGGGAGTGTCATATTCAGATTTAGGTAGAACACTTACCATACCATTTGATTCGATAATTGCATAGTCTACTTCTTGTATAGAAAAATATCCTTGTTGTCGTATTAGGCCCTGTAATGCATTTATATCCAATTTAATTCTTTTTAAAGTATTATATTTAATCTGTCCTTTATGTATAACTATATTGGGTTCTCCCTCAAAAAGTTTCCTGGAATTTTTAAACTTCAAAGTTATCATTTCGACAACATATATCAAAATTCCCCAAAATAAAATAGCAAATGCTATATGACCAAGTTTTACTTCATCATCATAGACGGCATTTCCGACTAGTTCCCCTAAAATTAATGCAGATATAAAATCAAAAGGGGTAATTTGAGAGAACTGAGTTTTCCCTAAAGATTTTGTGATTAACAACAATAAAACAAATCCTGATAATAGCTCAATTGCAATCGAAAAATATTCATTCATGTCTATCATCCTTATATCTTTTATTACCATTATTGTCTTACTATTGCTTATATATACTATAACAACTTATGTTGTAATACGTTCTTGTTACCAGTTTGATGTGGAACATTTCATAATCAATAACCTGGTTGTGTACAAAATATCTAAGTAGTTAACAAAAGCCCAAGCATGGAAAGCTTGGGCTAAATTATGGTTACTTCCATTTTAATTATTTAAAATGGAGGTCCAGATTTTTTAATTTCATGTTTTTGCATTTCTACATTGAGAATCGGGGTAATCTCCTTTGGAGGGTTAGCAATGGCCCGCCATGCTTCTAAATCTTCTTCGGACTGCCAAAATTCGAAGTTGTTTATCCTTGTAGTATCAACTGGATCAGCTGTGATTGCTAAATCAATGCAACCTGGAGCTTGACGAGCACGCTTTATTAGATCTTCATGTGCCTTGACAACCTCATTACGCTTACTCGCATCAACTGTAAACCATCCTGCTATTATTACTTTATTTGCACTCATGCTATTCTCCTCTCTAAATATTTACCTTAATGATATCAAATTATTTTTATTGAATTTCTTATTAATTGCGAACTATTATATTTGAATTTTACTAAAAATCGTCCAACTTGTTAGTGGTGGGTTTTTTAGTAATTATGTTATAATACCGATTAAGGAATGAACACTCCTTTGTTAATGTGTAAAGTTTTAAAATGAAAGTAGGTAAAAAATGAATTTATTATTTATCATTTTATTTTTTGTTGGACTTTTCGCCATATACGATGTAATTAGAAAGGTTAACAATAATATTCTTAGTCAGACAGAAGAAATTAAGAAGCTACGTAAAGAAATGACTGAGAAAAATTCAAAACACGAATAGATTCAAAAAGTCTTTAATAACTTTCTCCATACTAAAAAGCAGTGCCATAATGCTAACTGTATTCACCTCAATACCCATCACTATTAAGTGGTGGTTTCATTTTAAATATTATCCATCCAGCGATTGATATCTGAAGAAATTGTATTAATGTAACCATTTGTTGATCTGTAATGTTGACCAAAAAATAGCTAGTGTTATTATCAAAACAAGAGGACAAGTATTTCTCTAAAAGGTGAACATCATCAACTGTTTTAATGAAATAGACGGTGTTATGTACATGTTTGATATCGTAAAGCTTTGAAAGCCTTTGACTTACACAGGTTTCTGTCTGCGTTGATTTATTAGAATCGAATGAAAATAAATAAATTTTAGATGCCATTTTTACGAAACCTACTTTCAATTCATTATTTTTAGCGTACCAAAATAAAATGTATGTTCAAAATGGATTACATTATTAACTACCTACCTTTTCCCTTTTTTCAATCAACTCCTCAAGAATAAGCAATACCTTCTTCTGTATAGTCGGATTAAAATAATTCCGTTTTTCTTCTTGGCGTTTAGGATAAAAAGTATACTCCGTAAACATGTCATTGTTACCTGTCTGCAAAACCTTCAAATTTTTCATATGATTTGTTGCTTTAACTCACTCCTTTCCTCGAAAGCTTTTTTCTCAATCGATTCCAAGAGACGTATAATTATATATTCAAATATTAAATTTATGCAAATTGTATTTTGGGGAAGGAATTATATTGTAAGTGTCGAAATTATTATTGAGAAATAGGTACAAGGGAGGTAATGAAATGTTGAAAAATCCATCCCAACAAGACCTACTTGAAGAAATAACAAAAGAGGACATTGATCGGATTAACAAAGAATTAGATATACTCATACAAGCAAGAGAAGAAGGTAAAATAAAAGGAAGGCGAAAGGGG
>NZ_JAGFVL010000055.1:5970-178197 GCF_017599345.1 Gracilibacillus suaedae
CTGCCCATAAGTCATGAAAACTGACTTATGGGCAGCCCGTTTTTATGCCTCACCAGATGGCCCCCACGTTTTTTGAAAAAAGTTGAATGTTTTTGATTTATCAATTATTTGATATGATTTGATTGAGTTTCTTCCAAAATGTAGTCAGAACACAAGTTCACCCTAGGGAAAGAGAACAATAAATCCAAGCATATTAATAAGTGGAAATCCTTTGTTAATTTATCTCTTGAAGAATATCAAGGGAATGAATCTGAACAAACATTACAAAATATTGTTCGACAGCATATTGCTACTAAGATCATAGAAGGCCTAGCGCATAGTTTGTTTATACTATAATTATCATGTTTGCAAAAAATAAAAACTAGTAAAATATAACTATGAATAAGAAAAACTTACCAGGTGATTATTATGATTAAATTTTTGAGGAAATGTAGAGTATTTTATTTAAGATTAATCATTAAAGATTGCATTGACGAATCTGTAAAAGTAAAAATAAAAGGAAAGATTATTCATCATGAAAATAAACTCAAAGAATATCAAGTTAATTCTTAGACAAAAGCACTCAGTTTGGGTGCTTTTTTTATACCCAAAATAGATAGAAGGGGGTCGTGATAGAAGAAGATGGGAGAGGTTAATATCGAAGCTTAGAAGCTGTGAGAATGTATCTTTTCGGAAATGTAAAGTTCTTGCATTTATTATTGTTGTTGATGGCATTAGATATAGTGACAGATGTATTTAAAGCAATAAAGAATGGTTGATTGTGTTCGCGTAAATTATTATACGGATACGCTAGTAAATTATTAATACTAGTAGTAATAATTTTAGCAAATGTAGTAGATCAAATACTTGGATTGAATGGTGTAGTCAATTATGCGACTGTGCTTTTTTATATTGCCAACGAAGGTCTAAGTATGAAATCTTGCTGAAGTATGAGTGGCTAGTGCAAGCTGGACTAGCTGAAAAGCTAAGAGCGATTGAAAAAGAGAATAGTCAAAGCATTACCGAAGAAATCCGGAATGAATTTAATGATAAGCAGGCAAAATAAGATGGTAAACATTAAAAAAATGATTGTTCTAGATGATGTTGTTTCCAAAGTAATATTAAATAATTCCTCCAACTTTAACAATAAATAATTAAATTCTAGCACATATAGCATATGATATGTAAAATGAAAGGCCCAGGTGAGGCCTGGGCTTAACTTTTTAGAAACATTAAAATACAGAAACAGCAGGTAAGCAAGTAATAGCGCAGAAGCAATTTAAGTCTACTGTAATACAGATACCAGTACGCTCTAAATCTTCCACTTTTTCGTGGTCAAGTTGATCGCAAGGGTCGCCGCAAGTTTCCTTATCGTTATCGAATACTAATAGTTCTAATACTGCACAACAGTCGTCCACTTCATTTACTCGGAAAATAAAACTACTAAAGCATTTAAATTTCCCTCTTTTAGCTTCTGTTCCGAATCCCTTGAATGGTTTCCCTTTTTTATCATATAAAATGAAAGGTACTGTATCTAAACCGTTACGCTGTACAGGTGATACTAAATCTTGAATGGATCTCGCACAGCTTACATCACATTCCATTTCCACAACGTTATCTTGTGCGTCAGCAATTGCACGGACAACATCGCACACACAGCCTTCTTTATTACTGATTACCTCGCCGACATTGTCTCGACGTTTTCCCATTATAATACACTCCTCCCAGGAAAGTTTTCGCTAGCAATAGTAGTTTATGTAGGAATGATACATTGGTATAGATGGACGTCTTGTTTTTCATAAATCAAATAACTGAAATTCCAATAAAATTTCTGCTGCATCATTTTTATAAGTTTACCTATACTAATAAGCGATGGGTTTATCTTCATTACAATTATTTGGAAATGTTATTTTATTGTGCTAAAATGTCATTCAAGGGAGTGTTTTCTCCCTTCTCACATTGTGTTCAGCCCTTACTATTACAGTCATGTAAAATTCCCCTAACCATTTACAGTTGTTTTGGTAAGGGCTAAAACAGGACATACACCTATACATAATTGTTGCTCAGTAAGATAATGAAGAGTAACCCCTCTTCTTTGGAAGTGCGATGTAAATTGTGTAAGTAAGAGTGCGTCCGGATATTTATTGTTGCAATTAAAATAGACAGCCTTAGCTGCCTACTTTTACCTTATTCGATTCAAACAACTCTTCAAGTAAAACCAATACCTTCTTTTGTATAGCCGGATTAAAATACCTCTGTTTTTCTTCTTTGCCGTTTAACATAAAAAGTATATTCTGTGAACTGATCATTGTATGTAGCGAAGATACAGAAGGATTTCTGTATCCTAAAATAAGAAGGGATCATGGTTGTGAGAAAAATTAACAATAACCACCATATCCACCAACATAAGATGCGCCAATGATGATTAGTAAGATAAACAGTACAACTACTAATGCAAAACCACTACCATATCCATAACCGGCTTTACCACTCATTTCTAGTAACACCTCCCTTAGCTTATATTGTGTATTGTATGTTTATCTCAGAAAATTGTATGGGCGCAAACGACATAGTGTAAAATGAGTAGGAGTTCTCAATTGATTGTGACAATCACTTATTTCAACAAAGCAGTGATGTTGATATGGAAAAATGTTATTGTACCTGAGACAGTTAAGACCTCTAGAAGATTCAATCATAAAGTACCTGGTCCAAAAAAATAACCAATTCATAGTGATAATGGAGGCTTTTCAAATGAGAAGTCTCTTTTTAATCTCAAAAATTGATAAAGTGAGACTATGCTCAGTGGGGGTACCTCTACTACTCATTAACGAAAGTTATAAGTGGATAGCGTCTGTTACCTCTAAACTTATCTTCTTGTTACTTGAAAGTTTGAAGTGGAGTTTTACAGACGGTTAGCACCCTGATAAAAGGTAATGAAAAGTAGATAAGAGATGGGCGCAGAATCAGTATGCAGTATGAGTAATCTCATCAAGAATTTTGATCAAGTTAATGTGTTGGCACCGTCCAACCTAGCAAATAAGCAAAAGCATATAAATGAATGAAGTGGCAAAGCCTGAGGGAAGAATTTCGAGAAGAGTTTGATGATCAGAGGAGGATAATGATGGTTAAAATTTATATTGATCCAGGTCATGGTGGTAATGATCCAGGTGCAACGGGTAACGGACTAAGAGAAAAAGATTTAAACTTAGCCATATCGTTGAAAATAAGAGAAAAGTTAAATCAGTATCAAGGCCTGTCTGTTCGTCTAAGTCGTACTACAGATAAAACATTATCGTTAAAGCAACGTACGAATGATGCTAATAAATGGGGAGCAGATTATTTAGTATCTGTTCATATTAATGCAGGTGGTGGAACTGGCTATGAAGATTATATTTATAATGGATTATCTAATAGCTCACATTCAGCTAAGTATCGTAACGTGATGCACCGGGCCATTATTGGCCAAGTTAATTTGTCTAATCGTGGTCAAAAAAAAGCTAATTTCCATATGCTGCGTGAATCTAATATGCCAGCATTACTAACGGAAAATGGCTTTATTGATACTGCTAGTGATGCAGCTAGGTTACAAAAGGATTCTTTTTTAGAGGACATTGCTCAAGGGCATGTAGATGGTTTGATTAAAATCTTTAATTTGAAGAAAAAAGTCAAAGCGATTAATCCTGATGCGGTTATTGGAAGGAAAAAAAGCAAGAAAGCTAATCTAAAAATAGATGGATGGTGGGGAGAACAAACGACACGAGCACTTCAAGAATATCTTGGTACCGTGGTTGATGGTGTTATCAGCAATCAATTACGCAATAAAGTTACGTCAAAGATCGTATCAGGCATCAGCTTTGGTAAAGGCGGCAGCTTAGTTATTAAGGCATTACAAGGTAAGATTGGCGCTAAGATTGACGGTTATTTAGGGCCACAAACAATCCGGAAACTCCAGCAATATCTAGGTACTGTGGTAGATGGGAAATTAAGTGAACCTTCACTTGTCGTCAAAGAATTGCAACGGAATTTAAACGATGGAACATTTTAATAAGTCGTGAATACAACAAAATCGCTGTAACGAAGGGGCGATGTGAAAAGAGCTCCTTATTCAAAAGTAAAGTGAGGCTATGCTCAGCGAGGATCTTATAGACGATTAGCACTGTGATAAAGAGCTTCAATTTATGGGCGAGTCTATCTATATATTTGTCAAGTAGTTCATACACTAGTTTCTTATTTGATAACTTAATTCTATTATTACATCTCATAGGTGCTGTTAAATTAAAATTTGAACTTTTATACCATATTATGTAATAAATGCCCACACAAAAACGCTCAAAATAAGTAAAATAAAGAGAATCCGAAATGGGTTAAAAAAACAACAGAAAGGGATGGAATAATATGACTCATCATAATTGTGGTGTAAAAGTTGAAGTTCCGGGAAAAATTCCTATAAAACCAAAAAACAAAAGGAAAAAGTATGACTGTCCACCAAAAAAACATGCAGCCGGTTGCGAGTGTAATGTTAAAAAACCCGCTCTTCAACCAGCACAATTGACGAATGATTGTGTAGTAGTTAATTCACTTGTAGGAACAAAGTCTGTTCAAAAGGTTGCAGAACTGACATTACCAATAACAGCTTTTGCAGGTTTAGATGTTTTAGAAGATCTTGTATCAGTCCAACTAGTTCCAAATATTAATGAGGTTACTCAAAATGCTCGTGTTTTAAGGGATAAAGTTGTTAACATTGGTTTGCTTCCAGTGACGATTACCGTTACAATTGCAGGTGTTGAGGCACCGGTCACGTTAGATACTACAATTCCTTTCCAGGAGCATACAGACTTCCCTGGAGCTTGTCCAGAAGATACCTTACAAGAAACACCTCTTGAAGTGGAAGGAATATTTACTCAACCTGGGGTACCAATAGTAACCGGACCTGTGGTTGGAGATTTGGTTACAGGTATTTTATTTAAAGTGGTGCTAAGAACAAATATAACTGTTACTCGACCAGTTATACAGGATGCACATGGAAATGTGTGTGATGTCAATCCAAATCGTTGTGATAACTTAGGGAATGCACCTTCTTTCACACTGCCTGCACCAGAAGGTAACGGTGGTATAATTCCAGTAACGTAATTAAAAGCTTGATGGGAATTTGAAAATTATATGCTTGGAAAGTCTTATACAGGTAGATGAAAGAGAAATAAGACCATATTTATAAGTGATGTAACCCTTGGCTTTTATGTCGGGGGTTTTCTATTTTAGCATATTATCTTAATTATTACATTTAATTTAATCTTAATACACCATTTCGAAATAAAAAATATAGCCTTAAAAGAATTAAAGAAGTAACTTATGTTAGTTAGCTTAGGATAGAAAATTATCAATAACGGATAGAAGAGAACTTTCATTTAAATACTATGCATAATAAAATTATGGGGAATAAGGGATAGTAATAAAGATAAAAATAAAAGTGCGACTTATATAAAGTACGCACTTTTTATTATGACTAGCTCATTTAGATATTACGATACAACCCAACTACTTTTCCTAAAATACTGACATTATTATAGATTAATGGCTCCATTGTCGCATTTTCAGGTTGCAGGCGAATATGATCCTTTTCTTTAAAGAAACGTTTCACAGTAGCTTCACTATCCTCTGTCATGGCAACTACAATATCCCCATTTTCTGCTGTGTTTTGTTGTTTAACGATTACCTTGTCTCCATCCAATATACCAGCTTCAATCATACTGTCTCCCTCAATGATCAATACAAATAATTGTTCACTTACATGCATTTCATTGTGTGGTATCGGAATATATTCTTCAATATTTTCGACTGCTGTAATTGGAAGACCAGCTGTTACTTTCCC
Source organism: Gracilibacillus suaedae (assembly GCF_017599345.1). Taxonomy (GTDB): domain Bacteria; phylum Bacillota; class Bacilli; order Bacillales; family Amphibacillaceae; genus Gracilibacillus; species Gracilibacillus suaedae. The sequence continues at coordinate 11,819 of NZ_JAGFVL010000055.1, forward strand.
GATAACTGGCGCAAATGTGGCTTCCGTTTTCGGGATTTCTAGTTCTCCATCTTGTGGAAGGACTTCTATCGCTCTTGGTTTAGTTGGATCACGTCTGATATAACCTTTCTTCTCCAATCTGGCTAGATGACCGTGAACGGTTGAACTTGATGCTAAACCAACTGCTTCTCCAATCTCACGAACAGATGGTGGATATCCTTTTAGCTCTACTTGCTCTTTAATATAAGCTAATATCTCCTCTTGTCGTTTTGATAGATTTGTCATATTTAAATCTCCTTATACGTATTATTTATTAATCAAAGTATAGCATAACAAGGTAATATTTACAAACATTAGTTCGATAAAACTGTTGACATGAACATCTGTTCGTGTATAATAAAGGTACGAACAAAAGTTCTGTGGAGGGATTTATCATGTTAAAAAATATTTCTAAGGTTGACATTTTCTATTTGGTTGCATTTATACTAGCTCTTATCTTTTTTTATGTTTCAGCAGTAACTAGTTTATAGAATGAAGGTGTAAATCTATGACGAAAGCAATCATTTATTGTCGTGTAAGTACAGAAAAAGAAGCACAAGAAACTTCTATTAAACGGCAGCAAGAAGAATTACAATTGTTTGCAAATAAATATCATTTCGAGATCATCAATATAATAGAAGAAAAACAGAGTGGATATGAAATTGAACGAGAAGGTATTTTTGAAATGTTAGAGTCATTTCAAAATGGAAATGCAGATACATTACTCATTCAAGATGAAACAAGACTTGGCAGAGGAAATACAAAGATAGCACTACTTCATCAGTTAAATCGATTAAAGGTCAACATATATACACTTTCACACCAGGGTGAACTACAACTATCGGAAGGCGATTCGATGGTGCTACAAATTGTATCGATAGTAGAGGAATATCAACGGAAATTACATAATGCGAAAATTAAAAGAGGGATGAAAAAGGCGGTAAGTAATGGATTTAACCCGGCTGAAAATCTTTCTAATCAACATCTCGCCAAAGGTAGAGAACGAAAAGAATTTCCGATAGAAGAAGTAGTCAGGTTAAAAGGGAATAATTTAACTTTCCAAGAGATCGCGTCCGTTTTAAGAGGAATGGGTTACGATGTATCTAAAGCAACTGTGCATCGCCGTTATCAGGAATATCAATCACTTGAAAACTGACTAAATCAAGATTAGAATGAAGAGAGAGAGTATACGATTCGTGTATACTCTTTTTTCATTGTAAACTAGGATAAATCAACCGTTATTATGGTATAGAAAAGAGGTGTCAAATCTCTATGTTATCAAAGGAAAAAATTGCTCGTATTAACGAATTAGCAAATAAAGCGAAAAAAGAAGGCTTATCAGATGAAGAAAAGCAGGAACAAAAATCTTTGCGCGAAGCCTATCTGAAAAATGTCAGAAAATCGTTTACAAATCATATGAAAGGGATGACTGTTGTTGACCCGAACGGGAATGATGTCACTCCAGAAAAGTTAAAACAACTAAAAGAGAAGAAAAAGTAGAGCATGCTACTTTTTCTTCAAAAACTAAAAAAATTTAGCAAAAACTGATATTTCTAAAGAAATTACGCGCTTTTTGTCTTGATACACTTGTCTTTAAACTGATTTCGTTATAGGATTATAAATGTGCGTACATATTTTGCAATTTTGAAAGGGGACAAATGAAAAGATGGCAAATCAAATTGAACAAATGTCTATTAATGCAATAAGAACATTGTCAATAGACGCGATTGAGAAAGCTAATTCTGGTCATCCAGGGTTGCCAATGGGCGCTGCTCCAATGGCATATACGCTTTGGACACAACACATGAACCATAATCCAAAAAGCTCTAAATGGTTTAATCGTGACCGTTTTGTATTATCTGCAGGGCATGGCTCCATGTTACTGTACAGCTTACTTCACTTGTCAGGTTATGATGTAAAAATTGATGATCTAAAAGGATTCCGTCAATGGGATTCCAAAACTCCTGGTCATCCGGAAGTACATCATACGGATGGGGTAGAAGCAACTACAGGACCACTAGGTCAAGGTATTGCGATGAGTGTTGGTATGGCTATGGCTGAAAAACACTTAGCAGCTAAATACAATAAAGATAAATATAACGTAGTAGATCACTATACATTTGCACTTGTTAGTGATGGAGATTTAATGGAAGGTATTTCACATGAATCTGCATCTCTTGCAGGTCATCTAAAACTTGGCAAGCTTATTGCTTTATATGACTCTAATGATATTTCATTAGATGGTGAGTTAAACAAAGCATTCTCTGAGAATGTAGAAGATCGTTTTAAAGCCTATGGATGGCAAGTAATTCGTGTTGAAGATGGTACGGATACAGAGTCGATTTCACAAGCTATTGCAGATGCAAAAGCAAATACGGACCAACCGACATTGATTGAAGTAAAAACAGTAATTGGTTATGGTTCTCCTAATAAATCTGCTTCAGCTGCTTCACATGGAGCACCACTTGGAGAAGATGAAGTAAAATTAACAAAAGAATTCTATAATTGGGAACATGAAGATTTCCATGTACCTGATGAAGTATATCAGGACTTTAATACGAAAATTGTTGAAAACGGTAAAGCAGTGGAGCAAGAATGGAATGAATTATTCGCTGCCTACAAGAAAGCATACCCTGAATTAGGTCAGGAACTAGATGAGGCTATTAACAATAAATTACCGGAAGGCTGGGATAAAGACTTACCAGTATATGAAGCAGGTAAAGACGAAGCTGCTACTCGTGCTACATCTGGTGAAGTGTTGAATGCTATTGCGAAAACTGTACCTTCCTTATTCGGTGGAAGTGCAGACTTAGCAGGTTCTAACAAAACAAATCTAAAAGGTGCTGGAGATTTCTCAGCTGCAGAACCAGACAAACGTAATATCTGGTTTGGTGTACGTGAATTTGCGATGGCAGCTGCGTTAAATGGTATGGCATTACACGGAGGTCTTAAAGTATTCGGTGGTACGTTCTTTGTATTCAGTGATTATTTACGTCCAGCAGTTCGTCTGTCTGCTATTCAGAATCTCCCTGTAACCTACGTATTGACACACGATTCAATAGCTGTAGGGGAAGACGGACCAACACACGAACCAGTAGAACAACTAGCTGCGTTTAGAGCTATGCCAAACCTGTCTGTTATCCGTCCAGCAGATGGTAATGAAGTACAAGCTGCATGGCGCTTAGCATTGGAATCCACATCACAGCCAACTGCATTAGTGCTTACTCGTCAAGGACTTCCTACACTAGCAGGTACTGCTGAAAAAGCATACGAAGGTGTAAAAAAAGGTGGTTATGTAGTAAGCCCTGCTTCTAAAGAAACTCCTGATGCAATTCTTGTTGCAACTGGTTCTGAAGTACAGCTTGCAGTGAAAGCACAAAAAGCTTTAAAAGAAGAAGGAAAAGACGTAAGTGTTGTAAGTATTCCTTCGTGGGATCGCTTTGACAAACAAGATGTAGCATATAAAGAATCTGTATTACCAAGTGCGGTAACGAAACGAGTTGCTATTGAAATGGCTTCTTCGTTAGGCTGGGAGCGTTATGTAGGCCTTGAAGGAAAAACTATTACAATCGACACATTCGGTGCATCTGCAAACGGAAACAAAATTATTGAAGAATACGGCTTTACTGTAGAAAATGTCGTTAAACACGTAAACGAATTATTCTAAGGTTAAACTAAATGGGACAGAGGAGCAGGTTCCTCGTCCCTTTTTTTGCTGTTGGAAATGAGTTGGAACGAATTGAAACCATTGTAGGCGTAAACTAAAATATGATCATATGCATTCTTTTTAAAGCGTAGACAAATTCACAAGCAAGTGCTTGTATTATTAAAGGACTTTTACTATACTGTATAAGAGACAACTTGAAGGAGGAACAAACGAATGAGCACTGTTCTTTGGATTATATTTATCGTGGTTGCTCTTTTAGCCGGGGTTGCCTTAGGCTTTTTTATCGCGAGAAAGTATATGATGAACTATTTAAAGAAAAACCCACCAATTAATGAACAAATGCTAAGAACAATGATGATGCAGATGGGGCAAAAACCATCGCAAAAGAAAATTAAACAAATGATGCGTGCAATGAACAACCAAATGGATAATAAATAACCTTAGGTTGTAACATAATTGTCGAATTAGAATCCTTGCTAATCTACAGCAAGGGTTTTATCATATGTATAGAGATAAAAGTTCTATAAAGTGAGACTATGATCATTAGCGAAATTTATCAAGGTGTTAGTGACTGTTAAACTTACACTTGTGTTATTAGAAGCCAGAAAAAGGGGTTTACAAAAGTTTAGCACCATGATAAATATCGAGGAGTCTGGAGTGACCGACTTGAATGAAGTAAATATTTTTATTGCATTTGGTGCAGGTTTTTTATCATTTATCTCCCCATGTGTATTACCGCTTTACCCTGCATTTTTGTCATACATTACTGGTATGAGTGTCAATGATATAAAGGAAGAAAAAGCAATGTTTAACTATAAAAGCATTCTACATACTTTATTTTTCCTTTTAGGTTTTTCTAGTATATTTGTTATCCTAGGCTTTGCGACAAGTTTCATTGGAGAGTTTTTAATTTACTGGGAAAATTTAATTCGCCAAATAGGTGCGATTTTAATTGTCTTTTTTGGTCTTATTATCATAGGAGCTTTAAATTTTGATTTTTTAATGAAAGAGAAAAAAGTACACTTTAAAAACAAACCAGCTGGTTTCATTGGATCATTTATTATCGGTATGGCATTTTCATTAGGGTGGACTCCGTGTACAGGTCCGATTTTAATGGCGGTCATTTCGCTAGCAGCTGCAAACACCGAGCAGGGGATACTATTAATGACTGCCTATTCATTAGGTTTCGCTATTCCGTTCTTTATTCTTGCCTTTTTTATTGGTAAAATGAAATGGATAAAGAGAAATTCACAAAAGTTAGTGAAAATCGGTGGCTATGTAATGATTTTTATGGGGCTCTTCTTGTTTTTCGATTTAATGACGAAGCTCACCTCATTTCTTGCAGGATTTTTTAACTTTAAAGGATTTTAACAAACAGATAAAGATATACTAACAATATCCGGAGGGGAAGTCTATGGCAAAAACTAATGATTTAATTTTAAAAACGATGACAGTATTAATTGCGTTTATTTTGTTTGGGTTTGCAGTAAATTTATTTTTAGCAGGGCACAATGAACCAGGTGGGGGGTTTGTTGGAGGTTTAATGACTGCAGCTGCAATTGTTTTGATGTATATGGCTTATGGTGAGAAAGCTGTTAATAAAGTATTGCCAGTTAATTATCGTACCATGATTGCAATTGGACTAATTATTGCAATTGCTACAGGTGTTGGCTCTTTCCTATTTGGTCAACCATTTCTTAGCCAAACATTTGATTATTTCCATTTTCCTGTTTTTGGAGAAGTGGAATTGGCAACTGCACTATTATTTGATTTAGGTGTTTATTTAACGGTTATTGGAGTAACGATGACGATTGTTTTAACTATTTCTAGTGACCGATAAAACGATAGCCACAGTTATCACTGTAACAAAAACGCAGCAAGACACGTTTAACTTAGAAATTAGCGTGTTTTAGCTGCGTATTTTTTATTGCGGTAATCTTCAGGTGAATACTGAAAATAAGGTTCATATTGGTTTATATCAATGGATTTTTCCTTAAGTTTCTTGCGTAAAAATTTATGATCTCGTTTAGGAGTTGCCATTATATAACCTTGAATTAATGTTTCTTGTGTAATATCGGATTCATTCTTCTCAATAGCCAATTGACCAATTTTTCCGGCAATCTTCTGTCTTGCTACATCACGAAATAATTCTGGTACGGGTGATATCAACTCTTCAAGAAAGGCTTTTTCATCTTCTCTCCATAGGTGTTTAGATTGTTCTATATAATATTTTTCCCAATCTAAATCAGATCTTCCATCATCTTTTGGCAAACTCTTTAAAAATTTGCGAAACATAAAATATCCACCGATTGCAATCAGACCTAATAAAATAAAAGTCCAAATCACAATAAATAGCATAAAGTTAAAGGACATAAGGGTGACACCTGCCATTCTTATTTATAATCATTTTATTTTTATGTAAAATATAGTAATATAACTATGAATCGTATATTTAGTCATGATTATTTATATTTCTCATATAATTTACTAGATCGTTGATATTATAGCATGATTAGACTTTTTAACAAAATAATTTTGATGAAAAAAGTTAGGGGGTAAGGCCTTGCTTAATTATGTCGATCAGCCAGATAGCACGAGTGTAAATGACGAAGTGGAAAAAAATATCATGCTTTCGGATTTACCAAAAGATATACTGAATAAGGTTGAAGCTAATGGTTTTGATCTTATAAGTATTAATAATTATTCTGGAAAGATTGAATATATATCGGAATCAGTTAGAAGAGTTTTAGGCTTTAGCAAAGCACAACTCATTGGTAAGTCAGTGTTTCGTTATATCATGCGTGATGATCAGAAATATATCAGAAATTTTTTTAATGTAAACAGTTCCGAGGAGCAGAAATTTTATATACATATACGTAATCAAATAGGCAGATTTATTGTGTTCGAAACGATTCTGCAAGTTATTAACTGGAACGGCGAAAAAAAGATTCTGTCCCTTTCAAAAGATATTTCTGATAAAAAACAAGCAGAGGAAATGTTGATACGATCTGAGAAAATGTCAATTGCGGGTCAATTAGCTGCAGGTATAGCTCATGAAATAAGAAATCCTCTTACTTCATTGAAAGGTTTCGTACAGTTATTGCAAGGCGGTATTAGTAGTAAAGATGAGTATTATAAAATCATGATGGATGAAATTGACAAGATTAACACGATCACATCGGAATTACTGTTTATTTCTAAACCAATGACAGACGATAAAAATGATGAGAATATAAATAAAATGCTACTCGATGTGATAACACTTTTGAAAACACAAGCTAACTTATATGATATTGATTTAGTATTAGAAGCAGAGGAAGATGATTGTATGGTGTACTGTGATCGTTCTCAAATTAAGCAAGTTTTTATTAATTTAATAAAAAATGCGATTGAGGAAATGACTGATGGTGGCATGATTCATGTTTTAGTTAAAAATTATGGGACAGAGTGTATGGTTGCGATAAAAGATCAAGGGCCAGGAATTCCTAAGCATCTTATTCATAAGCTGAAAGAACCTTTTTTTACAACCAAGAAGAATGGTACTGGTTTAGGGTTAATGATTTCCAACCAAATAATTGATAATCATAATGGAAGATTAGAGATTGAGTCAGAAAATGGTCAAGGAAGTACTTTCAGTATTTTCCTTCCTTTTAACGGAAACTGACACTAATATTTGGTATGAAACCCATAGATTTATAGACTTAATCGTTATTTTTGCTGTGAATCATTTTACTTATAAACCGATTTCATTTAAAATAGTATGGTGCATACTATGTTACATAGTATTTAGAGATATGAGAGATCAGATTTCGGTCTAACATTTTTTAAGGGGGTAACTGGGTGAAATGACTAATCAGAATCCATTTCAAGCAAAAAAGCAATTTGATCTGAACGGTAAAAAGTATAACTATTACCAGTTAAAAGCATTGGAAGATGCAGGTATTGGTAATATCGATCGTTTACCTTTTTCGATTCGTGTTTTATTAGAATCGTTAATTCGTCAACACGATGGACATGTTATTAAAGACGAACACGTTAAGAGTCTAGCAAACTGGGGTAAAGAGAAAGGGGAAGATGTACCATTCAAACCTTCTCGTGTTATTTTGCAAGACTTTACTGGTGTACCAGCAGTAGTTGACCTTGCTTCTCTACGAAAAGCAATGGTAGATATGGGCGGATCACCAGATAAGATTAATCCGGAAGTACCGGTTGATCTCGTGATTGACCACTCCGTACAAGTAGACGAGTATGGTACAAAGAATGCTTTGCAAGCAAATATGGAATTAGAATTTGAGCGTAATGCAGAACGTTATGAATTCTTAAACTGGGCACAAAAAGCTTTTGATAACTATCGTGCCGTTCCACCAGCAACTGGAATCGTACATCAGGTAAACCTTGAGTACCTAGCGAATGTTGTACACGCGGTGGAAAATGAAGACGGGAATGTCGATGCTTTTCCAGATACACTAGTCGGTACTGACTCACATACAACCATGATTAATGGTTTAGGAGTACTTGGTTGGGGTGTTGGTGGTATTGAAGCAGAAGCTGGTATGTTAGGACAGCCTTCATACTTCCCTGCACCAGAAGTTATCGGTGTGAAATTCACTGGAAGCTTCCCTAATGGTACAACAGCAACTGACTTAGCATTAAAAGTTACACAAGTATTGCGCGAGAAGAAAGTAGTAGGTAAGTTCGTTGAATTCTTTGGTCCAGGTCTTCAAGATATGCCATTAGCAGACCGTGCCACTATTTCTAACATGGCGCCAGAATATGGAGCTACCTGTGGTTTCTTCCCTGTAGATGAGGAGTCATTAAACTATCTTCGTCTAACTGGCAGAAGTGAAGAGCAAATAGCGCTTGTAGAAAAATATTGTAAAGAAAATAGCTTGTGGTACTCACCAGATCAGCCAGATGCAGAGTTCACTGAACTAGTGGAAATCAATCTTTCTGAACTGGAACCTAACTTATCTGGTCCAAAACGTCCACAAGACTTAATTCCACTATCAGAAATGAAGAAGTCATTTAATGAAGCTATTACAGCTCCAGCTGGAAACCAAGGCTTTGGTCTAGATGCTTCTGAATTTGATAAAGAAGTAGAAATCAATCATCCAAACGGACGTAAATCTGTGATGAAAACAGGTGCGGTTGCAATTGCTGCGATCACATCTTGTACCAATACTTCTAACCCTTACGTTATGCTTGGAGCAGGCTTGCTTGCGAAGAAAGCAGTAGAAAAAGGACTTGAAGTACCAGGATATGTGAAAACTTCACTTGCACCTGGTTCAAAAGTTGTTACAGGGTACCTAGAAGATGCTGGGTTAATGCCATACTTAGATCAATTAGGCTTCAACTTGGTAGGTTATGGATGTACAACATGTATCGGTAATTCAGGTCCGTTGCGTGAAGAAATCGAAAAAGCAATTGCTGATAATGATTTAACAGTTTCTTCTGTACTTTCTGGAAACCGTAACTTTGAAGGTCGTATCCACCCGTTAGTGAAAGCTAACTACTTAGCTTCACCGCCATTAGTTGTGGCATATGCTTTGGCAGGAACTGTTGACGTTGACCTTAAGAACGATCCAATTGGTCATGACAAAGAGGGCAATGCAGTCTACTTTAATGATATCTGGCCATCTATGGAAGAAGTTCGTGAACAAGTTGAAAAAGTCGTAACGCCGGAAATCTTCCGTGAACAATATAAGAATGTATTCGCTTCTAACGAAAAATGGAATGCAATCGAAACAACGGATGAACCATTATATGCTTGGAATGATGACTCTACTTATATTCAAAATCCTCCGTTCTTTGAAGGACTTTCAAAAGAACCTGGTACAGTAGAGGAACTATCCGGTTTACGTGCCATTGGTAAATTTGGTGATTCGGTAACAACTGACCACATTTCACCAGCAGGTGCGATTGCAAAAGATATGCCAGCAGGTAAATATTTGCAGGATAAAAATGTTTCTCCTCGTAATTTTAACTCTTATGGTTCTCGCCGTGGTAACCATGAAGTTATGATGCGTGGTACATTTGCAAATATCCGTATCAAGAACCAATTAGCACCAGGTACAGAAGGTGGTTACACAACTTACTGGCCAACCGGTGATGTAATGCCTATCTATGATGCAGCAATGAAATATCAACAAGATGGTACAGGTCTAGTTGTTCTTGCTGGTAATGATTATGGCATGGGAAGCTCTCGTGACTGGGCTGCCAAAGGTACAAACCTATTAGGTATCAAAACTGTCATTGCACAGAGCTTTGAACGTATTCACCGCTCTAACCTAGTAATGATGGGTGTGTTACCTCTTCAATTTAAAGATGGAGAAGGTGCAGATTCACTAGGATTAACTGGTAAAGAAACTTTTGAAGTACAAATCGATGAGTCTGTAAAGCCACGTGATGTAGTAAAAGTGAAAGCGACAGATGAAGACGGCAAAGTAACTGAGTTTGAAGTAATTGCACGCTTTGAAAGTGAAGTAGAAGTAGACTACTACCGTCATGGCGGTATCCTTCAAATGGTACTTCGTAATAAACTAGCTTAATAGATTGTAAGAAAAAGATAGCCTAATAATGGGCTATCTTTTTTCATTATTAGCACTAATCCATAAACTGCGAAGTAAAGTGGACATGAATTTGCTCCTCTTTCGGTCTGTTATTTTGAGAAGTGTTGTCATTCGCTACGGCAGAATACTGCGCTTTCCATGGGCACGGCCTTAGCCTCCTCGGAAAGCAAAAATCGCTTTCCTGCAGGGTCTTCGTACTCGCGTGAGTTCCCATAGGAGTCTCCGTATTCTGCCTCCGCTATTTTTGTTATTCTGATTATAGAAAGAAATGAACTCATGGAACTAAACTTTTCAGTATTATTACAGTGCTAATCGGCTGTAAACCCCGCCCTTGGGCATAGTCGCACCCTATGCTACATATGGTGGAGAAATCGATTGGTTGATTTCGGATTAGTGTTGTGGAGCATATCTCTTAACGAAGACCGCCCACTTCCACTCCTGTGGGACCTGTTTGGCCTGAAGATCCACTTTTTCGAGCGGTTTTTGCTCGAAAAAGTTAGCTGAAGGGCAAACCCCACGGAAAGAGAAGTGGGCAGCCGGAGTGGCGGTTATGATCACGATATATGTCAAAATTACTTCATAGGTGACTGTGCATTTAGTTTCAGAACAAACAGTATTATCATTACTTCGCAGTATTTATCTGTTACAAATAACAGATTTTTTTGTAGTTGATTGACTATTTTAGAATAAGATGGCGTTTATCTCATTTTAAAAATTAGACGCTTTGGTTGTTATCTTATATAATAGGTTTTAGTGCTATTGTAAAGGATGATCGTTATGTGGAAGAGGGGTTTATCGGTATCGGTTGTGTTGATTTTGGTCGTGATTTTACTAGTTACCAACTTTACAAATATTGGAGATAAATCATCTGAACCGAATATTATAGATGTTACAGAAGATACGTCTGTAGATGGAGTAGGTATTACTGCGCCAAATGTTAAACAATTGCAAGCTGGAGACCAGGCACCTAATTTTAGATTGCCTGATCTTTCAGGTACTGAAGTGGAGGCATTTGATGTCGAGCAAGATTATATCTTACTGAATTTTTGGGCAACTTGGTGTACACCTTGTCTTGAAGAAATGCCTGATTTGCAGACGTTTGAGAATGAAAATAAAGATACAGTAAAGGTAATTGCTGTAAATACTACGAATACAGAAAGTTCCATCGACAAAGTAAAAAAATTCGTGGATGAAGGAAATTTTCAATTTACAGTTTTATTAGATGAAGATGATACGGTGTATGAACACTATTCTATTATTGGTATGCCAACATCATTTATGATTCGAACTAGTGACCAAAAAGTTATCAAACGAATCAATGGTGCGATGTCATTAGAGCAAATGCAAGATCATTTGAATGAAGTACAGAGTTAGAAATGATTGGGGAGGAGTATGTTGGTGTCAACTAAAGAATGGCAAGAAATAGAAGAAAAAATCCAGAGTTGGAATTCACTCGATGAAATTCCCCCATACAATGAAGTAGAAATATTAAGGATCTTCGACAAAGTTGAGCAAGCTACATTTTCATTACAAGTAGACTCAGAAGCATTACTGTATAGTATGCTTACTTTTTATCGTTTGAAAAGAAATGTCACAGATGATCATTTAAATAAACATCTAGAGCAACTTAAAAAAGAAAGTAATCACCCGATGGTTGCAGATGTACAAGCATTAAAACACTATTTGTCCATCTATAATGATATCAAGGAGACTGAACTCGCTCAATTTCACATTCGGGAAACAGACTTTGATCCAGTTAAACTAAAGAAAGCTAAAGGTCTCCTAACGGAAATGGATCGTCTATCCCAATTGAAATTGATTCATACAGCATCCAATAATCGTATTAAAAAGACATATGATCAGATTTTTGATCAGGTGGAATATATAGAGGATGTCGCCGAAACGTTTGTTTACACTTTGGAACAACGCAAGTCAACGAAAGACATTCAGCCCTACAATGAGGCAGTTGAAAAATTAAGCTATTATATTACTCTTTTTTATGATGCACTACCTTCTTTCATTAAGGCAGAAACAACCTCTAATCCATTAGATGAATTAACGAAAATGGTTGGGCTGGATGAAGTGAAGCATTATATCAATCATTACTATCAGTATTTAAAATATCAGCAAAAACGAAAAGAAGCTGGATTTCAAATGGTCGATGAGCAAGGGTTAAATATGGTGATAACCGGAAATCCTGGTACTGGTAAGACAACAATTGCTCGGTTATTAGCGGATATATACTATAGTCTGGGGCTTTTAGAAACAAATGAAGTAATTGAGGTAAATCGTTCGCAATTAGTTGGTTCCTTTATGGGGCAAAGTGAAGAGAATACATTAAATTATGTTAAAAAAGCCCTAGGCGGAGTCCTGTTTATCGATGAAGCTTATAATTTAAAACGTGAAGACCAAACAGGCAATGATTATGGCCAAGCAGTCATCGATACGCTAGTTTCAAGTATGACCAGTAAGGAATATGCTAACAAATTTGCGGTTATTATCGCAGGATATCCGGAAGAAATGCAGCATTTTTTATGGTCAAATCAAGGGTTAAGAAGCCGTTTTCCAGATGGGAATTATATAAAGCTACCTGATTTTTCAAATGAAGAGTTATTACAAATTGCCGAGGATACAGCGTTGCAAAATGATTACTTTTTTACAGAACAGGCACGACATCGCTTCCTATCATTAATTGAAAAGGCGCGTGTGGATGAATCATTTGGTAATGCTCGTACTGTTAAAGATTTAGTTCTTAAAGTAATATTTCATATTGGTGCAAGTCACGAGCTGCCATTAGAAGACAACTGGTTAGCTCATATGCGCATATCTGAAGAAGATATTGCTGCACTGGATGATCAGAAGGATTCTACTGTACCAATGGAACAATTGGAACAACTCATTGGTCTTGATAATGTAAAAGAGGAAGTCAAAAAATTATCTGCATTCGTCCAAATACAACAAAAGCGCAAATCCCTACAGCTTCCAACTGTACCAGTTCAATTACATTCCGTCTTTTCGGGTAATCCGGGAACAGGAAAAACGACAGTTGCTAAATTGTTTGCCCAAATTTTAAAGCAATGTGGTTTACTGAAACGAGGCCATTTAGTTGTAGCTTCAAGAAGTGATCTTGTGGCTGGATTTGTAGGTCAGACCGCTACGAAAACAAAGAATAAAATTCGAGAAGCGCTAGGCGGCGTATTATTCATTGATGAAGCATATGCGTTATATCGTGGGGAAAAGGACTTTGGGAAAGAAGCGATAGATACGATAGTGGACGAAATGACCAAGCATAATGAAAATATCGTGATTGTTCTCGCTGGATATAAAAACGAAATGGAGCGATTTATTGCCAGTAATCCAGGATTGGAATCGAGGTTTAAGAAATACTTTCATTTTCAGGATTATACCAAAGAGGAACTGCTCGAGATGGTGCGATATCATGTACAAGCATTTCAATATCAATTAGATAGTAATGTGGTTGAGTATTTATTAAAACAATTTGAAGATACAACGATCAATGGAAATGGACGATTTGTTGTTAATTTGATTAACGAAGCGATTCAGTATCAAGCGTTGCGAATAGATATGGAAAATCCTGAAATAGAACAACTCGAACTTCTAACGAAAAAAGATTTTGAATTAGCATGGAAATCAATTAGGGGGACGAATCAACAATGATAGTAACTACACCAATTAAAGTAAGATACCAGGAAACAGATCAAATGGGTGTTGTCTACCACGCCAATTATTTAATCTGGTTTGAGATAGGAAGAACAGCTTTTATTGAAGAGTTAGGTTTTAAGTACCATGAAATGGAATCAGAAGGGATCGTATCTCCAGTGATTGATGCCCGAATTCAATTTAAACAGCCAATTCGTTATGGAGATGATGCCTATGTTGAGACATGGCTCGTGAAATATAATGGGATTCGTACAACGTATGGTTATCGAATTATTGATCAGGATGGGGAAGTTGCTGTTACAGGAGAAACCCAACATGTTATCGTAAAAAAAGATAATTTTCGACCGCTATCGTTAAAAAAACAATTTCCTAATTGGCATGAAGCCTATCAGAAAGCATTGGAGAGTTAGGCATAATTATGGCTTTTGGAATTGACAGAAATACGTTAAAAAAATGGAAAGCAGATGTCCGCAATGGGAAAATAGCTTTCTTAACACATTACTGGCTGGATGATCGATTTCCTGGTTGTACAACTGTTACTAAAGTAGGTTGTGCTGACTATCAGAAATTAATGGAATGGGGTAAAAAATACGGGCTGAGGAAAGAATGGATTCACCAAGATCCTAATTATCCACATTTTGATTTATTTGGAGACAGACAAAAAGAAATCTTGACTAATGAACAACAATGGGAACAGATTAATAAATTTCATTTGTAAAAGTAACGCTTAAACAGCATAGCATATCTTTGCATCTCATCAATAAGTTACATGAAAGCTGCCCAGCCTATGGATTTCTCTATACAACAAAGACCAAGCCTTAAGGCTTGGTCTTTTTGGTTGGGACAGGATCGAAGCCACCCGAGTGAAATGGATGGCATTTTAATATTCTTTTTACGGATAAATACGTTGCTTTAAATATATTAAATTGGCGGAAACACTCCAAACTATAATGTGAACATGTTGGCTGAAACCGGCAACTTGGTGGAAACATTGGACTGATAAAACGTTGATAAAAACGAATAAATGATATAATCAATTTTTTCAAATTACTCACCTCATCGATGAAGTGCTTTATCATACGTAATCGATGCAATGGCATCATGTAAATGAATGGATTCTTCATTTTCACATGTTACGGTGAACTTCTCAATAAACGGTAATTCATATAAATCGGCAGCGACCAACCGAACCATGTCTTCTACAAAGCGAGGATTTTCATACGCTTGTTCTGTGACCATTTTTTCATCTGGTCGTTTTAAAACGGGATGGATTCGTGCGCTTGCGTTGCTTTCTGCTGCTTCTAATAACGCTTGTTTCCAGTCTGCATCATCCTCTTTGTAGTTGTGTGATAATTCAGCAGTCATTTTAACATTACCTCGTTGGTTATGTGCACTATATTCACTGATTTCTTTTGAACAAGGGCACAATGTAGTAATTGTACCTTCAAGTGATACTGTTATGTTATAACCAGCATTTTTATCATAAATCATAGTGATTTCTGCATTGGCATGATTCATTCCAGCCATGTCTGAAGCTGGTCCACTTCGCTCAAAGAACCAAGGAAATGAAACAGTAATTTGATTATCGTCTTGTTCGAGTCGTTCTGCCATTTCTTTGGTAAATTGTTTTAATGTTGAGACAGACAACTCGAATGGATTTCCATCACTATAGTGCTGTATCATTTCTGTGAAGCGGCTCATGTTTGTCCCTTTATGACTTTTCTTAATCGAAGAAGTCATTTTGAAAGTTCCGATCGTTGTTTGCGTTGCGGGCTTCACTTTACTGTGCACTTGTATGGGATGTTTGACATTGGAAATTCCCACTTGATCTATATCAAATAAAAAGTCTTTCTGTGTATTTTGTAAATCAGGCATTTTATCTTTTTCAGTTGGTTTTGTTTTCTCACCTGGTTCAACTGAGCCAAACAATTTGTGTCTTTCTGTTTTGTTTGGAAGTTGTTTGGTGCTAAAATCTTTCATGATTAGACCCCTTTCGTCTTCAACTATTTCAAAGTATACTTAATCTGCGTATAATATTCAATTTAAAAAGCTTGAAAAAAGGATCTAACGGTACAGTTAGACCCTTCTTTTACATCCATTTAATTTTAGGCTCGGTTTTGTTGATAATTCTTTTTATATTTGCTTGGTGTCGATATATCACAAATGCTGTTAAAATAGAAATGACAACCGTTAAAGCAATATCTTGCTGCACAATGGTAACGATAATGGTAATAATACCAGTTAACATGGAAGCTAGTGATACATATTTTGTTAAATAAAGGATAACTAAAAAGCTGCAGACCATAATGATAAATAATAACGGATTAACACCCAAAATTACCCCTGAAGAGGTTGCTACTGCTTTCCCGCCTTTAAATTTCGCGAATACCGGGTACATGTGTCCAATTACGGCAAAAATTCCGACTAACAGAGGGTAAACCGTTTCAGCTTGGAAAAGAACCGGGAGTACAGCAGCTAAAGTACCCTTTAAGATATCGACTATAGTTACCGTAATACCAGCTTTTACACCGAGTACACGAAAAGTATTAGTAGCACCTAAGTTGCCACTACCGTGTTCTCTGATATCTTTTTGAAAGCCGACCTTACCTACGATTAGCCCTGTAGGTATTGAACCAAGTAAATAGGCAAGAATGATAAAAATAATATACTCCATCATCAAACTCCTTAAATATAATGTTATGATTGATATTGTTGACTTTATTTTAGCACGATGTTCACAAAAGAGATACATGCAATATTTAAATTTTTGTCCAACTATGATAAAACAGAAGAATAACTAGCAAGAAATGGATGAAATCAGGAACACTTTTTACGTGTTTACTTGCGTGAAATCCTATTAAATGGTTTAATCAATAAAAATGAGGTGTAACAAGATGAGTAATGAAAATGAACAACAATTAATGCGCGAAATGTTGGAAAAAGCGAAAACTATTGCGGTGATCGGGCTATCAGATAAATCATATCGAACCTCGTATCAAATTGCAAAAGCGTTGCAAAATGAAGGATATCGGATCATTCCGGTGAATCCGAATGTAGAAGAAGTTTTAGGTGAAAAAGCATATGACGCAATAGAAGACGTGCAAGAACCTTTTGAATTGATCAATATTTTCAGACGATCTATTTACTTAAAAGACTTAGCGAAAGAAATCGTAAAAACGGATGCCGACTATGTTTGGATGCAACAAGGTGTTATGGATCATGAAGCATATGACTATTTAACCAAACGTAACAAACAGGTTATCATGGACCAATGTATAAAAGTCGCACATGCCGTTTTAATGAAATAACTTTACAATTAGGAATGTATGTTCTATATTCTAGTATAGAGGTAGTGTAGGGAAGGAGTATCGAGAAAGTAATGAGCAATAATACAACGTATAGTGATGATTCGATTCAAGTTTTAGAAGGGCTAGAGGCTGTAAGAAAAAGACCAGGGATGTATATTGGCAGTACTGATGCCAGAGGTTTGCATCATCTTGTCTTTGAAATAGTAGATAATTCAGTTGACGAGGCATTATCCGGTTATGGTGAACACATTAAGGTCACGATTCATTCGGATCAAAGTATTACAGTATCTGATAACGGTCGTGGTATGCCAACAGGTATGCATCAAACAGGTAGACCGACTCCGGAAGTAATATTAACTGTATTACATGCAGGGGGGAAATTTGGTCAAGGAGGTTATAAAACAAGTGGTGGTTTACATGGTGTAGGTGCATCAGTTGTAAATGCTCTATCAGAATGGTTAGAAGTTACCATTGAAAGAGACGGCGCCGTTTTTTATCAACGATTTGAGAATGGTGGTAAGCCGGTTACAACACTAGAAAAAAAAGGCAAAACGAAAAAAACAGGAACTACAATCACATTTAAACCAGATCGCTCGATTTTTTCTACGGATATGTTTCAGTTTGATATATTGGCAGAGAGATTAAGAGAAGCAGCTTTCTTATTAAAAGGAATTACCATCGATCTAATTGATGAAAGAAATGAGGGTGTAGCGGAGTCTTTCCATTACCCAGACGGTTTAAAAGAGTTTGTCTCTTATTTAAACGAGGAAAAGGATGCACTCCATGAGGTAGTTGCTTTTGAAGGTGAGCAGCAAGGAATGGAGTTGGATTTTGCTTTTCAGTTCAACGATGGATTTGCTGAGAATATTTTGTCTTTTGTTAACAATGTTCGCACGAAAGACGGTGGAACTCACGAATCTGGCGCGAAAACCGCCATTACAAGAGTTGTGAACGATTATGCAAGAAAAGTGAATCTGTTAAAAGAAAAAGACAAAAACCTTGAGGGTAATGATATCCGCGAAGGTTTTACTGCGGTTATTTCCGTGAAAATTCCAGAAGAGAAGCTGCAATTTGAAGGACAGACAAAAGGAAAGCTAGGTACAGCTGAAGCTCGGTCTGCTGTTGATACGGTTGTAGCTGAGCATTTGCTTTATTTCCTGGAGGAAAATCCAGACATTGCTTCGATGCTGATTAAAAAGGCAATTCGTGCTAAAGATGCTCGTCTAGCTGCACGAAAAGCAAGGGAAGAAGCAAGAAGTGGTAAGAAAAAACGCCGTAAAGATGCCTTGTTAAGTGGTAAGTTAACACCAGCACAGTCTCGTAATCCAGACAAGAACGAACTTTATCTTGTCGAGGGTGATTCAGCTGGTGGCTCGGCAAAACAAGGAAGAGATCGAAAGTTCCAAGCTGTATTACCTTTAAGAGGTAAAGTGGTCAATACGGAAAAGGCAAAACTAGTAGATATTCTGAAAAACGAAGAGATTTCTACGATTATTCACACGATTGGTGCCGGTGTTGGCAGTGAGTTTTCTCTTGATGATGTCCAGTACGATAAAATCGTCATAATGACCGATGCTGATACAGATGGGGCTCATATCCAAATATTATTGCTTACCTTTTTTTATCGTTATATGAGACCATTAATTGAAGCTGGAAAAGTATTCATTGCTTTACCACCTTTATATCAAGTATCTAAGGGAAAAGGAGCCAAAGCACAGATAGAATATTGCTGGACCGAAGAAGAACTAACAGAGGTAACTAAAAATTTTAAAAATGGTTATCATCTGCAGCGTTATAAAGGTTTGGGAGAAATGAATGCTGACCAGTTATGGGAAACGACGATGAACCCTGAAACTCGTACGTTAATTCGTGTAACCATTGATGATTTAGCTAGAGCGGAACGAAGAGTAACCACATTGATGGGGGATAAAGTTGAACCGCGTCGTAAATGGATAGAATCCCATGTCCAGTTCAGCTTAGAAGAAGATGAAAATATTATTGATAATGAGAATATTCAAATGTAAGGCTTTTTTACGGTGCTAACCGTCCATAAAACCCTACTTGAAGATTCAAGTAAATCCAAATTAGCTAAGAGGGGTTAACGGTCGATACTAACACCCTGATTAATTTTGCTAATCAACAGTGGTAAAACCACCCATTGTTGGAAGTCTTACTTTATAGGAGGAATTTCGTTGGCAGTAGAAGAAAAGTATTTAGATCTCCCTCTAGAAGATGTAATGGGAGATCGTTTTGGACGTTACAGTAAGTACATTATCCAAGATCGTGCACTACCTGATGCACGTGATGGATTAAAGCCAGTACAACGCAGAATTCTGTTTGCAATGCACGAAGAAAAGAACACACATGATAAACCATTTCGAAAATCAGCCAAAACAGTAGGTACCGTAATCGGTAATTATCACCCGCATGGTGATTCATCCGTATATGAAGCCATGGTACGATTAAGTCAAACATGGAAACTTCGTAATGTGTTAGTGGAAATGCATGGTAACAATGGTAGTGTTGATGGTGACCCACCTGCAGCGATGCGTTATACCGAAGCGAGATTATCCGCTATCGCATCAGAATTGATTCGTGATATTGATAAAGGAACGGTTGATTATATTCCGAACTTCGACGATACCATTGATGAACCAGTTGTACTACCAGCAAGAATACCTAATTTATTAGTGAATGGATCAACTGGTATTTCTGCTGGTTATGCGACTGAAATACCACCTCATAATTTAGGTGAAGTCATCGATGCCATTATTAAACGTCTGGATAAACCTTCTGTAACGGTAGAAGAATTACTGGAGATTGTCAAAGGTCCAGATTTTCCTACTGGTGGAATTATCCAAGGTTATGATGGATTAAAGAAAGCTTATCAGACAGGAAAAGGAAAAGTTGTCGTACGTGGAAAGGCAAATATAGAATCGGTGAAAGGAAATCGTGAACAAATCGTCATTGACGAAATTCCATATGAAGTAAATAAGGCTGTCCTAGTTAAACGAATGGATGAGCTACGAATTGATCGCAAAGTTGAAGGAATTGCAGAAGTTCGTGATGAAACGGACCGAACTGGTTTACGAATCGTTGTTGAGCTAAAAAGAAACGCGGACAGTCAAGGTGTACTTAATTATTTATATAAAAATACCGATTTACAAATTACCTATCACTTTAATATGGTGGCAATCAAGGATAAAACACCGCAATTATTAAATTTATTACAAATGATTGATGCTTACATCGAGCATCAAAAAGAAGTGGTTACTAGACAAACAAAATTTGATTTAAACAAAGCGGAAAAAAGGGCACATATTGTTGAAGGTCTAATCAAAGCTGTTTCCATTTTAGATGAATTAATTCAAACGATACGTTCATCTAAGGATAAGCAAGACGCCAAGAAACGGATTATGGAAGCATATGGTTTTACGGAACCGCAAGCAGAAGCAATTGTAACATTGCAGTTATACCGATTAACCAATACAGATATAACCGCTTTAGAAAAAGAAGCAGATGAGCTTCAAAAAGCGATCGCTGAATATCAGGCGATTCTTGCAGATGAAAAAAAATTGCTATCTGTTATCAAAAAAGACTTGAGAAGTATGAAAAAGCAATATGCAGATGCCCGTCGTACCAAAATCGAAGAAAAGATTGAGGAATTAAAGATTAATGTAGAGGTAACAGTAGCTAGTGAAGATGTAGTTACGACTGTTACGGAACAGGGCTATGTAAAGCGAACTAGTATCAGGTCCTATACTGCTTCAAGCAATGAGGATTTTACGATCAAAGAGAATGACCATTTAATCTCTTTATTAGAACTTAATACAACCGATCATTTGTTGTTGTTTACCAACAAAGGTCGCTATGTGCCGATACCAGTTCACCAGTTACCTGATATTCGCTGGAAAGAATTGGGGCAGCATTTGTCTAATATAGCTTCTATTGATAAAGAAGAGACAATTGTAAAAGCTATACCAATTCGGGAGTTCTCAAAAGATAAATATCTTATTTTCTTTACGAAAAACGGTATGGTAAAGAAAAGTACGTTAGATTTATACTATTCCCAGCGTTATTCCCGTCCTCTGATTGCTTTGAACTTAAAGAAAGATGACGAGTTAGTCAATGTGTATGAAACAGACGGCAACCAAGACATATTTGTAGCTACAAATAAAGGTTACGGACTTTGGTATCATGAATCAGAAGTGTCAGTGATTGGACAACGTGCGGCAGGTGTGAAAGCAATCCAATTAAAAGCAGATGAATTTGTTGTTAATGCGGTTCTATTGGATGAACTGCAAGAAAATAGACATTTGTTTGTAGCTACCCAACGTGGTGCATGTAAACGAATGACGATTGATCGCTTTGAGAAATCTTCCCGTGCTAAAAAAGGATTGGTTATGCTGAGGGAATTAAAGTCAAAACCGCACCGCATTGTTGGATTTGATATAGTTGATAGTGAGGATGTTATCACATTAGTAACTACTAAAGATGAAATCCATGAAGTAAAACCGAGGGAGCTTCCAATAAGTGACCGCTACAGTAATGGTTCATACGTAATCGACACCGACCTTGCCGGTGAAGTAACAACCATCAAATCCAAAATGGAACTAACTAAAGCCTTTGAGGAAGAAAAAGAATAAAATACCCAGATACCCAGCATCTCGTTGGGTATCTTTTTTACATGAAACATGAATTAAAAACTGCGAATAATCCATAAACTACGCAGTAACGAGGACAAGGATTTCCTCTCTTCCATACTGCATTTTGATGAGTGCTGCCATACGCTTCGGCAGAATACTGCGCTTTCCGTGGGCACGGCCTCAGCTAACTTGGTAAAGAAAAGCACTTTACCAAGTGGATCTTCGGCTCTCGCTGTTCCCACAGGAGTCTCCGTATTCTGCCTAGAAATGAACTCATGGAACTAAACTTTCTGTTTTATTACAGTACTAATCGGCTGTGAATGCCCCTGTAGTGGAGAAATCAACTGGCTGATTTCGGATAAGTGTTGTGGAGCATATATTAACGAAGGCCGCCCACTTCAACTCCTGTGGGACCTGTTTGTCCTGAAGATCCACTTTTTCGAGCGGTTTGTGCTCGAAAAAGTTAGCTGAAGGGCAAACCCCACGGAAAGGGAAGTGGGCAGCCGGAGTGGTAGTTATCATCACGATATATTTCAAAATTATGTCTTAGGGTGACGGCACATCAAATTACCATATTACTTCGAACAAACAGAACTTTCATTACTTCGCAGTATATATCTATAATTCAGGTTCATCGTTGGAAATGGAAGAAAACTATTAGCCATAATTGTAAAAAATCAGTATAATGGGAAAATAGAATGATCAATCAAGGAGTTTAGATTATGTTGACAACAAGTAGCCAAAGAGTAGATAAGCAACAATTAGCGGACTTATATCATTTTTACGAACAAAATAAGGAACTAACACAACAAGAGCAAGTACTTGATTACTATGCTAAATTACAGCAACAAATGGTACATATTTGTTTTAGTGGGCATTTTTCAGCAGGAAAATCGACGTTAATTAACCATTTAATGAGCGAAGCATTATTACCTCAAAGTCCGATCCCAACCAGTGCTAATATCGTCGAGATAAAAAGGGGAGAAGCCGGAGTAATTGTTCATTTTGCTGATCAGCCTGCTATTAAAATGAAAGCTCTTCCGCCAATGGATCAACTGCATCAATTGTGTCGCGATAGTGATGAAGTGAAGAAGGTAGAGATATTTAAAAACATGGAGGCATTACCTCAAGGCGTAACATTTATGGATACTCCAGGTATTGATGCAGCCAATGATGCCGATCGCTTAATGACTGAATCCGCACTCCACCAAGTCGATGTGTTGTTTTATGTGATGGATTATAACCATGTTCAATCTGAGGTGAATGCACGTTTTTTGAAAAAAATAGATGAAATGAATAAGCCATACTACGTGATTATTAATCAGATGGATAAACATGATGAAGAGGAAATAACGTTCTCTGATTTCCAAACTAGTTTAGAGCAAGTTTTTCATCAATGGGCTATTACCCCTGAGCAAGTCTATTATACGTCCATGAATGGTACCGACAAGACAATCAATCAATTTAATGAATTAAGAGCAACGATCAATCGTTTAATAACGGCTAATCATCAGCAGATTTTACAGGACACTTTATGGCATGGTACAGCATATACGGTTTACCATAGTATCCAGGAAAGACAAAAGCAAATGGATGATAGACTCAGTGATTTAGAGGAAGAACTAAAAGTGATAGAACTGCCAGCATCGTCCTATCAAGAGGCTCAAGAGCGTTGCCAAGCCTTACAAGAAAAGAAACACAATTTAGAAAAAGATTATTTACATGAGGTTGAACAAACAACTAGAAATGCACAACTGATTCCATTCGAAATTCGTGAAAAAGCGGAGAATGTACTTCAATCCTTTGATCCCAAATTTAAGGTTGGACTTTTCCGCAATCGTAAAAAGATAGAAGCGGAACGTAATGACCGATTAGCTGCTTTTTATCAAGCGATAAAAGAGAAAGCAGAAGTAAGTCTAGAGTGGAAATTACGAGATAAAATGTCGGAATTTTTAAAACCTTATCTGTCTGTCCACTTTTCAGAGTCTATCTTTGAACAGCAATTCCAAGCAAATGAACTAGTAAATCTAATGAATGATGGTGCGACAGTTAATGGTGACTATATTCTTGTTTATACAGACCAGGTCGCAGCAGCGATAAAGAAAATGTATCGCCAGTTTTATAAAAACAAGTGGCATGAATTAAAAGAAGATATTCTTATGCCAATTGAAGCGCAATTAACCGAAAAGAAAACAGATTTAGAAACAATCGAAAAGTATCAAGCCATTCAGGCAGAAATAGATCACATGAAGCACAATTTTCATCTGTATAAAAATAACGCTGAATCTATTTTAAGAAAAGAGCTTACGTTTGGTGAAGAAGTAGTACATGAGTTGGAGAAGGAATCAGATGCCAGAATTATTGATAAGGTAATGGATATAGCAGAATTACCAGACAATAAAAAAACGGAAGCGAAAAAACAGCAACATTTACAGACTGATAACAATAAAGACACATCCTTGTTTTCTTTTAACGAAACGGTTAAAGATGTAGAAGAAGCAGACCAAATGTTTAAAGGAATTAACGGCTTGGATTCGATTCGTCAAGAAATACACAGTAAAAAAGATCGACTGCGTAACCGGTCGTTTACGATTGCACTATTTGGCGCATTTAGTGCCGGGAAATCTTCCTTTGCTAATGCATTAATCGGAGAGAAAGTGTTGCCTGTATCACCAAATCCGACAACGGCAGCCATAAATAAGATTAGTCCGGTAAATGAAAATTATCAGCATAAAGATGTATATGTCGTGATGAAACAAGAAAAAGTGCTTTTAGCAGATATAGAGGAAATGGTCGAAGAGTCCTTTCCAAGTCTTTCTAAAGCTTATAAATGGATGCAAAAAACTCAATTGGACAAATTAGATATTGCTGATCAACATAAATCATTTCTAACCGCATTTTACAATGGTTTTAATGAGATGCACAATAAAATTGGCACCGAATATGTTATTGGTTTTGATGATTTTCAGTCATATATTCGTGAAGAAGAGATTGCATGTTTTGTAAAGGAAATGGAGCTTTTTTGTGACTGTCCGTTAACTGAAAAGCAAATTACGCTAGTTGATACACCAGGAGCTGATTCCGTTAATGCACGACATACAGATTTAGCATTTTCCTATATCAAAGATGCTGATGCAATTTTGTTCGTCACGTATTACAACCATCCCTTTTCCAAGCCTGATCAGCAATTTTTAGAACGACTCGGAAAGGTGAAGGATGCGTTTGAATTAGATAAAATGTTCTTTATTATTAATGCGATTGACTTGGCAAAAGATGAACAAGAAGCTCAACTAGTTGTGGATTATGTCCGTAATGAATTATCTCAATTTGATATTAAAGACCCGAGAATGTTTTCTGTCTCCAGTAAAAAGGCAATGGAAGAAAAAAGTGAAAAGACTGGATTACCACAATTTGAGCAATCGTTTTATCGCTTTGTGAAAGAAGAATTAACTCAGATGAGTATGCGTTCTATCTACACAGATCTATATAGAGCAAATGCGCTGGTAACGAACTGGCTGTCGATTATCAATGGAGATCAGGCGGAAAAAGAACATCTAGTAGAGCAAGGTAAAACCAATCAACTAGAAATAGAGAAGGAAATCAAACAACGAGATAATCGCTCCTATTTCGATCAAGTCAAGCAAAAATTAACCAAACAAACTTTCTATGCAAAACAGCGGTTTTCGATTCAATATGCCGATGTCTTCAAGGATTATGTTAACCCAGGTGCTATTCAATCGAACGGTCGCAAGGGCAAGAAAGAAGTCGAAACAGCATTGTCTGCACTATCAAAAGCAGTAGACACACGCTTACAACATGAATATGAAGCTATCTCGATTCGTTTGGAGCAAAGTTTTAATCAAGCGTTACAGCAAATGCGCCAGGATATCCAAACGAAAGTAAAACAAGTGGACCCACAATTTTCGTTATCGGAGCTAGAGGATATCCGTTTACCACAGCCAGATTTACAGTTGGAAGAAACAGAAGTAGATAAAGGTTTGTTATCCAAGTGGAGCAATACCTACAAAGACTCAAAAAGTTTTTTTGCTGAAAATGGAAGAAAGGATCTCGAGGTCTATACCGGTGAATATTTCGACAAGAGTTGGGCTGAAGCTGTAACTAAAATGGAACAAGACTTGGTTACCTTTTACCAAAAACAATGGGAGCACTATGATCAAGAGATCTGGAATCACTATCAAGAAGAAACACAAGCGTATTATCATCAAATAATAGCAGGTATCGAAGATCAAGAAGAAAATAAAGAGCAGTTGCTAGCCATTAAAGAACATTTAGATCAAGTTCTAGATGATACATTACCCGTTAGTTAGTGTCAGTCATAAAAAATGAAGGACAAACCATGAGTAAAACAACCATTTGTCCTTCATTTTCATTACCTCTTAAATTTTAAATTCATCAAATCCACGTGCGATCGTCTTGGAAACGTGACTATCGGAACCAGGTTTACATTGAATACCTTTTTGTATCGCTTTTTTGATAATTGGAAGTGGTGGATATAGTTCAAGACATTCTTCTTTATAAAGTCCTGCTGTGTTAACATCTAATTCTAATTGATGCTTCTGTATCAGATCAAGTAACCGTTCGATTGTCACATGATACCTTTGATCGACAGCATATTTCCGTTGATATTTGTGAATTAAGGTTAAATGACCAATTCGATTTGGTTTATAAGCGCCAAGATCAGATATAATGGCTTTTTCTATTGTTCGGTAATATTTATCGTAGACTGCTTCCACACTGCCAAACTTCTGAATAATCTGAGCAAATTCTTCACTGCTAAAATCAATACATACATAGTTATAGTCAGATGTTTTGAGCATATGTACAGACAAAATGGCATCATCGATATAATGACCATATTGATTCAGAAATGAAGTAGTGGCATCTTCGTAGCCTTCAATATAATCGACCTCAAAGCCTAAATTTATTTTTATTTGTGATTTATATTGCTTTTTGGCCTTTTCAATGTTTTCAATATAAGCATCAAGGTCTTCCCATGACATCGCACTGTCTTGATCTGGAGTAGGATCTTGAAAATCTATCGGCAATGGCGCATGCTCGGTAAAGCTTAACTCTTTCATGTCCTTCTTAATGGCTTCTTCGATATACATCTCGATACTATCATTGGAGCCATGTGGGCAGAAAGGGGTATGCACATGATAATCTCCTTTCATATTCATATAAGGCACCTCCTTATGATTCTAATCAAGGTGCTAATCGTCTGGAAGCCCCCGATACAGGTTCAACTAACACAAGGAAGCTTAGTTGGGAGATTACAGACGCTAACATCCTAATGAGTCTCATTTTATTGTATACAGATTTAACTAAAATGAAAAGTGATGATTGACAGAATTAAAAAAAGTATGCTAATGTATATTTAGAAATAGACGCTTTATCACGGTAGAGTGGTAAATTAATAAAGTGCGGATAGGATGTGAACGATATGTTTTTACCAGCAGGAAGTCAAGATGAAACAGGTGTACAAATCTCTAACAGACTTCGAGCGTCAGAGATTTTTAGACAAGTAACAAAAAAGCGTAATTTCCAACAAATCTCTACTCCGGTAGTGGAATATGCTCAAACATTTACCAATGAGGTAGCAGGTATGGACTTACATTCGATGCTGAAATGGTTTAATGGTGAAGGAGAAATTGAAGTACTAAGACCAGACTGGACAGCAGCAATTGCTCGCGCGATTGCAGGGCAGCACCCATCTAAGCAAAAGTGGTCCTATCAGGGAAGTGTGTTTCGCTTTGACAAAGAAGATACTGAGAGCAGGCAGGCCGGTATTGAAATCGTTCATGCCGATCGTTTTTTCGGGGAGGCAGAGAGTCTGCTAACCGCTGTAGCTTATTTAAAACATTTAAATATTGAGGATTATGTCATAGAACTTGGTCATACAGGAATTTTTGATGCATTAATTGCACCTTTCACCTTTAGTAAACAGGAAGAAGCGGAATTATTGAAAGCTATGCATGATAAAAGGTCTGATCTTGTCGAGGAAATAGTTGTGACAGCAGGAAATGCAGAGCTGGCGAAGCCTTTAATGGCACTAATTGATGCATATGGTTCGCGCGATATCATGGAGCAATATCGCAATCGTTGGTCGGATCGTGATGACTTAACGGAAATATTAACACATATTGACAAACTGATTGATTTACTCGAAGCTTCTGGTGTAACAGAAGTTATCGTAGATCTAGGGCGTGTTAAGAACCTGCCGTATTATGATGGCATCATGTTTAGAGGTTTTTTGACAATTGATGGATCGACTTGCTTTTCTGGTGGCAGATATGATCGTCTTTACAAGCAATTTGAATTAATAACCTCTGCAGTAGGTCTTGCATTTGACGTCGATGTGTTAGCCACACAAATGGAACCTGAAAAAGAACCAGAAAAAATATGTATCATTGCTTCACCCGAAACACATGCGATTGCTGAGGAGTTTCGCATAGAAATGGAAGAACAAGTAGTCGATATCCAATACGAATTAAAGAATCAAACAAGCTATCATACCATTTATCAAGTGGTAGTGGAGAACAGTCAGTATAAGGTGGTTGAAAAATGAAACCTGTAATTGCACTAACAAAAGGGAGACTGGAAAAACAATTTTTGGAATTCTTTGAAGGTTTAGGTTATGAAGTGGAACCTTTATTGGAAAAAGGCAGAAAGCTGCAAATTGAAACAAAGGAATTTTCCTTCTTTTTTGCCAAAGGGGTAGACGTAACTACTTATGTAGAAAACGGTATAGCTGATATCGGTGTTGTCGGTGGGGACATTTTAATTGAACACCAGCCTGATGTTTTTAATTTATTTCCATTACCATTTGGTCATTGCCGAATGGCGCTGGCAACGAAAAGAGATTACCAATGGCCAGAACGAAAGAAACGGATTGCCAGTACATTCACGAATATTACAAAATCATATTTTAAGGGAAAAGGGGAATCTGTAGACATCATCAAGCTGGAAGGGTCTGTCGAATTGGCGCCAATATTGGGCCTTGCGGATGCAATTGTTGATATTGTCGAAACAGGTACGACGCTAAAAGAAAATGGTCTTGTAATAGAAGACGAATTTTTGTCGTTTAGTGCCAGGTTAATTGCCAACCGATCTTCATTGAAAATTAAACGTGATCAATTAGTTCCTGTTATTGAACGGTTTAGGGAAGGAGCGAGAAACGAATGATTCCTTTATTATCCGTCGAGAAATTTTTAGCTAAAGCAGCATCCGAACAAACCAATAGTCAAGAACAGCAAAAATTCTTACAAGCAGCAAGCAACATTATTGCAGATGTACAAAAGGACGGCGATCAAGCGGTAAGGTTCTATATTGAAAAATTCGATGGGCAAGCACCGGAAACATTTTTAGTACCAGAAGATGAGAGGAAAGCGGCATGGGATCAAGTAGATGACCAGGTAATTCGTGCATTACAACGTGCAGCTGATAACATTCGGGATTTTCACCGTAAACAATTAAATAATTCGCGAATGATGCAAGCTGATGGAGATATTATCTCAGGTCAACTTTACCGTCCGATCGATCGTGTAGGTGTTTATGTACCTGGTGGAACAGCAGTATATCCATCATCTGTACTAATGAATGCTATTCCAGCAGTCCTTGCCGGAGTTGGAGAAGTGAATATGGCAACACCTGTTAAAGGTGGTGAAGCATTGCCTCCGATTTTAGCTGTTGCAGCTGATATTGCTGGTGTTTCAAATATTTACCGAGTAGGTGGTGTGCAAGCTATTGCAGCCTTTGCTTACGGTACAGAATCGATACCAAAAGTCGATAAAATTGTTGGTCCAGGTAATGCTTATGTAGCTGCAGCCAAAAAGCTAGTTTACGGTGATGTTGGAATAGACATGATCGCTGGTCCAAGCGAGGTTGCGATTATCGCCGATAAATCTGCAAATCCTGTCTTTGTTGCTGCAGACCTGATCGCTCAAGCTGAACATGATACCATTGCTCGATCATTTCTAATCACTACATCTCCCTCACTAGTAGAAGAAGTTGATCGAGAATTAGCAAAACAATGTGAAGTGTTACCGCGTAAAGATATCGCCATTAAAGCTTTACAAGAAAAAGGAGCCAGTGTAGTAGTAGACACTTTAGCAGAGGCATTTGCTGTAGCAAACAGGATTGCACCAGAACATTTAGAAATTCAAACAGAAGATCCATTAAGCTATTTAAGCAAAGTAAAACATGCCGGCTCCGTATTTTTAGGTCATTACACGCCTGAAGCATTGGGTGATTATTTTGCCGGACCTAATCACGTATTACCGACTTCAGGTACAGCAAGGTTCTCATCTGGATTGTCCGTTGACGACTTTGTTAAAAAGACAACTTATCTTTACTATACAGAGGATGCATTGCGAGAAGCTGGAGATGATGTGGTGAAAATAGCGAATCAAGAGCAGTTAGAAGGACATGGGCTTGCGGTAACGAAACGTTTGGAGGAGAAATGATGAGAACAGCTAGTAAAAAAAGAGAAACATTAGAAACACAAATTGACGTGTCGGTGAATTTAGATGATCCAAGTGAAGTGACTATTGAAACAGGTGTTGGCTTTTTTGATCATATGTTAGAAGCTTTTGCTCGACACGGTCGAATCGGACTTATAGTGAAAGCAGATGGGGATTTGCATATTGACAGCCATCATACGGTAGAAGATGTCGGTATTGTAGTGGGTCAATTGATTAAGGAAGCACTTGGTGACAAGCAATCGATTAATCGTTTTGGAAGTGCCTATGTACCAATGGATGAATCATTAGGATTTGTTGCCTTGGACATTAGTGGTCGACCTTTCCTTGTATTTGACGCGGAGTTTTCTAATGAAAAGCTTGGAAATTTCGATACAGAATTAGTCCAGGAATTTTTACAGGCTTTCGCATTCCAATCTGCCATTACCTTGCACGCGAAAGTATTATATGGACATAACACACACCATAAAATTGAGGCGATTTTCAAAGCGTTAGGACGTGCATTGGGAGAAGCAATTCGAATTAATCCGGATATTAAAGGGGTTAATTCTACAAAGGGGTTAATCGAATGATTGCAATTGTAGATTATGGTATGGGCAATGTAGCAAGTGTCAGAACAGCTTTTCAACGTTTAGGATATGATGTGGAAATTACGGACTCTATTGAGCGGTTAAAAGTGGCAAGCCATATTATTTTACCTGGTGTTGGCTCATTTCAGGCAGCTGCTCGTGAGATTAATCAACGTCATTTGGCTGAACCATTGCGCAAGCTTGCAGAAGAAAAGCCCTTTTTAGGGATTTGTCTTGGTATGCAATTACTGTTCGATAAAGGCTATGAAAATGGTAGTTCAGATGGACTGGGACTGATACCAGGTGAGGTTAACAGAATGGAAACAGAATATATCCTGCCACACATTGGCTGGAACCAATTACAAATTGAAAATAATAATCAAGCTTTTGCACCATTCCAAGATAAGCATGTTTATTTTGTGCATTCCTTTCAAGCAAGAACAGAGCAACAATATCTTGTCGCAACAGCAGATTATGGTACAAAGGTTCCAGGCATTGTACAAAATGGTCATGTGTATGGTATGCAATTCCATCCGGAAAAAAGTGGGGAAGTTGGCGTGGATTTGTTAAAAGTATTTATGAAGGAGACCAATAGTGATAGGGGGCAACTAGCATGATTGCCAAACGGATTATTCCATGTTTAGATGTGAAAGAAGGAAAAGTTGTTAAGGGCACAAACTTTGTGGGATTAAGAGAATTAGGTGATCCTGTAGAGATGGCATCCAATTATTCGAAAGATGGAGCAGACGAAATCATCTTTTTGGATATCTCAGCGACAAATGAAGGACGACAAACAATGGTTGATATTGTGAGGCGAACTGCTGAACAAGTGTTTGTTCCTTTTACAGTTGGTGGTGGTGTTCGAACAATTGAAGATGTAAACTGTTTATTAAAAGCTGGTGCTGACAAAGTAGGAATGAACTCAGCTGCTGTTAACAACCCGCAACTAATTACAGAATCTTCTGCTCGTTTTGGTGCGCAATGCACGGTTGTAGCAATTGACGCAAAACGAGTTGGTGACAAATGGCACGTGATGACACATGGTGGTTCTAAGGACACCGGTATGGATGCTATTGAATGGGCAAAAGAAGCTGAAAGTAGAGGTGCGGGTGAAATTCTCTTGACAAGTGTTGATACGGATGGTGTCAAAGATGGGTATGATTTAGCTTTAACGGAAGCGGTAGTTTCAGCCGTACGTATTCCTGTAATTGCCTCAGGTGGAGTTGGCAAACCAGAGCATTTTCCTGAAGTTTTTAATCAAACAGATGTTTCCGCAGGTTTAGCTGCATCAATTTTCCATGAAAATACCTTTACAGTAAAACAAGTAAAAGAGGTCTGCACCGAACAAGGAGTGAATATTCGTGAAGCCTGATTTTTCCAAAGGACTTATACCAGCAATCGTAACAGATTATTATTCAAAAGACGTGTTAATGCTTGCCTATATGAATGAAGAAGCATATGAAAAAACGTTAGAAACGAAACAGACTTGGTTTTATTCGAGATCTCGTGATGAATTATGGAATAAAGGTGCGACGTCTGGAAATACACAAGAGGTACAGTCGATTGATTTAGATTGTGATCAGGATACATTGTTGATTCAAGTGATTCCGGCAGGTCCAGCATGCCATACCGGTGAAGTGTCTTGCTTTTTCAATCGAGTAGCTGAAAAAGAAACGAACTTTGATACTTCCATCATTGAAAATGTTGTGCAAGAAGTAGAACAGCGCAAAACAGAACGTATTGAGAATTCCTACACCAATTATTTATATGATAAAGGTGTCGATAAGATTGGTAAGAAGGTAATTGAAGAAGCAGGCGAAGTAGTAATCGCTGCGAAAAATAATGATAGTGAGGAACTAACAAACGAGGTTAGTGATTTGCTGTATCACACTTTTGTTATGATGGCGAATCAAGGTGTCACATTAGAAGATGTTAAACAGGAATTATCTAATCGTTTTGCTAAAAAAGGAAATAGTAAAGGTGATCGTGCTGCAATACAAAAATGGTAACATAAAAACTCCACTATGCATTGGTGGAGTTTTTTTAGGTTCAGTTAAGGTTTAATGTTAATATTAGTTGCGAATTAGAATTACCCATTAAAGAATTAAGGATTTATAGTTTTTATTAGACTAAGCAATTCGCTTATCACGGTACTAACCGTCTGTAAGTCCCGCATTGATCAAAGTGTCACTTTATTGAATAGCCTGAACTGTTATGGCCCAAAAATCAAAGTTCCCCAAACGTGGGATATAGGAGGGAAAAATAGTATCATAATTCCTAAATTACCATAAAAACCAATCTTTCCTACGATTTTAGTTACTGAACTCACTGTATTAAACCTTAGAAGTACCCAACCCATAAACCCAATAATGAAACCTAAAACACTAATACCATAAAAAACTATAAAACTTGACTCAAATACAGAAATATCAAATAAAGCACTGAATATACAAAGGATTAAAAGCATAAATCCTAACCAACTGCAAGTTTTTACAAATATCTTCTCCAAAAACTCTCCTCCTTTTTATTAAATTTGAACAATTGTGTTCATCTTTAAAAAGTGTTCAGTCTGTTCCGTGGGCAAAATAAGAAACGGTATTTATATGGTAAAACTGCATAGTCAAAGCGTATCATAAATTTCCAATTTTTATCACTATAAGACAAGCCTCCACTGATCATCGTTTTACTTTATATCCTCCAAAACTGTGTGCCTCTTTAATCCTCACGTTTTTTATGCTATTATGGATAAAAATGGATGGTGGTGAAATGCTTGTTAGATAATCGCGAAAATGATTATAAGCTGATGCAGTATTTTGGATATATTGTTGTGATTATTATGATATTTACTGATCAAATAACTGCGAATTGGATTGGGGAAATAGGTTCTTTTTCTATTTTTTCATTGTTTGGCATTTTCTTCGGTGCGAGCTTAACTTTTATCTACCGATTTAAGGAGAAGAAACTTAATAATCATAACTAAACCTATAAAATAAGTAAGATACTTTAATGATAATCTGAAGGGGAAAGTAATGAATTATATTATTGCGGTTGCTACCATTTTGATTATTATTTTTAATGTAGTCGATAATAAAAGTCTGCTTAAAAAGCTATCAGTCTTGTAAATAATCGGAGTTGTATTATTGTAGCAGTTCATTATGTTATTACTCAGTAAAACTTCAGACAAGATAACAAACGGCATTCTAACAGAACAGCCTTATGAATCCTAGTAAGGCTGTTCTTCATTGTCCCAATGTTTTTCAATAAATTGATCTCTTCCTGATTTTTCTCGATCTTCCTGGTATTCTTCTTTATTTTTCTTATAAAAGTCTTGATGATATTCTTCTGCTGGATAAAACGTATCAGCAGGTAAGATTTTTGTAACGACCTTTTTTTGGAACCGGTTGGAATTTTCTAATTCTTTTAAAGAATCATTAGCTAATGCTTTTTGCTCGTCATTATGGAAAAAAATCGCTGTTCGGTATTGTGGCCCTCTGTCGTGAAATTGACCACCATCATCGGTAGGGTCGATTTGCGGCCAATATAAATCGAGAATTTGTTGATAAGATATTTTCTCAGGCTCATAGATGATTTGTACCGCTTCATAATGACCTGTCGTACCTGTTTTCACTTCTTCATAGGTTGGATGTTCTGTATTCCCTCCAGTGTAGCCTGAAATAACACTTTCGACACCGTCCCATTGATCAAAAGGCTTGACCATACACCAAAAACAACCTCCAGCAAATGTAGCTTTTTCTAATTTTTTCATCTTGAATGTTACTCCTTTGTGTTGCAAAATCCTCTTGTAGCATTTAATATACAAGTTATATGGAAAGAAGTAAATCAATTAAACTTAGAGGGTGAATAAATGACTGATAGATCTCACGTCCTTATTATAGATGGGATGGCATTATTGTTTAGAGGATTTTTTGCAACTGCATTTACCGGTAATTTTATGGTCAATAGTAAAGGCATTCCGCGAAATGGACTATTTGGTTTCTTGAATTATTTTACCAATGCGGTAGAGACTTTTCAGCCAACACATGTTGTTTGCTGTTGGGACATGGGAAGCCAAACGTTTCGTAATGAATTGTATACTGGATATAAATCAAACCGTGACGCACCTCCAGAAGAGCTTGTACCACAGTTTGACTTGGCAAAAGATATGGTGACAGCATTTCAAGTTCCAAACATTGGAGTTATGGGATTTGAAGCGGATGACTGTATTGGTACTCTTGCCAAACAACTGCACAATGAACACCAAGTGACAGTCGTTACTGGTGATCAAGACTTATTACAATTAGTAGATGACAATATTAATATTGCTATCATGAAAAAAGGGCAAGGTAATTATGATGTTTTTAATAACGATAACTTCTATGAGAAGAAAGGATTAACTCCTAAACAAATAATCGATTTAAAAGGATTGATGGGAGATTCATCGGATAATTATCCAGGTGTAAAAGGTGTAGGGGAAAAGACAGCTTTAAAATTATTAATGCAGTATGAAACGATAGAGAACTTATTAGCAGACAAAGAGAATTTAACTAAAGGCATGCAGAAAAAGTTGGATCAATATGCAGAGGATCTAGCAATATCTCGAAAATTGGCGGCTATTCACACGGAGGTACCGCTGACATTTTCTATAGAAGCAGCATTATGGAGCGATGATTTAACCAATATTCGCACTTATCTAATCGATGAGTTAGAATTCCAGAACCCTGGACGTTGGTTGGATAAATTATGGGAAAAAGCTACAGGATAAACCTCAATCATTTACAGTTAGCAGAGCTAGCCATGACGCTAGCTCTTTTCTGTATAAAAATTCCTTCATTGAAACCTCTGTAAAATCGAGAAGAATTCCTTTATAAATTCATAGAATACTTGTTCAGATGGTGCAAGTTTTCTGTTCTTAGGAATAATAATCCCCACTGTACGTTTTAATTCTGGATTTTGAATCGCAACTTTTGCACTGTAGTATGGATTCAAATCATTAAATGCACTTTCCGGTAATAAGGTAATCCCAATACCAGCTGCAACCAACCCCTTGATTGCATCTAAATCTTCTCCTTGAGATGATACATTAGGTGTAAAGCCTGCTTGTTTACATCCGTCAATAACGAGTTGATGTAGAACAAAACCTTCTGGGAATAATACAAATGATTCATCATGTAGATCACGTAAATTCACACTGCTCTGTTCGGCTAATGGGTGTGAATTTGGTACTAATGCATAAAAATTTTCTCTAAATAAGATATCCCCTAAAATATCCGGGTGCTCTGTCGGAACAGGACCTAAAAAAGCGACATCAATTTCCCGGTTTTCTACAGATTCGATTAAAAAATTATAAGAACCTTGTCGCAATTGAAACCCGATTTTAGGGTGTTTTTTCTTGAATTCCGAAACAACAGTAGGTAACAGGTTACTGGCTAGACTGGTCGGAAACCCAATTTTAATCGAGCCTCTTTCAGGATCGATATATTCATCGATTTGTTTCTTTGCATGATCAATTGCTTTTAATGCCGTTTTGGTATGAGTCAGAAATATTCTTCCTATATGTGTTAAACGCACATTCCTTCCTTCTCTTTCAAATAATTCGACACCAAGCTCTGCTTCTAAGTTAGCTATTTGTCTACTGATTGCAGACTGTGCTACATGTAATTCTGCTGCCGCATCTGAGACATGTTCACGCTCTGCAACCTCAACAAAATAGCGTAATTGGCGTAATTCCACTAGTTTCACCTCATAATGTATATCATAATTAGAACGATTTTATATTTATTATATATTGTTTCGATTAATAAGAAAACTTACAATAGTAATAGACACCTTAAAAGTATATTGAATGGGGGCGACATATATGACGTATCGTGATTTACCTAGTGCCCAAGGGTTATATAATCCAGATTTTGAACATGACGCTTGTGGGATTGGATTATATGCGCATATAAAAGGGAAACAAACACACGAAATTGTAAAAAAAGGTTTAGACATGTTATGTAAATTAGAGCACCGTGGTGGACAAGGGAGTGATCCACTAACAGGTGACGGATCTGGTTTAATGGTACAGATCCCTGATAAATATTTTAGAAGAGAATGCAAAGACTTTCAACTACCAGCTGTCGGACGCTATGGAGTTGGTATGCTTTTCTTATCTCAAAATGAGAATGAACAAAAACAAGCAATCGAAAAAATTAATCAATTAATCGAACAAGAAGGACAAAAAATAATCGGTTGGAGAGATGTTCCAACAGATCCTTCACACATTGGTAAAGGTGCAGTTGAAACATTACCAACTGTTCATCAGGTTTTTATTGAAGCAACGGATGAAATCGAAGACGATTTAGCCTTCGAAAGAAAATTATATATTATTCGTAAACAAGCTGAAAATTGGGCGAATGAAAAAGAAATCCGTTTTTATTTTCCAAGTTTGTCAAACAGAACAATTGTTTATAAAGGTTTATTAACACCTGATCAAGTTGATAAATTTTATTTAGATTTACAGGATGAAGAATTTGTCTCTGCATTTTCACTTGTACACTCCCGTTTCAGTACCAATACATTCCCTTCTTGGGAAAGAGCGCATCCAAACCGTTACCTTATTCATAATGGTGAGATTAATACGATGCGTGGTAATGTAAACTGGATGCGTGCAAGAGAGAAGCAATTTGTATCAGAAGCATTTGGTAATGATTTAGACAAGGTATTACCAATTATTAATGGTGGTGGAAGTGACTCAGCTACATTAGATAATGCATTGGAATTTTTCACCTTGGCAGGCCGTAAACCCGCACATGCTGCGATGATGCTGATTCCAGAACCATGGGACAAAAACCCGCACATGGATGAAAACAAACGTGCATTTTATCAATATCACAGTATGATGATGGAGCCATGGGATGGTCCAACTTCGATTACTTTTACAAATGGTAAACAAATTGGAGCGATTTTAGATCGTAATGGTCTTCGTCCAGCACGTTATTATGTAACAAAGGACGATTACATCATTTACTCTTCAGAAGTTGGTGTAATTGACTATGAAGAAGAAAATGTGTTATTAAAAGAACGATTAAGTCCTGGTAAAATGCTGCTTATTGATATTGAAGAAGGACGGATTATATCTGACAAAGAAATTAAAGAAGAGGTTGCAAGTGCTCATCCTTACCAAGACTGGTTAGATGATCAAATTGTACCGTTAGAAGTAGAAGCCAAAAATGATGACTATATAGATCCACAACTACTTCAGAAGCAAAAAGCATTTGGTTATACAACAGAAGATGTCGAGAAATATCTCCTTCCTCTAATTGAGGGTGGAAAAGATCCAATTGGTGCGATGGGGAACGATATGCCATTAGCGGTTTTATCCGAACGCCCGCAAAGTTTGTTTAACTATTTTAAACAATTGTTTGCCCAAGTAACAAACCCACCTATTGACGCATATCGTGAGCAGCTTGTTACATCAATGCTGACATGGTTAGGTGCAGAGGGTGATCTTCTTCACCCTGCAAAAACGAAATCAAGCAGAATTCGCTTAGATTCACCCATTTTGTCTAATACACAAATAGAAAAGTTAGAGAATAATGAAATAGAAGGGTTCCGATCAGAAGTTATCGAAACATTATTTACGGACAATATGGAAAAAGCCCTTCACAATGTGTATGAACAAGCGAAGAAAGCAATTGAAACTGGAAGCAATATTATTATTTTAAGCGATAAGAACATGGATCTGAACCAAAAAGCTATTCCAACACTTCTTGCTGTTAGCGGTTTGCATCAATATTTAGTACGAGAAGGAATTCGTACGCAAGCAAGTATTATCGCTCAGTCAGGTGAAGCTCGTGAAGTTCATCACTTTGCAACGATGTTAGGATACGGTGTAGATGCGATTCATCCATATCTTGTGTATCAAACGTATTACACGGCTATATTGGACGATCGTTTAAATATGACGCTTGCAGAAGTACAAGATAAATTTATTAGCGTAGCAACAGAAGGTATCATTAAAGTCATGTCGAAAATTGGTATCTCTACTGTACAAAGTTATCGGGGTGCGCAAATATTTGAAGCAGTTGGTATTAGTAAGAAGGTAATTGAAGAGCATTTTACCGGTACAGCATCACAGATTGATGGAATTGGTTTAGACGTTATTCAAGAAGAGACGGAAAAACGTCACCATGAAGCATATAAAGCTGCTGTTCAAGAATCACTTGAATCAGGTAGTGATTTCCAATGGCGTAAAGTAGGAGAGCATCATGCCTTTAACCCAACTACTATTTATACGTTACAATGGGCTTGTCGACGTGGTGATTATGACCTTTTCAAGAAATTCTCTAAAGCAGCAAACGAAGAACGTATCGGCTTTTTACGTAACCTATTCGATTTCAAAAAGAATCATGCTATCCCGATCGAAGAAGTAGAACCTGTTGAATCGATTGTCAAACGTTTTAAAACGGGTGCGATGTCGTTCGGTTCAATCAGTAAAGAAGCACATGAAGCTCTTGCCATCGCCATGAATCGTCTAGGCGGTAAAAGTAATAGTGGGGAAGGTGGGGAAGACCCCGACCGATTTAGTAGAGATGAAAATGGTGAATTGCGTTCCAGTGCAATTAAACAGGTAGCATCTGGGCGTTTTGGTGCCAAAAGCCATTACCTTGTTAACGCACAAGAATTACAGATTAAAATGGCCCAAGGTGCAAAGCCTGGAGAAGGTGGACAGTTACCTGGTATGAAGGTTTATCCATGGGTAGCAGATGTTCGTGGTTCAACTCCAGGTGTAGACTTAATTTCACCTCCGCCACACCATGATATTTATTCTATCGAGGATTTAGCACAGTTAATTCACGACTTAAAGAATGCTAATCGTGATGCAAGAGTTAGTGTAAAGCTCGTAGCAAAATCAGGTGTTGGAACGATTGCTGCAGGTGTTGCAAAAGGTAATGCAGATGTTATTTCCGTTGTTGGTTATGATGGTGGTACAGGTGCTTCACCAAAAACAAGTATTAAACATGCAGGCTTACCATGGGAATTAGGTCTGGCAGAAGCTCACCAAACCTTAATGCTAAACGGACTAAGAGATAGAGTTATTTTAGAAACAGATGGGAAATTGTTAACAGGTAAAGATGTCGTGATGGCTGCACTATTAGGTGCAGAAGAGTTTGGATTCGCAACAGCACCATTAGTTGTTGTCGGGTGTATAATGATGCGTGTGTGCCATAATGATACATGTCCAGTAGGGGTTGCAACACAAAATCCAGAGTTACGTAAGAAATTCACTGGTAACCCTGATCATGTAGTTAATTATATGACATTCATCGCAGAAGAAGTTCGTGAAATCATGGCTGAATTAGGTTTCCGAACTATTGATGAAATGGTTGGAAGAACAGATGTATTAGAAGTTTCCGAACGTGCAGAAGCACACTGGAAAGCTAAACACTTAGATCTATCTACACTCCTTTACCAACCTGAAGGAACACGTATTAATACAACAACACAAGATCATGAATTAGATAAGTCATTAGATGTGAAACAGATTTTACCGGCTGTGCAAAAAGCAATTGATACCGGAGAAGCATTAGAAGCAGCCTTTCCGATTAAAAATACAGACCGTGTGGTAGGAACGATTGTTGGAAGTGAGATTTCTAAGAAATATGGCGAAAGAGGTCTACCAGAAGATACTATTAATCTACACTTTACAGGGTCAGCAGGTCAAAGTTTTGGTGCCTTTATTCCTTCCGGTATGACGTTAACCGTAACAGGAGATGCAAATGATTATGTTGGTAAAGGCTTATCAGGTGGCAAAGTAATTGTTCGCGCTTCTGAGAAAACAACGATTGATCCTGGAAATAATGTTATCGCAGGTAACGTATCATTCTATGGTGCGACAAGTGGTGAAGCCTACATCCAGGGCTACGCCGGAGAACGTTTTGCTGTAAGAAATAGTGGAGCGAAAATCGTTGTAGAAGGCGTGGGTGACCATGGTTGTGAATATATGACAGGTGGTCGAGTAGTGATTCTCGGAAATGTAGGTAAGAACTTTGCTGCTGGTATGTCTGGTGGTATTGCCTATGTGAAACCAGATAATATCGAGCAATTTAAACAATTATGTAATACAGAATTGGTACAATTTGAAGAATTAACAGATGCTAAAGAGATCGAAGAAGTAAAAGAATTAATTATGAATCATCACGAATACACAAACAGTGATAAAGCAGCAGTAACGTTGCAAAACTGGGAAGATGAAGTGAAGAAATTCGTGAAAGTAATCCCAACAGACTATAAACTAATGCTAAAGCAAATTGATTGGTTTGAATCTCAAGGCTTATCAGTGGACGAAGCTAGACTTGAAGCATTTACAGCAAAAAAAGACAATAAAATGACAGTGACTCTAAATCCAGAAGAAGTATTGACTAAATAGAAAGGAGACAGATGATATGGGGAAAGCAACAGGTTTTATGGAGTTTGAAAGACAAACGGCAAATGAGCGCGATCCATTAGAAAGAATTCATGATTGGAAAGAATACTCTGCTCCTTTCTCTGATGAAGTAGCAAAAACACAAGGAGCACGCTGTATGGATTGTGGTACACCATTCTGTCACATTGGGATGGATATAGATGGGGAAACATCAGGTTGTCCTATCTACAACTTG
Source organism: Gracilibacillus suaedae (assembly GCF_017599345.1). Lineage (GTDB taxonomy): Bacteria > Bacillota > Bacilli > Bacillales > Amphibacillaceae > Gracilibacillus > Gracilibacillus suaedae. Next base: position 53,418 of record NZ_JAGFVL010000055.1, read on the forward strand.
ATCCCAGAGTGGAATGATTTGGTGTATAAGGGAAAGTGGAGAGAGGCATTAGATCGTTTAATGAAAACAAATAACTTTCCAGAATTCACGGGAAGGGTATGTCCAGCACCATGTGAAGGATCGTGCACGGTTGCCATCAATGATCCTGCCGTTACTATCAAAAATATTGAACAGAAAATTATTGATAAAGGTTTTGAAGAAGGCTGGATAGAGCCGCGTATTCCGGAGCAACGTACAGGAAAGAAAGTTGCCATTGTCGGTTCCGGACCAGCTGGTTTAGCGGCAGCAGATCAATTGAATCAAGCTGGACATAGTGTAACAGTTTATGAACGCGCTGATCGCGCAGGGGGTCTATTAACGTACGGTATTCCAAACATGAAATTAGATAAAGGTGTCGTAGAACGTCGAGTTCAGTTACTTCGTGAGGAAGGTATTGAATTTGTGCTAAATACGGAAGTAGGTAAAGACATTTCTGCAGAAGAGATTAAAGCAAACTATGACTCCGTAATTTTATGTACTGGTGCACAGAAACATCGCGACCTACCTATTGAGGGGCGTGAAGGTAAAGGTGTACGCTTTGCAATGGACTATTTAACCAAAGCAACTCAAAAAGTATTAGATGAAAGTGTTGAAGTGGAAGAAGAACTAGATGCCAAAGGCAAAGACGTTATTGTTATCGGTGGTGGGGATACGGGCGCTGATTGTATCGCTACAGCTCTACGCCAAGGTGCCAAAAGTATTGCACAATTCGGTAAACACCCGCAACTGCCAATTAAACGTTCAGAAGAAAACCAATGGCCAGCATATCCACAAGTATTCAGCTTAGAATATGCACACAAAGAAGCAAAAGAATACTATGGTGAAGATATTCGTCAATATTCTATCCAAACGAAAAAATTTGTGACGGATAAGAATGGTAAGCTAAAAGAATTACACACAGTTGAAATGAAGAAAACTCGTGATGAAAAGGGTATGTTTGTATTTGAGGAAATTCCAGGTACAGAAAAAGTTTGGCCAGCACAACTAGTATTAATCGCTATCGGTTTTGAGGGTGCAGAACACCCGGTATTAGAAGCGTTTAATGTAAAAACAGAGCGTAACCGTGTTGATGCCGCATATGGCGATTTCCGTACAAATGTAGAGCATGTATTTGCTGCCGGTGATTCACGTCGTGGTCAAAGTCTTATCGTTTGGGCAATTAATGAAGGGCGCGAAGTAGCATACCATGTTGATCATTATCTAATGGGCGAAACTGCTTTACCATCCGTTGCAAACATGTAAGAGAACCGAAAAACCTACGCATTGTCGTAGGTTTTTCTTTATGCCTTTTCTAAAGAGGACTGCATATTAACCAAAGAAAAAAACTCTTAATTTACACAGTAGATACATACTGCGAACTAGTAAAAATTTGTGGAGTGAGGCTTTTCTCCATTCTTTCCATGGGGCGTACTGGAATACCGCTCCGGCAGAATACTGCGCTTTCCGTGGGCTCGGCTTCAGCTAACTTGGTGAAGAAAGGCACTTCACCAAGTGGATCTTCAGCTCTCGCTGTCCCACAGGAGTCTCCGTATTCTGCCTACGCTAATTTTAGTGTTCTGGTTATTGTAAGAACGGAACTTAAGGAACTCTATTCTTTGGATTTCCTGTCTTTTTATCAGAACGCTACACTAAGCTGCGGAAAAAATGCGAGACTCCTGTGGGAAAGGAACAGTCTGAAGACCCCGCGTGATGCACCTGCGTCTCCTACGAAGTAGGCTTCCTTGGTGCAAGGGAACAAAGATGTTTAATCAAGAAGTTCCCTGGCTGAAGTGTTCCCCACGGAAAGCGAGTATTTTTTTCCGCAGCGGTGACTTAGCACTCATCATTAATCAGAATGGAGGAGAGTAATTCCATGCACGTTACTGCGTAGTATATGGAAACTACGACAGTTAATCTGTTATTTAAGTAACATTTGCTTAGCCGGTAATCCTTTGGTTTGATCTGACATTGCATGATGTACTAGGTATGTTTAAGCAGTGGGAAGTTGTATGTTTTCAGTCGGATTAGATCCCATGAGGAGATGATTCCTATTGGTGGCTCTGCTGCTGTACCAGTTTCCGTAATAATGATTGCTTCTATTTTTTTATTTTTTTCTAAATATTCTCTGAATATTGCTTCAATATCCATTACAGTAGCACTTTTTGCTACAATCTTTGTATGTTCTTTCTTCTCAATTGGAAATATCTCTCCAATAGACTGATCCATGCCAATCGATAATTGATCGATATTAGCAGCAAACCAATTTGCAATATCACCATCTGTCAACATTCCAATTAATTTACCCTCTTGATAAATGGGGTACTGTGAGTATTCTTTTTCCTGCATTTTCGTCATTAATTTATTTATTGGTGAGGATAAATCAAAATACTCGACTGGTCTGGAAGCTATGGATAAGGCAGTTGGAGGTTCGGCTAGTAATTCTGCCAATTGCTCCAATTCCTTGACTACCTCTTGGTGTGGTTCTGCAATATAGAAATCCTCCTTGATTTTCCGGTGCACCATTGCATTTCGCAGTTTACTGCATTGTTTTAATAATTCATAATATTGATCAATTATCTGATGTTGGACTCTTGCTTTTGTCAATACTTCTGTAAATGATGCATGATTGTTATGTTCATTTGCATAATCACATAATTTATCATGTATTTGGTTAAAAGCTGCTTCAAACCGTTCGGAAAGTTCATAGCCCATGATAATACTCCTTTAATTGTTAGAAAATTTTCAAAATAAATGGTTGTCATATCTAGTCGTTTAGTAATAAAATATAGATTATAGGTTATTTTACCGAAATTTTATTGAATTCATTCAAATGAGGAGTCTTTTTTTATGTCAGAGTATACGATTACTTATATCAAAAACGAAAATCCAAAAGAAAAACCGAAATCAGATCAATTATCTTTCGGTAAATACTTTACCGATCATATGTTTATTCAAGACTATAATCCAGACAAAGGCTGGCATAATCCACGCATTGTACCGTACCAACCACTGGTTCTTGATCCGGCAGCTATTGTTTTCCATTATGGTCAAACGGTATTTGAAGGATTGAAAGCATATCGTACCAAAAGGGATAAAATTCAATTATTCCGTCCAGATAAGAATATGGAACGCTTAAATCGATCCAATGATAGATTGTGCATCCCGAGAATTGATGAAGAATATGCTATCGACGCAATCAAACACTTGGTTCATATCGATCAAGACTGGGTACCAGATGCGCCTGGAACATCTCTTTACATTAGACCATTTATCATTTCTACGGAGCCGTATTTAGGTGTAGCTCCTTCTGCTACTTATCAGTTCATTGTGATTTTATCACCAGTTGGTGCCTACTATGAGGAAGGTATTAATCCTGTGAAAATCGCGGTGGAAAATCAATTTGTTCGTGCAGTAAAAGGTGGTACAGGAGAAGCAAAAACTGCCGGTAACTATGCATCCAGTTTGAAGGCGCAAGAACAGGTAGCTGACGAAGGATTTGCGCAAGTATTATGGTTGGATGGTGTTGAGCAGAAATATATTGAAGAAGTTGGCAGTATGAACGTTTTCTTTAAAATAAATGGGGAAGTCGTAACACCAGCGCTTAACGGAAGTATCTTAGAGGGGGTTACAAGAAACTCTGTTATTCAATTGTTGAAGCATTGGGATATTTCGGTTGTGGAGCGCAAGATCTCCATGGAAGAGCTATATGAACATTATCAAAATGGAGAACTAGAAGAAGCGTTTGGTTCAGGTACTGCTGCTGTTATTTCTCCAGTAGGAGAGCTTGCTTGGAAAGGTAAGAAAATGGAAATCAATAATGGAAAAACAGGAGAAATTGCTAAACGTCTATATGATACTTTGACGGGTATTCAATATGGATCCGAAAAAGATCCATTTAATTGGACTGTAAAAGTGAAATATTAATACTTGAGATTTGTGTAACTATTTTCTATAATAGCTTTAGAATAAGTAAAAGTAATGACTAGAGCCAGTAGTTAGGAATATGGTGACAAGAGAGTGGAATTCACAGGCTGAAAAATTCCATCACCCGCTACCCTAATGAACCTACTCTATGAACTGTTAAGCATAAACTTAATCGTCACTCTGCGTTAAAGAGTTAAGGGGAACATATTGTTAATATGTTCAACCAAAGGTGGTACCGCGGAAATGACTCTTTTCGTCCTTTACGATATGAAGGATGAAGGGGTCTTTTTTAGTTTTAGACCTAGACAATATTTTAAGGTGTTAGAGAAAAGTGAAAAGATACTCTAACACGTTAATAAATGAAGGCGTGAAAACTTATGGCAAAGCAGCGTATTGTAGTGAAGATTGGGAGTAGTTCATTAACGAACAAAAACGGTGGTCTTGATCTCATTAAATTAAAAGAACATACTGCAGCGATTGCAGCACTGAAAAAGCAAAACTACGAAGTTATCTTGATATCATCTGGTGCCGTGTCTGCTGGTTTCTTTGATTTAGGTTACCCAACAAGACCTGTTACTATAGCAGGAAAGCAAGCAGCAGCAGCTGTTGGGCAAGGTCTGCTGGTTCAAGCCTATACGGATGAGTTTCGAACATATAACATGGTTACTGCTCAACTATTACTAACGAAAGATGTATTTAGTAATGAGAGACAATACAGTAATGTATATTCGACTTTGACGGAATTATTGAAACGAGATGTAATCCCGATTATTAATGAGAATGATACCGTAGCAATTGATGAATTAACATTTGGTGATAACGATATGTTATCCGCGCTAGTAAGTGGCCTTGTTCATGCAGACTTCTTAGTAATGTTAACTGATATTAATGGTTTATATGACAAAAATCCAAAAACAGATCCAACAGCTAAAAAATATCATCGTCTCAAGAAATTATCTGCAGAAATTTTACAGCAAACGAAGCATGAATCTGGATCTAAATTCGGAACTGGAGGGATGAAATCCAAACTACTAGCAGCCAAAACCGCTCTTTCACTTGGTGTCAAAGTGTTTGTTGGTACCGGTGAAGGCAAAGATAAACTAATTCGCATTATGCAAAACCAAGGTGATGGAACATATATTGGTGAAGATTTAACGAATAGTTATCGCAAACAGAAACAATGGATTGCTTTTCATTCCAATGTTTCGGGGAAGCTACACGTTGATAAAGGGGCAAGTGATGCCATTCTTTACCAAGGAAAAAGTTTATTGCCTGCAGGGATAAAATGGGTAGATGGAGATTTTCAAGTTGGAGCTGTTGTTGATTTAGTTTTTGAAGATCATGTTATAGCAAAAGGGCAAGTCAATTATTCGTCGGATGATTTAATCAAATTCAAGGGGGAGCCGAGTCAGATTGCGATGGAACAATCTGCAAGTAATCGACCAGAGGTTATTCATCGTGATCGACTCGTATTATCAATAGAGGAGGCTTATAATTATGAGTGATTTAATTCAAAAAGCAAAACTAGCCAATGCAACAACAACTGCTTTGGCAACTAAATCAACCGAACAAAAGAATCAGGCTTTAAAATTGTTAGCTAATGAACTAAGAAAACAAAAGGATTATATCATGACGGAAAATAACCGTGATATCGTTAATGGTCGTAATAATGGCTTACATGAATCATTAATTGATCGTCTTATTTTAAACGAACAGCGAATTGCGGATATGGCAGATGCATTAATCCAGCTAACTGATTTAAAGGATCCAATTGGTGAGATTATGGAAGAGTGGACCCGGCCAAATGGTTTGAAAATCCAAAAGGCACGTGTACCAATAGGTGTTGTCGGAATGATTTATGAGGCAAGACCAAATGTAACCATTGATGCTGCAAGTCTTTGCTTAAAAACTGGAAATGCCGTATTACTTAGAGGAAGCTCATCAGCGATTTATTCCAACACTGCTTTAGTCAAAGTAATTCATGATGCTTTAAAACAATCCGACTTACCGGAAGATGCTGTACAGCTAATCGAAGATACAAGTCGTGAGACAGCATCACAAATGTTCAAACTGAATGAATATTTAGATGTTTTAATTCCTCGTGGAGGAAAAAAATTAATTGATACGGTTGTTGCAAATGCATCAGTGCCAGTATTAGAAACAGGTGCAGGTAATTGTCATTTGTTTATCGATGAATCAGCAAACAAGGATATGGCCATTGAGATAGCGATTAATGCGAAAACACAACGACCTTCCGTATGTAATGCGATCGAGACTATCTTAGTAGAGCGTAACTGGGCGGAAAGTCATTTAGCTGCATTAATTCAAGCGTTACAGGATGCCAATGTCGAAATACATGGAGATAGTATCACTGTGTCTAAAGGTAATCATATTATCAAGGCAACAGAAGAAGACTATGAAACAGAGTATTTAGATCATATCGTCGCAATCAAGGTTGTAGATTCGGTGCAAGAAGCGATTGATCATATTAATCAATATGGCACCAATCATTCCGAATCAATTATTTCTGAAAACGATGGGCATGTTGTAAGCTTTATGAATGAGGTAGATGCAGCAGCTGTTTATCATAATGCATCAACAAGGTTTACCGATGGATTTGAGTTTGGATTTGGCGCAGAAATTGGTATTAGTACACAAAAATTACATGCTCGCGGACCTATGGGTTTAGAAGCATTAACATCGACGAAATATTTATTATATGGTAACGGACAAATGAAGTAAACTATTTTTCTTTCGTCACAATTCCTGTATAATAGAGTTGGAGATAAACATTTGGTAAATAAAGGAGTATGAATCATGGCAAACACATTAATATTTGGACACAAAAATCCGGATACAGACACGATTTGTTCAGCAATTGCATATGCGGAGCTTAAACAAGCGCTAGGGGAAGATGTAGAAGCAGCGCGTTTAGGTGAAGTGAACAATGAAACACAATATGCATTGGATTATTTCAAACAAACTGCACCACGCATGGTTGAAAATGTGTCAGATGAGGTTGATCAGGTGATTTTAGTGGATCATAATGAACGTCAGCAAAGTGCCGATGATATCGATCGCGTACAAGTGTTGGAAGTTATTGATCATCACCGTATCGCAAACTTTGAAACAAAAGATCCAGTATATTACCGTGCAGAACCGGTTGGATGTACAGCGACTATTCTTAACAAATTATACAAAGAACATGGTGTAGCAATTAAAAAAGAAACAGCTGGATTAATGCTTTCAGCAATTATTTCTGATTCACTTTTATTTAAATCACCAACATGTACAGATCAAGATGTAGAAGCAGCGAAAGAATTGGCTGAAATCGCTGGTGTAGATGCAGAAAAGTATGGTCTTGAAATGCTAAAAGCTGGTGCTGATTTAAGCGATAAATCTGCAGAAGAGCTAATTTCCATGGATGCAAAAGAATTCGATATGAATGGAAACAAAGTGGAAATTGCGCAGGTAAATACGGTAGAAGTAAATGATGTACTAGCGCTACGCGATAAAATAGAACCAGCTATTGAAAAAACAGTAGCGGACAAAGATTTAAAGCTATTCGTTTTCGTCATCACAGACATCTTGAATAATGATTCTGTCGTACTTTCAGTAGGTGAAGCAGAAGAAAAAGTAGCAGAAGCATTTGATGTAACGCTTGAAAACAAAACAGCCACATTAAAAGGTGTTGTATCACGTAAGAAACAAGTTGTTCCAAATCTACAAAATGCATTTTAATAGAGGAAATACAGAGGTGCCAGACATTAAATAATGACTGGCACTTTTTTTATTGTCTAGAAAATTATAAATTTTTGGGATGTGGATGATATGTAGGCAACCTGTCTAGCCATGTCCAGCTTCGAGCGCAAAAAACTCAGGTGAGCTTGAACGTGGATATACCGTTGATTTTGAAAAGTATCTACCAAGTGGTGAAATAGAAATACATATCGCTACATCTTAAATAGCGTATATTATGCTCTTTGTTTTTATCACGATGCTAAACGACTGGAAAAGCCCCACTGATTACAGTTTCACTTTATAAAAAGTCGTACAAAAATGGACCTCATCTGTAGGTAAGGTCCATTCGATAGAAACTAACTCTAGAACTATTTCTTAAATAATACTCTCTCCAATTCTTCTAATGTACGCCCCTTCGTCTCAGGTACGAACTTCCATATGAAAATAGCAGAAATTAAACTCATCAGACCGTAAAAGCCATATGTCAAGCCACCACTAAACTCCATCATCGCTGGATAAGTAGAGGAGATGAAGTAGTTTGCAGCCCATTGTGCAGCTACTGCAATTGCTACTGCTTGTCCACGAATTTTATTAGGAAAGATTTCAGAGATTAATACCCAAACAACAGGCCCCCAAGACATCATGAAGGAAGCAGTATAGATAATGATAAATACAAGAGTAGCGATTCCGATTATATTAGAAAAGGCTAATCCAGCTACACCGAACATACCAACAGTCATACCTAGTGAACCAATGATAAGCAGAGGTTTACGTCCGAATTTATCCACTGTTAAGATGGCAATGACGGTAAAGATTACATTCACTAACCCCATCGTAATCGTTTGGAGCATTGCCGCATCTCTTGCTGCTCCCATACTTTCAAAGATTCTTGGAGCGTAGTAAAGGGCTACATTAATTCCAACAAATTGCTGGAAAACAGATAGTAAGACACCGATTACAATGATTGCTTTACCATATGTGAAAAGCTTTGCTTTTTTCACATCAAAGGAGTTTTTGATTTCAAATAAAGTAGCTTTTGCTGCGGTCTGATCATACAGCTTGTTCAGAATATCCATTGCGCTTTCATTTTTACCTTGAGAAACAAGGTAACGTGGTGTTTCCGGAACAGCAAATAAGGATAGTAAGAACAAGGTGGCTGGAATCGCTTCAGATAAGAACATATAACGCCAACCGAAGTCGTTGATCCATTCTATTGATTGACCTCTTGCAATTCCCCAATTCACAAAATACACAACTAACATTCCAAAAATAATGGCAAATTGGTTTAAAGAAACTAAACGTCCACGAATAGAAGGTGGTGCAATTTCACCAATATACATTGGAGAAACAGCTGATGCAAGACCTACACCAATACCACCAATGATTCTATAAAGGTTGAATGTAGCTAAAAGTGCAATCGATGCTTCCCCTTGTTCGTAAAATAGAAACTCAGGAAACGCTGAACCTAGCGCTGAAATTAGAAATAGAATTGCAGCCACAATCAGAGACTTTTTACGTCCTATATTTGTCGCTAATAAACCAGAGATTAAACCACCAATGATACAGCCGATTAATGCACTAGATACGGTTGCACCATGGATAAATGAGCTCAAATTTAATTCATCAATGAAGAACGCTTCCAAAGCTCCTTCTGCTCCAGATATAACAGCCGTGTCATATCCAAATAAGAGACCACCTAATGTAGCAACTAAAGTGATTAACGTTATATACACATAATTCGCTTTCATAAAATATTGAGAGTGTTCTGCTCTCTTGCACCTCCTGATGTAATTTTTAACAAGCTTGATTGTATCAACTGAAACTTACTTTGTCAATCGAATGAACAAAGTTTAAAATTGCGGGTAATTTGTTTAATTATGTTCTAAAAATAGTTATAATATAATGAAAAAAGTGGAATAGGAAGTATTTGATGATTTTAACTACGGCAGGTCGCGCAACACCAAAATTAATACAAGATGCACAACAATTATCCACTAAATATCAACTTCCCTACATGAAACGAAGTGGACGTTCGATTCAACAATTAAAAGACGATTATCAAGAAGATGTCATGGTTGTAGAAAAAAACCGATTATCACTTTCTCCTTTAGACGAGCAAATGAACCTCTTTTTCCACCCGAATTTGGCAATGGTTCGGGCAAAACGGCTGCTACGTAAGGAAGAAGATCCATTTGTTAGAGCAGCAAAGTTAGAAAAGGGTATGTCTATATTAGATTGCACCTTAGGGCTGGCATCAGATAGTATCATAGCTAGTTTGGCGGTAGGTTCGGATGGTTTAGTAACCGGATTAGAAGGAAGTAAAACCATTTATATCATTGTGAATGAAGGATTACAACATTTTATCAGTGCTGATGAAATGTTTAATAGGGCAATGAGAAGAATCAAGGTCCAGCATGTTCAGCACCTGGAATATTTACAACAGCAAAAATCTAATGCTTTTGATGTTGTATATTTTGATCCGATGTTTCATGAAGCGATTGATGCCTCGGATGGTTTAAACCTAATAAGGGCAAAAGCTTTGGAAGACGACCTTACAGCTTTAGTGTTAGAAGAAGCAAAAAGAGTTGCGCTAAGTCGTGTAGTCTTGAAAGATCATTGGAAAAGTGAACGCTTTCGACAATATGGTTTTATACAATATAAACGAAAAAACTCATTATTTCATTATGGCGTTATAGAATTAGGTTAAGTAAGCAAAAAATAAGAAATCGACTGGATCACTCTGTGCTATAAATAGAATTAGCTTAGAATGAGAAAGGGAGTTTTCTATGATTGATAGTACATGCCAAATTACTCTTTTTGTTAAAAATAAAGAAGAGGCAAAGGATTGCTACACGGAAAAGTTAGGTTTCATCATTCGAGATGAAGAACAATTCACGGATGATTGGAGTTTTTTACAGTTGCACCACGAGCAAATAGTGAGATCGTTATAGAGTTGGTAGAAGCGGTTACTGCTGAGGAAAAACAACTTGTAGGAAGGTACAGAAGCAAATTCAGTTGCTTTTGAATTTAGTGGTTCCACTCTATGGCTTGATTGTATGGAAAATTATGCACAACAGGATGTATGGTTGGAACTTAAGTCGAGTCGGCTTGATGAAACCTCACAATTATTTAATAAGGAGAAGATACCGAGACACGATGAACTAGAGATTCATGAACATTCATCGGGATTTTGGATATCAGATCCGACGGGTACGATTCTCAGGATAAACCCTAAATAATATATCACGGGGATAATTTCCTGATAAGTTTCAACAGGTTCCCTGTGGACATAATAGCAGTCATGAACTATTGAATTGTTTCCGCAATCGCAGTCATAATAGCACCAGTGGCTTGAATCCAATTCCCAATAGCGTTTAATTCTTCTGCTTTTGGAGTATTTTGGTTGGCAATTGACTGTAGGCTGTTACCAATTGCTTGTAGTAAATTGCCAACTCCACTATAAATCACTTCTATTGTAAGCTCTTTGTGCCATTCTTCTGTAAAAGCAATACTCCCCCCAAGTGCTTGCAGTAGGTTCCCTTGGATATTTAGTAGCCTTTTTTTCTTTACCGATACAGGTAAATGTAATGAAGCTACCTCCGTTACATTGCCCACCGCTTGAATTTCGTTAGCTATGCTGTTTATATCCTTTAAAGAAAACTGTTCTACCTGTAGAGCGTTGCCTGTTGCCTGCATTACATTCCCTATTAAATCAAGATTCTCTTTCACTTCAGAAGTAAGAGCAATGGAAGGTGTATTTCCTACTGCAGACAATACTGTACCAAGTGCTTGTTCCCAAGCCCCAAGTAAGCTGTTTTGCTGTTTAACCAATATACTCACCGTCTTCCTTCTAGCATAGAATTAGTTTATGGTAAAATTAGCATTTTGTTTTGGCTTTTGAAGAAGTAACAAATAATTATTGGTTGATAATGATAACGTTTTCTTATAAGATGAATGTATTGCATTAGTTGATACAGTGAGAATAAATGGGGAGTGTTGAGCATGGTTAAACGTATAGATGAAGTTATGCCTCGTATTGCATTTGGTGGGGATTACAATCCAGAGCAATGGGATGAAAGTGTTTGGTTAGAAGATGCTAAGTTAATGCAAGAGGCAGGGGTAAACCTTGTTTCTGTAGCCATATTCAGCTGGTCCGTGCTAGAACGGGAAGAAGGTAAGTTGGATTTTAGTTGGTTAGACAGAGTGTTGGATATTTTACACGATCACGGAGTTGGCGTGTCTTTAGCGACAGCAACAGCCTCGCCGCCAGCTTGGCTGTCAAAAGAATATCCAGAGGTGTTAGCCGTACAAGAAAATGGAGTACCTTATCAGATTGGTTCTCGCCAACATTATTCACCTAATAGTAAGCGGTTTCGATACGCAGTTAAACAATTGGTTAAGGAAATGGCCAACAGATATAAAGACCATTCCGCATTAAAAATGTGGCATATTAACAATGAATATGGCTGTCACTTAGCAGAGTGTTACAGTGATGAAAGCTTGTCAGCATTTCGCGAATGGTTAAAAAACCGTTATCAGACAATAGAGAACTTAAATCAAAAATGGGGAACGAATTTCTGGAGCCAGCGTTATAATGAGTGGGATGAGATTCAATTTCCGGTTAATTTGCCTACTTTTTATAACCCAAGTCAAAAATTAGATTATAAACGCTTTATGAATGATGCTATTTTTGATTTATATAAAATAGAGAAAGAGGTATTACGTGAGATCACTCCGGATATACCAGTATTTACTAATTTCATGTATGAATTCAAGCCGTTGAATTATTTTGGGTGGGCTAAAGAAATGGATTTAGTGACATGGGATTCGTATCCAGATCCGAGAGAAGGAAAACCTTATCGACATGCGATGCACCATGATTTAATGCGCAGTTTAAAAAATGGACAACCTTTTTACTTAATGGAGCAGGTAACATCACATGTAAACTGGCGTGATATAAATCTGACGAAAAAGCCTGGGGAAATGAGGTTGTGGAGTTATTCTACTGTAGCACGTGGTGGAGATGGTGTCATGTATTTCCAATGGCGTCAAGGAAAAGCCGGAGCAGAGAAGTTCCATGGTGCCATGGTTCCCCACTCCAATGATCCGAATAGTCGTGTTTATCAAGAGGTAAAACAATTAGGGAATGAATTAAAACAATTGGATGGACTGGCAGGAGCGCGAGGTACGGCAAAAGTTGCGATTGTTTTTGATTGGGAAAATTGGTGGGCTGTGGAGCATGAAGGAAAACCACATAACCGGTTATCCTATTTAGATCAAGTCTACCAATATTACCGCTCATTCTATGAAAAAAATATTGCGGTTGATTTTGTAGAACCGAACGGAAACTTAGCAGACTACCAGTTCGTAGTGGCACCAATGCTATATATGATTCGTGATGGTGAGGAAAACAATCTAGAACAATTTGTAAAAAACGGTGGAACATTAATAGTAAGCTTTTTCAGTGGCATTGCAGATGAGCAAGACCATATCCATTTAGGAGGATATCCCGCGCCATTACGATCACTTTTAGGCTTAACAGTGGAAGAATTTGCTCCAATGGCAGATGATGAAATAAATACAATTGTTGCGAATGGAGAGAAATTTACTGTCAATACGTGGGCGGATATTATTAAACTGGAAGGTGCTAAGGCAATTGCTACTTTTAAAGAAAATTGGTATCAGGACAATCCTGCTGTAACGATTCATCGATATGGACAAGGAAGCTCGATTTATGTTGGTACAAATCCGTCAGACGACTACCTTGATCAATTAATAAGTGGAATCTTACAGCAATTAGAAGTCAGCGCACCGCTAGATGCACCAAAAGATGTGGAAATTGCAGAGCGTGTAACAAATGATAAGAGATATTTGTTTATTATTAACCATAATACTGACCCTGTGACGATTGCTTTAAAAGAGGGTGTTGTCTATCAGGATTGTTTACAAGGTAAGCAAGTAAGTCAGACAATCACAGTCCAAAACACTGATGTAGCTATCTTAGTCTACTAAAAACAAGAAAAATAAACGAGTAAAAATATTTTCTATTCCGCTTCTTTATGTTAGTATAAATCTAACAATCGAAGTAGGAAGGGTTCTAATCATGAGTACAAAAGTCAATCCAATTCAAGTGAGAGATATCATAATTGCAAATCAAGTACTAAAGGATGTAGTCGTCAAAACACCGCTGCAACGCGATCCCATTTTATCTGATAAATATGATTGTAATGTTTATCTCAAAAGAGAAGACTTACAAGTTGTCCGTTCATTTAAAATTCGCGGAGCATATAATTTGATGCAAGGTTTGTCAAAAGAAGAATTAGAAAATGGAGTGGTTTGTGCTAGTGCTGGTAATCATGCACAGGGTGTTGCTTATTCCTGTAAAGCGTTAGGAGTAAATGGTGTGATTTTTATGCCTAGTACAACACCACGTCAAAAAGTAAACCGAGTTGAATTTTTCGGTGGTCCGTTTGTGGAAATCCGTTTAATTGGTGACACATTTGATGATTCTTTTGATCAAGCAATGGAATATTGCAACGAACATAATGCATCATTTATCCATCCGTTTAATGATACGAGAACCATTACAGGACAAGGTACAATCGGTTTGGAAATATTGGACAGCATGGAAGAGCCAATATCCCATGTCTTTATGGCTGTAGGCGGAGGCGGACTAATTTCTGGTGTCGGGTCTTACATAAGCAGTATCAGTCCAGATACAAAAATTATCGGTGTTGAACCAGAAGGTGCAGCTTCCATGAAAGCAGCGCTAGCAAAAGATGAAGTGGTCAAATTAGATAAAATTGATAAATTTGTAGATGGTGCTAGTGTAAAACGTGTTGGAGATATTTCGTTTGACATTGCTAAAGAATTTATTGATGATATCGCAGTTGTTCCAGAAGGTAAGCTATGTACAACGTTATTAGATTTATATAATGAAAATGCAATCGTAGCTGAACCGGCAGGAGCGTTACCTGTATCTGCACTTGATTACTATCGTGATGAGATTAAAGGGAAAAATGTCGTTTGTATCGTAAGTGGTGGAAATAATGATATCGATCGTATGCAGGAATTTAAAGAACGTTCTTTAATCTATGAAGGATTTAAGCATTATTTTATTGTGAATTTCCCTCAACGTGCCGGTGCATTACGTGAATTTATGGATGAGGTCTTAGGCAAGGATGATGACATCACCCGCTTTGAATATACGAAAAAGAACAACCGTGACAAGGGACCTGTTCTGGTAGGGATTGAACTCCAACAGGCTGAAGACTACCATCAAATCATTTCTCGCATGGAGAAAAAAGGCTTCACTTACATTGAAATTAACAAAGACGAACAACTTTTTCAATTATTAATTTGACAAAAGGAAGCGACTTAGCCGCGCTTCCTTTTTATTAAATCCACATATATAACAATGAGTTAATTTATGAGGGACTGGGAAATGTCCCATTTTTGTTTAAAGGGGGCAGAAGCATTTGGATACGTTCTTATACGAGGAACTAATGAAGGAAACAGAAGAAGAGCTTGCGATATTAAAAGGAAATCAAGCGGTTAATAAAAAAATATATACAGATCTTACATCTGATTTTGTTATCCAAAGTGAAAAGTTTCTAAAAGACGATCTGATCATGGTTCGCAAACACCCCAGGTATATTAATTTTCCCAGACACTCTCATGATTATATCGAAATGAATTATGTCTTCCATGGTCAATTTCATCAAAAGGTAGCTGATCAGCCAATTACTTTAAAGCAAGGTGATATCCTGCTACTAAATCAACATATCGAACATGAGTTAGCTGCATGTGAAGAAAGTGATATTGTTATCAACTTTATTATTCATCCAGCCTTTTTTGATTATATTCTATCTCATTTATCTACTGGATTTGTCCAGAGCCAAATGCTAAACTTTCTCATGAATAGTATTTTCGATTTTAGCCAAAAAGCAGAGTATTTATATTATCCAGTGTCTAATTCCGACCGTATTCAAGACATTATGCAGCAAGTATTAAAACAAATGATGGAAGAATCAATCTTATCGAAGTCAAAAATTAAATTTTTAATGGGATTACTCATCATTGAGTTGATCGAACAACAAAATCAAACTAATGAAAGTACTATTCAATCCGAACAGCACGCCTTCTTAACAGAAGTATTTCGCTATATCGAAGAACACTATCAAGAAGCTAATTTACAATCATTAGCGAATCGTTTTAATCAAACGGTTTACTGGGTAAGTAAAGAGATCAAGTCTTTAACCAATCAAAATTTTAAAGATTTGGTTCAGCAAAAACGCCTGTTAGTAGCAAAGAACTTATTAGTATATAGTGATTTACCGATGCAATCCATAGCCGAAGAAGTGGGTTATGAAAATATAAGCTACTTCTATCGACTATTCAAAAAGAAATACGGGATGACGCCCAAAGCTTATAAAATGCAGTTAATCAAAGAAGATTAACTGCATTTTTTCATTACAAACAATAAAAGTGCATGGAATCTATAAACTGCGCAGTAACGAGGAGAAGAATTTCCTCTCTTCCATTTTTGACTTAGAGAGTGCAGATAAACCGCTTCGGCAGAATACTGCGCTTTCCGTGGGCGGTTTTTAGCTAACTTTGCAATGTGGATCTTCATCTTTCGCTGTCCCACAGGAGCTCTCCGTATTCTGCCTACGCTATTTTTGTTCTCTGATTATAGAAAGAAATGAACTCATGGAACTAAATTTTCTGTTTTATTACAGTATTAATCGGCTGTGAATACCCCTTTAGCATAGTGGTACCCTAAGCTACATATGGTGGAGAAATCGACCTGTTGATTTCGGATTAGTGTTGTGGAGCATACCTTAACGAAGGTCGCCCACTTCCACTCCTGTGGGACCTGTTTGGCCTGAAGATCCACTTTTTCGAGCGGTTTTTGCTCGAAAAAGTTAGCTGAAGGGCAAACCCGACGGAAAGGGAAGTGGGCAGCCGGAGTGGCGGTTACGATCACGGTATATGTCAAAATTACTTCATAGGTGACTGTGCATTTAGTTTCGGAACAAACAGTATTTTCCTTACTTCGCAGTATGTATCAAATTTAATTTTACAATTGGTTGATTTATGCCTGATTTTTTTATCAACTAGATGTTTTTTTCATAGTTGTATAAATATGATTGTGAATCAATGGAACAATAAAATGAAATCAACTATTCATTCAGGAGGATAGATACATGGATCAAGAAATGAATTACGGAAGTGATTATCATCATATTCCTGCAACGTCAATAGGAAGTGGGGTAAGCACGCAAGTATTACCAGATGTACTTTGTCACACGATTCAAATTGTCAATATTATGTTGGTTGGAAATCCAGAATCAAATGACTTTGTTTTAGTAGATGCAGGGATGCCGGATTCAGCGAATGAAATTATTTCGGTTACAGAAGAGCGTTTTGGAACAAATAGCAGACCGAAAGCCATTATATTGACGCATGGCCACTTTGACCATGTTGGTGCTGTTGTGGACTTAGCAAAGCATTGGGATGTCTCTGTATATGCGCATGAGAAAGAATTGCCTTTCTTAACAGGGAAAAAAGCATATCCAGAACCTGATGCTACTGTTGAAGGCGGCATGATAGCAAAAATGTCTCCAATGTTTCCTAATCAACCGATTGATTTAGGTGACCATATTGAAATGCTTCCAACTGACGGAACTATTCCACATATGCACGGCTTTACATGGATCCATACTCCTGGACATACCTCAGGACATGTTTCTTTGTTTAGAGAAGAAGACCGAACTTTATTGGTAGGAGATGCGTTTGTGACTGTTAAACAGGAAAATCTGTATAAAGTACTTACACAACAACAGGAAATAAGTGGCCCACCGCGATATTTGACCACTGATTGGAAAGCTGCGAAACGATCAGTGGAAACATTAAATCAATTGAACCCTAACATTGCTGTTACCGGTCACGGATTACCGATGACTGGTGAGGAATTAACGAATGGCTTAGCAAAACTAGTAAAAGAATTTGACCAAATTGCCGTCCCTGATTATGGAAAATTTGTAGACAAAAAAATTCATTAAATTGATGAACATAAATTTGTGAAAACCCTATGAATTAGAAGTTTAACAGCGTCTAACTCATAGGGTTTATTAATGTGGTTTAGCCTTTTTACCTTATTCGCAAAAAAGGACAATAAGTATGTAATTTTGGATATATATTATTCTGGGTAATTCCTTTATGATAGAATTATAAACCGTTTACAAAGAAGAGGTGATAAACTTGCAAAAATGTTATTTAGCCGTTGACATTGGTGCTTCGAGTGGACGTGTAATTGCAGGCTATCTTCAACATAACAAACTAGTATTAGATGAAATCCATCGGTTTGAAAACGAGATGGAAGAGAAAAACGGCCACTTGTGTTGGGATATGGACGGACTATTTCAAGAAATCAAGATCGGTTTAAAAAAGAGTGTCGAAAAACATTATCATCCTTTAACCATCGGTATTGACACGTGGGCAGTTGACTTTGTGTTACTAGATCAAGACAAAAACAGAATCACTGACGCAGTTGCTTATCGTGATCACCGGACAGATGGGATAATGGAGGAAGTTTTTCAACTTATCGATCAAAAAGACATCTATCAAGAAACAGGCATACAATTCCAACCTTTTAACACGATTTACCAGCTATTTGCCTTACAAAAAGAAAAACCGGACATATTAGAAAAAGCACAATACTTTTTGATGATTCCTGACTATCTTCATTTTCTACTTACTGGAAAAATAACGAATGAATACACCAATGCTACAACAACCCAACTATTAAAGGCTACGAATCAAAAATGGCATCAAGATTTCTTAAAAAAATTAAACATACCTGCACATATATTTTCTGAACCTAGTCATCCAATGCAATCAATTGGTTCCTTAAGAAAAGATTTACAAGAAGAGCTTGGCATTAATCTAGAAGTTGTCTTACCTGGCACACATGATACAGCCTCAGCAGTCATGGCAGTACCGGCTCAAGATACGATTTACATTAGCTCGGGTACATGGTCTTTAATGGGAGTTGAGCATCATGAACCAATCAGTACACCACAAGCTTATGATTATAACTTCACCAATGAAGGTGGGGCTAACGGAAATATCCGTTTTTTAAAAAATATCATGGGACTTTGGATGATTCAGGAAGTAAAGCGTGAATGGAACGATCAGTATAGTTTTGCTGAATTTGTAGAACTCGCTTATCAGGTATCATCATTCACAGCAAAAGTAGATGTCAATGATCAACGCTTTTTAAGTCCACCAAGTATGAAAAAGGCGATTCAAAATTATTGTCAAAAGACTAACCAACAAGTCCCAGAAACAGCTGGGGAATTTGCAAAGTGTATTTATGATAGCTTAGTAGAAAGCTATCATCAAACAGCAAAAGAAATTGAAGAGTTAACAGGGAAAACGTATAACTCGATCCATATCATTGGTGGTGGCAGTAAGAACCACTATATGAATGAAAAACTAGCGGCTGTTAGTAAGAAAACGATCTACACAGGACCAGGTGAGGCTACAGCGATTGGGAACCTTATAGCGCAAATGATAGCTACTGGTCAATTCGATTCGATTGAACAGTCGAAGCAAATGATTAGTCAATCGTTTAATATTAAAAATTTCAATTAAGAGGTGAAAACGCATGAGTGTAAGAGAGAATTTTCAAGCAGCGAAAAAGCAGTATGAAAAATGGGGAATTTCAGTAGAAGAAGCTTTTGAAAGGTTAAAAAATGTACCGATTTCGATTCATTGCTGGCAAGGCGATGACATTGGCGGATTTGAAGTAGAACAGCAAGAATTGTCTGGTGGAATTGATGTAACTGGTGATTATCCTGGCAAAGCAACAACTCCAGAAGAATTGAGAAGGGATTTGGAAAAAGCATTATCATTGATTCCAGGAAAACATAAAATCAATTTACATGCGATTTATGCAGAAACAGATGGACAAAAGGTAGATCGAAACGAATTAGAACCAAAACATTTTGCAAATTGGGTGAAATGGGCAAAAGAAAACGATTTAGGTCTTGATTTTAACCCCACCCTGTTTTCCCATCCAAAAGCAGCGGATGGCTTAACACTTGCACATCCTGACAAAGAGATTCGAGATTTCTGGATCGAACATTGCATCAGATCGCGTAAAATTGGCGAATATTTTGGAAAAGAATTAGGTCAGCCGGCATTAACAAATATTTGGATCCCGGATGGGTATAAAGATATTCCAAGTGATCGACTGACACCACGCAAGCGCCTAAAAGAATCATTAGATGAAATATTTGCGGCGGATGTTGACGAGTCGTTAAATATTGATGCAGTAGAAAGTAAGTTGTTTGGTATCGGATCTGAAGCATATGTTGTTGGCTCTCATGAATTTTACATGGGATATGCCCTTAAAAACAACAAGCTTTGTTTATTAGACAGTGGTCACTACCACCCAACAGAAGTGGTTTCTAATAAAATATCTGCCATGCTTTTATTTAGTGAAAGGTTAGCCTTGCACGTCTCGCGACCAGTTCGTTGGGATAGTGACCATGTCATTATATTGGATGATGAACTCCGCGAAATCGGGCTGGAAATTGTTCGAAACGACGCACTAGATAAGGTCATGATTGGTCTGGACTTCTTTGATGCCAGTATTAATCGTGTCGCTGCATGGACAATTGGTACAAGAAATATGATCAAGTCATTACTATACGCATTACTATTACCTAACGAACATTTAAAACAATTACAGGAAGAAGGCAATTTCACAGATCGATTAGCGCTATTAGAAGAATTTAAAACATATCCGTTCGGTGCTATTTGGGATTATTATTGTGAACAGATGGAAGTACCCTCCCAAGAAAACTGGCTCGAGGAAGTAAAAGATTACGAGAATAAAGTATTATCCAAACGAAATAGTGGATAACAAATCTTTGTTTGTGTTGATTTATTTTTGTTTTGTAGTATAATCAAAACAGAACCAAACAAATAAAACAAAACAAAAATGTTGAGGAGGAAATGCAGTGGTACAAAACAAATGGAATGACAGTCAGGTTGAACAAGGTGACGGATTAGCATCATTAGTTTACCGTTCCAATCTATTAGGTTCAGATCGTGCAGTTGTTAATATCGGTGGGGGAAACACATCATCTAAGACGATGGAAAAAGATTTCAAAGGTGACGACATTGAAGTAATGTGGGTAAAAGGAAGCGGCTCTGACTTGGCAACGATGAAAGCTCATAACTTTACCGGACTCAAATTGGATGATATCCGCCCGCTCCTTGAGCGTGAAGATATGTCTGATGAAGAGATGGTAGAATATTTATCACATTGTATGATAGATTCCAAACATCCACGTTCATCTATTGAAACATTATTACATGCCTTTCTACCGTTTAAACAGGTAGACCATACACATCCAGATGCAATCATTAGTATTGCTTGTGCAGATAATGGGAAAGAGATTGCAGAAGAAATTTATGGAGACCGCTTTGTATGGGTACCGTATATTCGCCCGGGTTTCAAGCTGTCTAAAATGATTGCAGAAGGTGTAAAAGATAATCCTAGAGCAGAATTAGTTATTATGGAGAAACATGGTCTGGTAACATGGGGGGAAACATCTAAGGAAAGTTACAATAAAACAATTGCAATCATCAATGAAGCAGAAAGCTATATTAACCAAAAAGCACAAGGTCAGACCTTATTTGGTGGTGACAAATATCAGTCGGTAGCAAAAGAAGAACGTGAAAATCTTCTCGCAGAAGTAATGCCACTTGTACGGGGACAAGTTAGTAATGATAAGCAAATGTTAGCAACCTATAATGATGATGACGATGTCTTAGCATTTGTGAATAGTGTAAATGTAGAACAGTTATCTCAGGTGGGAGCTGCTTGTCCAGATCACCTTGTTCATACTAAACGAGTACCATTATATATTGACTGGGATCCACAATCAGGTGATATCGATTTATTAAAAGAAAAAATTACAAAAGGCATTAAAGCCTATCAAGAGGAATATGTCGCGTATTTTGAACGTAATAAGAATGAAGGCGACGAAATCATGGAAACGGCACCTCGTATTATATTAATTCCAGGTCTGGGAATGATCAACACAGGGAAAGACTGGAAAGCAGCAAACATTAGTGAACAACTTTATCATCGTGCAATTGCAGTTATGAGTGGGGCAACAGTTCTTGGGAACTTCGTATCACTTAATGAAGAAGAATCATACTTAATTGAATACTGGCCATTAGAACTCTATAAACTAAGCCTTGCACCACCAGAAACAGAATTTTCTCGTCAAGTTGCCTTTGTAACGGGAGGAGCTGGTGGTATCGGTACCGCAACAACATATCGTTTAATTGAAGATGGTGCCCATGTAGTTATTGCCGATATCAACCTAGAAGGTGCTGAGAATCTAGCAAAAGAAATCAACGATAAATATGGTTGGAATCGTGCTTTTGCGGTGAAAATGGACGTTACAAAAGAAGAAGAAGTACAAGCAGCGATAGCAGCATCTGTACGTGAGTATGGCGGTATTGATATCTTAGTTAATAATGCAGGTCTAGCAAGCTCCAGTCCTTTCGAAGAAACAACGATGGATCAATGGAACTTAAATATTAACGTTTTAGTAACAGGGTATTTCCTTGTCGCACGTGAAGTGTTCAAATTAATGAAAGACCAAGGAGTTGGAGGTAACATGGTATTTATCGGGTCGAAAAACTCGATTTATGCTGGCAAAAATGCCGCGGCATACAGTACAGCAAAAGCGGCGGAAGTGCATTTAGCTCGCACAGTTGCTGCTGATGGTGGTGCATTAGGTATTCGAGTTAACTCTGTCTTACCGGATGCTGTTATTAGAGGATCTAAGATTTGGGATTCCTCTTGGAAGAAGGAACGTGCGTCTTCCTATGGTATCGGTACAGACGATTTAGAAGAACATTACCGTAAACGTACGATCTTAAACGTTAATATTTTACCAGAGGATATTGCTGAATCTGTTGCTTTCCTTGCTTCATCAAAAGCAGCAAAAACAACAGGTTGTATGGTAACTGTTGATGGTGGGGTAGCAGCAGCATTTACTAGATAATGCTAGAACATGGATAAACTCTCGTTATGAGGGTTTATCCATTCTACTATATGCTGAAAACATGATAGAATGATAGAAAGAGCAATGGTGATGTTCCTAAAAGGGGAGTAAAAACATGAAAATATCATTTTTTGTTACATGTTTAGGAGATATGTTCTATGTGAATGCAGGGAAAGCAGCAGTCGAATTGTTGGAACATCTCGGCTGTGAAGTCGATTTTCCGAAAGCGCAAACATGTTGTGGCCAGCCTGCTTATAACAGTGGATATCATAAAGAGACACTTGAGGTGGC
The DNA here is from genome assembly GCF_017599345.1 of Gracilibacillus suaedae. Classification (GTDB taxonomy): domain Bacteria; phylum Bacillota; class Bacilli; order Bacillales; family Amphibacillaceae; genus Gracilibacillus; species Gracilibacillus suaedae. The sequence goes on from NZ_JAGFVL010000055.1 coordinate 76,493, forward strand.
AAAGCATTTAGTGGAAACTTTTGAAGATGCAGAATATGTAGTAGGTATTTCAGGCTCTTGTGTTTATATGATCCATGAATATGTACATTTATTTGAAGAAGGTTCAGAATGGCAGAAACGAGCAAGCAAATTAAAGGATAAAACATATGAGTTAACACAGTTTATTGTCGATGTGCTTGATGTAGAAGATGTTGGTGCAAGCTATGAAGGTGTTGCTACTTATCATACATCATGCCATATGACCAGATTATTAGGTGTAACAGAAGCACCATTTCGGTTGTTAGAGAATGTAAAGGGATTACAGATGATTGATTTACCAAATCGCCATGATTGTTGTGGATTCGGTGGAACATTTTCGGTCAAGATGAGTGACATTTCAGAACAGATGGTTGATGAGAAAGTGGAGCATATTGAAGAAACGAAAGCGAACCTTTTACTAGGGGCAGATGGTAGCTGTCTTATGAACATCGGTGGACGTTTGTCTAGGAATGGAAGTTCTGTTGAGGTAAAGCATATCGCGGAAATTTTAAATAGCAGAGGTGACCTATAATGCCGATGCACATTGGAGAGAAAGACTTTAAAAAAAGGGTAACAAAAGGATTAGAAGATGATTTTATGCGAGGTGCTGTTCGTTCTGCACAAGGAAGGTTGCAAGACAAACGAGCAACTGCAGCAGATGAATTAGGTGATTGGGAAGATTGGCGGACACTTGGCTCAGAAATTCGGAGTCACACGATTGAACATTTGGATTATTATTTACATCAATTAAGTGAAAAGGTTGCGGAACTAGGCGGTCATGTCTTTTTTGCCGAAACGGGAGAAGAAGCGAACGAATATATTCAGAAAGTAGCGACAGAAAAAGAAGCAAAGAAAATTGCTAAATCAAAATCGATGGTAACGGAAGAAATCTCCATGAATGAAGCTCTCGAGGCTATCGGCTGTGAAGTAATTGAAACAGATTTGGGCGAATATATTTTGCAAATTGATGATCATGATCCGCCTTCACATATTGTGGCGCCAGCACTTCATAAGAATAAAGAACAGATCCGTGATGTCTTTCATGAGAAATTAGATTACTTGAAATCAGAAAAACCGGAAGAGTTAGCGTTGTTTGCCCGTGAAAAATTACGAGAAGAATTTCTTTCCGCTGACTTAGGAATTACCGGATGTAATTTTGCGGTTGCAGAATCTGGTTCATTTGCTTTGGTTACGAATGAAGGTAATGCTCGCATGGTATCAGCACTACCGAAAACCCAGATTACCGTTATGGGAATGGAAAGAATTGTTCCAGGCTGGGAAGAGCTTGATATCGTTGTTAGCTTGTTAACGAGAGCAGCCGTTGGTCAGAAATTAACGAGTTATATTACAGCATTAACTGGTCCTAAGCAACTAGAAGAAGCAGATGGACCTGAAGAGTTTCATTTAGTTATTGTAGATAACGGAAGGTCAAAAATCTTAGGCACGGAATTTCAGGAAGCATTACATTGTATTCGATGTGCAGCATGTATCAATGTCTGTCCTGTATATCGTCATGTCGGAGGGCATGCCTATGGATCGATTTATCCTGGACCAATTGGTGCGGTGCTTTCTCCTTTATTATCAGACTATGATGAATACAAAGAATTACCATATGCCTCATCCTTATGTGGAGCCTGTACAGAAGTTTGTCCGGTAAAAATTCCACTTCACGAACAATTGATTATGCATCGGAGAAAAATTGTCGAAGATGAGAAAAAATCAACCTTGTCAGAACGTGTGGTGATGAGAGGTTTCGAACAACTCGTCAATTCAGCAAATCTTTATCGGACCGCAACGAAAATGGCACCATTTTTAACGACACCATTTGCTAAAAATCAGTTGATCACGAAAGGTCCTGGACCATTAAAACATTGGACACACGCGAGAGATTTTCCTCAACCTGCCAATGAACGCTTTCGTGATTGGTTTGAGAATCGCCAAAAACGAGGTGAAAAAAATGCCTAAAGGTAATATTATCAACCGCGATTCCTTTTTAACAAATATTCGCGAAAAGATAGGTGGCATTGCTGCCGATAAACCGGTAGAAAAACCTAGCTGGTCTGTGAAACCACAGAAAAAAGTATTAGAAGGATATGATCAAGACCAATTAATTAGTGTGTTAAGAGAACAGTGTAAAGAGATTCACACAGATTTTTATCAAACAACATTAGCGGAATTAACTGGAACCATAACAGAAGTGATGGAGGAATACGAATCAGAATCCATTGTTTATTCAGATGATCCGAGATTTGATAATGCTAACATAGAAGAGTACTTACAAGGTTTGAATGCTTTTAAGTGGGACCGTAATGATCGGGAAAATTCCATTAAAGTAGCAGAAAGAGCTGAAGTGGGGATTACGTTTAGTGACATTACTTTAGCAGAATCGGGTACAGTTGTTCTATTGAATGATAAAGGACAAGGGCGATCTGTTAGCTTGTTACCAGCCAATTATATAGCTATTATTCCGAAGACCTCCATTGTAAAAAGAATGACCCAGGCAACTGACTATATTCACGCCAAAGTCGAAAAAGGAGAAGATATTGCCTCCTGTATTAATTTTATTACCGGCCCAAGTAACAGTGCTGACATTGAAATGAATCTAGTAGTTGGTGTCCACGGACCAATTCGAGCAGCTTATATCGTTGTGGATGATTTGTAAATATATTGAGTAATGTGTTTGTTATTGTAAAGTACTAAGAGGAGTACCTTATTTCCGAAATGTGAGGAAAGTTCCATCCATATTTATTTCCTTACTCATATCCCAATTCTCCGATTTAAGTATGATGCTTGTATTTATCGAGGATTCCTTGCTATGATAGGAGAAGATGTTGTAGGAAGGGGTAGGCAGATGAAGGTTTATCAAAATATGACGGAGTTGATTGGAAACACTCCTTTAGTTAAATTAAATCGTCTTGTACCTGAAGGTGCTGCAGATATTTATGTGAAATTAGAAATGTTTAATCCTTCAAAGAGTGTGAAGGATCGAGCTGCTTATAACATGATTGTCGAAGCAGAAAAGGCGGGAATGTTGAGAGAAGGTTCTACTATTATTGAACCAACAAGCGGAAATACAGGTATCGGACTGGCACAGACATGTGCTGCCAAAGGTTATCAAGCTGTTTTGGTGATGCCGGATAACATGACACAGGAACGTATCAATATTTTAAAAGCATATGGTGCTAAGGTGGTTTTGACACCTAGTGCAGAAAAAATGCCTGGAGCGATTAAAAAGGCTAAAGAATTAGTAGAAGAAATTCCAAATAGCTTTATGCCGCAACAGTTTGAAAATAAAGCAAATCCAGATATTCATCGAACCACCACTGCTCGTGAAATTTTAGAGCAGACAAATCATGACTTAGATGGATTTGTTGCAACCGCTGGAACAGGAGGAACTATTACAGGTACTGGTGAAGTATTAAGGGAAGAATTGCCTGACCTGCATATAGCTGTTGTCGAACCAAAAGGATCTCCTGTATTATCTGGTGGTAAACCTGGTAAACACAAACTGGTTGGCACAAGCCCTGGTTTTGTTCCAGATATTTTAAATACTTCTATTTACGATGAAATTATTCAAATCGCAGATGAAGACGCAGTTAACACATTCAAACGGCTAGCATCTGAAGAAGGAATCTTTGTTGGTCCATCAGCAGGCGCAGCAGTTTTTGCTGCTATCCAAGTAGCAAAAAAACTGGGAGCAGGTAAAAATGTTGTCTGCATTGCTCCAGATACAGGTGAACGTTATTTAAGTATGCACTTGTTCTAAAAGCATAAGCGATTAGGAACAATGCAATTCCTAACGATATACACAAAACGCTTTAAGAGATCAGTCAGAAACTGATCTCTTTGTTATACGATGGAAGTAGGGTACCTCTGTTCCTTGAAAAAAGCTTTTCCTTGCTTGGGTAAAAAGCTTTATCTAAGTAACAGAAACAAATATCTAAAGAAGCATCTATCTTACTCCTCGAATTATTTTTCTTCCATTTAAATTAAGCACTTTTGCATGTTCTTTATTTTACAATATTGAAAGTTACTTTCTAATAAGGGCCAAAATACGGACCTGGTCCATATGGCCCTGGTGAAATTGGTGGTCCATATGGAGGATAATTGTAATAAGGTGGATATGGTGGGTATGGATAAGGTCCAGGAGGCCCGTCAAGAATTTCCCCTCCTAAAAATCCTAATCCAAATCCTAATAAACCTGCACCTAAAGGTCCGATTGGCCCAAAAAATCTTTCATCTGCATGTGGCTGGTGAGGATGACGTACATGTTGTGGTGTCATCTGATGGTAGTGGTGATGATACATATAACATTCCCCTTCCTCTGTAAACTTTCATCACTTGGTAGTAGCCTATGCACGAAATACAATTTGGGATGGGATATTCACCTATTTTTGAAAAAATAATTTATGGAAGGTGGTTGGTCCATTGCAAATAATTGAGAAAGACAACGTAAAATGGGAAGAGGAGTTTTTACATCAAGATGTTCCAAGTATTACGCCGTATTTAACGAAAGACGTTCAGGAAGCTCCGATTATACTAGTGATTCCCGGAGGTGGTTATGGTCATCGTGCTTACCATGAAGGGGAGCCTGTCGCAAAGTGGTTAAATCAAAATGGATTTCATGCATGTGTATTAAGATACCAAGTTGCACCGATTTCACAACAAGAAACGATTGAACAGGCACAAAAGGCTATACAAACGATGAAAACCAAAAGAACTGATTGGGGATTGAATGATCAACATAAAGTAGGGGTATTAGGTTTTTCTGCCGGTGGTCACCTTGCAGCGATAATAAGTAATCGTTATCTGGAATCAAAAGGTTATACATCAAGACCTGATTTCCAAATCCTTTGTTATCCAGTGATTACCATGGACGAATTTACACATGAAGGTAGTAAAACAAATTTACTCGGTGAAAATCCAGATCAACAATTGATTGATCAGTATTCTTGTGAGAAAATGGTACATGAAAATACTCCGTCCGCATTTATCTGGTCTACTGCAAATGATCAATCGGTGTTATCAGTAAATAGCTTAAAATATGCAGAGGCATTGCAATGCTATCAAATACCTTATGAGTTACATATTTATCAAGATGGCAGACATGGTTTGGGTCTTGCTGATGAACATCCTAATACAGTAAACTGGAAACAAGCTTGTATTCGTTGGCTAAGTGCTTATATAACAGAAGGTGAGGAAGACTAATGGCAAAAAAGGTAAAAATGCTCGTGCAATCCACCTATAACAAGGAATTACTGCGAGCAGGTAAAGTATATGAAATCAATGATGAAACAGCAAAACGTTGGCAAATTAGCCGAATTGCTGAAATCATTGAAGAAGAGGAAAAAGATTAATATAGCTCCAATAGCTTTCGTAACTTCAAGCGGAAGCTATTTTTTTGTTCATCGGTAAATTTCTTTGGGCCTTTCGTTCGTATACCAGCTTTTCTAGCTTTAGCATTTACATGTCGCTCTTGTAACATTTGGTTTATTTTATCTTTTGAATAAGTAAAACCAACATGATGCATGACATAGCAACCTTTCTCTAAACAAAGTGCTGCAAGCCCATAGTCCTGTGTAATGACGAGATCATCACGCTGAACCATTTGTACAATGCGGTAGTCAACTGCATCAGCTCCGTCATCTACATATTTTACTGTTACATGTTTAGGCGTATCTTGTATTGAAAAATGACTGTAGCTTTTTACTACAATCACGTCTATTAGAAAACGTTTTGCCTCGTCCATGATGATATCTGTAACAGGACAAGCATCTGCATCAACATATATCTTCATAAAATACGCTCCATTCTTAATATTAGTAGCCATGAATAGTATAGCAAATTTGCCAAAATTATAGTATGATTTTCTTAATCTATATATAGAAAGTTAGGAAATGAAATGAAAAGTTATTTGAAAGAACAACAAGAGCATATGCTGAACATGTTAGAACAGTTAGTCAATATCGATAGCGGCTCTTACGATAAAGCTGGTGTCGATAAAGTAGGAGCAGTCATGAAACATTTATATCAACAAATTGATTTTGAAGTGGAAGAAGTGCAACAAGAAGAAGCAGGTAATCATCTAATTATTCGAAAAAAGAATGTGGATCCTTTAAAACCAACAATATTAATCCTTACACACATGGATACCGTTTTTGAAAAGGGAACAGCTAATGAAAGACCATTTCATATCAATGGAAATCGAGCATACGGACCTGGAGTAATCGATATGAAAGCAAGCCTTGTTTCTGTATATTATGCGATGAAGGCATTACTAGAACATAAGAAAGCGGCTGTCGAACAGGTGGAAATATTACTTACTAGTGATGAAGAAATCGGTTCTCCAACCTCCAGAGCATTAATCGAGAAACATGCACAAAATAAAAAATTTGCTTTAGTAATGGAACCTGCCCGAAAAAATGGAGCAATCGTCTCGGCAAGAAGAGGAAAAGGGCTTTATAAATTAGAAGTGATCGGAAAAGCAGCTCACTCTGGTATTGAACCGGAAAAGGGGAGAAGCGCTATCGAAGAGTTAGCGTATAAAATAATTCAATTATACGATATTACTGATGAAGAAGAAGGGATTCATGTCAATGTCGGATTAATAGAAGGAGGAACTTCTGTAAATACTGTTTCCGATCATGCAACAGCACAGATAGATGTGCGCTTTCGAACACAAGAACAAGCAGAAGAAATTAAAGAACAAATTGCTGCAATTATGGCTAATACGGAAGTAGATGGAACAAAAGTCAAAATCGAAGGTGATATTAATCGTCCCCCGATGGAAAAAACTGAACAAACAGAAAAACTACTTCGGATTATTAAACGAGTCGGGGACGAACTAGATATTTTTATTAAGGATACAGAAACAGGTGGGGGATCTGATGCTTCATTTACGTCAGCATTAGGTGTACCAACTGTTGATGGACTAGGACCTATAGGAGGACGAGCCCACCGAGAAAGCGAATATCTGGAATTAGAATCATTTGTCCCAAGAACAATACTTTTAGCACACGTAATTGACGAATTAGCAAAGTAAAAAAGAGGCTAACTATATAAAGTCAATAGGGTGGTTACCCCCAAAAGTTAGAGTTTAATTATGCAGCTGATTGGCTGAATTGAGTTCGATATTCGACTGGACTCAATCCAGCCAATTTTTCTTTTGACCGTTCATGGTTGTACCAGTCAATATATTCTTCAATTCGGCTTTTTAATTCCTCGTAGCTTACTAATTCTTCTCCATAATACATTTCTTGTTTCAATTTGAGTTCGAATGCCGCTTTTGCCTATGCTTTTCGTGGAACGCATTCGGATTCTCCCGAAAAGCTCTCAACTTTTTTAGGTAGGCATTTTCTAACCTTAGTAGTTCATTCTCACGTTCTAATTCTTCTTCACGTGATAACTTCTTACCCTGCGCTTTATAGGCGTTTACCCAATTTTTTAATGGAGTGGAACTGGGCATATTATATTTTTTCGACAACGAGTTATATCCAAGGCTCCCATACAAATACTCGTTGACAAGCTTTATTTTAAATTCTTCACTATATTTGGCCATAAAAACACCCCCGAAAGTTAGATTTTCCACTCTAACTTTCGGGGGGTGGTACCTAGTTAGCCTCTTTTATTATCCTGCATAATAATTTTCTTGAAGGAAATGTAAATGGTGTCTTAATATTTGCATTTCTTCTTCGTTTAATGGTACTAGTGGTAAACGGACATTTCCTACGTCTATACCATTCATTCCTAGAGCTGCTTTTACAGGTGTTGGGCTTGGTGCCATAAACATCGTTTGCATGATTGGCAGCAAATATTGATGTAATTGCTGTGCTCTTAATATATCACCATTTTGACAAGCAGCAACCATTTCATTCATTTCGTTACCAATGATATGTGAAGAGACTGATACTATTCCATGTGCTCCAATTGCAACAGCAGGAAGTGTTAAATGATCATCACCACTGTATAGTGAGAAGTCCTGGTCTGTTTCTCGAATGATTTTTGTCATAACATCAAGGTTACCACTAGCTTCTTTAACAGAGACGATATTATCGATTTTAGCAAGTTCAATAATGGTTTCAGGATTCACATTTACACTTGTTCTACCCGGTATATTATATAACATCACTGGGAGAGTAGTAGATTCCGCAATGACTTTAAAGTGCTGATATAAGCCTTCCTGTGAAGGTTTATTGTAGTATGGCGCAACAAGCATAACCCCATCTACACCAATCGTTTCCACCTTTTTTGTCATTTCAATAGATTCACGAGTATTGTTTGATCCTGTCCCTGCTATGATAGGTACGCGACCATTAACTGTTTTAACAGTAAATTTAATGAGTGATAATTTCTCTTCTTTTGATAGTGTAGGAGATTCTCCAGTTGTCCCGGCAACAACTAGTGCATCTGTTCCATTTTGTAGTAAATAGTTAATTAATCGTTCTGTTTTTCCATAATCAATGTCTCCATTTTGATCAAAGGGAGTTACCATTGCGGTTAATACACGTCCAAAGTTCATGATATATCCACCTCTATTCAAAGATTTAAAACAATTTGACTAGTTCCATTGAATAGAGGGTATCTCATCGCCAATTGAAAATAAAAAGATGCAACAATGAGAGCATTGTTGCATCTGGAATTCAAATTGGATTCGATGCGTGAGATAGCCCTCCATATAGTGTGGCACTATATGACAGCCCTACATTTGTTCAATGAAGGACCAGTAAAATAAGTTGATGCATACTTATTTTACTTCGGCAAATTCCCCTTTCGATAGCTTTCTCAGGCAACACCAGCCTCCCACTATGTACTAATGGTTTTTGCACCTCTATTCTCACTTCAATAAAAATTGAAGCAAAATATTTAATTGTTTTACGTTGATACCAACTATATCAAAAAATATCGATTCATGCAATCTGATTTACAAAAAAATTTTCTTGACAATATGGAAAAATTTGATATGATGAAGTCGAATTAAATATTATCAACACATTCCACTAGGGGTGTCTTTTAAAGACTGAGATTAAAGTAATACTTTAAGACCCTTAGAACCTGATCTGGTTCATACCAGCGTAGGGAAGTGGCTAGTATCTAATAAATTGCAATACTTTTTATATGGATAAGTATAGCCACTATCTCTACGTATGTATGGATAGTGGCTTTTTGTGTTTGGAGGAGGGTTTTGCTGTAACTAAGTGACTCATCAAGAACGGGTAAGACTAGACGAATACTTATTCTTAATTAAAAAAAGGAGATGGATGTAGATGAAAAAAACGTTAACTTTGACTGATATTTTGATAACCATTGTTATTGCCTTTATTTTTAGTGTTATTTACAAACTGTGGGGTCCATTATACAGCTTTGTAGGGATACTTGGTTTACATGTGGATCAGTTAATATACGGTATGTGGTTTATGGCTGCAACAGTAGCTTTTCTGATTATTCGCAAGCCGGGTATTGCTTTATTAGCAGAACTCGCAGCTGCTCAAGGAGAATTTTTATTTGGTGGACAATGGGGTATATCACTCCTTCTATATGGTCTTATACAGGGATTAGGCTGTGAACTAATCTTTGCTATGTATCGATATAAGAGTTATCGTCTGTATGTTACTTGTCTAGCAGCAATAGGCGCTGCGATAGGATCACTCCTATTAGATGTTTTTTATGGATATATCGATTCATTAGCACTTTGGAACCTTACCTTGTTGATCGTTGCCAGATTAGTAGGATCGATATTGATTACAGGTGTATTTGCTTATTACTTAGTAGAAGCATTGGACAAAACGGGTGTCACCAAGGCAATCCGTCCAGTATCTAATGATGATTATCAAAGACTCGAAGATGAGATGAGGTAAATTGGCATGCTTGAAGTGAAAAATTTACGAGCTAAATATCCAAATGAAACATCATTATTATTTAAAGATGTTTCACTATCCATTCAACAAGGTGAGAAAGTATTGCTTGTCGGTCCATCAGGATCGGGAAAGTCCACCTTACTCCAAATATTGGCTGGCTTAATACCTGACGTGATAGAAGTACCTATTAAAGCAGATAAACGGAAGATTTCAGAATCGTATGGTATGGTTTTTCAGGATCCAGATGCTCAATTTTGTATGCCTTATGTAGATGAGGAGATTGCTTTTGTACTAGAAAATAGAAACATATCTCAGCAAAACATGGCTTTCTTAATTAGCCAATACCTAGATCGGGTTGGTTTACAATTAGCGGATGAACACGTTTCTATCCAGCAATTATCAGGCGGAATGAAACAGCGGCTTGCGATAGCATCGGTATTAGCCTTGGAACCTGAAGTGTTGTTCTTAGATGAACCAACCGCTATGTTGGATCAGATTGGCACGAAACAAGTTTGGGATACCTTGAAGGAAGTTTCAGAAGATAAGACAGTGGTGATTGTAGAACATAAAATTGATCATGTTTTACCCTTAGTTGATCGGGTCATTATTTTAGATGAAATAGGTGCTATAGTGGCTGATGGTGAACCAAACGATATCTTCAGTCGATTCCGAAGTAAGTTGTATCAGTATGGGATATGGTATCCAAACATTTGGGATGACTATGCCCAGCAACTTCCTAATTATGCGCAATATGATAACATGCATCAACCGATCATAACCATGGATTCCTTTCATGGTTACTACCAAAAACAAATAAAAATGCATGTTAATGATGCAGTGATTCATCGAGGAGACTGGCTAGCGATAACTGGTGAAAATGGTTCAGGCAAAAGTACATTGATGCTTGCGATAATGCAACTGATAAAAACATCAGGCGAGATTAACTATTTTTTATCAGATAATAGTAACACATGTGATTATCGGAAGATGGGGTATGTGTTCCAAAATCCTGAACTGCAATTTATCACGAATAGTGTTTATGCCGAACTAGAGCACTCTTTGAAAAATAGTGATGTTCACCCAGAAAAGTTTGCAGATAGGTTAGAAGCACATTTAAAAAGATATAACTTATATCATGTTAAAGACCACCATCCCTATCAATTATCGATTGGTCAAAAGAAACGATTAAGTGTAGCAACCGCTACCATTGCAGATGTAGATATTCTATTATTGGATGAACCGACCTTTGGCCAGGATGCCAAAAACACTTTTCAAATGCTTGAACTTTTTGAAGAATGCCGGAAAAATAATATCACCATTGTGATGGTTACCCACCAGCCTGAAATAGTTGAATTATATGCAACGAAGGAATGGCGAATAAAAGATGGGGAACTTATGGAAATCTTAGACCTTTCCAGAGTGCAAGAAAATATCTCGAAGGATGATATGTATGTCTATTAGTGTTAGTTACCAACCAACCTGGTTACATCAGATAAATCCTAGTTTTAAATTATTGACATTAACTGCTCTATTTATTGGTTTGTTGTTCGTCCATAATCCTAACTTTTTGTTGTATATGATTACTGGAATTGCTGTGCTTTATCTTTTTGGTACCGGTCATCGTTGGAAAGTTATCGGCTTATTAGCTATTCCGCTAACGATTATTTTTCTTTCCTCCTCTACAACGATGATCTTTTTTGGGGAGGGAGAGCAAACGTGGTTTAAATTCGGTCTCATACATATCACAGAGGAGAGCTTTTATCGTGGCATTCACTTAGGATTAAGAAGTATGGTTTTTGGCCTTTTAAGTTTACTATTCGCTTTAACGACAAGACCCGTATATTTATTTTACTCCACGATGCAGCAATTAAAGTTAAAGCCAAAGTATGCTTATAGTTTTATGGCAGCAATCCGTATGTTACCGATCATTGTGGAAGAATTTCAAACATTACGTCAAGCATTAAAAGTAAGAGGTGTCCAATATTCCAAAGGTGTTAAAGGGATGTACGAAAAGGTAAAATTATATGCCATTCCTTTATTAGCCCAAAGTATTCGGCGAGCTCATCGAATTGCCGTAGCTATGGAGGCGAAACAATTCTCGAAAAATAATAAGAGAACTTTTTATTATCATTTAGGTTATACGAATAAAGATCTGTTATTTTTTTTCATCTTAGTTGTTTGGTTAATTATTTCGTATGTTTGCAGTAATCAATTTACAGTATTTCCAGTTGAATATGTGCGGTGAAAAGATAAACGATTGAGGAATAAACCTGTTTAATTAAACACGGTTTATTCTTTTTTTATTTCAAGACGGATGTCATTTAAGTAGCTTTCAATACAATCATAAAAATAATGAAAGCAATCTCTTAACATAATTAGAAGATGATTTGCTTGGAGAAAAGAAGGTTGGCACACATACAAAACGAAAATTAAGTACTTCTTCATTTAAGTAACTCAGGAAATCTTCATATTTAAAGCTAGCTTTTTTTATCATAATGTCTAAAATCTCATGAAAAATGAGGCATCATCATAATAAAATGGAGACAACCATGTAGCTACCCGATGTAAGTGAATATATAGCTTTAAAAAATCTGTTATACTAGTAAAAGAAATAAAACTAGCAGGAGAGCAAATATGAATCATTATTTAACACATGAAGAAATTATAAAGAAATGTAACGAATTAAATGAGAAATACCAAATTAACGAAGATGCTTTCTATCAAATTGTTGATCAATTAATAGAGAGCAAGCTTTCCACAGATCAAAAATTAGTCAAAAGTTTTCAGCTTCTGCTTGAAGCCATATCAACGGAAATTAATCAAATGGAAAAGGCTGTAGACTTAGAGCCAACTTGCCGAATGGGTTGTGCTTTTTGTTGTTACTTTCCCATTGTTATTAATAAGATGGAAGCAAAGTTAATCAAGCGTTCTATTAGACAAATGTCTGCAGAGCGAAAAGAAAAAATAGCGGATCATTTTGCCCATTACTATCGAGAGTATAAGGATAAGGTGGATCAGTTTTCTGACTTGAATGTAACAGACCACAACCACAAGTATGACTATAAAAAATCTTTATTACCTTGTGTTATGTTAGACACTGATACGAATCAATGTTTGGCATACGAGATAAGACCTTTACCCTGTCGAACATACGTTAATTATAGTGATCCTGAAGTTTGTGCTGATCAAATCATGCCTGAGGAGACGATCAGCTATGAATTTTTGTATCAGGAGTACATGGGAGCTATCAATGAGTTATTAATGTATCTATATGAGCAAGAGGATACAGGAATTATTGAATATCCGAATGACTTGTATCAGGAAGATTTGCTAATAAACTGGATGAAAGATTTCAGCTAATCACCCTGATTTTTCGCATAAGTATGCAAAAGTTTGCAATACTAAGGAAAAAAGGAGTGTGATCAAATTGCGGAAGATTTTTATTGCGTGTTTATTGTCGATCTGTATTGGAGGACTATTCCTTTCATCTGTACAGGCAGAAACAGAGGAAGTGAAGCTTTCTGATGAGCAGATAGATGAAATCAAAACATTGAAACAGGAAGTAATGGAAAAAGAAAAGCAAATCATTGAGAAGTACGTAGAATATGGTGTGTTTCCAGAAGAAAAAGGTCAAAAAATTATCGAACATATGGAGAAAAAATATGAAAAGCTCCAGGAAAATAACTTCATTCCAAAATGGGATCATAAACATCACATGAAACATGATAACGAAAATTAATAAGAAAAGCGTAGAGCGCCCGATTAGAAACGTAGCGACTTCAGAATCAACGGAGATAAAGGAATCACGGTGAGTTTACGAACCGATGATGACTTATCGTAGGGCGATTCGTGAAGTCGCCTAGTTTCTGGGTGCTTGGAGCTAGACAAATCCAAAAAATTTATACTTACCTAATTACAAATAATGCTTACCTCTTGAAGGTAAGCATTATTGTGTTAAATACGTTTCGGTATAGAATGGTTGCCCATCTTCTTGAAAAGCAACCCCTACAGACATTTGTCTAAAATCAGAGTTTAAAATATTGTCCCGATGCCCTTTTGAATTCATAAGTCCCTGATGGGCAAATATACTACTAGGTTGACCTGCTGCTAAATTTTCTCCAGCCATACGGAATGTGATGTTATCTTCCTCTAAGCGATCAAATGGCGATTGGTTATCTAAATTGGTATGTCCAAAATAATTATTTTCTGCCATGTCTTCACTATGATTTTGAGCAGTTACCCTGGAGGTTTCATGCCAATCCAAAATGGGTTCTTCAAATTTAGCTCTTGCAGCATTTGTAAGGTCAAATAGTTGATATTCTAATCCTTCTGCTAAGGCACTATCCGGAGCTGCAAAATAGTCTTCTTTTTGGTCTTCCATACTATCATGAATGATTTGAATAGCCGCTATTTTGTTCTCTTGGTGAATATCATAAAAAAAGGTGACATAGTTATCATCGATTAAATAGGTGTCCTGTTCATCGTTATCATTGATACGATATTTAACAAATCCCTTTTTGATGGAATCAAGAGGTTCTCCAAATGCTCCTCTTATATCCTCCTTATTATTTTGTAAGGTTATATCAACACTCGAACTAATCAGGTCTTGATTAGTGTATAGCCCAGCCACCTCATTATCATCGTTATAAGCAACCATGACAAAATTTTGATAATGATCATGGTAAGTGTACCAATTAACCCCATATTCATTTAATGTATTTCGTTTCGAGTCGTTAAGGATATTTTCAACCTCTGTTTTTTTATCATTAATTTCGACATTATGAATCGAAAAAGTTTGTTCAGAGGGTTTCGTGAGATTAGGTGATTCTATATTTGGGGAAGGTACATTTTCAGCTTGATCGTCAGTAACGGAGTCAAAAAAATTATCTAATTCGAAACGAAGGTCTTTGATTGTGCTGCTTATCTGGCTATTATTTTTCAAATGATTAAAATCATCCTTCATCTCGTACCAAACGCCAGTTAATCCTTCTTGCTTATAATCATTTCCATAGAAAAACCAGATTAATCCTCCTATTAACAGGAAGAAAACAATTGTTCGAAACTTGGGCAAATCCTCACTCCTGACTACTTTGGTATTCTATTCTTTCATTATATCATGATTATAGATAAATATAAGTGAAAAATTTTAATATTTTTGTAGTCATTCTCCTTTTTTAAACGTCAATAAAAGAGGAGACATAAAAAAAGGGAAGGGGGGAGCATCATTCAAGATGAACAACTGATCAAAAAAATAAAAGCAGGCAATCAACATGCGATCCGCTTATTGATAGAGCGATACAAACATCATGTTTTTAAAGTAACTTATAGTGTGGTACACGATGAAAAAACCGCAGAAGATCTAGCGCAAGAAACCTTTATTAAAATGATTGATGCTCTTTCTTCTTATCAGCATAAAGGCTTTAAAACTTGGATTAGTCGTATTGCCCTACATAAAGCAATTGATTATCAGCGAAAAAAAACAAGGCAGAAAGAAGAATTAGAAACCTTTGAAGCTTTTGAACCTGTAAGTACACAGGCAAATCTGGACGAACAAGTCATTAGTAAAGATACATTGAACAAGGTTCATCAACACATTAATGGCATGCCGGAAAAGTTTCAAATCGTGGTTAAAGCTTATTATTTTGAGGAATTATCTTATAAACAAATTGCACAAAAGTTAGGTGTGGAACAAACGAATGTCAAGATGAGATTATATCGAGCAAGAAAATGGATGAAGGAAAACTGGAAGGAGGAGGATTTTTAACATGAAACATATGACAAGAGACGCTCTACTGGCTTATATAAATGCTGAGTCTAACCAGGAGACAGAAATTGAAAATCATTTATTAGAATGTGAAGCATGCACGGATTTATATTTATCAATCGTAGAGGAAGTCGAGATGAACAGTGGGCTATCTGCTGATTTTACAGATGTTACACTTCAACAGATGGAAATTAGACTACCTGCTCCTCCGAAAAAGAAACAAAACAGTGTATTGGTCCATTATCTTGTAGCAGCTTGCTTAACTATTTTACTGACGATAACTGGTGTATTCCAAGGGGCATTGGATGTATCAGATATCCAGCAGAAGAAAGGTGGATCTATCACGGACCACCTAATGACGAAAACAGATGGTGTATTAGAAGAAATAAAGGGGGTTCATCGTCATGAATAAATCAGGATTAGTAGCATTTTTTCTAGGACTCATTCCTGGATTTGGACATATTTACTGGGGGCATAAAATCCGTGGTGTTCTTTATACACTAGCGTTTGCTGGAACTGTTGTATTAGCTTTTTATATGGTAATATTCGGGTTTGATCCCTATCATGACACTTTTTTTATGCTAGCCTTTTTAGCTCTAATGATATGGGGAATTAATATGATGGATATTACAATTACACTATTCATAGCAAAAGTGCATAATGGTACAAATGAGAGTAGTAGTGAGACACATACCCTAAAGGAAACTTCTAACGAGCGAGTGACTACAATGTTGTTGTCGGTAATACCTGGAATGGGACATTTTTATTTAGGATTGTCTTATCGCGGGTTAACGATACTGGCTGCTTTCTTCGGTGTCATAATCATGGTGTTCTTTATCAGCTTTCTAACAAGTGCTGTATTTTTAATTTTTCTATTAGCACTGCCAATTATTTGGATTTATAGCATGTTTGATATTATCCAGCTATTAAATCAAAAGCAGGCAGGTAAAGAATTAGTAGATCGAACCATCATGGACGATTTTAACCGAGTACATGATAATGAGAAAAAAAGTAAGATGATCGCCACTATCTTGTCGATTTTCCCTGGAGCAGGCCATTTATATTTAGGCTTGCAAAAAAGAGGCGTTCAGTTAATGGCATCCTTTCTATTTTCCATTTATATTTTAGATGTATTAAATCTATCACTTTTCTTATTTTTGATTCCGTTGATTTGGTTTTTTAGTTTCTTTGATGCCTTACAGTTAGCGAATCGATTTGAATATGAAGTACTGGAGGATGTTCCGATTATAAAATATTTAGCTAATTATCAAAAATGGATTGGAATTGCGCTCATTATACTTGGTTTGTTCTATTTACTTGATTCGGTGTTGATGCCCGTCTTTGCTAGTCATTTAGAAGAGTTATTTCGTATCGACTTTTGGCGATTATATCAACAGTATTTCCAAGTTACAGTTATTAGTCTTTTACTAATAGGTGCAGGAATTCTACTTGCTATCAATCAAAAAAAAGCTAAAAATAAATAACGAAAATAAAGAAGGGGAGTTTAAGTTTTCCCTTCTTTTTTCATTTATAATGAACTTATTGCATGATTCAATACTCTTATATAGGAGAGGGGGACAGCGGTAATGAATGTAGCACTGGTAAAGAAAGCAAAAAAAGGTGATAAAGAAGCACTTTTAAGCCTGATTTTAAGACAAAAAGATGATTATTATCGCTTGGCATTTTCCTATATGAGAAAGGAAGAGGATGCTTTAGATGTCATAGAAGATATGATTGTTAAACTTTATGAAAACATTCACTTATTAAAAAACAACAAATCCTTTTACAGCTGGAGTAAAACAATATTAGTTAATTGCTGTCATAATGCCTACCGCAAAAGAAATAAAACCGTTCTATTAGATGAACAGAAAGCTGAAAATACGTTGAAACAAAATCATAATGATTTTGAACGTGTTGAGAGGCAATTAGACATACAGACTATGTTGGCACATCTTAGTGAAAAGCAAGCGGAGGCGATACGCTTAAGGTATTTACATGACCTTGATTTCCAGACTATCGCCACCATGACAGATACTTCTATTGGAACGATAAAATCAAGAGTGTTTTACGGTTTAAAAAAATTACATTCTTTGTATCGAGGTGATCGAAATGAGTAGTTTAAAGAAACAGATACAAAAAGAGAAACAGCAACTAGCTTCTCTACAGGCTCCAAATCAATTAGAAGATCGCTTACGTGTTGCATTAGAAACAAAAGATCGAAAAAAATCTAATAAAACAAAGGTCATTTGGAAATTTGCTGTAGCTATTATCTTTTTTTCGATCTTGATAAGTTATAATTACCAAGGACTAGCTTATTATGGTAAGAAAATAATTGGCTTCGATAACGTGGATGTCATTTCGGATACATTACAAGACTTAAATGAAATGGGAAACGGACAAAGTATTAACGAAAGTATAACATTAGAAAATGGGATTACTTTTACTGTGAATGGTGTAATGGTAGACGATAATCAGCTCATTCTTTACTATACCGTAACGAGTGAGTCCAGTAATTTAGATGACGCCGAGTTAGATTATACACCTATTAAACTATCTGGTTTTCTTACCAATTCTCATATGAACAGCGGGGCAGCTAATTTGAATGAAGATAACAGTACAGAAAAGGGGACATATTCCTTTGAACCACCAAATGGCTTTGCTAAGGAATTAACTTTACATTTTCAAATGTCAGACAAAACACTAACATTTGACTATGATCCAAATAAAGCGATGGGTGCCAGTTTAAAACAGAGAATCGATCAAAGAATGCATTCTGATAATGGTTATGTAGACTTTAAGATGATTACGGCATCACCAACTGCAACCGTGATAAGAGGCGCTACAACGAAAGAAATGATCGATCAAAATTTGTTCGATAAGATAGAGCTTGTAGCTGATGGTAATAAAAAAGAGCAAATGGGTAGTGGTTACAGCAGTAAATGGACTGGTGGTTATCAATTTGAAATACGCTTTGATGCATTGCCTACTGACGTATCCCATCTGGAAGTTAGGTCAGATGTATCAGAAGACAGAATAGAAATTATCGCCGATTAAAAATGGTTAGGGTTGTCCCTTTATACAGGGATAATCCTTTTTTAATCCTTACATACCGTCAAGCATTTCCAATTCGCGTAAAGTAAAGCGAGAAATAAGATTAAAACCTTTACCTTGACCCAGTGGTTCAATCATAACTATACCCATGTTTGGAATTGGTCCTAACCCAATATGATTAGGAAAACTGTGGGCAATAATAACCTTGTTTTGACCAGCAGGTGGTTTAATTTCTAAAAGGGAGTAGAAGTATTTTATGATGCTTTCCGTCTGTTCTATACTCAAATCGGCACTTAAATGATATACTTCAACCCAAAAAGGATCGACTTGATAGCTAGTATTTCCAAAAGCTATCATAGCAGTTTCGATACTCCTACAAAAAGGACTAGTTATCACAGGGATTTGCACAGGAATTTGCAGATTGCGAAATGTGATTCCATATGAAGAAGCTTGCCATCTACCCAGATCAGATAAGTTTCGTTGTGTAGAGCAATCTTCAAAGTTTAGATTTGGTAGGTCTTCTCCTATAGTGGCCTCCGCATGCCTTGTATACAGTATATAACCACCTTGTTGTAATTGGTTCAAAAGGGGAATACGATCATAACAGACATTCCATTGATTAATAATGATTCACCTCCAGCAATGCTTTCCGTTAAATATTACATGAGTATGTTTTAGTAGCCAGTTTTATTAACTAGTTACAATCTAAACACATGTCAATAATCTTGTTGTTATTTTATTTTGTCATCGCAATATAAAGTAAACTAAATTCACAAATGAATCAAATTAAATGTTTAATCGTAAAGTATATCAAGGAGGGATAACTTGAGGTATTTTCTTATCGGCATTATTTTATCTGTGTTAGGTGTTGTACTATCCATCATTTTGTGGGGAGTCGATCAGGCATATATGATCACTGGTGGTATTGGAATCGTGTTTATTGGAATATCAATGATTTTTTCGGGTGCCCTGCTAAGTGGAGACAGAATGAGAGCCAATTATGGAACAGAATCTACCGAGGATAGAAGAAATCGAAATACGATAACTATTCGAACAGGGTTAATAGGAATAACTAATCTTATCATTGCGTTATTTATTTACTACATTATCAACTAAAATACATGTAAGTAAATTTCTAGTTCTATATCTTAACTAGCACTTATAATTTTATACATTTAAAATTTATAGTATTCCAAACAAGCCTATAATTTCTAGGAAGATGGGAAGAATTTTAACTAAAATTGGTTCATTTAAACCCTAATGAAAAATGATATCCAAAGAGTAATGGAAGATCGGATTTTCATTCTTTATCTTATCTTTACATGCTTCTGTTATTATTATTTTAGTGGATACGCAATAATTCGTAATATATTCATATTTGGATAAATAAAGGAAGGTTTGAATGAGTATAACAATATTGATCGCAGATGGTGAAGACATATAAGTATACCAATGCGTTCTTCTGCGAGACCACCCAGATTAATTGCTCGGAGTATTGCTTATTTGGTGGTTTAAGAGATTAAACCTTTACTTATTTTTACGAATTGTACCAAGCATACTAACTGTAATTGCTGCAATTATCTTATTTTACAATGTTTTTTTGAAAGCCAATCTTCTGTTAAAGGGCGCGATAGTAGAAGAGCGGAAAATACTTGGGCATCGGAATATAGAATTCCACACTATTTTCCGATTACCCCATTTCTTATAAGTGAATTCGTACCAGTTTCACAAATAATATCGGGTATATATCTTTATCTCATCTTTACATCGTTATGATATCTTTCATAGGCCCATACCTTTTAACATTGCGAAGGGAGACAAAAAATGAATAAATTAATATTAATTGTAGAAGATGAAGACATTTTACGTGAAATAGTTAAAGATTATTTGTTGGATGAAGGATATGAGGTATTAGAAGCAACAGATGGAAATGAAGCTTTAGCTATATTTGAAGAATATCAAGTGCATTTAATTATCCTAGATATTATGTTGCCTGAGTTAGATGGATGGTCTGTTTGCAGACGCATTCGAAAATATTCTGATGTGCCGATTATTATGCTGACTGCCCGTTCAGATGAAGATGATACCCTGCTTGGTTTTGATTTAGGTGCTGATGATTATGTTACAAAACCATACAGTCCGCCAATTTTATTAGCAAGAGTAAAACGATTAATAGATAGCCGCTATTCTCGCGAGGATAAGTTTTCTAATGAAGATACTTTGGCTGGAAATGGCATCCAAATCCATTTCCCTTCACATTCAGTGAAAGTAGACGGAGACGATATAAGTCTGACACACACAGAGTTTGAAATATTAGCTTATTTAATGCAAAATCCAGGGATTATTATTACGAGGGAACAACTAATCATTAAAATCTGGGGGTATGAATTCGCCGGTGATGATCGCACAATCAATAGTCACATCCGTAATTTACGGCATAAATTAGGTGATAAAGCAAATAGTATCGTAACCGTTATTCGTGTCGGTTATAAATTTGAGGTCAGAGCATGAAAAAAGGAATCGTATTAAAATTATTTTTACTGACAACGTTGTTATGTATGCTCATTTTAGCAACCATTTTTATTGGACAAACCATATTTTTCAAGCAATATTATGCAAACCAAAAGATAAACGATATTGAAACAGGTATTCAATCTTTTAAGAAGGAGTACTTAAAGGCTGAAGAAGATGTATCAGCGATTCAAAAGCTAGAGCGGGATTTCTATAAGGAACATGCAACATGGATTACAACATTAGATAGTGCGGGCAATATTAAATACGCCAATGATTTTTCTGTAAAAGTTCATATAGTCAGTACCAAAAATAAGGATTTCATGGACCGTGACATTACTATACCATTATATAGCTACATTGGCTTAGAAGATATTGAAAGATTAAAGTTTAATTTAGAACAGGGAAAGAACATTATGATTGATGGGACAATAAAAGATGATACTGTCGTTCCCGTTATTTTAACGGAAGAAGACGGGAATTTCACCCTAGAGAATAAGCTGCTATCAAAAAAATTATATGGTAATAGGACTGAAACGGAACCTTCCACCAAAAAAGACTCACAGATACTTTTAATAGGACTTATTAAGGAATTGCAGTTACCTGAAGGGACTATACGTTCAAACATATATACAAATCGTGTGTTTATAGAACGAATAAAACAATTTCAACAAAACCTGCTATTTAATGAAAACCCTAATAGCAATGCTAAAACAATGGACTACGAGATAAATAATATTAATTACAAAGTATTAATTAGACCTATTAAAAATACAAATGGTGAAACTACCTATATTTTTGCAATGACATCCTTGCAACCAATTGATGAAGCTGTGCAAATGCTGGAAGATTATTATGTATATTTTATTATATTTGTACTGTTTTTGATTGTTCTCGCATCATTTTATTATTCAAAAAAGATTGCTAGACCATTGTTACAAATAAACGATACAACTAGCAAGATTGCAAACCTAGATTTTTCGGAGACAATACCCATTACATCAAAAGATGAAATTGGCACCCTGTCACACAATATTAATACGCTTTCTAATACTTTACATTCATATATTAATCAGCTGCAGCAGGATGTAGAGAAAGAAAAACAATTAGAAAATACACGTAAGGATTTTATTTCCGGGGTTTCCCATGAATTAAAGACGCCTTTAAGTATTATGAAGAGTTGTATCTCAATTTTGGAAGATGGTGTAGCGAGTAATAAAAAAGATTATTATTTTAAAGCAATGTCCAAAGAAGTAGATAAAATGGATATGCTCATTGTAGATATGCTCGAATTAGCAAAATTTGAATCTGGTACGTATAAAATGAAAATGGATGTTTTCTATATTGATCAAATCATTGAATATATATGTGAGCAATTAGCTTTAGACATTACGAGCAAGCAATTACATGTTCATAAACAACTTTCTAAAACTAAGGTAGTTGCGAATCAACATCGAATTGAACAAGTTATTACTAATTTTATTACCAATGCGATTCGTTACACGCCAAAAAATAAAAGTATTATTATTTCCACGATAGAGGAGCAGGAGCGTGTAAAAGTATGTGTGGAAAATAAAGGGACTCATATCGAGCGGGAAAATTTAGAAAAAATATGGGATCGTTTTTATCGTGGAGATACTTCTCGCAGGCGTTCAAAAGGCGGAACAGGATTAGGACTTGCTATTTCAAAGAATATTTTAGAGCTGCATGGAGCGCAGTACGGTGTATCGAATACAGAAGATGGCGTGCTGTTTTTCTTCTATTTAAACAAAAAAGAGTAGAACTTTTCATTCCGCATTCCGCCAACCTTAAGGGATCATTAACTTTTATATTTATTTGAGCCATCTGTTCAATGAATGCATTGAACAGATGGTTTTTTCGTGTACGCTCATTGACTATATTCAAATCACAATACTATTTATAAATCTTTAAATGATATCAACCTCATCTTTATCTCATCTTTATCTTTCACTATTAGTATTTAAAAAGTACAAGCCTGCAGGGATGATTGAAGATGGACTTGGGGTTGGAATGCATGGAGTGACCCATAATGTCAATCACTTTTACCGTTCCAAACACCTTTCTTACCGTCTGTCAGGTCTCAATCATGTTAACAGAACAAGGTTTCCAAATGAAGAAACTTGATGATTCAGTTGAACCAATACAACTCAAATGCTATGACCGTTGCCATCGTCTTGATGCTTAATAGCACTCCTAAACTATAAAAATAGAAAGAAGGTAGAAGTATGAAAAAAAATGTGTTAAAGATTACATTATTCTTATTTTTAATATTAATAATGTCGGCTTGCAACAGCAACTCAAGTGACAATAATAATAACGAAAGTCATACTAACGACAAAGATAATAAATCAGAAACAACTTTGAAGGTTGTAATTGATCCGGGACATGGTGGTAAAGATAAAGGGGCAACAGGTGCCAGTGGTAAGTATGAAAAGAGTTTTACTTTAAGCTTGTCGAAAAAGGTGGAAAAACTATTAAAGCAGGAATTTGGAATAGAAGTTTTTATGACAAGAACGGATGATAGCTTTATTTCACAGGAAAGCAGATACAGACCTAAATATGCCAATAAACTAAATGCGGATCTATTTATATCTATTCACGGAAATACTTTTTCAAATCCCGATGTTTCGGGTACGGAAACATTTTATTATCATAAGAATTCTCACCTTTTGGCTGAAGTTATACAGAACCATGTGGTAGAAGCAACTGGATTTAGGGATAGAGGAATAAAGAAGAAGGATCTATTTGTTGTAAAGGATACGGAAATGCCTGCAGCTTTGATAGAGGTAGGTTATCTAACAAATGCTCAGGACGAGTCCAAAATGCGGACTGATGATTTTCAATCACGCGTTGCCTCTTCGATTGTGGAAGGGATTAAAGAGTATAAAGAAAGTTCGGAAAAACAAGGTGTTTTAGAACGAATCTTTTAACGACCTGTCCAAAATAATAAATTTTATAGTATATAGGGGGAGAATGGTGTTGAGGGATATTTTCATTGTTCTCTCTATTTTTTATTAAATTATTATAATGCATGTTATATATAAAGGAGTGACCATGCAAAAATAAACAATAGTAAACGAAATGATTAATATGGATCAATCCACTAGTGGTGCAATCTCATCTGGAGAGAAATCTATTGATCAATCTTTTTTCAGAATGGATTCTTTTTATTAGTCATAAAATATGGGGTTGTGAGCTGTTTTCGATCAAACTTTATTCACGTAGTCGACTATTTTAAGTATATAGATAAGAATAATCTGCTCTCACCGAGATTTCTTTAGAAAAAATAGATAGTATTTAACCGAAAGCCATCTAACAATTGATCAGAAGATCATAAGTTGGATGGCTTTTTGTAACTGTAAATGTATGGTTTCCTCCAATTTTATAAATGTTTTAATCTTTAACAGATATTCATTCCATCTTTATCTTATATTCATTTCACTCTATTACGCTATTAATATGCCAAATCAAATAAGAGAGTACAGCGAAAGGAATGTAGGATATATGGTAAAAAAAATTCAACTAATCATCATTTGTGTATTGGCGTTACTGCTTATTTTTCTACTAGCAGACAAAAATAAATCGGTATCGAAAAGCACGACGAGCAATCAACAAATGAGTGAGCAAAGATTAGAAAATGACTTAGAAGATGGAATAGCAGAATCGGAAGATACAAAAAAGGATAAGGACACAAGCCATGCTGATCAATCCATAAATGATGAAAGTACTAGCAAAACCGTTTACTTAACATTTGATGATGGACCTAGTTCTGCATCAAATGAAATTATCGATACGCTTGATCAATTTAATGCAAAAGCAACATTTTTTATGCTTGAACCTGCAATGAGAATGTATCCAGAGGTAGTGAATCGTACTGTAAAGGAAGGGCATGCCGTTGGTTTACACGGCGTTACCCATGAGCGAGATAAATTTTATCAATCAGAACAATCTGCATTAAACGAGATGAATGTAGCACAGGAAACTTTAGAGGAAATTTCAGGTGTGCACTCCAATTTAGTACGCACACCTTACGGCAGTATTCCTTATTTAACTGATTCTTTTCGAACAATATTTGATGAAAATGGATTGAAACTATGGGATTGGAATGTAGATAGTAGTGATTGGAGTTTATCAAAAGACGAATACGTACAGAACGTGATTTCACAGGTGGAGAAGTTAAATAAAGACGGGGTAGCACCAATTATTCTCATGCATGATCAAGATGAAACAGCTCATCACCTGTCAAATCTATTACATTATTTGCGAGAGCATAATTATCAAACAAAAAAAATTGATGAAAACCTAGAACCTTATAACTTTAATTGCTATGATCGTTGTTATCGCCTTGAAGAAAGTTAAACAACGTAGTTCTATCATGTTCCTCGTAGAACAATTCTTTAAAAGTGAGGTTATTAAATTGAGTACACAAAAAGCAAAGTCAAAGAAATGGAAAAAACGAATCCTAGGGATATTATTATTTTTATTGATCTCTGTTATTGGCTATGGCTTTTATTTATTCATCCATGAAACTTCTAACATCCAAACATTTTCAATAGATGACCAAGATCAAATCATGGATAATATCTATTATTTCATACCGGCAGAAGATAGCATATATCATGTAGCAAAACAATTAAAGCAAGAGTTGGAGTTACAAGAAGATGGTACTAGTGAAGGTTCTATATATTAAAATGAAATAAATAAGGAATATAAACGTTCCTTATTTATTTGTTTATATCTAATCAAATGAGGTTATATGTGCAATATAAAGGGATTATCCATGATTCACCCAAGTTCTCCATATAAAAATAAAATGTCAAATATTACAAATATATTAAATATAGTAAAGCTAGTAAACTTTTGCAAGCCTATTACATATATTATATGGAGAAGAAATTCTAGAAGGGGAGGATGACGTATGGCACAAAAAAAGGTTCATTTGATACCCTACACGATTCAATCGATTGAGGATTCCAAAAATGAGACCCCAGCAGGTGTTCAACTAGTACAGGCTCCTGCCATTTGGGAGAAAAGTAACGAAGGGGAAGGTATCGTTGTTGCCGTTATAGACACTGGTATTGAGTCGAATCATCCAGATCTTAAGGATCGAATAATTGGTGGAAGAAATTTTACATCAGATTATAATGGAGACCAAGACAATTTTGAAGACAATAACGGTCACGGAACACACGTATCAGGAACCATTGCAGCAAGCCTTGATGGTGATGGTGTTGTAGGTGTTGCTCCTAAAGCTAAAATATTAAGTCTCAAGGCGTTGACAGGTGTAGGTTCCGGTGAGTATGACTGGATCATAGATGCGATTAATTATGCAGTTCAATGGCGTGGTCCCAGCAATGAGCGAGCTCGAGTTATTTGTATGTCCCTAGGCGGTCCTAATGATGTTACTGCGATGCATGAAGCGATACAACATGCAGTTAATCAAGATGTAGCTGTCGTTGTTGCGGCGGGAAATGAAGGAGATGGGGATGAG
Source organism: Gracilibacillus suaedae (assembly GCF_017599345.1). GTDB lineage: Bacteria > Bacillota > Bacilli > Bacillales > Amphibacillaceae > Gracilibacillus > Gracilibacillus suaedae. Next base: position 103,203 of record NZ_JAGFVL010000055.1, read on the forward strand.
GAAACCCCTGAATATGCTTATCCTGGAGCTTATACCGAAGTCATTTGTGTTGGTGCTGTAGATATGGAATTACAGCTTGCTCCTTTTTCTAATACAAACAAGGAAGTGGATCTTGTAGCTCCCGGTGTAGATGTTTTATCAACATATATAGATAATAAATTTGCTAGACTATCAGGAACCTCCATGGCAGCACCACATGTTGCAGGTGCTTTAGCATTATTGATTAATTTAAGTGAAGAAGAGTTTGATAGATCTCTAGTTGAACCAGAAATCTATGCGCAACTTATTAGACGTACACTTCCACTTGATTATCAAAAAAGCGCGGAGGGAAATGGCTTTCTCTTATTGAACCTAGTTGACCAATTAGATCGGATTAGTGATCCAAGTATGGAGGGAACTGATTGACCTTAAAACTAGATAGGAAAATCATTGCCTAACTATCAAGAAATAACGTGCGTTGTTAAACATTAATCTAATGGACAGGTAGGACTAAAATCCTCCTTCCTGTCCATTTCTTTTAGCAATAAGAAGGAGGAAAAATCATGCATGTGTTGGAAGAGAAAGATATAAAGACCACACTGATGGAATTGAAGGAATATCAAAAGAAAATTAAAAATATTAAAGAGTATTATGATGAAAAGGAAGACTCTCGCATTGTCACGGATTATTATCATGACATTAACTTTGATGGAGCGGATAAATCTAAATTATTTGAGCAATTACATCAATTAACAACTACTACACATAAAAATCAACTCCCCTATAATTCTGAAACGCGTGATTATCTTTATTCTATAATTGACATTCATATGGACGGGAACCTAAAAAGTATCTATTCCGGTAGCCACAAGGATCCTGAGCAAACCATTAGAGAAGATTATGAAGCAGCGCTAAAAAGAAAAGAAGAATATGATAAGTTGTTAAATAATAAACCTAAAAATGATGATGTTTGGAATAAAGCAGTAGCGGTCATTGAAAGTGAAAACATGTTTAATTGTGAACATGTCATACCACAATCATGGTTTGATCAAGAAAGTCCAATGAGAGGTGATTTACACCATCTTTTTACATGCGAAACAAAGTGTAATTCGACCAGATCCAATTATCCTTATTTTGATTTTAAAGACTACACGCCAGTAATGGACACCAAAACGATAAAAACAAATTGCGGGAAATACGAAGAAGAGAAGTTTGAACCCGAAAGTGGAAAAGGTGAGGTTGCCAGAGCGACATTGTACTTTTTGATAAGATACCCAGGGGAAATTAGCCAATACAACGATAAAGACATTGACATGTTATTAAATTGGCACAAAGATTTTGAAGTATCCGTCTACGAAAAACACCGAAATAAAGAAATCTATCATGTACAAAAGAATAGAAATCCTCTAATTGACTTTCCAGAATATGCAGCCAAAATCGATTTTTTGTTAGGTTTATTTAAATAAATATCATATCCCATTTGAACAATAGAGTGTGGTGAAGCCTCATTAATTTTCTTCACACTCTCTTTTTTACGAATATTGAACTGATAAAATTTCGTCAAAAATTAAGCAACAAAGGTCGAGTTAGAAAAATTCAGTTAATATCGATAGTTAAATAAAGGAATTTTTAAATGAATATAGAATTAGTATATATTGTTGAATTTTAATAGAAAGGGTTGAAAAATATGGATAAACGACAAATGGGGTGGAATAAAATTAGAGAGATTGCCGGTGAACAAGGGGTTAAAACGATGGAAGCTGTGCAGGCGTATTCACCAAGGTTAGCCAATATGGCTTTAGAATTCGGGTATGGAGAAATTTATTCTAATGATATTTTAGATTCACGCCAACGTGCTTTGATTACGTTATCTTCTCTTATTTCACAAGGTGATCAAGGAACTGCGCTAATTTTCCATTTCAAAGCCGCTCTTAGGGTAGGATTAGCAAGAGAAGAAATTCTAGAATTGATTAATCATTGCAGTGGTTATGTCGGTTTTCCTAAAGCAATAGCTTCTTTGAACCTTTTTCAACAAGCATATAGTGAATTTGAAACTGAAAGTAAAAATGTAAGTTTATCTGAATAAGAAGCATAAAGGAGGCAGATTGATGCTTGACTATAGAATAACACCTAGAGAAAAATTTGATGACAGAATTGGAGAACTTGTTTCCATGCTAGAATTAACAAGGAATGTAACTCTTCAAGAAATTTCAAATTTGAGTCAAGACGATTTAGATTTCTTAGCTACTAATACTTCGAATTCGATTGGTGCTCTTTTATCTCATATTGCGTCCATTGAATTTGTCCATCAAATCATTTCATTTGAAGAAAGAGACTTAAATGAAAGTGAACTTGCAGAGTGGCGAACAGCTTTAGAACTAGGTGAAAAAGGCAGAAAAGATATTAATAATCAGCCTCTAGATTATTATGTAAATAATTTAACACAAGTAAGAGAACGTACATTAACCTATTTGGAGTTTAAGAACGATAGCTGGTTGTTCAAGGAGCATCAGTGGGAAAACGATGTGTCCTATAATCATTATTATCTATGGTTCCATGTCATGGAAGATGAGATTAACCATCGCGGACAAATTAGAACAATAAAACGAGTGTTAAAAAACAACAAATAACATTACCAAATGAAAGAGATTTTTTCACTTTCTTCTCAATCTAAATTTGAAGGTACATTAGGTGAAAATAAATGATAATGTTAAACAACTTATTCAATCGTTATTAGGTAACAGCAGTTATTATGTTATTGCAAAAGTAAATAGTAACTACTCAGATGGATACAAAGGATAAATGGCTGAAGAGAAAAAAAGGAGGAACGAATAGTTGTTAATGGAAAGTGAATACGGAAATATTATTATTCTAAACGGCTCACCTAGATCCGGAAAGTCTAGCATTGCATTATGTATTCAAAACACTTTTGAAGGTGTATGGATGAACATAGGTGTTGATCAGTTTATGAAAATGACACCAGATCGATTTCAGCCTGGTATCGGTTTACGACCTGGAGGTGAACGCCCTGATCTTGAGCCATATATCGATACCATGTATCAAGCTATGTATGAAGCAATAGCGGCATTTAGTCGTTTAGGATTAAATGTTGTGGTAGACGTAGGTCATCATGAAGGATATTCCGTTCCACTACGAATTCTTCAAAAATGTACCAAGATACTAGAAGGGTTTCCGGTTTGGTTCGTAGGTGTACACTGTCCGATAGAGACTGTTATGGAAAGACGAATAAACACATGGAACGTTGGTTACAACAATGACGGTACTGTGCCAAAATCGGTTGTTTTATGGCAACAGCTTGTCCATGAACCTGGAATTTATGACATAGTAGTCGATACTTCGATGCATCGTCCTGAAGAGTGCGCCCATTTAATTCGTCAAAGGCTCCGTGATGATCAGCCCGCAATGGCTTTCAAAGACATTAGAAATATGGAATGAAAGTAATCAAATCGTTTTTATGATAATGAATTTATTTTAAGTTATATCACTGCAAGGAGGATGAATGATGATCATTCTAGATACAGGTGAATTTATTAAAATGACTAGACAACATGATCATGCGAGGTTTTCTGGAAACCTTGCAACTCACTTAAAAGAAGACTTTTTTATTAACAATAATTATCGAGACACAGTCATACTTGCTATAACTGAACATGATCGCGCATGGATTAGATTGGATCAAGTTCCTATTTGGAATGATCAGCAAAATTCACCATATTCATTTACAGATTATCCTCTTTTGCCGAAAATAACAATGTATAAAAAGGGAATTGATGAAGTAGAAAATATGAATCAGTATGCTGCTTTGTTATGTAGTATTCACTTTACTTCTTTCGGGGATATCCGCCAATCTGAACAGCAGGATTGTATAGACTACATGAAAGATGAACTTCAAAGACAACAACAAATAAAAACGAAATTACCTGATCTCAACGATAAAGTGATTACACAACATTATCGATTATTGCGGTTCTTAGATGAACTATCTCTTTACGTTTGTTTAAACGTGGAAGGGGCGACCAAAAATGAAGAGCATCACTGGTTTGTTAATGGGTTTGATACATGGATAAATGGTCAACAATATGCTGCTGAGTGGAGAAGTAAAAATGAAATTAGAATAACTCCATTTCCATTCAAATCAGATTTTGACATTACCTTAAAAACAAAGTATGTGTCAAAAGATTTAAGAGAAAAAAACGGTATCAACTCAGCATATCATGACACTAGTTATACGTTTAGTAGATTAAGAATAGTACGTTGAAAATGGATAAATTGTATGGAACGCCCCTTAAAACGAAAACAATATTCGTCTAAACCCTATTTAAAATGGGAGGAGTCTCATTTGGATCAACCATTACTTCGATAACTGTTGGACCAGCATCTTTTTTTAGTGCCTGAATAATAGCATTTTTAATATCCTCTGTATTGCGGCAAGAATAAGATGTCGCTCCTAATGATTCCGCAAACATGGTAACATCTAATGCATGTTGATATGTAGCGCCTATAGAGTGTCCAATCATTTTTCTCATTCCTTTATCTACCATATCAAGAGCAATGTTATTAAATACAAGATAAATAACAGCTAAATTTTGATCGACAGCAGTTGCGATTTCAGTGCCATGCATAAACGTACAACCATCACCAGTTAAGCATGCAACCGTTTTTTCTGGAGAAGCCAATTTTGCACCGATGGAATATCCAATTGCATGTCCCATTGTTCCAAACACATCATCAAAATAAAATGTTCCTGGTTCATAAATGTCGTAGTGTTTAATTGCATAAAAAGTATGACTGCCATCGTCCCCAAATAGTATGGAATCCTTTGGTAAACTTTTTCGAATTTCTTTGATTGCTGTTTCAGCTGATAGATATTGCTCATGTTTCTGAATATTTTCTGAAGATTCATTTTCATCCACATAAAGAGAAGGTTGTTTTATTTTTACACTATTTGTTTCAGATCTTCGCTGTAATTCAACTAAATTAGCTTTAATATCGCCTTCAATATACAGTGTAGGAAGCCGAAGAGATTTTTGTATAAACGTTTGGTCAATATCGAAATGAATGATATGCTTCGGATAGAGTGCTTCTGAAAATCCTGCTAAGGACATATCACTAAGCTTACTACCCATAACAATCATTTGATCGACTCCATCTTCAAGAAACCTTGTAGCTTTTTCATTACCACCCAACCCAAATGCACCTAAAGATAGTGAATGATTAGTTGGAAATGTCCCTTTACCACCAGGAGTGGTCATAACCGGAATTTGCCATTGTTCTGCTAACCACCTTACTTCTTCATAAGCCCGTGATAGGTGGACGCCTTTACCAAGAAATAAAACAGGCTTTTCTGCCTCATTTAGCTTAGAAATGACAGTTTCCATTTGATTGGATACTACAGAATACGTGAAAGCTGGCATATCAACTGTAAATGCTGGAATTTCTTCTTGTAGAATATCCATCGGTATTGATAGATGCACCGGTCCCTTTATACCTGATGTTGCTTTTTCAATTGCATGCTTAATCATCAGTTCTAATTGATCCCCTCTGTCAACCCGTGCACTAAATAACGTTACAGCTTCAAACATTCTGACAAGATCAGTACCAAATATAGAAGAGTCTTGTCCTTGAGCTTTACCTGTATCCTTCGCCGATGGATGTCCCGTGATAAACAAAGTAGGGGAGTGATAAGCTTTCGCTTGGCCAGCAGCTGTTAAAAGATTAGTTCCCCCAGGTCCGGATGTACCCAAAGCTACACCTATTCCTTTTTTTAGCGCATAACCAGCAGCAGCAAAACCTGCTCCAGATTCATGTCTTGAAAGAACAAATTGTATATCCTGATGCTCACATTCAACTAATAATGGTACGATTGCTTTACCTGGTATTCCAAATACATGGGTAATTCCTAATTGTTTAAAGTTTTCTACCAATACTGTTGAAACTTTTTTCATCATTGATTTTCCTTTCTTATTCAATTATTTTTAGGTAGGATTAAATGTACTACAGTTCCTTTACCTTTCTCAGAATCAAATTCAATTCTTCCGTTGTGAGCATGGATGATATCAAAACAAATAGGTAAGCCCATACCAAGTCCGTTTTCTTTGGTAGTGAAAAACGGTTTACCTAAGTTTTTCACTTGTTCCTTTGTCATCCCTATTCCTTCATCCTTAATAGAGATATGAACCTCCTTATTTTTTAAATCTGTTTCTATTTCAACACAAATGTTGCCGCCATTAGGCATAGCCTCGAAGGCGTTTTTTATAAAATTAATGAGTACTTGTTTGATCTTATGTTTATCAATATAAACTTCGGTATTTTTCACTGAAGGTTCGACGTATATGTTGACATTGTGAAGACGAGTATTATTGTCCATTAACTCAACAGTTTCACGAATCAGATCATCTAAACAGCAGCTTACACGACTAATAGTAGACGGCTTTCCATATGAGACAAATTGATTCACTAGATTTTTCATTCGTTCTAATTCAGCAGTAATAATATCAAGATATTCAGCTTTATGGTTATTTTCTTTCATTAGATGGGTGAGACCGATAATTGATGTGAGAGGATTTCTGATTTCGTGTGCTAACCCGGCCCCTAATTTACCTATTGTAGATAGTTTTTCAGACTCTATAAGCTTCTGTTGTAATTCGTGGTAATTAGTCATATCTCTAAATTGAGCAAAGGCACCAATCATTTGGCCTTCATCAAAAAGAGGTAACACATCGAGAAGAAGTTTTTTAGAGCAATCGCTTTCTATCAGTTGAAACGAAAATTCAGCGTTCTCTACTTTTTTCTCCGTCTCTAGAACATAATTAGTATATTCACCTATCTGACCAATTTGTTTTATCCCGTTATCGATTACTTCTTCTTTTTTAATTCCAATTATTTCTTCAGCACTGGAATTAAATTCTAGCAAATTACCATTTTTGTCTGTCATTACAATACCTATAGGCGTTGAATCTATCAATACTTGATTTAACAAATGAAGTTGGTGATTTTGTTCTTGAAGTTGAATTTCCCGCTCGATGGTATCAACGGCCGACGACAAAAGTCCAAGATAGAAGTTACTTGCAAAATTAACCGTCGTCATCATAGAAACAGTACCAACTAATCGACCATTAGCTGAAAAACAAAAAGGCGATGAATAACATGCAGCTTCTGATAAGCAATCATGAAAATGTTCTTTCCCAATTATGGCGATCGGCTTTTGGTGTTCTAAGGCTAACGAAACTGAATTTGTGCCAACATCCTTTTCATCAAATCTAACACCAAGCGTTATCCCGAGAGAATCTACCATCTCTTTAATACTCTGATCTCCGTAAATATCCAATATATACCCTTGATTATCAGTAGTAATAATTAACGTTGGGATACCTTCCATATATTGAATTAGTTTTTTCATAAAGTGTTGAACAACACTTAATTCTTTACCAAATCTTTGCTTTCGAATTTGTAACTCTTTCTTAGTAAGTCCAACTTTCAAAAAAGGGATTTCATCGGGAGTCATATTAAGGATCGTTTCACATTTTTTTTTAGAATTTTGTATATATATATCAAAATCGTTCATTGAATTCCTCCTAGCTACTAGTAAACAAGGTTTAATTAAATTGTAACAAATTATTCAAGATTACGACAATTTTCCTTATTTTGATTATGTAGTTTCAACTTCTGATAAAGTATGATTTTCTCATCAAGCTGTTTACTTAGTTTTAGAATTTCCCCGATAGAGTACTGATTAGTCTGATTTCCTAATTCATACAATTGGCTTTGCAACGAACGAATTTCTGCTTCTAATTTTCTTATTTTCAAAAGCAACATCCTAACAATTTACATTTTCTTATAGAATACCATAAGTAATCATTAACTTCCTTATCTTAACTCTAAAACAGGATATTTTTCCTATAAAGGTGTAATTTTTTCTAGGAAATAGATTGTAATGTTAAACTAAATGATATTGAAAACAGTTTTTAATATTGCTATGAAAATGATTGAATTGACTACTAAACTAGTCCACGCTCTTTCTTTCTTATTTACGTACAGTGATAATAAGAGGGGAGGTAATATGATGACGTGTAAAAAGGAACACAGTCATTCATGTAGTTGTCATCATAAGAAAAAACGTTGCCCTAAATGTAGGAAAAAGCATAAAAAACGATCTTGCCATCGGTGTAATTAGTATTACTAGGTCGGCTTTCAGTAAAGCGCCGGATTAATCCGGTGCTTCCTAAAAAGAAGTTACAGTTGAGGATAAGGTAGAGCCAAATAGTATTGGCATCAAAACCGTTTAAAGAAAAATGGTTGGTCCTTTTTATTAATCCAACATTAAGACCTCACTTTTCGTATTTTACTAACAATTAATACAATTAAGGGCATAATAATTAAGGTAATAGTACTTAAAAAAGGCCAATGAAAAACTAAATCTTCCTGTACCTTTGTAACTTCTTCGGTATGAGCAATAGCGTATACATACACAATTAGTCCGAATGGAAGTAAAAATGGTTGATAATTCTCGCATTCAAATAGTTTGGATAATGAAGTTAGAAAGGCATATATAGCAATTATTATTTTAAACATAATACAAATAACCCAAACAAGTGCTATTAATACCTCTAATCTCTCAAAGAATTCTGCAATACTTATTTTTTTCCCTAGTGTGTAAGTAGGGTATACGTTTCTGCTTACAACTTCCCAACTTAACACAAGTATGTTCATTAAAATGATAATAACAGTAAATATTCCAGCTATGATGACAGCAACATAGAAATATTTTTTCCCTTTATTAAAATTATTCACATAAGGTAGAATCATAAGGAATAACAACATTTCACTATACGGAAAATTAATTGAAGAGTACAAGCTAACTATAATCGGTAATACACCTTCAGTTAAAAGCGGTTGGATGTTATCTAATTTTATTTCCTTCAGTAATAAAATTAGAAATAGAAAACTCATTAAAATAATTAGGGGTAGAAATATTTCATATCCTCGAGCAATCACTTCTAAACCTTTTCTTAAGCCATACAAGGCAACACCTATACTAATAATAAATAGAGCCTCACTAGGAGTTTCAATTAGGATATGTGTATTTAAAAAGAACACTAAAACTTCTAAGTTACCCAAAATAATAATGAAAATGGAATACATATACACTATCGTAAAAGCTTTTCCAATCCATTTCCCTAACACCAGTTCATGGATGTCTACCAGTGTTTGACGCGGAGATATAGTCGCAATTTGATTGTATAGATAAACTAATAGAACAGAAATCCCAATCCCGATTAACATAGTAATCCAAGCATCATTTTTGGAAATTTTCGTTAAAATAGCAGGCAAAATTAAGACAGAACTTCCTAAAGAGAAACTTATAACTAAAACTGTGAATTGGCTAACACTTAATTGTACTTTCATATTTTCCCTTCTTTTATGCAAAATGTTGGTCAAGATATTGTTTAAGTCGCGTAGAAATGGGTTCAAATATGGAGATGATCACTTCAAAAAAACGAGGGATAGTAATATCATTTAGTTCCAACTGATATAATGTCACTCCAACTATTAACAGCAGTATATAGATTGCCCTTTCTTTATTGTTCCATTTAGTCTTGAATCCAGTAAACTGGCTAAGAAAAATAGCAAATCCTATGAGAAATGGAAATAAAATATTAAACATCGAATTACTCCTTTGTATTGCTTACTAATAATATGTACCAATGTGTAGTTTTTTAGACAACATTTAGCATTAATGGATAAAATCATTAATAATGCTAAAAACTAATTGTAAATGCAGTTAATGAATAGGAATGTGAAGATATGTTTAGGAGAAGAATACAACAACCAGTTGAAATCGAGAATAATGTTAAAAATGAAAAACTTTCTACTAACATCAATGTGAATGTTTCATATACTCAATCTATTATGGGTCGTAGCGATGATCTAATTATACAGAGATTCTCAGCTGCAACAAATAATAAATTGCAACTCGCCATTTCTTATATTGACGGAATAGTAAATTCTGAAGTAATAAATAGTGAAGTCATGGAAAGAGTATTATTAGGTTTAAAAGGATCCACTTTGTCACAAAAAGTTTTGAACGGTCCATTGGAAGATTTCTTAGTTTATTGTGATCTGTCCGTATCACAATATCGAATCGTACATCAGAAGCAAGAAATGATCGATCACTTACTTATAGGAAATGCTATTCTATTTATTGATGGTTTTTCAAGTGCCGTCGCTATTTCGGTTAAAGCTTGGGAAGACAGAAATGTATCTAAACCTGATTCACAAACAGTTGTTAGAGGACCCAAGGATGGTTTCATCGAAACATTACGAACAAATACGTCTTTAATCAGGAGAAGGATTAAAAGTCCTAAGTTACGTTTCATAACGAAAACAATAGGTGAATTAACCAAAACAAATGTATGTATAGGATATATAGATGGAATAGCTAATGATAAAATTATAACTGAATTAGAGGCAAGACTCGACCGTATAAATATTGACGCCGTTTTAGAAAGTGGAAATATAGAGGAGTTAATCCAAGATGAAACTGCTAGCATTTTTCCAACTATATTAAATACGGAACGGCCAGACGCTGCATGTGCAGGATTGTTAGAGGGAAGGGTAGTTGTTATTATCGATGGGTCACCATTTGTTCTCATCTTACCTTCCTTGTTTATACAATATATACACGCTAGTGAAGATTACTATCACCGAACACATATTGCTATTGCGATTAGAATGCTAAGAGTAATAGCATTATTCTTAGCAATATTTACCCCTTCCATTTATGTGGCGCTTTCAACGTTTCATCAAGAAATGATTCCAAGTCCGTTATTAGTAAATTTAGCTTCACAGAGAGAAGGAGTACCATTTCCTTCGATATTGGAAGCTGTTGTTATGTTACTGGCGTTCGAAATTCTCCATGAAGCAGGTATTAGAATGCCTAGAGCTGTAGGGTCTGCGATTTCCATTGTAGGAGCTCTAGTATTAGGCGAGGTAGCCGTACAAGCGGGTTTTGTTTCTTCGGTAATGGTGATCGTAGTAGCTTTAACAGGAATTTGTACATTTGTAATTCCTGCCTTTTCAATGGCTATGCCAATACGATTGATACGTTTTTTGTTTCTGATTTTCTCTTCTTTGTTTGGTTTGATTGGAGTATTATTTGGCACATTTCTGCTGATCTTTCATCTTTGTAGTTTAAGATCCTTTGGAGTTCCATATATGACACCATTTGGACCATTTATTTTACAAGAACAGGAAGATGCGATTTTAAGATTACCGTTATGGCGGTTAATCTATAGACCATTAAATATTGTACAAAAAGATAAAATAAGACAACAAAATCCAAGACAAGCAAAACCAAAACCGCCAAAGAGATGACGGAGGATGAAGATGAAATATAAAATATGCCTTTTATGGATAATATGTTGCATGTTAACTGGTTGCTGGAGTTCCAATGAATTAAATTCATTAGGACTTGCTTCAGCCATTGCAATCGATAAGCAAAATAATAACTACAGGTTAACTGTTCAAACGATAAATCCAGACGAAGTAGCAGAACAAAATCGCACATCAAGAACTGCTGTAACAACTTATTCCGCTACCGAGGAAACAATCTTTGAAGCTTTGAGGAAATTAACGGAAATTACACCTCGAAAAATATACGTTGCACATTTAAGAATTTTTGTAGTAAGTGAAGAGATTGCGAAAGAGGGAATTAACGATGTATTAGATTTCATTTCTAGAGACCATGAACTTCGAACAGATTTTGCAATAATAGTCAGTACCGAAGATGACGCAAAAAGTGTGTTAGAAATAGTAGCACCATTAGAAAATATAGCAGCGGATAAATTGTTATCTTCTATTGAAACAGCACAAAATGCTTGGGGGAGTGTACAAGCTACGTATTTAGATCAGCTGGTGGAAGATATATTAAGTGAAGGTAAACATCCCGTATTATCTGGTGTAGCGATTAAAGGTAATAAAGAAATTGGAAACCAGATAGATAATGTAGAACAAGTTCGTCCGACTGCAAATTTAGAATATGTAGGACTTGCTGGATTTAAAAAAGACAAGCTAATGGGGTGGTTAGATATCGATGAAAGTATGGGATATAATTTTATTGCAGATAATATCAATTCCACTGTATTTTCGATTCCATGTGATGAAGGAAAAACAGTTTTGGAAGTACTAAGTAACGAAACAAAACTTACAGGAAAAATCCAAAATGGCATCCCAAATATAAATATTCATGTAGAAACAGCAGTGAATATTGGTGAGACCAATTGTGCTATAGAAACTACAAAATTAGAATATATTAAGCAGTTAGAAAAAGAAGCATCAGTATATTTAGAAAACTTAATGAAATCAAGTATAAATGCCGCAAAAAACGAACTACAATCGGATATTTTTGGATTTGGTTCCGTAATTCATCGTTCAGATAAAAAAGGTTGGAACAAAGTGAAAACTACTTGGGATGAATTATTTTTGGAAACGGAAGAAAAATTTAATATTAAAATCATAGTAAGAGGGACAGGAACGATTGAAGACCCATTACAAAGTGAATCATAATTATAAGAAAATGAATTGATGATGAGACTGGGCTTACAGTTAATTAGTATGTTCCAGTTTCCTTTTAAATTTTAGTTTACATAATATATATTATAGGAAGTTGTATAGAGAAAAGGTCTCAACATCTCAAATACAAGGTATACTTAAGATATTGAGACAAAATTTAATTTTCGATATCTATTTTCTTTAAATGTTTAGTTGCCGGACCTTCAATGATTGTACCGTCGTATGAAAATCTGGATCCATGACACGGACAATCCCAGCTTTTTTCAAGTTGATTCCAGTTACATTCACATCCAAGATGTGTACATGTTGTATCAACAGCATGAATTCGGTTCTGTTCATCTTTATAAATTCCAACAATCTGTCCATTACGTTTTCTTTTTACAGCTGTTTCTGGCTCAAGCTTGTCTTGTTCGTTCTGGACATCTAGTTTTCCTTTTACAAATTCTTTTGTTACATTTGAGTTGTAACTGATAAATTTCTTTACATCTGGATCAGCATGAAAACGCTGTGGCTGATACAGTTCTTTGTAAGGATTATCCTTATCCATAATGAGGTCTGTTAACAAATGTGCTGCTACAACACTATTGGTCATGCCCCATTTGCGAAATCCAGTTGCAACGTATACATTGGGATGCCTTCTGTTTAATGACCCGACATACGGAACTTTATCTAACGTAGTAAAATCTTGTGTTGACCATCTATATTGCCAATTTTTTACGTCTAAGTATTGTGAACCAAAATGTCGCAAGTCACGATATGGATCGGTATTTTCTTTGTTATATTGCCCTGTTTTATGTGATTCCCCACCTAATAACCAAACTGTATTATTTGCATGCTTCACATAACGAATAGATCGTTTCGGTTGATCAATATCTAAATACATCCCACCAGGATAATCCTGATTAGAAGTTAATCCTAACACATAGGATCTCGAAGGATACATTCTGGTGCTATAAAATGCTTGCCCTTCGTAAAATGGAAACTGTGTAGCAATAATAACATGATCGGACAAGACATTATGATTACGAGCGGTTCTTACGATTACTTTGTTTTGATAATCAATATCCACTGCTGTCGTATCTTCATATATTTCCCCACCATTTTCTAGTATCTTATCGATCATAACTTTTAGAAAATCAGTAGGATGAAATTGCGCTTGTTCATACATTACTAACGCCGAAGTGAGCGGAATAGAAAAAGGTATACGATTCTTTAACTCCCCGCTAATCTTCAATTTGTGATAAGCATTTGCTTCTTCTTCTAATTTTTGTTGATTTTGTTCACTGTTTGTATATAAAATCGCATCTTGTTGATCAAACTGACATGGTATTTGATATTGATCTGTAGTATCTTTAATAAACTGAATTGCTTCTACTTGACTTTGGTAATATTTTTGCGTATTTTCTAAACCAAAATGTTCCAGTAATTCATGATATACTAAACCATGTTGGGCTGTTACTTTTGCTGTTGTATGTCCGGTCGTCCCATGAAGCAATCTGCCTCTTTCCAATAACGCTACGCGGATACCACTCTGAGACAGAAGGTATGCGGATAAAACACCGGTAATCCCACCACCAACAATGGTGACATCGGATTGAAGGCTTTCATTCAAAACAGAAAATTGTTTAATATCTGTTTCTAACCAAATTGATTGATGCATAAGACATCCCCTTTTTTAAATACTATTTCTAGCATTACCAAAAAAAAGAGGAATATCCCAATTTCACCGTTGTTTTCGCATCATATTAAAATATGTAACAGGTTTGTCGACTTTCACTTTTACTTTCATCATTGGTTGTTTTGCTATATCGATACTATTTTCGTTTTCATCGATCATCCAGGTGATTTTTTGCTGAAAACGATAGAAATCAGGTCCGAAAAATTCGACGTCATCTCCGATTTTAAATGGATTCCGTTGTTGGATAGTTGCTAATTGTGTTTGACCATCATAATCTAACACTAAACCGCAAAAGTTATATTTCGGGATCTGTTCAGGTTTACCGAATAACTGATCTTCCTCACTTGGATCTTTAAAATAGAATGCTGTTGTTAAGGAACGTTGTGCAGCTTTCCAGATTTCATCAATCCACTCTTGATCTATATGGAAATTTACTGGATCCTCCATATAGGTATCAATTATTTTACGATAAACGTTGACGACTGTAGCGAGATAATGGACGCTTTTCATCCGTCCTTCGATTTTTAAGCTATCCACACCATTTTCAATTAATTGCGGAATATGTTCAACCATGGATAAGTCTTTAGAACTCATGGTATAGGCTAGTTCGCTTGTTTCAGACACATTTACTGTTTCATCTGTACCATCTTCAAAAAGGTCATATTTCCAACGGCATGATTGTGCGCAGCCACCTCGGTTAGCATCACGGTCAGTCATATGATTAGAAAGAACACACCGGCCGGAATAGGAAATACACATGGCACCGTGTATAAATGTTTCAATTTCTACATCAACTTTTTCTTTAATTTTTTCAATTTCTCCCATTGTTACTTCTCGAGCTAAAACTACTCTTTCTACACCTTGGTGTTTCCAAAATAACACACTGCGCCAATTAGTGACAGATGCTTGCGTGCTTAGGTGAATCTCTAAATCTGGTGCAACTCTCTGGCACACTCTAATTAAGGAAGGATCAGCTATAATGACTGCATGTATTCCTATATCTGCTAATTGCTCAAAAAAAGCTTCAGCACCTGTTAGGTCTTCATTATGTGCAATAATATTAGCAGCTACATATACTTTTGATCCATATCGATTAGCAAAAGCTATCCCTTCTTTCATGTCTTCATAATCAAAATTTCCTGCTTTGGCTCGCAATCCAAATTGTTTACCACCGATGTAGACGGCATCCGCTCCATAATGAACGGCGAATTTCAGTTTTTCTAAATCGCCTGCTGGGGCCAATAATTCTGGCTTTTTCATTGCTATCAACCTCACTAATAAATCTGTTCTTTAAAATAAAATCCGGTTCCCAGCTTACGTTTTGATGGTTGTATCGATAATATTTGTTGTTCCCATCCCCCAATAAGCTGATGAAACTGATTTGGATCATCTGAGTAGCTCTTTATCGCTTCCTTATATACCCGAGAGACTTGTACATTATAGTTAATGGTTTTGAAGATATTATATATTCGTAAACAGTTGATTCGATTATCTAAGAGCTGAGGCAGATACCTTAGCATACAGATATCTTCTGTACTCATAATATGCGTACCATTACGGTCTTCGAAAATCGGATAGTGAGTCTGATCTGATTTCGTTTGTTTTACATAGCGTATTTTTTCTGGGTTCCAATCATCATCTATTTTTTGATAATAATTACGAACTAGCTTTCTTTTGGATTGGAAAATACATGTCATGCCGTGCACTTGTACTTCTATCGGAATAGCTAATGACTGATTAATATCAATTATTTCATCTAAAGATAATTCGTTAGATAAAACAGCACGTGTTACACCGATATCCTGCCAGAACTTAAGTGTTTCATGATTGGTTGCTAATGTTTCTGGATTCCAATGGATCGGAATTTGTATATTTTTTTCTTGTAGAATCGTAAAGATGGAGGGATCACCGCAAATAATTCCATCGACTGATAGGTCGCTTAGTTTTTCTACATAATTTGTTACTTCCTCTAAACGCTCGTCATGAAAAATAGCATTTACTAATACATATAATTTCTTACTTCGGCGCTTAAGGAAGTGGTTTATTTTTAGGATCTCTTCGAAACAAATATTACCAATGCTTCTTAATCCAAATCGTTCTTCCCCGCAAATAATCGCATCAACATTTGCTACTTCCACTAATTGTGTTGCTTCGTCTACATTTCTAGCATATGAAACAATCTCTGTCATTCTCTACCACCTAACTTTTTTGTCCATTTCTTATCATAAGAAAAATTAATAAGAAAATCAGTGATTTTGGTCACATAGTAAGTTGTTATTTCAAAATTTAACAGCATTCCTCACCTGAGAAATGCTGTTAAAAAGAAAAGCACCTAAGTGTTTTTTTGAGCGGTTTTTGCTTGAAAAAGTTTTTAGCTGAAGGCCGAACCCCACGGAAAGGGAAGTGGGCAGCCGGAGTGTCGGTTAAGCAGTTAATATAATTCCATAATGGCTAATAGAGAAATCGTAAATCCTTAGCATTTATAGTGATAAAGACAGTGCGGAATTTGCTCAGGTTTTCTTATCACGGCGCTAAACGTCTGTAAACCCCTCACTGATCATAGTCTCACTTTATAGTACATCCATCCGTAATACGTGATCCAGAAAACGAAAATGATGAGTAATGTATAATGATTGTGACTCCTAGGAAGAAAATAAATAAGTACTAGTCCCAAAACGATAAATGGTATTAGTAAAATAACGTATTTTTTCTTGTCCAATTGCCACACTCCAATCAATTATGACGATAAATCTTGCACAGCAGGATAGCCTAAGACCGTTTTTGCTTTTTTAACACTATCTATAATGGCTTCAGATACAACTTTTGTGGCTAGAATACTTATGATAGTCGGATCTACTTCTATTTTATTAGATGTCATAATAAATAAGGTATCACCATCCATCAGTGTATGCGAAGGATTGATTGTTTTTGCAATTCCATCATGTGCAATGGAAGCAATTTTGTTCGCTTGCGCTTTCGTTAATTTACCATTTGTCATGATTGTTCCTATCGTTGTATTTCCATCATAACCATTTTCCTTAAATGGTTGCTCTACTTTTGATAATAATATGTCAGAGGTAGATAATAATTGATTCTTTTTTCTGTCGAATAATCCCGCTATTTGTTTACCTGTTAATGGATCGATGACATCACCTACTGCATTAACGGCAACAGTAGCTGCAATTTGTAATGGTCCAAATTTATAACCTGCATAACCAATCCCAGCTTTCATGCTGTATTCTGACCCTAAAGCTTTTCCTATTGTTGCACCTGTACCTGCTCCAATATTTCCGAACAATTTCTCACTTTGATAAGCATTCTCACAAGCTTTATATCCCATATTCTGATCTGGCCGCACTTTGGCATCCCCGATCCCAAGATCAAAAAGTATAGCACCAGGTACAATTGGTACTTTTATCGTCTGCACATCGATGCCGATTTTTTTTCCTCAAGAAATCTCATTACACCACTTCCAGCATCCAGTCCATAAGCACTTCCACCGGCTAGAAAAGTTGCATGAGCTTTCTCCACTGTGTTTTCTGAAGCTAACAAATCTGTTTCTCTAGTACCAGGTGCTCCTCCTCTTACGTCAACACCAGTTACAGCTCCTTCTTCACAAATAATTACAGTACATCCAGTTAAGGCAGTTAGATCTTGATTATGACCTATTTTAAAATCTTCTATTTGATTTAAGTGAAGCGTTTTCATTTTAAACTCCTTTCTTTAACTTTTGAATTGTGAAATTTTCAATGATACTATCATAGGAAAGAGGTGATTATATTGAGACAAGTTCATGTGATAGTTTCAGGTCGTGTACAAGGTGTAGGTTTTCGTTCCTTCACGCAACAGGTAGCTGTCGAGAACGATATTGTTGGGTGGGTGAAGAATCTTGATGATGGCTCAGTAGAAATCGAAGCACAAGGTGAAAATAATAAAGTTGACACATTTTTGATGCAAGTAAAAAAAGGTCCCTCCTTCTTTGCAAAAGTGAAAAATATTGAAATTACAGAAGAAGAAGTAGAAACTGCATTTCAAAAATTTGAGATTAAGTATTAAAAAACCGCTATAATGTAATAGCGGTTTTTTAACTTGGATGGAAAGAAAGTATAAAGATTGGATTTCTGTCTAGCTCGGAACGCCCAGAAACGTAGCAACTTCACGAATCGCCCTACGATAAAGAAGACTGGCTGATTGGTGAAACCAGCGACTTAGTCGCACTTATACCTTTAGGTGGAAGTCATCATTGGTTCGTAAACTCACGTGTTTCCTTTAACTCAGTTGATTAGTTCCAGTCGCTACGTTTCTATGTGGGCGTACTGCGCTTTTCTTATATGGTTTAGCTTTCTTCAAAGAACTTGCGGTTTAATGAGATATATTCATGCTCATCATCTGGTACTTCATCTTCCATATAAATTGCTTCTACTGGGCATACAGCTTCACATGCGCCACAATCAATACAAATATCGGGATCGATATAAAACATATCCTTTCCTTCTTCTATACAATCTACAGGGCAAACTTCTACGCATTCGCCTGCTTTTTCTTCTTTACAAGGTGAAGTAATTACAAATGCCAAGACGGTCCCCTCCTTTAACGATTAATCGTTATGTATCTCTATACATACACATTCTATCACAACTTTTAAAGTTCGAATACCATTATAGCTTATTTCATAGAGTTTGCAAATCATATTAATAAAGGTGAGATTGATTTTCTTCCCAGATTCTTTCTGTAATGTATTCGCCACCAATGCGTTGAATTAAGAAGGCATCTGGGTTAGTAAGTGTCTTCCATTCGTGAAATCCGAAATCAACATGAAATTTCTGCAACATAAGAGCAAGTAAGTTGCCATGTGTTACAATAATAATATTCTCATTTACCTCATCTTTCATGCACTCATTTAAAACCTGTTCTGCACGTTGATATGCTTCGCTTGACGATTCTCCACCAGGTAGCTTGAAATGGAAATTTTGAAAAGATTCTTCTAAAATATCGATCCAGTCATCTACCGGTTGCTCACTTAGCAACCGTTCCTTTAGTCGCTCGTCAGTTTCAACTGGAATACCTTGGCGAGCAGCAAAAGGTTTGATACTTTCTTGAGCACGCAAATAAGGACTTGTAATGATACGATTTATTTGAAAGCTAAGTCTTTCTAATTGTCTAGCCAATTCATATGCTTTTTGAATGCCTTTTTTTGATAGAGGCGAATCACTGTGTTGGCCTAAAGCCTGACAATGACGGATCAAAAGAATTCTTTTCATTTTATCAGCTCCTATGGAGAATCTTTGAAAAGTCTATCATTTCACATAAGCAAAACGTGACTAGCTTTACGGAAAAACATCCGTTTTGCTTATACTAAAAAATTATTCGCTTATATAGTATAAAATCCCTATTATTTATGTTTTCCCAATATATTCAATTAATAAACATTATGAAACAATTTCGAAGTAATCCTTTTTAAAACCAGCTATTCGATTGGTATTATCGATAACGAAATAAAATTCCTCAGTTTCATTTTTCACTTCATATATTGCTCCTTCAGATAAAACAGAATTTACTTTATATTTTTTAGCATTAGTATGGACACATTTAATTTTTTTAATTGTACGATTGTTTTCCCAATTTTGATGAATCATTTATGTCCCTCCTTCCCTTCTATCATAAACATTTATCGGCTGTTACACAAGGGTTTTCACCAGGTTAACATAATATTGTTATGGTTTACTGAATGAAGAAGTCACTTTCTTAAGGATAAAAGGTAATACCAAAATAATAAATAACAGTCGTACCAGTTGCAATGATCCTACTATCGATGGGTCTGCACCTACTTCACCAGCGGTAATGGCCATCTCTACCAATCCACCTGGTGCAAGGCTAAGCATTGCTGTAGCAAAACTGAGATCAGACATGATAGCAAAAATATATCCAAGAGCAGTCGATATCATGATAATAATGCAAGTGAATAGAAAGAAAATCCAGGAGAAATTACCCGCTTTTTTTATGTCCGATATTGTTATGGATAAGCCTAAATGAATACCAATCGATAATTGAGCTACATGATATAAACTTACCGGTACATCGCTGACTGGTATAGAGAGCAGCTTCAGACTAGCGATAACCAACATAGAAATCAGAACATAGGGTGCCGGAATTGTATAGCGTAACAGGTATGCGATTCCAAATAGCAGTATATACAACAACACTGTCCAACCATTTAATGCAATGGCTGTATCGGTTAGCATTTGTTGTGCATTTGTCTGAGTAAACATAAATGATGCCATAAGCGGTACAAGAAATAGGACAGCCATTAGTCTAATTGTGTGAAAGATGGCTACTAAACCAGTATTAGCATTCATTGAATCACTCATAGCTACCATAACGGATAATCCGCCGGGAATACTTCCTAACAAACCTGTTGATGATTCAATATTTGCATATTTTGCTAATAGTTCTCCGCTTTTCATACATAGATAAATGAGCAATAACGTAATGATTAAAAATGGAATAAAATAAGGAATCACTTTACTTAAAGTATTAGAGGTAAAAGTAGATCCAATTTGTGCACCAGTAAGTAAAAAGCTGATGCTCAAGATCGTTTTGTTCTGTGACAGTGGTTCACTTATTAACCAATTCATGATAAAGACGGCAATTAGTGGCCCTAGTATCCATGGTAACGGGAAATGTAAAAGAAGGAATATTCCGGTTATAACTAATGAAGCAACATACATGAACAAAAGATAACTAATATTTCTAACCATAGTACACGCCCTCTTTTATGAAAAAACTTCCCGAAAACAACGGGAAGTTATTCGAATAATGCCAGGTATTCTTCAAGACCTTCCTCTTTTAGCTTATGCTTCGGAATAAATCGTAAGGCAGCGGAATTAATACAATATCGCATTCCGCCTTTGTCAATCGGTCCATCATCAAATACATGACCAAGGTGAGAATCAGCCTCATCACTCCTGACTTCAACTCTTCGCATTCCATGTGATGTATCTAATTTTTCTGCAATTCTATTACGGTTTAACGGCTTGGTGAAACTAGGCCATCCACAGCCTGCATCATATTGATCAGTAGTTGAAAACAATGGTTCACCACTAACGATATCTACATAGACCCCTTCTTCTTCGTTACGCCAATATTCATTGTCAAACGGTCTTTCCGTACCATTTTCTTGTGTAACGTGATACTGAATTGGAGTTAGGCGTTCTTTTAACTCCTCTTTTGAGTAGTGTTTACCCCAGTTTCTTTTAATAAAATCCGCTCTTCCTGAACCTTTTTTATACATCTGATAATGAAAGCTCTGTTTTTTATAGTAATCCTGATGCTGTTCTTCTGCTGGATAAAAGGGCTTGGCAGGTAATATATCTGTTACAATAGGTTCACTAAACTTACCGCTATTTTCCAGATCTTGTTTCGATTGTTCTGCTAGGCTTTTTTGTTCATCATTTGTATAATAGATGGCGGTTTTATAGGATTCACCGCGATCATGGAATTGGCCGCCAGGATCAGTGGGATCGATTTGCTGCCAAAATATATCTAATAGCTTTTGATAAGGAAAAATGGTTGGATTATACGTAATTTCAACTGCTTCACGATGACCTGTTGTATTGGTGCACACTTCTTCATATGTTGGATTAGGCTTGTCTCCACCTGTATAGCCAGATACCACTTGTTCAATACCTGGTTGTTCATCGAATGGTTCCACCATACACCAAAAACAGCCACCTGCAAAAATTGCTTTCTCGCTAGATTGCTTTGTCATGAAAAAGCCTCCTACTTAACGTGATTACTTTTATTGTGCTCTTAGTATGAAAAAAAAGCAAGTGGTCTGTTTTTGTTTGTTATGAACGCATAAAAATTTTAGCGCTGAAGTAACTAGACATAGTGAATACTTTGTAGTATGAATAAAACTTTGGCAACCGCTTATAGTTTTTCTAAAAGAAATGCTAAATAAACAGTTTTGGTTGAGATTCGCTTGTGCGAATTGGAGCATTGTTTTTCGTTTGTTTTTGAGTTGATGGTGTGCTTTCAGTCATAGTTAATTCTTGCGCTTCCTCTACTTCTTCCACATCATCCGTATACTCATTTTCATCTTCATCATCATTTATTTCGTTTAATGCCTTCATCATATTAATTAATTTTGGGGCGTTTTTTATCATCGGTCCGTATTCTTTAATTAGTGGTGTTGCCTGTTGTGCTACTTTTAAAACTTGTTGCACATTATTTAGTGTTCCCATTAGATTAGAGCCGCTACCTGCTGCCATATTTGTTGCCTGGGTCATGTTAGAAGCTTGTGATGGTAAGAACCGTTGTAATATTCCTTGGAGCCCAGTTGGATTAGTCATTTGATTTGGAACTGGACCACGAGGAAATAGTCCCTGTGTCGGTATATTTTGTTGTGGGAACATTGGTGGTTGGTTTGGTGGACGAAACATATACATTCTCCTTCCGTATTGCATGTTGATATAGTATATGTTCGTTTGTCTAGAATGGTATAGGCTGAATAGGAACAAGATAAATTTACATTAAGAAGGTATATACGCTCTTTATGAAGTACGTATATACCTTATTCTATATCTCTACTACTCTGATAGAACATCTGCTGAAATAATTAATGCAACGGAACCACTTATTACTAGGCCACAAAGTACTGCTGATAACATCTTTGTTCCTCCCCGTACCTTTATTGTTATTTCTATCATATTAAACGAAAAGGATAATTTCTATAACGGGAAATGAACATTTGACGACAAATAATATTTCCTGGGTAAGCGCAAGTTTTGACAGCATTTATATTGCTTTTGTTGAATTTTGTATCATTATGCGTGTTTTTAACCTATGCTGAACTTCGCAGTAGAACCGTTAGGAGACGATTCCACTACAAGTTTTGCTTTAATTTCTTCTTTTAATTGTGCTACATGGGAAATAACGCCAATGACTCGATGATCTCGCTGCAAGTCTTTCAAACATCTAATGGCTTGCTCCAGTGATATTTCATCAAGCGTACCAAACCCTTCGTCAATAAATAGCGTATCTAATTGTACACCGCCTGCATGAGCTTGGACAATATCAGCCATTCCTAATGCCAAGCTAAGAGCCGCTTTGAATCCTTCCCCGCCAGAAAGGGTTTTTACTGATCTTTTCTTACCGGTATAGTGATCAAGCACTTCAAGATCGAGACCACTCTGTGCACCTCGTTTTGCCAACTCTTCACTTCTAATTAATTGATAACGATGGTCTGTCATTTGATCTAGACGTATATTGGCTTGTAACAATATTTCATCTAGAAAGGTCGATAATACAAATCGCTCAAATGAAAGTCTTGCCGTATTATCACCTCGTGCTAAATCAGCTAACTCTCCAATGTGGTAATAATCATCATTTATTTTCTTCATTTTTTCTTCTAATTCTGCTGTTTTGCGAATTGTATTAACTAACTGTTCGATTTGATATGCTAAAGATTGGGTTTGTTTATTTTTTTCATCTTTATCTTTTTCCACTTGTGCTATCTTTTCTTCCATTTTTGTTAAATTAGGTTTTTCTATATCTTTTATCCATTCTCTTAAATTGTCTAACCGACTATTCACAAGATTTTTTTGCTCATCATGCTGTGATATCTCTTGTTCTATTTCCTGTTGCTTATCAAAAGAAAGTAGTGCTTGTTTATAGTTTGAAATCGAGGCAAATTGATAATTAGCAAGAGCTTGATTGAATTTTTCTTCTTGTTGTAAGTATTTTTGTTGCAACTGATTCGCAAACTGTTTTGCTTCCAGATATTTTGTGTCCGCCTTGTTCTTATCTTCGATCATTTTTTCATAATAAGCCTTGATGCTTTTCCACTGTTGTATCTTATCATTGAGTTTCTCTTCCAATTTCATAACTTGTTGCTTAAAAGCGGTAGGTGATTCCACATCTGTTGGAAGTTGGGCTTTAAGCTGTGTATATTTAGCATGTATTTGATGGTAATCATTACTTAATTTTTGATACTTATCTTGTGTTTGTGCTAAATCTTGCTTTAATCGATCATAATTCTTTATTGTGGTTTGTATTTGTTTGAACTGCTTTTGTAAATCTAGAACGCTAGTGCTATGCTTTTCCGTTTCTTTTTTATTGTTTTGAATGCTTTCTCGTAAAGATGTATCTTTTTGTTGCAATTGTTCTTTTGTAATCTGATCGGTATCGATATCTAATGCTTGCATTAATCGTGTAACAATTTGCCTCTTCCCTTCTCCTTGCTCTTTAATTTGCAGGAGTGTCATTTGTATACTTTTTGTTTCTTCTTGTAATGTCGTAAAATATTGGGTCTCTTGTTCAATCATTTCATCCGAGATGGTTGAATCTTCTAAGTTGGCGAGCTCGGGATGATGAACAGATCCACAGACTGGACATGCATCTCCACCTTCTAATGATGCTGCCAAATAACTTGCAAAATGTTTTTTTCTTTCTTGTTCTAACTGTCCACATCTTTTTGCCTGTACATCAGCTTTCATTTGTAATTTATTAACTACATTTTTATATTGCTGGTAATCTTTTCTTAACACGAGAAGTTCTCGATATTCGTTCTTTAAATCTCGCATATCTGTCGCTTTTTGTTGCAGTTGCTCCTTTTCATACGTTAGCTGTTGCAAAGTACCGTTTAATTCATGGATCTTATCTCTAATCTCGTAACTCGTCTCTTTCATTTTTTCCAGTTCTTTTATTTTATCTTCTAATAGAGTTTGGTTTTCCTTTGTTTGCTTTCTTTTTTCATTCAATTTATTTAATTCTGTTCCGGCAGCTTCCAGTTCATCCATTCTCGCTAGTAATTGCTGTTGTTCTTTTAATTGAAATTGTAAGGTTTCACGTTCTTGCTCTTTCTTTTGCTCTACTTCATATTTACCTTTAGCCTGTTCAAAATGAATGTGCAATTCCTTTTGTTGTTTGGCTATAGCTTCAAATTTCTGTTGTTGAGTTTGCCACTCTTCTTGTCTTGTCTGCATTAATTCTTCTAGTGGCTTTATTTTCTCAGCTATTTTTGACAATTCAAGTTGTTCGTGTAATAAATTTATTTCATTTTGCTTTTGCTGCAACAATTTTTGTTTTTCTAGCAGTTGTTCGTACTCATGAAAATGATCTACGAGCTTTTTTTGCTGGTAATATTGTTC
The DNA here is from genome assembly GCF_017599345.1 of Gracilibacillus suaedae. Classification (GTDB taxonomy): domain Bacteria; phylum Bacillota; class Bacilli; order Bacillales; family Amphibacillaceae; genus Gracilibacillus; species Gracilibacillus suaedae. Next base: position 128,601 of record NZ_JAGFVL010000055.1, read on the forward strand.
ATGTAAAAAGGTTAATTGATTGTTTACTTGCTCTAATTCTTTAGTAAGTGATGATTTTTGTTCTTCTAGCTTGAGATAATGATCTGTTAGCTGTTCATTTATCTTTTTATCGGAGTCAGGATTGATAATTTCATTAGGTAGCTTCTCTAATTCTTGATGATATTGCCAATCCAGCTTTTCTAGTTGCTCTTCCAAAGCTTTGGCTTGTTCTTTTAATTTATCAGTAATATTTTTATAGAAATAAGTCCGGAAGATTTTTTGTAGAACTTCTTCTCGTTCTTTACTATTTTCAGAGATTAATTTACGGAATTCACCTTGAGGAATCATAATCATTTTCTTAAATTGCTCATAATCAAGACCGATCATTTCCTCGATCGTTTCATTGACGTCTTTTATTCTCGAAACGATTAATTCCCATTGCTGCTCTTGATTATAAACATAAAGACTTGCACTAGCCGCTTCTTCTGTATACCCTTCTCCTCTTGCTTTCGGCTTTTGTTGTTTTGGACTACGAATAACTCGATATGTTTTATGATGTAACTCAAAGGTGAAACGAACGGAAGTCAGCTCAGAGACATTGGCGAAGTGACTACGAAATCCATCTTGGTCCCGGTCAGTTCCACTAGCTTTTCCATATAAACTGTAACAAATCGCATCAAAAATCGTTGTTTTTCCTGAACCAGTTGGACCGGTAATTAAAAATATCGGTTCTTCTCCTAAATCGGTAAAATCTATCTGTTGTTGTTTTCGATAGGGTCCAAATGCGATTAGTTCAAGGTTTAAAGCGCGCATATTATTTCTCCCTCTCTTCTACCATAACTTTCTTTATGACGTCTTGTACATATTTCGCCCGTTCTTCGGAAAGTTCCGATCCTTTGATTTCTTTGTAAAATGATGCAAATAGTTGTTCGTGGGTCATTTTTTGCTTTTCCTTTATCGATTGGATTTCTTTAAGAGATTGATGAACTAAATGATGCTTTCGTTCTAACCGTAAGATATTAGGGAAAAGCTTACGAAGTTTTGTGACAGGATCTATGATTTGCCCATCATCCAGCAATCTTATTTGCAAGTAGTCTTTCGTCGCTTTTACTACTTTTTCCTCTAACAATTCTTCGAAGTAACCTTCAACAATTTGTAAGTCTTTTGGCGCGTTTAAGGGAATCGTATATACTGTTTTCTCCATGCCATCTAATTCTAGGATGGTTACAGATTTTTTATGGTTTGCTTCTGAAAAGGAATATTTCATGATTGACCCGCTATATCGGATAAAATCACTTTTTATTTTTTGAGGTTGATGGAGATGGCCTAAGGCAATGTAATCAAAAGATTTAAATATAGAAGCGTCGATATAAGGAGTACCACCAATCATCGTGAGTCTTTCTTCAGACTCCGATTCCATTCCGCCTGCAATAAAGGCATGTCCGACTAAAATATGTTGAGCTTGATCTGTCATTTGTCTTTCGAGCTCCTTCACTATCCGCTCCATCGCTTCTTGATGTGTTTCGATGGAATTCTCTTGAAAATAGTGCTTCACTTGTTCTGGTTCGATATAAGGCACTAAATGAAAATAGACATCATGTTGACCATCGTTAAAATGTATCGGTTGAAACACATCCTCAATGGATGTTGCTAAATATAATTGTTTGGATCGAAATAAGCTTGCTCCGAACCCGAGCCGATCAGGACTATCATGATTACCAGAAATGGCAACGACCGGTATCTCCATTTCAACGGATACGGTAGTAAAAAATGAATTTAATAATTCAACAGCCTCCCTTGGTGGCACCGCTCGGTCATAAAGGTCACCTGCAATGATGATTACATCCGGATTTTCTACTTGGATAATTTCAATCAAATGCTGGAGAACTTTTCCTTGATCTTCAGTCATGTGCATTCCATGAACAATTTTTCCTAAATGCCAATCTGCAGTATGTAAAATCTTCATAGTCGCCTTCACATCCCTTCCATATTTTCACTATTCATTATACACGAACAGGCGCTCTAAAGTCTATTGATAAAGAACTAATGTTCGTGTATAATAATACTGAGGTGATTTTTTTGATACATGATCGAGGTAAAATAAAATGGTCTTCTTTAATGTTGCCTGAGCATGTTGAAATGCTTCAAGATTTCTTTGCTGACGCCCCCTTTCAGGAAAAGCCAGTTTTAAATGAAGATTATGTTAGCGAAATGGAGTTAACGTTACAACAAGCGATACACACTCAACAAAAGGTAACATTACGCTATTATCAAATTGGTTCTTTTAAAGCCGCTATTGGTCATATTACCAAAATGGATTCAATCGAAAGAAAGCTAACCATTCAAGAAGGAGCATTAAAACAAAAGGTTCCATTTGAAAATATTGTAGCAATAGAATTATTACATGAGCAGGAAAAGCCATGAGTGGTTAGCGTCTCACTCATGGCTTCACTTCATCTATATACTCCTCCCATAAATGATCATATGTTGCAGCCGCTTCTGGAAAAGGAGTATGCCATTCCAGATAACTGCTAATTTCATAATAATCGTTAGAATGCTTGGGAAAGTCATGATCATAAAACATCCAATCAGCTAACCTCCGAGCATCATCAAGTTGTTTATTTCCACGATAACGCATCATAAAGTGATAAAAAGACTTCATACGCTTTCCTCAATCCTTCATGTTAATTTTCCATAAATTCACGATGGTTTTCTTGTTTTTTGCGGTATACTATTCGAGATAACATAATACTGATTTCATACAGTATGATTAGTGGAATTGCAACGACAATTTGCAAGATAAAATCTGGTGGTGAAATCATAGTTCCGATAATAATTAGGATAAAATAACCGTACTTTCTTGTTTTGCTTAAAAATTGTGGTGTAACAATACCTAAACTAGTTAAAAACATCATAATAACCGGGACTTCAAAGAATACAGCAAATGGTAATGTCACTTTAAATATAAAGCGGAAATAGTTTTCCACTGTGAACATCGTATCAAACATTCCATCATTTAAAGATAATACAAATGGAAGAATAAGCTGTATAAAGATGAAATAGCCAAAGGCAAGTCCAGAAACGAATAAAATAAAAATAACTGGAATATAAGCCAATGAAATTCGTTGTTCTCTTTTCGTTAATCCGGGTTTAACAAATAACCATAATTGCATACATAGAAATGGTAATGTTGCAGCAAAGGCAACAATAAAAGCAATCATGAAGATAATCCAAATAATTTCTTCTGGTGAAATGAGGTTTAATGTGATATCTATATGACTTAAAAAGAAATTCCTAATATCTTCTACAAAATAAAGGCCGCCAATAAAAAACAATACAAATACTAGTGCGGTCCATAACAGCCGATTGCGTAATTCAGCGAAATGGTCTAAATATCCCATTTCCTTCTCATTTGGTAATGATTTTTCTTGCTTCATTGTAAACGTCCCTTCATCATAAGCAAGTGATATATGTAAAGCAAAACGAGGCTTATCACCAAATGCTGGCAAAAAAACTTAGTTTTACTTGTACTTTATGTTTTTAAAACTTTCGTTACGTCGAATTATTTCTTGCTAAAATTTTAGCGCTTCTAACATGCAAGAAAAAGATGTAAAAGAATGTCTTTTACATCTTTTCTTTCCTTATTTGCCTCCTGAATTATCTTTATCTTCACTCATCATGTCATTGGTTGCTTTCTTAAACTCACGTAAAGAATGGCCAACAGCTTTACCGATCTCTGGTAATTTAGAAGGCCCAAAAATAACCAATGCAATAAGTAATATTAAAATCAACCCTGGAAAGCCAATATTAGATAACATGACATTCACCTCGTTTAATGATCAAAAAATTACGAATTGTTTTCTTTTTGCTCTTTTTCATCATCTGTCAAATCACGTGCAGATTTTTTGAATTCACGCAATGTTTCCCCTGTTGCTTTACCGATTTCAGGCAATTTTTTCGGTCCAAAAACCACTAATGCAATAACTAATATTAAAATCAGTCCAGGAATACCAATAGAAGATAACATTTTTTATGCGCCCCTTTATGTATGTCGTCAATTTATATCATCTTTTATCTTACCATGATTTCGCGTGCTTGTCTTGGTTAACGATAAAAATAGAGTTACTTTTCCCGATCGTATTGAATAAAGTAATAATCGTAGCGGTTTTTCTCATCTTTTTTACCTTTTTCTTTCTTTGTTATATGCCACTCTTGTTCATCAAAATCCGGAAAAAAAGTGTCGCCTTCAAATTCTTCATCAATATAGGTCATATAAATTCGGTCTGCAAAACCAAGCACTTGCTTAAAAATTTCTTCACCACCGATGACAAACCATTCTTTTTCAGGATTTGCCTTGTCCATTGTTTTAATCGCATCAACGGAATGAATCACTTTGCATTGTTCGTATTCAAACTCACTATTAGTCGTTAATATAATATTATCACGATTCGGCAGAGGTCCATTCATCGACTCAAAGGTTTTTCGTCCCATAATAATAGCATTTGACGTTGTTAATTCTTTAAAAAACTTAAGGTCGTTAGGTAAATGCCATGGTAATGTATTATCTTTTCCAATTACTCGATTTTTTCCCATTGCAAATAGTAATGATATCATTTTGCTCCTCCTTTTATACTGCGACTGGTGCTTTTATAGCGGGATGTGGTTGATAATTATCTAGCTTAATGTCTTCGAGTTCGATATCAAAGAGGGATACACCTTCTTTGATAGAAATGGTTGGTAACGCTTTTGGCTCGCGTTCTAATTGCGTTTCCACCTGGTCAAGATGATTGGCATAAATATGTGCATCACCGAATGTATGAATAAATTCACCTGGCTCTAAGCCGCATTCATTAGCAACCAACAGGGTGAGCAATGCATAACTAGCAATATTAAAAGGTACACCCAAAAAGATGTCACCGCTTCGCTGATACAACTGGCAGCTTAATTTACCATCTGCTACATAAAATTGAAAAAGGGTGTGACATGGCGGTAGTGCCATACTTGGAACATCTTCTGGATTCCATGCAGAAACAATATGTCTCCTTGAGTAAGGGTTATGTTTAATTGCTTCGATCACATCCTTTAGTTGATCGATTGTTTCTGTTTGTGACGTTTTCCAAGCACGCCATTGTTTTCCATATACTGAGCCTAAATCTCCATATTTACTTGCAAAAGCGTCATCTTCTAAAATCTTAGCTTTAAATATTTCCATTTGCTGATCATATGCTTTTTTAAACTCAGGGTCCTGTAGTGATCGGTGACCGAAATCTGTCATATCAGGTCCATCGTACTCATCGCTTTCCACCCAGTTCTTAAAAGCCCACTCGTTCCAAATATTGTTATTATGCTTTAAAAGGTAACGAATATTCGTATCACCTTTGATAAACCACAATAATTCACTAACAATTAAACGAAAAGGCACTTTTTTAGTTGTTAGTAATGGAAATCCTTCTTGTAAGTCAAAGCGCATTTGATGCCCGAATATCGATAACGTACCCGTGTTGGTGCGGTCATCTTTTTTTGTTCCTTCTGCAAGTACTTTTTTGCATAAATCTAAATAATTTTGCTCACTTATTGACATCTTTCATCTTCCTTCCTTGCCATCATTTATCACAGCGCTATCCATCAATTACGGTCATCTCCACTGATGGAAGTCTCACTTTATTACAAATACGTAACAAAGTTAACTTAAGATCATATTTCCCCTATTTTAACATAAATTTTTCTGTAAGTAATTATTTCGTAAGGGGTGGTTTTATGTTGTTACAAGATCAAATATCACGAGTAGTAAAACACTCCGTCGCTTACAGCTTTGCATTTAGCCAGCCTTTTTCTTTTTATGTCGATGCCTATCCTATGATGCAGAACGAGATATTAGAGCAATCGAACATGCTAAAATACGGTATGCAACATGAATCGGTTCGAATGCTACAGCATAAATTACAAAGATTATCGTACTATGATTCGTCTATTGATGGAGAGTTTGGTGTTTTGACAGAATATGCATTAAAGAAATTCCAAGAAGATCATTTAATGGACCAAAATGGAAAAGCGGATCAAGATACTATAAAAGCCATCATAAACAAGGAAGAAGATTATTACGAAGACATATTAGAACAACATGAACTAACATTTTCCTTTGGTGATCGTGGAGATGATGTCAAAGAGGTGCAGGAAGCTCTATTTTATTTTGGTTACTACCGCGACGATATCGACGGTATATATGGTGAAAAATCAAACGAAGCAGTAAAAGCTTATAAACAGGATACAGGAATGGAAATTCACCATATTGAAGCAGAGGTACATGAAGAGACAGTTGAAACACCACAAATAGCATCGGTAGAAGTAGAACAAACCGAACAGGAGTCCGCAAATAAGCAATCAGATAACATGACCAATGAAGCCACAGAAACGAATCCAGAACCTTCTGTACCGGAAGAAAATACTTCATCTTCTACATCATCAGTGAGTGTCAGTGAAATCATCTCAAGTGCTAAAGATCATCTTGGCACACCATACCGATGGGGTGGCACATCCACTTCAGGGTTTGACTGTAGTGGTTATTTACAGTACGTATTTAATCGATTAGGAGCAAACCTCCCACGAACTGTAAGTGAAATATGGAATGCAACCAAGCAAGTTGAACAGCCGTCCGTGGGAGATATCGTATTTTTTGAAACATATAAACCAGGCCCATCCCATGCTGGTATTTATTTAGGTGATGGTAAATTTATTCATGCCAGTGAATCTAACGGTGTAGATATTAGTGAGTTAAGTATGAGTTATTGGTCAGAAAGATACTTAGGAGCGAAACGAGTCACATTAGATTAAATCAAAAAAGTCGATCTGTTTAGGATGTAACCCTTGATACGTTATATCGAGTAAATCTAATAATTGTTTAGCATTATCAGTAGCATCTCCGCCTGAATTATTATTAAATAATATGGTTATTTCTTTTGCTTGTTTTTTTAATTTATGTATGCGTTTCACCCACTCCTGTAATTCTGTTTGATTATAACGATATAAAAAGCGAACCTCCCTCCAATTTTCTTGACCGTGATTATTCCATCCATGAATATTTCTTCCATGGAACCGGATTAATACGCGGTCATTTGTTGTCTCTAAAACGGTTGGAACAGATCCTTCTCCTGCTTGTGGTTCATCACATATTACGTGTGTTACCCCTATGTCTTTTAAAAATGCCAATGTTTCTTGTTGATGACCTTCAAACCAAGTTCGATTTCTGAATTCAATCGCTATGGGAATATCTCTCATCCATTGTTTAATTTTTCTGATTTTCTGTATATTCCGTTGTTTTAGATCAAACCATGGTGGAAACTGAAATAATACAGTATTTAATTTATTAGCAGCTATTACAGGTCGGATAGAACTGATAAAAGCATCTACTAATTCCTTTGCTTCACGATTGGTTAAATGTTTGCGGTCATGACCTGTTAAACCTTGATACGCTTTAATAACAAAAGAAAACGTTTCTGGTGTTTCGTTCACCCATTTCTGATAATTTTCGGTAGTTTGGATCGCATAAAATGAACTGTCTACTTCGACAACCGGAAAATGTGAACTGTAGGCGGTTAATTTGTTTTGTCTATCCTTTGCATGATCGTAAAGTGTGGGATGATCTCCCCATCCTGTTAATCCAATTAGTATTGTCAATCGTAACACCTCTAAAGAAAATTCTGTTATTACAATACCATGTTCATTTCATAATGAAAAGGTTTTATTCGTTGTAAACAAAGGATTTATATCACATGAATATCTTGACGTAATTGGTAAAATAAGCTATAGTAGTAACAAGCAAAGAAGATGTTTGGGTTCATTATTATCAGGTAGCTTCTATAGAAGTAAATGGAATGGTGATCCTATACTTCTATGGTTGCTACCTTTTTCATTATCCGCCATCTTGTTTGTATTAACACGTTTTTGCGTGAAAGGTTTTAGGAGGAAAGATAACATGGAAAACGGTGTAGTAAAATGGTTCAACGCAGAGAAAGGCTATGGATTTATTCAATTGGAAGAAGGAAATGATGTATTCGTACATTACTCCGCTATTCAACAAGAAGGTTTCAAAACACTAGAAGAAGGTCAAGAAGTAACGTTTGAAATTGTTGAAGGTGAAAGAGGCCCACAAGCTGCTAATGTTGAAAAAAAATAAATGAAAATGAACAAGGCGATGATTTAAATCATCGCCTTTTATAATGGTCTAGGAGACATAAACCAGGATCTCCATCTCTTGAAAAGCTATCATTTACTTTAACGCCAATGCAGTGTAATAGATAAACGACAGCAATCCGTATTATCTTCTTTTGATGAAAACGCTAAACGTAACCCATCAGGGTTGTAATTAATGTCAACATCTGACGTTATGCCTATAGAATCAATTAAGCGCTTGACCTCTACAATATCTGAAGATTGTGCAGCATACATTAATTCAGCATCAAATTCTTTCGACTCAGATAATTTATTGAGAACCATACTGGCATCTTTCATCAGTTTTTTAGACTCAATCGCTGATTGGTACAAAAAATAAGGATCAACTGGTTGAAATTGACGGGTTGGCCAATAAGTACTATGACAGGATAACGGTTGATATTTAGGTTGATTGAAATAATTCATGTACAGGCTTCCTCCTTGGAAATACACTTTAATACATAATATGCAGAAATGCTTGTTTAAGGGAATATTACATATGAACTTAATAGGCAGGGTGAAATTAGGCTAACCTTTTTAAATCTACACTTTTCTAAAGTTATCCTTCTTATAACCTGTTGTACTTACATAAATCCTAAAACTATGGTAATTTTATGTATTGACTGTAAATGTAAAGAATTTGATATAGAAAGGCAGGAACAAATTTTGGTAAACGAACTGTTATGGATTATATTTGCTATTATTAACTTTGCGTTATTATTATTGATGTATCGAATGTTTGGGAAAGCTGGTTTATTTGTGTGGATCGGCATGTCTACTGTAATCGCTAATATTCAAGTATTAAAAACCGTAGAAATCCTCGGTTTAGTAGCTACATTAGGTAACATTACGTATGGAACGGTATTCTTAGCTACGGATATTTTAAACGAAAATCACGGTAAGAAAGAGGCAAAAAAAGCTGTATGGATGGGGTTCTCTTCTCTGTTAATCATGACAATTGTGATGCAATTTGTGTTGCGGTTCACCCCGCATACGGATGACTTTGCACAAGATGCACTTGAAACCATCTTTGAACTAATTCCTAACATTGCTATTGGAAGTATGTTGGCATATGTTGTGAGCCAATATATTGATGTATGGATTTATGGAAAGATAAAGCAGCTATTACCGTCCAGCAAGTATTTATGGATCCGAAATAATGGCAGTACGATGATCAGTCAGTTTATTGATACACTTATTTTCTGTTCGATCGCGTTTTACGATGTCCATGAATGGGATACATGGCTCAGTATTTTATTTACAACTTATTTCATTAAATTTGTTGTATCTGCACTTGATACACCATTCTTATATATAGCAAAAAAAATAAAGTGAGACTATGATGATTCAGGGGTGCCACCAATCATCATTAGCGAAACTTATCAGGGTGTTAGCGTCTGTTAATGTTACATGAAGCTTGAAGTGGCGGTCTTACAGACGATTAGCACCGTAAGCATAAGATTAGACATAAATAAGGTAAACGTTAGGGGGATGATAATGATTGAAGTCTATACAGATGCTGCCAGTCAAGGGAATCCAGGTTCAAGCGGTATTGGCATTTATATCAAATCTGGACAATTACAATTGAAGGAATCTCTATTTATCGGAGAATACTCCAACCATGAAGCGGAATTTATAGCAGTTATAAAAGCGTTAGAGTTATGCAAAGAACGCTTTCCGGATGAGATCATTTCCTGTAGATCAGATGCAAAAGTAGTAGTTGACGCCATTGATAGAAATTATGTAAAAAGAGATGTATTTCAGTCATACTTAAATCAGATTAATCACTTATCAAGTTCTTTTCCCTATTTCTTTATGAAATGGATTCCTGAGAAACAGAATAAGCACGCAGATGAATTAGCTCGAAAAGCTCTTAAATTGCATAACTAACTATTTCATTAAGCCATTTTGTGTTAAAAGCAAAATGGCTTCTTTTTTATTTTGAATGTTATGTCGGCTAAATAACTCCAGTAAACTAATATAAAAACTCCTGTCAAATGACATTTGCAGCTGTAATGTAAACGATAATGCTAGCTTGACATGCTCTACGGAAGTATTCGTGAATTTTTGCCCAAAATAGATAAAGCTAACTTCTTCATCTGTTAACTTGAATCCTTTTGACCACAAATTTTCTAAGAAATATGCCAATATTTCACTGTCTTTCACTAGAAATCCCTCACTCATGTAAAAACTTTTATCTTGAATACAAAATTGATTATATCGCTAGTATAGATTTTTTTAGATTAGAAGTCTAGTGTTCTTTTGCCTTCTAATCAGTAAATCATAAATAGCTTGATAGAAATTAAAAAGTTTCATTTTTCGTTTTATTTTTGATCTCGCATCTTTTACCTTCCTTTATTTTCCATAATTTTCACACAAATGACACATACTTTTTTAACATAAATGTTCATAAAACACGGCTGATTTGAGTTGCCGCAATCCGTGACTTTTTTGTGAAAACCTTGATATAACAACGTTTTTGTTGAATTTATTTAGTATTATAAATAGTATAGAAAGTCTCTTTGGAAGGAGGAACATGTATGAAGCCAGAACGAGATAACATATCAAGAGAAACAATGGTGAATCCAAAAAAAGATAACACATTAAAAGGAACATTAATTTCTGTTCTATTATTAGGGGCTTTTATTCTTATAAGCTGGTTTATTGTTTTTGCAATATTTATTAGTCGGTGAGGAGGTTATTTAGATGCGTATTCATAAGTACGAGAAAATATGGTTAATCTTTGGTGTTGGATCTCTAATATTGTTTTTAATTATTCTGGCAATAGGAGCATTTTATAAAGGAGTACACCCACCTAGTCATATGGATACAATTGATCCGAAAAATGTACAGGAAAATGAAAGCTTTAAAGAAGAAAATCTTGGATTACGCCAGGTTGGCGAAAATGAATATATTGTAAATGTACTATCTTCTGGTTTCTATTATGATTTGGGTAAAGACGAAGACGGTGAAGCTGTTAACACCATTCGAATTCCAGTTGGTGCAAAAGTATTGTTTCAAACTACTTCAACAGATGTTGTTCATGGATTTCATATTGCCGGAACAAATGTCAACATGATGGTAGAGCCTGGTCATATAAGTACTCTGGAGACTGTTATGCAAAAACCGGGGACTTATACATTATTATGTAATGAATATTGTGGCAGTGGTCATCATTACATGGCTGCCACAGTGGAGGTGTATGAACCATGATGGAGAAACATTTATCAATTTCGCCAAAAGAAGCACGTTTAGTAATGGCCCATATGTATGTGGCTTTTATCTCTTTGTTAGTAGGAGGATTAATGGGCCTGTTACAGACTTTTGTTAGATCTGGCTCGTTTGATTTGCCTTTTGGTATTGGCTATTATCAAATTTTAACAGCACACGGTGTTATTCTTGCACTCGTATTAACAACATTCTTTATTATTGGGTTTCAATTTGCTTTAATGAGTAAAACGGTTGGCATATCAGATAAGCAACGATTAAGTGCGTGGATTGGCTTCTGGACGATGCTGATTGGTACACTGCTGACTGCTGGTACCATTCTTACCGGTAAAGCAAATGTACTTTATACCTTTTATGCACCACTAAAGGCATTTCCAACTTTTTATATTGGCTTGGCTTTAGTGGTTGTTGGTAGCTGGATTGCTTGTTTTACTAATTTTCGGCAATTAGCAGTGTGGAAAAAAACACATAAAGGTGAAAAATCACCACTCTTAGCCTTTATGGTGGTTATCAATATGTTGTTGTGGTACATTGCGACACTAGGTGTTGCTGCAACAGTATTAATTCAATTTATACCATGGTCACTGGGTATGGTAGATACAATAAATGTTCTGGTCAGTCGTACACTATTTTGGTATTTTGGTCATCCATTAGTATATTTCTGGTTGTTACCAGCATATATGGCATGGTATGCCATTATCCCCAAAATTATTGGTGGTAAAATTTTCAGTGATGCTTTAGCAAGACTTTCTTTCGTATTATTTTTAATGTTCTCCATTCCTGTTGGTTTTCACCATCAGTTAACAGAACCAGGAATAGATCCATTATGGAAATTCATTCAAGTCGTGTTAACGTTTATGGTTATTATACCATCATTATTAACAGCATTTTCTATGTTCGCTACATTTGAAATGGCTGGAAGAAGTAAAGGTTATACAAGCCTGTTTGGATGGATTAAAGCATTGCCTTGGAAAGATGTTCGATTCTTTGCTCCAGTTGTCGGTATGCTTGCTTTTATTCCCGCAGGTACCGGTGGGATTATTAATGCTTCTCACCAGATGAACCAGGTGATTCATAATACGATTTGGGTGACAGGACATTTTCATCTTACTGTAGGAACAACAGTTATTCTCACCTTCTTCGGAATCTCTTACTGGTTAATTCCATCACTTACAGGAAGAAAGTTAACAAAGAAAATCAATACATTAGGGATCATTCAAACGATTGTTTGGAGTGTGGGAATGTTTATCATGTCCGGGTCTATGCACATTGCCGGATTATTGGGGGCACCTAGAAGATCAGCATATTCAACCTATACAGGTGCTGAACAGGTGGATACATGGATCGGCTATCAACTAGCGCAGGCTATTGGAGGAACAATACTATTTATCGGCATAGTATTAATGGTATATATTTTCTTCTATATGGTTTTGGGAGCACCTAAAGGAAAAGCAAGTTTTCCAATTGCGGAAGTTTCTGAAGAGGCTGAGCCTACACCACAATATTTAGAAAATTGGAAATTGTGGATTGGTATCACCATTGCCTTAATTTTATTCGCTTATACTATACCATTTATCGATATCATCCAGCATTCCCCGCCAGGTTCAGAAGGTTTTGAGAATTTGATAAGATAAATTATTATAAAACAAAAACCCATTTCATTTATTTCCATGAAATGGGTTTATATCATAAGACCAGAAAGTATAAAATCAATGACCGTGTTAAGCGAAGTAGTTATTGTAAAATGTTTAATGTGTATGGACAATGCGGTAATAATTTGAACTCAATAGGATACTTTTTCTATTTATTTATTTTCTTTCCAAAGTACTGATAATAATCTGTTTTTATAAACGCGTTAAACAGTTTTCGTTTCTTAGAAGCTTTTTGACCGAATAATGCTTCGAAGTTTTCATTTGCCGTGAGAATGTAAATACTCCATGTCGGATAATCTCTTAATACTTTACCAAGCTTTTGATACATCTCTTCTACTTCTTTTTTATCGCCAATTCGCTCACCATATGGCGGGTTACTGACAACATATCCACCGTTTTCATTGGAGTGAAAATCCGTCGCCTCCATTTGCTTCCAATGCACTAAATCAGCAAGACCTGCTTCCATCGCATTACCTCGTGCAATTTCAACCATTTTTGGATTTAGATCAGACCCGTAGATAGCAAGCGGTTGATCATAATTAGCTAAATCTTCCGCTTCTTCTAAAGCTTTGTCCCAAACAGCCGAATGAATAAATTCCCATTCTTCCGCAGCAAAAGATCGGTTAAAACCAGGGGCAATATTTTGTCCGAATAATGCAGCTTCAATAGGAATGGTACCTGAACCGCAAAATAAATCATAAAATGGATCATCTACACGCCAGTTGGTTAGTTGCACTAATGCTGCAGCAAGGGTTTCTTTTAGTGGAGCGTCGCCCTGCCCTACACGGTAGCCTCTTTTATGTAAACCAGCACCTGAAGTATCTAATGTTACGGTTACTTTGTCCTTTAAGAGAGCCGCTTCAATTTTATATTCTGCACCAGATTCTTCTAACCAGTTAGCAATTCCATGTTTCTGTTTTAATTTTTCAACAATTGCTTTTTTAACAATCGCTTGGCAATCTGGAACACTATACAATGTTGATTTATGTGATTTTCCAGTTACAGGGAATTTTCCATCTTCCGGAATATATTGTTCCCAAGGTAATGCTTTAATCCTTTCAAACAATTCATCATAGGTTTTCGCTTCAAATTCCCCTATCAGTAATTTCACTCGATCTGCAGTTCGTAACCAAAGATTACAACGTGCGATTGCCTGGTAATCTGCTTCAAAGATAACTTTACCATTCTCAACCGTCACGTCTTCATACCCTAATTGGCGGACTTCCTTTGCCACAACTGCCTCTAATCCCATCGCCGCTGTGGCGATTAAGGTAACTGTTTTTGTCATGTATAAAAATCCTTCCTTTTTATCTTCTTATGGAATTTCGTTCTTTTATAATTATGTACAACAAAACCCCTTTTAATAAGAAAGGGGTTTGAAATCCTATTTAAGACCGGAATGAATGTACGTAAGCCATGTTCTGTCCTTGTCGTACTACAAACGGTGGTCAGCCTCGTACCAAAGGAGTAATCATCTGTCTACAAGCTCCTGGAAGCTTGTCCTTCGTTCGGTTGAATTCCCTACTAGAAGATGCCCCTACCAATATTTGGGTTGCTCACTCGAGGGGTTTACCTCGTTCCACCTAAATAGTTTCCTATTTAGCTACGTCACTGTGGCACTTTCAAGGTATTCACACCATATCCAAAGACGTAGGTGTTTTCCCTGCCGTTAACCTCCAAAAGGTTACCTTGACTTATGGTTTCGTCAAGCACGAACACTACAAGCATCTCAGCTTGTGTGAGCATGGACTTTCCTCTACACATGAAAAATGTGCAGCGATTACTTCAACATTCATTCCTTTATTTAAGCCTCCATTATTGTAACACGAATGAAGGAATAGTCAATGGAAATCTAAAGATAGAATGGTAGCTTATTCCTCATATTTCTTTCCAAAGACTGCTTTCTCCAAATTAGATAGTCGTTTCAAAATGTCATAATTAACTTGATGATTAGACGTACTTGGACGAATTCG
The DNA here is from genome assembly GCF_017599345.1 of Gracilibacillus suaedae. Classification (GTDB taxonomy): domain Bacteria; phylum Bacillota; class Bacilli; order Bacillales; family Amphibacillaceae; genus Gracilibacillus; species Gracilibacillus suaedae. The sequence goes on from NZ_JAGFVL010000055.1 coordinate 143,641, forward strand.
TGTGTGATCAGATTGTTTTTTCAGGCGTTCATTTTCCTGCTGTAGTCGATTAATTTCTTCCTGAAAATATTCATAGTCCTGAATAATCATATCTAAATACTCGTCCACTTCTTCTTGATTATAACCTCTCATTGCCGTTTTGAAATTCTTCTCTAAAATGTCTTTTCCATTTAGTTGATTTGCCATTATTTCCACCTCATTTAATCGTTAATAATCATTTTTTCAAAAAAGATATGAGTTGTCAATTTTTAATCTAAATGACTTTCATTATATTCCTGCTGGTCTCTGACAATGTCTTCTAGATCATTCGGTGTAATGTACCAAATCGAATAGTTAGAAGTTTCTGCAGCTTTTTTCATTTTGTCCAATATATACATTACACTACCTGGGTATTCCTCATCGACAAGCGCTAAACACCCATCTGTTTTTTCAATGAACCAAACATCTTTGTTAATAAACTGATAGGGCGCTTTATATGTTTCATTATACAGAGGTTGGTAAAAATCAGCTTGCTCGATAATTTGCAGAAAGGTTTCCTGATAAACATCCGGCCATCTAGATTCATATTCTAAAAATGGCGGGAATATGCCTAATTTTATAGGATATTCTTCTTTTAATTCTGCTATCACTTGTGCTGCCCAAAGTTCAATTCCCATTTGGCCGGACATAATCACCCATTCTAAACCTTCGTCAATGAACGAAATCAATCTTTGCTTCAGTGCGATCTTTATAAAGGGGATTCGATGATCATTTTCATTTCGAATATTTAATTCCATTGGTTTATTTCCGACAACTGTGATAACTTTCAACTTGAACACTACCTTTTTATATAGAAACTGTATGTAATAGTATAAAGGAATTGACCATTATATTCTAGTGATGCCAATATTTCATATTATTAATTGGCCAATATTGTTATGTATAAAAAACTCTAGTATGTCGATTAAACATACTAGAGTAGATCTGTTTAGAAACTATCTTCAGTGAAATTCACTCTGGAACATTATGATTTGCAATGGATAATCGGTTCCAGCAGTTGATTGTTATAATAATCCCTACTAAGTCGATATATTGCTTTTCATCGAAGTGCTTGCGGACATCCTGAAATACTTGATCAGGTACACCTTGCTCTGCAATGTCAGTAACACACTCAGTCAATTCCAGAGCAGCTTTTTCTTCTGCAGTATAGAATTCTGTCTCTCTCCAAGCACTGAGGCAATAAATTCTTTGCTCAGTTTCTCCTAATGCTCTAGCGTCCATTGTGTGCATATTAATGCAATACGCACAATTATTAAGCTGGGATGCACGAATTTTGACTAATTCAATCAGTTTCTTATCAAATTCTGTCCGATTTTTGTACAACTCCAATTGACTAATAAGCTTGATTAAATCAGGTGCTACCTCCACATAGTTAATTCTTTGTTTCATGTCTCTTCCTCCTTTTTTTTGCTTTCACTTATAAGACAAATTAAAAGGAGAAATTGTGACCTATTTCTTGTAATTTATCCGGGTTCATTACAATATAAATATGTTGAACACCGGTTTGGGTATAATCGAAGGTAATCAATTTGACTGGCTCACCTTGCCTTTGCTGCAGAATCCCGATACCGTCATTGACGTTCACCACTCTAAGCTGCCCTTGAAAACTCCCTCTTTTATGAATTCCTTGTAAAAAGGCAACTATACGATCTTTATTATAAATTGGATACATAGCTGAAAGCACTTTGCCTCCTCCATCTGATACGAGTATGACATCTTTGGCTAGGTGGTCAATAAAAGGTTCAAAATCACCACTTTCCACAGCACGTAAAAAAAGTTTAGCCAGTTCCTCAGCTTCCTCTCTAACTGCTTTTTTAAATGGTTTCATTTTTTGTAATTTTTGCTTTGCTCTACTATATACTTTTCTACAGCTTTGTTCTGACCTATTTAACATCACCGAGATAAATTTGTAATCAAATATAAGTACTTCCCTTAGTATATAAATGCACCTTTCAAGCTCAGTTAGTTGATGAAGAAGTACAATAAAAGCATATGAAATAGATTCTTCTTTTAGAAGATTGTCTAAAGGTGTATTTGCATCTGGGTTAACAATAGGTTCCGGTAGCCATGGCCCCGGATATATTTCACGTTTCTTGATAGACGATTTCAGATAATTCAAACTTTTATTGGTGGTCATTTTTGTTAAATATGCTTTCAAATCATCAATATTAGCTAGATCGACATTCTCTAACTGTACGAAAACATCATGCACTATATCTTCTGCTTCTTTGATTGTACCTATCATTCGATAAGCTACTGTAAAAAGCAATGGTTTATACGCATCATATAAATTGCCGTAGTCCATATTTATTACCAGCTTTCTTTTTAAATTTATAATGAACAGAAATACGTGTTTCTTGTTGTTCACTATAAATTATAGCAAATGATGGAAAGATACTGGTAATAAATTTCATAGAATTCGTTTAATAAGTTCAGCTATTTTTTGATCGGTAAGTTGATTATGATAATCCTCTAAACTGCTGTTTATTTTTTCCTGGTTTTCTTTACTTTCGAAAAAAGTGAATAATTGACTCTCGATATCATCCCAATTGTTTAGGTAATAAACTACACCTAGTTGCTGTAATTGATCAAGGTTAATCACCTCTTGCCCCGGTAATGCGTGATAGATAAACGTGGGAATTCTTTTTCTTAAACATTCACTGATCGTCACGCCACCTGGCTTGGTTAAAATACCGTCTATTGAATCGTATAATTTATTCATTTCTTTTCTCGATGTAATATATGCTAAAGGGATGATGTTTTCATTATTTAATTTTTTCAGTTTTTGGTACAGTAGCTTGTTTTTTCCACACAAAACATGGAACTTGATTTTACCACTCGTTTGTATACTTTGTAACAGATCTTCCATCGCACCAACCCCTAGGTTTCCTCCCGTCACCATTATCGATAATGTGGGTGGATGATCTTTTCTCACCGAAAAGCTGTTAGACTTGATCTCAGGGTGGGTGGGAATACCCGTAAACCATATACGCTGTTTTGGTACTCCTTTGTTTATTAAAAGTTCTATCATATTAGGAGAGGAGACAAAATGAAAATCAATCTGATTTGTTCCCCAAAAGCGATGAATAAAAAAATCAGTGTACACATTAATCACAGGTATATTCAGCATCCCTTTTTCTTTCATCACGTTTAACATATAAGATGGCAATGCATGAGTGCAAACCACACAATCTGGTTGCTTTTCTTTAATGAGTCGTTTCATTTGAGCTAAAAAAAGTAGTTCATATATCTTGAAGTTTTTCGGCTGTTCGATATTTTTATAAACACATTGCTGATAAATCCAATTATATACGTGAGGAAATGCATGAATCCATTTAAGATAAATACCTGAGATGAAAGCTTCTATTTTTCCATAGCTATAGGAGAATATTTCTGCTTTTTCACACTTCATTTTTGGTTCGTTTAATTCCATTTCATGAATAAGAGAATCTGCAACCTGATGATGACCAGAAGGTATGTTTAAAAAAGGAAGAAATAAAATCTTCTTTGAATTTAGTGTCATGATGCACCTCATACATGTCAGAGTGTATTGGAAATCTATCCATGAATTACCGTAACAATTAAGGATAAAAACCTGTATAATTAGAACTAGAGGAGTGATGAGTATGTTCTTATTCTTATTCATTAGTTTTATTATCCTAGTTTGTCTAGTTATTTTTAAAGCGTATAAAAACACTCAAAATATTGTCGTACGAAAAGTTAAGATAGATAACAACGAGACAGAATCCGTTTCGACCTTGAATATTTTGCATCTCTCTGATTTACATTTGGAAAATATCTCGATATCAGCTGAGTTGCTGTATGAAAAGCTAAAGAATGAAGCAATTGATTTAATTGCTCTAACTGGCGATTTTCTTGATCGTAAACGGACAATCCCAAAGCTTATTCCTTATTTAAAGGTTTTTAATAAATTGAATCCTAAGTATGGCATTTACACCGTTTTAGGTAATCATGATTATGTTTTAAAAGGTGTACATTTGCAATCGTTAATCGACACACTAAATGAATACAATTGCCAGGTCATGCAAAATAGTAGTGAAACCATTTATATTGAGAATCAGCCAGTAAATATTATAGGAATTGATGATTACAGCACAAATCGCAGTGATTTGCTCAGCTCTTATCATTCCATCAAAAAAGGGACAAATCTAGTGCTGACACATGATCCCAATGTTGTGCTTGATATGAAGAAGTACCATTTTGATTATTTGTTAGCAGGTCATTTCCACGGTGGACAAATTTGTTATCCTAAAGCATACCATCTCGCTAAAATGGGGAAACTTGCCAAAATGAACGTTATCAAAGGGCTTCATTCTCATGATGGTCGTCCTTTCTATATCAGTGAAGGACTCGGTCAAACTGGTGTAAACATCAGGGTTGGAAGTCTACCTGAAATAACACTCCACCAATTATCGATTGCAAAGGATAATACCGATTTATATTCAGCGATTTAGTCGGTCTGTTATTATTATTCATTGGTTAGCTCAAGCTATGCATTCCTATATTTGGATTTATAAACTTCAAAAGAGGCTGGAACACGAGTATATCTAAATCAAATAAAGATCCGAACTTTAATTCCATAACACATGGAATAGTTCGGGTCTTTTTTAATGCAAAGTTGTGATTATTATAATTCTTATCCATAAACTGCGCAGTAACGAGGACAAGGATTTGCTCTCTTCCATACTGCATTTTGATGAGTGCTGCCATACGCTTCGGCAGAATACTGCGCTTTCCGTGGGCGGTTTTTAGCTAACTTGGTGAAGAAAACCACTTCACCAAGTGGATCTTCAGCTCTCGCTGTCCCACAGGAGTCTCCGTATTCTGCCTACGCTATGTAGATAATTCTACCCTTTTATAAGAAAAAATACTAGGTAACCAATTTCTGTGTATTACTTCTTTCAAAATTCAGAACACTACACAAAGCAGAGGCAAGATACGTAGACTCCTACGGGACCAGCACGTGTCCGAAGACCCCGCAGACAAGCGTTCTTCGCTTGTTGAGGAGGCTGAGGCCGTGCCCGTGGAAAGCGAAGTATCTTGCCGGAGCGTATGTAAGCTCTCAGTAAAAATCAGAATGGAGGAAAGCCTCACTCCACAAATTTTCACTAATTCGCAGTATATATCTACTATGAACAAATAAGCAACATTTGAATAAGTTAGATCTCTTGTCAAGGTTCGTCTTTAGCTTGGAATATTTTAGTTTCGTACCAGTTTCTCTTCGTTTTTATAAAGTGTTACATCTGCTGGAAGTATTTGTTGAGCAATTTTTCTTTCGACATGAATAAATAACATGGATGATGTTTTTTTAAATTGTTAGAGGAAAGCGAATTAACCGATAGCCAATAAATCGGGAGTAAAGCAATACATTTGAAGTACTTATAAAAAGAATTGCTAATCTCTACCGTTTCAAACCCTAATTTAGAACTGCCCCGATTAAGCATTGTTATACCTATTATTCCTTTTATATCTGAAGCGTTAGAATGATTATTTACATACTCAGCAAGCTGAGGTAACGATTTCTGTACATTTTGATGAATGATCATCGCCTTTCTGACATCGCTTTTTATATTTCTGATGTTTTTCATCAATTGTGCATTATGCAGATGAATTTTTATTAATAGATCATTTTTATGGATGACTGTACCATCAGATAAGATCGATTCCTTTCCTTTATAGCGAGTTAAACGAACTCTAAAAATATTTCGATCGTTTCCCTTTAAATCATCAATATAAGTAAGCCGAGTCAACATAAAATAAATAGGGTCAATGATTTGCCATAATGTAAGTACATATAACTTGATATTCATTATCTCTTTTCCTCTCGTAAAGTAATACCAATACTATTTTGGCATAGGTTCATATGATTATTCTGTAAGATGTTACCTATTTAGGTATTTAGAGAGGAAAGTACTGTTATAAGGATAATGTAGACACAAATGGCAAATGATCAGAAGCTATTGGGATTGAATCGTTAATCTGTACATCCAAAATTGTAAAGTCCTTACTAACAAAAATATAATCCAGTCTTTTCCGCGGATTTTTGGCTGGATAAGTCAGCCCATCTTGACTGTCAATGGAATCCCATACATCTCTATACACCTTTACTACTCTTTTCCATCTCTTTGATCGTACTTTCATATTCCAATCTCCGATAATAACTGCTGGGCTCTTCGCTTTGGTGATGAGGAACTCACTTTGTTGCCTATGTAGAGAAGGATTTAAGCTCAGGTGTGTAACATAAAAATGCACCAATTTATTACATAGTGGAATGGTTACTTCAAGTATAGACCTATCTTCAATCCCAAAAAGGCGCTTGTTAAACACATAACTCTTAGGTGCATCAATAGGGAAACGAGACAGAATTCCATTGCCATATTGCCGAGTTAAATATTTTTTTCTTGGTTGTAAGGCCAGTGAAGGACTGAAAGCACCAAAGTAATTTAATTCCTTTGTTAGATACTCCATTTGGTCTTGAAAATGACTTCGTTCGGAATAATACCTATCTACTTCATTTAGACCGATAATATCTGCATTACTGTCAGCTATAACTTTACAAATACGGTCAAGGTTTACTTTCTTATCTAACCCCTTACCGTGATGGATATTATAAGTCATGACTTTAATATGCATGCAGTCTTCCTCCATCTACTTCCGTTCGATTAAATTCTCTTATCAAGGCACAAACAAGCAGTAAAGATCCAAAAATTCTACTGCAGGACAGGATTTTTCCTTTATGGACTAGTATCATTTAATATTCTTAAAAGCCATTCTTTTAAATCAACCATTCGCCTATGTTCTGGTTTCAGCTCTGTTCCTGTAACAATCATTGGAAAATGACTATCATGCTTATATAGCGATCCGTGACTAGCCCCATTCACATGGGTTGGTGAACCTTCACCAACAAATTCAAAGCCAGGTTTTGCGTCTACAATCAAATACCTCCCTGAATGTGAATAAAAAGAACTATATAACCGTGCAAGTCCATCAGGAAAATCTTGATAAGTCACCTTTTGATCCTTTGATAGAGATAGATCCAGGATTTTTTCATTACCTTCTATCTCCCATTTCTGTCCATAAGTATCCGTAAATTTTCCATCAGGTTTAAATGAAAGCTGACCAACTCTGTCCCCAGAAATAACGTTGACCCTATCATCTTGTTTCCATGCTATGAAATTAATTCTTTCATCGGTTTTCAATTGAGTGGCAATGTCCTTTTGCTCTAGTTTACTATCTAACAGGTAAATAAAAGACATGCGCTCATTTAAACCAAGAACGATTTGATCTTGTTCTTGAATAGGGCCGCTTATCTGATGTATGTTATAATTTTTTAGCAACTCCCTTAAATCAATTAATGCCAGTTCCTCATCCTTTCCAATGTCACTCTGACCACTATCACCCATTATAATCCATATATTATCCTGTATCGCATCTTCCCATGATGGATAACTATTAAGAATTTCTTGCAATTGCTTATCAGCATCTTCTATTCCCTTCGTTTCTTTTACTCCATTTTTATGTACTTTTTTATCATTATCAGAGAAATAGACGAGAGAATAAGCAGGTAAATAATCTTCCTCAATCAAGTATTTAAGTTCTTTAGTTGAAAACTTATCATTAAAACCAAATCCTTGCCAAAATTGTGTCTTATGATTATTAGGGTTAAGTTTTGATAATATGCCATAGGAAAAATATTGAGGACCATTGATCGAATCTCCCTCATCTAAAAAACCGGTCATTTTTAATATTCTCGGTACATTGAGTAATTGTTTATGGTTTGCCCGAAATACAAGTGTGTTTATCGATGCAGAATGTCCATTTAATTCTTCATGAATGGTTTTTACCTCACTACTTAAGTGACGGTGATTTAGTTGAAATAAACTATTATGTAAAACTTGCTTTACCCCTACTTTCATTATTTCTTTTCTTGCACTGCCGTAACTAATAAACTTTTTATTATGCGCATCATACCAGGCTAGTGCAGGAACCTTATGTTCATTTGGATAGGTTCCCGTTAACAATGTGCTATCAATGGTTACCGACATAGTTGGATAACTACTCACCATATCTGGATAATAGTTGCCATTATGAATTAAAAATTCTAATGCAGGCGCTTTTCCTTCTCTTATGGTATGTTGTAACGATTCATCCATTATGGAATCAATTATAATCATAACAACACGTTTAGATGTATAATCGGAAGCTTGTTCTACTTTATTTATTTTCGTGACTGGTTGGATTACATATAAATAAGTAAGAACAAGTATTAACAAAATAATGAGAATAACAATAGTTAGTTTTAACACGTTATTTAATCTCCTTTCTTTCATATAATGAATCCCTCTTCCATTTAATCATTTTAAAAAGATCAGAATTAACAAGTCCTCCACCAACAATAAAATGGGACTATGATCAGTGGGGGTAACCTCTACTGATCATTAGCGAAACTTATCAAGGTGTTTTATCCCTAAACTTATCCTTGTTGTTACTTGAAACTTGAAGTGAACGGTTAGTACCGTGATAAAAAAGTATTACAATGATTAAGAAACCTAGATAAATACCGACTCCTATCACTAGATGTTGAATCGATTCGAATAACTGATTGCCTATAAAAGCATAAACAATCATGCCAGGAATTTGGCCAATAGCGGTTGCTAGAATGTATGTTTTAAATGACATAGCACTTAAACCTGAATAAATATTAATGACAGGTGGTGGGATAATCGGAGTCATCCGACTAAATAAGACGGCGATAAACGCATTATGGCTTATCAAATCATCAAACTTTTTAATCTTATTAAACTTTGTAATCAGCTTTTGGAACTCTTTTACAAAAACAAAACGAGCAAAAAGAAAAAAGAGAGCTGATGCTCCGACTGAACCTATCCAATTAATCATTGCCCCCATTATAATTCCATATTTTGCTCCCATTAATGCACCAAAAACCGAAAAAGGTACAACTGGAATAATTCCGAATAAAACTGCAAGAAAAAACATCAATGGTAGCTGAGACCTGTCACTTTGGTTTAACCAATCTAATAGGGCTTCATGAAATAAGTAAGCTATCAACAACATGACTCCATATGAAATGAATACAATTATGCCTTTCTTCATGCGCGATCTCCTTAAAGCTTGCTATATTAGAAATATCACCATTGAAATTTGCCTAATCGTCTTGCCAGAACTGAAACGCATGAAATAAGTAAGAAATTTACCACAGGACTAAGCATCCGTAAATCCACTTCAAACGAATATGTGATAAGTTTCGCATTACCATTATTGATTACTGAACCACTTCGTAATCTTTGTTCCTACTCCTACAAATGTTTCGATGATTGCTTGTGCACCAGCTATGGATAAAATAAAAATAATGGGCCATGCAATAGATGGAATAAACATATAAGAAATTGCAATAATAATCGCACTCCACACTCCAGCACACCAATAACAGTTCAGGAGATAACCAAATTTCGAAGTAGGAACGTTTTTAATATGTTCTATTCCTTTGTCATCAATTACTTTTTCCTTTTTTAAAAATGGTTTTCTAATAAACTCCGTAATCTTATCAAACACAATCAAATGAGTTAAACGGTAGCTTGCCAAAATAATAATGAAATACGTTAGCCAATTTAAATTATCCACGCTTTCCTCCCTGTTAACCTCTGTACTTTGAATTTAGTTAACATAATAATAATATTGTTACCTGATTAACTTTTAGCCAAAAAATTCACGAAATGACTGAAAAGTTGCTTCACGATTAATTTTTGCAATTGACGTAGTTAACGGAACACCTTTCGGACAGACTTGTACACAATTTTGAGAATTACCACAAGATTCCAGGCCACCATCCCCCATAAACGCATCAAGCCTGTCCTGTTTATGCATCTCCCCTGTTGGGTGTATATTTTTTAAATCTATTTGAGCAAAAACAAATGGTCCTAAAAATTCGGCCTTACTATTTACATTAGGACATGCTTCTAAGCAAACACCACAAGTGAAACACTTCGACAACTCATATCCCCATTGACGTGTTGATTCATCCATCCGTGGTCCTGAACCGATATCATATGTACCATCTATTGGAATCCATGCTTGTACCCTTTTTAAAGCTTGAAACATTCTTTCCCTCTCAATGACTAAATCACGAATAACTGGAAAAGTCTTCATCGGCTTTAACCTAATCGGTTGTTCTAATCGATCTACTAAGGTTGAACATGCTTGACGTGGTATACCGTTGATAATCATCGAGCATGCTCCACAAACTTCTTCTAAACAGTTCATGTCCCATTGTACTGGTGATGTATGCTCGCCTTGTTTATTAACCGGATTACTTCTAATCGACATCAAAACGGAGATAATATTCATATTGGCACGATAGGGAATGAGAAACTCTTCCTCATATGGATTAGAATCCGGATTGTCTTGCCTTTGAACAATTACTTGAATATTTTCCATCGAATCCCTCTCCTCCCGGTTCATTTGATAAAGTGAGACTACGATCAGTGGGGGTCTTACAGACAGTTAACACCTTGATAAAATACCAATCTTAACAGTTTGCTTATTCCTATCTATCAGGAGTCACCAAAAAATTTAAATCTACGTTGAAATTTTTGTTTACTGAAACTATCAAACATTCCGCGGAATGATTATTTTGCTTTTCGAGTGCTTGAAATGTATTTCTATTAGTGTATGTATTCTCCTCCTGTTTTCTTATAGTATGGAACAATCAAAACAGGAATATGCATGGATTGTTAGGTAGACTACCTATTTTGCTTTGAAATACAACTCCATACAAAAAACTGCCATGAATTAAATCATGACAGTTCATTCGTTTAAATTTTTCGCTATTTTTTAGTTCGTTCAATGAGCACATGGCTAATCGTCCGTAAAACCCCAGTGATTGTTTATCTAGGCATCATGTTTGGTTGATTCCATTGGCCAGGGCCAGGTTGGTTGCCTGGTGTATTCCACGGCCCTTGCATTGGTCCGCCATATACATTGACTTGATCAACTGTATTTTGGTAAGAGGTTGTGTGTGGATAGTAATGCGTGTTTTTCACTAAATGATGATTAACACAAGTAGTATGGGAAGGATGGATGTGCTTTACTTCACTTTCACTACAAGTGTGCACTTCGTTAGTCTTAGTTGGATATACAACTGTCGGTGTTGGTGGCATTCCACAACCAAAAGGTCTTCGATGTCTCATTTCTAGTCACCTCACTATTTATTATTCTATACTAGCGTATGTCACAATTGGGAGGATTGTCTAAGACATCAACCTATACTATCAATTTTTTTTAAAGATTATCCATGTCGTTTTTTAATAAATCAAAAACATACATGACCGACTGATATAATTCCATGTATCTTTTTCTTTTTACATCTACATAATAACTGTGAAGTAATAACAATTTTATATTTTCCTCTGTCGACTCAATCTGTTGAGGATGTACATGAACATCCCTATCCTTTACAAACTTTAACGCTTCACTATACCATTGGTCTACCGTTTCAAAAACTGGTTCCGTATTTTCCTTTACAAAAGCAAAAAAATCAGGGTCCCTTTTATTTTCTGGCCGTTCATGAGTAAGGTAATATTCTTTTAACCTGCCTAACTCTCTTTCTAAATCTTCTATAAATGTTAACAGTAACAAACTATTGAACCGCCTTTCTGTACCTGTAATAGCCATCATTACTGTAACATGATTCTTTAAATAAATCTATTATGCCCCCTCTTTCTTGTAGATGTCATTAACTGGCCAATACTGACGTTGTGTCTCCTTATCAGTTTTTAATTTCCATTGTTGCTCGATTTGTTCTACAAGCTCCATTAATTCACCTAACTTCTTTTCACACGCCTCTTTTGGAAAAATATCTTGATTACTATTCATATATATCCCTCCTTATTTTCTTATTAACTGTATTCGATTAAAAGGTTTGAAATTCCTTGTCCTTGACAAAACTAGAAATAAGCTGACATGAACTTTCCAATATACGTATGATTTATACAAAAAGAGTCAAACTATAACCAAAGGAGGGATTGTGATGCGTGTGAACAAAAAACGAAAGATGAATAATGTGCGGGAAAAGCAGCAGAACAAAGATATACCGACGCAAAATGACAAAAAATTAAATGGACCAAATCGTCCATCAACTTAGAACAAAAGTCGACATTGCCTCTCGTAATGTCGACTTTTTACGAGCTAATAATATAGATTTATAAATCAGCCCCCATATAAATGTTACAATTTTCGAAAATTTAAGCTAGGGATTTACTGTCCCAGCAAGCTTTTTATGTACTTTTTGATTGAAGATTTCAGTTGCTTAGCGTATGATGTATCTATCCATGATATGATGGATGTGCCTGATGATATAGGAGGGAGTTTATGCAGTATCCAAATGGAAAAAAATCATCAGCCTATACTAAACTTAAATCTAGTCAAACTGTATACAGTAACCGGGGAATGTCATTGGAAGATGATATAAATGATACGAATCAATATTATTTAACTCATAATATTGCCATTATTCATAAGAAGCCAACACCGGTTCAAATTGTACATGTTGATTACCCAAAGAGAAGTGCAGCAGTTATTAAAGAAGCTTACTTTAAACAGGCATCGACAACGGATTATAATGGTATATATAGAGGAAGGCATATAGACTTTGAAGCAAAGGAAACAAAGAATAAACATTCCTTACCACTTCATAACATTCATCAACATCAGATAGATCATATGAAACAAATAGTGGATCATGGTGGAATCTGCTTTCTATTGATTCGTTTTAGTCTAAGTCAAGAAACATTTCTATTCCCTGCTGAAAAGTTATTTCTTTATTGGGATCACCAGTTCCATGGTGGTAGGAAATCTATTCGTTATGAAACTGTGAAAAAGCTAGGTTATATAATACCCATTCGATTTCAAGCAAAAGTAGATTACTTAGCTGTTATTGACGAGTATTATATGGAGAACGGAGGAACAACAAATGGCAGATAAAAGCCAATCTCGAATGGAAAGAAGAAAACAATTAAAACAAAAAAACACAAAAACCAAACCAATGTGGAAAAAAATAATGAAATTTGTACTAATCGCCGTTTTAGTAATCGGTTTAGGTATTGGCGCGTTATTTACGTATTATATTGCTACGGCGCCGGACTTAGATGCTGAATTATTATCTGATCCAGCCTCTACAAACCTTTATGACATTAATGGCGATGTATTTGCAAAACTAGGAGCAGAGAAGAGAACAAAAATAAATTATGATGACATGCCTCCTGTATTATTGAATGCAATATTAGCTACAGAAGACGTACGATTCCATGACCATATCGGGATCGACTTTAGGCGAATCGGCGGAGCTGTTATCGCAAACTTCCGAGAAGGATTTGGAGCTCAAGGTGCAAGTACCATTACCCAGCAGGTTGTGAAGGGCTCATTCCTGACAAACGATAAGAAATTGAAACGGAAAGTACAAGAACAATGGCTTGCATTACAACTAGATCGTGTATATTCCAAAGAAGAAATTATGGAAATGTATGTTAACAAAATCTATTATGGTGCTGGTGCCTATGGTGTAGCAATGGCTGCAGAAGTATACTTTGGTAAAACAGACCTTACTGATTTAACGCTTGCAGAAGCGGCAATCTTAGCTGGTTTACCACAGCGACCAACAGCCTATGATCCATTTGTTAATCCTGATCTTACGAAAGAAAGAATGAACACGGTATTAAATTTAATGGTGCAGCATAATAAAATTAGTGAAGAAGAAGCTGATGAGGCTAGAGAAGTCAATATTGAGGATTTACTAACAGAAAAGAAACCTGACTTTGTTAAATATGAAGGATTTATTCAACAAGTGCGCAAAGAAGTCAATGAAAAGACTGGTGCGGATATTTATAAAGATAGTTTAGATGTCTACACCACACTGGATCCAGACGCACAAGAACAGGTTGAATTTTTATTAAGTGATGCAGATGATAATCCGATAGACTATAGTACTGATGAAGATATGCAAGTTGGTTTAACAGTACTTGATACCAATACAGGTGCTATCAGAGCAATTGGTCCAGGTAGAAATCGTGAAAATGATGGTTGGAATTATGCTATTGACGGTGATGGACGTCAAGGCGGATCTGCCATGAAACCAATTGTTGCCTATGGTCCGGCAATCGAGGAATTAAAATGGTCTACTTATCACCAGATAAATGATGATGAACCATACCCTATTGCAGGTACAGATGATGTTGTTCGAAATTGGAATCGTAGTTATCAAGGGTGGATGTCCATAAGATACGCACTAGAACAATCCTTAAATGTTCCTGCTGTTAAAACCCTAGAAGAAGTCGGATATAACAATGCACAGGAATTCGCAGAAGGCATTGGAATGGATTTTGAGAGTGATTTTACTCTTACAGATGCAATTGGTGGATCTGGTTCGAGTGTTACACCAATTGAAATGGCTGGGGCATATGCAGCCTTTGGAAATGAAGGTGTGTATCATGAACCTTTCTCAGTTATCAAAATAGATTATTCGGACCGAAGATCAGATGAATTAGAATCAAAATCTACTGTGGCAATGTCTGATTCTACTGCATATATGATAACTGATATGTTAAAATCTGTTGTAAGAGAAGGTACTGGTACAAGAGCTAATGTTTCAGGGTTACCTATGGCTGGTAAAACTGGGACCACTAACCTTACTGATGAGGAAGGTGGCGGAAGCCCTGATTCATGGTTTGCAGGATATACAACCAATTACACAGTTGCTGTTTGGACCGGTTATGATGAGCGGAAAGCACTTAATAATACGAAGATTGCACAAGACCTATTTAGGGAGACGATGAGTTTCATTTCTAAGGATGTGGAGACAGAAGACTTTGTAAGACCAGATTCTGTAGTGGAAGTCCAAGTTGAAAAAGGGTCTAACCCTGCTAAACGACCAAGTGAATATACACCAGATTCCGAAATTGTCACAGAGTTGTTTGTTAAAGGAACAGAACCAGGTGAAGTCTCAGAGAAATTTGATGAACTAGAACCAGTAACTAATCTAAATGCTTCCTATGACGAAGGGAATGAAATGATTACAGCTGCATGGGAGCATGAAGATGATGATGTAGAATTCAAGGTTTCTGCTGGTACAGATGGTTCATTAAATGATTTAACAACAACTGATAATAAAGAAGTAGAAATTTCGAAAGTCGAGAAAGGAACAACTTATACAATTGAAGTTATTGCTGTGAATGACGATATGGAAAGTGAGCCTGTTACGGTGACAGTCGAAGTTCCTGAAGATGAAGCGGAAGATCTTCCACAGGTCAGTCAATTAAATCAAACTTTTGATCCGGCGAACCGATCAGCATTAATAAGCTGGGAATACGATCAAAATGGTCCTATTGAGTTTGAAATTGTCGTACAAGATGGTGGTCAGACGATAGATCAATTTAACACGAATAAAAAATCTGTGAATATTACACAGCTTGAACCGAATAAGAACTATAGCGTTCATGTTACTCCGTTCCTTAAGAATAACGATGTACGAGGACCTTCTGCAAGTGTTCAAATATCTACACAAGGAATAGAAAATGATGAAGAAACTGACGAGAATGAGCAGGAAAATGAAGATCAAGAGGAACAACCAAATGAAGACGAACAACCTGATGAAGATCAGCAGAATCCAGGAGATCAACAGCCTGAACAAAATGAGCAAAATCAAAACAACGAACAAGAGGAATCAGAAGGACAAGAAAGCTAAAAAAGCAGCAAGGTATTGCTTATACCTTGCTGCTTTTTCTCATTCTTTTTTGACCTTCACGACAAAGGTCAAGAAGTGGACAAATTTCACATTGAGGACTTTTTGCCTTACAATGATAACGCCCAAAGAAGATCAACCGATGATGTGTGTTACTCCATTCTTCTTTGGGAATTTTTTTCATGAGGGTTCTCTCTACTTCTAGTACACTATCCTTCCAACGGCAAATACCCAATCGTTTTGAAACTCTTTCAACATGTGTATCAACTGCTATGGCGGGCTCTCCAAATGCTACGGAAGCGACCACATTAGCCGTTTTACGACCTACACCCGCAAGATTTTCTAATTCTTGTTTGATGTTAGGAACAACTCCACCATATTCTTCAATTAAAGTTGTACAAAGTTTTCGGATATTTTTTGATTTATTGCGATATAGTCCAATAGAGCGAATATCATGCTGCAATTCTTCTAAAGGAACGTTTAAATAATCTTCGGGTGTCTTATATTTTTTGAAAAGGTCTTTTGTCACCTTATTTACTAGAGCGTCTGTACATTGTGCAGATAAAACAACAGCTATTAATAACTCAAAAGGATTATCATGAACCAATTCACATTCTGCATCTGGAAACATTTCCTCAATTTTTTCCAGAACGATATTTATTTCTTTTTTCGTTAACATTGCTCTCCCCTATTCCTCTAACCAATTGTAATATAAAGATTTATCATAAGGATGTTCTTTTTTAACTGCATTGTTTTGTTGATTAGTGTGAAACGATTTGCTTGACTGCTGAGCTTGTAAGGAAGATTTAATTCCCTTCTTTTGCCATTCTATTAAAATACGGTCAATATATTTAAAATTAACTTTTCCCATCAATACGGCTTCCCTTAATGCAGCGTATATTAGCGAAATGTCATGGTTATCTTCATCTAACCAATTGTTGATCATTTCGATTTCAAAAGGTGATAATGGTCTGCCAAATTCACGTTCGAATTTTTGAAAAACTTCACCAATCTTATTATCAATCTTTTCTACTTTTTGATCAACTGTGTATAGCTTTTTCCATAATGGATCTAATGAGTAAGATTCTTTTATGATGTTGTGATCTGCTTGATCCTCTTCAATCGACAATAAATCTTTTTGTATCAATTGTCGAAGTAAATTAGTGCAGATTTCATTTGAAATAGTTAGATGTTCGGCGATCTCTTCCGGTGTTGGAAAATTGTTACCCTTTCTTTGTGCCGTATAAATTTGCAAAATGATAGCTAATTGTGTCTCATTCAACCCCAACGAAGCGAACTTTTCAATTAATAAAGCCGGAAAGTTTATTTGATCATGTAAAATATATTGCATGTTTTGATTCATCGTTTATAACCACCTTCAACCAATATGATAACACTATATTAGAAAAAATACCTGTTCCTGCATCGACCAATTATTTTATAGTAGATACAAAGTTCTGTTTGAAGTAGCGTAGTAATTAGATATGCGGTCAGCTTAGACATAATTTTGAAATATATAGTGATGATAACTACCACTCCGGCTGCCCATTTCCCTTTCCGTGGGGTTTGTCCTTCAGCTAACTTTTTCGAGCAAATACCGCTCGAAAAAGTGGATCTTCATGCCAAACAGGTCCCACAGGAGTGGAAGTGGGCGGCCTTCGTTAATATTTGTTCCACAACACTAATCCGAAATCAACCAATCGATTTCTCCACCATATGTAGCAATAGAGCGCGACTATGCTCAAGAGGGATTTACAGCCGATTAAAACAGAAAAGTTTAGTTCCATGAGTTCATTTCTTTCTATAATCAGTGAACAAAAATAGCGTAGGCAGAATACGGAGACTCCTGTGGGAACTCACGCGAGCCGAAGATCCACTTGGTAAAGTGCTTTTCTTTACCAAGTTAGCTGAGGCCGTGCCCGCGGAAAGCGCAGTATTCTGCCGAAGCGTATAGCAGCACTCATCAAAATGTAGTATGGAAAAGAGTAAATCTATGTCCACTTCACTTTGCAGTTTATGGATTTTGCGTAGGTTTTCTAGTTTTTCTTTATAAAATAGATAATCCTTTGCACGTTTAGCAAAGGATTATCTATACTTATGGGTATAAACGGTTTAATAGTCTTGGGAACGGTATTGTTTCTCTAACGTGCTCAACACCACTGATCCAGGCAACAGTCCGTTCTAGTCCCAATCCAAAACCAGCATGTGGTACACTACCGTATTTGCGTAAATCTAGGTACCATTGATAAGCATCTCCTGAAAGGTTATGCTCTTCATAGCGTTGTTCCATTAAAGACAGATCATCAATTCTCGCGGATCCGCCAATGATTTCACCATAACCCTCTGGTGCAATTAAGTCAGCACATAACACAACATCTTCACGATTAGGATCAGGTTTCATATAAAAAGCTTTAATATCTTTCGGATAATGGGTAATAAACACTGGTTGATCAAAGCTTTCAGCAATAGCAGTCTCATGTGGAGCACCAAAGTCTTCTCCCCATTCGATATCAGTAAATCCTTTCTCTTTTAACATTTCAATTGCTTTATCATAGGTAATACGCGGAAAAGGTGCTTTGACTTTTTCTAGAGCTTTCAGATTTCGCTCCAATGTCTTAAGCTCTAATATACAATTTTCCAACACGGATTCCATAATAAATTGCACATAATTTTCCTGTATTTCTAGGCTTTCTTCGTGTGTAACAAATGCCATTTCCGGTTCAATCATCCAAAATTCTATTAAATGCCTTCTTGTTTTCGATTTCTCTGCTCTGAACGTTGGACCAAATGAGAATACACGTCCAAGCGCCATAGCTGCCGCTTCCATATATAATTGACCACTTTGAGATAGATAAGCCTCTTCATCAAAATATTGGGTATGAAATAGCTCAGTAGTACCTTCTGCAGCGGAACCAGTTAAAATCGGTGGATCAACTTTAACAAATCCTTCTTTTTGGAAAAATTGATATGTAGCCTGAATAATTTGGTTCCTAATTTTCATAATGGCATGTTGCTTTTTGGATCGTAGCCATAAATGACGGTGATCCATTAAGAATTCCGTACCGTGTTCTTTCGGCGTGATCGGATAATCCGTTGCTTCATGAATAACCTCTATGTCTTTCACTTGCATTTCATAACCAAATGGAGATCGAGTATCCTCTACAATCGTTCCTGTTACATACAGCGATGATTCCTGTGCGATCGACTTTGCCAATTGAAATGTTTCTTCTGATACTTCTGCTTTTACGACAACTCCTTGGATGAAGCCAGTACCATCACGCAATTGTAGAAAAGCGATTTTTCCACTGGACCGTTTATTGGCAAGCCAAACACCGATTGTCACCTCTTGATTAAGATAATTTGCTACCTGATTAATTGTTGTTTTCATAAAATTCCTCCACTATCTTCCGTACTTATTGATGATTTTCAACAAATCGTTTAATGCGATTGGCTGCTTCTTCTAGTTGTTCTAATGAAATAGCATAGGAAAGACGAACATTATTTGGTGCACCGAATCCTGAACCTGGAACTAATGCTACTTTTTCTTCTTCTAATAAAGCTGTCACCCATTCGTCCACCGTATCAAAGCCATTCATTTCTACTGCTTTTTTCACATTTGGGAAAAGATAAAAAGCACCTTTAGGTTTTACACATTCAATTCCTGGTATAGCGACTAACCATTCATATAATTTTTCAAGTCGTTCACTAAATGCTTCACGCATATCGGCAACCGGTTTTTGTGAACCACTGTAAGCTGCCTCTGCCGCTACTTGTGCAATCGATGTCGGATTGGATGTAGAATGTGATGCTAAATTGGACATGGCTTTAATAAGCTGTTTGTTCCCAACAGCATAACCAATTCTCCAACCTGTCATAGAATGTGACTTGGAAACGCCGTTAATGATAACAGTCTGTTCTTTTAATGTTGGTGATAGCTCTGCTACAGATACATGTTCTGTTGCTGTATAGGTTAATTTTTCATAAATCTCATCTGAAACGATTAAAATATTATGCTTGAGACATACTTCACCTAAAGCTTCTAATTCTTCTTTCTCATACATAACACCTGTTGGGTTGCTAGGTGAATTGATAATAACTGCTTTTGTTTTTTCTGTTATGGCATTTTCTAATTGTTCCGGTGTTAATTTAAATTCATTTTCTTCTTGTGCATCCACAAATACCGGCTTACCCTCTGCTAATTTAATTTGTTCAGGATAGCTTACCCAGTAAGGTGCTGGAACGATGACTTCATCTCCTTTATTGAGCAACACTTGAAATAAAGTGTAAAGCGCATGTTTCGCACCGATTGTAACAATAATTTGGTCGAGATCGTAGTCTAAACCTTGATCTTGCTGCATTTTTTTCTGAATAGCCTGCTTTAATTCAATCGTTCCTCCGGCTGGTGTATATTTGGTAAAACCTTCATACATAGCTTTAGATGCTGCCTCTAGAATATGTTCTGGTGTATTAAAATCGGGTTCTCCTGCACCTAAACCAATCACATCATGCCCTGCTTGTCTTAACTCTTTAGCTTTTGCTGTAATGGCAAGCGTTGATGATGGTGTTAATGTTTGTACTCTGTTTGCTAATTCCATACTTTTTAATCACCTTTCTATTATTGAAATGATGGCTTTAAAGTTAATCGATAGTGTGTTTTGTCCTCTAGTAAAACATGTTCATACACCAGTCTATCTGATGTATCAAGGTATTTAATTTCAAGAACGGGATAACCACTATCTAATCCAATTGTTGAACCTAACAACTCACAAGATGTACATCGGTCACGCCATTCAGATAAGAGAATATCTTCAGCATAAAGGGATTCTTTATTATAAATATCATATTCCCATTCCTCTTCTGCTTGATACATATATACTAACGAAGCTTGATTATCGTTCGTTTCACCATCTAATACATAGTATAATTGATCGCCATGAAATCGTTCAATGCTATGTATCACTTCAAGTGAGGTATTATCTAATGCTAAAGTTCTCACCTCGTCAAAATGTTCTGTTTTGCTATTGATAACGTCTTGGTAAAGCGAAATAAAGTAGTATAAAGCGATCAATAAAAAGATAAATATTAATGCCACGATAATCCATAATTTATTGCGTTCGATAAATGGTAAAGATTGCTTTTTCATCATTATCCTCACTTAGTGTTAATCCAAACAAAAGATTTTCTTCTTTCAGAGTTCGATTCAAACTATCGACAATTTTATACAAATCGTCTGCATATTTCAGCTGAACAGTAGACAGTGTAGTAATTTTTGAATGACTTATTTGAGACACCTCCAACAGATATAAGATAGGGAAAGCAAAGATTTCTTTCCCTATTGTGTAAAAAGACATTTCTCTATTTATTTTGATAGACTTTGATCAATTTTTCAACTGAAAACATGGTAGATTTTAAAATATATATGGTTATTTAAGAAGGTAACAGGCTGACTGAACTATTTTCCGTGAGAATTTCGTAGTCATCCTTATTTAAACGGACAAATACGGTACCAGACTGCTTCAAAAAGTAAACATCAATCCATGTTGCGTTTAATCGCTCAATTAATGATTCATTAATCTTATGTGTTTGACTCGGAAAAATAATACTCATATATGGATCAATATGTTCCAGAAAATTTTGTGACGGTGAATGTCCACTACCGAAAGCTGCTACTTTTAATATATCTACATCTACAGTTTGCTCAATTAATTTTTGTTCAATGGTTGTTTCTTTGTCATTCAAAAACAAAATGGATTCTTTACCATATCGCATTAAAAAAGAAATATCACCATCCTTTGTTTCATCCAACGGTCGGATATTTACATCTTCCCAGAGTGCAAACTCTTCATTCAGGTTCCAAGTTTCCACCTCAACACCTTCTAAAAATTCCACATTCATGTTCGCAGGAATGATTAGTTTTTCAACTTGATAATGCTCCAGAAAATATAATAAGTTTCCTGTATATTCTTCTGATTGGTTCGTTACAACAATCGTTTCAATTTTGTCAACATGAAGTTTACTTAATTGTTGATATAATGTTTTTTGACTCCGTTTAGAAGCTGTATTCACTAAAGTGTGCTCACCCTTATGATTAGTTAATAAACTTGCTTCACCATGAGGTACATTAAAAAATATAATGTCTAATTCATCAGTATTTAATTTTGGTATATCAGGCATGGCTAGTAACGGCGGACTAATCAAGAACGATAATAATATAAAGCAGAACAAACGTTTTGTCATTAGGGAACCTACCTCTTTGATTTTTGATTATATATGTAGGTTTTCACAAATACGGAAGTTTATCATAGCCATTTTTTACTTACACGATTTAGTAAGTTTTGCATGTTTTCATAATGAATCGGAATTTCAGGTATAGATTGAATAAAGGTCTTACCATAACGCTTTGTCATAATTCGTTCATCAAAAACAAAAATCATACCATGGTCTGTATCTTTCCGTATTAATCTGCCAAATCCTTGTTTGAATTGCAATACCGCTTGTGGTAAAGCTAATTCCATAAACGGATTCAGTCCATTAGATTTAAAATAATCTGCTTTTTTAATATATACTGGATCTTGTGGCGACTGAAAAGGTAGTTTCACAATGATTAAACACGACAAGTCATTACCTGGAATGTCAATACCTTGCCAATAAGCATTTGTGCCTAAAAGGATCGATTTATCAAATGCTTGAAATTGTTTAATTAATCGATTCCTGCTGCCAGTCGAAACACCTTGTCCAATAATCATATAGTCCATCAACAGATCTGTTTCTTTTAAAATAAAATAGCTTTTTCGCAACATATCATACGAAGTAAAGAGTACTAGCATTCTCCCCTTCGTCTTCTCGGCTATCGAAATAATTGCTTCATTTATAGCAAATATAAAATCGTCATTATTAGGATATTGTATAGCCGGGAGATCGTTAGGTATCATTAGCTCTACATTATTTTGGTAATCAAAATGATGTTCAACAAGATACTCCTTCGTATGTTCCATATCTAGCCCTAATCTTTCTTTTATATATCGAAATGATTGGTTCATGGTTAAAGTAGCACTAATTAAGATAATCGATTGCTTTTTCCGAAATAAACAAGACTGTAATGTATCCTTAACTGAAAATGGTTCGTGCTGAATAAATACAGCATTCTCTGCACCTTGTTGATCAATCTCCAGCCATGTAACAGCTGCCTGTTTTTCTTCGATTAATAGCTGTCGAAGCAGTTCTTCTATTCGTAAAAATTGTTTCTTCTCATCTGCTGTATCATCTGGGAACAATTCAGCTAATTCTTTTATTACCATCATTGTTCGATAAATGCTGTCGACCACTTCTATTGATTTATCCTGATTCCAGACAGTTTTCAAACGTCCTACATCTGTCACAGATTTTTGTTTTTTATTCTGTTCTTTGACATATTGATATAATTGACGGAATAATATATCTGTTTCATATTTGACCGTATCTAAACATTGTTGAAGGGTTATGCTATTGTCAACGCTTTTTTCTAATTGTTGATACAAGTGAGTTAATTCAAAATAGCTTAGGGAATCTCCAAGGTAATTGGTTGCCATCTGTTCAAGTTGATGTGCTTCATCAATAATCAATCTTTGATACGCAGGCAGAATGGGCTTTTCTGCTAACATGTCAATTGCTAACAGAGAATGATTAGTTACAATGATAGAAGCGTTCGTTGCTGTTTTTATCATTTTTTGATAGAAACAATAATTCTTCCACACCTCATTCGTTTTTTCGTTATTCACCACAATTTGATAAAAGATAGGGTGTTTTTCAACCGAAAATTGTATTTCATCTAAATCACCTGTCGTTGTTTCAGTAAGCCAGACGACAATCATAGCTTTGAGTAATATGTCCTGATATGACCGATAATTGGAATCATGAAAGAATTGCTCGAAATTTTGCAAGCTTAAATAATGACTTTTTCCTTTCATAATGGCTGTTCGAACGGGTAAATTAAGTTTTGCTAAATCTTGATCAATCAATTGCGATTGTAAATTTGTATTAGTCGTACTAATCACTACTTTATTATGGTGATGTAGTGCTTCATATGCAGCCGGAATTAAATATCCAATCGTTTTCCCAAGGCCTGTTTCCGCTTCGATTAGTGCATGTTCATTCTTCCGGAAATGATCATAAATCTTCTCACTTATGTAGATTTGTGATTTTCGCTTCTCATACCTAGCATAAACTTGTGCCAGCTTGCCATGATCACCATACATTTCGTCTAAATATCTAGAAAAGTCTTGCGAAATATCAGCCTCTTCTTTCTGTATTTCTTCTTGTTTCTTTAGAGAAAAACCTCTAAATTCTTCAATATCTTTGCGAACCGCTTGTTGATTTAATGATTCACACAATTTAGCAAAATCTGTACGTAAAGGATGAGATATGGATAATACCTGATCGATGACGTTCTCCGGTAAGGATTGTAATTTGTTAATTAGCATAATTAGCAAATCAGCTGTTACCAATGCATCTGATATAGCCCTGTGTGGATTAGCATGACTAATCAATAAATATTCTGCTAATTCATTTAATTTATAGCTGGGTGCTTTTGGCAATAAAATTCTTGCTAATTCTACAGTATCGACAACATAAGGGTGGATTTTCGTTTCCCCTACTCGTTCAAGCTCTTCATTTAAAAAAGTTAAATCAAATGGTACATTGTGTGCAACTAAAATAGCATTGTCAAGTAAACCTTTAAACTCGGTAACAACTTCAGAGAATACAGGCTGTGTATCCACATCTTTATCCGTTATTGAGGTTAATTGTGAAATAAAGGTTGGAATAGGTTGTTCTGGATTGATTAGCTGATTATACTGTTGTGTAATTTGGTTGTTTTCGATTACTACTAAGGCTATTTCAATTATTCGGTCACCTTTTGATGCGGATTGTCCAGTAGTTTCGACATCTATTACAACAAATTTTTGCAAAGGATCATCCCCGATACTTGATATTACATTTTAATTTATAGTTTATAACTTATAACGAATAAATATATAAACATCGCTTGATCATAGTTCACACTAGATACACATACTGCGAAGTAATGAAAACTCTGTTTAGTGAGCTTTTTTCCATTCTTCTGAAGTTGCGTGCTCATTCGTCGCTGCGGAAAAACACTCCCTTTCCGGGGGCACGGCCTCAGCTAACTTGGTGAAGAAAATCACTTCACCAAGTGGATCTTCGGCTCGCGCTGTTCCCCCAGGAGTGTCGCATTTTCCGCAGCTTAGTGTGTATTTCTAATCAAGTAAGAAGAAATTCACAGAATATATCTACCAAAAGTTCTCTTCTTTCGAAAATCAGAACACTACGCTTAGCGGAGGCAGAATACGGAGACTCCTATGGGAACTCACGCGAGTCCGAGGAGGCTGAGACCGCGCCCACGGGAAATACGTATTCTTCCGGAGCGTATGGCAGCACTCATCAAAATGCAGAATGGAAGAGAGCAAATCCATGTCAAGTTACTGCGTAGTATATTACTGTGCATCGTTAGTTGCTGTTTTCAAAAAACAAACTCTTATCTTGGCGGATAAGAGTTTGTTGTCATGAAAGGCTTGATAATGGTGGTTCTTGCTCTAATACTTCTTTAATATTGTTATGCTCATCCATTACAGCTACTTTTGGTTTAAATTCTTTTAGCTCTTCGTCTGATATGATGCCGTATGAAACGACTATTATAATATCATCAGGCTGAACAAGACGAGCAGCTGCACCATTTAAACAAAAAACCTTACTGCCTCTTTCTCCAGCAATCACATATGTCTCTAAGCGTGCTCCATTATTGTTGTTTACTATTTGCACTTTTTCATGCGGTAAAATACCCACCTCATCTAAAATATCCTCATCAATCGTAATACTACCTACATAATTTAAGTTTGCCTCTGTAACACGTGCGCGATGAATTTTCGATTTCATCATAGTACGTAACATAATAGTTCCCCCTAAACAATTGCTTTAGGTACAGTTCCAGTCTCACTTATGATAAGATTATCAATTAATCTTGCTTTCGTAAATTGAACAGCCACAGCAATGATAATTTGTTGATCAATAATATCTATTTGCTTTAAAGATGGAAATGATAACAAATCTACATAATCAATTTTACCGTTTGTTTCTCTGTCTAAATATTTTTTAACTTCCTCTATAATCATAACAGGATTTTTTTCACCGTCAATAATTAATTGCTGTCCTGTACGTAATGCTTGATGTAAGTGAGTGGCTTCTTTCCTTTCTCTTTCAGACAGGTAGACATTTCGACTGCTTTTTGCTAAACCATCTGCCTCTCTCACTGTTGGTACGGCAATAAGTTTGATAGGGAAATTTAAATCATCAATAAGCCCCTTTACAACAGCAACTTGTTGTGCATCTTTGAGACCCAAAAAAACAAAATCTGCTTTTGTAAGATGAAAAAGCTTTGTCAATACGGTGGCAACACCATCAAAATGACCTGGTCGACTTTTACCACATAAAACATCTGTACGTCTCTTCACATGAAGTTTAATTGTTGCATCTTGAGGGTACATTCCCTCCACTGTAGGCAAAAATAGAATATCGACGTTATGTTGTTCAGCAATCTTTTGATCCCGCTCTTCATTTCTTGGATAGCGTTCAAAGTCTTCATCAGGACCGAATTGCAAGGGATTTACAAATATACTTGCAATTAAAACATCTGCATAATTTTTGCTCTTATCCATTAGTGTTGTATGTCCTTCATGTAAATAGCCCATTGTAGGGACAAAACCGATCGTTTTATGGTCCTGCTTCAATCTGTCTGTAATGGCTATCAGTTCGTTAACAGTACGTACAATTTTCACTTCTATTCCTCCAAATTCAGATCATTGGCTAACTGTTCATCCATAACAAACGTATGCTCCGAGCTCGGGAATTCACCGGATTTCACTTGCTTATGATACTGCTGAATCGCTGATTGAATATCTGATCCAACTTCATGAAATACTTTTACGAAAGAAGGTTTAAAATCTACTCCGTATTGTACAATATCATGATAAACAAGCACCTGACCATCACAATCCATGCCTGCACCTATACCAATAGTTGGAACCGATAATTGTTGACTTATATGCTTGGCTAATCGATCTGGCACACATTCTAATACGACGCTGAATGCTCCACTATTTTCTAAATGCTTCGCATCAGTTATTAAATGTTGAGCGGTTTCCTTATCTTTTCCCTGGATTCGATAACCACCTAACACATGTACTGACTGTGGCGTTAAACCTAAATGGCCAACGACAGGCACACCTGCTTCTGTTAGTTTCTGAATCAACTTTAAGGTATCTGCAGACGCTCCCTCGACTTTAATGGCATGTGCATTCGTCTGCTGCATTATTTTCTGTGCATTCTCCATCGCTTTTTCTAATGATAAGTGATAAGACATAAAAGGCATATCAATTACAGTAAATGTATCCGGGGCACCTCTTGTAACAGCTTTTCCATGATGGATCATATCTTCTACCGTAACCTCGATAGTAGATTGATAGCCCAATACGACCATCCCGAGAGAATCACCAACTAATAGCATATCAACTTCCGCTTTTTCTGCTAATTTTGCAGATGGATAGTCATATGCTGTGACCATAGAGATTTTTTCACCGTTCTTTTTCATCTTTTGAAATTGAATTGTATTTTTCACCTTCATAACCCCTTACCATGTAATTTCTGCACTATATATAACCTTCTCATCGTGATTTTCTTTTAATACAACTAATGCCCCTTCATCTGTTATCCCATTAACAGTAGCATTGTACTCTTCTTGGTTTGTTTTCACATGGATTTTTTCATTTAATTTATAAGCATGCTCTAACCATTTTGCTTTGATTGGTTCAAAACCGGTTCGCAAATAGGCTTGATATGCTTTTTCAAAATCCTGTAAAACATTTTGAATAACCTCAAGCCGGTTCCACTCCTGTCCAGATGCAATCCGGAGAGAAGTAGATTTCCCTTCTAATTCTTCGGGAAAATCTGCAGATGATTGATTGACATTAATTCCGAAACCGATGATTAAATACTGAATGGCTTCCAATTCAGCCTGCATTTCGGTTAAGATTCCAGAGATTTTTCTTCCATTAATAAAAAGGTCATTCGGCCATTTAATTTGGATCTTTTGTCCTGTGAGTCGTTCGAGTGTGTCTACTAAGGTAACAGCTACAAATAATGTCATTTGAGATGCCTGATGTGGAGGAATGCTAGGTCTTAGAATGATACTCATCCATATTCCTCCATCATGATCAGAAACCCAGCGCCGATCCATGCGTCCACGACCAGATAATTGTTTACTTGTCGTAACAACAGTACCATGTTCTGCACCTTTTCTTGCTAAAGCATGTGCTAAATCCTGTGTAGACGCTACTTCTTGTCTAAATTCAATACGTTTGCCCAACCAGTCTGTTTCTAGGCCCCATTTAATCGTGCTTTCATTGAGTTGTTCCGGCTTAGCTATAAGGCGATACCCTTTTTTAGGCACTGAATCAAACTGATAGCCATCTTTTTTTAATTCATTTATATGTTTCCAAATAGCAGTACGGGATACGTCTAATTTCTCAGACAAAGCCTGTCCAGATATATATCGATCATCTTGTTCCGCCAAAATGGAAATTAATTCGTGGCGTTTATTGGTTGTCATATTGTAACCACTCTCTTATATCATTTTTATCGTTTTTAATTAATTCTGTAACGACTGCCTTCTCCGTTTCAAGAAGCAAGTTCTGAATCCAAGAGCCTTTAGAGCGATTAGGAAAAAAGGAAATAATATCTTTTCCATTAATCGCTAAATCTTGTCTATCTTTGATTACTAAGTTCTTTTGCACCATTTTAATTTCTTCTTGGGTAAATGGGTTCTTTTGAAATAACGTACACAATATGGTGAAATCTTCAATTAAATCTTCAGGTAATCGATACAGCAACCATTTTAATGGTTCTTTTGGATAATCTTGAACAAGTTGAACTAATAAACGACTAGATTTTTTTAGTTGATTGGATAGTTTCCAACTGTTTGTCCAATCAGCTATAGCTATTTCTGATACAGTTAAATTCATATAAGCAATAAAAGCTGCAAGACTTGGCAGTGAACTATTCAACCTTTGCAATGACTGTTGAATAATATCTTCAGATAAAATGGGTAAATGATTGACCAAACCTGTCCGAAATAGTGATCGTTTCGCATCACTGAAATAGTTACCTTTTAGCGTTTTCTCCCATTCAACCGCAATTCTTTCTACCGCAATCTTATCTAGCCATTTTCTATTATCATAAATAGCATGTAAAACTTCTTCAGCCAATTCAAACCCTAATTGACTCTGAAAACGAATTGCTCGCATCATTCTTAAAGGATCTTCTAAAAAACGCTCCTGTGCTCTTCCAACAGTACGAATTATTTTATTGTTGATGTCAACTTGACCATGATATGGATCAATCAGCTGTAATGATTGATCCATCGCTATTGCATTCATAGTAAAATCTCTTCTTGCAAGATCTTCCCTTAAATCTGTCACAAATTTAACTGTATCTGGCCTTCTAAAGTCACTATAACTTGTTTCGGTTCGAAATGTTGTTACTTCAAAGGATGTACTCTGATAACGTACTAATACAGTACCGTGCTCAATCCCAGTAGGTATCACCCTCGGAAATATTTTTTGTATTTGATCAGGATACGCTGATGTTGCTATATCAATATCATCAACAGTTCTACCAAGTATCGAATCTCTAACAGCACCACCTACAATGTAAGCTTGAAATCCGTAGTTGCGAATTTCTTGTACTACTTGTTGAGCTAATTTAAATAGGTTAGCTTTCATTATTTTCACCTAACACCTTAGTATACAACGCTTCATATTGCTGCTTAATCTTATCAGATGAAAAATGTTGTACAACTCTTTCCTTTGCCTTGGCTGAAAATGAATGCCATTTATCCATATCACTTATTAACTCTAGTGTTCTCGCGGCAAAAGCATCAATATCTCCCAGTTCTTCTATATAACCTGTTACCCCGTCTTCAATAACTTCAGGAATCCCTCCAATATTTGAACCAATACAGGGAATGCCGCAAGCCATGGCTTCTAATAAAACAAGTCCAAAGCTCTCTTTCTCAGATAATAGTAATTTAATATCTGCAATCGAAAGCAGACAAGGAATATTTTTCTGTTTACCAAGGAAATGGACTACATGGTCCAATTGTAATTCTCGAACTAAATCATATATTCTACCGTATTCAGGACCATCACCAATTAACAAAAGTCGAGAAGGTGTCTCTTTATATACTTTTGCAAAGGTATGAATAACATCTTCTAATCGTTTTACTTTTCGAAAGTTAGAAATATGAATCAATACTTTCTCATTCTTTTGGATACCAAATTCTTGTTTCAATTCTTCCTTGTTCTCTCCTAGATATTCCAGTTCATTCACAAAATTATATATGACATGAATGGGACGCTTAATCCCTAACATCTCTTTCGTTTGGTTCACCAGGCTATAAGATACAGCGGTAACCGCATCTGACTGTTCGATACCAAATTGAATCATCTTTTTTAAACTTAGATCAATTCCCAGTACGGTAATATCTGTACCATGTAATGTGGTAACAATTTTCACTGGGTGCCTTGCCATTTGCTTTGCTAAAATAGCACAAATTGCATGTGGCACTGCATAGTGAGCATGAATAATATCTAATTCTTCCGTATCAATAACTTCTGCTACTTTTGTTGCCAAAGCTAAATCGTAAGGCGGATATTGAAAAACAGGATAATGATTTAACTCTACTTCATGAAAATATATATTAGGATTAAATGAATTCAAACGAAATGGAACACTAGATGTAATAAAATGAATTTCATGACCTTGTTTTGCTAGCATTTTACCTAACTCGGTCGCAATAATTCCTGATCCACCCACTGATGGATAACAAATTATTCCTATTTTTAGCATGTGGCAACCCACCTATCATCTTGAATTTAGGACTGTAAATTACGCCATTCAAAAAAGCCTGCATCGAGCGCTCTTATCATGACTTCTGCTCCTCCTAAATTAGTTACAAGAGGAATTTGATAAACATCACATAATCGCATTAATGCACTTATATCTGGCTCATGAGGTTGAGCTGTTAATGGATCACGGAAGAATACAACGAGGTCCATTTCATTAGTGGCAATCTTTGCTCCGATTTGCTGATCTCCACCTAATGGACCAGACTCAAAGCGTTGAATAGCTAGACCTGTTGCTTCGTTAATTCTTTTACCAGTTGTTCCTGTTGCATATAGTGTATGATTTTTTAAAATTGCTGAATAAGCTACCGTAAAATTTACCATGTCCGTTTTCTTTTTATCGTGTGCAATTAAAGCTATATTCATTTGGCTCTCTCCCTATTCAAGTATATTTTCTAATCCATAAACTAAAATATCGAGCTTCATGACATTATCAATGGCCAACTTGACTCCTGTCATAAAGGAACTGCGATGAAACGAATCATGTTTAATTGTAAGATTCTCTCCAGTAGAACCGAATACCACTTCTTGATGTGCAACTAAACCTGGTAAACGCATACTATGGATCCTCATACCGTCGACATCAGCACCTCTGGCACCAGCAATCGTTTCTTTCTCATCAGGATGCCCTTGATTTTTCGTTTCTCGTACTTCTTTAATCAATGATGCTGTTTTAACTGCAGTTCCGGATGGAGCGTCCAGTTTATTATCATGATGTTTTTCAATGATTTCAACATCTGGGAAATATTTAGCTGCCCATTTCGCGAATTGCATCATCAGTACCGCTCCTAAAGCAAAGTTTGGTGCAATGATAACTCCAACTTCTTTCTCTTCTGCCAAGTCAGTCAGCTCTTGTAGTTGGTCGTCTGTAAAGCCAGTAGTACCAACTACTGGTCTAATCCCGTAGTTAATGGCAGTCTTTGTATGTATATATCCAAATTCAGGCGTGGTCAGATCGACCAATACATCTGCCTCTACGGATTGAAAGCATGTTTCAATATCGGTATAGATTGCAGCATCCAAATTCGGTAACTCTTCAAACTCCTTTATTTTTTTACCTTCAAATTTATGATCTAAACAAGCGACTAATTCCAATTCTTCTTGTTTTTCAATCATTCTTAATGCTTCGCTACCCATCTTTCCTCTAGGTCCTGCAACAATTACTTTTACTTTATTCATTGTTATCCTCCTGATTCGCTATTCTTGTCCAACGATCTTTGTCTCTTGTTTCGATTTTACTCATTGTCTTTGCAAATGCTTCACTTAAGCTAATATTTTGCGAATTAGCAAAACATATCATCACAAAGAGAAGATCTCCCAATTCTGCTTCGATCGTATTATCGTCTTCAGAATTTTTCTTAGGTTTTTCACCATAATGATGGTTTACTTCTCGTGCTAGTTCACCAATTTCCTCTGTGAAACGTGCCAGCATACTTAATGGCGAAAAATAACCTTCTTCAAATTGCGAAATATACTGATCTACTCTTTTTTGCATACCTTGCATACTTTCTTTATTATACATTTAACACCCTCCAGAGATAAAGTAAAAAGACAGATGTATACACATCTGCCTTTCATCATATTTAATCTTATTCCTCATTTGCAAGTAAAAACATCGAAGCAAAACGGATTAACTCTGCTACAGCAACAAGTGCTGCTGCAACGTAAGTTAATGCTGCTGCATTCAACACTTTTTTCGTTTGTCGTTCTTCATTATTACGGATGATCCCGGAAGAAACAAGCTGTCCCATTGCACGGTTAGAGGCATCAAATTCTACTGGTAATGTCACCAGTTGGAACAGAACAGCGAATGACATAAAGATTACTCCAACTAGTACCAAATCCATCATTCCTAAGAATATTCCGGCTAGGATAAAGATAAACGACATCTTATCTCCTAGACCAGCTATTGGTACTAATGCATGGCGAAATCGCAAAAATGCGTATGATTCAGCATCTTGTATTGCGTGACCTACTTCGTGAGCTGCAATGGCTGCTGCTGCTGCAGAATAACCATGATAGTTATCACTAGATAAGCGAACTACCTTTTTGCGAGGATCATAATGATCAGACAACATACCTTTGGTTTCTTCTATACTTACATCATATAAACCATTATCATCTAAGATCTTTCTTGCGACTTGTGCACCTGTTACCATGTTAGAATTCATTACTTGCGAATACTTTTTATAGGTGTTTTTAACTTTCGATTGTGCCCACAATGGCACAAGAATTAATATAGCAAGATAGACAAAATACCCTAGCATTTTCATTCCTCCATCAAAAATAACATCTTTCTAAGGTCAATTTTAGTCAAATAGTGACATTATGTCAATTAAAATGTTCACACAGATTCTCCCTTGTATTTTGCCCAGGCAACATAAGATAAACTCAGGAAAATAAAACCGATTACTATAAAAATTAGCCACTTTGTATAATGAGCATTTGCATTATTAAGCGTGTCAATATTAAGTTTAGATATTTGTGCAAAAGATTCTTCTAATTCCATTTCATCATATGATTGATGGCTATTCATTATGACACTTAGTGACTGTTGATAATCTTGATATTGCTCTTCATTTAAATGTAATTTTACAACTGGGGATATTGCTTCCACATAAAAGACAATTTCCTCCATTTCAGCTTGACTTACTTGCTCCTGATCTAATAGTTTATTCATCTTGTCATCTAATTCATACTTCCAAGATGTCCATAGTGGGGCACTATCTGATATCATAGCATCCCATAAAATAATGGTTTGTTGCGCTACTAACGATTTCTCATAATCCGTTGTTTGCCTATCTTGAAGTACATCTAAACATTTATCAAGGTATTCTTTCATTACTGGTTCATATGTTCTCTTTTCTTCTGCAACTCCTTGTAAAATGATCTTTTGATTGTTTTCGATGGTTTGGACCGCAACATCATAACGTTGCTCTTGTACAAGTCGTTCAAAAGTGTACATATAATGATCATTATCTTGAGCAGAGAGATCGAATGGATGAAAAGCTTGTATTACTATTAAGATGAAAAAAAATGAAAACACATAAATAATTCGCACAACTACCCCTTCTTCCATCTTTCTTTTTAAAAATGTATGAAAGATCTGTAGCAGTTATGCCTTCTAATCCTATCCAATCAAAAACCCCATGAAATCGTGTTATATAGTTCATTAATATTAAAAAAGAATGATTCTCTTCAAGAAAAAAATATTTAATAATAGCACAAAATCCATAAACTACGCAGTAACTCTCTTGAGGATCTGCTCTGTCCATCCTCCCATAGAGAGTGCACCGAATACCGCTTCGGCAGAATACTGCGCTTTCCGTGGGCACGGCCTCAGCTAACTTGGTAAAGAAAAGCACTTTACCAAGTGGATCTTCGGCTCGCGTGAGTTCCCACAGGAGTCTCCGTATTCTGCCTACGCTATTGTTGTGCTCTGGTTATAGAAAGGATAGAACTCATGGAAATACATATGGTGGAGAATTCGATTGGTTGATTTCGGATTAGTGTTGTAGGGCATATCTTAACGAAGGCCGCCCACTTTCACTCCTGTGGGAATTGTTTGACCTGAAGATCCACTTTTTCGAGCGGTTTTGGCTCGAAAAAGTTAGCTGAAGGACAAACCCCACGGAAAGGGAAGTGGGCAGCCGGAGTGGCAGTTATGATCACGATATATGTCAAAATTACTTCATAGGTGACTGTGCATTTAATTTCGAACAAACAGTATTTTCA